>CAZWHC010000027.1:0-8988 GCA_964633505.1 uncultured Rikenellaceae bacterium | reverse complement strand
TTACATAGCTGTAAATAGCTTTGATAGTGGCAAATACAATATTTACTGGTCCTTCTCTCAAGTAACTTGTTTTACTTTCAACCGAAGGTGACAATCCCAAATCCGGCAACAAACCTAAAGCTTTGCCGGCAAAAAGTTATCAACCCATAATTAACACCAGCACACCAGAAAGAATAGGGATATTTGTCTCTTTTTCAGTGGATTCTACAAACAGGCCTGCACAAACCAATGTACTGATTAACTGCACTAAAATTATATTTAAATTCCAATATATATGTATACATTTTGACCAATAATGTAAATACTTCCATAAGTGGAATCATTTAGAAACATTATAATCAGGACTACCCTGTACTCACGACGTTTATTCGTCCTTTTCTCTCCTTTTTACGGATTTTCCGTCAGAATGAACCATTTTGCCTTCAAAGGAATTTTGCTTCCTTTTCAGCAAAAGGAACTGACCTTAATCGGTATTACAGGAGCAATTCACTGGCAACATTTAAAAAACAACAGGGTAAAAATCGATCATAGAGTGGTTTAAAGAATTGTCAAGCCATTAATTATACTCCAAAACGGCAATAATTGGTCAATTAGTATTAATATATCAAGATTTGTTTAGATTATTTTTTACAGAACTGTCAGCTGTCAGCTCTCAGCTCCCAGCAGTCAGCTTTAGGAGAAGGCTCGCCAGCCTTTGAAGAAGTTACGACCGGTGAAACGGCGTGCGGCGTACGGCTCCAGCACGACCTGCACGACTGCAATACCGCACGACATGTACGAAATCAAATCCTATAATTTGTGCCAGATTAACTTTAGTAGTTTTTAATGAACCACTCAACATACTGAGGAATCCTTGGAGAAGCATAGTAAGGAAGATTCATCAGAAAATAGGGTTTTCCATTAGGGGTTTTAACCGATTCAACAGAAAATCTGTTTGCCAGCAACCGCACACCGTATTTGTGATTTGACTGTTCAATGAACTGATGCAGGGATCTCAAAGTCCCATGGCCTCCCGATTTTATTTCTATTGGTACCAGAAATTTCTTATATTGATATAAAAGATCAACTTCAGAATTGCTGTTTGCTTTTTCCCTAACCCAGAAAACTGGTTTATAAAGAGGTGAGTGATTTTGAGCCTGGAGTTGTTGTGTTACAAGATGCTGAATTATTTTTCCCCGGGAAAAATCATTAAGATCGTCTAGCCCAATCATATCAGCCTGATGGCCTATCGAATAATTCAGCAAGCCTGTATCTACCATCTGTAGTCTTGGCTTCCTTGTCAGGTTACGGGTTGCCGGAGGTTCCAGAGAAGTTGAAGGATAGATCGTCTGAATTATCCTGGCCATGTCGAGCGATCTTAAAGCATCTCCAACTTCGCGTGATCTGTAATTTGAGTTCCCAAATCCTGCCAGAGTAATTCTATCCTTTTCAAAAGGAGCCGTTTCGATTACATGTCTTATAATTTTCCTTTCAGTTGAATTTGAAGCATATTTTTCAACATCATCCCGGTAGCTTTGCCAAAGACCTTCATAAACTTCTCCCAGGTTAATCATGGTTTTCTCTTCCACATACCTGGCGATTACTTCAGGCATTCCGCCAATGATTGCATAATCGTGGAAAAGATCCAGAATTGTATCATGGGCATAATCCCTTACCGGAACATTCTCAATTTCATCAAGCAGATCCTTTCTGTTTAAGGCCGACAAAAACTCTTCAAAATCAAAAGGATGCAGAACAATTTGTTTAACCCGGCCAACAGGAAAGGAAGGCACTTTTTTCAGGGCAAATTCAAGCAACGACCCTGCTGCAATGAAAAAAAGGCCATGAAATTCTTCATAGAAATATCTTAGCATCTTTATCGCCTCGGGTGACTCCTGTATTTCATCTATGAAAATCAGAGTCGGCTCATCAGTAAAAGGAATCCCTTTACTTAAAAAGATGGCATTAATTATGTCAGTTGCATTGTCCAGTCTGACAAACAGCTTTTTATCCTGGGGCTTTTCCAGATTCAGATCAATAAAATACCTGAACTCCTTGCCAAATTCATGAACTAGCGTTGATTTCCCTACCTGTCTGGCTCCTCTTATGATCAAAGGTTTTCGATTATTGCTTTTTTTCCACTCGAGAAGAGTCTTGTATAATTTCCTGCGGTAAATCATAATTGCATGTTATGTATCAGGGGCAATAAACAAATAATAATGTATTAAATACTATGCAAAAAGCTTAATGAAATGTATTAAATACCGTACAAAAATAAGAATAAAATGTAATAAATACAATGCAAGACAGGTTTTTCAATGAATTCCATGAATCCCCTTTCCTGCAATTCCGGAGATGTATTCCGGATCTGTAATCCGCCTTCATGCAAAACGGCTTGAGGCATTGGGCATGTGGTGTACGGGATACTAAACTTCTGCTAATTCTTATTCATGGTTGTTATTTTTTAACCTTTCATTTATCCTCTGTATTCGGTCTTCTGTCTTCGATCATCGGTCTTCGGTCTTCCGTCCTCTCTTCTTCATCGCCCCACACGAAAGGAATTAATACATCCCCTCTACCTCACAATCGTAACATTCCCAATAATCGGCTTTCTTCCATTATGCATTTCAATGTAATAATGATACGACTCCACAGGCAAATCCATCCCTTGTCTCCTTCCATCCCATGGTACCGGATACCCTGTCCCCGACTTCCAGACCAGCTGTCCCCACCTGTCGTATATCGTTACTTCAAGATCAGGCCAGGCATCTTTCCCGATAATGTTCCAGACATCATTTATCCCGTCCCCGTTTGGCGAAAAGGCATCAGGAATATCTAAAAGTCTCTCAATACATCGGAATCCGGGATTAACCCACACGGTGATTTTTACTTCTTTCCCTTCACACGACCTGACACCCTCATCAGAAACAATAAATGGCCTGAACCTGTAAACTACTTTGTGTTTATACCTGTAAGTATTAAACAGGGTTTCAACGAGATTTTCGGGACTGGTAAATGTTCTGTTCACTGTATTCCCTGATATTCCAGGCTCAGGCTCGACAACAAGATCATAAATCCATTTTCCCCACAATAATTCCGAAGTTTTCTGCACTGAAATAGTAATAATCTCTCCGCTGCATATAAGTGTATCCGATACACTTACCTTAATTTCAGGTATCGGATTAACAATTACCTGTCCTGATAACCTGGGCCCCAGACAGCCATCTGCTGATTGTTCCTGCACTTCGAGCATATATATCTTTGATGATTTCCAGGTAGAGGTAAATTCACTTGTATTGAGATCCGGCACTACATTCCCGTCAATCCACCAGGTATAAGTTGAGCCTGTAACCTTACCCGGATTAACAAAATAATGACCGGTCTGTCCTGCACATACATGATCAGGCATTGTCATCTGCCCTGAAGATTTGAGGGTGATGAAATGCATAATGCCAAAGACGATCAGGTATATGTGTCTTTTAAACAATCGTTTTCCCCTTTCACAATCATCCTTTTTGAGGCTGTCTGAAAGCCGAAATCCGTTAACCTCAATCCCGAGGACTCGGGACGCAAAGGGTTTGCGCAAAGGTCGCAATGAGTTAATGATTAAAGCATTAACTTCATTGTCTTTGCGCCTTCTTTGCGTTCTTTGCGGTTAAAACAAATTTTCAAACAGCCTCAGGATGAATAATACAGTTGTCTCATTAAAAATATTTCCTGTTAACAGCTTTAGTTATGGTATATTCCATTTGTTACCGGAGCAGGCTGAACAGTAATGTCGATCGCCGAAGTAGCTGTACAACCTGTGCTTATAACAGTCTCTGTTACACTTACTGACCCTGCACCCGGAGTTGTCCAGCTTACCGCAATCTGGTTTGTGCCCTGTCCGCTGAATGTCCCGCCAACAACAGTCCAGTTAAACGTGTTTCCTGCGACTGAAGCCGTTCTGTAGATTTCAGTGCTGCCGCTGACACTCTGGCATACCGGATTGGGCCCGACTATGGCAGGTGTTGGTAAAGGATTGATTGTTACATCAACAGTTGCCGAAGAGGATATTCCTCCTGAATTAGTTACAGTCAGTGTATATGTTCCTGCGGCAGCGGCTGTGACTCCTGTTATTACCGGATTCTGCACATTGGAAGTAAATCCGTTGGGACCGGTCCAGGAATAAGAAACCATACCTGAAGGTCCTCCAACAAGGTTAAGATCACCTCCGACGCATGGAGTATTGGCAACAGCCGTTGGAAGATCCACTGTATTAATGGTAACATTAACAGTTGAAGATGCGGAGCATCCTGCTGCATTGGTTACTGTCAGGGTATAAGTCCCTGCCGCAGCATTTGTGACACCTGTAATGACCGGATTCTGCACGGTGGAGGTGAATCCGTTTGGCCCTGTCCAGGCATAGGATGCCATTCCGCCTGGCCCACCGATAAGATTCAGATCCCCTCCCGTGAAAGGTGTATTGGCAGTAGCTGTGGGAACAGGCAGCGGGTCAACAATTATGTGCAGTACGATTGGCTCACCTGAACAATTTGTCGTGCCTGCCAGTGTCTCTGTGACAGATAAACTGAACGTCCCCAGTGTTGTCCAGTTGATCCTGATAGCGCTTGTTCCCTGACCGTCTGTTATTGTTCCGCCTCCTGAGAGTACCCAGTTATAGGTCGATCCAGGGGTGTTGATAACCCAGTAGTCTTCTGTTGAGTTTATACAGGCATGATCAGGATCGGTGGTGCCTGGCTGTGCCCATACCCCTGATGCCGTTGCTGACAGCATGATCAGCAGGATGGTTCTGAATAATGTGTTTTTTGTTTTCATGATAAGATTGATTTTAAAATATTATGCAGAAATAAATCAGTAATGGTAAATGGCGGATGTTACCGGCAGGGGATTGATGGTAATCGCAACAGGATAGCTGTAAACTGTTCCACATCTGAGTGTGCCTTCATCTGTTACCGCTAATCTGTACCACGTAGTTGCCAGGAGGAGAGGAGGGGAGTATGTAAAATTTTGTTCCCCGGTAATGTCATTCCAGTTTTCATTATCTGTGCTTATCTGCCACTGATAGGAATATGGCGGTCCTGATCCGCCAGTGGCAGGCGTCGCTGTCAGAGGATCAGGAATTCCTGAATTACAGAATGTCTGATCGGCTGTTATTACAGGCGGTAAAACAGGAGGAAGCACCGTAAGATTCCTGTTCCGGGTAAATGTTGTTATCACACAAGTTGAATACTCAGGCGGTTGATTGAGTGTGACATAAGTCACAGATACCCTGTAGCCTCCTGTTTCAGCGGATGATGCATTTGAAATTGTCAGTTGTTGCGTAGTTGTTCCGGAATATGCCCCTCCGTCAGTTATCGCATTCCATCCTGTACCATCATTGAACGACCACTGATAGCCTGTCACAGGACCATCAGTAGAAACCTCATAGGAAGTCCCCTCTCCGTCACAGATTGTAAAATTGACTCTTCCGGTCATTCCTGTTACTGAATTTATATTCAGTAATGCTGATCCGGAAGTCACGGAACCGCAGTCATCTGTAACAATAACCCTGTATTCTGTATCATCGATATTCAGCCCGTTAACACCAATTTCATGAACTGTCAGACTTGACGAAGTTTCCCCGGCTATATCTGAAAAATTGCCTCCCGGAGGCCTCGATTGCCACTGCCAGGTCACATTTCCTGATGAGGAACCGGTTATAACATTGAATTCCACTGTGTTTCCGTAACAATCTGTCTGATCAGCTGGCTGGGTAACAATTGTCAAAGGATGATCGGGCTGGCTGATTATGACACTTGCAGTTCCTGTACATGATCCACTGGCTCCGGTGACTGTCACAGTGTAAGTCCCTGCTGAAAGCCCTGTAAGGTTCTGGCTTGTGCCTGAAAATGTGCCCGGACCAGTCCACGCAAATGCATATGGCTCCGAGCCACCTGTTAGTACAATATTTATTGTTCCAGTCGATCCCCCAAAGCAAGGCACATCGTTATGAACTGAACTAATCGTGCAGGTCTGTCCATATGCACAAAAACCAACAAGCAACCAGCAACAAGCAACAAGCAACAAGCATCTGTTACCCAGCAACGAGCACCTTGCACCCTGCAACAGCCTGACTATCTGCAACAGTAAATAGTGATAGGAGTCACCCTTTGATAAATTCCTGAACATTGAAAAACTAGCAACGAGACAACACCAAATTATGAAAAAAACAAACCCGACGCAAGACCGGCTGTACTTAAATTCATAGGGAAGAAATTATTTTTTCTTTTGAATAGTTGTATTTTTATTATCGGGTTTATCGGCATTTTTCAATTGTTCATTAATACCTGATTATCATGAAAGAACCAGTATCACGCAGAAGATTCCTGAAAAGCGCCCTTGGCGCCGGTGTTGTGGCAGCCGGCAGCAGTTTTGATTTTGGAGGCTTGGGAAATAATGGTCTGCAGGATCAAGTTAAAAGTCAGTATGATCCGAGAGGATTGCCTACTGCAGTTCTTGGCAAAACAGGCGTGGTGATCCCAAGGATCGCGATCGGACTGGGGAGCAGGTTCCTTAATATAAAAACCCTTGATGAAGCAATTGAGATGTGCAATTATGCCCTCGACAACGGCTTATACTACTGGGATACTGCTCACAGTTATGTAAATACAGAAACTGGCGCTATCAGTGAAGAACGTCTCGGCCATATTATAAAGTCAAGGAGAAAGGAGATATTCCTGTCTACAAAGATTGCCTCACGCGAACCCGACAAGGCAAAGGCTGAAATAGAGGAAAGTCTTAAGCGTCTCCGGACCGACCATGTCGATATGCTGAAGATCCATGCCGTTGAAACAGAGGAGGAGGCTGCCGGCATTTGCAGGAAGGGTGGAGTACTTGATGTATTTTCAAAATGCAAGGAAGAAGGTATAACAAGATTCATTGGATTTTCAGGTCATGGCAATGCATTGGCGCTTAGGGCTATGATTGATACGGGAAGGTTCGACAGCATGCTTTTCGCAATGAATCATTATAACACAGGTCAGGACAGGCAGGGGACTCTTATTCCAGCTGCAAGGGCAAAAGGTATGGGGATTATGCTGATGAAGACAGTAAGGCCAAAGGAGACAATCCAGGGAATAAATCCGGAGGATCTTGTTCGATTTGCCTTATCGCTCGATGGTCCCAGCGGCCTTGCAGTAGGTATGGACAGTAAAAAGGTTGTTGATTCAAATCTTAAGATTCTTCGTAATTTCCATCCGATGGACAAGGCTGAAATGCAAAAGTTTGCAATGAAGCTTGCTCCCTTTTTCCGGCACGAAAATCTCGAATGGATGAAACCAGGCTACAAGGACGGACTGATGGCATAGTGTAATTTATTTCAAATCTGTTTCAAAATAGACGTATACATATGCATAACAAGGAATAATTCTTACGATTTAGGGCCTTCTTCTCATCACTCACTACTCACTACTCACTACTCATATCTTCTCCCCCTTCCCCCATTTTCCCTTCATTTCTTCTTCCGTTTCAAACCATTCGTCCTCTGTATCAGCCATTCATAAATAAATAGAATCATTTCATCAAAAGCCTTGCAAGCCTTTATTGATGGATGATGGAATTTCTTAATATTGTCAGTTGTTAATCAGATCCTAAGGATTTCTTTTTCTATTTACAAACGTTTTGCGATCAGGATTGCTTATTTATAACAGGAGATAAGACGACTCTCAGGAAAGTACAATCTGCCATGTCGATGGCAAGGAAGAACTAAAGAAACTTTCTGACTCCAATCAGAATACATTCCAGAGTAGGAAAGTTGGCTGCCCCTCATAACCGGGGGGCAGTTTTTTGTTCCCCTCTCCCTCCGGGAGAGAGCCTGCCACGCTTCGGCGTGGGGGCCAGGGGGTGAGGCCATCTTAGGACGGGATTGGTTTCGCTGAGCCTTGATGGAGATCTTTAAAATCTGCATTAATCAATAGTAGAGTACTAAGACCTTTTTATGCAGGGACTTCTCCTCCCTCTTTGCGGAGCAGAGAGGGAGGCCGGGAGGGTGAGTACGTGGATTGCCTGCGGCGATCCCTTTTGGGGTTCCCAACAACGATAAATTGCTCCTTAGCGAGTTCCGCTCGCTAAGATTTTTATTTTACAGCTGTACTCGCTCATGCGGGGCATGGCTCGTTCACCTGTAAAATAAAAATCCCTTCCGCTCTGGCGGAAGGGAGCAATTTATCATTGCGGAGAGAGGGGGATTCGAACCCCCGGTACCCTTTTGAGGTACACACGCTTTCCAGGCGTGCCAGTTAAGCCACTCCTGCATCTCTCCAATCGTGACCTATTCCTTCAAAATCGCGGCGAAAATACGAAAAAAAATGATGGGAAGGACTTTTTTCAGCAAGAAGGTGGGGGATATTGGTTAAAGAATTCGTCTGTCAATGGGTAGTTACTGGTTGCCTGTTGCTGGTTGCTGGTTGCTGGCTGTAAAGTCAAAGATATATGTTTAAGGTCTCCAGTTGGATTCTACATATTGGATGAAACAGTTAATTTTCTTGCCAAGATTTTCATATTCTGGCAGCATGTTAAAAAAATCCGGAACATCATCATAAAGTTCCAGAATCATGCTAAGCTGACTGGTAGTCTCATCACATGAAGCTTGTGCATAGGTGAGAAATTTTATGAATTCAGCTTTGTATCTTTTTCTTCCATATCCTTCCGCAATCTGATCTTTAATGCTTTTTGAAGATCTTCGAATCTGACTGCCTTGTTCATATAGTTCAAATGCAGGTAATTTTAATGAAGCAATATGAACCTTTTTAGCCAAAGCAAATGCAATCCCATATATGTCCAGGTCTTTATAACTACTCATGTCTTTAATTAATTTAGCACTGAAAAATCGTAAGCGAGAACAAAGTATAAAGGTAAGTAATTTATTTTATCCACTCCCCAGCAACCAGCACCCAGCACCCAGCACCCAGCAACCAGCACCCAGCACCCAGCACCCAGCACCCAGCACCCAGCACCCAGCACCCAGCA
>CAZWHC010000026.1:0-10054 GCA_964633505.1 uncultured Rikenellaceae bacterium | reverse complement strand
TTTACTAAGTTAAAAAATTCCAGCTTATGCTTTTTTCAAACATAATACCTCTGTGATTTCTCTGTGGCACTCAGTGTAAGTTCCTGAAAATTTCCAATGAAGTTTTAAAAACTTTATCCGTAAACCTCCAGATCAAAGCAGGGATTCTATTTTCTTTTGCGGATAAGAAAATAACCGGCTGCAATTACCACAACAACAGCCAGTCCAATATACATTGCGGTAGTGGCGTTTCCTCCTCCCCGACCGGCCGGGTCCTGCAGATTCAGAATTACAAGCGACATCAGATTATTTACAATCATAGGTTTGTCAATATTTTAAAAGGTCTGTTTATCAGAACCTTTTTGTATAACCATGGCAATAAGGAAGCTTGCCGTTTTTAAAATAATAATCCTGATGGTAGCCTTCGGCATCATAAAACTCTGAAGCTTTTGTCAGCATGGTTGCAACCTTGTATCCTTTTGCCTTAAGGATATTTATGTTTTTCTCTGCCGTTTTCTTCTGTTCCTCGTTGAGATAGAAGATCTCCGACCTGTACTGGTCTCCCAGATCAGGTCCCTGTCCACCCACCTGGGTGGGATCATGGATCTCCATAAAGAGTTTCAGCAGAGCTTCATATGAAATCTTCCCCGGATCGTATATAATTTTTACGGCTTCAGCATGACCGGTAGTCCCTGTACATACCTCCCTGTATGAAGGATTTTTCACGTGTCCTCCTATAAATCCTGAAGTTACTGTGATGACGCCGGGAGTCTTTTGCATGAAATATTCTACTCCCCAGAAACATCCGCCTGCAAAAATTGCAGTACCATATCTGCCTGCTTCAAGCTTTGCCGGCACAAAATCGAGCGAAACGGAATTGACACAATGTCTGATGTTTTTATCTGTAAGCCGCTCTCCTGTAAAGACATGCCCTAGATGTGCCCCGCATGAGGCGCATTCTATTTCTGTCCTGACCCCATCGGGATCAGGGTATCTGTTGACGGCTCCCTTTATTTCGTCGTCGAAACTTGGCCATCCGCAGTCAGATTTGAATTTGAATGAGGAATTGTACAGGGCGGCTCCGCATTTCTTGCATATATAGGTGCCGCTTCCGGAGAAATTGTTGTACTTCCCTGTAAAGGGGGCTTCAGTTCCTTTCTTCTCAATTACACGCGCTTCCTGCCCCGACAGTTCATTGAAGGGCAACTTCTCCTGTGATAATGAATTTGTTGTCATGGCTAAAAAAATCAGTATATAAGTAATCTCCGTTTTCATTTTTTTTAAATGATTGTTCCGGATAATACAACAAAAATGCAAAAAATATGTTTTGTATGTACTGTTGCAGAATCAAATGTAAATACGGGAATTTTTACCGGAAAATATTATTTTGGCACAGGAATTGTTTTTAGACAGATTGTTTTACTTTTGTTTTTTATTAAAACCATGGTTTCTATGAAAAAGATTGCTGTGATCCTGGTTGTCTGTTTTTTCACTGCTCTGGCGGTAAGTTCATGCAACGAAAAGTCATGTCCGGCATATGCAGGCGCTGAAGCAACACAGACCGAGAATGTAGGCTGAAAAATCACGCATCCCTTTCTGGTTTTATAAGTAAGCAAAACAATATGAGAAAGCTGCTTATAACATTGATTCTGACCGGTTGCTATGCAATACCTGCATTGGCACAGGGTGAACTCAATGAGCAGCAGAAGATCTTCTTCAGAAATGAGAGATCGTTCGGTGTTTTGCTTAATTCTGACGGTTTCGGGCTCAGCTACCGTGATGCCAGGAGGATTGATTATCTGAACAAGCGTTATTACGAATTTGAAATCGGTAACCTTAAGTCTCCCCGTGAGTACAGGGAGACAAATCCCATTTATCAGACGCCTGGTACTTTCATATACGGTAAGCTTAATACTGTTTTCTATCTGAGGGGGAGTATTGGGCACCAGCGTGAGCTTTTCAGGAAAGCTGATCTGGGCGGCGTGGCAGTAAGGGTCTTCTTTTCTGCAGGTCCGACGCTTGCAGTATATAAGCCAATTTATTATAAATTTCTTTATCCTGTTTCTCAGTATGAATTTGTAATTAAGGAGCAAAAGCTTGATATAAGCCTTTATGAGCATTCTCCTGAATTCATCTACAGCAAGGCCCCGTTCACGAAAGGACTCGATGAAACGAAACTCCTTCCGGGTGTTTACGGGAAATTCGGATTCAACTTTGAATACAGCAAGGAAGAAAAACTTATCCACGCCGTTGAAGTCGGGACCAGCCTCAGCGCCTTCCCGAAGAAAATACCAATCATGGCCACCTCCGACAATAAAGCTGTATTTTTCTCATTGTTTGTCAGTTACAGGTTCGGAGTTGTTATCGATCCCCTGAATCCCGAGACAAACAAGTTTTCTTACCTTTTCAGGAGAAAAAGAGTATCTTCAAATTACTGATCACCGCTGTTTTTAGGAAAAAAGTAGTATCTTTGTACGTTTTATTTAAAAACCGTATAAAACGTTCAATTTATTAACCAAATTAAAGATACAGTTATGTCAAAGATTAAAGTAGGTATAAATGGTTTTGGCAGGATCGGCAGACTTGCTTTCAGGGCTGCGTTAAAAAGAAGTGATATAGAGATCGTCGGTATCAACGATCTTCTCGATGCTGATTATATTGCGTACATGCTCAAGTATGACACCGTTCATGGAAGGTTTGACGGTAAAGTTGAGGTTAAGGACGGCAAGCTTGTTGTAAACGGTCAGGCTATCCGCGTAACGGCTGAGAAGGATCCGGCTACTCTGAAATGGAACGAGGTTGGTGCTGAATATGTTCTCGAATGCACAGGCCTGTTCCTTACAAAAGAAACTGCAGCAGGTCATATTGCAGCAGGTGCAAAAAGAGTTGTTATGTCAGCTCCTTCAAAAGACGACACCCCAATGTTCGTTATGGGTGTAAACCATAATAAATATGCTGCCGACATGCAGTTTGTGTCAAATGCTTCCTGCACAACCAACTGTCTTGCTCCTGTGGTAAAAGTCCTACACGACAACTTCGGTGTTGTTGAAGGTCTTATGACAACAGTACATGCTACCACAGCAACACAGAAAACCGTCGACGGCCCGTCAAAGAAAGACTGGAGAGGCGGACGCGCTGCAGCCGGTAACATTATTCCTTCATCAACAGGCGCTGCAAAAGCAGTTACAAAAGTTATTCCCGAACTTAAAGGCAAACTTACTGGTATGTCGTTCAGGGTTCCTACCCTCAACGTATCAGTTGTCGACCTTACATGCCGCCTCGAGAAAGCTGCAACATATGATGAGATAAAGAAAGCCATGAAAGATGCATCCGAAGGGTCCCTGAAAGGAATTCTGGGTTATACTGAAGAAGCAGTTGTATCGAGCGATTTCAACGGTGATGCCCGCACTTCAATTTTCGACGCAGAGGCAGGAATTGCACTGAATCCAAACTTTGTAAAAGTTGTTGCATGGTACGACAACGAGTGGGGTTATTCAAACAAGCTTCTCGACCTTATTGCTCACATGAATACGGTGAAATAAGAATTTTTTTGATATCTTTTAAAAGGGGCTGTCTCAAAAGACTCCCCTTTTTTGTTTCCCCAAAATCCCCTTTTATTTTGCTACGCTTGATTATTCGTACCGCAGCGCTTCGATGGGGTCGACATTAGCAGCTTTTACTGCCGGTGCATAGCCCGATACGACACCGACAATAAAACAAACCACAATCCCGGTAAATACCCAGAACCACGGAATAACAAAGCTCGAACGGAGCATCGTCGATACGGCATTTCCTATTATGACTCCCAGAATGATACCGAAAACACCGCCAAGCTGTCCGATTATAATGGATTCATAGAGGAACTGATATTTTATTGTTTTTGGTTTAGCACCTACGGCTTTCCTGACACCTATCTCGCGTGTACGTTCCGTAACTGAAACAAGCATAATGTTCATCAGGCCCACAGCAGCTCCGAAAAGGGTTACAATTCCTATTAGAGTGGCGGCAATGGTCACATATCGTATATTCTTGAGGAGCATGTTGAGAATTGAATCGCTCTTTACAATTCTGAAATCTGATTCATCGCGGGGATCCAGGTTTCTTACAACCCTGAAAACGCTTTCGGCCTCACCTGCCATCGCATCGAGGTTTACAGGGTTCATCGGCATGATCGTGACGCTGAAATTCATGTTCGGGCGTGAAAAATACTGGCGGGCTGTCGTGACCGGCATCAGGCATATCCTGTCGCCCGATCCGACGCTTGAGCCCTTGCTTTTCAGAACCCCAGCAACCTGCAGCTTAAGGCCGGCAACAGTTACATCTTTCCCTACAGGATCGGTTCCGGCCGGGAAAAGATCAGAGGCAATATCGGAGCCAAGTATTACAAGCCGTCTGTTCATCCTTATTTCGTCGGAGCTGAAGTTTCTTCCGTTTTCAATCTCAAAACCCGATACTGTAAGATAATTCTCATCAACGCCAGTCAGACTGACATTAGGATTGGTCTCCTCGGTTTCATATTTTACTGTCGACAGCTGTGTTGCATTGAATGAAACCGATACCCATGCCGGTTCGGTGAATATCTCCTTGAACTGCATTGCCTCATGGTAGGTAATGCGCGAGGAATTCCTTATCCTCTTGCGGTTTTCACCTGTCTGTACCGACATGTTTCGCGAACGTATGGTGAACGAGTTCGCACCCATCATTGTGAATTGTTCCGTCAGCGATGATTTAATCGCATCGATTGCAGTAAGGATGCCAACCAGGGCCATTATCCCGAAGGCGATAATGCATATTGTGAGTATTGCCCTTACCCTGTTCGATTTAATTGCCTTGAATGAGATCCTCAGATTTTCCCAGAATACGCCTGCTTTCATTCCACGTCGCTATTAATGATTTTGCAACACTCAAAAAAGATGATAAATGTACACTTTTCCGGCCAAACACAACTTAGAGGATCCATATAATTGTATTGTAACGGCAAATACAAAAATCGTTTCTCACTTTGTGCGACTTTGTGAAACCCTTCGAGCCCTTTGTGGTAAAAAATCCTTTAACCGCAAAGTTCCCAAAGTTTTACGCAAAGGGCGCAAAAGAGTTAAGATCTATAATATGACTGCTTTGATGCAGGCTTTATCTTACTTGTAAAAAATTAAATTAAGAACTTACACAGAGTCCTTAGAGAATTCACAGGGACCACAGAGAAAGCCCGTCTCAAAGCACAATCCGGACGTCATTGCCCCCCTGGGGGAAAAAGAAAGGGGGTAAAACCTATCCAAGAACTGACAAAGAGCCATCAGAGAAAACATGTTGAACCAAAGAGTAACTCCCAAATCCAAAAAGTGAACAATCCTTTCCCAGCGGGAAAACGAAGAAAAAATTTAAAGTTCTGGAAAAATTAACAATTTAGTTGCATAACTAATTTTTTCGTTGTATATTTGATAAATACATAATGATGTAAAATCATGAGAGAACTTACCCGGGCCGAAGAACAGGTAATGCAGGTCCTCTGGAAATTAAAAAAGGGATTTGTGAAGGACATTCTGGATCATTTCGACGAACCAAAGCCTGCCTACAATACTGTGAGCACAATTGTCAGGATACTTCAGGACAAGGGATTTGTTGATCACAAAGCCTATGGTCGGACACATGAATATTTTCCTCTTATCTCAAAGAAGGAGTACTCCAAAATGCATCTTGATACATTTGTCAAGGACTATTTTTCCAATTCATTTGAAAAAATGGTAACATTCTTTGCAAGGGAGAAAAGTATTTCCGTAAAAGAAATGAGTGAGATAATGAAGATTATGGAGACTGAAATGAAAAAACAAACTCCTGAAAAATGAGTACACTATTAATATATATGATAAAAGTCTCGGTTTACCTGGCAGGATTTTATCTTGTTTACAGGATACTGCTGAGCAGTGATACCCTTTATGGAAGGAACAGGAGTTTCATTCTATTGTCAGTAATTTCTTCTTTCATTCTTCCCTTTATCACACTGGCGAATATCGAGCCTGTTATACCGGCATTCAGCAGGATGCTTTCAGAAATAAAAATCAACGGATCAGAAAATTCAGGAGTTGTACAAGCAACGGCGGTGTCATCCATAAATCCATTCAGCATTGTCTCTGCAATATATTTTGCAGGGTTGCTTATAATGGCAGTAAAATTTATTGCAGACCTTGCCGAACTTAGTTTTCTAATATCCCGGAATAAGGAAAATGATAACCGGATAATCAGGTTCAACGGGTTTAATACTGCCGGGTTTTCTGCTTTCGGTTACATTTTTATTGACGGCGGTCTCAGCGACAGCGAATCAGAAGCAATAATAATCCATGAGCAGAATCATCTGAAAAACCGTCATTCCCTCGATATAGTTTTCATTGAAATAGTCAGGTCCCTTTTATGGTTCAATCCGTTCATATATCTGTTTATAAGTTCACTGAGGGCAGTTCACGAGTACCAGGCCGACCAGGAATGCATCTCATTGGGGACTCCTGTCAGGAATTACCAGAAACTATTAATGAACCAGATTTTCAGGTCGAAGATTTTCACTATTACAAACAGTTTTTCAAATCCGTCTCTATTAAAAAAACGAATGATCATGATGACAAAAAAACGGTCAAACACGATGGCAAACCTGAAATTACTGATGGTTCTGCCAGTAATTGCAGGATTGATGATATTTATCTCATCCTGCAATGAAAACAATAAGAAAACAGAACTACCTTCCGAGGTTGCACCACCGCCTCCGCCACCTCCGCCTCCAACGGCTGATGAGGACAAGGGAGATGTTCCTTTTGAGGCTGTAGATGTAATGCCTGTATTCAAGGGTGGCGATATGGCAATTCTCGATTTTATTAAAGAAAATGTTAAATATCCTGAAAAAGCAAAACAGAACGGGATCACCGGCAAAGTAATTGTCAGGTTCGCCGTGGAGGCAGACGGCAGTATTGGGAGGGCTACAATACTGAAAGGTATTGATCCCGAGGTTGATATGGAGGCACTCAGGGTGGTAAACACATTACCTGCTTTTGAAAAGCCTGCCATGAAGGATGGTAAAAACGTTGCGGTCTGGTATGCAATTCCTATAACTTTCGCACTGCAATAGATACAGGAACCGCTTCATAAATCAAAACCCCTCTATGTTTTTTCAAAGAGGGGTTTTTTATGATTCCTTTTTTAGCTCCCCTTCAATGGGATTGGGTGGTCAAACAAACGGAAGTTGGATTAGAGATTTTCGGATTTAAGAACTTACACAGAGCTCACAGAGAAGACACTGAGAGACACAGAGTTAAAAAGTTTTTCTCTGTGGAACTCTGCGCTTCTCTGTGGGTCTCTGTGAAAGTTCTTCAAAGTTTTGCAATATATTTGCACGATCAAGAAAGAACTTAATGACACTGAAGGAAAGAATTGCCGCTTTTTCGGAACTGGGAAAGATACTTAGGGATGCCCTCGATGGAGTTGAAAACAACTTCAGTCCGGAACTTGACTCCCTGATTAATAATCAGCATCTGACAAATCCCTGGTTCACACCCGGTAATGTTCGTTCGGCAGTAAAAGCGATAGCGGACGAGCTTACCGAAGGCAATCTCGTCAGTTGGACAGAGGCATATCCCTTCCTGAAAAATGAAACCGTTGCGCGGAATGTCGGGATAGTAATGGCAGGAAACATCCCTCTTGTTGGTTTTCATGATTTTCTTACTGTTCTTATTACAGGGAACAATGTTGTGGCTAAAGCAAGTTCGAAGGATAAGGATCTGATAATGTTCATTTCCGGGATATTATTCAGCATCAACGCTGAATTCGGCGAAAAAGTCTCATTTACAGACGGCCTGCTGAAGGGCTTCGACATCATAATTGCAACAGGAAGTGATAACAGTTCAAGATATTTCGAATATTATTTCGGAAAATATCCGCATATTATAAGGAAGAACCGCAACAGCATAGCTATTCTTAATGGTAACGAAACTGAGACCGAGCTGGCATCCCTTGGAAGCGACATATTCTCATATTTTGGTCTCGGATGCAGGAATGTATCAAAGATTTATCTCCCGGAGGGTTATGATACTGATAAGCTTGCCCTTGCCTGGAATGATTATGCATGGGTTGCTGATCATAATAAATATGCCAACAATTACGATTACAATAGGGCAATTTATATGGTAAACAGGGAACAATTCAAAGATACAGGCTTCGTCCTGCTGAAAGAAAGTCGTTCTGTCTCATCACCTGTTGCAGTTTTATACTATGGGTTCTACAGGGATATAAATGATCTTCACACTGAAATCGCTAACAATAATGACAAAATACAGTGCATAGTCGGTAAAAACAATGTTCCCTTCGGGATGGCTCAACGTCCACGCCTGTGGGATTATGCTGACGGAATCGATACTGTAGAATTTCTTCTAAAAAAAAATTGAGCAGGCATATCGTAAAATAAAAAATATTATATTGCACCCGTCGAATTCAAATTCATATGGTCTATAAGTTCGTTGTATTATCAGATGAGGATGAGTCGTTTGTAAGGGAATTTGAGTTCCTCGACTCACAGACATTGCTTGATTTTCATAACATGATCCAGGAGGAGCTGGAATATGACAAATCACAGATGGCTTCTTTTTACCTTGCCACGGATAACTGGGAAAAGGAAGAGGAATTCACTCTGTTCGATATGGGTACAGGATCCTCCACTATGGAATCGGCAATTCTTGAAGAAATTATTTTCAGAAAGAATCAAAAACTTCTTTATGTTTTTGACTTTTTCAACGACAGGGGCCTTTTCGTTGAATATACTGGGGAAACAAAAGAACTGGAGGACCGTGATTACCCTGTCTGCACTAATTCCAAGGGAATCCCGCCTAAACAGGTTGTTTTCGGAAGCAGTTCAAGAAAGCTGTATAACAATATTGTAGTATCCGACGATGACGACGAGGATGAGGTTGAACCGGAAGTTGATGACCTTTTCCTTGAGGGCGGAGATGATGAAAACCTTCCCGAGTTTGACAATCCTGAACTTCTGAACGAGGAAGAAGAAGAATGATCTTCTCCGTTCGGCAATAAATGAATAATTTCCTTCCGGTCATACTTGGTCCTACAGGCGTCGGGAAAAGTGATCTTGCATTTGCAGTGGCAGACCATTTCAAAACCGAGATCATTTCTGCCGATTCAAGACAGTTTTACAGGGAAATGCTTATAGGGACCGCAGTCCCGCCTGATCAACTTCTCAAGAGTATAAAACATCATTTTATTCGATTCATTTCAATTGAAGAATATTTCAGTGCAAGCCTTTTCGAAAGAGCTGTCCTGAGTCTCCTTGATAATCTTTTCACCAGCAACAACATAATAGTAATGACTGGCGGATCAGGATTATACATTGATGCTGTGTGCAATGGTATCGATGATATTCCGGATATTGATCCGGCGGAGCGTGAGAAATACAACAGGTTATATTCTGATGAAGGAATTGAAAGCTTACGCAAGGAGCTTAAGCTGACAGATCCCGAATATTATTCGAAAGTTGATCTCAGAAACCATAAAAGGATAATACGGGCGCTTGAGATCTACGGAACAACGGGTAAAAAGTATTCTGAATTCCTCACAAACAAAAAAGTTGTAAGGAATTTTGGCATAATAAAAATTGGTCTCAGGAGGGAACGTGATGATCTTTACTCAAGGATTAATTCAAGGGTTGATGAGATGATGGCTGCCGGCCTTGAAGATGAAGCCAGGGCTCTTGCCGGGTTCAGGCATCTTAATTCGCTCAAGAGCGTCGGTTATACCGAGTTGTTCGATTTTTTTGAGGGTAAAACAACAAAAGAAAAAGCAATAGAACTTATAAAAAGGAACAGCCGGCGTTATGCAAAAAGACAGATGACATGGTGGAACAGGGACAGCGAAATCCGTTGGTTTCATCCCGATCAGGTCAACGAGATAATTAATTATATAGAAGGGAAAATGGAGGCCTGAGGTTGTAATTGTTATGCGGTTTTGCGGTTTTGCAGTTATGCGGTTATGAAGTCTCCCACTCTCCCACTCTCCCACTCTCCCACTCTCCCACTCTCCCACTCTCCCA
>CAZWHC010000025.1:0-10792 GCA_964633505.1 uncultured Rikenellaceae bacterium | reverse complement strand
TTCTGACTTTACTTTCAAATGATTTTTACAGCTTTCGCCGGAAATCAATTCATAACAGGCATTCTTCTGTCCTGCGGGACGTTGGTTGCAGGTTTCATTGCAGGTTTTCCAGGAAGCTTTGAATCCCTCATCGCTGCATTATATGCAAACGCCGCCGTAACAACTGCATTATGCTTCAGATCGGCCATTACAAGTCTTTCATAGGTATCCATAACTGTATGATAACCCCTGTCGTATTCTATTTCATCCTGTATAAACTGGAATCCCGGGAGCCCCACTGCATCGAATGAAAGATGATCTGTTCCACCTGTGTTTCTTGGTGCAATGGTTGTTACACCCATATCTGTAAATGGCTTCATCCATTCTTCGAAGATTGGCCTGACAATATCATTTTCCTGGATATAAATTCCCCTGTACTTCCCGCTGCCGTTATCCATATTGAAATATGCTGCAAACTTGTCATAGTCAGGCTTGTGTTCCCTGGTTTTGGGATCGACAAGGTATTTTTCCACATAGCCGCGCGACCCGTTGAGCCCTTGTTCTTCTCCTCCCCAGAGAGCCACCCTTATTGTTCTTCTTGGCGCCACGTCGAGGTTTTTCAATATCCTCAGGGCTTCCATCATGACTATGCACCCCGATGCATTATCGGCAGCCCCTGTTCCACCATGCCACGAATCAATATGGGCTCCGAGCAGCACTACTTCATTTTTGAGTATCTTGTCGGTCCCGGGAATTTCCCCGATAACGTTATATATTTTATTGCTCTCGAAAAATCTGTTACGGACCTCAATTTCCATTTCCACAGGGATATTATGTTTCAGTATCCTTTCCATTCTTCCGTGAGCTTCAACCGGAAGATTAATTTCGGTTATAGGTTCAGGATTACCGGCAGTATACGCGGCTCCGGTCGATCGTGGAACATTGAATGCGCCTGAGCTGTTCAGAATAGCTGATACTCCTTCCGATCTGACAAACTCGGCTATTTTGGTCCTTAAAGCCCTCTGTGCGGCAAAAGCGGCAAAATCACCCATTGGCCTCCGGCCCTGCTGCTGGGTTGCCATTGAAAGCTGCTTTAGCTCTTCGTCGGTATATCGGCTAGCAAGAGGTTCGAAACTAACCTCATAGGTGGTTGTTGATGGCATTAGGACTATTTTGCCGTTCAGTTTGCCCCTGTATTTTTCCAGATCGGTTTCAGCTTTTACATCCATCAAAACAACCTCTCCCTTTATCAGGCCGTTTGTACTGCCTGTCCAGGCAACCGGATTACATGCAAAATTGCAGTAATATGGAGCAGTCATTGCGGCGTATGTCTTAAGGTTATCCCATCCTCCCCTTGTGAAATCCCTTGCTTCTTCGATACGTACATTCTGGAATCCCATTTCCTCCATCTTTTTTTTCGCCCATTCATAGCCCCGTGTGCTTCCGGTTGAACCAGTAAGCCTTGGTCCGGTAAGGTCGGTCATGCCGAAGGCAAGTTCCTCTATTGCTGAATTCTTTAATCCTTCCTGTTTTATTTTGTATATCATATTCAGGTCGGTCTTTTCAGTCTGCGACGACAGAATAGCCGGAATGAACAGGAGTAACCATACCCCGGCAATAATTCTCTTGATTTTCATTTGTTTAATGTTAGTTTATTGAAGATAATCAAAATTAGAAAAAATTGGATTCCCGTATATGAGAATTATTCTCTTTTAACATTTATTATTAAATAGCCAGTTCCTTTTATCTTTTTACTTTTGTCTTTTTAATTTTATCTTTTAACCTTTAACTGTTAACTGTTAACATTAAACAATAAACATTTTTAATGATCTACCCTCAGAATTTTGAGACTAAAACCGGATTCGATACTATCAGGGCTTTCCTTTCAGATCTTTGCCTTAGCCCGATGGGACGTAACAGTGTCGGGAATATTACTGTCTTTAATGATCCGGAAGAGATAAACCTCAACCTTTCAGTTACATACGAATTTCAACAGATATTAAGGTTTGAAGACTCGTTTCCTTCTGACCATTATTACGATATTTCTGTCTCTCTTAATAAAATAAGGATCTCCGGCGCTTTTCCCGAAGTTCATGAGGTATTTGACCTCAAACGTTCCCTTGAGACAGTTAAAGCCGTTATCAACTTTTTCAGGAAAAAGGAGGAAAAAGAATATCCTGTCCTCAAATCGTTCTGTGCACATGTTAAACAATATCCCTATGTTACCGACGCGGCCGACAGGATAATCGACAAGGACGGGAGAATAAAGGACGGGGCCTCGCCACGACTTCGGGAGATAAGGGCAGAAATACAGCAAAAGGGCATAATGGTATCGAGACGACTGAATTCCATCCTGAAGCAGGCCCAGAGCGAAGGGATAGTCGATGCCGACACGGCAGCATCAGTCCGTAACGGGAGAGGTGTTATCCCTGTAAGCGCCTCCGATAAAAGAAAAATAAAAGGGCTCATTCATGATCAGTCGGCATCAGGAAAAACAGTTTTCATCGAACCGGCTGAGATAGTGGAGATAAATAATGAAATTGTCGAGCTCGAATATGAGGAGAGACGCGAAATAGTAAGGATACTGACAGCTTTTGCAGATGATATCCGGCCATATATAGACGATCTTCTGCATGCAAATGAGTTTCTTGGTGAGATCGATTTCATAAGGGCAAAAGCCATTTTCGGCAACCAGCTCGGCTCAGTGAAGCCTGCCATTTCACCAACACCCGGTTTACGGTGGAGAAAAGCTGTTCATCCGCTTCTGTTCCTTACCTTCAGAAAGCTTAAAGACAGAAAAGTTGTTCCGCTCGATATTGTCCTCGAGGAAAAGAACAGGATACTTCTTATCTCCGGACCCAACGCAGGCGGAAAATCAGTCTGCCTTAAGACTGTAGGTCTCCTTCAGTATATGCTCCAGTGCGGACTTACAATACCTGTTGGGGAAGGATCGGAATCGGGAATATTCAGCAATATATTCATTGATATAGGCGATGAGCAAAGTATCGAAAATGATCTGAGCACCTACAGCTCCCATCTTATTAACATGAAGTACTTCGTCAGGAATGCATCAGCATCAACACTTGTCCTCATCGATGAATTCGGGACTGGCACCGAACCCATGATAGGAGGCGCAATTGCAGAGGCAATTCTTGGAGATCTGAACAATGCAGGCTGCTACGGCGTGATTACCACACATTATACAAATCTGAAGCATTTTGCATCGCTCACCGAAGGGATAATAAATGGTGCAATGCTTTTTGACCACCATCTCATGCAACCGCTTTTCCAGCTTACAATCGGGAAACCCGGTAGCTCATTTGCCTTTGAAATTGCAAGGAAAATTGGCCTGCCCGAAGACTTACTGAAACGTGCCGGAGAAAAAGCCGGAGTGAAAAATGTAAATTATGACCGTAACCTTAAGGATATCGCCAGGGACAAAAGATACTGGGAGACGAAGAGGCAGCTTATCCGTCAGGACGAAAAGCGGCTAGAGGAGCTTATTGAACAGTATGAGAAAGAGTTATCAGGCGTAAAAAGCCTTAGAAAAGAAATAATATCCAAAGCAAAGACCGAAGCCGAAACCTTATTGAATGAGACAAACCGTAAGATTGAGAATACAATCCGTCAGATAAGGGAATCGCAGGCCGAAAAGGAACGTACAAAAGAAGCCCGTCAGGAACTTGACGAGCTTAAACAGTCGCTTACTGAAGAAACCAAACCTGAAGCCACTCCCTCTGAAGAGAAGATACAAAGGCTAAATGAAAAAGTAAGGAAGCTGAAGCCGCAAATCGCCATTCCTGTGGAAAAGGTATCTGAAAAATCAGATAAACCCCTTGTTCCCGGAGATGCTGTGAGAGTCACCGATACCATGGCCCTTGGAGAAATAATAAAGATCGAAGGTGCAATGGCACAGGTAGAAACGGGAAACCTCAGATTCTTTGTCCCTGTCGGCAGACTCGAGAGGATAAGCAGGGCTGAACTCAGGAAAAGTCTGAGGTCCGAAAGCATGGTTCCTGAAAGCGATCCCATGATCAGTGACAGGAAACTGAATTTCAAACCTGAAATTGATATCAGAGGTTACAGGGGAGAAGAAGCCTTAAACCTTGTCCGCGACTTCGTTGACAACGCCCTTATGGTTCAGCACCGGAATATCAGGATACTCCACGGCAAAGGTAACGGGATCCTTCGTCAGCTTGTAAGGGAATATCTGGCAACAATGAATGTTGTGAGGTCGTACCGCGACGAAAGCGTTGATCTTGGAGGATCAGGTATCACGGTAGTGGAAATGGATATATAGAAAAATCCCGCAGATATCAGGGATCAGTGCAATATTGCCTGAATGAGCCTCTGATATCTGCGGGATTCTTTTTGAATCTAATACAGTTTTACCGTTCCGTATGATGACGTCAGTCTTACTCTTGACGCAGGTGAGGTATCTTTGCCGACAACTCCGGATATCTCAGTTGAGTTGTTCTCGACTATCCTTCTTTCGTTCCGGAAGTTATCCTCATCATATTTGAGATCGCCGTAAGAAAGTTTTGCGTCGAGGTTGTAACTTGCATCCGGATCTATTCCAAGCTTAACCCCGATATACTTTGTTTGCGACTCTATCGACTCAAATCCCTTTTCTATCCTGTCGACAGTAAGAGAACCATATCCTCCGTCAAATTTGAGTTTTTTGGAAATTTCACCGATGTTTACATCGGCATAACCTGCATCAAGGACAAGGTTATTTATCTTTTCGATACGGATGTTATCGTATTTGCATTCTCCCACGACAGAGCTTATATCCCTTACCTGGATCTTTGAGTATTTGCTGTCGAGAAGAAGTGCCTGGGCCTTGTCGATGGAAAAGTTGCCTGAGTATCTCAGAACGACATCGAGCCATCCTGCCGATTCTATTTCAGCTTTACCATAGGCGAGGCTCATATAGTTTATTGGTTTGGTATTGCCTCTTGAAAGATTATCGGCTTTCAGGTTGCCATATTTAATGTCGATTTTCACAAGACCTTTAATCTCTTCAAGCTCTGAATCGCCGTATTTGTTTGCAAGCGTAAAATTGATATTTTCAGGCATCTTAATATTATAGTCGATGCTGAAGCGTCTTGATCCGCCTCCCCAGCCCGAGAAATTGAATTTGTCGTCGATCATTGTTTTGGCGCTTACAACATCGCCCGATTCTGAAAACTGAACTTCAATATAGCTTAAGAGTTTTTCAGCACGTTCCCTGCCTGGAACATCAACAGTTACCTTTACATCAATCTGGATCTGGTCGGTAGCCGATGTTTCAACAATTACATGTCCGTATCTGTTGTTTATGTCAAGGGTTGTGCCGGCCGATGCTTTATACTGTTTGTGGAACTCTTTTGTAACCTCCTCTGCATTAAGTGTTACTGCCGAAAGAAAAACGGCAGCCAGAAGAAGTAATCCTGGTTTATAAATTCGTCTGTCCATTGTCTGTTTTATTTTGGTTATCATTCCTGATGGCTCTAAGCTGGTCGAGGATATAGTTCATTACGTCGACCTTGGTCTGGTAATGTTCTATCATTGCATTAATGATCCTTTCGTCGTTGGGATTTGCCTTAAGCTCTTTCTGAAGCTGAACGTATACTGAATCCATGCTTCTCATTTCCTTTTTCAGGATCTCTTTCTGCTCGGGGCGGCTTGTGACATCGAGGTTCACTATTTCATTTTCCATAAGGTTTACCTGATGGACATAATAGTTTTCGACCTCCCTGTATTCAGGTGATATATCGCCAAGAGCCATCCTGTTCCTGTCGGACCTGATGAAATGGTCCCATGTCCAGAGTGATGACAATGTTACAAGCAGGGTTACAACTGCGGCTTTAAGCAGATAGGGGACAATGCTTCGCCTTATTACTTTTTCCCCGCATCTTATTTCAAGCTTTCTTGTGAACCGCTCAAAGTGTCCTTCCGATGGCTCCTCCCCATCGAAAAACTGCTTGTTGCTGCTTATGAAATCCTCTATGTTTTTCATCTCCGTAAGTTTTTCATTTCTTTTTTAACTCTGAAATCAGTTTCTGTTTGGCCCTTGAAAGCTGCGATCTTGAGGTGCTGCTCGAAATATTCAGGATGTCAGCTATTTCATCGTGGTCGTATCCTTCAAGAAGATAGAGTGAGAGAATTATCCTGTAACCGTCGGGAAGCCTGTTAATGGCATCCTTTACCTCTTCAACCCTCAGATCAACCTCTTCCTTCCTCAACTGGTCCTCGGGACCGTCGTCCCTTATACCAATGTGAGGTTCAATATCTTCAAAGATCGCTTTCTTTTTACCCAGAGCGTCGAGCGAACGGTTTATGACTATTTTCTTCAGCCATGCACCGAAACTGACGGTACCTGAGTAGGTGTCAATCTTTTCAAATGCCGACAGGAACGATTCCTGCATAATATCTTCGGCTTCCATCGTGTCATTAACAATCCTCAGACTTGTATTGTACATTGCTTTGTAGTACAACTTATAGATCTGAAACTGAGCTCTCTGGTCACCTGATTTACACCCGTCCAAAAGGTCCTGGTGTAAGTTTTTGAATGCCGCTTCCACATTTGCCATCTTTACATAAAGGCTGGTTCTTATCTGAGATGCTGCACCCACTGTCTTTTTACTTTTTCACTTAAAAGACGGGAGTTAACAAAAATTGCTGCACTCAATTTAAGAATTTTTAAAAATTTTATAAGCAGAAATGAGAATTAAGCCCTGGGTCACCTCCCCCGATGCATAATCAAGTTCTGAACCCAGAACACTATGGGGTATCGAGAAGACCAGAAGCAATACTACAGATGCGAGAAGTACATATGCCGGACGTTCTTTTTTCCGGTTCATGACTACGGCTATGATCCAGAAAATTAATGCGATAAGAGTTTTGTTGTCGGTGAGGTCCCATCCGAAGGGTACTCCCGTCCACAATTCACCGAATGCATATTTCTGAACCAGCGGACCAAGTATCATTCCACCAATAAACAGGGTAACAAGGGTCCATAGCGAATATCTTCCGAACTTGGGATTCCTGAAAACACACATGAGTCCGGCAAGCGTTGAGAAGAACATCGCAAGGAACATTAACAGTATATGAGGTGTAAGAATTGATGATGGTACTGCACCTTTGAAGCGGATAACCACAGGACTATCCTGCATGTAGGTCCTGGTGCCTGAGGAATCGGTTATTGTAAAATAATACTGGATCTTACCGGCGGGAGGCTGAGCCGGGATCTGTGCATAAAAGCCTTTTTCCCCGGTTATTTTAAAAAACCTGTTCATTATGAATGAGTTAACAGGATATGTCGTGTAAATGAACTCCGATGCCTTATATTCATCGGCAGTTTTGAACCTCTTGTAATACAGCGTAGCCTTCATGGCTGTGTCGTAGATATTAAGCCTTACTTCGGGGCGTTCATCCAGCCCGAGGCTTCTGACCAGGCCGACTTCATACGAGGAATCATTGACCTCAACTAAACAGCTCTTTGGATAAGTTGGTCCGGTCTTTCGCTGATAATATGCTGCTGCAATTGTTATTAAAAAAGCAAAAAACCATAATAAGAATTTTTTCATGCAGGGTCGTTTTTCAGTATTAGACGAATAAATCCTACAATTGTATCAGAAGAACTTCTTTTTTCCCGTTTCTTAAGACCTCCACGCTGATGGTTTCCCCATGCTTAAGCTGGCCCATCCTGAACATGTAGTCCTGTATGTTATTGATAGTCTTTCCGTTAATGGATGTAATAATATCTCCTTTTTTCATTCCACCAAGAGCGGCGGGTTTACCGGGAGTCACAAAATCGGCCCTGAGACCGTTCTTTACATTTCCGGCGAAATCAGGCATAATACCAAGAGTTACGCCTCTTCTTCTGATTGCCCTGTTGATTTCGATCTTTGGCCCGGCTTCCCTGAACTTAAGTCTTCCGCTGGTATTTGCCATATCCCCGGCTATCCTGAAGATAAGATCCGACACTTCCTTCATCCCGTCATAGTTGATCTTATCCCATGTATCTTCAGGTGTATGGTAATCGAGATGAGCCCCGGTGGAAAAGAACAGGACCGGGATGTTTTTTCCGTAGAATGATGAATGGTCGGAGGGGCCGTATCCTTCGTCCGAAAATGAAAGCTTGATAATGTTTGTATCGGCCAGCGAAATTACCTTATCCCTTAATCCTTCGGCAGTTCCCACACCTCCTACCTGGAGGGCGCTTGAATCGCGAAGCCTGCCCACCATGTCGAGATTGATCATTGCATTAACCCCTGAAAGGTCCATAAGAGGATTATCGGCAAAATACTTTGATCCGAGAAGTCCCTCTTCCTCTCCTGAAAAAGCCGTGAATACAAGGCTTCGTTTGTGACTTCCGCGGCTTAGAGAAAACCTCTCTGCCAGCTCTATCATGCTGCTGATACCTGAGGCATTGTCATCAGCGCCGGGATGTACAGCTATTGTATCCCTGGCTCTGCTTGAAGATCCTCCCATGCCCAGATGATCAAAATGGGCGCCTATAATAACATATTCATTTTTAAGCGAATCATCTTCTCCGGGAAGAACCATGACGACGTTTCTTGTCATCGAAGCCTGTCTTATGACTTCGGATCCTGCCTTTACTGTTGTTTTTGTGTCAAAAGACGTGGTTTCCTTTGTGGTATTTATCTTTTTTTCAAGACCCTCAACGGTGTTGTTTGTTTTTTTAAGGATGAGATCGGCAACGCTTCGCTTAATCCTGAGGACAGGTATCTCAACGGAATATTCACCCTGGGCCAGACCGTCAAATGTGTCCTCTGCATCTCCTGCAGGACCTGATACCAGCAGAACCCCTAAGGCTCCCATGTCTTTGGCTGTCATTGCCTTATCCCTGTCGCTGTTAAAGGGAATAAAACCGCTTACCGATTTTTCAGGTTCAGGATCTCCCCTGAGAACAAGCACCCATTTGCCTTTTACATCATAATTTCCGTAATCGTTCCATTTGAGGGAGTCGTTGTTGATTATGAATCCATATCCTGCAAACACGACAGGCGCTTCAAGGGATGAATTTCCGCTGAAGCCGAATGGCATAAAATCGTCCGAGAGACTGAAATCCCTGCCTTCAAAGGAAAGGAAATTCCTTTCGCCTGCAACAACCTTGTCGGTGACTGAAAATTTCTGGAATCCGTCGCCTGTGAGAGGTACAAGACCCGCCTTTTCGAGTTGTCTCCTGATATAAACCGCAGCGAGGCTGTCGCCCCTGCTTCCTGTCATCCTGCCTTTAAGCGAGTCGGACGACAGATATTTTACATGATCTTTCAGCTCGCCCTGCGTAATTTCCCTTGTAACCTGGCCGGTACATGAAATAGGGACATATAATGACAGGAGAATAACGGGTAATGCTAATCTCATAAGTTTATGGTTAATTGTATGAATATTGCCCAAATCCCAAGGAGGGATTGTTACAATATTAACAATCTGCTATTCAAAAAGTTTAAATGCCTTTTTTATCAATCCTATTGCTTCCAGCAACTGTGGTTCCGAAATAACAAGAGGTGGAGCAAACCTGATTATATGTTCATGTGTAGGTTTGGCAATAAGACCCATATCTTTCATTGCCAGACAAACATCCCATGCTGTCTTGCCGTTTTTAGGCCTTACCACTACAGCATTTAAAAGGCCTTTCCCCCTGACAAGCTCTATCATATCCGATCTGACGCTTTTCAGTTCGTTCCTGAATACCTCCCCGAGACGGGAAGCGTTCTCGGCAAGTTTTTCATCTTTTATAACCTGAAGAGCCTCTATTGCCACCTTGCAGGCAAGAGGGTTTCCTCCGAAGGTCGACCCGTGTTCACCCGGCTTGATCGTAAGCATTATTTCATCATCGGCCAGAACGGCTGAAACAGGAAGAACACCTCCCGACAATGCTTTACCAAGGATCAGGATATCGGGACGAACACCCTCATGATCGCATGCGAGGAGTTTCCCTGTACGGGCAATACCTGTCTGAACCTCATCAGCAATGAAAAGAACATTGTGTTTTTTGCAGAGGTCGTACGACTTTTTCAGATATCCTTCATCAGGAACAAAAACTCCCGCTTCCCCCTGTATCGGTTCCACAAGAAAGCCGGCAACGTCGGGATCCTGAAGTGCATTCTCGAGAGCCGCAAGATCGTTGTATGGTATTACAATGAATCCCGGTGTGAAGGGTCCATAATGGTTGCGTGCCTCGGGATCGGTCGACATCGAGATTATCGTGATAGTCCTTCCATGGAAGTTACCTTCACAACAGATTATTTTGGCGTTGTTTTCCTTGATGCCCTTTTTCTTGTATCCCCATTTACGGCAAAGCTTAAGGGCCGTTTCATCACCCTCAGCGCCCGAGTTCATGGGCAACACCTTGTCGTAACCAAAATATTTCGTTACATACTCTTCATATTCACCAAGAACAGAATTATAAAATGCCCTTGATGTAAGAGTAAGCTTCTGAGCCTGATCTGTAAGCGCCTTTACTATCCTGGGATGGCAGTGACCTTGATTTACAGCCGAATAGGCCGAAAGGAAGTCGAAATACCTTTTCCCCTCAACATCCCAGACAAACGGACCTTCACCTCTTTCAAGAACTACCGGAAGTGGATGGTAATTATGTGCGCCATACCGGTCTTCACGAGTAATATAATCCTGTGTATTCATTTTGTTGAAAATTAAATAGTTAGTTATAATATAAAAAATAAGTTACAATTTTACGAAAGCTTTTCGTCTTTTCCAAAACAATGAAGCCATATCGGAGTTATTATGTCTGCTGGTCTGCTGGTGATTGTTTTGCGGTTATGCGGTTATGCAGTTATGC
>CAZWHC010000024.1:0-14924 GCA_964633505.1 uncultured Rikenellaceae bacterium | reverse complement strand
CCCACTCTCCCACTCTCCCACTCTCCCACTCTCCCACTCTCCCACTCTCCCACTCCTCCACTCCCCTGATCATCTTACAAAAGTTCCTTTAATCTTTTGATGGTTTCGGCGGGATCGGGTGAGCCGAAGACAGCGTTTCCGGTGACCATAACATCAACACCGGCTTCGATAAGGCTTCGGGCGTTTGTGGTATCGATTCCGCCGTCGACTTCAATAAGGACATTATATCTGTTTTCATCAATTATCCTGCGCAGTTCCCTTATTTTATTGTAGCAATCGTGTATGAACGACTGACCGCCGAATCCCGGATTAACTGTCATTACAAGGATCATATCGGCAAATGGAAGTATATTGACAAGAAGGGAGACAGGTGTATGGGGGTTAATTGCAACCCCTGCTTTCATCCCGAGTCTTTTTATTTCGCTTACGGTGCGGTGAAGATGGGTACAGGCTTCATATTGAACTGTAAGTATGTTTGCGCCGGCTTCGTGGAATCTTGAGATATACCTGTCGGGATCAATAATCATAAGATGTACATCGAGTGGCTTCTCCGCTATCTTCTTAACATGTTCCACAACAGGAAGACCGAATGAGATATTCGGGACGAAAACTCCGTCCATAATGTCGAGGTGTATCCAGTCGGCCATGCTGTTGTTGACAAGTGTCACATCCCTTCCCAGATTAAGGAAATCGGCAGCCAGCAATGACGGAGAGACAAGATGATTCATGTCTTTATGGTTTTAGGCAAATATAGGAACAAAAATTTATCCCAGGTAGGATTTGAGGATTTTACACCTGGTTGTGAACTGTATCCTTTTAATGGCTTTTTCCTTTATCTGGCGGACTCTCTCACGGGTCAGGCTGAGCTCCTCCCCTATTTCCTCAAGGGTAAAGGGATGTTTCATTCCCAGGCCGAAATACAGTTTCAGAACCTTTGCCTCACGAGGTGACAGGGAGCTGAGTGCACGTTCTATTTCGTAAGCAAGCGATTCATTTATAAGGTTCTTGTCGGGACTCGGGGTGTCGGGATTCTGCATAACATCATACATGTTATTTTCCTCCTCTGAACTTATCGGAGCATCCATGCTGACTGTCCTTCCGTTTGTCTTCAGTGATTCCTTGACATCATCGGGGACCATTTCGAGAAGGTCGGCTATTTCCTGTGATGAAGGTTCCCTTTCATATTCCTGCTCCAGCCTTGCGAAAGCCCTGTTTATGCGGTTTATGGATCCGATCTTGTTTACCGGCAGCCTGACTATCCTTGCCTGTTCGGCCAGAGACTGAAGAATAGCCTGGCGTATCCACCATACTGCATAGGAGATAAATTTAAAACCGCGTGTTTCATCGAACCGTTGTGCAGCTTTCATAAGTCCGAGGTTGCCTTCATTAATCAGGTCGGGTAGTCCCATTCCCTGGTTCTGGTATTGTTTAGCCACAGAAACTACAAAACGAAGATTCGCTTTTACAAGTTTTGCGAGTGCATGCGAGTCGCCGGCTCTTATCTTCCGGGCAAGAATAACCTCTTCCTCCGGGGTAATGAGATCAACACGGCCTATTTCCTGAAGATATTTATCAAGAGATGGAGTATCGCGGTTCGTAACCTGTTTTGTGATCTTTAGTTGTCGCATTACAGGAAGGGGTGGATATGGTTAGTCAGTTTAAGCAGGCCAAGGTACAATTTTAATAAAAAAAGGTTGAAAATCATATTATTTTAAAAAATTTTGCTAATACGGAGTATATTAATTAAATTGCATATGAAATTAACTGCTGTTGAGTATCAAATTATTATTTGATTTATACTTTACCCCATAGCTTTTTTTGCATTTTTAACATAACATATCATATTATTTTACTAATATTGCGTCGGTTATAAGATATGTAGTTATTTGTTGCATATTCCTGCCGGCTCAAAATCAATTCTTATCCTGGTTATCCACTAAGAAAAGTTAAATTCTCTTATTTATATTCATTTTTTATTACGACATGTACGACATTCTTGAGTTAAGCAACAAGCTGCTTCCCGAGTTGAGGGAGATAGCTAAAGAACTTAAAATCAAAAGAACAGAATCTTTAAAGAAACAGGATCTTATCTATAAAATCCTTGATCAGCAGGCCATTGAGTCGACTGAAAAAAAGAAAGCTTTTCCTCCTGAGAACAAGTCTCCGAATCCTCCTGCTGAGCCTGTTGTTCAGAGACAGGATGCCGGCCGCAGAAGAGGTAAGCGGCCCAGAACAATCAAGCAAGGTAACAGCAAGCCTGTTGAATCGGTAATATCCGTATCGCCAGACGATCTGAAAAAACCCGACACTGATGTCATTCCTGAAAGAAAGGAACAGCCTCCGGTAAGTGAAAGGACGGAGTTGAAACCCGACCTGTTCCGCAATGCTGAACCCTTAAGGGATGAACCAAGACAGCAAAGGTGGAAGCCCGATCAGCGGGAAAGGGGCAATGAAAGAAAAGACAGGAATGACAGAAATGACAGGACTGAGAGGTATGACCGTAAGGACCGTAATGATCGTAATGATCGTAATGACCGTAATGATCGTAATGACCGGAGAGAAAGGGATAACAGGTTCATGGAAAGCCGTTTCCCCAGAAAAGAAGAAAGAAAACCCGAAGTAGTTGTCGAAAACCTTCTTCCACTGAATGGAGACGAGCCGGTGTACGAAGAGCCGAAAATAGGTTCCGAGACCAATTCGGCCGATATAATTGTCGAACCGCCTGTTAAGGAGCCCGCCCCGGAGATCCAGCCTGCAAGAGAAGAGAAAAAGGAAAAGCCATACGAATTTGAAGGCATTATTTATAATACAGGTGTACTTGAAATAATGCCCGATGGTTATGGTTTCCTCAGATCGCCTGATTATAATTACCTTAATTCGCCCGATGATATTTATGTATCACAGTCGCAGATTAAATTATTCGGACTAAAAACAGGCGATACAATAAAAGGTACTATTCGTCCCCCGAAAGAAGGTGAAAAATATTTTCCGCTTATCAAAGTCGATGAAATAAACGGCAGAAGTCCTGATTTCATAAGGGACAGGGTTCCATTTGATTTCCTCACACCGCTTTTCCCCAATGAGAAGTTCACTCTTTGTGCACCCGGGGAAGGATCGCTTTCGGTAAGGGTTATCGATATGTTTTCCCCGATAGGTAAAGGACAGCGCGGACTGATTGTGGCTCAGCCAAAAACAGGAAAGACCATCCTTCTTCAGGAGATTGCAAACGCAATAGCAAAATATCATCCTGAAGTTTACCTTATGATATTGCTTATTGACGAAAGACCTGAAGAAGTAACCGATATGGCAAGGAACGTGAAAGCTGAAGTTATCGCATCTACTTTCGACGAACCTGCTGAAAGACACTGCCGCATTGCAAACATAGTCCTTGAAAAAGCCAAGCGTCTTGTCGAATGCGGTCACGATGTGGTGATACTTCTCGACTCAATAACCAGACTTGCCAGGGCATTCAATACCACTGCCCCGGCTTCAGGTAAAGTGCTTTCGGGAGGTGTCGATTCAAATGCCCTCCATAAGCCGAAGAGATTTTTCGGAGCAGCCCGTAACATCGAGAACGGAGGTTCGCTTACAATAATCGCTACCGCCCTTACCGACACTGGTTCAAAAATGGATGATGTTATCTTTGAGGAATTCAAGGGAACCGGCAACATGGAGCTCCAGCTCGACAGGAAACTGTCGAACAGAAGGATATTCCCCTCAATTGACATACCTGCTTCAAGCACAAGGCGTGAGGATCTTCTTCTCAATAAAAATATCCTTCAGAAGATATGGGTACTCAGAAATTACCTTACCGACATGAATGCCGTCGAGGCGATGGAATTCCTGCGCGACAGGCTTATGCAGGCCAAGTCGAATGAAGAGTTTCTGATTTCGATGAATGGCGGATAATCTTAGGATATTTTTTGTACCTTTGCGCTTTCTTTTAAAACTATAATTAATCAACTATATAAATCTATTATGGGAACAAAAAGATTCATAACATGCGACGGTAATCAGGCCGCTTCGCATGTTGCATATATGTTTAGCGAAGTAGCTTGCATATATCCTATTACACCTTCATCAACAATGGCTGAATATGTCGACGAGTGGGCTGCCAACGGATTAAAAAATATATTCGGGGAGACAGTCAGGGTCGTCGAGATGCAGTCTGAAGGCGGAGCTGCAGGTGCAGTGCATGGTGCACTTCAGACCGGGGCTCTTACCTCTACATTTACTGCATCACAGGGTCTTCTGCTTATGATCCCGAACATGTACAAGATCGCTGCTGAGCTTCTTCCGGGTGTCTTTCATGTAAGCGCCAGGACAATTGCTGCGCATGCACTTTCAATATTCGGAGATCACAGCGACATTTATGCAACACGCCAGACTGGATTTGCAATGCTTGCAAGCAGCAGCGTTCAGGAGATTATGGACCTTGCAGGTGTTGCCCACCTTTCGGCAATCAAATCAAGGGTTCCTTTCGTACATTTCTTCGACGGTTTCCGTTCATCAGCCGAGGTTCAGAAAATTGAGGTTCTAGAGATGGAAGACCTTAAGAAACTCCTCGACATGAATGCTCTTGCACAGTTCCGTGCCAACGCCATGAATCCCGAGCATCCTGTAACGAGAGGTACCGCACAGAACCCTGATATCTTCTTCCAGGCAAAAGAAGCTATAAATCCGTTCTATGCTCCGCTTCCTGATGTTGTAAATGCCTATATGGCCGAGATATCAAAGCTTACCGGAAGAGAATACAAGCCATTCACATATTATGGCGCTCCTGATGCTGAAAATATTATTGTTGCAATGGGTTCGGTTTCGGAAACCAGCAAGGAGGTAATCGACTACCTGATGGCAAAAGGCGAAAAAGTCGGTCTGATCACAGTACATCTTTACCGTCCGTTCTCACCGAAATATTTCTTCGATGTATTCCCGTCGACTGTTAAGAAAATAACAGTACTCGACAGGACCAAAGAACCTGGTGCAGGAGGTGATCCTCTTTACCTTGATGTAAGGGACATGTTCTACGAAAGGCAGGAAAGACCGGTTATCCTCGGTGGCCGTTATGGTCTCAGCTCAAAGGATACAACACCCGGACAGGTACTTGCAGTATTCGAGAATATGAAGCGGAAGGAATCAAAGAATCATTTCACTGTAGGTATTGTTGATGATGTGACCTTCACATCATTACCGGTTACAGAAGAGATCAATGTTGCTCTTCCGGGAACCCATTCCGCAAAATTCTACGGACTCGGATCAGACGGTACTGTTGGTGCTAACAAAAACTCTATCAAGATCATTGGTGACACAACAGATAAATACTGCCAGGCATATTTTGCATACGACTCAAAGAAATCAGGAGGTATAACAACATCGCATCTGCGTTTCGGCGACAAACCCATACGTTCGCCGTACCTTGTAAATACTCCCGATTTTGTTGCATGCCATGTTTCTTCATATCTTGACAAATATGACATGCTGAAGGGTCTTAAGAAAGGTGGCACCTTCCTTCTTAACTCAATATGGGATGTAGAGGAAACGAAGAAACGTCTTCCCGACCATATGAAGAAATACATGGCCCAGAACAATATCAATTTCTATATTATAAATGCAACAGCCATCGCCGAGGAACTTGGTCTTGGTACCCGTACCAACACCATAATGCAGGCTGCATTCTTCAAGCTCGCCAACATCATCCCTTATGAGAAGGCAGAAGCTGAGATGAAGAAAGCTGTTTACAAAACCTATGGCAGAAAAGGCGAGAATGTTGTAAATATGAACTACGCAGCCATCGACAGTGGAAGTCAGGTTACAAAAGTTGAGGTACCTGCAGAATGGGCTAAAATAGAAGTTAAAGCTCATAAAGATACCCGCGACATCCCTGAATTCATAAGGGAGGTTATGGAGCCCATGAATGCAATGAAGGGTGACGATCTGCCTGTAAGCGCTTTCAAAGGAAGGGAAGACGGTACTTTCCCGTCGGGTACAAGCCAGTATGAAAAGCGCGGTATTGCCGTAAACGTTCCTGAATGGCAGCCAAATGAATGTATTCAGTGCAATCAGTGTTCATATGTATGTCCTCATGCAGCGATCCGTCCTTTCCTTCTCACAGAAGAAGAGCTTAAGAATGCTCCTGAAGGAACACAGACAATCCAGGGTATCCCAGGTGCGCTTAAGGCCTACAGGTTTAAGATACAGGTTAGTGTTCTCGACTGTACAGGATGCGGCAACTGCGCCGATGTTTGTCCGGCCAAGAACAAGGCCCTAATAATGAAGCCTCTCGAGACTCAGCATTCAGAAGCTGACAGGTGGACATATATGCACGAAAAAGTCGGGTACAAGGATACGGTAGTTGACAAATTTGTGAATGTAAAGAACAGCCAGTTCTCACAACCCCTCTTCGAGTTCTCGGGAGCATGTGCAGGATGCGGCGAAACACCGTATATCAAGGCTATCACTCAGCTTTTCGGAGACAGGATGATAACTTCGAATGCAACAGGATGTTCATCGATCTACGGAGGTTCAGCTCCTTCAACACCATATACTCATAATAAGAAAGGACATGGTCCGGCATGGGCAAACTCATTGTTTGAAGACAATGCCGAATTCGGACTTGGTCTGTCGCTCGGTGCCAACCAGCTAAGGGACAGACTCGAGCGTCTGATGAAGGAATCTCTTGCCAACGGTCTTAATCCCGAAACCAAGGCAGCATTTGAAGAATGGCTTGCCAACAGGGATATTGCAGAACCTTCAAGAGCTGCATCAGCAAAAGTCATTGAAGCATGTGAAAAGAAGAAATCACCTGTTGCTGCCGAGATACTTAATCTGAAGCAATATCTTGTTAAGAAGTCGCATTGGATCTTTGGTGGCGACGGATGGGCATATGATATCGGTTACGGAGGTCTTGATCACGTACTTGCAACCGGTGAAGATGTAAACGTGCTTGTTCTCGATACCGAGGTATATTCAAATACAGGAGGTCAGGCTTCGAAGTCGACGCCTGCAGGAGCAGTTGCCAAGTTTGCAGCATCGGGCAAGAAGATCAGGAAGAAGGATCTCGGTCAGATGGCTATGAGCTATGGTTATGTATATGTAGCACAGGTAGCCATGGGATCGAGCAATTCGCAGTTCCTTAAGGCAATCAAGGAAGCAGAAGCTTATCCGGGGCCATCGCTCATCATCGCTTATGCACCATGTATCAATCATGGTCTGAGGGATGGAATGGGCAAGACCCAGGCTCAGGAAGAATTTGCAGTAAAATCGGGTTACTGGCATCTGTACAGGTATAATCCGCTTCTTGAGAAAGAAGGAAAGAATCCTTTCACCCTCGATTCGAAGGAGCCCGACTGGACCAGGTTCCAGGACTTCCTTAAGTCGGAGGTACGTTATACTTCGCTTGCGAAGTCGTTCCCTGGTGAGGCCGAAGTACTTTTCGCCGCTGCCGAGGAGAATGCAAAATGGAGGTATAAGAGTTATCAGAGGCTGGCGGCTATGGTGTTTGAGCCGGTAGTGCCACAGCAGTAAACTCAGAAAGTTATCAAATATGAAATTGAGGCTGCACATATCTGCAGCCTCTTTTATTTGTCTCGTGCTGCGCGTGGTCCAGGGCTTCGCCCTGTCTGGCGCTGCTCACCGTCCGGAAATCTCATGTAGTAAGGACAGGCGACTGTAAAGAACCCTGGCGAGCCACCGCAGGGAGCTCAGACGAACGAACGTAGTGAGTCCAGACTGGCAACCCCAGGGGAGCCACCCTACACCGCGAACCTCGCACCGCGCACCGTCCTAATCATTTTTTTCTTACTTTTGCACACAACAGAAAAACATGGGCAGAATAATGGGCATCGACTTCGGAACAAAACGTATCGGTATTGCAATCACCGATCCGTTGAAGATATTTGCCTCTCCGCTTACAACCGTCAAAACAGGAGAATTTGATGCTTTCATCTCCGAATACATTAAAACGGAAGCAATAGATGAATTTGTAATCGGCTACCCTGTACAATTGAACAACAAGCCCAGCGAATCTGTTAAGCATATCGACCCGTTCATTAAAAAACTTGAGAAACTGTACCCCGGCATACCGGTAAAAAAAATTGATGAAAGATTTACATCCGGAATGGCACTGCAGACAATGATCGACGGAGGTGTTAAAAAGAAAGACAGACAGGATAAGGCTATGATCGACAAGATAAGCGCAGCAATCATCCTGCAATCATATCTGGAAAGAAGGAAGTAACAGTTGACAAAAATGAGGAGTGAGGTGTCAGGTGTCAGGAATGAGGAGTAAGGAATGAGGAGTTTGTGAGTGTTGAGTAATGAGTAGTGAGTGAAAGCACCCAGCACCGGGCCGAGCATTATAAAATGATCCGGTGGATCACTTTAGTGAACGAGCCAGGCTTGAGGGAACCCAGTACCCAGCACCCAGTTTTACCAGCCGTAGCTTCAGCGAAGGCTGGCAACCAGCAACTGCTCTTAGAATGAAGAAGATTTAATTTATAGAAACACAACATATTTAACACAATGGTCTACCCGATAGTTATATACGGCCACCCGGTCCTGAGAAAGGTCGCAGAGGATATTGACAGGAACTATCCCGATCTTGACAAACTTATTGCCGACATGTTTGATACTCTTTACAGGTCGGAAGGTCTCGGACTGGCTGCCCCGCAAATAGGCAAATCAATAAGGATATTCGTAATCGACGGCAACCCTGTTGCAGAGGAAGAACCGTCACTTGCCGGATTCAAAAAAGCTTTCATAAACGCACATGTCATCGAAAAATCAGGAGATATGGTGCTGATGACTGAAGGATGCCTCAGCATACCCAACCTTCGCGAGGAGGTGAACCGCGAATCAAGGATACGTATCACTTACCATGACGAGAACTGGGAATTCCATGATGAGGTATATGAAGGCTATCTTGCCCGGATAATACAGCATGAATATGACCACCTCGACGGCATAATGTTTACCGACAAAGTAAGCCCCCTGCGGCGAAGGCTTTTAAGAGGAAAACTTCTGGCCATAAGCAAGGGGAAGTTCGAAGCCGATTACAGGACTATACTTCCAGGACAAAAGACCAGTGCTTAAAGTACTTAGAGTACATAGAGTACATAGAGTACTTAGAGTTAACTTGAAGTATTCTAAACTATAGCTCACTTGTAACTTTTTCACATTTACACTTTAGCTCACTCGTAACTTTTTCTTAACTTTACCCTGTCTCAACGCTGCTAACTGTGCTAAACAGGGAAATACCGTTTCTCCGGATCATTATCCCCCTGTGCGCCGGAATTGTGTCGGGTCTGTGGTTTGAACCCCGGCATCAGTTTTTCATTATAGCATCGATAATCCTGATTACTGGATTTGCCGGCAGCCTGTTCTTCAACAGAGGTCTGACCAACATACTGTTCGGGATAATAATGGCTATAGCGCTCTTTACCTGTGGCTTGCTCCTTTATACAACCCGGGAAAAGAGCCTTTCCACTCTCAATGAACAGCCACTTGTCTATAACGGAATAGTTACCGAATATCCCGAAGAGAAAGCCAACAGCATCAAGGTCATAATGAAACTTAATTCCTTCGGGTCAGCCGGAAAAAATGAACCCGTTAAGGGATTTGTTCTCATCTATATTAGCAAACGTAATGGTAACGTCAAGATGCTGCCCGGAGATCTTATGAGAATAAGGCTTAGTCCACGGCCTGTCGTCAACAGGGGAAATCCCTTTGAATTCGATTACAGGTTCTATATGGAAAACCATGGAATTAAATATTCAGCCTTTGCAGCGCATGATGATGTTCTGGGAATCGTTAGTCCCGGCCGGAGGCCACTCAGATACAGGGCACTGATAATAAGGGAGAAAATAATAGATATGTACAAGGCAAGAGGCATCACCGGCGAGAGGCTCGCCCTTGTGGCCGCCATGACCCTCGGACAAAAGAACATGCTGGAACCGGGGCAGAAAGAAATATTCATAAAAGCCGGGGTAATGCATATAATGGCTGTCTCGGGGCTGCATGCAGTAATACTGAGCCTTTTCATCTCACATCTTTTGTTCTTCCTTAAAGGAAAGCTCAAACCGCTAAGGATTGTATTGACAATCCTCCTTCTGTGGTCCTTCGCCTTTGTGACCGGCCTCACTCCTTCAGTCCTGAGGGCAACACTTATGTTTTCATTTATCGAAACAGGCCGACTCATCCGCAGGGATGCAAATAACATAAACTCAGTGCTTGCCTCTGCTTTCGTTCTCATCCTTCTTAATCCCCCTGTAATTTTTGATGCCGGTTTCCTCCTCTCCTATTCCGCAGTCATTTTTATAATATGCTTCTACCGGGAATTATATCTGAAAATATGTTGTAAAACATATATCACCGACAAGATATGGCAGTCGGCTGTTGTAACAATAGTTGCACAGGCCGGGACCCTGCCGCTTACAATTTCACTGTTCAACAGGTTTCCTGTATGGTTTATATTATCAAACATCGTGATTGTCCCGCTTTCTTCCCTTCTTATTATAATCGGATGCCTGGTCCCTCTCACCTATCCACTGAAATTCATATCAGAGCCTCTTGCCTGGCTGCTTGACTGGATGACAGGATTAACTGAAGCTCTCACGTTCAGGATTTCAGCCCTGCCTTTCTCCTCTTTTGGGAACATTGGCATGACGGGCTTTGAAGCCTTTCTACTCTTCTCCGCCATCCTTGCCACCGGATTCTGGCTGACACACAGAAAAAGGATACGTGCCGTTATACCCCTCTCAATGATCCTCGCTTTCATAATCACAGCCAGTGTCAATGACATTTCGCGAAAGAGGTCGGCAGAAATGATAGTATACAACACATTAACCACCCCCGTAATAGGAATAAGAACAGGTAACAGGATATTTCTATGTGGTAAAACAATGGAACCCGATGCCGATATATCGAGACATTGTGCGACGGCAAGGCTTAAAATAAGATATCTGTTCATTGAAAAAGATATCGCTTTAGTAAGGGCGGGAGATTGCAGAATATTGATAACCAGGCGTATAAATAAGAATATAATTAATGATTTCAATCCTAATCATATCATCCTTACAGGAAAATATCCTGTTATTGAAAGCTCTGTGGATGCGGATAAGATCAAATCTTTAGTCCTCGCCCCCGATGTTTCTGATTACTTCACGATTCCTGATTTTCTAAGATATAAAGGACCTGTTCACAAAGTAAGGGAAGCGGGGGCATACAGGACAGCCCTGTGATTAAGATTTCATTATTTGACAATTAATGTCTTACTTTGCCGGGATGTTTATCTGTATTTTATGAGAATAATTATCGCCGGAGCAGGTGAAGTTGGCACGCATCTGGCAAAGATGCTGTCGAATGAAAATCATGATATCATACTTATCGACACAGAAGAAGGCAGGCTTAAGCCCGTTTACTCAACGATGGACGTGCTTACATATGTAGGCTCTGCTACCTCCATAAGCATTCTGCGTGAGGTACTTCAAAAGAAAACCGACCTCTTCATTGCAGTCACCCACCTCGAGGATACTAACATAACTGCCTCCATCCTTGCCAAAAGGCTAGGTGCAATAAAGACAATCGCAAGGATCGACAATATCGACTATCTCGAGCATTCCACACTTGAATTCTTCAAGTCGCTGGGTATAGACTCGCTCATTTATCCCGAACTTATTGCAGCGCGCGAGGTGCTCAGTCTGCTTCACGAAACCGGGACTACCGAATTCATGGAGTTTTGCGGAGGAAAACTTGCGATGTATGTTCAGAAGCTTGATGAGAATGCACCTATCCTGAACAAGAGCCTTGAGGAGATCTCAGTAACACACAGTACAGACAAATACAGGGCAGTTGCCATCAAAAGGATCGACGGCACCATCATCCCGCGGGGTAATGAGCAGTTTCAGCTCGGCGACCTGGTATTTGTGATATCTACAAACGAAGGTATTAATGACATGATGATAACATCGGGGAAGGAGAACTTTGAGGCAAAGAATATAATGATACTCGGTGGAAGCAGGATAGGTAAGCATGTAGCTCTTTATATGCAGAAAAACTGCCAGGTAAAACTTATAGATTCCGATCCTGAACGATGTGAAGCCCTTTCGGAGATCCTCGAAAACACACTTATAATCAACGGAGATTGCAGGAATGTCGAGCTTCTCGAGCAGGAAGGCATAGGTCAGATGGATGCTTTTGTAGCGGTAACAGGCAATTCGGAGACAAACGTTCTCTCATGCCTTCTTGCAAAAAAACTCGGTGTTAAAAGAACTATTGCCGAAGTTGAGAATATGGAATATATTAATCTTGCCGAAAACATAGGGATCGATACAATAATAAACAAGAAGATCTCGGCTGCAAGCAGGATCTTCAGGCATACCACGAACCCAAACGTTACCCAGGTCAAGTATATGACAGGGACCGATGCCGAGGTTATCGAATTCAATGTGCCAGAGAATGCGAAGATTACAAAGGGAACACTCAGGGCAATTGATTTTCCCAAAGATGCAATTGTCGGCGGTGGTACAAGAGACGGGATACCTTTCATTGCCACAGGCGATACGATTATAAAGCCCAATGACAAGGTTGTGGTTTTCACTCTGCCTGTAGCATATGAAAAGGTTTCAAAATTCTTTTCCTGAAAAGTCATGATCAATTTCAGGATTATTGCCAGAGTCTTCAGCCAGGTTCTGATAATCGAAGGGATAAGCATGCTGGTTTCCGGCGCCGTCTCCTGGATATATGGCGAACCTTCAGCATCTTCCTTCCTCTACTCGGCACTGATCACACTCATCACCGGATTTCTTGTATTTACTCCTCTTCGTCACGAGGAAAAAGCTTATGGAACGCGCGAAGGGTATGTTCTTTATACGGGGATATGGATACTCTTCAGTCTTTTCGGAACCCTCCCCTACCTTTTTTCATCTTCTGCAAATAGTTTCACTGATGCGTTCTTTGAGTCGATATCAGGTTTTACTACAACAGGTGCAACGATTTTCAATGACGTCGAATCGCTGCCAAGAGGGATCCTTTTCTGGAGAAGCCTCACACAATGGCTGGGGGGAATTACAATAATTACCCTTTCGTTTTATGTTCTTCCCGTTGTAAAAAGCCTTAATATTCAGATATCAACAACCGAGTTCTCGGGTCAGACCACAGATAAGATACATCCTAAAATTGTTGAGGTGACAAAAAGGCTAACCACCATCTACCTTATACTTACCCTGGTCTCGACGATACTCCTGCTTATTGGAAGGATGCCCTTCTTCGATGCTGTGTGCCATTCGCTTTCAACATTATCAACCGGTGGCTTCTCAACACGGAATGACGGCATGGCTGCATTCTCATCTCCATATATTATTGCAGTAATGACTTTGTTTATGCTTTTTGCAGGGACCAATCCGACTATGTTTTACTTTGCATTTAAGCGTAATTTCAGGAAGATATCAGGTAATAATGAATTTAGGGCCTACGTGATTCTGGCAGCCTCATTCGCAGTTATCGTTGCCTTTGTTCTATATATTTCATCAGACATCCCTGCATTTAAGTCAATACAGGCAGGTTTTTTCCATGTGATATCCCTTATCACAACAACCGGATATTATATAATGGACTGGAATAAATGGACATATCTTCTTTTAATGATTGTATTTGTACTCATGTTCATGGGAGGCATGTCAGGTTCGGCAAGCGGAGGGGTAAAGATCGTCAGGCTGATGATAATTGCCCTTAACAGCAGGAATGAGAACAGACGGCTTGTACATCCTGATGCATACCTGCCGGTCAGAGTCGATAAAAAGCTTGTTCAGCCTAATATTGTTTACAACCTTCTTATCTTCATGATTTTGTATTTTATAACTGTCAGCGCGGGATCATTTTTGCTTTCATTTTTCGGTTATGATATAAATACAGCTTTCAGCACAACGGCTTCTATGCTGGCAAATATTGGTCCGGGTATTGGCACTTTCGGACCATTTTCCGATTATTCAGGGATGCATGAGGCTGCCAAATGGATACTTTCGCTGCTTATGCTTACAGGAAGGCTTGAGCTGTTTGCCGTTATAATACTCTTTACCGGAAGCTTTTATAAAAATTAACCGGAAGGAAAAACAGTATTTAGAACTCAAGCACGCCAGGGCCCTGGCGGATAATAGTTATCTCTTCGGAAGTACAATCCACGATAGTCGAAGCTTCGTTCCTGCCATATCCTCCGTCAATTACTATTTCGGCAATATCCCTGTATTTTTCGTAAATGAGTTCAGGATCGGTCGTATATTCAATTACCTCATCCGGATCGTGTATTGAGGTAGTCATAATGGGCCGGCCCAGTTCACTTACAATTTCGTGAACAATGTTGTTATCGGGGATACGGATGCCGACGGTCTTCTTTTTGTTCTTGAATAATTTAGGTATCTGGTTATTGGCCTGGACAATGAAAGTAAAAGGGCCCGGAAGGTTTCTTTTCAGGAGCTTGAATACCGAATTATCCCTGATTACAGTATATTCTGACAGCTGACTCATATCTCTGAATATCAACGACATATCTGGATTAATTGGATTCAGTCCCTTGAGCCTGGCGATCTTTTCTATCGATTTATGAGCTTTAATATCACATCCCATAGCATATACAGTGTCGGTAGGATAAATAATTATCCCGCCTTCTTCAAGAACCTCAACCACCTTTCGGATACGGTCGGGATTAGGGTTTTCAGGATACAGTTTAAGCAGCATCTTATAAAAGTTTAGAGTACTTCGAGTACTTCGAGTACTTCGAATTCTTAGAGTTAACTTGAAGTACTCTACACTCTAGCTCACTTGTAACTTCTTCAAACACTTTAGCTCACTCTAAGTACTATTAAAAAAGGGTAAGCTCCTTATATCGCACCGCTACAACTGCCTACCCTTGCTACCTTCCGATCCTGGGGGAG
>CAZWHC010000023.1:0-15419 GCA_964633505.1 uncultured Rikenellaceae bacterium | reverse complement strand
TCACCTCCGCCATAGGTTCACTGAAGGGTCCCCTGCACGGCGGGGCAAATGTAAGAGTGCTTGAGATGATGGAGAATATAAAGTCGAATGTAAAGGACTGGACAAACGAGCAGGAAGTTGAGAATTACCTTCTGAAGATCCTGCGAAAAGAAGCAAATGATCATTCTGGTAAGATTTATGGCATAGGTCATGCGGTTTATACAATCTCCGACCCGAGGGCCGGCATTTTAAAGTCAAAAGCCCGTGAACTCGCCGTCGAAAAAGGAAGATTGGCTGAATTTGAGCTTTATTCACTTGTTGAGCGGATAACTCCTGAAGTAATAAGAGTCTTTAAAGGAGAGCGATTCACAAAAACAGTATGTATAAATGTTGATTTCTATTCAGGATTTGTCTACTCGTGCCTTGAAATTGCACAGGAACTCTACACCCCGTTATTTGCTGTAGCCAGGGTATCGGGATGGTGCGCCCACCGAATAGAGGAGCTCACATTTTCTGCAAAAAGGATAATCCGTCCGGCTTTCAAATATGTATATGGACGGAAGGACTATGTTCCTATCGGAGGCAGATAGCTCAGGTTTTATGTCCCCGCATAAACGAGCAGTGCAAGTCCGGCGAGGTAGGCAAGGAACATGAAGAGAATAAGTGTATTTACCTGTTTTGATGCGCCTTTGAATTCTTTCCAGATAAAGACTCCCCATAAAGCCGCTATTAGTGTTGCTCCCTGGCCAAGTCCGTATGATATTGCATAACCTGCTTTAGCAGATGCTATGATGCTCATCGACATTCCAAGGTTCCATATCACCCCTCCAAGGATTCCTGTCAGGTGTACACCGGCGCTTCCTGCCCTGTAATCTTTGAATGAAAGTGGTGTTCCCTCAAACGGTTTTTTCATAATAAAATAGTTGAAGAACAGGTTGCTCACCACCACTCCTATGGCAAAGTAAAATACTGCCGAATACGGAGTCAGCATGCCTGCTTCGGGATTGACAAAATCTGAAGCCATCGAGCTTGCAACGAACCTGTAGAAAAGAGCCATCAGAACACCTGCCGAAACGGAGAGGATTATCCCTTTTCCGGATACCTTCCGGAGGGAGGCGCTGTGCTTTTTGTATGCAACTGCATCAATTATGATGGCAGCAACAATAAGCGCCACTCCGGCGAAAAGAATCATCGGATCGCCTTTGGGCGCGAATACATAGTTGATTATAACACCCAGCGCGAGCGCTATGCCTACACCTACCGGAAAGGCTACAGCCATTCCTGCTATTGCCATAGCGGCAACAAGCAGTATGTTGGAGGCATTGAATATTATTCCTCCGAGCATTGCCTTGAAAATATTACCGGGATCGGCCTGTATAAGATCGGGAATGAATTTCCTTCCTTCCGTTCCGCAACTTCCCAGCGTTAAACCAAGGAGGATTGAAAAAATAAGTATCCCGGTAACATAGTCCCAGTAAAAGAGTTCGAAGCGCCACGATTTTCCGGCAAGCTTCTGGGTATTGCCCCACGATCCCCAGCAAAGCATTGTGACTATGCAGAGGATAACGGCAAGTGAATAGGATTGAGGGATGAACATAAGTTTAAGTTTAGAGTGAGCTAAAGTGTAGAGTACTTAAAGTTGAAGTTTTCATTCAGCTTGGGTCCGGTCCGGAAAATAGTTGCTGAATTAAGATAAACCCGTGATCCTGTTGACTCAGGTCTTTTTTCTCCTTTGACAACAATCTTTACCTTATGATCGCCCGGAACCAGGTTTGTGACATGCCAGATACTTTCGGTATGCTGCTGGTTTGCGAAGTAATAATATGTATCGATGCTTCTGTGCAGTTTGCCGTCGACGTAAATATCGGCCTTGCCACCGTCGCGCCACCAGTTACCTTCAAGAGAAATCCCGGTTCCGGTGAAGCTTATTTCGGCTTCGTCGCCGGCTTTCTCCGACCACATCGACTGGTCACGCATGTTACCTTCATTTCCGGTCTGATATATATTCCATTTTCCGGTGAATTTCCATGCACCCTTGTCAAAAACAGGGACAGATCTGTCGAAAACAAGTTCCGGAAACGATACTTCCAGCGAAGGGGCAACTGGTGCCTCAGGAATAACAGTGATCTTTTTTTCAGTGACCTTACCGCCCGATTTTGCAATGAGATCAGCAGCATATTTGTAAGTGGCTTCGACAGCCGAATTAAAAGAATATGTAGTATGTATAAACAATGAGTCACCTATCGCTTTTACTCCTTCCTGCATTTCGGCCGGCAGTCCGCTGAATCCTTTAATTACTCCGAGAACAGCCAGAGCATTTGAAGGATTGCAATCTGAATCCTGCCCGCAACGTGTCGAAACTTCAAGGGTTTTTAAGGGATCTCCGTCACCATAGAGGAGCCCCATCACTATATATGCTCCGTTAAGTTTTGCATCGATATTGAATGTTGAGCCCGCTCCGCAGATGTCGACATTGCCCCATTTGTTTTCAAGTTCCTGCCATGCAGTGCGCCAGTCGGAAGGATAATGTTCGTGAAGCAGAATAACATCCTTTACGGCTTTGTAATAATCGCTTTCCGCAGGGATCGATCTCAATGCCTTTTCGACGATCTTAAGGATATCGGATTCAAAGTAGGCTTCCGAATAAAGCGCAGCAACAAATATTCCTCCGTATACGCCGTCGCCGTAATTCATAATATGTCCGATCTTGCCGGCAATATTTGAGGCTGTGTTCGGCATTGCAGGGCACATGAACCCTATATAGTCGGCTTCGATCTGAAAATCAATATCATCGGCATGGATGTTATACTCGGGTCTTCCAGATAGCGGTGCGAAAATGCTGTCGTAATAGTTTTTCCTGGCCTGCATGTTTGCATGCCAGAGGGGATATCCTGCAAGGGCAAACAACTCCTGGAACTTTTTTGCAGGGGCATCAATGCCATAGCGATCCATTGCCATCAGGAATGTCAGCTGGACATATATATCATCCTGCCACATGCTTCCCTTTATGTCGGCCGGTTTCCATTTTATTGAGTCATCATATGTACGTCCCTGGGCCCTGAATTCAGTAGGCGCTCCATAGGTTACGCCAACCATTTTTCCGGCCCAGCCGCCGGCTATTTTGTCTTTCAGAACCTCAGGCTTTATTGTAAGATACTGCTGGTCTGATGTCTTACATGAGATGCAAAAAATGAACATCAGAATGATTGCAGGGAAGGTTGTCTTTTTCATAATTAATAATGTTTACATATGGAATGATGGGGGGTAATTCAGAGCAATTGGATTTTTTCACTTTACAGTGTCTTTTTATATAGGGGATGGGGGGTAATTATTGGATATTTTCACTTTGCAGCCTTTTCCGATACAGGCAGATGCATCATCCTGTCCTCTATGAAACTCGTAATTTCCGGAACAGGCATTTTCTGTGTAACGTACATATGTTTCCCATCAGGATCATCCTTCCACTCATTGCTTCCGTCGGGATGGATTATTATTGTACCTCTTTTAGTATCAAAGAAGCCTTCTGTGCCGTATACACCTATTAATACTGCTGTTTCATCCCAGCTCATACGTCCGTTCCTGTCTTCGGCAGAAAAGGGGATGCTTATCCTGAAAACATCCTTAACCGGACTGTTCATGGCAGGAGAATTCATAAGGCGAAGTCCTGTAAAAATATCCTTGCCGATTTCAAATCCCGTGAAAATCACTTCACCGGGCCAGTTCTCAAATACATATTTGGATGCAGTTGAGTCGATATAAATATTGAATTCTTTTCCCTTTGGGAACCACCCTGCCATCGAGACCAGCCTTTTTACCTTCTTTTCTGCAAGGTCTTTTCCCGTTAATGGACTTATTTCATCGGGACCTGATTTCAGAAGGTTGCTCAGGTTTGTGAGGAAGCCCACTGTTACTATTGTAACACTGGCATCGGGCTGACCCTGAAGTATCTTTCTGTATACTGTTACTGCATCGGGTGCGTCAGATGTGGATCTTGTCAGGTGGGGGTATTTTGCAACAATAGAATCGGCCCAATGCTGGGATGATCCCATAGAAGCGCCGCTTCCTTTGGGAGCGCCAAGCGGAAGGCCGGGACGGTTGAAGTAGTTATTGATGACTTCAATCGAAGGAACCACAAGTTCGTGTTTGTTCGATGATAATGTAGCCAGTATCTCAGCTTTTCCGCTGTCGGCCATGGCATGAAGAAATGCAAGGGCTCCCACATCATCATAATCAGGTCCCAGGTCCGAATCGAATATTATTTTCACAGGTTCGCCGGCAATGGTCGTCTTTTTATTCTGGCAACCCGGCATAACAGCCAGACATAATAACAAAAGTGCGTTACTGATTCTCATATCCAATGATTTTAAATTTCTTTCCTGTAAGGCGCAGAAGCCTGGGCTCCCATCCTTGTAACCGATATTGAAGCTGCCTTGTTCGCAAAGACCACGGCCTCTTCGAGGTCTTTTCCTTCGGAAATGGCAACGGCAAGCGCACCGTTGAACACATCACCTGCTGCTGTTGTGTCGACAGCCCTCACAGGGACCACAGGTATCAACTTTGAGATTTTATCTGTATGAAGAAAAGCCCCGGCGGCGCCCATGGTAATTATCACGTTCTTAACTCCAGTCGACATAAGTTTATCAGCTGCTTCCTCAGCAGAAGCGGCATCAACAACCTTGATACCAGTAAGTATCTCGGCTTCAACTTCATTTGGGGTGATTATATCGACACAATTCAGGAGATCGTCGGAAAGCTGCCGGGCGGGAGCAGGATTCAGAATAACCCTGTTACCTCTTTCAAAAACCTTCTGGGCGACAAACTCGATAGTGCTTACCGGAACTTCAAGCTGCATCAGGAAAACATCCGACGGATCGTTTCCATAAACATCCTCGGCGATATCATATGCCGAAAGGGTGCCGTTTGACCCGGGGGCTACCACTATACAGTTTTCCCCGTCCTGGTCGACCATTATCAAAGCTATTCCTGAAGGATTTTTCGGATCATTAACAATGTATCTCGAATCGATCCCTTCAAAATCGAATATGTGTTTTGCCTGTTCGCCGAAAAGATCATTACCCATTTTTGTAACAAATGTTACATTCCCGTTCAGTCGCGCAGCCGCAACAGCCTGATTTGCCCCTTTGCCTCCGGGGTTCATCATGAAAGTTCCTCCCAGTATTGTTTCACCCGGAGACGGGATCTTCCTCGACTTAACAACCATATCGGTATTTGTGCTGCCGATAACAACTATTTTACCCATAGAATATTAGATGTTCTGATTTCAGGTTCAATTATCCAAAACCAAGATATGATTTAATTTTGAATTTTTACCCGGCCTCTGTCGGTTCTATTAAGTATATTTAGGATGAAAAAGTTATTGTATCGTATTTAATTGAAAATCTTTATGGGAAACAAGATTGTGACATTCGGGGAAATTATGCTGCGTCTGGCAACGCCTGAACATCAGAGGTTTACTCAGGCAGCTTCGCTTAATGCGACATTCGGTGGAGGTGAAGCCAATGTTGCAGTATCGACTGCGAATTATGGTCTGCCAACCGAGTATGTCACACGTCTGCCCGAAAATGACCTGGGACATTCTGTAATTATGGACCTTAGAAAACATAATGTGGGGACCAGGCACATAATATTCGGGGGCAGAAGGCTTGGGATTTATTTTCTCGAGACCGGCGCTGTTGCCAGACCCAGCAAAGTGATATATGATCGTGAAAATTCCTCAATTGCCGAGATAAAGTCAGGGATGATAAACTGGGATGAGGTATTTGAGGATGCCTCATGGTTTCACTGGACGGGCATAACTCCTGCTATTTCAGAGGGCGCTGCAACGGTCTGCAGTGAGGCCATCAAAGCTGCAAACAAGAAAGGAATAACAGTCTCATGCGACCTTAACTACAGGAAGAATCTCTGGAAATGGGGTAAGAAGGCAGGGGAGGTAATGCCTGAACTTGTAAGCGGATGCGATATCATACTGGGAAATGAGGAAGACGCTGAAAAAGTATTCGGAATCAGTGCAGAAGATACAAATGTTTCGTCGGGACAGATAGATGCATTAAAATACGAGCAGGTTTGCATTAAGCTGATGGAAAAGTTTCCGAAAGCAGGAAAAGTGATAATAACACTTCGTGGTTCAATAAATGCTGATAATAATACCTGGTCGGGTGTACTCTATGATGGAAAGACACTTTTCAGAGCTCCCGAATATCAGATAACCGATATCGTCGACCGCGTCGGCGGAGGCGATTCATTTATGGGAGGGCTTATATACGGGCTTGTCACATGGCCGGGTGATGACCAGAGAGCCCTCAGTTTTGCAGTAGCCGCATCATGCTTAAAGCATACTATTCACGGCGATTACAATTTGGTCTCGGTTGCTGAGGTCGAACAGCTTATGAGAGGTGATGCCTCTGGACGAGTTGTACGCTGATAACCTTAAGCGGCGTAATCCTTTGTTTTGCTTCCTCTGATTGCAATTATCGTCAGTAAGGATGAGAGAAGCAGGGAGCCGGCCATAAAAATATATGAAGCTCCAAAACCCCCGGTCGTCCCGTTAAGGTAACCAACTATATATGCCCCGGCAAAGGAACCCAATGCACCCATACTGTTAATAAGAGCTATGGCTCCCGGAGATACATTTTTTGGCAGTATCTCGGTTATAACTGCAAAGAAAGGGCCATATGGCGCATACATTGCTCCCCCGGCAATGACAAGAAGCAGGTAGGAGACCCAGAAATTGCTTGGACCTATGAGATATGATCCATAAAAGGCAAATGCTCCGATAAGAAGGAAAGGCCATATGAAAATGCTCCTTCTCAGCATTTTATCGGAGAAATATGATGCGACGAGCATTCCGATTATAGCAAGGAGATAAGGGACAGACGACAGCCAGCCTGTTTTTACAATATTCGCATCGGGCGAAGCATTTATTATTGAAGGCAGCCACATCACAAATCCATAAACGCCTATACACCAAAGGAAATACTGAAAACAAAGCAGAATGACAACTCTCGATCTGAAAGCCACGCCATAATTTCGTACTGGTTTTATGGATTTCTGTTCATTGTCAAGTTCGGCCTGCAAATCATACTTCTCCTCCTTTGTCAGCCACCGTGCTTCTGCAGGCTTATCAACCACGATACGCCACCAGAGAAATGCCCATATAATTGCCGGAAATCCTTCGAGGATGAACATCCAGCGCCAGCCCAGGGAGTCGACAAGATAACCCGACAGGATAGACATCCACAGAATTGTAACAGGGTTGCCAAGTATAAGGAAGGTATTAGCCCTCGAACGTTCATGTTTTGTGAACCAGTTGCTGAGGAACACAAGCATCGATGGCATGACTGCGCTCTCCACAACGCCAAGCATGAACCTGATAACAATAAGACCTTTTATATTGCTTATCATCCCTGTTGCCATTGCCAGGGCTCCCCACGCGATCAGCGACCAGAATATCAGCTTTCTGGCACTATTTCTCGCTGCATATACTGTGCCGGGGATCTGGAAGAAGAAATATCCAAGGAAGAAAAGTGATCCAAGCAGCGATGATGTTGCTGCACTTATATCAAGGTCCCTGGCCATTCCGCCTGCTGCCGCAAATCCGAAATTGGCACGGTCGAGATATGCAAGGCTATATGTAATGAAGGCTACCGGTACTAACCTGTACCAACGTTTGTCAGAAAGCTTATTTCCCATTTGTAATTATCTGTTATACTGCCCCTAACTCCACAATCTGTCGTGCGACCTCTTATCATCCCATTCAGGTGTCGGCTCGAAATAGCCTTTTGCCCTTGGATGGAGATGTTTCTTTACCTCCTCCTCATTGAGCTCTATTCCAAGACCGGGTGCATCGAGAGGTACATTGGCAAAGCCGTTGGTGACCATTGGCCGGGAGCCTGTCATCTTTACAAGGCTTCCCCACCATGGCGAATCGACGCTGTGATGTTCGAGAGCAAGGAAATTCTGTGTGGCAGCGGCACAATGCACATTTGCCATGAAACAGACCGGGGTACCGGCCATATGCATCGCCATCGCCACACCTGATTCTTCAGCATAGTCTCCAATTCGTTTTGTTTCAAGCAATCCGCCTGAGGTTGCGAGATCAGGATGAATAATGTCAACTGCACGGGCATCCAGCAACGGTTTGAAACCGTTTTTAAGTAAATAGATGTCCTCACCTGTACAGGTTGGTGTTTCAAGGGCATCGGAAACCGTTTTCCACTGGTCGGTATAGAACCATGGTACCATATCTTCGAGCCAGGCAAGTCTGTATTTTTCCATTGCCCTGCCGAATCTGATAGAGTTGTTTATATCAAAATGTCCGAAGTGGTCAGCACACAACGGCATTTCATATCCTACAGCGTTTCGAACCTGTTCAACATATTCAGCAAGGCCTTCCAGTCCCTTGTCGGTTATCTGAACCTGGGTGAAGGGATGCAATGTATTGCCATAACCCATATAATCGCGCAGGTCGTATTGTCCGGCAGCGCCGTCCCAGAATTTGTTATTGACTATTGTATCTGGTTCTTTTGCAACGACATGGATCCCAAGGTCCATTTTGAGCCAGGTAAATCCCTGTTCTTCAACCCGCTTTTTCATAGTCTGGGCGAAAGCAACAGGATCATTTGCTCCTGGAGTATCTGCATAAAGTCTTATTTTATCGCGGTATCTTCCTCCCAGGAGCTGCCATGCAGGCACTCCATAAGCCTTACCGCAGAGGTCCCACAGGGCCATTTCAACAGCACATACTCCGCCACCCTGACGGCCATGATAGCCATACTGCCTGATAATCTTGAAGATCATTTCAACATTGCAGGGATTCAATCCGAGTATTCTGCTTTTCAGCATTAGTGCATAACGTTCATCGGCGCCGTCGCGAACCTCGCCGAGGCCGTAAATTCCCTGATTGGTGTCGATTTTTATTATGGCAGTGCGGCCCACATTACCCACCACGGCACATCGCATGTCGGTGATCTTAAGATCCGACGGACTTGAGGCACGACTCACTTTGGAGGTTGTCTGTGCAATTGTATCTTCGACGGACAGATGCATTAGTCCGCCAAGGGCGATTCCCCCGAGGGCTCCTTTTTTCAGGAAGTCCCTTCTGCTTGAACCTGTTTTTATAACGGATTCCTGTTTCAGTGATGTTTCCGACTTCTCCATCAGCTGGTTCTGAGTCTGTAATTCTTTAATTATACTTTTCATTTCAAATAGGTTTTATTCTATAAGAGTCTGTTGCTGGTTGCTGGGTGCTGGTTGCTGGGTGCAAGGTTCAAAGTTTTTGACTCACTACTCACTACTCACTACTGAGGTTTTGCCCTGCGCCCTGCGCCCTGTGCCAAGCCTTCGCCAAGGCTACGGCTTGCAATGCCTTCACAACTACCAGTTTCTTTCTTTGAAGTAATTGTCAAGTTCTGTCTTTGTCATTGGCAGTTTGCCCGGATAGTTATTGAGCCAGTCGGTAAAGTCCTTTTTTATCTCATCGCTCCACTGGCTGTCGATCTGACCGGGCTTGTACTTACCTTCACGCAGCCTCTGGTGTCCGAACTGGTCACGTAAAGCCGTTACTTCGGATGTTATTACAAGATCTTCAACAAGGTGAGCGGGTATGAAAATAACTCCGTATTTCTTTGCAAGGACAACATCGCCGGGAAGAACAACAGCTCTTCCGACACGTATCGGTGCATTTATCGAGAGGAGGCTCATCTGCATAATATATGACGGATCCTGACCCCTTATCCAGCCGTTGAAGCCTTTTATTTCGCTGAGGCCTTCCTGATCTCTTACTGATCCGTTGAAGATCACCCCTCTTTTCGATTTTGCATAGATTGAATTTCCAAGATTATCGCCGATAAGGGTAGCATCGACTATTTTACCATAACTATCTGCAACATAAACATCCCCTTCGACAAGGACATCAATGGGCCAGGAGTTTGTGCCTCCCTGCTGGGCCCTTCCCTCTTCTTTACCTTTTTCCTTTATGTATTTTTCAAGATCGGGACGCAGCGGTATGTACTGAGCTGTGACAACGCGTCCGGTCATTGGTTCGTCGGGATTAATTATCTCCCAGCCGCTTTCAAACTGGTTCATATAACCTTTATTGCGCAACACACCCCATGCCTCTTCCAAAGAAATGTTTTTAAGGCGTTCAAGAAGGGCATCGGATACTTTTGGTCTTCCGTCAGTGAACCGTTCTCCTTTCCAATCAGGGGTAAGAGCCTTGATGTACTCGGGTGAAGAACCGACATTCTGTGCAGCTGCCAGAAATCCCGAAAAAATAAGTAATGTCAGAAAAAAGATCTTTTTGTTCATGGATAAAATGTTTTAATATGGGTAGATAAATTTAATGTTTTTTGAATTAAATAATCATGTTTTAATATTCAGCAAAATGTAATTGAACGGAAAATTCATATATTGCTTATCCGTAACTTTTAAAGATCAATTTATAATTAAATGAAGATGAGAAGCAAATTTAATCTGACGGCATTAATACTGATAATATTTTTTACCTCCTGCCAGAAGGAAAAACCAATTAATGAAATAATCGACACCTCTCTAGCTTTCGCTGCAAAGCAATACACTGCCATGGCCGAAGCGATGAAGGATAAACCGGGGCTTCTTCCACGGACTATCGACACTACCGGTACACTTATCACTTCAAATGCAGGCTGGTGGACAAGCGGATTTGTTCCCGGAAGCCTCTGGTATCTTTATGAATATTCAAAAGATGAAAAGTTCAGGGATTATGCAACTGAAATGACTTTCTATATTGAAAAAGAAAAGTACAACAAGGGAACTCATGATCTTGGGTTCATGCTCTATTGCAGCTTCGGCAACGGACTGAGGCTTACAAATGATACAAGTTACAGGGAGGTTCTTCTTACAGGAGCAAGGTCCCTTTCGACCCGGTTCAGACCTAATGTTGGGTGCATACAATCGTGGGGAAGCAGAAAGGGCTGGCAATGTCCGGTAATAATCGACAATATGATGAATCTCGAATTTCTAATGTGGGCATTTAAAAATTCAGGCGATTCGTCGTTCTATAAGATAGCTGTAATACATTCAGATACAACAATTAAAAATCATTTCCGTCCCGATTACAGCACCTGGCATGTTGTATCATATGATACAATTTCAGGAAAAGTGGAAGCAAAACAGACCGCACAGGGCGCAGCCGACGGATCGGCATGGTCACGCGGTCAGAGCTGGGGCCTTTACGGTTATACTGTGATGTACCGAGAGACCGGACTTCAGAGATACCTCGATCAGGCTGTTCATATTGCTGATTTCCTTCTAAACCATCCCAACCTGCCTGAGGATAAGATTCCTTACTGGGATTATGACGCTCCCGGAATACCAGATGCAAAAAGAGATGCTTCGGCGGGAGCGATTATGGCATCAGCGCTTATCGAACTGAGCGGCTATGTTGATCAGCCAAAGAAACAGGAATATCTTGGTGTGGCAGAAAAGCAGATACGCAGCCTGGCTTCTCCGGAATATATGGCAAAATCTGGTGAGAATGGAAATTTCATTCTGAAGCACAGCGTCGGATCACTGCCGGCAAAAAGCGAGGTCGACGTTCCTCTCACTTATGCCGACTACTATTTCATCGAAGCTTTGCTGCGATACAAGCAATTGGGGAATCCACTTTAGTTTAGGCTGTTGCTGGGTGCTGGTTACCGGGTGCTGGGAAATCCAATTGTTTTGTTGTGTTTTCACCTTTTCGCCCTCTCGCCCCATCTCTCCCTCATCTCTTCGCTGTGCTCTGTGCCCTGTGCATTAAAAATCTATCATCGCCTTCATAACACCCTCGCCATATGATGCGACAAGATCGAATGCTTCTTTTGTCCTTGCGAAGGGGAACCTGTGTGTCACCATCCGTGAGATATCTATTTTGCCGTTGCTCATCATTTCAAGGGCCGGCTCAACACAACTTACCTGCCGGCGGATAAACTGGACCGACAGTTCATGCCTTCGGGTAATATCGACATTCAGGCTCCACCTTTCAAACTCAGGAATGCCAACGATTACAAGCCTTCCTCCGGGTTTTAATATACTACAAGCCTGATCGACAGCTTCCTGCTGGCCGCAGCATTCAAAAACTACATCCAGCCCCTCCGGTACTTTCTCCTTTAAGATCCCAACAATATTTTCCTTTGAGGGATTACCGTTCCATGTTGATTTTTCCATACTAGCGATGGCAAGCCTTTCATCTATCTTGTCAGTCACATAAATTTCGCCTGCTCCGGCAGCCTTTGCAGCCAGCAGAACGCTCATTCCTATGGGTCCGAAACCAAGGATTGCAATTTTCAGTCCTTTTATATCTCCCGCCTTTTTTACTGAATAAACGCCTATTGCAAGAGGTTCGGATATCGACCCGTGATCAGCAGAAAGATTGGCCGGCATCGGAAAACAGCTCGATTCGGGCATAACAATAAATTCCGAAAGTGTTCCTTCAGCCTGACCCGGGCATCCGAGGAACCTGAGCTTTCTGCAGGTATGATGCCTTCCCGAAAGGCACTGGTCGCAAAGTCCGCACCATATTGCAGGTTCAACTGCAATAATATCTCCTTTTTTAACCCTTGTAACCTGCCCGCCGGTCTCAACCACCATTCCGGCGCTCTCATGTCCGACGGTAAAAGGATAAACTACCTTCTGGGAACCTATGTTACCCTGTGTATAATAATGTATATCCGAACCGCATACACCGACTGTCATTATACGGATAAGAACATCGTACGGACTTTCTATAACAGGATCCGGAACTTCAGTCATTTCCATTTCACGTATCCCGGTCAGCTTCATTGACTTCATGGGTGGCTCTTATTTGGATGAAGGGCAAAGATAAGGGATTTAGGATTTCGGAATTGGGATTTCGGAATTTTATAATCCGGATTCCGAATTCCAATAAATCCGAAATCAAAAATCCGAATTCCTAATTCCTCAATTTCCGAATCCATCTTCCATCCTGTCATTTGCAATTTGAAATTTTAATGCTTCACAACTATTTAAACTTTGAGATAAAGTTGTATATTCACTTTGTGACATTATTATTGTTTGCCAAATAACAGATACGATGAGAAAGATATATGGAATAGGAGAGACAGTCTTTGACATTATTTTTAAGAACGGACAGCCGCAGGCCGCAAAACCGGGAGGAGCCATGCTAAACAGCATTGTCTCGCTGGGAAGAGTGGGCCAGCCGGTTCATTTCATAAGCGAGTATGCAGATGATGATGTCGGAAGCCTTATCGATGCTTTTCTTCATGCAAACGGTGTTGATAATTCCTTCGTCCATCATTACCGGGACGGCAAGACAAAGCTTGCACTGGCATTCCTTAACGAAAGGAATGATGCGTCATATACATTTTATGAGAAGTATTCTGAAAAGCGGCTCGATATTGAATTCCCTGAAATAGTAAAAAACGACATCTTGCTATGCGGGTCGATATATGCAATAACTGATGAAATAAGGGATAAATTCAGAAGCCTTGTCGGTGCAGCATACAGAAACGGTGCAATAGTCATATATGATCCCAATTTCAGAAGCGCCCACCGTCATGAACTCGACAGGCTGAAACCGCTTATAGTTGAAAACATGTCGATGGCAAGCATGGTAAGGGGTTCGGATGAGGATTTCAGCAATATTTTCGGAGCTTCGACTCCCGATGAAGCGTGGGAAGCCGTTAAGAATTACTGTCATTGCCTTGTCTATACTGCAAATGCAGAGGGAGTTTATGTAAGGACAGAAAATTTCAGCGGCAGGTTTCCTGTGAAAAAATTAACACCTGTGAGCACCATAGGAGCCGGCGATAATTTCAATGCCGGAATGATGGCTGCCATTTATATCAATGGCATAAATGCCGAGCACCTTGGCAGCATAGGAGAAGAGATCTGGAACAGGATCATAACCATGGGAGTTGATTTTGCATCGGAAGTATGCATGAGTTATGAGAATTATGTTTCTGAAGAATTTGCCGCGAAGATAAGATCACGCGTGTAAATCATACAGGTTTACCTTTTTCCAGAACATATCTTTCGGCCTCTGCATTCCAGATATGGTCATTTGCGGCCACAATCTCATGCAGTCCCGCATAGAAAGGATCGGTCTTTCCCAGTTCACCAAGCCTGTAAAGAGAAACCAGCGGCATCGATATATTTGTATAGATAAGCTTCTTCCCTCCCGGGATCTGAGGCAGGTTCATTGTTGTGTCGACCACGGCATCGAGCCCTCCGACGTGTGTTATCATAACTGCCGGATTTATCCTTCCGCTTTCCATGAGCTTCAATGATTCACGCATGTCATCTGTATTCCCGCCCGAAGTTCCTACAATATGGGTGAAGGCGTAATGGACATTGTAGAAATTGAATTCGGCTTTAAACTCAGGATTAGTGGGTCCGGCAAAGAAATTGAGGCAGCCGTCGAAACCCAGGATGGCATCGCCCTGCTCAACAACCTGTTTTACCGGGGCAAAAACAAATACATCGTCAAACCCTTTGCCTCCGGTAAGATCGCGGAGATATCCCCTGGGGTCATCAAGCTTGCCGGTATTGACGTAAAGAAGTCTGATCCCTTCTTTCAGAGCATCTTCCGGAGTGAAAAGGCATGCAGCCCTGGCCAGACGGCTGTCGTCGATATCTGTAACAACCAGCAGACCCGGCTTCCTGTCCTGATGAAGGGCATAATCTATCGCACCCAGTCCCATAGGGCCTACACCTGCCAGGATGGCCATATTTCCGCCTTCCCAGATTCCCATCGAATGGTTATATGTTCCGGGAGGGACATGATAACAGGCATGAAAGGCGCCGACAATGCACGACATCGGTTCCGACAGCGATGCCGGATAAAATGCTTCTCCATCGTAGGGGAGAAGGGAGCCTGCTTCCATTACAATTGCGGGAATTATTATATGTGTTGCATCGCCGCCAATAAACCTGAATGAATATCCGGGTGCCTCCAGCGTGCCCATATGGTTCATGGCCGGCTGTATCGAGAATTTCTGTCCGGGTTTGAATTTATTCTGCCATTTTTTTCCGACTTCAAGGATAATGCCTGCAAATTCATGACCGATAATGGTGGGATTAATATGTATATCGTCGGGTACCCTTTTATGGTCGGCGCCCTGTAATGCCGCTTTGTGCGACGACATGCAGATGCTGTCGGAAACCACCCTGGCAAGGATCTCATCTTCATTCATTTCAGGAAGTTCAAACTCCTCAAGCCTGAGGTCTCTTTTCCCATAAATGCGAACAGCCTTTGTCTTCATATTCTGTTTTTAGCCACTAATGCACGAATTCTGTACTCTTTGCCCTGCGCCCTGCGCCCTGTGCCCTGTGCTCCTAGCCCATCATCACCTGCCCACCTGTAACAGGGATTGCCTGGCCGGTTTCATATTCCTGGTCGATAATATAAAATAGAGCTTTTG
>CAZWHC010000022.1:0-16125 GCA_964633505.1 uncultured Rikenellaceae bacterium | reverse complement strand
AACTCCCACTCTTCTGATCCAGAATCAGACGTGTTGCCAATTACACCACGGGACAGATTGGGCTGCAAATATAATTATTTATTTAAAAAGTGCAAACAGGAATTTGCAGTTGCTGGTTGCTGGGTGCTGGTTGCTGGGTGCTGGTTGCTGGGTGCTGGTTAACTCTCCCTGCACCGCGCACCCCGTATCGCGTACCTACTTGTTTATCTTCGCCCACGTATCCTTTAACCCCACAGTCCGGTTGAAAACGAGATGGCTTTCCGTTGAGTCGGAGTCAACGCAGAAATATCCAAGCCTCTGGAACTGGAACTTATCAAGCGGCTTTGCATTTACAAGCGAGGGTTCAACTTTACAGCCCTTCAATATCTTGAGCGAATCGGGATTCAGGAAACTCCTGTAATCATCATCCTTCTGTCCTGCCGGATCTTCATGGTCGAATAACCTGTCGTACAGCCTTACTTCTGCATCAACGGCATGCTCAGCCGATACCCAGTGAAGCGTGCCCTTTACCTTCCTTTCAGACAAAGAGGCTCCGCTCCTTGTATCAGGATCATATGTACATAACACCTCGGTTACATTTCCTGATGCATCTTTTTTGAACCCCGTACATTTGATTATATATGCTCCCTTGAGTCTTACCTCCGTTCCGGGCGCTAGCCTGAAAAACTTGTGCGGAGGATTCTCCATGAAATCATCCTGCTCGATATATACCTCACGGCTGAACGGGATCTCCCTGCTTCCCATGGTTTCATCCTCAGGATTATTAATGAGCGAAACATATTCTGTTTTACCTTCGGGATAGTTGGTTATAGTCACTTTCAGGGGATTCAGCACGGCAAAAACCCTTGGAGCCCTCAGGTTAAGGTCGTCGCGAACGGCATGTTCTAGAAGCGATACATCATTTATGGCTTCTACTTTTGTATAACCAATGAGATCGACAAATTTCCTGATCGATTCCGGAGTATATCCCCTCCTGCGCAGTCCGCACAGCGTGGGCATACGGGGATCGTCCCATCCCGATACTTTCCCTTCCTGAACAAGCTCGAGAAGCTTACGCTTGCTCATCATAGTGTATGTAAGGTTGAGCCTGTTGAACTCGATCTGACGGGGCCTGTAATCGCCTGTCTTAAGCTGGTCGATGAGCCAGTCGTAAAGCGGACGGTGTACTTCAAACTCGAGCGTGCAGAGAGAATGTGTTATCCCTTCGAAATAGTCGCTCTGACCATGTGCAAAATCGTACATCGGATATACTTTCCAGGCCTCTCCTGTACGGTGATGGGCTGCTTTGATGATCCTGTAAATTATAGGATCGCGCATCTGCATGTTAGGGGATGTCATGTCGACCTTTGCACGTAATACCCTGCTCCCTTCCTCAAATTCCCCTTTGTTCATCCTTTCAAACAGGTCGAGACTCTCCTCAACGGTCCTGCTTCGGTATGGACTTTCAGTACCGGGCTGGGTGGGGGTACCTTTTTGGGATGAGATGACATCGGCCGGCTGGTCATCAATATATGCAAGACCCCTAAGAATAAGGTCTATAGCAAAATCATAGAGCTTCCCGAAATAATCAGAGGCATAATATTCCCTGTCGTCCCAGTCAAAGCCAAGCCACCTTATATCTTCCTTTATCGAATCGATGTATTCAACTTCTTCCTTTACGGGATTTGTGTCGTCAAAACGAAGATTGCATTTGCCGCCGTATTTCTGTGCCATGCCGAAATCGAGACAAATGGCTTTGGCATGTCCTATATGAAGATACCCGTTGGGTTCGGGAGGGAACCTTGTATGGATTCTTCCTCCGTTCTTCCCGCTTTCAAGATCATCGATTATTATCTGTTCAATAAAACTTACAGGCGCTTTTACCTCTTCAGCCCCATTTTTTTTCTCTTCGTTCATCCCTGATAATTTTGTGGTTACAAAAATAGGATGAATTTGAGACCCGCTATAAGGAAGTGCTGTTTTTTTCACAAATATGTTTCAGGACTTTTCCGGATTCAGATAGTCTTTCAGGGAATTAACATATTCAGTGAATTTTCTCCGGCCTTCGGGAGTTATCCTGCACAGTGTCTGCGGATAATTTTCACGGAACTTCTTTGACACTTCAATATATCCTGCTTCTTTTAATTTTGACAGCTGGACACTGAGATTTCCGGCAGTGGCTCCCGTCTGCTCCTGAATAAACGAGAAATCAGCAACTTCTGTACTCATAAGCAATGAAACAACTGCCAGCCTTAGCTGGGAATGCAGGACCGGATCCAGTTCCTTAAACCGTGCCATTGTTGATTTTGTTTTTAAGCATATATCCGGGTATCAGATAACCTGTAAGCATTGCTGCAGGTAAGGCAAGCGGGCTTATTTGCGGTCCGGCGAAATTAGCCACAATTGCAAAAATCCAGAAAAACATGGCTCCAAAAATCAGTGGTCTGAACCTGATAATAAAACCTGATATGAAAGTGGGGACAGCTGTCAGGATCAGAACATAGGGGACCAGTGCATCCATTCTGTCAGATTGAATGATAAAAAGACTTACCATTGAAGCAAAATATCCTATCCATGTCCACATATAAATCATGTCGGCATATGTGTGGAACGGACTTTTTTTCCCCTTCATGTAACCGTAAATAAAAGAAACAAAAACCCCGGGTATAACAAGCATCCAAATAATCCATGGCTTTTCCATACCGGTAAATTTGTCCAGAATATATTCGCCCAGGCTGCAAATGAATATCATCCAGCCCCACAGCAACAAGTGAAAGCTGCCCTGACGGACATTGGCTTTAGTCCTGTTTATCATTTCTGTGATGATCTTCAGGCTTTCTTCGCCTGACATCGGTTCTTGTTGATTTTCCATTGTTTTGGTTCTATAAATATATTGCAAATATAAAGTAGTTTATAATATAAACCAAATTTATTGAAGATTTTTTGATTTTTTTACATATATATTTGTGCATGTATATAATATGCTGACAGGATGGGTCTTATTCAGATTGAAAATATGGAGTTCTATGCCTTTCACGGGCATTACAAGGAGGAACAGATAGTTGGAAATAAATTTATTGTCGACCTGACTATCGAGACCGATATGACAATACCATCAAAGAGCGACAATCTCAAAGATGCAGTCAACTACCAGAAAGCATATCTGATAGTCAAATCAGAGATGGAAAAGAAATCATATCTCCTCGAAAATATTGCCGGAAGGATTCTCGATGCACTTTATTCCGAGATGCCCGGAATCACAAGGGCAAGGATAAAAGTCTCAAAAATGAACCCGCCGATGGGAGGCAAGATAGGTTCTGTAAGCGTGGTCATTGAAAGATAAATCAAATTAATGTGTTTTGTCATTGCAGGTATTCAATATTATAGTACTTTTGCTGCACAATTGAACAATTGTTCATATATTCTTTGATGAAGGGAAATTCCGTTAAGAGCCAGCCAGGCTCATCTATTGAGAAAGCAAAGGTCCGGTCGGTGACAGGGAAAATGAAGAACGAAAGGTTCTATCACGATCTTGCAGAAACTTTCAAGGCAATGAGCGATCCCACCCGGACAAAAATAATCTATGCATTGTGCCAGGAGGAAGAACTTTGCGTTCACGACATAGCAATGATAATAGGCACAACAAATTCGGCAATTTCCCATCAGCTGAGAACCCTCCGGAACATGAAGCTCGTCAGATATAATAAGGTGGGCAAGATAACCTACTATTCTCTCGACGACCTTCATATTAACAACCTCTTTGCGGAAGGTATCAGGCATGTTGAGGAAAAATGATTTTTTTGGGATTATGATTGAATATGTGTTCACACGTCAATATAAGTAATAAGTTATGGACGACAGTAAAGATCTTAAAAGCCTTACGGAGATCAAAGATGGTAAGCTGGCAGTAATTGTTTCGGTATCGGGCGGAAAAGCATTGACGAAAAGACTTGCAGACCTTGGCCTGCGATCAGGCATTATGGTAAAGGTTTTAAGAAGCGCTCTGTTCTCGGGGCCGGTTCAGATCGAACTTTGCGGATCGAGGCTTGTCCTCGGCCAGGGACTGGCATCGAAAATTATGGTGAGGGAGAGACCGATGACCGATGACGGGAGACCGAAGACGGAAGGCCAAAGCTAACGGGTCCCCTCCTGGGAGAGCCTGCCACGCTACAGCGTGGGGGAAGGGGTGGGTTAATAAAATAGAAAGATGGCAGATAACAAAAACATAAACATTGTTCTTGCCGGCCAGGGTAATGCCGGAAAATCGGTTGTTTTCAATTATCTGACCGGACTGCATCAGCATATCGGCAACTGGGCTGGCAAGACAATAGAAAAGAAAGAAGGGACATTGTATTATAAGGGATATACAATTGATATCCTTGACCTTCCGGGGATCTATTCCCTTGCTACATATTCGGAAGAAGAGGTTATCTCAAGAGAGTATATTGTACACCAGAAGCCGGAATTCGTAATAAATATTGTCGATGCTGTCAACCTCGAAAGAAACCTGATCTTCACTCTTCAGCTTCTCGAACTCGAGTGTCCGGTAATACTGGTTCTGAATATGATGGACCTGGCCAGGAAAAAGGGTATATCAATTGATACCGGTGCCCTTGGCAATTTGCTTAACACACCTGTTGTCCCGACAGTAGCTCTGAGAGGATCCGGAATTACCTCCATTATTGATAAGGTAATCGAACTTAAGGACAAGGAAAAAAGTTATAATCCGCCCCGGTACGGCAGGGAAATTGAAAAATGCATTTCCATTCTGGCAGTATATCTTAAAGATTCAGGCCTGCCTTATCCTCCAAGGTGGATGGCGATCAAACTTCTTGAAAAAGACAGGGACATTGTTAAACTTGTCGGAGATTACAGCAGCGACATCATCGCCGCGGCAGAAAAACTGGGATCTGAACTTGAGGAGATCCATGGTCACGACAGCTCTATTGTTATATCAGACGAGAGGAGTCATCTTGCAGCTCAGATAACCCGTTCGGTTGTGGAAATCTCGCCACGGTTGAAACCATCCCTTAATGAACGACTTGATTACATCACAACCCATAAACTGTTCGGCTACCTTGTAATGATCGGTATTATGGGAGGGATGTTCCTTACTGTCTTTGGCTTCGGCAACTGGCTGTCATCAAGGTTCGATATCCTGTTTGGCTCCTTGCACAGCTGGTGGAACGAAGCCTTCGGAATATCCTTTGCCTCCTCACTTGGATGGTCAGCTGTCGAGAGTGTCCTGGCACTTGTACAGATCGCCCTGCCTTACATACTTCCGTTCTATGTCCTTTTATATATTCTTGAAGACTGGGGCTATATTGCACGCATATCATTCCTGATGGACAATCTTATGCATAGAATGGGTATCCACGGAAAGGGATGCATATCATTTATTATCGGATTAGGCTGCAATGTGCCCGGATGCCTTTCATGCAGAATAATGGAATCGCGCCGAGAAAGGTTCATCACTGCTGTTCTTGTCACTATGGTGCCGTGCTCTGCAGTTTCGGTTATTGTTTTCGGGCTTGTCGGCAAATATGTGGGATTATGGTGGGCACTTGGCCTTTATCTTTTTGCAATGGTGATAATCTTTATTGTTGGAAAGATATCTTCAAAACTCCTTCTCGGTGAACCTGTTGAGCTTATAATGCAGATGCCTGATTACAAGACTCCTCATGTAAAGACTATTGCTTCCCAGACATGGGATGCACTGAAAGAGTTCATTTATATTGCCGCTCCTATAGTTATTATTGCTGGAGTAATGATCCAGGCTATAAACCTTGCAGGCTGGATGCCGGCAATCTCAGACGTTCTGAGCCCGGTTACCGTAAACTGGCTCGGACTCCCTGCCGTAACAGGTATCCTTCTTATATTCGGGATACTGAGGAAGGAACTTATCCTTGTGATGCTCGCTGCTTATCTTGGTACAACAAATTTCGGAGATGTACTTACTGCAAAACAAATGATCACGCTTGCAGTTGTCAGCATGTTCTACATACCATGCGTAGCCACTATTTCAGTGCTCTGGAAGGATTACGGATGGAAGAAGGCAATGGCAATTTGCATCATCGAGATACTGTTTGCAATACTTCTGGCAGGACTTGTGTCGAAATTGCTGGGATTAATACGAATGTAATAGTGCTTCACTTCCGGTATCCGGCAAGCGTACTGTTATTGCCCCCCTGGGGGAAATAGAAAGGGGGTAAAATATCTAAGAACTTGCACAGACACAGAGGAAATCACAGAGACACAGAGTTGCGTGCAGTTTGGAAGTTGAAGACTTTAATTCTTCTATGAAGTTTAATCCAACTCCTTTGCAATTGCCATAGCAGCAATTGTGCCATCAGCGACTGCAGTAGTTATCTGCCTGTATTTTTTGCTAATGACGTCACCAACAGCATAAACTCCGGGGATACTTGTCATCATATCCTCATTTGTCTTTATATAGCCCCACTGATCGAGTTCAAGCTTGTCCCTGAAAAGGCTTATATTGGGTTTCATCCCGATGAAAATGAAAACGCCGTCGCTTACAAGCCTGCTGCGTTCCTTCGTTTTTACATTCTCGATCTCGGTTATTATTTTGTCCCCTTCCCTGATGAAAGCTCTTGGTTCATTGTCGAAAAGTATATTGATCTTAGGGTTGTTGAATACCTTGTCCTGCGCCTTTTTATTGGCAGTCAGCTTGTCAAACTGGTGAACAATGGTAAGCTTACCGGCAAACCTTGTAATGTATTCCGATTCTTCAACAGCTGAATTGCCTCCTCCAATTACAACGACTTCCTTGTCGTTGAAATACTTGGCATCGCAGGTGGCGCAATATGATATGCCTTTTCCCTTCAGTTCCTTTTCACCCGGAGCTCCTGTAAGATTCGGTGTTGTCCCTGTTGCAATTATTATCCTTTTAGCTTTTACCGTTTCAAATTCATCAATCACTACCTCTTTCTTTTCAAGGTCAACTTTTGTAACATCAACTGCAACCTTGTAGATTGTACCGCAGAGCTTTGTCTGCTCGCTCATGTTATGTGAAAGCATATAGCCTGCCTGCGGTTCAATGAATCCGGGATAATTTGAGACCTCGTGCGTGGTCGATACATGTCCGCCCGGAAGTGCAATATCAATAAGAACTGTGTTTATCTTCGACTGGCACAGATACAATCCTGCAGTCAAACCTCCCGGACCAGCGCCGAGAATTATGACATCAAATTCGGAATATGACGGTTTAATCGTCGACTTTATTTCGCTTACCTTTTCAGGTGGCAGCATGCTGTCGAGCCTGTGAATGATCTCACTTCTTTTTATCCCGCCTGCCAGTCTTGATGCAACTTCTTTCCCATCAGAGAAAAACAGAAGGGTGGGGGATGATTTAACTCCCAGTCTCTCGGCAAGCTCGCGATTACCCTGGCGATAAATCTTCAGGAAATTAATATCCCTTCCATACTGGCGCGACAGATCTTCAAATTTGGATGCGAGCGCTTCGCAGGGAGGGCATTCTGTTGAATAAAAATCGAGGACAACCTTTCCTGATTGTAGTACTTCCTTTTCGAATTCTGATGAATTTATTTCTTTCATTTTATGAATTATTATTTTCAAAACAGGCATTGAAGCCCAGTTCCATTAATTCCTTTACAGGCCGGCAATCAGCAGAACATATTGTACCTGTATTGTTTTTTGCGACCGAACCGCAACCGCCTCCGCATGCAAGCTGTACTGAACAATCCCTGCACCCGGGAATGGAGGTTACATCACGTGATTCCCACTGTTCAATTATCTCAACCTTAAGATTAACTGCTGGATAAAAAGTACCGAGCGATTCCTCTGTTTTTCCAACAGTAGCTGTACAGGAGTAAATATTCCCTGTATAGTCGAATGCCCATTCGGTTTTGCATGCCGGGCATGAATCAAAAAGAGGATCTGGAAGTTCTCCGTTTTCTGAAAGATATTTTGATACTGAATAAGCAGGTTTATAAAACTCAGTTATATGGGGATGCCTTTTTACAAGCTCATATATTGATTCATAAAGGCTTATTCTGTCGAAAAGTCTTCCCGGAGCCGACTGGCAATGGTGAAGTTCATAATTTCTGCCAATCTGGGTTTTGAAATAATCGCTAAGGGTCCATCCTTTTTTTATGGCATAGTCGGCAAGTTCAGGAAGGTTGTTGATATTGTCCTTATCGATTACCATCCTGAGATTTATATTGATCTGATTCTGAAGGCAGATGTCGATGCCGTTTGAAATCTTTTCAAATGTCTTTCCTCCCCCTTTCAGGAACCTTCTTGAATCATGGATCTTTTCGGTGCCGTCGAGGGTAACCTGTATTTCCCTGATTTTACCTTTCAGGAGTAAAGGCATATATTCTTCAAGAGTATACCCGTTTGTAACGAAGCAAAGTTCAAGCCCCGACAAATTTGCTTTTTCAATAATATATTCAATTATCCCTTTCTGCCTTTGACTTCCAGGAAGAGGTTCGCCGCCGAAAATTGTGATGTATTTTTTTCGTCCTGCGAACTTTTGTTCCACATAACTGAAAAACGCATCTATGATCTCAGGGGTCAGTTCATTATTCTGGTTTACATACTGATCCTGATAGCAGTAGGAGCAGGCGAAATTACAGCTGTAATTGGGAACAAAAAATATCTGTATTTCATCTTTCTCACGCGAATCGATGAAATTGAGATATTTCTTCCTGTATTCATTTCTTTCCAGCGACTCTTCTGCAATATACCCTTTCTCTGTAAGCTCATTGTAAAATCCGTCATCCTGAATACTCTCTCCGTTCCTGAGGGCTTCGATCTTAACCGCATCTGCCCTGTCGAGAATGTCGGCATTTCCTGATAGCAGGTTTAGGATGAAGTAATTCTCTGAATCCCTGATCTTTGAGAAAATATTGTACTTCGAATATTGCATTCTTTTATCAGTCGTGACAGCCGGCAACTGTTTTGGATATTTTTGCACAGCACTGTGCTACTTTGGCTTTGACGCGGGTTACTTTGCTTTTAATAAGACTTTTCATGTTTTTATTATTTAACTTTTAAAACTTCATTTATTGCCTGAACCAGTGATTCTTTCGGAAGTGCGCCCATTGTTACCTGGGGTTTGCCTTCGACAGGGATGAACAAAAGGGTAGGCAAGCCCGTGATTCCGAGGCTCTGTGACAAATTTATTTCTTTTTCAGTATCAACCTTATATATAACAATCTTTCCTTCGTATTCCTTTGCCAGCTGTTCAACAATAGGGGACAGCTGCCTGCAAGGAGCGCACCAGTCGGCATAGAAGTCGATTATTGCAGGCATTTTTCCTGCATATTTCCATTCCTTGCCTGCTTCATAATCGAATATAAGCTTTTTAAAGGAATCGTTTGTAAGATAAGTAACCGGACTTTCAGATGCTCCTGCGCTTTTCGGTCCTTCGGTATTGTCGGCCTTGCATTCGGCAAATGCGAAAGGTACAAGTATAAGCAGTGAAAAAAGATATTTTCTCATATTCATGGTTTTAATTTTTTGCTGTTTTAATTATTGTTTGTGTCATAAGCGGGTTTTGATCCGGCAACTGTCCAGCTTGCTACCTGTATCTTACCTTTGTTGTAGGGATTCGATTCTTCGATTATCCTTACAGATTCAAATCCTGCATTTTCAATCTGGTAAAGGTATTCGCCACGTGTAACAGATCCGGCCCAGCACTCCGATACGGCAACGGGATCATTCCTGTATTCATCGGGAACAGGTTCGGTTGAATAGATATCACTTACAACAAACCGGCCGCCCGGCTTGAGGATACGGAATATTTCGTTCCAGACAAGCTGCTTGTCGGCAGCATGATTGATTGTGCAGTTTGATATTACCAGATCAGCAACTTCGTTCTGCAAGCCCGTATTTTCAAGCGGGCTGTATATGAATCTTACATTTGAAATGCCAAGACGTTCTGCAGTGCTTTTTGCTTTTTCAAGCATGCCTTCTGAAATATCTATCCCATAAACAAATCCTGAATCACCCACTGTCCCGGCCAGCCGCATGGCGTCAGTACCTCTTCCGCTGCCAAGATCAACACAAACTTCCCCTTCTGATGCTTCTGAGTAATTTATTGCACCTCCGCACGAAAGGCAGCATGTCGATTCAGCAAGACTGCTGTATCTATTATTTATTTCAGTGAATTCGTGTTTTGTCTCCATAACTCAGACGAAATTGTTCTGTATAATTGAGCTGCAAAAGTACGAAACTTATTTTTAAATCGCAATAGTATCACCTGAATCTTTTTAGTATCACTTTATTTTTTTACATTTGTGCTTTGAATTTCGGGGATGGGAAAAATATTTAATAAACAGCTGTCGGAAAAGCAGCTCGAAAAGCTCTTTACGGATGATGTTGAGTGTTACAGGTTTCTGGCCGAGGTAAAATGGGAGAACGGATTCAGATGCAGGAAATGCGGCAATACCAATTATTGCGAGGGAAAAACTCCTTTTTCCAGAAGATGTACAAAATGCAAGACTGAAGAATCAGCCTCATCTGGTACTATTTTCCACAATTGCAAATTTCCTGTGCACAAGGCATTTTATATTGCTTACAATGTTTGCAGGGGAGAGGAGGAAATTTCCAGTTATGAATATGCGAAGCGTCTTTCGCTCAGGCAGATGACATGCTGGAATTTCAGGAAGAAGATTAAGCAGGCCCTCGAAGAAATGGAATCCCTGTCAGAAAATGAAAGGCTTTCGATACAAAGTATTAACAGGTAATTTTCAGGATCAACTATAAACTGTGTTGGTTTTTTGTGCTCAAAGGTGAAATTTTTAAATTATAAGGGATTTGGTACAAATGTACCGCCGCTTTTCATCATTTCTTCATAATTAATAAAATATCTTTGTGTTGAATTTGAGGAAGATCTGTGAACAGAACAGATCTGAAAGTTATAAAGATGAATGAAATGAAACCACAATTAAAGATATTTTTTGTCATTTTGTTAATCCTGTCAGCTGGATTTAAAGGATATTCACAGACAGTCACTCAAAAAAATGATACTCTCGGGGTACAGGTTCAGCAAAAACAAAATGCCGCGGATGATCAGGTACAGGCACAGAAGGGGAATGCCTATGGGCAGACTGTCAGGAACCAGGGATCAAAGGCTGTCAAGCAGGTAAAGGGAAGCCGTCCTGATCTCAGCAGGGCAAAAGGCGCAAGACCGCCATCGATTGTAAGACCATCGGGATCGGGTGTGCCCAAGGGTATCGGAAAACCTGGAGGCGCAGGTAAAAAAGGCGGCAGATAACTATTATCTTTACCTCATGGTGAACAGAAAGCATATACTGAAAATAGCGGTTTTCAGCCTTTTGCTCGTTTCAACTATCTTGCAGGCACAGAAACCTGATGCTTTAGTGCCTGATTCTTCGCTGGCTGATTCCTTGAACCCGACCGGAAAACATTCGTTGTTTGCCGGGGCAGGCTATGGCAGCAACTTCATTTACCTTGGTTCTACAATTTCGGGTGACAGGCCATATGGCTACGGATCTGTCTCTTACGGTTATAATAATGAGTTCTATTTATCATTGTCAGCCGTTCATCTTTCAGATATGGATCCCTTCGGCGCATTTTATACAGGATCCCTGACTTACAGCCATACATTCAACAACTGGTTTGACATTTCAGCCGGATTGTACCGTTACCAGGTTGTGCCATCATTGACCGACACGCTTTTCAACAGTTTCACTTACGGCGATCTTGCTCTTGGTTTTGACTGGAGGCTTTTGTATACAAAAGTTTCGGCAGGCGGTTTATTTTCTGAGGAAAGCCAGGCATATTTTCAGGTGAAGAACTCTCATTATTTTCAAACCCCTGAATTGTTCAAAGGGAAAGCCAATATTTCTTTTGATCCTTATATAAACATGTTGTTCGGAACGATTACCAGGGCTCAGACAAACGGGGAATCGACTTATTACTACTCCGTATCTTCACATTCGAGGAGCTGGAGAAATAATGGCCAGGGTCAGGGCCAGGGACAAAAGACAACTTATTCTGACCTTTTCGGTCTCATGGAAATTGATCTCGGTATTCCTGTCTCGCTTAATACGGATATTCTGACAATTGAAGCTGAGCCGTCGTACATCTTTACATTATATGACGATTCATTTTATCCGGGAACTGATGGCTTCGTTTTCCAGGTGAGCTTGTTTTTCCGGATTTTTTAATTTTATTGCATGAATGTACTTATTGTTGAAGATGAACATAGCCTGGCAAAGGAGATAGCTTCATTCCTGAAGTCAGAAAACTTTCTTTGCGACCTTGCTTTTACAGGAAGGGAAGCTTCAGAAAAAATTGTAATAAACCTTTACGATTTTATATTGCTCGACCTCTGGCTTCCCGATTATAACGGTCTTGATCTGATAAAAGAAGCACGCAAGTCTGGAAGTGAGGCATCCTTTATTATTATTACCGCCAGAGGAGCTGTCGAAGACAAGGTAAAAGGCCTCGATCTTGGCGCCGATGATTATCTTGCCAAACCATTTGCACTTGTAGAATTACTTTCAAGGATCAATGCTGTGGCGAGAAGGAAGTTCAACATTAAAAGCAGGGATGTTGAACTTGGAGAATTTGTTATGGAAATTCAGTCACGCCGGCTTACATGCAAGGGAAACGTTGTTGATCTTACAAAAAAGGAATTTGACCTTCTTCTTTATCTTGTGCTTAACCTTGATAAAGTCCTTACCCGTCAGCAGCTTTATGAACATATATGGGGAAATATCCTTGACGATCAATACGACAGTAACTTTATCGACGTTCATATTAAAAACCTCAGGAGGAAGCTTAACAACCATGCACCTTCGCCCTGGCTCGAAACTGTAAGGGGAGTGGGGTATAAGATAACTTCGGGATAATACTTCATTTCAGGAATTATGATCAGACTGAAGACCAAGCTGGCTCTGTTCAACCTGCTGTCGAAGCTGGCCTTCACTGCATTGTTTCTCCTGGTTCTTCCGGTGATAATAGAAAGGATAAACCTGCGGCAGGTCGACAATGACCTTGTCCAGAAACGGGAAAAGACAATAGGACTTATAAGTCAGTACGGTATAGAGCCGTTCATCAATCCCGACTCGTCGATGTCGTTCGGGAGCTATAACATCCTGAAGGAAGAATTCATTAGCTTCGAAAAAACCGCTATTCCCGATGATCTCAATGAGATTGAGATCACAAGCAGGGTGATCGACGATGAGGAGATAAGGTACAGGGTTCTGAATTATACACTTTTTGTCGACGGCCAGAAATATCTTCTCGGTATCGGCAGGAGCCTGACGAGCATACAGCAGTCGAAAAGGAATATCAGCAATATATTATTCGTCTTTCTCGGCCTTATCATTCTCGTTACTTTCATCACCGACCTTCAATACACCAGAATAATATTAATTCCGCTTGGGAAGATAACAGACAAGCTCAGAGAGATCTCAAGTCCTTCGAAATTTGATAAAAATCCTGTTAAGACAAATACTATCGATTTTATCAGTCTCGACAATGCCCTGCGGAGCCTGATGGACCGTATCGGTGAGGCTTTCAGGAAAGAGAAGGAGATTACCGTCGATATCTCGCACGAGCTTCTTACGCCGGTTTCAGTTCTCAGAAGCAAGCTCGAAAACATACTTCTGAGGGATGACGTCGACCCTGATATTGCAGTTAAAGTTGAGGAATCGCTGAAGACCCTTCACAGGCTTCAGAGTCTTGTAAATTCGCTGCTTATGATTGCCCGGATCGAAAGTCAGCAATATCTCAGGGAAGATGAATTCTCAGTCAGCGACCTTATTGAAGAGATAACTGAAGAACTTAAGCCAATTGCTGACGACAAGGGTGTTGCCTTAAAGGAGGAATCTGTAAATGATTACATCTTCAGGTTTGCCAACCGGCCTCTTATTTTCTCAATGTTCTACAATGTGGTCAACAACGCTGTAAAAAACACACAATCAGGCGGAGAGATTTTAATAAAATGTTTTTTATCCGGGGCCCGATACCGGGTTGTTGTATCTGATACCGGTAACGGGATGGATGATGAACAGCTTGGTAATCTCTTTTCGCGATTCAAATCAAGGAAGGGCAACGGGGAGAATGGGACCGGCATCGGGCTGGCAATTGCAAAATCGATTGCTGATTTTCATAAAATAGAGATTAATGTCAGATCAGCCCCCGGATCAGGTACTGAATTTTCTTTTGATTTTCCGCCGAATTCATGAAATCTTCATGAAAACTTCATTTTCACGATTCTATTTTTGATGTTGTTGTTTAAGAATCAGGGCAGGGACTGTGGGCCGGTACCGGATGATCTGAAGAAAATCTGAGAAGGCTGCTACTGATTCTGTTCATTGGAAACCGGGTAATTGATCACGAAAGTATTTCATCCTATTATTGTAACAATGGCTAATTCGGGATGAAAGCAGAAAGGAGATGTCGCACAGAGGCATCTCCTTTAATTTTTTTATAAAGAAGCCAATAGCTCTCCGATACCTATATAAATAAGGGATATAGGCCATTCCGGCTGAGTTTGGTTCAGAAGGATTTTCATCTCTGTTTGTTAAAAAAGCTTAATTGACGTGAACAACACAGTCAAGTCTGCTGTTTATTGTTCATAAATAAAAATTATTGATCGCTATGAAAAAAGTTTTTTTGTTTTTAATGGTTGTTCTGCCGCTGACCCAGGTTTGGGCTCAGGAAAAGAAAGAAGACAGAAACTTCAGGATCCCTCTTATCGGTGAGCAAGCTCCCGCATTTTCTGCTCAATCCACAAACGGACTTGTAAATTTCCCCGATGATTTCGGTAGAAGCTGGAAAGTCTTATTCTCACATCCACAGGATTTCACACCTGTATGCTCCTCTGAACTTCTTGAACTTGCCAGCCACCAGGCTGATTTTGACAAACTTGGAGTCAAGCTTGTTGTTCTCTCAGCCGATCCTCTTAGTACTCACAAAGACTGGAAAAAAGCCCTTGAAGAACTGAATTACAAAAACAGGGGTAAAGTGGCAATCAAATTCCCGCTTGTTGATGATGAAAGGCTTGTTGTATCAAAGCAATATGGTATGATACACTCAGCCAATAATTCCACAAGAGATGTAAGGGGTGTGTATATTGTCGATCCTGATAATGTAATTCAGGCTATTTATTTCTATCCCAATTCGGTTGGAAGAAGTACTGAAGAGCTCCTGAGAGCAGTAACAGCATTACAGACTGCTGCTAAGAATAAAGTAATGACACCTGCTGACTGGAGGGCCGGCAATGATGTAATGATTCCTTTCCTTCCGTCAGCTGATAACAGGAAAGCACCTGCCGACACAAAGGATGTTTACAGTGTGTCGTGGTTTATGACATTTAAAAAACTGACGGAATAATTAACAATTATTTCATAGCGGTTTGATCTGCAGCCGGCGGATTGAATTGCGGATCGGGCCCGAAAGGGCTCTTTTTATTTGAAGGCCTCACCCCTGACCCCACGCTGCGGCGTGGCAGGCTCTCTCCCGGAGGGCGAGGTGAACGCCGTATGGAGCATCAGCCTCACCACAGCCCCCGGGGGAGAGGGCAGCAAGCATAGATCCCCTCCTGGGAGGGGGTTAGGGGTGGGTTGGATTTTAAAGTTCACCACGGGCGAGGGGCTTGCTTTTTTTGAAGCATTATGTAAGGAATAAGCATAAGGTATATTTAATGATTGCCTTGGCCGCATCGTATTTTTCGTATTTTTTATTATTTTTGCAGCCTGAAGCGTAAAATCGGTCAGTTGTCCGAGTGGCTAGGAATTCCCGAAGCCTCGGGACAAAACCGGCGGTACAGGCGGTTAAAGAAAAAATATTATGTTCTTTATATAGAAGTTTATGGTCAGTTGTCCGAGTGGCTAGGAATCGGTCTGCAAAACCGGCTACGGCGGTTCGAATCCGCCACTGACCTCAACCTTATCCTCCCCGCGCAGCGGTGGAGGATTATTTTTTTAATATGAGGTGAACCCCGTTCACCGTAATATAAAAAAAATAATCCTCCAGGGGCAGCCGCAGGCTGACCGGAGGATAAGGTTGAAGGGTCCCCCCAAACCGGATCACCGGCGGTAATCCGCTGCGAATCGACAGAGGATTCATTTTAATATGAGGTGAACCCCGTTCACCGTAATATAAAAAAAATAATCCTCCAGG
>CAZWHC010000021.1:0-18140 GCA_964633505.1 uncultured Rikenellaceae bacterium | reverse complement strand
CTTACATTTGCCCCGCCGTGCAGGGGACCCTTCAGTGAACCTATGGCGGAGGTGACGGCTGAATATATATCTGTTTCCGACGAACTTGTAACCCTCATTGTGAACGTTGAGTTATTACCACCCCCATGTTCGGCATGAAGAACAAGCATAAGGTCGAGAAGATCTGCTTCAAGTCGCGAGAAGCCCTTATTATCACCCTTGATGAGGTATAGGAAATTCTCTGCTGTGCTCAGCCCCGGCTGTGGATGCCGTATCGACAATGTTTTGCCTTTATAAAGATGCCTCATGGCCTGATATGAATAAGCCACTATGGTCGGAAATTTCGCAATAAGGTTAAGCGACTGCCTTATCATATTCTCGAGGCTTATATCATCGGGTTTGCTGTCGAGAATATAAAGCCCCAGAACCGAGCGGGCAAGAATGTTAAGCACATCCTTCCCTTTCATTGAAAGGATCATATCCTTTACAAAATCGTCGGGAAGCGGACGAAGCGAGCTCATATATGCCGAGAACTCCATCAGCTGATTGCTTGTAGGCAGATGACCCGTAAGAAGAAGGTAGACTGTCTCATCAAAGCCATGCCTGTTCTCATCCTGGAATCCGGCAGTTATTTCTTCAATATCAATACCCCTGTAATAAAGCTTACCTGGTATTGCAATTACCTTACCGTCTTCCTTCCTGTATCCGACAACATCGCCGATGTTTGTCAGACCAACAAGGACTCCCGTGCCGTCGGCGTTCCTGAGACCTCTTTTAACATCATAGGTTTCAAAAAGGGAACTTTCTATCTGACAGGCATCCCTTACAGGTTTTTCAAGCTTTGAAACAAAATGGTTACCTTCCATTGGTTATAAAGTTATCAGGTATTAATATTCGAAATTATTGCATCAGCAAACTCTGATGTCTTAACAAGAGTGGCATTGTCCATCAGCCTGTGAAAATCGTAAGTGACCTTTTTTTCAATGATTGCTGATTCAATGCCTTTATAAATAAGATCAGCAGCCTGCTGCCATCCAAGGTATTCAAACATAAGAGCCCCTGAAAGAATTACCGAGCCCGGATTTACCTTATCCTGCCCGGCATATTTTGGCGCCGTTCCGTGTGTCGCCTCAAATATGGCATGACCGGTTTCAAAGTTTATGTTGGCGCCCGGAGCTATTCCAATTCCTCCGACTATCGCTGCCAGGGCGTCGGAAATATAGTCGCCGTTAAGATTAAGGGTTGCTATGACCGAATAGTCAGCGGGTCGTGTAAGTATCTGCTGAAGAAATGCATCGGCAATAACGTCCTTGATTATGATCTTTCCCTCATTTTCTGCTTTTTTCATCAGCTCATCTGCAATATTCCCGCCCTTTTCATCGGCTATACGCTTATGCTGCTTCCATGTAAAAACATTATCTGCAAATTCCCTCTCGGCAAGGGCATAACCCCATTTCATGAACGATCCTTCTGTAAACTTCATAATATTTCCCTTGTGAACCAGCGTCACTGAAGGGAGTTTACGTTCAATGGCAAATTTAATAGCCTGCCTTACAAGACGTTCAGTGCCTTCCACCGATACAGGTTTGATCCCGATAGATGAGGTAGAAGGAAATCTTATCGATTTTACGCCCATTTCGCTTATCAGGAATCTTTTCACCTTTTCTGTCGCAGGATCACCATGCATATATTCGATACCTGCATAAATATCTTCAGTGTTTTCCCTGAAAATGTGCATATTGACATTCTCGGGATGCTTGACCGGGCTTGGAACTCCTTTGAAATAGCGAACCGGTCGGTAACATGTATAAAGGTCGAGTTCCTGCCTTAATGCCACGTTCAATGAGCGCATTCCCTCTCCTACCGGGGTAGTGAGAGGACCTTTAATTCCTACAAGAAGATCCCTGAATCCTTCAAGTGTCTCCGGAGGAAGCCAGCTTCCGGTCAGTCTGAACGCTTTTTCTCCTGCAAGAAGCTCTTTCCATTCAATTTTCCTTTTGTTGTTATAGGCCTTGCTTACTGCTGAGTCAAATACCCTGACCGATGCCTTCCAGATATCGGGCCCTGTTCCGTCGCCTTCAATAAAAGGTACCACAGGGTTATCCGGTACAATCAGTTTACCAGCCTTTATTCTTATCTTTTCATTTGCCATTGGCATTGACTTATTCGTTTGACTTTCGTATTAAATTCAGTGCGCTTCCTGCCTTAAACCATGCTATCTGGTTCGCGTTGTATGAATGTTTTGTTTCAATATACTCTGATGAACCATCCTGATGAATGATTTTCAGCCTTATCCTGCTTCCTTCCGCAAAGCTTTCAAGTCCTTCAACATTAAATCTGTCATCTTCTTTTATCCTTTCATAATCACTGCCTTCTGCAAACGTTAGCGCCAGGATACCCTGTTTTTTCAGGTTGGTTTCATGAATCCTCGCGAACGATTTTACAATTATCATTTTAACTCCCAGGTATCTGGGTTCGAGGGCTGCATGTTCGCGTGACGATCCCTCGCCGAAATTTTCCTCCCCAACAACAACTGAACTTATACCTGCTGACTTATATGCCCTGGCCACAGCAGGAACAGATTCAGCCTTCCCTGTCAGCTGATTAACAACAAGATTTGTGTGACCGTTGAAACTGTTAACTGCGCCGGTCATATAATTTTCAGAAATATTTTCAAGGTGTCCGCGGAACTTCAGCCACACCCCGGCCATCGAGATATGATCTGTTGTACATTTCCCCTGCGCCTTGATAAGAAGTATCATATTACTGAAGTTCTCCGGATCATATTCGTCAAAAGGAGCCAGAAGCTGAAGCCTGGATGAACCAGGTCTGATTTTAACATCAACATCTGATTTATCCTTTGCAGGCTCCTGATACCCTTCCGGGGACACATCAAATCCTTTTTCGGGTAACGCATCTCCTTCAGGCTCATGCAGCTTTACTTCTTTGCCTTCGGAATTCAGCAAAGTATCCCTTAGCGGATTGAAAGTCAGATCGCCGGCAACTGAAAGAGCTGTAACTATTTCAGGCGATGCCACAAAAGCATGGGTATCGGGGTTCCCGTCAGCACGTTTGGCGAAGTTTCTGTTAAAGGAGTGGATAATTGTATTCACCTTCATCTCAGTGCCGTCGTCCCTAAGCCATTGACCGATACAGGGGCCGCATGCATTGGCAAATATCTTACCGCCCGCCTCCCTGAAAATATCAAGGAAACCTTCCTTTTCAGCAATAGCTCTTATCTTTTCAGAACCAGGGATGACTATGAAATCTGATTTCAGCCGAAGCCCTGATGCAAGAGCATTCTTAATTATTGAAGCAGATCTTGAAAGATCTTCAAATGATGAATTTGTACATGATCCTATCAGTCCTGCACTTATTTCCAGAGGCCATCCGTTTTTTTCTGCCTCCTCCTTCAGATGTGAGACCGGTATTGCCCTGTCGGGGGTGAAGGGCCCATTTATATGAGGCTCAAGTTCTGACAGGTTTATTTCGATAATGCGGTCAAAATATTTGCCGGGAGAATTATAAACTTCAGTATCACAATTCAGATCATTGCCTATCTCATCGGCCAAATCGGCAACAGCCGTTCTTCCGGTTTCCCGAAGGTAGTCCGACATGGGCTTATCGTACCCGAAGACAGAGCATGTTGCACCTGTTTCGGCGCCCATATTGCAGATTGTGGCTTTTCCTGTGCATGAGATCGACCTGGCTCCGTCTCCGAAATATTCTATGATCCTGTCAGTTCCTCCTTTCACTGTAAGCAGTCCGGCCAGTTTCAGGATCACATCCTTGGGAGATGCCCATCCGTTAAGCTTACCAGTAAGCCTGACTCCTATAATTTCAGGAACCTTAAGTTCCCATCTCAGTCCTGCCATCACATCGGAAGCATCGGCGCCGCCGACTCCCACTGCCAGCATCCCAAGTCCTCCTGCAGTTGGCGTGTGTGAGTCAGTTCCGATAATCAGTCCGCCCGGAAAAGCATAATTCTCAAGGATGACCTGATGTATGATCCCTGCCCCCGGTTTCCAGAATCCGATATCGTATTTGCTGCATACCGAGCAAAGAAAATCATATACTTCGCTGTTGAAGTCGAGGGCTGTCATCAGGTCCTTTTCAGCGCCAATATGTCCGGTTATAAGATGGTCGCAATGAACGGTAGCCGGAACAGCTGTCTTCTCTTTCCCGGTCACAATGAACTGCAGAAGGGCCATTTGTGCCGTGGCATCCTGCATTGCTACGCGGTCGGGGATGAATTCAGCATAGTCTATCCCCCTCCTCAGGTGCGACAGAACATTTTTATCTGCCAGATGAGAGTAAAGTATCTTTTCCGTCAGTGTGAGCGGCCGTCCCAGCTGATCCCTTACCTCTTTCACCCTGCCGGGCAGAAATTTATATAACGACTTTATTATCTCCGGATCCCTTATCATAGTCCAAATCATTTTCTTATATGACCATTCCCTTCGATTATCCATTTGTATGTCGTAAGTTCATCAAGAGCCATCGGGCCCCTCGCATGAAGTTTCTGTGTTGAGATGCCTATCTCGGCACCCAGACCGAATTCACCTCCGTCTGTAAATGCTGTTGATGAATTTGAATAGACAGCTGAAGCATCGACAATTTTGAAAAACTTATCCCTCCGGTCATTGTTTTCTGTTATTATCGCTTCGCTGTGCTTTGAACCGAATTTCTCAATATGGGCTAGGGCCTCATCGAATGTAGGAACGGTTTTCACTGCCATTTTATATGAAAGGAATTCTGTCCCGAAAGATTCTTTAGTTGCTTTATGGAGCAGGTTTGCAGGGTATTTCCCGGAAAGAGCTTTAAAAGCCTTCCTGTCGGCATAAATTTCAACATTTGAAGAAGAACATTTTTCAACAAGGAATCCGAGGTCACCAAGACGTTTTTCATGAATTATCAAACAGTCGAGGGCGTTACAGACGCTCACCCTTCTTGTTTTGGCATTGTTGATTATTTCCTGACCCTTATTCCTGTCGCCATATTCATCGAAATATGTATGGCAGATCCCTGCTCCTGTCTCAATGACAGGTATTGAGGAATTCTCACGGACAAAATCAATGAGTCCCCTGCTTCCCCTGGGTATTATCAGGTCGATGCTTTCCCTGGCGTGCAGAAGCTTCAGCGTATCATTCCTGCTTCCTGTTATAAGAGTCACGATATTCTGGTCGATCCCCGATTCAGCAAGTACATCATTTATAATTTTTACTATAGCCTTATTTGAATTGACAGCTTCTTTTCCACCACGCAGGATGACTGCGTTTCCTGACTTGAAGCAAAGTGAAAATACATCGAATGTGACATTTGGCCGCGATTCATAAATGACGCCAATGACACCAAAGGGGACAGATATCCTGGATATTTTCAATCCGTCAGGTCTTATATATTCAGATAATTTCCTGCCGGCGGGTGATTTCATCCTTGCGATTGAAGCAATATCACCGGATATACCCCTTATCCTTTCTTCTGTAAGCATAAGGCGGTCATACCTCGGATCGCTCTTTTCCATCAGAGAAAGATCCTTTCTGTTTTCATCAAGTATGAAACCTGACCTTTTAATTGCCGTATCAGAAATTTTCAGGAGGACAGAACTCACGGTATCATTGTCGACGGTCTGCAGAGACCTGCCGGCAGCTTTTGCTTTTGCTAGTGTATTTTTCAGATCCATAACGGTTGATCAGGATTTCATAATTAAGACATGTCGGAACTGTTCCTGATATCTTCATTTATCACGAGATAATCATAATGGATTATCGCTTTGTTAAGTTTCTGGCCTATACTCTGTTCCGCCTTTTCTGAATCGAACTGTGATTTCCCCAATCCAAGGCTGTTGCCGCCCTCATCCAGTATCCTCACTATATCACCGCTCCTGAAGTAACCCTCCACCTTTGTAACACCGATCATCAGAAGGCTTGCCTTTTCATTAATAAGAACATCTTTTGCTCCCTGATTTATGTAAAGTGCACCCTTCGCAAATGTCTCGGAATGATACAACCACTTTTTAACACTTGTTTTGATATTTTGGTTCGCAGTAAAATGAGTAAAAGGCACATCCCTTCCTTTCAGGATATCGGTAACAATGAAGTCGCGGCTCCCGTTGGCAATGAATACATCAATACCTTCTGATGCGATCTTGCGGGCCGTGGAATATTTCGTTAGCATTCCTCCCCTGCCGAATCCCGATTTTCCCTTGGTTATGTATTTTCCTATATCGCCTGTATCGCTGTTAATCTCCCTGATAAGCGAGGCATTGCTGTCGCCGGGTTTGCCATTGAAAATACCGTCGACGTTTGACAGAAGGAAAAGAGCCTCACTGTCCATAAGGGATGATATCAATCCCGACAACTCATCGTTATCTGTGAACATAAGCTCATTTACAGATACTGTATCATTCTCATTTACAATCGGCAGAACTTTGTTTTCTATCATTGCCGAAATACAGTTCTTCATATTCAGGTAATGCCTGCGGTCGCTGAAGCTCTCCTTTGTGGCAAGAAGCTGTCCGGCATTGATCCCGTATTTCTCGAAAAGCCACTGGTAGGTCCACATGAGTTTGACCTGACCAATGGCGGCCCAGATCTGTTTGGCTGAGACTATATTTGTCCTTTTTGAGGGGACAATCGAATTTCTGCCGGCTGCCACAGCGCCTGAAGAGATGAGAATAACTTCGAGACCCTGTTTTACAAGAACGGCAACATCCTCAACTATCCTGAGCATCCTGCCCACATTAAGTGAACCGTCGCCCTGGGTTATGACATTGCTTCCGACCTTTATTACGATCTTACTGTACTTCCATTCTGAATTTTTCAATTTGTTACTTTTTACGCTTTTCTTTAAAAATTCAGGCGCAAAAATAACAGAAATTCTTAATATATTAAAGTCAAACCTTAATTATTAAACCTTTTCATTAACCAAATATTAAACATACTGCCTCAAAAGGATTTTATAACCGCAATCCCGAATGCTCGGGACGCAAAGCTTCAAGGAAGAACTTAAACAGAGATCACTGAGGACAACAGAGGTCACTGAGAAAATTCATTAAATCTTTGATTATAACTGATTTCTCTGTGTTCTCTGTGCCTTCTCCGTTTTTCTCTGTGTAAGTTCTTATTAAAAGCTTCGCGCCCTTTGCGAAAACTCAGCGACCTTTGCGGTTTAAAAAACCCGCTTTAATACAGTCTCTAAAAAATAAAATCATATCAGCTCATCTTGGATCGGCGGCAAAAGTTCCTTTTAACTTAATATCCGAGGAAGATGATCCCACAAAGAAATCGATTTTCCCAGGCTCAAGGACCCATTTCCCCGATTCAGTATCCCAATATGTAAGATCGGCGGCCTTAACCGGAATTGTCACCAGCTTTTCTTCTCCCTTTCTGATCATGATCCTTGTAAATCCTTTCAGTGCCTTTGCAGCCCTCTCAACCTTCGAACCGGGGAAACTAACATAAAGTTGGGCTACCTCATCGCTGTCATAATTGCCGGTATTCTTTATCCTGAAACTGACATTGACAGTTCCGCCTTTTGAAATTGTCTTTCCATCAGTTTTAAGATCCGAATAGCTGAAGCTTGTATATGTTAGTCCGTAGCCAAAAGGGAAAAGCGGAGCCGATTTGGAATACATATAGGTCCTTCCATTCCGGATATTGTAATCGAGGATCGGGGGAAGCTCGTCAATTGAGGAAACCCATGTCTGGACCAGCCTTCCCGAAGGACTTTCATTTCCGAATATAATATCGGCCAGGCCGTTACCCAGTTCCTGGCTCGATTGTGTTACATGCAGTATTGCCGGGATATTCTCTTTCGACCAGGGGATGGAATAAGGAAAGCTTGACACAATTACCATTATTGTATTCGGATTTGCCTTATAAACAAGCTTTACAAGATCTTCCTGTTCCAGAGATATTGCCTGCCTGTCGACATCTTCCCTTCCGTCGCTCGCGACATAATTCTGTCCCCATCCGAGTCCGTAGCTCAAGGGGTGGTTCCCGACACAGACTATTGCAACATCACTTTGAGAAGCTGCAATGACTGCAGAATCTGCCTTGTTGCTCATTGCAAACCTTATTTTTATGTTTTCCCCGGCAGAACTCTTTATACCATTCAGAATATTTACATTATATGGAGGTGTGCCTGAATACCAGTCGGATATGACCTTATTTGCAGATGGTCCGATAACTGCTATCGACTTTATCTTATCCTTCTTCAGTGGAAGCAATGAGTTCTGGTTTTTCAGGAGGACAACGGATTTCCGGGTTGCAAGGCGTGCGAGCTCGTGCGCCCCGGGCTTTTTCCATGGAGCAACAGTATCAGTAATGCCGATTTTATTATACGGATCGGTGGGCTGAGCATCGAGCAATCCTAATTTCAGAAGGACCCTGAGGTTACCGTAAATTGCTTCATCAATTTCAGATTCAGAGACAAGTCCTTTTGACAATGCTCCTCGAAGCGGAGCCATGTAATTATCAAGAAAAACCGTTATTCCGGCTTTTAAACACTCAGCAGCAGCAACTTCAGGAGAGGGGTAGTAGGCGTGAGTTGAAATGAGCTGGCTGAAGGCCCCTCCGTCAGTACATATTATTCCTCTCAGACCCCAGTCTTTCATTGTAACATTTCGCAGAACGGGGTGGACTGTGCATGGTATGCCGTTGTATTTATTGTAGGCCGCCATGAAGCATTGTGAACCTCCATCCACAACACCTTTATAGAAAGCATATGAATAATATTCCCTGAAGAGTCTGTCATCAAAGTCGGAGCTGTTGTATGACCGGTTATTCTCGTTGCTGTTTGCAAGGAAATGTTTCATAAGGGAGGCTGTCTTCCAGTAAACGGGATCATCGCCCTGAAGTCCTTTAACAAATGCTGTTACCAGAGTTGCGTTCAGGAAAGGATCCTCCCCATAACATTCCTCGGTCCTGCCCCATCGTATGTCCCTTCCCATGTCGGCATTCGGGGCAAAGACAATAAGTCCTGATGTTCCGAAGCGCTGGTTCTGTGCAAGATATCTTGCCTCAGTAGCCTGCCAGTCTGCAACTCTCCTGAGCAGATCAGGGTCCCACATCCCGGCAAGTCCAATGGCCTGGGGGAATGTGGTTGTCGGTGAGGCCTTGGGTCCTTTCACTGCCCAGTTGGCGGGGCCGCTGTATGCAAGGCCATGTAATCCCTCAATTGTCCTCGTTCCTTTTATTCCAAGTCTTGGAATAGTCAAACGCGTTGAAAGGCACATGAGCTTTTCATCAAGGGTCATCAGTGAGATAAGGTTCTTTATCCTTGCATCCTCAGGTCGGTTTCTGTCCTGGAACGGGTAAGATTGTGATGATCCATCAATACAAATGAAAAGCAATATCAGCAGGCTGGTTAGTCTGTTCATGGTATTTGATTTAGAATTGTTGAACTAAATTAAAAAATCTTTTTTTGTTAGCCACGGATGCACGAATGTTTTCCAAACAGACATTCTCTTTTCCCTTGTATCCGTGGCAATCTTTTCTTTTTTATTCGCCACAGATGCAAGAATATCTTGTTTTCAAATTCGTTTTTAATTCGTGCATTCGTGGCAATTTCTTCTTTTTTTGTTCGCCACGGATGCACGAAAGTTTTCAGAACAGGCACCTTCTTTATCCGTGCATCCGTGGCAATCTTTCTTTTTTGTTCGCCACGGATGCAAGAATATCTTGTTTTCAAATTCGTTTTTAATTCGTGCATTCGTGGCAATTTCTTCTTTTTTTGTTCGCCACGGATTCACGAATTCTCAGCAAGAAGGCTTTCTTTCAATCGTTTATTCCAGGCAATTTTTTTCTTCTTTTTATTTTCCGGTAAGATGAATGTTTCGTAATTTCCATGCGGAATATGTCATCGCATGCACGAACTGCTTTACAAGGACGAATGTTTTTCCATTATCGGGAAATGTTATGAAGTTCACAATAATCTTGGGGCTGGGTTTCTTGAGATTGTTTATAAGGATGCAATTGAATATGAATTCAGAAAAACAGGAATCCCATACGAAAGAGAGAAAGAATATATCGTTCATTATAAAGATGTAATCCTACCGCACAGGTTCTACGCTGATTTTGTTGTATATGATAAAATAATCCTTGAAATCAAAGGAGTTTCAGGGATTGCAGATGAGTTCATTGCTCAGGCAGTAAATTATCTGAAGGTTTCTGAGAACAGACTTGCGCTTATTGTGAATTTCGGTGAGATCAAACTAAATTACCGACGGGTGATTTTATAGAATGTAAAGTCTTTCTGCTGACCAAAAAATTAAAACAATTTATTAGCCACGAATGCACGAATATCCCCTTTTAATATTCGTCTTTAATTCGTGCATTCGTGGCATTTTATATTTTTTACCACGGATGCACGAAGGTTTATGTAAGCCAGGGCCTTGAGGTACGGGAACGGGCGCCGGCGATTGCATCGAGGGCAATGTTCACATCCTCGACGATCTGGAAATCGTACATGCCGAGACAAACGAAATCTGCCCCATTGTCGAAGGCATATTTAAGTCCGTCTTCAGGCTTTATTGCACCGGCAGCAAGCACTTTAAATGCAATCCATGGCTCCTTCAGAGTGCCCATATAACGGACCGTTTCTTCAGGATTGAAATCAAACTTATTATCATTCCAATCCTGGTTTGTCTGTGCCGACCAGTAATTATAATTATGACATGTCTTTACCCAGAAATCTGGCTTCAGACCGTAATCAACACATGCCTTGATGGCTTCAATACGATGAGCCCCTATCCCTGCAGGCTTGCCATTTGCACGTATCTCTTCGAGGCCTGCCCTGATAAGCTCCATACGCTCGGCAAGTGTTCTCTTTTTCGGATCGTCCCATTCGGGATTTGTGAACCGGTCGGTAATCTCACCCTGGCAATAAAGGGCATCCCAGTCGGCTGCAAGCGACATCTTTATGCCCTGCTGGAAATCGAGATCTGTCCCGCAATCGGAAATGAATTTTATCTTTCCCCTGAACTCATGCCTGTATTTCTGGAATATCCTTCCCATCTGCGGATTCGATATAATTGCATTCATCCCGCATTTTTCACCAAGCGCCAGCGTCTGAAGCACCTTCTCGTCGGTATGATATGTCTTTACAAGCTTCGAAACATAAATAAGATCCCTTGCATGCGCCCATCCTCCGATAAGATTGCCTCCCATAAGCAGCCGGCTCAGCTCAAAATCGGCAAGGTTGCCATTTTTATCAGAATATTTTATAACTCCTTTGGGTACCTGGCCTTTCAGATCCTTAAGTGTTGAATAATTGAATTTAAGAAGTGTGGCTCCCGAATTTGCATCCATGCCGTCGATAGCAAGAAGTTTTTCCTCAAAGCTGTCCCATTTCTTTTTCCTGTAAAGGGCATAGGCGAAAGCTCCGAAGGCAGGGACTGAAATAAGATCACGAAGGACTTCCCTTCGTCCAACATCTTTAGGCTGGTCCGAAGGCATTTCCCCTACCGGTTTTCTTGCTTTTTCAGATCTCCATCTTTGCAAAAGCCTGTCGATCCCGAATTGGGATTCGGGTGAAAGGAATATAAATACAGAAAGTGCAAAGAACTCTATCAGGTTTCTGTTTACCCACAGGTAACTGCCTTCAACGGGTACGCCGAACATATATCCCGGTATCGGCGGGTAGGCAACAAAATAAAAGAACAGCATTACGGCGCCGGCAAGGCTTGCCCACCTTGTAAACAGACCGGTTATCAGTCCCAGGCCGACAAGTATCATTCCCCAGATATTCACGAAGTCGATTACTGAAACGACCGACTGGTTACCTGCCATCGCCGTGAATAGCGGGGCAAATATCCATTTGGAGCCTGCAAGGTACGGAGCAGAACTCCATCCAGCTGCCATGATCTTTGCAATTCCTTCATACAGAAAATGCCATCCGATTGAAATACGTACGATTGTCAGGACCCAGGGGATAATCCGTCCTGTTGCCGAACCGGTCTGTGATTTCATAAAAATTTGATTTTATGGGTTTTCAGAGAACTAAAGTACAATAATAATGAATTTATTCAAATGAAAGCAATTATAAACGAGAATACAAGAACATGTTTTAAAGGATTTACACTCAACCATTTCCATTGTTTGTTCATGACCCCCTTTCCCGTTTCCCCCAGGGGGGAAAAGCTACGTCACATTATTAATAAACACTGACTCTCATTCTGATTTATATGTAAATGTAACTTATGAATTTGATTTAAAGTACAATAATTTTTGGTAAATTCCATTCATAAGCAGAACTTTACTTAACCGACAAATACACTCCTCCGATGAAAACTCAAACCCTGCCCTCAATAGTAATTGGAAAATACCTGATATTCCTGGGATTATTGGTTATAATGCCTTTATCATGCAGGACCGGCAGTCATGAAAAAGTTGAATGGTATCTGACAAATCCCGATAAATCGGCGCTTCTTGCCAAACAGATTCCTTTAAATCCTGTGAAAATACATTCTGAAGATACCAGCGCTATCGTTGTTGATGAGTTCTCCGCATTTCAGCAGATGGATGGTTTTGGCTTTGCCCTTACAGGAGGAAGCGCAATTCATATTAATGCCATGGAGCCAGTATCGCGCAAAAAGCTTCTTGAGGAGTTGTTCGGCAAAGGCGACAGTTCAATAAGCGTTTCTTATCTGAGGATAAGCATCGGCGCATCGGACCTTAGCGACAGAGTGTTCAGTTATGATGACCTGCCTTCCGGCGAAATCGATCCGGAGATGAAGAAATTCAGCATCGATCCTGAAAAGAAGGACCTCATTCCGGTCCTCAAGGAAATAATTTCAATAAACCCCTCAATAAAAATACTTGGTTCGCCATGGTCACCCCCGGTATGGATGAAAACCAACGGCAGTTCAAAGGGAGGAAGCCTGAAGCCTGAATTTTATGATGCCTATGCCCTTTATTTCGTTAAATATATCGAGGCCATGAAGTCGGAAGGGATCACAATAGATGCAATTACAATTCAGAATGAACCGCTTCATCCCAGTAATAATCCAAGCATGTATATGCCTCCGGAGGAACAGGCAGCATTCATAAAGAACAGTCTGGGACCGGCATTCAAAAATGCAGGGATAAAAACCAGGATCATTATTTACGATCACAATCCGAACAGGACTGATTATCCGATAACAGTTCTCAATGATTCGGCCGCCCGCAGGTATGTCGACGGCACGGCTTTTCACATGTATGAAGGAGAGGTGGATGCAATATCTGATGTTAAAAAGGCTCATCCTGATAAAAACCTTTATTTCACGGAGCAATGGGTAGGCGCCCCGGGCAACTTCGCCGGGGATGTCAGATGGCATATTAAAACACTCATTATCGGAGCCGTCCGGAACTGGTGTAAAAATGTTATTGAATGGAATCTTGCTGCCGATCCGAATCAGGATCCGCATACCGAAGGAGGATGTACGGAGTGCCTGGGTGCGCTTACCATTGATGGAAATTCGGTTACAAGAAATCCTGCTTACTATATAATTGCCCATGCATCGAAATTCGTTGAGCCGGGATCCATGAGGATCGGATCGAATATTCCGGATAAGATCCCGAATGTGGCTTTCAAAACGCCTGATGGGAAGATTATAGTGATAGCGCTTAATGATTCAGAATCGGATCGGATTGTAACTATCAAACTTAATGAGAGAATTGTAAAAGCTGATTTGAAGCCCGGGGCAGTGGCTACTTTTATCTGGTAATCATATCTGAAAAAGCTTTTAGTGAAAACTTCCTGCAAAAGTCTTTTCCGCTGATTTAAAAACAAGTCTGTTTAAAAGCAATATCCATTATCGGGGAGATCTCTCACCCTGAGCTGACATTCACCTGTTTACAGGGATTTCTTATGCTATATTATTAACAGTTCAGCGGAAAACAACCGTCACCTTTTTTCTCTTTCAGAGGTACATGCCGGAATCAGTTCAAAAACAGTCATCATGCTGATGACGGTCATGTTTTATTTAGAATGATTCTAAAATATTCATTTTCAATAAAATACTTCATTTTTCATTGTCACAAAACACCATTTCCCTACATGATACATGAAATTGTGATGCTGATATCTGATAAAGGATAGAGTCTGAAAGGAATCAGGTTCCGGGATCAAGAAGCCTGGTGAATTGTTTTTTGACTGTAAAATAATACAGTCTGATGCATCGGGCCTGTTACACAGCTCTTCCGATGCGGGAGGTACGATCTCGTATGTTTATAATCCGGGGGATAAAATAAAACAGATCACATCACCATCGGGAAACACGGTGATCGGATATGATGATTACGGTTACCAGAGCTCTCTTGATGACATAGATGCAGGATCGATGGAATATGAGTACAATGCCTTCGGTGAGCTTGAATCGCAGACGGATGCAAAAGGCAATGAGCAGACTTTAACTTATGATGTCCTGGGACGGGCGCTTACAAAATCATGGAACGGAGGAGAGGAAATTACTTATGTCTACAATCCTGTTAACAGGAAGTATCTCATCATCAAATGGGACCGGTAAGAGGTTTGAATATGATGAGCTTAACAGGCTTCAGACAAGAGTGGACAGTATCGATAATAATAATAAATTTACAGCATCGTATAGTTACCTTTCTACAGGTGAGATTGGTAATGTAGTCCTGAATAGTGCAGTGACAATGAGCTACCAGTATAATGCCTATGGTTATGTTGACCAGGTTCGTACCAACAACCAGCTTGTATGGGACGCCAATTCGGTGAATGAGTACGGGATCGTAGACAATTTTACCCTTGGAAACCAGGCTGTGACTTCAATTGACTATGATTCCTATGGCTTCGTAGATGAGATCACTACAATTAAAAACGGCACATACCTTCAAAACTGGAGTTATGATTTCAATATTATCACTGGTAATCTGACAAGCAGGATGGGCCTAAACTCTTCGGGAGGCAGTGTAACAGAAAGTTTCACGTATGATGACCTTAACAGGCTGCTGACCTATACGGCAGGTCAGGATACTCTCTCGGTGAGTTATGATGAGTCGGGTTATGGGAATATAACAGGTAAGACTGACGTGGGGACTTATGATTACACAGGGGGAGTTCATAATGTGACATCCGTTACAGATCCTACGGAGCTAATGCAAAACCTGCCAAAACAATTTATAGATTATACAAAATCCGGTAAAGTAAGTTGTATAACCGACACATTGGTTACAGATGAGGTAAGAGAACTTAATTTCATTTATGGTCCGGATGAAAACCGGGTGAAGACGTTGTTTACAGTGGATGGTGCGGTAGTCAAAACGAAGTATTTTGCACTGGGCCAGTATGAGAAAGAGACAGATTCGACAGGTAATGTAAGGGAGCTGTATTATGTTTCAGGGGCAGATGGTGTTGTTGCCGTTCTGGAAAAGAAGAATAACCAGGATTCTATATTTTATATACATAAAGATTACCTTGGCTCTTATGATGTTATTTCAAATCAAAATGGGACTGTTAAAGAAAGATATAATTTCGATCCATGGGGAAGGAGAAGGAACCCGGCAGACTGGTCGTATAATAACGTTCCGGAAGAATTTTTCCTTGACCGGGGTTTTACAGGTCATGAACATCTGGATCAGTTTAATCTGATAAATATGAACGGCAGGGTTTATGATCCGCTGATGGCGATGTTTCTTAGTCCGGATAATTTTGTACAGTCGCCGGATCTCACACAGAATCTTAACAGGTACACGTATTGCCTGAATAATCCGTTGAAATTTACAGATCCTTCAGGTTACAATTATTTGCAATACATGCAACAACATTACCAAAACTTCGATTACAGGGGAGGATATTATTCTGAAGGAACATACTATCAAGCCTCAGTGGGTGGTGGGCACGGCGGGTATGCTCCAACAACAATCATAAGTTATGATGCGACACATCCGCATGATCTTTGGAGTGTTGGTCCGGGACAAGGTTTGAATGGTAATGGATTAAATGGGTCTTATTATGATTACTATACTGGTCAATATCGATCAACATCATCAATGGAAGCTATAGACTGGTTGGATGTCTACAATAATGCTGTTTTACCAAATGCTTCGGCTTTTATAGATGTTGCGGCGATTAGGCAATACGAAAAGGATCAATGGAATAAAAGTTTGACCGCCTCACTTGATGGACCGGATACGAAAAATGTCGTTTATAATATTGCCAACACATTAAATGAATTTAATCCTGTTGCTCAACTTTGGGATGTTATTGCATATGCACTTACAGGCAAAGACAGGTTTGGTAACAGTATGAACTTAGGACAGGGCATGCTAAAAGCAGCAACAATAATACCTATTGGGAAAATTGGAAGTTTAGTAGGTCAAGAAGGGAAGCTTACATATGAACTTATCTATAGGTCAAAATTAGGTGCTGACGGAGGTATATCGAGACATGTTATTGAGAAATTAGATGGCTTGACAATATCCAAAACACATCAAGTATTTTTAGAAGGTAAAATAATACATCAGCACCAATTGCATATTGGCACATACGGTACAACAAGATACTTTCCTGAAAAGTGGTTGAATTTTCCAACAATTAAATAAGTAAAAGATGAACAAGCTTTCAGAGTTAAAACTGTTTGAAGAACAAGTTATACAATCAGTTACTAATATATGTATCGCTAATAATGCATTGCTCAATGCATATGGCCTTACAGTAAAAGGACCTGATTTTCGGGTTCTTGAAAATGAGATTGATAATTATAGATCTGAATTAGAAATAACATTCTGGAGTGAAAATGTATTTATTGATGTTATTGAGTTCTTTATCTGTTACAATGGGCGAGAAAATGTTAAGATTAATGAGGTTGAAATATATATTCAAACAGAAATAGATAAAATACTCCAAAGTGAATAATTTACATTATGGCACATACCTTCAAAACCGGAGTTATGATTTCAATAATATAACGGGTAATCTTACCGGCAGGACAGGATTAAACTCTTCAGGCAGCAATGTTCCGGAGACCTTTACCTATGATGATCTCAACAGGCTCATGACATATATGACCGGTCAGGATACCCTTTCGGTAAGTTACGACGGGGCTGGTTATGGTAATATAACTGCCAAGACCGATGTCGGAACATACGATTACACAGGGGGAGTTCATAACGTGACATCCGTTACAGATCCTACGGAGCTAATGCAAAACCTGCCAAAACAATTTATAGATTATACAAAATCCGGTAAAGTAAGTTGTATAACCGACACATTGGTTACAGATGAGGTAAGAGAACTTAATTTCATTTATGGTCCGGATGAAAACCGGGTGAAGACGTTGTTTACAGTGGATGGTGCGGTAGTCAAAACGAAGTATTTTGCACTGGGCCAGTATGAGAAAGAGACAGATTCGACAGGTAATGTAAGGGAGCTGTATTATGTTTCAGGGGCAGATGGTGTTGTTGCCGTTCTGGAAAAGAAGAATAACCAGGATTCTATATTTTACATACATAAAGATTACCTTGGCTCTTATGAGGTTATTTCAAATCAGAATGGGACTGTAAAAGAAAGATATAATTTCGATCCATGCTTTGTCCACCGAAGCGTTGCGAAGGTGGAGGGAAGAAGGAGGAATCCGGCAGACTGGTCGTATGATAATGTCTCTTCTTCTTTCTTTATCGACAGGGGGTTTGCAGGACACGAGCATCTGGATCAGTTTAATCTGATAAATATGAACGGCAGGGTTTATGATCCGCTGATGGCGATGTTCCTTAGCCCTGACAATTTTGTACAGTCGCCGGATCTCACACAGAATCTTAACAGGTACACATACTGCCTGAATAATCCGCTTAAGTACACAGACCCTTCAGGTTATAATTACATGCAATTGCTTGACATGGCTTATGAAGGAAATCCTATCAAAAATTATGGAGGAGGAACATGGTGGGGAAATGATCTCCAGATACCTTATCCGGAAGATTTTATAGGTATTGATGGTGGCATTTACGCATCATTGTCTGCTTCGGGCAGTAATTATCAAAAATGGATCAGCAGCCCTTACTTACAAAATAAATACTCATCATTTGAAGACTATAATGCTGCACAAGGTTATTACTTTTATGTTGACCATGGAGGGGAAATTTCTAATGAAAAGTCACTAGTGTCCGGTTAAGGACGGTTAAAATTAACGTAAATAATTAACATATAAT
>CAZWHC010000020.1:0-19119 GCA_964633505.1 uncultured Rikenellaceae bacterium | reverse complement strand
GGGATTGCCTGGCCGGTTTCATATTCCTGGTCGATAATATAAAATAGAGCTTTTGCAACATCATCGAGCCTGCAGCCGCGTTTCAATGGCACCTGATCTTCATAGTGCTTACGAACGTCTTCAATGGTTTTTGCACCGGGCACCTTACCTGTTTTAAGGTACTGGACAAAAAGCCCGTTAACGGGATCGGACCATAGCGGTCCCTCATAGAAATTCCCGGGGCATATTGCATTTACCTTTATCCTGTAAGGTGCAAGTTCGAGGGCAAACGATTGTGTCAGTCCTATGCTTCCGAATTTTGATCCGGCATAAGTAAAATTTCTGTTGCTTCCCCTTAATCCCGATTTTGAATTGATCTGTATGATATCAGTGAAATATTCCGGTTTCTCGGAATTCTGTATTTTCATTACTTCTGATGCATACTTTGCGCAATAGAAGTAACCATTATAATTTATTTCAGTCGTCTTTGAAAACTGGCCGGGTTCGATCTCATCAAGTCCTCCGGCTTTAAGGATCCCTGCATTGCTTATCATTATATCGAGTCCGCCGAATTCACTTACAGCGGCTTCGACAAGGCTTTTAACAGATGCGGGATCAGAGACGTCTGTCTTTACAAAGACCGCCCTGTTAGGCTGCCTGTTTTTCATAAGACCGCTTACGAACCTGGTTCCTGTATCCTCGTTCAGGTCGGCAATTACCACATTTACATTCTGCCTGTACAATGCTTCAGCAATCCCTGCCCCGAAACCCTGGGCGCCGCCTGTAATAATTGCAGTTTTATTGTTGAGTCTGCTTTCCTTTCCCGGTTTCCGGGCGACCTTACGCCTGTAGTTCTCAACCTCCCATTTATCGATGAACATTGTCTGATCGGGGGTCAGGGCTTTTGTCCCACCGCACAATGATGAATAATGGCTTACTTTGATAAGATCCTCGAATACATCCAGGACTGAGTCGGCCGAGGCGGCGGAATTATCAACCGCAAGAATGCCGGTGTCCTTTATAACAATAACCTTTGGAAGATATCCGTATTCATTCCTGAACCGCGGGAGCTGCATCCGAAGTGAATCAAGTATCTTTTCGGCAGATCCCGACTGGGAAACATACATATACCTTGTTTTGCAATAGACAATTATGTCGGGAGTAAGAGGAAGTGATATCTTATGGAATTCCTGTTCGCTTTTGTAATAATTGGCAATGAGGGAATTATGCCTGTACCTTATTACGGCAGGCATTTCATCTGAAAGCATCATCCTGATTGCAGGAAGTACTTTGTTCATTAGGGGGTTGAAGGGAAGCTCCTGTGGTACGGTAAGAGGCTGTACAATTGTACTTATGGCTTCAAGGATCCCATCATAGAGATGTTTTATCTCTTCAACAGAATCGGCGCTTACAAAGGATCCGTGGTTTTCGAGCAGGATGATCTGAGGATCTGTCGAATATTTTTCCCTCCAGGATAATATCAGCGATTCGAGCGTTTTGAACAAAGTATATCCCGGATCTGTATATGGGACGAACATCGCTTTTTCGCCAAAAAGCCTGGCGACAGTGTTCCTGGCATTCCGGCTGCACAATATGCCGTTAATAAGTGTCGGATGAAGATGTACAACAAATCTGTATCTGATGAGATCATGCAGGGACGTTTCGACAGACGGCCGGAGATTACGGCCTGCATCAATAATTGAAGAATACAGATCATTTTTTACCTGTTCCTCCCTCACCACTGTATCGTCAGAATATACTTTACGGGATATTATTCTCAGCCTGTCCCTGTTTAGTGCCACAAGCCCGTTTTCATCGAGCTCCGCAAGTGAGGTCCCGCTGGCTTTAATCCAGAGGGTATTCTCATCCTTGAAAGATGTGTTGCCGCCTCCTGCTATCACATATTCACCGTTGCTCCCGTAAAACCGTGAAACATTTACAAGATCACCAATTTCCGGCCTCATATAGTCAGTTATTTGATAAAAAGTATTCAATTACAAGTCTGCCGAGGTATGTAAGCTCCTTTTTCTGTTTAAAGCTCGGACAACCGTCGGCAAGAATATAACCCTGCATACCTCTTGCCCTTAAATACTGATGGGCAGCGGTTATACATGCACCTTCCCACGCAATTATCCTGAGTTCCTCACTTACAGCCTCAGCTCCCCGGGTTGTAACGGTAAGCGGTATCATCTCGGGAGTATTATGTTCTGTGCCAAAGAGAATTATATAATTTTTATTGTGGAAATATCTCACAAATTTATCCAGTATTTCCGCGCTGTTTCTCCCTGGAATAAGTTCAATACAGCCGATCTTCATGGCCAAGAGAGATGAATGGAGTTTATCCATATCCTTTTCAAATTCAGTGAAATTTCCTGAAGCATCATCAAGAAGAACCGGATAGCATGGAATTCCGCCGGCATCGAGGATGAGCTTTATGATCTTCCCGACAGGCATGAAAGACTCCTCTTTTTCCTCAACAAATGCGGCGCCTCCGCTTTTCAGGAGGTTGGAACGGATCTCATTCTCAAGAAGTGCAGGATTGCCGACACCCGACTTTGATTTCTTTCCGTTATATATCTTTTCGATGAATTCAAGCCTTTCTTCAGGATCGGGATAATGTTTTTCAGCAAGCGATCTGAGAGCTTTTGCAAGATGTCTCTCCCTCACGAGCTCGCGGGCAAATTCCTTCCTTACCGAATCGTAGGAAAGGGATATAGATGGGTTTACAGCCGAAAGGAGGCTGTTCAGCTTTTCAATCATCGACCTTATCTGGTTTTGTGTCTCCCTTTTTACGGAATTAAGCCTGAGTTTCTGGAAAAAACCCGGGTCGAAGGGATAATCGAGTCCCTTACCGCTGAAATATATCCTTCCGGGATTGTTAGGATCATTTATCCGGATACCTTTAAGCTGTTCGCTTTTCATCAATCCGATAAATTCGATATTGAAAAGCGGGAAAATCCTGTTTTTCAGGGAGCCTGAATAAAATGCTTCGTAGCCATCAGTGACGAAAAAGTCATTGATGCCCAGGACCGAAATATTTTCCTGTTTTCCCATGGCGAAAACCGATTCCATATCCGGAAACGCGCTGAATGAGAATGGCGTATGGATATGGCTGTTGGCTTCGCGGTATACAGGTATATTGTTCTTGTCAAATTTCTTCCTGAGCTCCTCAGGCGAAGGGAAATCTTCGAGAAAGTGTTTGTTCACGATAATATGTGGTTGAATTAATGTTTGTATGGCGTTACTGTCGTTGTAAAACGGCATGCAAGATTACCGGCACGATTGTTTCTCAACTTACAAGATCGACAACTCCGTTAAGGATATATTGAGGCCTGTATGGGAAGTTGTCAATTTCCTCCCTCGAAGTGATACCGCTTAATACAAGCAGGGTATCAATTTCTGATTCCAGTCCGCATCTTACGTCTGTATCCATTCTGTCGCCAATCACAATTGCATCCTCCCTGCTTACCATCAACTTTTTTAAGGCAATCCTCATCATAAGGGGATTGGGTTTGCCGACAAAATATGCCTTTTTCCCCGTAGCGATCTCAATCGGAGCTATCAGCGCTTTTGTTGATGGGGCGATTCCGTTTTCCACAGGACCGCTGACATCGGGATTGGCCCCAATGAGCCTTGCTCCCTTAAGAACAAGGTTCACAGCCGTCTGGATGCTTTCGAAGTTATAGTTATGCGTGTCGCCTACAACAACATAATCGGGATTCACATTGTTGATTGTATAGCCAAAGCTGTAAAGGGCATGTATCAAACCTGCATCACCGATAATATATGCGCTTCCGTTTGGCTTCTGGCTTGCAAGGAATCCGGCTGTTGCAAGGGCGCTTGTATAAAAATGTTCCTCGCCGACGTCTATCCCCAGCCTGTTGAGCTTTTCCTGCAGTTCTTTGGGGGATCTTTCACTCGAATTTGTAAGGAACAGGAATTTCTTTCCCGAATTCTCAAGCCATTGAAGGAATTCAGGTACTCCTGAGAGAAGCCTGTTGCCGTGATATATCACGCCGTCCATATCGATGATGAAGCCCGACTTTGCCTTTATCTTTTGAATGATACTTTCCATATTGTCTTTATTATTATCCGTAAAGATATAAAAAGGAACTACACACCTTCCCTGTTCAGCTTTAAAGACTTTTCAGGAGAGAACATGGATTGTGGCTGATGCCCTTCCAGAGGAGTAATTTTCTCGTGAATGGCATCAATTATCCATTCGGGCTGCGGGAAAAAGTATGTCTCCATTTCATGTGCAGGAATTATCCAGTTTCTCGAACCTACTACAACCGGGGGTGCATCGAGGTAATCGAATGCAAGCTCGGTTACTGTCTGTGCCATTTCCTTAAGGAAAGAGCCTCTCGACGAAGCATCGCTGGCAAGGACTATCCTGCCTGTTTTCTTAACAGATTCAATTACAGGTTCATAATTGAATGGGACGAGGGTCCTTGCATCTATTACCTCTGCATTTATGCCATATTTGTCGTTCAGTACGCCGGCAGCCTTTAACGCCGGGTAAAGCGTCGCCCCAATTGTAAGAATCGTTATGTCATCGCCTGTTTTTTTGATGTCGGGTTCACCAAGCGGTATTTCGTAATATCCATCGGGCACTCCCGGCTTATGGAACATTTCGCCGATATCATATATTCTCTGGCTTTCGAAGAAAATCACAGGATCGGTTCCCTGAAGGGCGCTGTTCATAAGTCCCTTGGCATCGTAAGGCGTTGCAGGGAAAACAACCTTCAGACCAGGTATGTGTGCGACAAGCGAAGACCAGTCCTGGGAATGTTGTGCACCATACTTCGATCCTACGGAGACTCTTACCACAACCGGCATTTTTATAAGGTTTCCGCTCATTGCCTGCCATTTAGGGAGCTGGTTGAAGACTTCATCACCCGAACGGCCAAGAAAATCGCAATACATAATCTCAGCGATCACCCTTCCTCCGCACATCCCGTAACCTATCGCAGTCCCGACTATTGCGCCTTCGGAGATTGGCGAGTTGAACAGGCGGTGATATGGAAGAGCCTCAGTTAATCCGCGATAAACGGCAAAGGCGCCTCCCCAGTCGCGATTCTCTTCACCCCAGGCTGCCAGTGTGGGATCCTTGTAAAATCTGTCGATTACAGCTTCGAAAATACCGTCGCGAAGCTGGTAAGTCCTGGCTTTTGATACAGGCTTCCCTTCCTTGTCGAGATGAAACCTCTCCTTTGTTTTTATTGATTTTACCCTTGGATTCTCCTCCAGAGGCATCAGCACATCAGGTCGTCTTTCTTCCATCCTGTCGGCTGACTGGTTTGAGAACATCATTCTGCCTATAGTATCGGGATCGCCCGTCAGATCGAGGCGCGGGGATATGTTATCGTCGATTGCCAGTTTGAGAATATGTTCAAGAAGTACACATGTCTCCGTGCGTATTTCATCGAGGTATTCAGGCAAGGCAATACCTGCTTCTTCAAGCTGTTCCCCGTATGTGGTTATTGAATCGACTTTCTGCCATGCCTCAATCTCCTCCTTCGACCTGTACGATGAAGCATCGGACGGCGAATGACCGCTTATCCTGTAAGTGAGTGTGTCGAGGAGCACTGGACCGCGTTTCTTTTCAATGATCTCCCTTTTCCTGCGGAAGGCGTCAATTACTGCAAGGGGATTATAGCCGTCGACCCTTTCGGCATGCATCATTTCGGGGTTGACGCCTGCTCCGATCCTTGCCAGTATGCCGAATCCCATTGTCTCACCCATGGTCTGGCCTCCCATTCCGTAAAGATTATTCATGAAGTTGAAGATGAGCGGCAGACCGCCCATGTATTCACCCTGCCACAACTTTGTATACTGGTCCATGGTGGCGAAAGAGATACCTTCCCATACCGGCCCGCAGCCCATTGAAGCATCCCCTATGTTGCATACCACAATACCCGGTTTCCTGTTTATCTTTTTATAAAGGGCGGCTCCTACTGAGATATCGCCCGAGCCTCCTACTATTGCGTTGTTAGGATATATGCCGAACGGGGTGAAGAAGGCATGCATCGAACCACCGAGTCCCTTGTTGAATCCGTTGGCCCTGGCAAATATCTCGGCAAGGGCGCCGTAAAGGAGGAAGCGAACTGCAAGTTCCCTGACAGTGCCAGAAAAACCTTTTTCGACGACAGAAAGAGCCTTGCCTCCGAAATAGTTCTGCATCATTGTATAAAGACTGTCTTCGTCGAGTCTGTGTATTGCCGAAAGCCCTTTTGCAAGTATCTCGCCGTGGCTCCTGTGTGATCCGAAAATATAGTCGTCGACGCCCAGTGTATAAGCCATACCCACAGCAGCTGCTTCCTGGCCTATTGAAAGGTGTGCAGGACCGGGATGGTTATAGGATATTCCCCTGTATTCATTTGTTGTCTTTATCAGGTTGAGCATTGTCTCAAATTCCCTGATGATAACCATGTCGCGGAAGATCCTTATGAAATCATCATTTGTATAATTAGCTTTTTCCTGCGCGATTGTAAGGTTGTACTGATTTACCGGTATCCTTCCGAACTCAATGAATTGGGGTCTGCGGACATCTTCCGGATTAATATACTGATTCTTAGGCATATCTCAAACTTTTATCTTTTTACTTTAATCTTTTATAATTTATAGAGAAAAACTCTCAATCTCATTCTTTATCTCCCTGAGGAACAATGTTGCCGGACCGCCGTCGATGGAACGGTGGTCGTATGTCAGGGAGAGACCGATGAACGGGACGAATCCGAATGTGTTGTTTCCGAGGTCGGCCGGTCTGTTGACTATTGTACAGACTCCGAGTATGGCGCTCTGGGGAAGGTTTATGACGGGCGTAAATATTTCCACGCCATAATTGCCCAGGTTTGATACCGTGAAAGATGCTGCAGTGCTTTTAATAAGTTCCGGATCGATGTTTCCCTTCCTGCAGGCGTCGGCGGCTGACTTCAATGATCGCGAAAGAGTATCAATATCCATAAGGTCGGCATTCCTGACTGCCGGAACCACCAATCCCCTTGGGGTGTCGACGGCAATACCGAGATGGACTCTTCTGAAGGTTCTGATATGGTCATCGAGGTAATGGCTGTTGGCTTCCGGGTTCTTCAAAAGAGCCCTGATCACACAGTAACATATCATATCGTTCAGGGTAATATCCTGCTGCGACCTGCCGGCGGTCATATTTTCTTTGATCTTGCGCCGGGCTTCCAGTATCCTTCTCACATCGGCGCCCATGTGGTGAGTAAGCTGGGCCGAATTCATAAGCGAGGCATGCATCGACCTGGCTATGAGTACTCTTACATTTGTGAGGGGTTTGTCAGTAAATTCATCCGCATTATCCGGAGGAACAGGCGATCCGGCATAATTTTCCGGCCCGGCATTCATAATGTCGCTGCAAAGTATTCTGCCGTTTGGGCCCGATCCCCTTATTTTGCTGAAATCGATTCCTTTTTTTTCTGCAACACGTCTGGCCCTCGGGGAGATCCTTATCCTTTCGTTTCCGGCCATCGTTTCCTGAACCGGCAATGTATTTTCAGCCTTTGTTGTTTCAGCTGCGGCCTGTATGAAGGGTTTTTCTGTGTTTCCTGTTGTTGCAATATCTGAGGAGCTTGCCGGCGCTATCGTTTCGCCGGGCGAGCCTATGAAGGCAACATTCGACAATACAGGCACTTCCGCACCTTCGGGGTACAGGATGTCGAGTATGGTTCCATCGGCTGCCGATTCAAAATCGAAGGCTGCCTTGTCGGTTTCGTATGAAAACAGGATATCTCCGGTCTTTACCTGTTCTCCCTTCTGTCTGAACCATTTTGTTATTATGCAGGTTTCAACTGATTGTCCCTGCTTCGGCATTATTACAGGAATTGCCATTATTCTGAAGGTTGTAGGTTATTGATTAACTTGTTATTATAAGTTGATAAAAGTCAATTAAGTAATTGATGTATCCTAATGATTTAATTGAGATTACAAATTTACGTAATTGAACTTGTATTTACAAGTAAATTATATTATATTTACACGAAAAATATCCGGAAGCAGGAAATGGGATTGGTTCCTCAATACAGGAGGCTTTATGAAATTCTTCGCAGGCACATTAATGAAGGTGTTTACGGGGAAGGTGATCTGCTGCCTTCCGAGAACGAATTATGCCGGATATATGAGATGACCCGGCCCACAGTACGTCAGGCTCTCGGATGCCTGGCGAATGACGGTTATATAAGGAAGCATCAGGGGAAAGGGAGCATTGTTCAGAATCAGCAGCGCGACATCGGTATATTGTCGGTATCGGGTACCACATCGGCTGCTGGGGGGCGCGATCTCAAAACCAGGATAATAGTAAAGCCTGTGATAATAAGGTGGCCTGAAGAGTTCATGTTTCAGCTTTCCGGTCTGGAAAAGGAATCGGGATGTATATACATGGAACGGCTCCGTCTGATATATGATTCCCCGATATTTTTTGATATAAGTTATATACCCAACATTAATTTCCCAAGAATAACTTCCAGGCAATTTGAGAACAGGTCGCTTTTCAATATTTTAAGGGAGCATTATAATATAGAGATCAGGGGAGGGGAACAAAGGATAAAGGCAATTACTCCTCCGGCCAGGATAAGAAAATTTCTTAAGCTTGCAAAAGATCAGCCTGTGTTGCATCTTGAGAGAAAGATAGAAACGAGCATCGGCGGGCTGTATATTTATTCCTCAATTTTCTGTAATACGGGCAAATATTCAATTTTTGGAAGATTCTGACTTTTTGAGTGAGATAAGTCCGGTATACAAAAAAAATTATAATTTTATGGCTGTTATTTTATTGACGGATGGTATTTTAATTTCGTTCAAAGGATTATCATCCCCAAAAATATGTTAACCAGCTAACCGGTTTTATATAAAACATTAACTAACCAAAACAAAATCAAAAATTATTTTATGAAAGATCAGAAAAACTTATGGTCGCGGCGCCGTTTCCTGGGCTCCGCAGCCCTTGGGATGGCCGGCATGGTTGTGATACCATCGGTCACGACATCATGTAAAGGAAAGACCAAAGCTGCAGCAGCTGAAGGCGCTGATGAGATAACCCTTGGGTTCATTGGTCTCGGACAGCAGGCAATGTTCCTTCTCAGCGGATTCCTTCAGGTTCCCGGTGTGAAGGTGGTTGCAGGATGTGACGTTTACGGTATCAAGCGGAAACGTTTTGAAAAGAGGGTAACCGATTTTTATACAAAGGCAGGAGTAGAATTCAAGGTTGATACCTATGAAAAGTATCAGGATGTTCTGTCGAGGCAGGATATCGATGCCGTTGTCATAGCAGTTCCCGATCACAACCATGCCATGATAGCCATTGCTGCATGCAAGGCCGGAAAGGATGTTTATCTCGAAAAACCAATGACATTCACAATATATGAAGGTCAGCAGCTTAAAAAGGCTGTACGTGAGAACAACAGGGTGCTTGCAGTAGGAAGCCAGCAGCGTTCCGATGCAGGATTCCAGCATGCTGTAAACCTTGTACAGACCGGTGCGCTTGGTAAGATAACGAAGGTAAATGCATACGTGGGAGCTCCCCCGAAACCTTATGACCTTCCCGAGGAACCGCTTCCTGCAGATCTTAACTGGGATCTATGGCTTGGTCCTCTTCCCGGGAACATTCATTACAATAACCAGCTCGATCCTCTGATATCCCTCGATCCTGAAAAGAATGAGGAAATATGGGGAGCATGGCGCTGGTACAAGGAAATGGGTGGCGGATTCACTACCGACTGGGGTGCACATATGTTTGATATAGTACAGTGGGGCCTTGGTATGGACAAAAACGGACCCGTAGAGATTTCTCCGATAGGCGACGGCTCAGAATTCATTAGCTGGAAATATGCTAACGGTATTGTAATGACATCCGAGCCGTTTGACGACAAGCTCACAAAGGGCGTTAAGTTCCATGGCGAAAACGGATGGATTGAAGTATCGCGCGGCTATTTCAACGCTTCCGATCCGAAATTCAATCCTCCTGCATCAGCAGCCTCAACCGACGAAGGACCATATGAAACAAGGATACCTCACCAGGTTAACTTTATCGAATGCGTAAGGTCGCGTCAGGATCCTGTCGCATCAGTCGATATCGGACACAGCAGCTGCACTGTATGCACACTCGGCAACATAGCTGTTGATCTTAAGAGAACCATCAAATGGGACCCTGCAACAGAAACATTTGTTGATGATACCGACGGTGAAGCCACTAAACGTCTGCATTATGAATACCGCAGTCCGTGGAAACTGGTTTAGGTTGACACTTCTTAATAATAAAAGAGGCTGCAGATATGTGCAGCCTCTTTTTTATAGTTCGGAGTAAAAATTACTCTACTCTTTTTACTTTGATAGCAACAGGCCCTTTTTCTCTCATTTCTATCTCAAATTCTACAGCCTGCCCTGTCTCAAGTTCGGAATGAGGAACCTCAAGTCCGGAGCGATGAACGAAAATGTCCTTCTGATCTTCGGTCTGAAGAAATCCGAAACCCTTGACCCTGTCATACCACTTAACAGTACCTTTCATAGTTTTTGAGTTTTATTTCTACCTGTAGTTATCCCTTCTGTTGCCGCCACCACCGCGACGGTCATTATCTCCGCTTCTGAAGTTGCTTTTTCTTTCCGGTCTTTCAATTGATTCATTAACAATAACTTTCCTGCCCTGAATTTCTGAGCCATTAAGTTCCTCAATGGCTTTCTTTGCTTCGGCATCGTTAGGCATCTCGACGAAACCGAATCCTTTACTTTTTCCAGAGTATTTATCAATAATGATTTTTGCGGATGTGACTTCGCCATACTCTTCAAAGAGCTCTTTTAATTGTCCTTCATTCATTTTGAAGTTTAAACTTCCAACGTAAATGTTCATAATTCAATAATTAAGTAAATAACAGTAACAAAGGTCATATTTATTTTCGAAATCCGGAAATAATTCCGGATAATATAACGGATTAAGCCATAAAATGTTCTGGAAAATGTCCTAAAAATGGTCAGTAAGGGCTTAAACATAATGTTTTTCCCCTTCAACAAGGAGGAAAAAGCCTTGTCTCAGATGCTTTTTTTCCCCGTCATATGCGAGATCTCGAGTTTCAGGACAAGCATTCTGTCGAGCGCCGACTGATCGTATTCATGTTTTCCACCTGCTGAATAATGCGACATTATATGATCAAGACCCTTTATTTTATCGTTTTCCCCGCTGACAATGCTTATACGTCCCCAGCCGACCACGGATCTGTATCTCATCCCGAAATCGCACGCCCTTGAGCCGCCATATAGTTCATGATCTGTATCCATTGAGAAACAGACATAGTTATTCTTCTTTATCAGGTCAATCTTTTTCCCTTCATATGCACAATGAAAATACAATACTGGTGAGCCGGATCCGGAATATCCGAAATTCATTGCAACAATATATGGAACATTGTTGTCAGCAAATGCTATCCTGCACACATCTGCAGATTCAATTACCTGTTCAATTTCCCTTTTGTCGGTTATCTCTTTTTCACTCCTTCTCATGGCAATTGCGGTTTCTATGAATTTAATCAGTTATTTACGGTTTCTGTTCTGTTTAACTAGGCATAAAAATATTCATTTAAGATTAAGATTATTATTAAATTTGTCCGAATCTGAAAAAGACACAAAAAAGAATTCATATGGGAAAAGGTGATAAAAAATCGAGAAGAGGTAAGATTATTATCGGCACCTATGGTGTTAGACGCCCGAAAAAGAAATCGATAAAACCTGATTCAGTGAAAGTTTCCGTTCCCGCTGAAAAGACAGCAAAGGAAAAGAAGCCCCTTAAAGAAAAGAAAGTGGCAGCTGAAGTTGTTGAAACCGTTGAGGTCAGCAATGTTACAGAGGTTGTAGGAACAAAGGAGACCAAAGCTCCGAAAACCCCGAAAGAAGTCAAAAAGCCAAAAGCAGAGAAGAAAGAGGTGAAGGAGGCAAAACCCAAAAAGGAAAAGAAAGACTAACTTTTTTTTCTGACAACCAACCAGTTGTAATCATCGGGATCTATACTGGCATTAATAATTACAGGGCTGTTCAGCGACAGGGATTCCCTGACTGCATTAAGCATACTTTCTTCCGAATCGGCTCTGATCACCCTGACGCCCAGGAATGTTTCAGAATCAAAAAGATCGCCTGGATATAACAGGGTTGCATATGGCGTTATGTTTTCCCATGTCTGCTTTAGCTTTATCAGGTTAAGCTCTCCATCGGCAAGAACCACAATAATAACAGGCAGATTGTATCGTCGTGCAGTAATTATCTCGCCGGCCATCATGAGGAATCCGCCGTCGCCGGTAATGCAGACAACCGGCGACATTGGCCTTGCTATCTTTGCAGCGATTGCCGCCGGCAGTCCGAATCCCATTCCTGACCATCCGTTTGTCATTATAAGATTTCCTGCCTTGCCGGTATTCCAGAGCTGACCTGCAAGATGAAGATGCGATCCGACATCGGCAGTGATAATTGCATCGGGAGGCAGTTCATCCTGAAGGACCTTCATGGCAGTAACAGGACCGAAATGACCAGTAAAGCCGTTGAACACGGCTTCCATCTCGTCGCGCATCGATTTAACAACCAGTCTGTTGAATAATAAATGACCAGGATCGGCCTGCCTGAGAACACTGAACCAATCTGCCGGATCTCCGGTAAACTCCTTAACTGTTCCAAGCCGGGGCAAATCGGTTCGTACCGTATTGAAATGAACAAGCGGGATGCCTGGAGGAATCCACGATTCATAATTGTATTCAACGGGATCATAACCCAGCCCTATGACAAGATCTGATTCCCTGAAAATATCTTCAAGATAATCGCTGAGTCCATGAAAAAGAACGCCTGCATAGCAGGGATGTGTCTCCTCAATGACTCCTTTTGCCATCGGAGTCAGTACAACAGGCATTTTATGCCTTTCAAGATAGTCATGCAGATCGCCTGTTGATCCCAGCCGTGCAAAAGTCAGTCCTACAGCAAGAACAGGCCTTGACGACCTTTCTAGCAACTCTGTTATTGCCTGAAGATCATTGTTATCGTAATTCTGTTTTTCTTCAGGGATAGTGTATTCCTGACTGACAATTTCCAAACTGGCAATATCTGAAGGCAGGCCTATATGTACAGGTCCGGGGTATTCGGCAGAAGTAACAGCAAAGGCTCTGTCGATCACTTCCTGAGCATTTTCGGGAGTCAGTCTGAATGTAGCCTTGCATAAGGGTTCAAAAAGTTTCTGATGGTCGATGTTCATCTGTGTTGTACGATGAATCATATCCCGGCTTATCTCACTTGTAAAGGCTATCACGGACGACCTGTCGAGGAGGGCGCCGCCTGCACCTGTCGTCAGGTTTGTGGCTCCGGGTCCGAGAGTTGCATGGCAGACGCCCGGAATACCCGTAAGCCTGGAAGTTACATCTGCCATTATCCCTGCAGCCGATTCATTTGCTGTAAGTATGAATTCAATGCCTGACCTTCTGAAAGCATCAATATAAGGAATTGAAGCTCCTCCGGGAATGCCGAAGACATTTCTTATTCCCCTAAGGAACAGTTGTTGTGCAATATATTCTGCAACAGTCATAAAATGCAGATCTTCATAATGACAAATCTATTAAATATCCTTATTAAAAATTTACAGCAAATTCAAATTCAATTAAATTTAACCTGTATATAAAACTGAATTACATGAAAACCAATAAGCACAGGCAGGTTACAATGCTTTTTATCGTATTTGCACTCGGGTGGCCGGTATTATTTTCTCAGATGGATCCCGCCGTATACAAGAGAGCCGATGATCTCATAAAATTAACGACCGACAAGGTGTATTACGGTAATGTAAGACCTGTCTGGATAGGAAAGACAAACAGTTTCCTGTACGAAAACCTTACCCCCGACGGAACCAGATACATGATTGTAAATGCAGAAAATGCTTCCCGGAAACCTGCATTCGACCAGGTCAGGTTTGCAAAGTCTTTACAGGCAGAGACAGGGGTGAAAGCTGATCCCGGAAAGCTGCCGGTCAGAAATATAGTGATCGCCGACGACCAGAAGAGTTTTGCATTCTCTTACGACAGCTACAACTGGATATGTAATCTTAAGGACTATAAGATAAAAAAGGGAGAAAAGACTGCCGAGAGGGTGAGGCCCGACAGGTGGGACTGGGGTTTCAGGGATGAACTTTCAAACGATCCGGTTGAATCGCCTGATAAAAAATGGACTGCCTTCATAAAGAATTTTAATGTTTACATAAAACAGAAAGATGACAATAAGGAGTATCAGTTAAGTTTTGACGGAGGTACCGGAGAATATTATTCTTCTTTCATGAAGTGGTCTCCTGATTCAAGGAAGCTGGCCGTTTGCAGGATTAAACCTGCTGAAAAGCATATTATTCATTATATCGAATCGTCTCCGGCCGACCAGCTTCAGCCGAAACATTATTCATATGAATATCAGAAGCCCGGAGATGCTGTTCCCCAGAAATTTCCACAGTTATTCGACATCGAATCGAAAAAGCATATAAAAACTGATGATTCAGGAATTCCCGAACAGTACTCGGTTGATGATATCAAATGGAGCAGCAACAGCCGTTACTTTACATACGAGTATAACAAAAGGGGCCATCAGCTTTACAGGATTATAAAAGTAGATGCCGCCACAGGCAGCTCGATAGTGGCAGTTAATGAAGAATCACCCACATTTTTTGATTACAGCGGTAAGATGTACAGGTTTGATGCAGAAGAAACAGATGAGATAATATGGGCATCGGAGCGCGATGGCTGGAACCACCTTTATCTGTATGATTCAGAAACGGGAAATGTAAAAAACCAGATCACGACAGGCAAATGGGTTGTCAGGGATGTGGTAAGTGTCGATGAAAAAAACAGGCAGGTCATTTTCAAGGCCAGCGGGAGGGAGCCCGGCGATCCTTATTTTATTTATATCTATAGCATCAACTTTGACGGTACCGGGCTAAGGTTGCTTTCCGAAGGCGATGGGAACCATGAAGTAAGTTTCTCCCCCGACAGGAAGTATTTCGTCGATACATGGTCGGCAATCGATACGCCTCCGGTTTCAGTACTCCGCATGGCAGTTGACGGATCGCTTGTGATGGAGCTTGATAAAGCCGATATTTCAGGTTTGCTGGCAACAGGCCTCCGTCTGCCCGAGGTTTTTGTCGCCAAAGGAAGGGATGGAAAGACGGATATCTGGGGGATAATCATAAGACCCGTTGATTTTGACCCGGCGAAAAAATATCCTGTCATAGAAGACATTTATGCCGGGCCACACGACAGCTTCGTTCCGAAAAGTTTCAGACCCTCGGCTTCACCAATGCACCAGCTTGCAGAGCTTGGGTTTATAGTTGTGAAGATAGATGGTATGGGCACCTCAAACAGATCGAAGGCCTTCCATGATGTCTGCTGGAAAAACCTTAAGGATGCAGGTTTTCCCGACAGGATACTGTGGATGAAAGCTGCAGCCGAAAAATATCCTTATATGGATCTTGGCAGGGTAGGGGTATATGGTACATCGGCCGGTGGTCAGAGTGCAGCAGGCGCACTTCTCTTTTTTCCGGAGTTTTACAGGGTTGCTGTCGCTTCGTGCGGATGCCACGATAACCGGATGGATAAGATGTGGTGGAATGAGCAATGGATGGGATGGCCGGTGGGAGAGGAGTATTCGTGGTCGTCGAATGTTGATAATGCATGGAGGCTGAAGGGAAAACTGCTTCTCATGAACGGGGAGATTGACAATAACGTCGATCCGTCATCAACAGTTCAGGTTGTGAATGCCCTGATAAAGGCAAACAAGGATTTCGAATATGTGCTTCTGCCCGGAGCAAGACATACAAGCGGAGGCACTTATGGCGAAAGGAAAAGACGTGATTTTTTTGTGAAATACCTTCTGGGCCTCGATCCTCCCGAATGGAACATGATTGGAAAATGATTTTTTTTCTTGATATTTGCCCCCTTATTATTCCTTAGTGAATACCGGGAGAAATACAGTAATCTGGGCAATTGTTGCCTGTCTGCTTTGGTCAACAGCCTATGCAGGCATTAAACTTGGCCTTCAATACGATACACCTCTTCATTTTGCAGGGATCAGGTTTATAATCTCAGGATTGATGATACTCCCTTTTACAGTGAAACCTTCGGCCTATATTATTATGGTGAAGGAGCACTGGAAAGTCGTTGCCCTTGTGCTGGTCCTTCAGACACTAATTAACTATACTCTGTTTTATATCGGACTGGATCTGGTTCCCGGTTCGCTCGGTGCGGTCATTGTCGGCTCCCAGCCTCTTGTTACGGCAGTTGTTGCTGCAATGATGCACGAGGAAGACAAACTTACGGGTCACAAGATAATAACTATCATCTTTGGGATCTCGGGTGTAATTCTTATAAGTGCGGGAAGGCAGGCATTCAGACTGGGAACTGCAGCGGAGTTTCTCGGTGTTATCATGATACTTCTTGCAAATATAGCCACCGCCACGAGTAACGTGGTAGTCTCTCTGAAAAGCAAAGGAATTAATCCATTTGTCCTGAGCTCGGCGACTCTCGGAACCGGCGGCATTATACTGTACCTGGTTTCAATTGCTGTTGAGACGCCATTGGGTGTGACCAAACCTCCCGTTTACTGGATCGACCTTCTCTGGCTAAGCTTTATGTCGGCCTTTGCCTTTTCTATCTGGTACATGCTTTTGCAAAGACCAGGAGTGAAAGTATCGGAACTTAACCTCTGGAAATTTCTGATCCCTGCAGTCGGTGCAATTCTAAGCTGGCTTCTGGTTCCCGGCGAGAATCCTGAATTGCTTACAATTACCGGGATGATAATCATAACAAGCTCTCTCATTTTGTTTTTCCTGACATCGAAAGAAAAGGCAAAACCACAAAAAACCGTTGAAAGCCGATGAAAAGAAGAATTACATCATTTTTGATTTATTCAATAAGCTGGATCCTGTTTTTCTTTATTGCACGACTGTTGTTCCTGGTTTTCCATCACAGGGAAGCAGCAGAATTCAGCCTGGGTCTGCTTACGGGTACTTTTACTCACGGAATAAAGCTTGATATCTCAGTTACAGCATATATACTGGCAATACCGATGCTTGTACTGCTTCCGGCCCTGTGGATAAAAGGCGAATGGTACAGGTATTTTATGAGAATTTATACATGGGTTCTGTTGTTCATATCGTCAGCAATAATAATAGGTGATGCAGAACTTTATTCGTACTGGGGCTTCAGGATGGATTATACTCCCATGCTTTATCTAAAAACACCAAAGGAAGTTGCCGCTTCTGTAAGCACCGGAACCGTTATCCTTACATTTCTTGGAATAGCTGCCCTCGCCATTGCCTCCGGGCTGCTCTACAACAGGTTTATTGATAAGAGGTTCTCATTTCAGCCTGTGGCGAAGCACAGGCTGCCTTATACATTTGTTTTTGCAATCCTAACGGGTTCCCTTATAATTCCGGTAAGAGGCGGTTTCGGAGTTGCCCCGATAAATGCCGGGACTGTCTATTTCAGCGATGACCTGTTTGTCAATCATTCGGCAATAAATGTTGTATGGAATGTGGGTAATTCACTCTTTCACAGGAAACCTACAAAGAATCCATACATATTCGGCGACATGGATGAAGCTGTTGCCATTAGAGATTCACTTACAGCCGGTGACGGCTCGCCTGAAAAGGTGCTCAACAATACCCGTCCAAACATCCTGTTTATTATTCTTGAAAGTTTTGGGAATTCCCTTGTCGGATCACTCGGAGGTGATTCGCTTACAACCCCCAATCTTAACAGGCTTACAGGCGAAGGTCTCGTCTTTTCGAACTTCTACGCATCGGGCAACCGGACCGACAAGGCCCTGCCAGCCATACTAAATGCATATCCAGCCCAGCCGGCAGTTTCAATAATCAAGGAACCAAAAAAGACGCAGTCGATGAACGGCATTGTAAAGATTATGAACGGGCTGAATTACAGTACATCTTTCTGGTACGGAGGTGATATCAATTTTGCGAATTTCAATTCATTTTTGTTATCATCGGGGTTCAGCCAGATAGTGACTATGGATAATTTTGATCCGTCGGACTATAATTCGAAGTGGGGTGTTCACGATCATGTTTTCATGAAAACCCTCCAGGATTCAATGACAAATATAAAAGAGCCATTTTTCAGGGTCGCGCTGACGCTATCGAGCCATGAGCCGTTTGAGGTACCCATGGATCCTGTTTTTCAGGGTAAAGATGACCTTACAAAGTTCAAAAATTCGGTTTATTATGCTGATAAGGCAGTTGGTAGTTTTATAGAATGGGCAAAGACAACCTCATGGTGGAAAAATACTCTTGTGATCCTTGTTGCAGATCATTGCAGGAGAAATTCCATAAACGACCTTGTATATTCTCCTGAGATATTCAGGATACCCATGCTCTGGCTTGGAGGAGCTCTTGATGCAAGAGGGCTCAGGATTGAAAAAATGGGAAGCCAGGTGGATATCACCCCTACATTACTTCATCAGCTTGAACTCGACGGTGAATTTCCCTTTGCAAAGGATCTGCTGTCGGCCGCCTCCCGGTCATTTGCATTCTATACCTTCAATGAGGGATTTGCATTTATAACCGACAGCTCAACTGTTATTTACGATCAAAAGCTTCGCGGCCCTGCGGTAAAGAAGGGATCAGATCCGGATTATGCCGAAAAACTCGGCAAGGCATATCTTCAGGTTTTGTTCGATGACTATCTGAAAAGGTGAAGTAATTGGATTCCGGATACAGGCCTCCAATCTTAAATATTTACAATCAGACAGATATTTTTTCCGGCTGCAATTGTTTATATTTGTTAATATGGATGCCAGGCCTGTTAAGATATTTTCATCAGCCGATACTCCCAGGTTAAGGTTTGTTACCGGACTTCTTCTCGGGGAGATCCTCGGGCTGAACTGGGAGATAGTTACGGACAGGAGGAGGCTTGGCAAATGTCCGGTAATTAACTACTCAGGCAAAAATCTTGCTGACTCTTTTGTTGTAACTCCTTCTGCCATTCTGTTTGAAGAGGATGTACATGAGCAGGAACTGAATATTTCGGAGTGGAAAGGGCTTCCGGTGATGTTCCGTTCGGAGGGAGCTGCAGATTTCCCGTTTGATATCTTTGCGGCTTCATTTTACCT
>CAZWHC010000019.1:0-27016 GCA_964633505.1 uncultured Rikenellaceae bacterium | reverse complement strand
CATGTATATATTCTTCAGACTCCCCTGTTCAGGGTAAGGAACAAGAAGGAAACAAGATATTGCTATTCCTCCGATGAAAAGGCTAAAGCCATAAAGGACCTCGGACCCAATCCCGAAATAACAAGGTTTAAAGGACTGGGCGAGATCTCTCCCGATGAATTCCAGTATTTTATTGGAAAGGATATACGCCTCGAGCCCGTTCGCATGAAGAAAAACGATACTGTTAACGGATACCTTGAGTTTTATATGGGTAAGAATACACCCGACAGACAGGATTTCATTATCGAAAACCTGAGAATAGAAGAGGATATCGTGGAGCAGGTAAAGGAATTGATGTAACCCGGTATGGACCAGACAATGGACGATCAGGAACTTGAATCAGAAAAAACCGAGGGCAGGGAAGAAACCTCCCAGCAGGGTCCGGCGGCGCTGCATTCGGTCACTGCATTGTCGGGAATGTACCAGAACTGGTTTCTCGATTATGCTTCATATGTTATTCTCGAACGTGCCGTTCCGCATATAAACGACGGCCTTAAACCTGTTCAGAGAAGAATACTCCATTCCATGAAAAGAATGGATGACGGCCGTTACAACAAGGTTGCAAATATTATAGGTCATACCATGCAGTTCCATCCTCATGGTGATGCATCAATCGGTGATGCACTTGTCCAGCTCGGACAAAAGGACCTCCTTGTTGATACCCAGGGTAACTGGGGTAACATACTTACCGGCGATGACGCTGCAGCTCCGAGATACATAGAGTCAAGACTTTCAAAATTTGCCCTCGATGTTGTGTTTAATCCAAAAACAACAGAATGGAAATTATCATATGACGGAAGGAACAAGGAGCCCGTAACACTGCCTGTAAAATTCCCGCTTCTGCTTACAATGGGAGTAGAGGGAATCGCTGTGGGCCTTGCATCAAAGATCCTTCCTCACAATTTCAATGAGATAATTGATGCTTCAATCGAATACCTGCAGGGCAGGGACTTTGTCCTTTATCCCGATTTTCCTACAGGCGGGCTTGTTGATGTTTCAAAATACAACGACGGCCAGAGGGGCGGAGTCGTCAAAATAAGGGCGAAAATAGAAAAGATCGATAAAAAAGCCCTGGTTATCACCGAAATACCTTTCGGAAAAACCACTTCAAGCCTTATAGAGTCGATAATAAAAGCCAACGAAAAAGGAAAGATCAAAATCAGGAAAATCGACGACAATACCTCTGCAAAAGTCGAGATCGTTGTGCATCTTTTCCCGGGAGTGTCGCCCGACAAGACAATCGATGCCCTTTATGCATTCACCGATTGCGAATACTCAATATCCCCCAATACCTGCGTCATTGCAGGAAACAAGCCCTCATTCATGGGCGTCAGCGATATACTCCGTTATAATATCGACAATACCGTAAAACTGCTTACCCTCGAACTTGAGATAAGGAAAAATGAGCTTGAAGAAGAATGGCATCTTTCATCACTTGAAAAAATCTTTATTGAGGAAAGGATTTACAGGGATATTGAGGAGTGCGAGACATGGGAATCGGTAATTAAAGCAATAGATGCAGGACTGAAACCATTTAAAAACAGGCTGAGAAGAGAAGTTACAAGAGAGGACATTATCCAGCTTACCGAGATAAAGATAAAGAGGATCTCAAAATTTGACTCCAAAAAAGCCGATGAACATATAAAAGGAATTGAATCTGAACTTGAAGAGGTAAAGAACAATCTCAGTCATATCATTCCCTTTACGATCAACTATTTCAGACAGATAAAAAAGAAATACGGGAAGGGCAGGGAACGACTTACCGAAATAAGGAGCTTCGACACAATACTTGCAACAAAGGTAGTGGCAAATAATGCCAAGCTTTATATAAACTATAAGGAAGGATTTGTCGGAACCGGGTTGAAAAAGGATGAATTTGTATGCGATTGCTCCGATATCGACGACATAATTGTTATCCGGAAAGATGGCGGTTACCTTATTACAAAAGTTGCAGATAAGGTGTTTGTTGGCAACGATATCATTTATGCCCAGGTATTTCTGAAAAATGATGAGAGAACGATATACAATTTAGTTTATCAGGATGGGAAGGATGGTCCGTTGCTTGTGAAACGCTGTGCCATAACAGGGCTTACCCGCGACAAGGAGTACGACCTCACCCAGGGAACACCGGGGTCTAAAATAGTATATTTCAGTGCCAATCCTAACGGGGAAGCTGAAGTGATAAAAGTTCACCATAAGCCAAAGCCAAGACTCAAAAAACTGGTTTTTGAATTTGACTTCGGACAGCTGGCAATCAAGGGTAAATCATCGATGGGAAATATCCTGACAAGGAACCCCATCCATAAAATATCGCTCAAGGAGAAAGGCCTTTCAACCCTCGGAGGGAGAAAAATCTGGTTCGATGATGCCGTATACAGGCTCAATGTCGATGGAAGAGGATTGTATCTGGGAGAATTCAGCGCCGATGACAAAATCCTTGTCGTTACAAAAAACGGATTTTTCAGGATCACAGGGTTCGATCTTTCCAACCATTTTGAGGATAACATTCTCATCATAGAAAAATACAATCCCGGAAAGGTGTATTCTGCAGTTTACTGGGATGCCGGGCAGGGTTTTTATTATGTGAAACGATTCATAATAGAAGAATCAGAACGCCCACAATCCTTTATAAATGAAGATCCTGGTTCGAAACTGATTAGCCTTACCGAAGTTGAATATCCGCGTTTTGAGATCCATTTCGGAGGAAAGCACAAGGATCGCGAAACTGAAATCATTGAAGTTGCCGGGTTTATCGGGATAAAGAGTTTTAAAGCAAAAGGGAAGAGACTGACAAGTTTTATGGTGGAGAATATACAGGAAATCGAACCTGTAGTCAGGCGCGAATCAGCGCCGCCAAGGGAGGAGTCTGAAGATGAGGAAGCCCCGCACCCTGATGCCCACGACGATCCCGCACAGATGAGGCTGGAACTGTAATGCAGAAAGCTGACAAAATATACATGATCGGCTTCATGGGAAGCGGAAAATCGACCGCAGGACGAAAACTTGCCCAACACCTGAACTGGTCTTTTATTGACCTCGATGAGCTCATTGAAAAAAAGGCGGGTATGAAAATAAGTGAGATATTTTCACAAAAAGGAGAAGAGTCTTTCCGTCTTTCTGAATCTGAAGCCCTGGCAGAAACCGGTTCTGTTTCACATACAGTCATAGCAACAGGCGGAGGGGCGCCATGCTTCGGGATTAATATGGATTTTATGCAAGCCCACGGACTTACAATATACCTGAAGCTTTCTCCCGGTAAACTTAAGGAACGGCTGGCAAGATCAAATGGCAGGAGACCTCTGCTTCAGGGAATCGGCAACGATAATCTGGAAAAATATATTTCAGAGAAACTTGCAGAACGTGAAAAATGGTATTTAAGTGCAAAGTTGATAATTGACTGCAATAAAACCAGTTTTCATGGGTTATGTAATATGGTTAAGAAGTTGATCGTTTAGTGATTATTCAAACTAATTTCTTAATTTTAATATGATTATTTAATGCCAGGTTTATGGGAAAAAGGCCCTATATACTACCTGAACGTAAAAAAAAGAATTTGCCGGATCTGAATTCATGGGGAAATCTTAAAAATAAATATTCAGGAAAAACACTCTTCAGGGCTAAATTATTCGAGATCGAAACCGGTATTCTGACATTGCTTGATATTATCAGGAACCCCTGGTATTTTGAAGAACTCTTTGGCTACACACGCAGTTCACGAGATATAAACATGTTACCGGCCATGAAGAAAATAGCAGCATCGGCCGGATTCGATGAAAGTACAAGGCAGCGTGCCTCTGAAACCGAAGAGATGCTCGAGGAACTTGCCCGTAACAGAAAAGATCTTCCTTCAAACCTTGCAGGTTGTACAGAAACCGAAAAAGCCGAATATGCCCGGCAGCTTCTGTCGGGGACAAGATATCCGCAAACCACCGAGATACTCCGGCTCCTCAGGGATAAATCGGTTGAACTTAAAAGACTTGCCCTTTTTCTTATCGGTAAATTTAAAATGACTGATATGATCCAGGAGGTCTGCTCATGCTTCACAATAAAGGGTCTGGCGGAAGATGCTTATGCCGTTTTGATGAGTTTTGGAAAGATGAGCGGAAAGGAGATCGACAGATGCTACCTTGCAATTGCCGGCAACCAGGCATCACATAAAGCCATGTTACGCCTGCTTGCCAATGGTGCCTCCCAAAATGATTGTTCCTTCCTTGTCGAAAGATTATGGTCGACTTCAAGACAGACCAGGGAAACGGTTGCCGAAACCCTTCTGGACCTTAAATACAGGCCTGACGGGGGAGAAGAAGAGAAACTTAAAGGCAGTATCATCGAAACTTTCGGAATACTGTCATGGATAATATCAGCACATATATGCCTGCAAAACAACAATAACAGCCTTCTTTCAAAGGAAATTGAAAAGGAATATTTCAGATGGAAGAAATATCTTCTTGACCTTCTTTACCTTGCATATGGTACCGAAATAAGGCATCGCAGGGGAAATACTCCCGGTCATAATGACGATAATGACAAACTGATTCAAACCCTGGCTGATATTATCTTCACTGAAAAAGACAGGGGAATAAAGGCCGGATCAGTAGAGATAAAATCATTTCACGACAGGTATAAAAAACTCAGGCGCTACCTCCATGGTGAGATTCCCCAATACAATGTTTTACTTGAGGATATTATAAACTACGATTACAACCTGCTTTCAGTATGGACAAAAGCCTGTGCTCTGAGAAGCATCCCTGAGATAGAACAATTGACAATGCACGAATCGGTAGTGGCCCTCCTTTTCAGTCCCGAAGACATTCTCCGCGAGGAAGCTGCCCTGCTCATTTCTAGATCCGGGAAAGATCTTTATAAGGCTGCCAGCAGCAGAATCCCAATGAATTCCAGGAAAGGGATCGAAAAGATAATAACATCCGGAACATCTGAAGGTGAACTGATATTCGAAAAAGTAAAATTCCTTTCAGAATGCTTTGGAAAAATTGATGAGAATGAACTTATAACACTTGCTGAAAAGACAGTATTCGTCACGAATGATGAAAAAGGCATCTATTCCCAACCTAATGATTCAATTCTCTGGTCGTTTACCCGGGACAATACGAGCCCCGAGGTTATCGTTAAAAATGATGTGAGTGAAGATTTAAGGGGAATGGTAAAGGATCTGAGAGCTGAGTCGTCATTCTGTTATATGTTGCCATTCGCCTCAATCATGGAATTCGGATTTGAATATCCTGAGAATACTCTTGAAATACTTAATTACATCGATAAAAAAGAAAAATAAGATCTATTATGGTTGCGGTAAACCTTACAGACGATAAATTGAATCCCTTTCCCGGATTACGGCCTTTCAGACCTGGAGAAAGTGACTTTTTTTTCGGCCGTGAGGATGAGAGTGCTGAAGTTGCGGAGAAGCTTTTAAGGAACAGGTTTGTTGCCGTTACCGGTAGTACCGGAAGCGGAAAATCATCACTGGTGCTTTGCGGTGTGATTCCCTCGATTAAACGTCATGCCGCAGCGGAAGGGGGGAAATGGAATTTTATCGTTACCCATCCGGGAAAAGATCCGTTCCGGGATATTACTTCGGCCCTTTCCGGGCCCGACCGCGACGGAAAAACACTGCTGTTTGTTGATCAGCTTGAAGAGATCTTCAGATATTACAACCCTCATATCAGCGATCCGTCAGGTTATGATGCAAAGGAATTTATTAACCTCCTGGTATCAGTTGCAAATGGCAGCAGACCTGATATTTACCTGATTGTCGCCATCAGGTCTGACATGATATACCTCTGCGAACACTACAGGGGCTTTTCCGACATTCTTAACAACAGCAGCTTCCTTGTATCGCCCCTGAGCAGGACCGGAATCTGCAAAGCAATAAAAGGTCCGCTCGATATGGCTGGCGTCGCAATTGACGACGACCTTGTTGAACTCCTGGCAAATGAGGTGGCCGAAAGCAGCGAGCAGCTCCTTCTGCTTCAGCATGCCATGCTGAATACATGGAACCGCTGGAAGAGAATGAATGAACCTGAAAGGCCTGTTGATCTGTCAGATTATGGTTCTGTGGATAGCATGAAGGATTCAATTTCAATACATGCTGATGAGGTGTATTTTGGGCTTGATAATAACTGCAGAACGATCTGTGAAAAAATGTTCAGGATCATTTCCGGTAAGAGCCCGGATGACAAAAATATTCGTTATCTGTCAACTTTCCTGGATCTGAAATTATCAGTACCATGCAATGAAGAAGACCTTCTGAAAGTCATGGAAGGCTTTCGTGATCCGCTTTTTTCATTTCTGAATCCTCCCTCTGCGGTTCCGCTTACAGATGAGACTGTAATCGATCTTTCTCACGAATGCCTGATTAACCTCTGGGACCGGCTTAAATACTGGACCGGGGAGGAAGCCGCATCTGTCCAGGTATATTTAAGACTGTCGGAAGCTTCAGCGCTTTACCAGCAGGGAAGGGCAGGTCTTCTGAAAGAGCCCGATCTGCAAGCAGCAATTTCATGGCGCGACAATAACAATCCTACTTCCGGATGGGCCCGGAAATATGACCCCGCCTTTGAAAGGGCAATGGTATATCTCAGGACCAGCGAAAGGGAGTATAACGAATCGGAAGCGAGGAGATCAAGGCGTGAAAAATGGCGGCTTCACAGGGTCAGGATAATCTCTTCAGTTCTGGGAATTATTGCAATCGTGGCAGCAGTGGCAATGCTTGGTTCATTAATATCGAAAATCTCGTCCGACAACAGGAGAAAACAGGTTGAACAACAAAATTTAATCATTGAATCGCAAAAGAAAGCGGCTGAGCAATTTGCAGCTACTGCGCTTAAACGGTCGGTCGAATCGGATTCCAATGCAGTTTCGGCATCAAGAAGGGAACAGATGGAAAGAATGTTGCGCAGAAATGCTGAAAACCAGGTTCTTTCATCAAAAACTGTTGCTGATGAGGCAATCCGCGAATCACGGCATGCCACACAGGCAAGCCTCCTGGCAATGATGAATGCAGATTCTGCTTTAAAAGCCGGTAACGAAACACAACGCCTCAGGATGATCTCTGTGGCAAAAACCATGTCGCTCAGGTCGCAGCAGGCTGATATAAACGGCGACCTTCAGGCGCTTCTGGCATTGCAGGCCCATCTGTTCAATAAAAGAAACAACGGAAACAGAAACGATGCCGATATCTATACCGGACTTTACACACTGGCAAAGAACAGGAAAAGCGATAAAATAAAAGTATTCGAAGAAGTATCCGGAACGGTGAGAAATATCCTTTTCATACCGGACAGAAATGAATTCATTGCTTCTGATAATGAAGGCAGGGTAATGTTGTATGATCTTAAAAATCAGGGCAGGGAAAAGAATTACAGACTCCTTTATACCGATACTGAAATAGTCGAAGTAATGGCTGTAAGCCCAGATGCCGGCTGGCTGGCATGCGGTGACGGAAGCAATTCGGTGAAAATGATCTCACTCGACGGAAGGGGAACCAACTATGAGCTTAAAGGTCATTCGGGAAAAATAAAGTCGCTTGTCTTCTCCTTTGATGGCAGCTTTCTTTATTCAGCAGCCCTCGACGGCAAAGTGCTGAAATGGAACCTTGCCTCCGGAAACTCTGTTGAACTTGAGACCGACAGGACTATAATCACTTCTCTTGATGTTTCATCAGATAACAGGTATGTCGCAGGAGTAACTGACCGCGGTGAAGGTGTTGTCTGGAACCAGGGCAATACTGCGGGTAAATTCAGGATTGAAACTGCAAATAAAAGAATAAGGTGTATCAGGTTCAAACCCAATGAAGCAAGGATCGCTGTCGGGTATGATGACGGACTTATTGAGATCTGGGATGTTACCGCCGGTAAGATGATGTCTGAATTCAGGGCTCACAGCGGTGAAATAAAGGATATCAGGTTTAACAGGTATTATGAACAGATGGCGACTTCGGGAGATGATGAGACCCTTAAGCTCTGGGATACCGGAGATTTTATAAATCCTCCTGTTTGTTTTAAGGATAATGAAGGTATTGTAGTTGGTTTTGAATTCAGTCCAAACGGAGAGGTAATATTCTCAGGAAGTATTGGTACGAAGGCAAGGATCATCTCCCGGCCAGCTTATGCTGACTCATTTGCTGCCGACGGTTGCTTTTATGTCACCCGTAACTTCACCCCTGATGAATGGCTGGCTTATGTAGGCAGGGATATCACATATGAAAAAACATGTCCAGAGGCGGAATTCAGAATTAAAATAAGGGAAATAAGATAAGAAGGATCAACAATTAAACAACTTCCTCCCGCATAAAGGCCGATTCCAAAATTTAGCTAATTTTACCCCCGCTGATTTTAACCTGAACAAGGTTCTTTTTTATATGTTATAGACATAGAAATCATTTGAAATATGAAAAACAGAAAAGCATTGTTAATGATACTCGACGGCTGGGGGATAGGCGATGGTTCAGTTGCTGATGTGATTAGCAGGGTTCCTACTCCCAACCTCACATATTTTAAGAATAACTTTCCCAGCTCGAAGCTCCATGCTTCGGGTGAAGATGTCGGACTTCCCGAAGGACAGATGGGAAACTCGGAAGTGGGTCATCTGAATATAGGCGCGGGACGTATTATTTACCAGGACCTGGTAAAAATAAATATGGAATGCAAAACAGGTGATATCAGAAAGAATCAGGTTCTTACTGAAGCTTTTTCATATGCCAGGGACAACAACCGGCAGGTACATTTTTTTGGTCTGCTGTCCGACGGGGGCGTACACTCACTCGACAAGCACCTTTATGCTCTGTGTGATATGACAATGGATTACGGACTGAAAAATGTATTCATCCATGGATTTGGCGATGGCCGTGATACTGATCCCAGAAGCGGGGTGGGATATATGATTAACCTTCTTGAACATCTTAAGACTTCAAACGGCAGGGTCGCCTCATTTGTTGGAAGGTATTATGCAATGGACCGCGATAAGAGATGGGAGAGGATAAAGGAAGCCTACGACCTTATTGTAAACGGTAAAGGACTGCCGGCGACCAATATTATTGAAGCCATGAAGGCATCATATGATGAAGGTGTGACGGATGAGTTCATGAAACCAATAGTCGTGGTTGATGAAAAAGGAGAAGCTGTGGGAAAAGTCAGGGAAGGAGATGTGATAGTGTTCTTTAACTTCCGTAACGACAGGGCAAAGGAACTTACAATTGCCCTCACCCAGAAAGACCTCAATGAATTCGGGATGAAAACAATGCCTCTCTATTATTGCACCATGACACCTTATGATGCGACATTCAAGGGATTACATGTAATTTATCCCAAGGAAAATGCAGATAATACAATAGGCCAGGTTTTGTCTGACGCAGGCAAAACACAACTCCGCATAGCAGAGACAGAAAAATATGCACACGTCACATTCTTTTTCTCCGGAGGGAGGGAAGAAGTATTCAAAAATGAAGACAGGATACTGATACCCTCTCCAAAGGTTGCAACTTATGACCTTCAGCCTGAGATGAGCGCATACGGAGTAAAGGATGCAGTCATAAAGGCAATAGAATCAGAGAAATACGATTTTATATGTCTTAATTTTGCAAACGGCGACATGGTCGGACATACAGGGGTGTATTCCGCAATCGAAAAAGCAGTGGCCGTTGTCGATGAGTGTGCAGGGGCAGTTGCAAACGCTGCAAGGCAGAGAGGATATGATATTCTTATAATTGCTGACCATGGGAATGCAGACAAAGCAATGAATGAAGACGGAACTCCGAATACCGCACATTCCCTGAACCCGGTGCCTTCGATACTTATCACCGATAATTATAAATCAATTAAAGAAGGTATTCTTGCCGATATTGCACCAACCCTGCTGACAATACTGGGTATAGACATACCAAAAGAAATGACAGGGAAGGTACTGGTATAACCGGCCTCACTCCCTCTTATCCCCCGCTCCCAGGAGAGCGCGGGGGAGGATAATTATTTTTAACGGATTTAAAGTCCCTCCCTCCTGGGGGAGGGATTTAGGGAGAGGCAAAAATGCTTCGTATAGCCGATTACATATTCAGTCTGGATATTCTCGAAAAGAAGTTCAAATGCGATCTTCCGCAATGCCTCGGAAATTGCTGCCGTTATGGCGATTCAGGGGCTCCTCTTGATGAAAATGAAGCAGAAATTCTGGAGAGTTTATGGCAGGATGTGAGGCCATATCTCCGCAAGGAGGGAATAGATGCGATTGAAAAACTTGGAACAAGTGTCCTCGACTTTGAAAACGACCTTGTGACCCCTCTTGTCGGAAACGAGGAATGTGCTTATGCAATACTTGATGGAAGTATGTTCATGTGTGGCATTGAGAAAGCCTGGTCGGAAGGCAGGATTTCGTTTCAGAAGCCATTGTCGTGTCATCTTTTCCCTGCACGGGTAAAGAAATTTGCCGGATTCACGGGGATAAACTATCAGGAGCTTTCAATTTGCCATTCAGCCTTGAAATGCGGCCGATCAGAAGGTATTTATGTCTATGAGTTTCTTAAGGTTCCCCTGATCAGGGCATTCGGACAGGAAGTATATAACGACCTTTGTCTTGCTGCGGAAGAACTGAGAAAGAAGTAATGATTTGCGTGCCTGTAATTCTCCGCATCACCATACCTTATTATTATATATACTCCTTCCTATTCCCTGTCAATACTTGTGTATTGTTAATTGATTAACACCCGGTGTATGGCATTAATTCAAATGATGAAAACACTTAAAAAGCGTTAAATACACTTACAGTTTTCATAAAAAGAATCATTTTTTTTTGTTTATTTTTAATAAACAGTATCTTTGGCTGGTTAAATACAAACCTAAAACTAATTTTCGTATGAAGAAACTATTACTGTTGTTTGTATTGTTTGTGTTTACAGGCATAACAGCCTTGTTTGCGCAAACAAAAGTCATTACTGGTACGGTTACCTCCGCCGTTCAAGGGGAAGGTGCCATCCCAGGCGTAACTGTTCAGGTTAAGGGAACCACAGTGGGTACCGTAACCGATATTAATGGGAAATACTCCCTCCCTGTACCCCAGAATGCAACTACCCTTATCTTCACTTACATTGGAATGAAGAAGCAGGAAGTTGAAATTTCTGGTCGTTCAGAAGTAAATGCTGTTCTGGAATCCGACATCCTTGGTCTTGACGAGGTTGTAGTAACAGCGCTGGGTATCTCCCGTGAGAAAAAAGCCCTCGGATATTCTGTACAGGATGTGACCGGCGATGAAATTGCAAAAGCAAAGGAAACAAACGTCATTAACTCCCTTCAGGGTCGTGTTTCAGGTGCTCAGATCACGGCTACCTCAGGCGCAGTTGGTGCATCGTCCAGAATTGTTATCAGAGGCGTATCTTCTCTGAGCGGTAATAACCAGCCTCTCTTTGTGGTAGACGGTATTCCAATCGACAACTCGAACTTCGGTGATACCGGTACCGATGGTGTAAACAAAGGTAGCGGCGCTGCCGATATAAACCCTGATGATATTGAAACCATGACAGTTCTTAAAGGTGCAAACGCTTCCGCACTTTATGGTTCAAGAGCTTCGGCAGGTGTTATCGTTGTTACAACCAAAAAAGGTAAGAAAGGTGAAAAACTCACCGTTGATCTCAGCAACTCAACCACATTTGAGACTCCTCTGAGACTCCCTGATTTCCAGAATAAATACGGACAGGGTAACGGTGGCGCATTCTCATATGTCGACGGTGCGGGCGGCGGTATCAACGACGGCGTCGATGAGAGCTGGGGCCCCCAGCTTGATGCAGGGTTAATGATCCCCCAGTTTTCTTCTGTCGATGAAAACGGCGTTGCCCAGCCGGCACCATGGATTTCACACCCGAATAACGTAAAGGATTTCTTTGATGTAGGCCATACGGTGACCACAAGCGTTTCACTTACAGGCGGAACTGATAAATCAAATTTCAGACTCTCCTTTACAAACCTGAACCAGAAAGGTATGGTTCCAAACACTGATTTTAAAAAGAACACCCTTTCTTTCAGTGCAAGCACTAATCCAATTGATAAACTTACATTCTCAGCATCAGGAAGCTATATCGGCGCAAAAAGCGATAACCAGCCAGGTTATGGCTATAGTGCCAATAACGTAATGCAGCAGTTCTCCTGGACCGGCAGGCAGGTTGATTATAAGCTCCTGAGAGATAAACAGCATAATGCCGATGGTTCAATATTTAACTGGAACCACAATTTTCACAATAACCCATATATGACACTGTACGAGAACCTTAACACTCTCGACCGCGACAGGCTTATTGGTAATGCAACTGTCAGCTATCAGTTCACTCCTTGGCTGAGCGCTTATATCAGGACAGGTGGTGACATATATTCAAATGCCACTTCTGAAAGAAAATTTGTCGGCGATATGGATTACCCCAGTGGTAATTATTATGAAGTATCAAGGCTTTTCAAGGAAATCAACAGCGATTTTCTTATCACTTTCCAAAAAGAATTTGGTACAGATTTTAACTTCAGCCTGAACGTCGGCGGAAACAGGATGGACAGAAGGTATCAGTCAAATACAGGAGAAGCTCCTGAACTTGCAATACCCGGTGTTTATAACGTGGCAAACTCTTCAGTTACGCCAAAAGTTACAAATTACCATTCTACCAAGAGGGTAAACAGCGTACTCGGATTTGGCCAGTTAGGTTACAAAAATGCTCTTTTCCTTGATTATTCATTGAGAAATGACTGGTCAAGCACACTTCCGGAAAAGCATAATTCATATATATACCCTGCTATTTCATTAAGCGCTGTACTTAATGACCTGATTGGTTTTGAATCAAAAACCCTGTCATTTGCCAAACTGCGTGCAAGCTGGGCAAAAGTTGGTGGCGACACCGATCCTTATTCGCTTTTGCCGACAGTCTCATTCGGCGACGGCTGGAATGCAGGAACAAAACTTCTTAACCTTGCTGTTCCCAACACACTTCCGAATGCCGATCTGAAACCTCAGATGAACGAATCGCTCGAATTTGGCGCCGACCTCAGATTCTTTATGGACAGGGTCAGACTCGATGTTACTTACTATCAGCAGAAATCTATTAACCAGATCGTTTCAATCGCTGTCTCTGCTGCATCAGGGTATACAAACAAAATGGTTAACGCAGGAAGGATCGACAATAAAGGTCTTGAAGTACTCCTTGCAGTTACCCCTGTTAAAAGAGGAGACTTCCAGTGGGATATTACCCTTAACTGGTCAAAGAACCAGAATAAGGTTGTTGAACTTGCCGAAGGTATCGAACAATTCCTTCTTGGTTCATACTGGAGCCTCCAGGTTCTTGCAATGCCTGGTGAAGCATACGGCGTACTTTATGGCTACGACTACGAAAGAGATAATAATAACAATGTAATCTTCTATGATGGTTTGCCAAGCCAGGGACCTCTGAAATCATTAGGCAACGTTACTCCTGACTGGATTGGCGGTGTTCTCAATGAATTCTCATGGAAAGGCTTGAACGCCAGCTTCCTGATCGACATGAAACATGGAGGTGACATTTATTCAATGACCACCACATGGGGCCGTTATGCAGGCGCTCTTGAGGAAACTCTTATCGGTCGTGAAGGCGGTATTGTTGGAGAAGGTGTTATGCCGGTAGGCGACGGTTATGCAACAAACACCATTGTTGCAGACTGTGAACAGTTTAATAAAGCCGCATATACAAGCGACATAGCTTATTCAAGCGTTTATGACGCATCATATATCAAGCTTCGCGAAATCCGCCTTGGCTATACATTCAAAAAGATTGGTAACCTGCCGATCAAAGATCTTAACATATCGGCCGTCGGAAGAAACCTTGCAATACTTAGTACAAATGTACCTCATATTGACCCCGAAACAGCATTCAGCAGCGGTAACGTTCAGGGCCTCGAATTCGGTCAGCTTCCTTCAGCACGAAGCATAGGTTTCAGCATAGGTTGCAAGTTTTAACCTTTTAAAATAATTGATTATGAAAAGTAAATTAATATATAGTTTTGCAGCTTTTCTCGTTGGGCTGGTAATATTCAGTTCCGGCTGTACAAAGGATTTTGAGGAGATCAACACAAACCCGAATGATCCCGGACTAAATCAGGCAGCTCCTAATATGTTGCTGACTAATGCCATTGAATCAATGACTGACCGTGTTCATGAAATTTTCCTCGGTCACGAAATGGGTTCATGCTGGGTACAGCATATGGCCAAGGTCCAGTATACTGATGAGGATAAATACGTTCCACGTATCAGCGTTATTAATAACACCTGGACAAGCTTTTATGCCTCCTCGGGTTTTGACGTTGAGACTATCCTTAACCTTGCTGAGACATCAGGCAATACCTCTTATAAAGCTGTTGCACTGATCCTTAAATCGTACATCACATCGGTCCTTACAGATGAGTTCGGAGATATCCCATATACGGAAGCATGGAAGGGAAGCGCCGAGGATGCAATACTTTCACCTGTATACGACACCCAGGAGTCAATCTATGCAGCTCTGATTGAAAACCTGACAACTGCAAATGAGCTTCTTACTGAAGATGCTCCTGAAATTGGAGGCGACATTCTATTTGATAACGACCTTATGGCATGGAAGAAATTTGCCAACTCACTTAAATTAAGATTATTGCTCCGCAGATCCGACAGGGTTGATCCTACATCCGAAATGACAACAATGTTTGCCGATCCTGATACCTATCCGATTTTTGAAAGCAATGCCGACAATGCTGCTCTTGCATATCTTGGCTCAGCTCCGAACAATAATCCCATCAACGAAAACAGAAAGACAAGGGATGACCATCGCGTTTCCAAAACACTCGTTGATTTTCTTTATGCAGAAGCGCCAAGCCCCGACTACAGGGTTGTCGTTTATGCTGATCTCGCAGCAGGAAAAGGCGACTGGATCGGATTACCAAACGGTATGCTTACAGCCGACGCAGCTGCTTATAACGGAAACGGAATTGCAAATACTTCAAAGATCGGATCATATTTTTCAAAGGCAACAGCTCCTGGAATGCTTATGAGCTATACGGAATTGTTGTTCATCAAGGCTGAAGCTGCAAAACGCGGTTTTATCCCGGGTGGCGATGCAGTTGCTGAGGAAGCTTATCACGATGCTATCCGCGCTTCATGGGAACAGTATAACGTCGATGGAACATTCACAGCAAAACTTGCAACATGGAAGACTACTTTTATAGGCTGGGGTATGGATCCGGCAGCCAACATTTTTGAATACGCATGGGAAGATTTTGTAGCATGGGGCGGTACATATGATTATGTGGCTGACAATGCTCTCGAACAAATCGCCACTCAGAAATGGGTTGCATTATTCGATCAGGGTCTTCAGGCTGCATTTGAATGGAGAAGAACAGGCTTCCCTGTACTTACTCCTGCCGTTGCAAACCAGAATTACGGCAAAATCCCTGTAAGGGCATATTATCCATCAGATGAGGCCGGCAGGAACCCTACCAACCTGGCTGCAGCAATTGAGCGCCAGGGTCCGGATAACCTGGATACCAGGGTATGGTGGGATACACAAAATAATTATTAATGTTTAATAGAAGAGTTATGAAGAAAATAATATTTTCAAGCTTTTACCTCGTACTGGCTGCATTGTTATTTGTCTCGTGCGATGATAATTACACGGACCTGATGACCGCCAATGTAAAAACCGGGGGAATTGTAAATCCTACTTCTTCGATCCCCTATAAACTGGGTAGCACACCAAGTTTTACTATCACCGTTGATATTCCAAAGGGACCGGGAATTGATGCAATAGAGGTATATAAAACCTTTACAGGCAAAGGTGAAGTTCTTGACCAGACAATTGATATTGGCCTTGCCAATGCTACCGCTGATGTTTCAAAGACTCTGACGTATACATATCAGCAGCTTATCACTGGTCTTAGTATGCCGGCAGATGAAGGTACTCTGAATATTGGTGATAAGTGGACTCTCAGGTATGTCTCCGTAATGGACGATGGAAGGAAAGTTGATAACGCTGCTGTAACTACGGTTGCCGTTGCTAACTTTTTCGCAGGCCCTTATGACAAGAGCATGAAGTATTTCCATCCGACAGCAGGTGGTTCAGTCTATCCAACAATACCTTACTCAGCGTATACTGAAAAGATCGACCTTACTGCAAAGAATGCTTATGAATGCGACGACTGGTTCGGCGTATGGGAAGATAATAAAATCACTATCCATATCGACCCGGCTAATAACTATGCAGTGACACTTACATTTGAACGTACCGATGCTGGTGTCGGCGATCCGAACAATCCTGCAAACGTATGCTCATATGACCCGGTTACCGGAGTGATCAAACTGTTCTATTTTTATCCCGGATCAGGCGGCAACAGAATTTTCTGGGCCGTTTATACCCCGAGATAATTTTAAATAAGTTCTGATATTTGAGGCTGTCCGATCCGGACAGCCTCAATATTTTTGATAATATTAAATATCAAAATATGAAAATAAATAAGTTCTCACAGCTGATCTTCTGTTTCACCCTGTTTAGTTTCTCTTCCTTCGGACAGAATGTTGTACCCGGCTCCGCTGATTTACTTGCAAAAATGAGGCTGAACAGGAGCATGGACAGCAGCGATAAGCAGGTAACATATGCAAACATTTCCGGCGATCCCTACATGTTCAGGGACTTTAAACCCGGCAAAATGATACTGAAATCAGGCGAGGAATTCAATCTTGAATTCCGTTACGATATTTATGCAGATCAGATGCATATGAAGGACAAAAATGTTGTTTACGGATTGATTCAACCTGAAATGATAGCACAGATAATCCTCGATTCGGTGAAATTCGTATATATCGACTTCGCAAAGCAGGGCAATGAAACAACTTCCGGTAAGGGTGGATATTTTATATTGAAGAATGACGGGAAATGCTCATTGCTTGTACGTAAGAACATCAGGTTACAGGATTCGGAACTTCCCAAGCCTTATCAGGCTGCAAAACCTGCAAAATTCATTAATACTGCTGACACATATTATCTGAAAATGCAGAATATGGATGCAGTCAAAATTAACGGTAAGGAAGAACTGCTTTCTGTTCTGAACGACAGGAAAACCGAAGTAAACAGTTTTATAAAAGAGAATAAACTTAAATTGAAGAACGAAGAAGATCTTTCCCGCTTAATAGAATTTTATAACAAATTATAGGATATCAGTCAGTCTTCAGGTTCAAAAGCTCAAGCCTTGTAGCCGTCACCCTTAATATGCGGAAGGTATACCTTTGTATCCTGATAACATCATTGGCTGACGGGATGCTGCCATGGAAATAAAGGATCAGTCCGGCCAGCGTCTCATAATCGCCTTCATCAGGCAGATCGAGATTATACTTTTCATTAAGGTAATCTACCTCAAGACGGCCTGAGAATACATATTCCTTTTCATTTATCCTCTTTTCGATAAGTTCGTTTGTGTCGTGTTCGTCCTCAATATCACCAACAATTTCCTCGAGGACATCCTCAATTGTAACGATTCCTGATGTGCCTCCAAACTCATCAACAACAAGCGCCACATTCTTTTTCTCATCAAAAAACAGTTTCAAAAGCTTGTTTGCAGCCATGGTCTCCGGAACAATGGCTACCCTTCTGACACACGACAATATATCCGGAGGATCTTTGTAAATATCCTTCAGCTCAAAATAGCCTATAATATTATCTATGGTATCCTGATAAATCAGTATCCTTGAATGCCCTGTTTCTATGAATCTGTCTTTCAATACGGCAAGACTGCTTTTGCTTTCAACTGCATCAATCTCCGTTCTTGGCACCATGCATTCCCTGACCTTGACCTTTGAGAAATCGAGGGCATTTTTAAATATTCTGATATTACTTTGGTATGGCTCTGCTTCCTTTGCCACAGGTTCGTTGAGATTTACAAAATGATCGAGATCAAGCTTGCTGAAGACAAGATTTTCCTGCTTCCTTCTATCATCGGACCGGCCGAAAAACAACCTTATTAAAAGATTGGAAGCCGCTATGGTAAACCTGCTGACAGGATAAAACAGATAATATAATATTATGGCAGGAAGGCTGAATGTAGTGAGAAAGAAGTTGGGAGAGATCTTGAAGATTGTTTTTGGCAAAAATTCAGCGACAAACAGTATAAGCCCTGTTGAAATAATTGTATTAACAATAAGGACAACTATATCGGAACCAATTATCCCTGTAAGAAACGGCGTCAAAAACCGCGAAAAGAACAGACCATAGACTACAAGGGCTATATTGTTGCCAATCAGCATTGTGGCAATGTACTGACCGGGGTTTTCAGTGAATGTCCTTATAAATCCTGAACCGGAGGCGCCCTGCTTGATATCGAGCTCAATCCTCAGTTTATTGGCAGTAATAAAGGCAATTTCCATACCCGAAAAAAAGGCGGAACATACCATCGCTGCCAATATTACTGCAATGCCGTTCATGCTTCAAAAATACACGTTACAAAGATTATATTAAAGCCACCCGGTCTTATTATGATGGGGAGAACCATTGACATCATTTCTCCTCATCTATATAAATTGTCGCACTGAGGTTCTTGATCCGGCGTTTCGACAGCCTTGGATCTGATTCGAGACCATATCCCTGTATTATCTGATCCTGGGTCGTTATCTTTACAAACCTGTCGGTATAAATCAATGCTTTTTTCTGATCCCAGAAAAGAATTTCAGTTTCGAGCCTTTCGCCTGCCTCATTTACTGCAACGACACTGTCGCGAAGTTCCCAAAGACTTTTACTTGTTGTATATCTGGCATATTTCGAAGTAACCGATGCTGTAGGCTCCTTGTGACCGTCATAGAACTTAACATCCAGTCCCAACCTGAATTCAGAATAGGGCTCTTCTTCCTTATCATAACTTTCCATAAGCGGAGCCGACAGAACCAGCTGTAACTTCCCTGAGTCGGTATAGGTGGTCGTGAAATCTCTTGCTGTAAGGGAAGGAAGCGAAAGAATGTCAATCTTTTCGTTTGTGATAGTCTTTTTTTCGCACGATTCAATGACAGGGAGCAGCAGGAAAAGAACAATCAGTAAACTATGACTCTTTTGCATTGTATTCCAGAATATGGTTTAAACCGTCAAAAACCAGATCAGGCTGATAGTTGACTTTGTACAGAAGCCTGTCGCGCAAATATTGTCCGTCGCCCCCGGTGAGAAGAACAATAGCATCAATGTTCTTTTCCTCAAAATCCCTTATGTATTCATTAATTTCAAAGACAAGCCCGTTTATTACTCCTGCACTTATTGCTTCAATTGTATTTCTCCCGGGAGAATCGTATTTATCAATGGCTGACCCCATAGGGAGTCTGTCAGTGAATTTGTGAAGTGCTTTAAACCTCATGTTTAAACCCGGTGAAATATTACCGCCTTTATAACTCTTGCCCGACAAATAATCATAAGTAACTGCACTTCCGGCATCAATAATGAGAACATTCCTTCCCGGATAAAGATAATATGCACCTGCTACTGCAGCAATACGGTCGGGACCAAGTGTTTCAGGCGTTTTATATTCGTTTCTGAAGGGAAGCTTCGTCTTATTGTTCAGTATATGTACGTTGGGAATATTTACAGTGATAAGATCATAAATGAACTCAGGAAGGTCTTTAACTGAAGAAACAATACCTTTTGTTATAGTATAAGGAGATATCATTTTTTGAAGATCTTCACAGCAGACCTGCCTGGTACGTAACGAAAATACCTTTACCCCCCTGTCGTAAACCGCCAGTTTGTTTGCAGTATTCCCTATATCGTAAATCAGATTCATATTACTTTCCGTTTTCAAAGGTAAGGCAAAAAACAGAAATGAGCCTAAAATGAATTGATTATTGAGGGTTGAATCTGAATAAAAATATAAAAACAGCCAGGTTTTAGGAAACTGATGTCCTTAAATAATCCCGGTGTTTTCTTTCTGTGTATCCTCCTTAATGTTCCTGAGAACATTACATGCCGATTTTACAGATTCAATACCCTTTATAGTTAAACTCAGCTTCGATTCCTTTTGCTTCACCGACATGTGATTCTGATGCCTGTTCACATAGTTCATTATAGAAACAAACAAGGATGTACGGTAAAATGAAGAATCGGGATCAGATACAAAGTAAGCAATGAGAAGGCTGTTTTTTAAAAGAAGCTTTTCAATTCCAAGCCTGACAGCAATCCATTTGAGCCTTACAATATCCATAAGAGCGGCAGCCGGCTTAGGAACAGGGCCAAACATATCAATAAGCTTGCTTTCAAACTTCAGCAAAGCCTCCTCATTTGAAATCTCATTAAGCTCCTTGTACAACCGGATCCTTTCTGAGATATTTGAGACATATTCATCAGGGAACATGATCTCAAGGTCGGTGTCGATCTGAAAATCAATCGCATACGATTTTTCTTTCTCCTCAGCGACAGGTTTTGGTTCCTTAATGGGTTCCTGTATGTTTTCATAAAGGCCCGACTCCCTGAGCTCTATCATTGCCTCATTCAGGATCCTCTGATATGTTTCAAATCCCACATCTGCTATGAATCCGCTCTGCTCAGCCCCCAGAAGATTGCCCGATCCCCTTATGTCAAGATCCTGCATCGCGATATTGAAGCCGCTGCCAAGCTCCGAAAACTCTTCGATGGCCTTTAATCTTCTCCTTGCTTCCTGTGTCAGATTTGTAACCGGAGGCGCAAGAAGGTAGCAAAATGCCTTCCGGTTCGACCTTCCGACCCTGCCGCGAAGCTGGTGAAGTTCCGAAAGACCGAAATGATGAGCATCGTTGATGAATATCGTATTTGCATTCGGAATATCCAGGCCCGATTCAATTATAGTGGTGGCAACAAGGACATCATAGTCGCCCTGGATGAAATCGAACATTACGTTTTCAATATCTTTCCCTTCCATCTTCCCATGTACAATGGCGGTCTTGACATTAGGACAGATCCTTCTGATATTCAGCTCAATCTCTTTAATATTGTCGACCCTGTTGTGTATGAAAAACACCTGACCGTTACGCGAAACCTCATATTCAATTCCTTCTTTTATTATCTCCTCATTGAAACCATGGATCTCCGTAATGATAGGCATCCTGTTAGGGGGCGGAGTGTTGATGATCGAAAGATCCCTTGCACCCATCAGGGAGAACTGGAGAGTTCGTGGTATAGGTGTGGCAGTGAGCGTTAGGGTATCCACGCTCGCTTTCATTTTTTTTATCTTTTCCTTTACCGACACCCCGAATCTCTGCTCCTCATCAATTACAAGAAGTCCAAGGTCCCTGAATTTAACCTCATGTCCGACAAGCTTATGGGTTCCGATGATAATATCTATTTTCCCTTCCTCAAGGTCTTTGAAAATTCTTTTCTGGTCGGCCGGTTTTCTGTGCCTGCTTATATAATCAACATTACAGGGGAACCCTTTAAGCCGTGATGAAAAAGTTTTGTAATGCTGCAATGCGAGAATCGTCGTGGGAACTAGAACAGCAGTCTGCTTGCTGTCGGCTGCCGATTTGAAGGCCGCCCTGACTGCCACCTCAGTCTTGCCGAATCCGACATCACCGCAAACAAGCCTGTCCATCGGATGTTCAGCCTCCATGTCGTTTTTAACCGACGTTGTTGCAGTAAGCTGATCGGGAGTATCCTCATAAATGAACGAAGCTTCAAGTTCGCGCTGAAGATATGAGTCGGGGGAAAATGAATAACCGGGTACCGACATCCGCTCTGCATACAATCGGATCAGGTCCTTTGCAATATCCTTGACCCTCTTTTTTGTGTTCTGCTTAAGCTTCTGCCATGCTCCCGAACCAAGTTTGTAAATTTTTGGCTCGGCATTGTCCCTGCCGGTGTATTTGGAGATCCTGTGAAGGGAATGAATACCTACATAAAGGATGTCATTGTCCCTGTACACAAGCTTTATAGCTTCCTGGAGCTTGCCGTTCACCTCAATTTTTTCAAGCCCTCCGAATTTCCCGATGCCATGATCAATATGCACAACATAATCACCCGGATTGAGGCCCGTAAGCTCTTTAACAGAAATGCTCTCTTTTCTTGAAAAATATCCCCTTATACGGAATTTATGATACCTGTCGAATATCTGGTGGTCGGTGAACAGAGCGATCTTAAGATCATTATCGGTAAAGCCTCCGTGGAGATTTATAAGAAGAGGTTCAAACCCGACTTCCGGATTTATTTCAGCAAAGATATCCCTCAGTCTTTCTATCTGTGACTGGCTTTCTGAAACTATAAATGTCTGGTAAGATTCGGCCTTGTTTGATAAAAGTTTTTCGGAAAGAAGCTCAAAGTTCTTATTGAAAACAGGCTGAGGCACTGTATGAAATTCAAACCGTTTCGCAGCTCCGAAGAGGCTTTGCCGTCCGAATTCAACAGTCCTGAATTTTCCGAGCTCGTCGATGATCCGGTTGCCTGTCATGACAATCTCACTTTTACCTGCAATCTGACCCGATTCCTCCCTCTGGACCGTCTGGTCATAAATCGAATTGATCTTTTCTTTTATTAGAACGGCATCCTCGGTCCAGATTATTGATGAAGGGGGAAGGAAATCAGTAAATGAATCGTTTATCTCTTCAATCGAAATATCCTGAATATTAGGAATTACGGAGATCTGTTTCTGAACGCTCACCGAAAGCTGATCATCAGGATTGAAAGTCCTTATTGAATCAACCTCCTCGCTGAAGAAATCGATACGGTATGGGAAATCGGCAGAATATGAAAATATATCGACAATGCTTCCCCTTACAGAATACTGGCCTGGTTCATATACGAAATCGACCCTCTCGAAATTGTATTCGTGAAGCATCTCCTCAAGGAACTCAAGCGAAAGCTTATCCCCTTTGCTAATCTGGAAAGTATTCTTTTTCAGGTTCCTCTTGCTGATAACCTTCTCCATCACCGATTCGGGGTATGTGACTATTATTCCCTTCCTTTTACCCGATGCCAGAAAATTAAGGACCTCGGTCCTCAGGACAATATTTGCAGGTTCAGTTTGTTCGTATTGGACTGACCTTTTGTATGTTGAAGGGAAAAAGAATACAGCCTCTTCGCCCGCAAGAGCGACCAGATCGTTGTAAAAGTATGCTGCCTCCTCCTTTTCAGATATCACAACAACATGAATATGCTGCATATCCTGAAAAATACTGCTGAGAACAATCGTCTTTGATGATCCTGATAATCCCTCAATCGTGCATCGGGACATGTTTTCGCCTGAACCTATAAAACCTGCGATTTCCTTCAGAACAGGGTGACCCGAATAGAGTTGCGATATGCAGTTCTCCTTCATCTGTTGAAATAAAGCCGCAAATTTACAAAAATGAATACGATAATTGCATTCTGACATCTGATGTTATATGGCGGGGAAATGATAATTTTGGATCAAAATTAACGGGATGATAGTATATAAATTTGGAGGCGCTTCGGTTAAGGACGCTGAGGGGATAAGAAATCTGGCAAAAATTGTGTCGGAGGAAAAGGAAAAACTTGTGGTGGTGGTCTCCGCATTCGGAAAAACAACAAACGCACTTGAAAAAGTCCTGAAAGCATGGATCAGCGGTGATAAGGAATATATTAACCTTCTTGAGGACATTTATTGTTACCACAGGAAGGTAAGCGATGAATTATTCCAAACCGGCAATGGAGGAAAATCAAAGATTGACGTACTGTTTGCCGTGCTTGAAGAGTATCTGTCAGCAACCTCCCCTTCAGATTATGATTATGAATACGACCAGATAGTATCATACGGTGAGATCTGGTCGACAGTCATTGTTGCCAGGTTCCTTGAAAACAGCGGGCTGAGTGCGAGGTGGATCGATATAAGGGGGAACCTTATTACGGACGACAGGTTCAGGGATGCTGATATCCTGTGGAACGAGAGCTCATCGAGGATCAGGTCTGTTTTCAGTTTCAGCGATACAATAATATATGTCACACAGGGCTTCATCGGAAGTACAATAGCTGGACAAACGACAACCCTCGGAAGGGAAGGATCAGATTACACTGCCGCATTGCTTGCAAATATCCTTGATGCTGAGAAGGTAGTTGTGTGGAAGGATGTACCCGGGCTTCTTAATGCTGACCCCAAATGGCTTCCCGATGCCACCAGGCTTGATGAAGTATCATACCGCGAGGCAGTGGAGATGACATTCTCAGGTGCAAAGGTCATTCATCCCAAAACTATAAAACCTCTCCATAATAAAAATATACCCCTTCATGTCAGGTCGTTCATCTCACCCCGGGAAAAAGGTACTATAGTCAAATCAGAAAATGTGCTGAAACATGGTTTGCCTGTGTTTATTAAAAAGGAAAACCAGATAATGATTTCGCTTATTCCAAGGGATTTTTCATTTGCGATGGGAGAGAATCTCAGCAGGATATTTTATCTCTTCATCCGGCACGGGATCAGGGTAAATATTGTTGAAGCGAGCGCAGTAAGCATCGACGTTTGCCTTGATGACGACAGGATGAAAGTCGAGTCACTCATAAAAGACCTGGCAACTGAATTCTCAATTGTTTACAACGAGAATGTCGAAATGCTTTCAATACGTCACTATACTCCCGGAGCTGTTGATCGGATCACGCGGGGCAGGGAGATTTTACTTGAACAAAGGACACGAAGCACCGTGCGTTATGTGGCAAGAAGGGTGCCGGCAAATGTCGGGCAATGACCGGCTTATCTTTCAAATTCCAGTTTACGGCCTCTGTAACTTTCATTTAAAAAGCCGTTATCATATACAACTGTCCCGTTAACAATTGTCTTTAAAACTTTTGACCTGAAGGTCATGCCTTCAAAAGGCGACCATCCGCATTTGTATAGTATGTTTTCCTTTGCAACTGTCCATGGATTGTCGGGATCGATAAGGCAAAGGTCAGCAATATAGCCTTCCCTGATAAAGCCGCGTTTTTTAATATTGAAGAGTATCGCGGGATTATGGCACATTTTTTCCACTATTTTTTCAGGAGTAAATACCTTCCTGTGCCAGAGCTCCAGCATTGCAACAAGGGAATGCTGGACAAGAGGGCCTCCTGACGGAGCCTTGAAATATGAATTGCTTTTTTCCCCCAGGGTATGAGGAGCATGATCGGTAGCTACTACGTCAATAAGATCGTTTATTGTTCCCTCCACCAGCGCCTCCCTGTCGAATCTGGTCTTTATTGCCGGATTCCATTTTACCAGCGATCCCTTATCTTCATATGATGACTCATCAAAAAACAGATGATGAACGCATACCTCCCCCGTTATCCTTTTTTGTGAAAGGGGCAGGTCGTTTCCGAAGAGCTTCATTTCATCAGCAGTGGAAAGATGGAGTATATGCAGTCGTGTATTGTATTGCCGGGCAAGGTTTACGGCGTATGATGAGGAAAGAAAACAGGCTTCACGGCTTCTGATGTATGGATGCATTGTCATCGGTACGTCCTCCCCGTATTTCTGCCTGTATATCTCGATATTCTTCCTGATAACGGGCTCCGATTCGCAATGACATGCAACGGGAAGGTGTGCTTTTGAGAATATCTCCCTGAGGGTTTGTTCATTGTCAACAAGCATGTTCCCTGTCGACGAGCCCATAAAGAGCTTAATGCCGCATACTTCCGAAGCATCGGCATTTAAAAGTTCATCAAGGTTGCTGTTTGTGGCTCCTATGTAAAAAGAAAAGTTAACAAACGAATTCGCGGCTGCGATCTCAATTTTTTCCTTTATAAGAGAATTCGATACAGTCTGGGGAACTGTGTTGGGCATGTCCATATAGGATGTTATTCCTCCGGCAGCCGCAGCCCGCGATTCCGAATAGATGTCGCCCTTGTTGGTAAGCCCCGGTTCCCTGAAATGAACCTGATCGTCGATCACCCCGGGGATCAGCAGCAGCCCTGAAGCATCAATGATATGTGCATCGGGTGGGATCATCTCCTGCGGCACTGAGCCAATAATATCTATTATATCACCCCTCACAAGGAGGTCGCCCCTGAAGGATCTGCCTTCATTAATAATAGTGGCATTTTTTATAAATATACTGCTCACTTTCTTTTGTACTTAATGAAAAAGCTGCGGATTTTCATTCTCAGAACACCGTATAATGCTTCGCTGAATATGCCGCCCGACATTTTTGATGTTCCAAGTTTCCTGTCGGTGAATATGATAGGGATCTCAACTATTTTATACCCGAGTTTCCAGGCTGCAAATTTCATCTCGATCTGGAATCCGTATCCGCGCGCCCTTATCTGTGCGGGCCTTATATTTTCAAGTACTTCCTTCCTGTAACATATGAAACCGGCTGTCGCATCCCTTATTTTCATCCTCGTCACCATCCTTACATAAATTGAGGCGAAGTACGACATCAGCACCCTTGAAAGCGGCCAGTTTACAACATTAACGCCGCTGATATACCTCGAGCCTATTGCCACATCGGCTCCCTCATCATTGCATGCATTATACAGTCTTACAAGGTCGTCGGGGTTATGGGAGAAGTCGGCATCCATCTCATATATATATTTATATCCTTTCTCGAGGGCCCATTTGAACCCTGTGATATAAGCAGTTCCAAGGCCCAGTTTTCCGGGTCTTTCAATAATGTAAACGTTCGGATAATCCCTTATAAGGCCTCTGACAATGTCGGCTGTTCCATCGGGAGAGTTATCATCAATTACAAGAATATCAAATGGTACGGGGAGGGAGGAAATAGCCCTTATAAGGTTTTCTATGTTTTCCTTTTCCCTGTATGTAGGGATGATAACCAGGTTCGACATTATTTATAAATATTTGCGAAAATACATTTTTCGATTGATTGTAAGGGCATTAAAGAATTTATTTATTTAAGTGAGGAAAATTTTTGTTTTTTTCTTTGGAAGGAATTGAGGAAGCATTATCTTTGACGTCCCAAAATAACCGGTTTTTGATATTGCAAATTGAGGTTACGGTGGTTGAAAAAGTTCTTTGAAATGATGAAGTAGCAACCAGGCGAGAGTGACGTCTCGCTAAAGATA
>CAZWHC010000018.1:0-52186 GCA_964633505.1 uncultured Rikenellaceae bacterium | reverse complement strand
TTGTACTTTTCAACACTTTCTTCGAAAAACTGTATTAAGGATTTCATCAGACAGAAGTTTTTGTTTTATAGTGAATAATAGGTTAAGTTAAGAATATGACAGGGTTCATCTGAAGATAGTGGCATTGCGGTCGGGTCCCACTGAAACAATAGTTACGGGTACACCTGTCTGGTCTTCAATATATCCGATATACTTTCTGAGATTCTGAGGCAGGCCGGAGTATTGTCTTATGCCTGTGATATCCTCGCTCCATCCTTCGAGTTCGGTATATACAGGTTCGATGCCGGCATTATTATCAAATGGTATCTCCGCCTGATTTTCCCCTTCAATATTATATGAAGAACATACTCTGACAGTCTTAAATCCCGACAGAATATCTGATTTCATCATAAAAAGCTTTGTAACGCCATTTATCATAATTGCATACCTGAGTGCCGGGAGGTCGAGCCACCCGCATCGTCTGGGACGGCCGGTGGTGGCTCCGAATTCGCTGCCTTTCTTTCTAAGAAGTTCGCCAGTCTCATCATTCAGCTCGGTAGGGAATGGTCCGCTGCCTACACGGGTGCAGTATGCCTTGAAAATCCCGAACACGTCCCCGACGTTCCCGGGTGATATTCCAAGTCCTGTACATGCTCCGGCGCTGATGGTACTTGATGATGTGACATACGGATATGATCCGAAGTCAAGATCGAGCATTGTTCCCTGGGCCCCTTCGGCAAGTATCTTTTTCCCCTGCGATGATAACCTGTTTAAAAGGTATTCGGTGTTTTCAATCCTGAATTTACTCAATAATTCAATTCCCTCAAACCAGCCCTTCTCATATTCCTTTAGATCATATTCAAGATTGTAATTTCTGAGTATCATCAGATGTGCTGACTTATGCTCCTCATAAAGATCCCTGAAGTCAGGTCTGATAATATCGCCTGCCCTGAGGCCGTTCCTGCCTGCTTTGTCGGTATATGCCGGGCCAATGCCTTTTAATGTCGATCCGATCCTGGAATTTCCCTTGTGGCTTTCATATGCTGCATCCAGAATCCTGTGGGTAGGAAGGATCAGGTGGGCTTTTGCTGATAATACAAGCCTTCCTGTAAGTTCTTCAACAGATGGCCCCAGATTTTCGATCTCGCATTTGAAAACAGCCGGATCAAGCACTACCCCGTTACCGATTACATTGAGTTTTCCGGGATGAAATATTCCTGAAGGAATCAGGTGAAGAACATGTTTTACATTATTGAATTCCAGCGAATGTCCGGCGTTCGGACCGCCCTGAAATCGGGCCACTACATCATAATCCTGACAAAGAGCATCAACGACCTTGCCTTTTCCCTCATCTCCCCATTGAAGGCCTAACAATATATCAATCTTCATTTTAAATATTATGGATAAAAAAAACAGATTCCAAGGTACAAAATAATCCGGCAGAAAATTACGTTAAGGAAATATTGTTGAAAAAGAAAATGTTCCGGGGAAATCACAACATACTTGTTTTTTATCTTCTTTTGTTATAATCATTTGATTTAAAACATTTACACCATGAAAAAAGTGCTTGTATCAATTCTTCTCGCAGTCTTTTCCATTTCTGTTTTTGCACAGAATGAAATCGATGTAGCTTCGGAGAAAAATGTTCTGAAAGTAAACACCCTTGCTCTCATAATTGGTACAGGATCTGTATTTTATGAGAGGGAATTAAGCGATATGATGTCGGCTCAGATGGGTGTTGGTTACCTGAATTACAAAGTTGAAGACACAAAATTCAGCGGACTTATACTTACACCTGAAATTAAGTTTTACGTCAGGAACAATGCCATTGACGGATTTTATCTGGCTCCTTATCTGCGTTACAACAAGTATGAATATGAAGGTAACGACAATCAGGACCAGGGTTCATTTACCGCATTCGGCGGAGGCGTTGCATTCGGACGCCAGTGGATCATGAAAAAGGGATTTGTCATGGATCTCTTTTTCGGCGGACATTATACCGATGGCAGCGTTAAAATTACATCAGGTAGCGATCCTGCTGATGTGACAAAATTTGAGGGATTCAAAACCAGGGTGGGCTTTGCAATCGGATTTGCTTTCTGAAGTTTTCTAATTTTCGCCGGTATCTTTAAGATTCCCGTAAATATAAAGGGAATGATACTGCGGTTCGAAACCATATAAACTGCTTGCAGTCCGGATTATCTCCTGTATCCTAGGATCGCAGAATTCAATTACCTTTCCCGATTCGATATCGATAAGATGGTCGTGCTGTCCGCACTGATAGGCGCGTTCAAACTGAGCCATATTCTTCCCGAACTGATGTTTCACGACAAGGTTGCAGTCGAGAAGCAATTCTATTGTGTTGTACAAAGTTGCCCTGCTTACCCTGTAATTTTTGTTTTTCATGAAAATGTAAAGCGACTCAATATCAAAGTGGCCGTTCCTTGAATATATTTCATCGAGAATAGCAAATCTCTCCGGGGTTTTCCTGTGTCCTTTCCTCTCGAGATATTCAGTGAATATCTGCTTTACTGTCGACCTGGTATCATCGTTAATCATATCTGGTCTAATTAAAAATAATGACAAATATATTGATTTTTACCGTAGAGACCAGTAAACAGGGAACTAAACTTCCTCTGCGAAATCCTCGACTCTTTTTATGGTATCGATGCCCCTTACATTTGATATTTTGAGGATAAGATTATTAAGATCTTGAGTATGATGTACATAAAGGTCGATTGTTCCTTCAAATATACCTTCCCTGACGCTTATATTAATATTTGTCATATTGACTTTAAGTTCAGCTGAGATGATATTCGTTATATCGTTGACCATGCCTATCCTGTCGACTCCCGTCATGCTGATCCTTGCAAGAAATGACACCAGCTTATGTATCGCCCATCTGACCGCGATTATCCTGTTGCCTTCATTCGACATTATTCTTATTGCAACAGGGCATTTGGGTTTATGGATTATTATCGAACCTTCAGGCGAGCGGTATCCTAAGACTTCATCACCGGGGATTGGATTGCAACATCTTGCGATTTCATATGACTGTTCAGCATTTTCAACGTTTTCCCTGAGAAGGAAAGGTGAAGAAGGATCTGTTTTGCCGTCTTTTTCCTCTTCTTCATCCTTTTTCTCTTTCCGCGAGCCAAGGAGCTTCAGCTCCCAGTATTTTATTACATTCTTTGAGGGGCTTTTACGTATTATCTTTTTAAGATTATCGAGGTTGACGGTGCCAAGTTCAATTCCTGAATAGAGTTCATCCTTATTAAGTACATCGTATGAAAGCATTATTTTCTTCAGGATCTCAGTATTCGGGGAAACTCCAAGTTCGGCCAGTTTTGCTTCAAGCATCTCCATCCCTTTCTGTATCCTGTCTGTCGATTCTGTTTTAAGTGAATTTTTAATTGCTTCCTTTGCTTTGGCTGTCCTTACAAATGACAACCATTCCTTTTCAGGTTTTGCTATATCGGAAGTTATTATTTCGACCTGGTCGCCGCTCATCAGAATGGCGCTTATCGGATTTAGCTTGTAATTTATTTTGGCTCCGATGGCCTTGTTTCCTATTTCTGTATGTATCTCATATGCAAAATCGAGGGCCGAGGCACCTTTCGGCAGACTTACAAGAGCTCCTTTGGGTGTAAAAACCATTATCTCGGATGAAAACAGGTTCATCTTGAATTCATCGAGAAATTCAATTGGATCCTCAAGCGGATTTTCGAGCATCATCCTTATCTGCTTGATCCATTTATCAAGCTCGGTCTCGGGTGTGTTGTCTCCCTTGTATTTGTAATGTGCTGCATATCCCCGTTCAGCGATCTCATCCATTCTTCTGCTCCGGATCTGAACCTCAACCCAGTGTCCATCCGGACCCATTACTGTCAGATGAAGGGCTTCATAGCCGTTTGGCTTTGGCCTGCTTATCCAGTCGCGCAGCCTGTCGGGTTTTGGAAGGTATGAATCAGTAATTATTGAATAGATATTCCAGCAGGTTGTCTTTTCGGGTATTCCCGGAACAGGCTCGAATACTATCCTTACAGCCAGTACGTCATAAACCTCCTCGAAGGGAACATTTTTAGCCTGCATCTTCTTCCATATAGAGAAAATCGACTTTGGCCTGCCGCTGATATCGAATACCAGTCCCGCTTCCTTCAGTTTGTTTATTATCGGAAGGCTGAATTTATTTATAAGTGAATAGTATTTTTTCTCGCCGTGCTTAAGTTTTGAGAGGATTTCATCATAGATCACCGGCTGGCGGTATTTGAAGCTCAGATCCTCCAGTTCGCTCTTTATTGCATACAATCCTATCCTGTTTGCAAGAGGAGCATAAAGAAATATTGTTTCACCTGCCACCTTCATCTTCTTGTTTTCAGGCATTGAATCGAGTGTCCTCATGTTATGAAGCCTGTCGGCGATCTTGATGAGAATGACCCTCAGATCATCGGAAATGGTAAGCAGCATCCTCCTGAAATTCTCTGCCTGCATCGACGAGGAAGAACCTTTGTTGTAGGTTCCTGAGATTTTTGTAAGCCCGTCGATAAGCGATGCAATTTTTGGCCCGAATTCCTTCTCTATGTCATCAAGCGAATAGCCTGTATCCTCGACCACATCATGAAGCAAAGCCGTGGCAATCGATTTTGCTCCAAGTCCGATTTCCTGGTTGACTATCCTGGCAACACATATAGGATGGATAATATAAGGCTCTCCTGATTTTCTGCGCATGTTCCAATGAGCCTCATTGGCGATCCTGAATGCTTTTTCAATAAGCTCACGGTCGCCCGGATTGTTACAGCGCAATAGATTGCTTATCAGTGAATCGTATTCTGACTGAATACGTTTAATATCTTCATCATCAAAAATATCCTTACTCCCCATAAAAATTAGCCATATACTTCTGCCTAATGCAAAGATAGCTTTATTAACCTATATTTAATAAGCTGGTTTAAACATATGGGCCAAACTATTCTATCTCCTCAACAGAGTAACAGTTCCGGTACGGGAAATGTTTTTGCCCGAAGGTGTTTTTATACTTAGAAACCAGAGGTATACACCTTCATTTGCCGGAGAACCGGTAAGGTCACTGCCATCCCACGACTCAAGGAATTCATCAGTGTCGAAAATAATTTTTCCCTGCCTGTCGGTAAGCACAAGCCTGTATTCATCGGGTGTGTATGTGAGAACCGGACGGAACAGATCGTTTTTAAGATCACCGTCGGGAGTGAAGACATTTGGCACAGTAATGGTCTCATTAAGAGAGATACAGCTTATATTGGATCTTGACTGACCCATTATCCCACGGGGATTACCGGTTTCAGTTGCCTCAATATAAAAACAAACCTGCGCCTCCTTTAGAGTATACATTATATCGGGGATACTTATTGAAAATGTCGTATCGCCAGGTTCTGTTTCAGAGAATTCAGAAAATCCGTCTCCCTTATCCATGAAGATCCTGTATGACGAAACAGAGCCGTTCCATTCCCTGTACCGGTTCCAGGCAAGTAATATTTCATTACCTTCAGGTTTGCTTTCCAGAATAATACACGATGCAACATTTGAATATACTGCTGCTGTTTTGCACGAGTTAATTGCAGCAAGCCTGTAAAAGTAAACAGAGCTCTTAAGGACGGTCTTATCTGTATATGTCACAACTTCAGCATCAGTCATGCTAATTTGAGATATCTGCTGAAAAGTGCCAGAAAATCCCTGCCGTCTTTCTACATAAAATAAATCCGTTTCCGATGCCGGATCGACAGTGAACGACAGTAACACTTCATCATTATCATTAACAGTCGCGTAATCGGCATTAATCCACCCGGGCGTTTTCTGAACCTTTGGGCTGACACAAGCCCTGTTGGATGCTGAATGGAGTCCGTTCGCAAGGTTCGCCTTTACAGTGAAACAGTATTCAGTGCCTGTTGAAATATTTCCGAATATGAATTCCGTTATCTCCGCAGAAGTATGTCCGGCAAGGTAGTTTGTGCCGGAATTGACTGATACGAAGATATCATATCCCGTCACTTCCGACGGCAGTGAAGGATACCTATTCCATTTCAGGTTTATCCTGTTATTGCAGGTGTCAGTCAGGGGACTGGCATAAATTGTCCGGAGTTCATTTGAAAGAGGACTTGTATTCCCTGAATAATCAATCGCGGCAACAACATACGACTCACTGAAGTAGCCTGTTCCCGGCCTGCCTGCAGAATAGGAAGTGACATGAGGATCATAGATTGTGTCGATTGCATATCCCTCCCCGTCCTTATACAGATATATAATATAACCGGCAACGTCGGGAGACGGACTTAAAATCCAGTTCATTTCTGTCTGGCCGTTTGCAGGATTAATTGTAACAAGGGTGAACCGGGGCGATTCAGGCGGATCTTCATCGACCTGACCTGCGACCTTTATTGAAAGTGCCATAAGGAATATCAGCGGATAAATCCCTGCCTTTTTCATTTCAGCCTGCTGTTATTTCATAAAGGTCAGCCTGTTTATAATACAGGTTTGCAAGCCTCATTATTTCTTCGGGAGTAACAGATTTTACTGCATCCATCATCCTGTTGAAATAAGTGAAATCGAGGCCGAATTCCCATACAGCCTTAAAACTGTCGGCAATGGCAAAGGGACCATCAAACATCCTTACCATTTCTCCCGCCATGTAATTTCTTACAACCTCCAGTTCATCATTGCTTACAGGTTCTTCCTGCAGGAGGCTGATCTCCCTGTAGATCTCTTCAACAGCCATCTTGCCGTACTGTTTACCGGTTTCCGTCGAGATGACTTTATAACCCGACTGCTCGAGGGAGTTTACAGAAGAATGAATACCGTAGGTATATCCTTTGTCTTCCCTTATGTTTTTCATGAGGCGCGATCCGAAATAGCCTCCTAGAAGGGTATTCAGTATTTTAAGTCCGGGATAATCGGGATGCCGTTTATTGATTGTTGCCGATCCTATCCTTATTGCGGTCTGAACAGCGCCAGGCTTTTCAATATGTGCTTTCTTTGTATCCGAGCATATGATGGAATACCCAGGATAATCACCAGTCTGTTGCTGATTCACAAAACCTCCTAAGTGCTTTTCAAACAGCTGAACTGTGTTGTCATGAATCTTTCCTGAAATAATTGCCGCAATATTTCCGGGGGTATAAAATGCTGAATGAAATTCCTTCAGCATGGCAGGTGTTACAGCTTCAAAATGATCTTCGTCGATATGCCTCCCGTAAGGATGGTTATTTCCGAATACCGATTCAAAGAACCTGTCGCTTGCGATATTCTGAACTTTTTCCCTTGAGATCCTGTATCCGGCAAGCCTTTTTTTCATCAGGAGCTTCAATTCCTTTTCTGGAAAAACAGGGTTGAAGAGTATCTCTCCGGCCAGTTCAAGGGCTTTCTCAATATGCCGGTTCATGAAAAGCATGTTAAGACCAGCCGAGTCCCTGTCGGCCGAAAGATTCTGAAAAATGCCGTAAAAATCAAGGGTATCGTTCAGCTCTTCGGCTGTGTAATGCTGTGTTCCTTCGGTGAGCATCATATTTGTAGTCCCGGCCAGAAGTGGTACTGATTCCCTTGCCATGCCAGCTCTTGCGACAAACTCAATCCTTGCTATATCCTCTGTTCCTGCATTTATCATGAAAAGACCCATGCCATTTCCCAAAACAATATTCTCAACAGGCACTCCTGTCGCAGCCGGTACTGTCTGAACCGGCGGCTGTTTTGTCCTGAAATTATCCATCAATCTGTAGGTTTGTCTGACAGGTAATACAATGTTGAACAGTTCACCTGTGTGAAATATTTACGCGCGCACTCTGAAACCATCTGTTTCGTAACATTTCTGTAGTTTGCGACTTCCATGTTTATCATACCGGCATCGCCAAGCAATTCATAGATGCAAAGGTTCATAGCCTTATGCATGATGTTTGTATTCGACAGTACTGTGGATGTTTCGTTCCTGTTCCTCACTTTTTCTATTTCAGTATCTGAAACAGTTCCGTCCTTTAGTTCCTCAATAATCCTTAAAAGTTCTTTTTCAGCTGTTTCAACCTTAACACCCTTCATTATTTTACCGCTAAGGACAGCAAGTCCGGGGTCAAAATCAGATGTAATATATGCATTGATTTCGCTGAACAGGTTAAGGTCCCTTACAAGTCTGTTATACAGTCTTCCCGATTCGCCTCCGGAAAGAAGGTCGGTAAGGAGGTCAAGCGTATAAAAGTCATCGCCGGTCCTTGGGCCTATATGCCAGGCTTTATAAATTGCATCTGAAGGGATGTTACGCTTTACTGTAAGATCCCTTGCGCTTTCCTGTTCAGGTTCTGACGGAAGGTTCCTTACGGATGCCGGCCTCCTGGGTATCGATCCGAACCAGTGGTCCGCAAGTTTATATGCCCTTTCTGCATTTATTTTTCCCGTGAGGGCGAGTATGGCTTTCTGCGGGGCGTAACAGTTATTGAAGAACTGCCTTACATTGTCGTTTGTAATTCTTTCGATATGTGATATATCCATGCCTATTGCCGGCCATCTGTAGGGATGTGTTTTATATGCCAGCGACCGCAAAAGAAGCATAGCATCGCCATAGGGCTGATTCAGATAGCGTTGCCTGAATTCCTCGATTACTACATTTTTCTGGATTTCGGTTTTCTTCCCTGTGAAATCAGGGTCAAGCATCCTGTCGGATTCAAGCCAGAACGCAGTTTCAGCATTCTCGGAAGGTATTGTAAGATAATAATCGGTTATATCATTATTCGTGAAGGCATTGTTGTCGCCTCCGGCAAGCTGAAGCGGAGTGTCGTAATCAGGAATGTTGGCCGAACCGCCGTACATAAGATGTTCAACAAGATGGGCAAGACCTGTGAGCTCCGGATCCTCATCCTTCGACCCTGCATCATAAAGGATGTTCATTCCAACAAGCGGTGTCGACCTGTCTTCATGTACAATGACCCTCAGTCCATTTTTAAGAATGAACCTGCTGAATTCTATCATAACCGGGAGATATATCAAAAAGACAAACTTAGTTAAAATAAAGAGAAGCTTTGTTATTGTTTTTATATTTGCAGGGTTATGTCCGTAATCAGGAAACTTAAAAAGAACATTATCAGATTTCTGGCTGAACCCGACCAGAAGCGTCTTGTGTACCTTCTGAGTATCCTGGTTGGTTTGCTTAGCGCTCTTGCTGCTGCATTACTTAAAAATGCGATCGTCTATACCAACAGGATACTCACCCGGGGCATTACCCCTGAATCGGAAAGTTATTTTTACCTGGTTTACCCGGCTGCGGGAATGCTTCTGACTGTTCTTTTTGTAAAATATATAGTAAGGGATAATATCGGACATGGGGTAAGCAGGGTGCTGTATGCGATATCAAAAAAGAAGGGTAAGCTCAGAACACATAATACATGGACCTCGATAGTTGCCACAACGATGACAATAGGCTTTGGCGGTTCTGTCGGTGCCGAGGCTCCCATTGTGCTTACGGGCTCATCAATAGGTTCTGCCCTTGGTAACTATTTCAGGCTTAATTACCGCAACGTGACATTGCTTATCGGATGCGGCGCTGCAGGTGCGGTGGCCGGTATTTTCAAGGCTCCCATTGCAGGGATAGTATTTACGCTTGAAGTGCTGTTGCTCGATCTTACAATGGCGTCGATAGTACCCCTTATGATGTCGGCAGTGACCGCGGCCACAGTAGCATATTTCCTTATGGGTGAGGAGGTTCTGCTTTCTTTTACAGTCGCCGGGGCTTTCAATATTAAAAACATCCCCTGGTACATTCTGCTTGGAGGCATTACCGGACTGGTCTCTGTCTTTTTCACAAAGACCTCTGTCTTCCTCGAGAGTCAATATTCAAGGATCAGAAATACCTTTATCAGGGTGAGTGTGGGAGGAGCTGCATTAGCGCTTCTTATTTTCTTTTTTCCTCCATTTTACGGTGAGGGTTACGAAACAATCAGGGAGCTTCTTGAAGGACGATCAATGATAGCTTTTGAAAACTCCCCTTTCGGCGGTTTCGGTAATACCTTTTCCATATACCTGTTGTTTTTCGCGGGACTTGTTCTGCTTAAAGCTGTCGCCACCAGTTCAACCAACGGAGCAGGCGGTGTTGGAGGGATTTTTGCGCCTACCCTTTTTGTCGGAGGTGTGACAGGGTTTGCGGTTTCAACAATTTTAAACCGGTTCGCCGGAATCGATATTCCCGATAACCGGTTTGTACTTGTAGGTATGGCTGGTGCTATGGCCGGAGTGATGCATGCACCGCTTACCGCTATCTTTCTTATTGCCGAAATAACAGGTGGTTACGCGCTTCTGATACCGCTTATTATTACTTCCACAATCTCCTATATAACAGCCAGGACATTCCAGTCACATTCAATTTATCATGCACAGCTCGCTGAAAAAGGCGAGCTTATCACACACGACAAGGACAAAGCGGTACTTACCCTTATGAACTGGAAAAGCGAAATAGAGAGGGATCTCATAAAAGTGGAGGTGAATTATACACTTGGAGAGCTGGTAAAAGTAATATCACAGTCAAAAAGGAATATTTTCCCTGTTGTTGACAAGTATAATATCCTCGAAGGAGTTGTTTTGCTTGATGATATCAGGGAGATTATGTTCAGAAGTGAACTTTATGGAACTGTCACCGTAAGGGAACTTATGAGGATACCTCCGTCATACATTGATGTAAGGGAAAGCATAGAAACCGTGATGGATACATTCGACCAGACGGAAGCATGGAATCTTCCTGTCCTAGACAACGGGATTTATGTCGGATTCATTTCAAAATCAAGGTTATACGCCAGATACCGCGAGCTCCTGCTCCAGTTTTCAGAGGAATAGTTGGAATATCTTTAAAACAGTTTTGATTTTAACCTTATATTTGTCAGTGACGGCCGTAAGCGGAAAGATCCTGCCGGTCGTCTGAAGCGTTATCATAACCTTCTCAGATAGAGCAATTAAAATTTTTCACAATGAACAGAGACAGTCTTATTTTTGACCTGATTGAAAAGGAGAAACAGCGTCAGCTGAACGGTATAGAACTAATTGCATCAGAAAATTTTGTAAGCCAGCAGGTGCTTGAATCAATGGGTTCGGTGCTTACAAACAAATATGCTGAAGGTTATCCGGGAAACCGTTACTACGGCGGATGCGAAATAGTTGATCAGAGTGAGCAGATAGCCATCGACAGGCTGAAACAGCTTTTTGATGCCGAATATGCAAACGTTCAGCCGCATTCCGGAGCTCAGGCCAATATGGCTGTTTTCATGGCTGTTCTGAAACCAGGGGATACTTTCATGGGACTTAATCTTGCGCACGGAGGACATCTTTCGCACGGATCGCCTGTAAACTCATCAGGTCTGCTTTACAGGCCTGTTGCATACAATGTGAGGGAAGATGACGGTCTTGTCGACTATGATATGATGGAAGAGCTTGCCCTCAGGGAAAAGCCAAAAATGATAATTGGTGGAGCCTCTGCCTATTCCAGGGAATGGGATTATGAAAGGATGAGGAGAATTGCTGACTCGGTAGGAGCCATCCTCATGGTCGATATGGCACACCCGGCAGGTCTTATTGCAGCAGGCTTGCTTCTTAACCCTCTGAAATATGCACATATCGTTACCTCAACAACCCATAAAACGCTCAGGGGGCCCCGCGGCGGTATAATACTTATGGGAAAGGATTTTGTCAATCCATGGGGACTTACAACACCAAAAGGGGAACCGAAAATGATGTCGGCTGTACTGAATTCTTCGCTTTTCCCCGGGGTACAGGGCGGACCGCTTGAACATGTGATTGCTTCAAAGGCAGTATCGTTTGGTGAGGCCCTCCTTCCTGAATTCAAACAGTATCAGGCTCAGGTGAAGAAGAATGCAGCAGTTATGGCGAAAGCATTTATTAGCAAAGGTTATAAAGTTGTATCGGACGGTACTGACAATCACCTTCTCCTTATCGATCTGAGAACAAAATTTCCTGAAATTTCAGGGAAAAAGGTTGAGAACACACTCGTGCGTTCACATATCACCGTCAATAAGAATATGGTACCATTCGACACCAGGTCACCGTTCCTTACTTCCGGACTAAGGGTTGGTACTCCTGCAATAACCACCAGGGGCATGAAGGAAGAACATATGGGGATAATTGTTGAATTGATTGATGAAGTGATCTCCTCCATTGATAATGAAGCAGTTATTCTCAGGGTAGGGGAGAAGGTAAATTCAATGATGAAATCATTCCCGCTGTTTGCCTGGTAAAATGACCACAGGCGCCAGGATTCGTCACAGCCTGGTTAATTAAGCTTGAAGTTATAAGTGATTGTGCCTTTCTGTATTTCAGGAGCATCAGGTTTAGGATCGAAACGGGCTTTTAGTGCTGCTTCCTTTGCAACCCTTACAAGATAGTCGTCGAGTGTTGTCGAACCCTTAACTCCCGAAGACGCCGCGATAACTTTTCCGGTCCTGTCGACGCTTACCTCGACCACAACTTTGCCTTCTTCGTTGTATTTATAATCAGGTTTCGGCAATGACCGGAAACCTCTTCCACCGAGATCGTAAGATATATTACCCTGGTTTCCGAAACCTCCTCCTTCGCCCCTGTTCTTTGAATCGACAGAGCCTGTTGGTACGCCCTGGTTGCCTGCTCCTCCTGCCTCTCCCTCGCTTTTCGATGTGGTGCCTGCATTTTTCGAATTGGCAAGTGCATCACGTGTTTTATTCATGATGTCGGCCTTTCTTTTCTCTTCGGCCTCTATTCTCTTTCTTTCAATTTCCTCCTGCTCCTTCCTTTTCCTTTCGGCTTCAATCTGTTCGCGGAGTTTGCGGTCGGCTTCGATCTTTTCACGTCTTTTCTTTTCTGCCTCGGGATCGACTTTTTTCACTTCCGGAGCTTCTTCGTCATTCTGGGTGAGAAGAGGTTCGTCGGCCTGCACCTTTGGCGATGATGCAGGAGGGGGAGTAGAAGCTTCCTCCTGTACAGGAGGAGGAGATGGTTCGATCATGCCAAGCCCGGTTTCGTCAGTGCCGAAATTAACGAGTATTCCTTCCTCCATTTCCGGGGGTTCCGGAGGAACAAAAGCAACAAATACGAGGAGCGCCAGTACCACAATATGCAATATTGAGCTTCCGATTATCCCTTTTTTCCTTTCTGAAGGGATCTTTCGCAGGTTGCTATTTTGGAGAAGTGGCAATTATAAGCTTATAATTATTTTTTTGAGCAATATTAAGAACGGCAACTACTGTTTCGAAGGGTACATTCTTGTCAGCATGAAGTGAAATATATGTCTCGGGATTTGCTCCGAGCTTCTGTTTCAGTACTGCCTCGAGGGTTTCAATCGTAACGGCCTGCTGTTCCACAAAATATTTCTGATCGGCAGTAATTGATACTGTGGTCTGAGGCTTAGCCGATGTCTGGGTGCTGCCTTTTGGAAGCAAAAGCTTAACTGCTGTGGGATGCACGAGCGTCGATGTAAGCATAAAAAATATGAGCAGGTTAAAAACCACATCCGTCATCCCGACAGAACTGAAATTGATACTTATCTTGTTCCTTGACGATATTGCCATTTCAACGTCCTGTTTTGAATGGTTCATTAAGCACATCCATAAATTCCGTTAGTGTTGCCTCAAGGTTGAAGACAACTTTTTCCACTCTCACAACAAGTGTGTTATAGGCGAAATATCCAAGAATACCAACTATAAGCCCTGCAACAGTTGTTATAAGCGCAGTATAGATCCCGTCGGAAAGAAGCGAGACCTCTATATTGTTACCAGCCGATGCCATTGCATAGAACGATTGGACCATACCGATAACTGTACCGAGAAATCCGAGCATGGGTTCTGCACCTGTGATTGTTGCGAGTGTCGGGAACCCTCTTTCTAGTTTGGAGATTTCGAGCTTACCAACATTTTCAATGGCAGTTGTTATATCCTGCAAAGGCCTTCCAAGCCTGCTAATCCCTTTTTCAACCATCCTTGCCGAGGGACTGTCTGTCGATTTGCAAAGGGCTGCCGCCGCATCAATCTTACCGTCGTGAATATAATCCCTGATCCGGTTCATGAAATTTGTATCCTCCTTAGTCGCTTTCCTTATCACATAATACCTTTCAATGAAAATATATGCGGCTACAAGCGACAAAAGAATAATAGGGATCATTACCCATCCTCCCTTGATAGCAAAATCCAGCAGGGTTAATTTTTTTGCAGCAGCTGCCTGTACTGCTGCCGGACCCTCCTGCATTAAGAATTGTTGAAATCCCATATCTCCCTTTTTATTAATTGGTTAATAAACAATCATTTATCTTCCCGCAGATTCTTTTTTTCACGGGCGAAGTTATTAAAAAACGGAAAAAAGGCATGTGCTATTATTGTGTGTTAATAACATTATTGTAATATTTATCAACTCCTATTCAACAGCTTTTATCTCTTCTTCCTTTTCATATCCGAATTTTGCTTTTTTCTGAAGATATCGGAGAGCCTGTTAAAATCCTGCTTGAAGAAGATCCCCAGTCCCTGAGTATATGGAGCGCCTCGTCCGGTATAAGGATTGTTATACCTGTTGAATGCTTTGAACCTGATTTTTTCGGTGATCTTGTATTCAATGTCAAAATCACCGCTCAGTGGTGTCCCTTCGGAGTTGTTTTCACCCCTCACATCAAAGCTGCCGTTTATTGTCACCCTGTCGTTCAGAAGCTGTGTTGAAAGTGCCACCTGGAGTTCCTGCGAATTGATGTCCTTGTTGCCGGGCCTGTAATTGAAGCCCACATCGAAATCGTTGCTTATCTGCGACAGCCAGTTGCTTAACTGGTTCGACAGCATTTCGGTGGTAGTGACCGCCATGGCTGACGTGCCTCCTGCCGAGGAGGCCATCGAGGATGAATACGACGACAGTGAAGGATCGGAATAGAAGCTGTTCATAACAAGAAGATACAGGAATTGCTTGCTGAGCTCCTCCTGTGTTGTGATTGCATTCCTGAGATATGTCCTTGTCTCTTCATCAGCATTCGGAAGGTATATATTGAATCCGACAACCGGATTAAAGAGTTTTCCTGACAGAATGAGCTGAGGTTCGACGGGAATCCTTGTCTTGTATTTTTCATCCTGAAGTATCGGATAAAGAATAGGGTAGAGTGATGTCCTGAGGTTTTTATACCTTGCCGTCAGGTTGATCTCAGCATTTTCGACATCGCCGTTAAAGGAAACAGTACCGCCGCTCTCGACATCAAACCTCTTGTTCAGGAAGTTCTTAAGAGTGAAAAGATAATCACCCTGGTCAATAATATAATCGCCGAAGATCCTGAAATCCCCTTTGTTCATGCTCAGATTCAGCTTCCCTTCACCGCGTCCCCTTATAACATCACCGGCTTTGGGATCGATAAGAAGCTGAACTTCGGCTTCCGGTGTAACGTCAAGATCAAAATTGAGTTCAAGCGATGAACCTGCTTTTCTTTCCGGCATCCTGGCAGTATTACCGGTTTCTTTAACAGAAGCAGTATCGAGTCTTACAAAAGTCACGAATGAATAATCGGAAACCGACATTCCGGAATTCAGCGGGATAAAGAACCTGGTCCCTTTACCGGTACGGGCCGATATGTCGAATGCAAGTGAATTTGTCCCGCTTTTGATCGTGGTAACGCCCGAAGCATAAACTGTTCCATAGAAGGTTGTATTATCCTTCTGTGAAGTATTAAGGACAAGACAGTCATTCTTGTCCATATTTATTGTAAGGTCAACACTGTAATCCCTGAAGTTTTTATGATGAATTGCGCCGGAGATAGTGGCAGGATTCCCCTTTTCATCCGTCAGTTTTGTATTCCTGAATTTAATGCCTGTCCTGTCGAACCTTATCGTGTCGTTCAATTTAAACCTCGTCTGGAGGTAATCGATTTTCATAGCAACATTTTCAGCCATAAGAGCCCCGTTCAGGACAAGTTCCTCAGGTTTCCTTGTAAGTGCGATTTTCCCTGATGCGGTTCCCGATATGCCGGAGGCAAAGATGCCAAGCAGTGGATTCAGTCCCGTTACAGACAGCTTTGAGGCTGTTCCGTTTAATTGAAGTAGTTTCCTGTCGGGGTCGTAGAATCCCTTTATCTCGATATTTCTTTTACCGTCAAGATTGTTATAGAGGTTGATGTCGGCAACCTTGCTTCTTGAATTCCATGCCGATAACAACGAAATATCCCCGAATTTTTCTCCCAGAAGCGAGAAATCATTTATCCTGACATTGCTTTCCACAAGAGGATTTCTTAGGGCCGACGATATCAGAACGTTTCCGTTTACTGTACCCCCCGGGTTCAGAAGCATCCCCGTGCTCTGGTTTTCCCCATCTTTTTCACCAAGCTGTCCCAGAGGGCTTAGTTCGATGCCCCTGAACAGTAATTTGAGTGTGTCGGACGGATTTTCAGAGACTGTTCCGTCGACGCCATATGAATTGTATCTGCTTGCAACGACAAACCTGTCGATGCGGGTAATATTGGAGTCGATTGTGATTACTGACTGCCTGATTTTCCAAAGGTTGTTTTTGTTATAAATATCCGATGAGTCAATATCAATTTTCAGCAGTGATCCGCTCTGCCCGTTATCCTTTTTAATAAAAGCGCCCCTTGCGATGAATTCTCCCTTGCTTGCAATAAGTTCCCTGTTATCCCAGCCGATCCTGAACTGAAAATTATCGGTCCTTGTGTAAAAGCCAATCCTGAAATCTTTAAGTTCCTGCTGGCCAAAAATACTTAAGCCTGAACTTTTCAGATCGGCCCTGAATTTGCTTTCTGCATATTCAGCATCTATTTCCAGGTCGTTTAGGATATTATTCCTGTAATTCAGGTTTTTTGCCCTTGCTTTTACCCTGAAAATACTATCCTGGTACAGCTCTCCTTCGACAGTGCTTTTTTCCGAAAGAAGGAGCTTGGTTCTGAAGAACCTGTTTATCTTATCAGTATTCTTCAGGTTCAACGCAAAAGTGAATTCATTTCCGGGACTTTTTCTTTTCTGGTCGGGAAGTTTGAACTTTGATGGCATCATCGATGCAAGGGCACGTTTTACCGAAGTCCCGATTTCACTGAATTTGTAATAACCCCTCAGATCTGCGTCAATGAAATCGGTCCTTACAGAAATAGCCGGTTTCCCGTTCTCGCTGAATGCTTTAAGGGAGAAATCATAAAGGTCGAGCTCATTGCCGTATTTTGTCAATGTGGAATTCAGCATCTTTATTTCGCCGAAGAGATTATCAAAATTATTTCCTCTGAAATTGGCAGTCAGAAGGGCGGAAAGGCGTGAGGTGGAATCCTTCTTATCAACATTAAGCCTGTACAGGTCCGATTTACCGAGATTTAGCGTAAAGTCAAACTCCGGGAGCTCGTTGCTGAAATCAAACATTCCAAGCAGGTCAAGCTTAATGTTCTCGTCCGAAACTTTAATACTTCCGTCCCAGGTCTTTTCTGTAAAAAGACCGTTAAGTTCAACATTCCGGTAAACATATCTGTTTACTTCAACGCTGTCGATGGTGCCGGAGATGCTTCCCGAAATCTTCTTTCCTGAAGTGGCAAATCCGTCGACATTGGTTACCATGCTGAGCTTCCCTAACAATTCGGGGTTATCAGTGATCCGGCCCAGGTCAACACCTGTTCCTTTAACAAGTCCTTTCACCCTGAATTTGTTTTTTCCCTCCGGTCTGAATGAAATATCCGTGCTCAGGGCTCCGGTTTCAGTACCGAGCCTGCCATATGTTACAAAATCAGTGGTAAATCCTGTAAAGCTCCCGCTGAAGGAGATATTGCCAAGCTTGTATAGTATTGATGGAAATCCCGATCCTTCGGCAAGTTCAATTTTCAGCTTTTCAAAATCCCTGGCATTTGTTGTGAAATTATTAACACCAATATGTATGAAGGTATCTTCGATCCTTGGAAGCCCCGACAGGTCAAAATTGCAATCAAGAGAGCTGAAATCCCCGTATGATATCTTTATGTTTCGTCCTTTTAGTTCCGACAGATTCCCGGCCACTCTTCCCGACACTTCAACCCAGCCGCTGAAGAGGTCAATCGAAGGAACAAAATACCTTAGATCGGCAGAGCTTACAGATGACTTTCTGAGGACGATGTCGAGGCGGACATCATCCTTGAAATTGCGGAACGACTCTTTCGTGTCGGCATCGAACACTATCCTGTCGGCGTTAATAATCGAGCTGTCGAGATAAAGGAACACATCCCTGAATATCAGGTCTTCATTTGAAATGATAACCTTGCTGTTCATGCTCCTGACGAGGAATCCCTTCGACTCAGTGAAACCGAGATCATTTGCTGAGAACGTGACTGAGTCGGCAATTATCCTGAAATCCTCCACATTCCCGTTTATTCCTTTAAGGTTCAGATGGCTGAAGTCGATCCTGTCGTTTGTCTTTTGCGATCTCATGTCGGTAAGCCTGAATGCCCCGTCCTTAAGTGTAACCTGTTTAAATGAAAGTGTTGTTCCTGATTTTCCATTCGATCGGGAGGTGTCGGACAGCATCTGAAGATAACGGTCAAGATTCTGAAGGCCTGATGAATCTGTTATCAGCGCAAATTCAGGCCTTGTAAGCCCCACATGCCCGAACCTGAATATGTTCCTTTTCAGGTTTATCCCGGTTATCCCGGCAGTCATATCTGCCGCATAGATCAAAGTATCCTGGTTATGATCCCTGACAAGTAGATCTTCAATCTCAATAACATTAAAAAATTTGTATTCAAACCTTCCGATTGCGATTGTCGATTTTATCTCGTCCGAAATATGACCTGTTATCCTTTTTACTATAAAAGTCTGTACTTCAGGGATCCTCAGGAGAAGGGAAAAAAAGGTCGGGACCAGTATTAATATACCGATCAGGATCATCAGATACTTAAAGGATTTTTTAATAGTTTTGAGCATTCAAAAACATGTAAAAAATCATTATTCAAAATAACCTTAAATATACGTAAAATCAAAGTTCCTCATGGGAGTCACTATACTTGCCATAGAATCTTCATGCGATGATACTTCATCGGCCGTTCTCAGGGATGGTTATATCATGTCGAACCTGATAGCGGGTCAGGCAATTCATATGGCATATGGCGGAGTGGTTCCCGAGCTTGCCTCCAGGGCACATCAGGCAAATATTGTGCCGGTAACGGATACGGCTCTTAAAAAAGCCGGCGTTGCTGCAGCTGAGATAGATGCTGTGGCTTTTACAAGAGGGCCAGGCCTTCTCGGATCCCTCCTTGTTGGAACATCCTTTGCCAAAGGATTTGCCCTGGCCCGCAGGATCCCTCTTATTGAAGTCAACCACCTTCAGGCCCATGTCCTTGCACATTTCATTCTCGAAAAGGAAAAGGAGAACCGTGTTCCTTCGTTTCCCTTCCTGTGCCTTCTTGTATCGGGAGGCCATACGCGGATAATGCTTATGAAAAACCACCTCGAAATGGTGATGCTTGGAAATACAATTGATGATGCTGCAGGAGAGGCGTTTGACAAATGCGGCAAAATAATGGATTTCCCTTATCCTGCAGGTCCCCTGATCGACAAGCTTGCTGCCGAAGGGAACAAAAATGCCTTCAGGTTCGCAAAACCACATATTAAGGGACTTGATTTCAGTTTCAGCGGACTTAAGACAAGTTTTTTATATTTCCTCCGCGACAGGCTTAAGGAAGATCCCGGTTTCATTGAAAAAAACAGGGCTGACCTTTGTGCTTCACTTCAGGATACAATAATTACTATCCTTATGAACAAGCTCGTAAAAGCTTCTCAATTGACGGGGATAAAGGAAGTTGGTATTGCAGGAGGTGTTTCTGCCAATTCAGGTCTCAGGAACGCTCTTGTAAGAGAAGGAGAGAAGAGGGGCTGGAACCTGTTCATCCCTCATTTCAGCTATACTACCGATAATGCCGCAATGATAGCAATTGCCGGCTATTACAAATATCTCAGGGGTGAATTCACCGGGCAGGATGTTGTTCCGCTGGCACGGCTCTGAAAAATTTAAAAACTGAATAAATGAAAAGTACTGATCTTTCATTCCTTGTTCTCGGGGCAGGAGCGATTGGGGGAATAACGGCTGCACTACTCAGAAAAAACGGGTATGATGTCGAAATTCTATGCCATGATGAGGAATACGCATCACTGATCGCCGGCAAAGGATTGTCGGTGAGTGGAATATGCGGCAGTTTTTCGGTTCGTATTCCTGCTTATTCCTCTGCATCTGATATTAAGGGGCAAAAGGATATAATACTCCATGCCACAAAAGCAACAGATATGTCGGATGCCCTGAAAGATGTGCTGCCTGTTCTTAAAGAAGGGGGAATGGTGGTTTCATTGCAGAACGGTATCTGTGAGGATGAACTGGCTTCAATAGCGGGCAGGGAGAAAATAATTGGCTGTGTGACCGGCTGGGGCGCCACAATGGAATCGAAAGGTTCTCTTTCAATGACCTCTACCGGCGATTTTATTCTTGGGTATCCCGGAAAGCAGCCTGATAATTTCCTTGCTACCCTCGCCGAAGCGCTTTCTGTTATAGTTCCGGTAAGAACAACAGGAAACATAATGGGTCACCTTTATTCAAAGCTTGTGATAAACTCATGCATAACATCACTGGGAGCGGTTTGTGGTCTTTATCTCGGAGATATGCTAAAGATCAGGAAGGTCAGGAAGATATTCATCGAAATAATAAGGGAAGCTGTAACCGTCGCCGGTAAGATGGGAATCAGGATTGAAATTTTTGGAGGCCGGCTCGATTTCAGAAAATTTCTGAACGGAACGGGCTTCTTTTCCGATCTCCGACGTCATGGCCTTATCAGGCTTATCGGATTCAAATACAGACGGCTTAAATCATCTGGCCTTCAGTCGCTCGAAAGGGGAAAAAGGACTGAAATCGATTACCTGAACGGATATATAGTGCATAACGCCATGAAATATAATCTGAATGTACCCGTTAATTCTAAAGTTGTGGATATAATACATGAGATTGAGTCGAAAAAGAGGGAGATAACTCCTGATAATTTCAATGATGTATTTTTCGACAGGTTTGACTGAGAGTATCTTACAGCCATAAACAGTTACGGTTACACAGAATTATCGTTATGAATATAGTTAAGATCCCTGCTGAAAAGACCACCCCCGAGGTGGAATTGAATCCAAACGGATCAATAAATATAAAGGGACGTTCAATTCATGAAAATATAAGGGATTTCTTCAAACCCGTTGAAGAATGGATAGGCGATTATGTCGGAAACGAACCGGCAGAGGTGACAACCATCAGTATCAAACTCGAATACTTCAACAGTGCCACGGCAAAGGTGCTTCTGAACATACTTCAGAAACTGCTTAAGGTCCAGCTTAAAAGCAGGAAGCTTGTCGTTAACTGGTACTATGAGGAAGGAGATGAAGACATTCAGGAAAGAGGCGAATATTTTGCCTCAGTCCTTAAGATCCCCTTCAATTTCAGGGAATACAGATGATCTTCGAAAATGTCTTTCATGTTTCGCTGGTCTCATTGATCGCGGAGTAGTTCCTTTTGAAAAATAAATAAAAAGGGATCCCGAGAAGAAGAAATCCTGCTCCGACGGCCATGTGTAATGGCTTGTTTATCATAATGTTGAATAAAAACCAGATGTTTATTAGAATAAATATAAGCGGGGTAACAGGATAACCTGTTGTCTTGTAGGCTCTTTCGGCATTCCTGTATTTTTTCCTGAAGATGAAGATACCGGCTGCCGCCAGTGTGTAAAATATCCATTCGACCGATACGGTGTAGGTGATCAGATTTTCAAGTGTGCCCCAGAAAAGAAGCAGCAAAACCGACCATACAGATTGCACTATTATGGCATTGACGGGCGTTCTGAAACGCGGATGCACCCTGGCAATACTTCTGAAAAAAAGCCCGTCGTTTGCCATTGCATAATAAATGCGCGGAGCTGAGAGCGTATAGATACCAATAGTACCAAAGGTGCTGATTGCAATAAGGCCTGCTATAAGAATTCCTCCGTAGGGAATGACAGTACTTACTGCATCGGCCGCGATTTTATCGGATGATACTATCTTGCTAACAGGAAGCAGAAGCATGTATGAGACATTGACAAGAAGATATATCACTGTCACTATTGAAGCCCCGGCTATCATTGCCCTTGGCACATTACGTGCTGCATTTTTCGTTTCTCCGGCAAGGAATGAAGCGTGCTGCCAGCCTCCGTATGAGAAAAGAACCCCGGTAAGGGCAACGCCGAAACCTGAAAGCGTTGCTCCCGAATTGCCTGAAAACACTGGTTGGCCAAACGAAAGGGAAGAGTCGCCCATGAAGAAGCCTGCAAAAATTATTATTGTGATCCCGAGTATTTTCAGGCCGGTAAATATGTTTGAGAAAATCTCCCCGAACTTCGCCCTGAAAACATTCAGAGTTGTAAGCAAAGCAATTGTGAAAATGCTTGTAATGGTTTCCCATGTTTTGTTCATCGGAATAAAAAACCCGAGATAATGTGTGAAGGCAAGTGAAAGTACTGCAATTGATCCTGAGGTTATGATGACCAGATATGCCCAGCCGTAAAGGAATCCAAGCCATCCTCCATAGGCTTCTTTAAGAAACACATAGATTCCTCCCGCTTTCGGGAAAAGGGCGCCAAGTTCACCAAATGTAAGGGCCCCCGTAAGCGCAATGATGCCGCCCAGAGCCCATACAACAAGTATAAGACCTGATGACGGGATCAATCCTGCTATCTGGGAGGGTGTCACAAAAATCCCTGATCCGATGCAGGAGCCTATGGCTACCATTATCAGCCCGTAGAGTGTGAGTTCTTTTGCAAGCCTGGTCATGGATGATCCGGTCAATCACCCTGAAAGATAATACTTAAATACAATTAAACAGAACCGGAATGACTAATTTGCCGAAGGATCAGCTACACGGCCCATGAAAAGTACTGAATTCGTTGTTGTTTCCCTTATTATATAGAAGAAGGGACGGTCCATCCTGAATTCCAGAGCCTGTGGAGGATAAGATGTTGTGCCTATATCGACTACTGTTGCTGCAGCGGCCTCAGTGCCTTCCTCGTTTGTTTCGATGAACGACTGATGAGTAACATCGTTGATAAGAAGATCATATTGTTCTGATATATTCGAAAAGTCGGCAGCATCTGTAAAGGCAATTCCCATTCCCATATCGGTAAGGACATCTTTAAGTTTCTTTTTGAATCCGTATTTGAATTTAGGGAATGTGACATCAGTTTCCCTTGCACGCATCTGACTTATCCATCCTCTGAAGTTTGCATCCGAAACAAGATCCATTGTATTTGAAAGCGAAACAGACTGATCAGGAAGAATGACGTCCATCACAAAATTACCCTGGCCATAAGGAAACTCGGCCATAACAAACCCGCTTCCCTCATAAACATTGAAATCGGATTTCTGCCTCATCATCGGGACATTTGCAGAGCCTGAGGTAAGGTAGAAAGGCATCTCTTCGGTCTCTGTCCTGTCAAATTCAGATGCCCATTTACCCTTGAAATATATTGCGTTGATTATAAGCATTACAGTGTTATCTTCAAGCTTTTGGATCATATCTTTAATGAGTCCGTTCGTTTTGTCTTCGATCCATGCATTCATTTTAGCCGGTGCATTGGGATCATTTATGTCGAAAGATTCAGACTGGGCATCGTAATACTGTGTCAGCACATCGGTAAATGCTTTCTTTACGTCAAAGTCATCTTCGGTCCACACAGAATTTGCAATTGACATGATTACTCTTTTATCGACCGAAAGAAGAGCGGCAGTGAGATCTTTATATGCCTTGTTAAGCGCGTCGGTATTTATTCCCTGCAGCCTCAGAGCCTCGAGCATAGCCTCGCGGGTTTCGCCGGTTGCACCGTTTACAGTCATCGAAAGGGCGTATGAAATGCTCAAAGGCGAGATCATTATATTCTTTCCCTCACTTTCACCGGCTGCGATTTTTTTGAAGATATCGAAGGCAAAATCATTTCCTGATTCAATTAGTGCAGTCTGATCAGCCGTAATGTTGATCGGAACCGGTTCAGAAGGCAGGATCTCATCATTTTTACTGCATGAAATAAGCATAACGGGGAGGATTAAAAGTGCACAGGCTGCAGAACGTAATATAGGATTATTCATAACTGACAGTATTAGGTTGTTATTTAAATTTAATAAACCAGAAAAATATCAGGTACTGACAGTTAACAGGCTCAAAAATCATGCCATGGAGCTATTTCTTCATTTTTCGCTTTTTGTTGAGGTCGATCCAGTTAAGCAGGGAAATAATTGCTGTGGCAAATAATATCAGGCTGAGGATAAGCAGCAGGATAAAAGTAAAGACAGGAGGGTGTTTATCTTCGGGGAGCGGATTCCTCAACCTGAGGATATATCCGAAGATAGTGAAAATAAACACCATCACGGCTATTGCAAAGTTGAAAATAATCGTAGAGATGTTGAGTATCCGGGTAGATCTGTAGTATTTGCTGTTCCTGAACTTTTCAAAAGAACTCCTTGAATAATACTGCGCTCTTTGTCGCGACCTGTCCTGCCTGTATTTTCTCCATTCTTCCACAATCCGGAAATAGTCCTGGTCATCAAGCGCTTTCCTGTTATGGCTCTCAATAAGAAAATCATAGGCTTCCGTTGCAAGGATGAATTTATCCCTGGCATCCGGTTCATTGTTGATGTCGGGATGATACAGCCTTGCCTTTTTCCTGTATGCTTTTTTAATTTCTTCGGTGGAAGAATTTACAGGCAATCCCAGAATTGCATAGTATTCGGATATCAGCATATCCTTCAGTGTTAGAGGATTCAGTATTCCGGGACCGGCGTTGGGATTGTTAATTATTTAACAATCCCGGTGAATCCCATAAATGCAAGCGCCAGGATACCTGCTGTCACAAGTGATATCGGGACACCTTTCATCCCTTCGGGGACGTTGGCAAGTTCAAGTTGTTCCCTTATTCCGGCAAGGATAATAAGAGCCAGCCCGAAACCAAGGGCTGTGGAGGCTCCGAAGACTACTCCTTCAAGCAGATTGTAATTTTTCTTTATCACCAGGAGCGCCACACCGAGAACAGCACAGTTGGTCGTTATCAGAGGAAGAAATATGCCAAGGGCCTGATACAACGGCTGGCTTATCTTCTTAAGGATTATCTCCACCATCTGTACAAGAGCTGCGATAACAAGAATGAAGGTTATTGTCTGCATAAAAGCTATCCCGAGCTTATCCAGCACATAAACCTGTATGAGGTAGGTAACCATTGTAGCGAGCACAATTACGAAAGTGACAGCGCCTGCCATACCGAGAGCAGTATTAACCTTGTTCGAAACTCCCAGAAACGGGCAGATCCCGAGGAACTGTGCAAGAACAACATTGTTGACGATAAGGGCGGATATTATTATAAGGATGTATTCCATATTACTCTATTTTGCTTTTTTAATCCTGTTAACAAGTGCAATGAAATAACCAAGGGCCATAAAAGCTCCCGGAGCAAGAATGAAAACGAGGATTCCGTCGCCCTGTATGAATTTATGCCCGAACAATGCCCCGCTTCCGACTATCTCACGGAAGGCGCCGAGGATGCCAAGCGCCAGAGTGAATCCAAGGCCCATCCCCAGTCCGTCGACAGCTGAAGAAAGAACTGAGTTTTTGCTTGCAAAAGCTTCAGCCCTTCCAAGGACAATACAGTTAACAACAATTAGCGGGATGAAAATCCCGAGTGTCTTGTAAAGATCAGGCACAAAAGCCTGCATTACAAGGTCGACAACTGTTACGAATGATGCAATAACCACAATGAATGCGGGTATCCTGACCTTATCGGGTATTACACCGGCAAGGAGTGATATCACAGTGTTTGAACCAATAAGGACAAAGGTTGTGGCTATCCCCATTCCCATTCCGTTGAGTGATGAAGATGTTGTGGCCAGGGTGGGGCAGGTGCCAAGCACAAGTACGAGAATCGGATTCTCCCTGAGCAGCCCCTTGGTCAGATTTTGTAGCTGATTCATTTTATTCCTCCTTTCTGAAGAGTGTTGTATGCTCTTTGAATTGCATCGCAAAATGCTCTTGAACTGATAGTTGCTGCTGTGATGGCATCAACGGGCCCACCGTCTTTCTTTACCTTTAGCTGAAAATCGGCAGGGTTCTTTTCATTGAACTGATCCTTAAAGGAAGGTTCAGTCATTTTTGTTCCGAGTCCCGGCGTCTCCTTCTGTTCAAGAACAGTGATGTTTATTATTGTGCCGTCGGGTTTGAAACCTGCCATAAGGCTAATGTTGCCGCTGAAACCTTTTGGTGAATAGGTGTTTACTGCATATCCTACAACAACATCATCCTTCTTTGCAGGATAGATCTCAAGGCTGTCCCCTTCTCCGGTAGGAAGCATATACATCTCATCGTTGGGATTGTTAGTGAATTCAGGAACCACCTGCTTTATGGCATTCAGCTTTTTATTGAGATTTGAGAGGGCAATAGGTTCTTTCGTCGCCTCATATACAAATCCAAGAAGCGCCGACGACACAAGAGCAATAAGAGTAAGCGATAACGCCATGTTTTTAAATGTCGACTCAGTCTTAGCCATTTTTCACCTCCTCCCCAAACCGTTTAGGTTTAATATAAGCATTCATAAGTGGAACAAATGCATTCATAATAAGTATTGCAAATGAGACTCCCTCGGGATAGGCTCCGTAAACCCGTATTATAACCGTTATTATTCCTATTCCGCAGCCATAGATAAGCATCGACTTTGGCACCATCGGCGAAGTCACGTAATCAGTTGCCATGAATATTGCCCCCAGCAGAACCCCTCCTGCAAGAATATGGAACATCGGATCTGCATTTTTTTCGGGGTTGACAAGCCAGAGTATGCCTGTGAAAACTGCCATGCTCGCCACCACAGCCACCGGAATATGCCAGGTAATGACTTTCTTATAAAGAAGATATATAAATCCTATCAGAAGGGCAATTGCAGCAACCTCACCCATCGATCCGCCCATATCGCCAAGGAACATCTGGGATGGTGTAGGTATCATTTCCATTAATTTTGAAAGCGGTTCGCCGTTTTTAAGCCCTTCCTTTACAATTGCAAGGGGAGTGGCTCCTGTAACCGCATCCGTATACCCTGTGCCAAGGCCTTTCGGAACGGGCCATGTAGTCATCTGTACCGGGAATGATATAAGCATGAATACCCTTCCCACAAGCGCCGGGTTAAACGGATTGTTGCCCAGGCCGCCAAATGTCATCTTGGCAACGGCAATTGAAATGAAGCTTCCAATGATGACTATGAATACCGGAATATTTGAAGGAAGGTTAAATGCAAGAAGAATACCGGTGACAAGGGCTGAACCATCGGTAATCGAAAGAGGTTTCCTGAAAACGAACCTCTGGATAAGGTATTCGAAAATCAGGCATGATGCCACCGAGGTCGCAGTTACGATTATGGCTCCGATGCCAAAATAAAAGACTGATGTGATGAAGGCAGGGATAAGCGCTATCACTACATTCAGCATCAGTTTTTGTGTCGATTCTTTACCGTGCACATGGGGCGACGGCGATACATTCAGAAGATTACTCATAGGGATTTGGATTCCTGTTATTTCAGATTTCTTTCACGGGCCATTTTTATTACAGTCGATTTTCCAAGCCTTATATAATCGAGCAGGGGCCTGCTTGCCGGACATGTGTAGCTGCAGGAGCCGCATTCCATACAGTCGGTTATCCTTTCATTTTCGGCTCTTTCGAACAAACTCTTTTCCGAAAGTGTCATAAGCAGATATGGCTCAAGATTAAGAGGGCAGGCTTCGACGCATTTCGCACATCTTATGCAGGGCTCAGTTTGCTTTCTTACTGATTCCCCGAAAGGGACAAGTATCACACCCGACATTCCCTTTACAACAGGGACATCGGTATTGCTGACAGCTTTACCCATCATTGGTCCGCCATTTATAATTTTCCCTGTATTTTCCGGGATACCTCCTGCAGCTTCAATAAGCAGCGAGAGGGGAGTACCTGTTCTTACAATATAATTACCGGGTTTGGAAACAAAAGTCCCGGTTACAGTGACAACCCTTTCAAAAAGCGGTTTGTTTTTCTGAACCGCCTCATAAACAGCAAATGCTGTTCCTACATTATGAACGACAGCTCCAACGTCGAGTGGAAGCTTTCCTGAGGGCACCTCCCTTCCCGTAAGGGCCTTGATAAGCTGCTTCTCTGCTCCCTGCGGGTATTTGACTTTCAGAGGATAAACGGAAATCCCGCTGAATGATGATGCAAGCTCAGACATATGGCTTATCGCATCGGGTTTGTTGTTTTCAATGCCGATCATCGCCCTGCTCACATTTAAAGCCTTCATAAGGATGGTGACGCCGACAAGGACCTCTTCCCCCTTTTCAAGCATAAGTCTGTGGTCTGATGTGAGATACGGCTCGCATTCAACGCCGTTTATTATCAGTACCTCGCATTTTTTCCCGGTGGGGACCGAAAGTTTCACATGCGATGGGAATGTTGCTCCTCCCAGGCCTACAATACCCGATTCAAGGCATTTCTTTATTATATCTTCCCCCGAAAGGCTTATCTCCCTTTTAACATCTTTGCTTCTGTCGATTGTATCGAGCCATTCGTCGCCTTCTGCATCAATATATACGGCATTTTGTCTGAATCCGCCGCTGTCGGAGACAAGGTCGATCTTATTCACTTTCCCCGAAACCGATGAGTGTATGTTTGTGGAAACAAAACCTTTACCCGTTCCTATAACCTGACCGGTCCTGACATAATCGCCCTTGCTGACAACAGGAACGGCAGGTGCGCCAATATGCTGCGAAAGAGGGATGACGACACTTGGAGGCACCGGCAGATACTCTATCGGGATCCCGGCGGTAAGCTTGTTTTCAGGTGGATGAACACCCCCTGTGGGAAATGTCTTAAGCACTATTATAACGTTTAGATTATCATTAAAATCAGTTTACATTTTCAGCTGCAACTTCAGCTTTTTCTTTTCTTGGCGGAAAATTTATTTCAAGAATTGCATTTGTCGGGCATTCGGCAACGCATTTCCGGCAGAAAGTACATTTTTTTGCGTCGATATATGCCAGGTTGTCCTTTATTGTTATTGCGTCGAAAGCACAAACTTTTACACATTTGCTGCATGCAATGCATGCTACCTTGCAGGCCCTTCTTGCAGGTCCTCCCTTGTCGCAGTTGGAACAGGCAACATATATTTTCCTGTCTTTTTTTGCTTTTTTGCGAAGTTCAATGAGATGTCGCGGGCATGCTTTTACGCAGGCTCCGCACGACACACATTTGTCATCATTTATAACAGGCAGAAGAGTTACCGGGTCAATATGCAGGGCATCGAACTTGCAAGAGCTTTCACAGTCGCCATAACCAAGACAGCCATAGCTGCAGTCTGTATCACCGGCATAAAGGCTGTTTGAGATCCTGCATTCCATCGCTCCGTCATAATTTGATGTCCGCGGTCTGTTCTCAGGCGATCCGTTGCATAACAATACCGCCACCGTCGGATCGACAACCGGTGGAGTCTTACCAAGAATACGGGCGGCTTCGGCCATGACGGGAGCGCCTCCGACAGGACAGCTGAGCCCTTCGAAGGAATCGGCTTTTACAAGCGCCTCTGCCAGGTTCCTGCATCCTGCAAACCCGCATCCGCCACAGTTGGCGGCAGGAAGCAATGCCTGGACCTCATCAATCCTGGGATCCTCGTATACCTTGAATTTCTGCGCAACGAAATACAGGATGACAGCCGACAGAAATGCAAGCAGACTCAGACTTATTATTGTTATTAGGACAGTGGAACTCATCGATCAAATTTTTAGAGTAAAAGAAAAACTCCGGTTAATGTTTTTTCTGAAAATATACAGAATAAGAAAATACGGAAGAAGCAGTGATAATGCAGCCAGACCTGATACAGCTTCACCTAACGGCAGGGAACTGAAAACAACAAGACCGGCGATGATGATTAAAAGAGGAATTATATAACTCAGAACAACAGCTTTCATGCCCATCGATTCATTCATCTGAACAGTGACGTTGTCTCCGGGAGAAACATTGTAGCGGCCTTTTACACTGATTATTTTCTCCTCCCTGCCGGTGATGTTGCAGACTCCTTCGGCATGGCATCCCGAACATGCAGAGTTGGATGTTATTCTGACAAGAACAGAATCGTCTTCAACCTGTTTTACCGTCCCCTCGTGTCGAATTGTGCCGTGAGAACCCGATTTTTTCATAGAATTATCCGGCTTGATTGAAGTGCGCAAATTTATTAATCCTTCAAAAATTTGAACTGTTTTTTGTCAGCATTTGATCTTAAATGCTTTATTTATAATGATTCTAATCTATTTGCCCGCAACCGGGAATACTGCATCAGGGAGCTTATTAATAAAGGGCCTGAGCATAATTCATTACAATAATCATTATCCGATATTGCTCCACGACTGCCTCACACTGAAGAGTCTTTTCATCTCTGTTTTCAGGATGTGGTTTTTTTCATCTTCAAGGAGAGGATCTTTTTCAAGTATGCCTTCGGCTATCCGTCTTACGTATTCAATTACCTGCCCGTCCTTCCCAAGGTTCGCAATCCTCAGGTCGAATGGTATTCCGCTTTGCTGAGTCCCTTCAATATCGCCGGGCCCGCGAAGCTGGAGATCAGTCTCGGCTATCTCAAATCCGTCATTTGTGCTTATCATTACTTCCAGCCTCCTTGCAGCTTCTTTCGATAACTTATCGGAACTCATAAGAATGCAATATGACTGACGGGCGCCGCGTCCGACCCTTCCCCTTAGCTGATGGAGCTGAGAAAGCCCGAATCTTTCAGCGCTTTCAATTATCATCACCGAGGCGTTCGGAATGTCAACGCCTACCTCAATTACTGTGGTTGCTACCAGAATGTGGGCATATCCTTCCCTGAACAATTTCATCGACGTCTCTTTTTCGGCAGGCGACATTTTTCCATGTACAATGCTTATACAATATTTTGGAGCAGGGAAGATCCTCGAAATGGTATCCCAGCCATCCTGCAGGTTTTTGTAATCCATCTTCTCCGATTCCCTGATAAGAGGGTATACAACGAAGATCTGCCTTCCTTCATCGATCTGGCTTCTCATGAATCCGAATACCTTGTTCCGTTCCGAGTCGGAGAAATGCATTGTCTTTATCGGTACCCTGCCCGGCGGTAATTCATCAATTACTGAAACATCAAGATCGCCGTATAGAGTCATCGCAAGTGTTCTCGGGATGGGAGTGGCTGTCATTACCAGAATATGCGGAGGATTAAGATTTTTCTCCCAGAGCCTGGCTCTTTGCGCAACGCCGAATCTGTGCTGTTCATCAATAATTACAAGACCCAGGTTTTTGAATTTTACGTTCTCCTCAATAAGTGCATGGGTGCCTATAAGGATATGCAACGAACTATCCATCAGCGTCTCATCGATGACTTTTCTAAGGCTTTTGCCCGACGAGCCGGTAAGAAGGTTCACCTTTACTCCGAGTCCTTCAACCAGCCTGCTGATAGTTTCAAAATGCTGGGTGGCAAGTATTTCAGTCGGCGCCATAAGGCAGGCCTGGTAACCGTTGTCGATGGCTATCAGCATGCTCATCAGGGCTACAAGAGTCTTTCCGCTCCCTACATCACCCTGAAGAAGACGGTTCATCTGTTTCCCTGATCCCAGATCCCTCCTTATCTCCTTCATAACCTTTTTCTGCGCATCTGTTAGTGAAAAAGGCAGATTATTGTAATAGAAATTGTTGAAATTATCTCCTACCGATGAAAAAACAAAACCTTTAATTGTTATCGACCTGTTTGTCTTGAACCTCAGCAGGTTCAGCTGGATATAAAACAACTCCTCGAATTTCAGCCTGTATCTTGCCTTTTCCATTTCGGAAGGGCTTGCAGGAAAGTGAACCTTGAACAGGGCATCATGCAGATCCATAAGGTGATATCCTGTGACTATATATGGAGGAAGTGTTTCAGGGATCCTGAACTTTATCTTTTTCAGAAGATTACCAATGATCCTGCTGATGGTTTTTGATGTTACAAACTGGTTTTTGAGTTTTTCGGTTGTACTGTATTGCGCCTGAAGAGCTGAGGAAATCCTTTGTTCCGATTTAGCCGCTTCCTCTATCTCCGGATGGATCATATTCACGATACCGTTGAAAACACCGGGTTTGCCAAAGACAATGAATTCGACACCAGGCGGATAGCTCCCTGTTATCCACTTTATGCCCCTGAACCATACCAGCTTGATTGTTCCGGTTTCGTCGTGGAAATCTGCAACAAGCCTTTTCCCCTGTCCATGGCCTTCGGTATAGTAACCTTTTATAGTACCTTTTATCTGTACAAGAGGAAGTTCGGGATCAAGTTCGGATATCCTGTAGAATTTCGTCCTGTCGATATATTTGTAAGGGAAATAGTATAAAAGATCCCCGTAAGTGCTTATATTAAGCTCCTTCTCCAGAAGCTCGGCCCTTTTCGGACCAACTCCCGGCAGATATGCAATGTTAGTTTCCAGAAATTCCTGTATCATTCTGACTCCGGTAGGTATTCAAAAGATACCCGAAATTAGTTATTTTTGACGATCTGACCTAAAACGCATGAAGGCTTTCCAATGAATATATTCACTGCACGCCGATATATTGGGTATTTGCTGCTTTCGGGCCATGGGAGGGGTCATGGGATCCATAGTCCCTTTATATTTGATGTTGTTTCAAAAGTCTTCCGGAATAAAATCGATCCCCGTGTTGTCTTAACAATTGAAAAGATCAGAAAAAAGCTGATCGCCCATCAGGGAGTTCTTGAAGTGAATGACCTGGGAGCAGGGTCAGGAAAAATGAAAACCAGGTCACGAAAAGTGTCGGATATTGTCAGATATTCATCGGTTCCGGGAAAATACGGTAAGCTGCTTGCAAATATGTCGCAGGCTTTCGGAGGCAGTATGGTCCTTGAATTAGGGACGTCAGCCGGAATCAGCACTATGTACCTTGCTTCAACATCGCCTGGCATGCAGGTGCTGACAATGGAAGGTTGCAGTTCGACGGCTGCTGTTGCCGAAGGATCGTTCAGGGAAGCAGGTCTGTCAAACATCAGGATACTGAAGGGTTCGTTTGATGATCTTCTGCCTGAAGTGGCAGCGGAAGGAATCGTTCCCGGTCTGGTTTTTATCGACGGAGATCACCGCAGGGATTCAGTTCTAAGGTATTTCGACAGGGTTGCCGGGATGTCGGACAGTAATACAGTCGTGATGATTGATGATATTTATTGGTCGCGCGAAATGGCAGGCGCCTGGGATGAGATAAAAAAAGACGAAAGAGTATCAGCTACCATTGATATTTTCAGGATGGGAATCGTATTTTTCAGGAAAGGTTTGAGTAGGTATGATTATGTGATCAGGTATTAACAAAAATTAAGTTTGATTTATTTCTTATTTAAGATAATTAGTCTAATTTCGAAACTTCAAATTAAAACGCGTCATGGATAAAGTAATTGAAATTCAGAATATTGTAAAGAATTACCAGGTAGGTTCAGTTATTGTAAGAGCTTTAAGATCCGTATCATTAAATATAGGCAGGAACGAATATGTTGCAATAATGGGTCCTTCGGGTTCCGGAAAATCCACTCTGATGAACCTTCTTGGCTGTCTTGACACTCCTACAAGCGGTGCTTATATCCTGAACGGAACTGATGTAAGCAAGATGGAAGATGACTATCTGGCTGAGATCAGGAACAAGGAGATCGGGTTCGTATTTCAGACCTTTAACCTTCTTCCGCGTTATACTGCCCTCGAAAATGTTACATTGCCGCTTATTTATGCCGGTGTCACAAAAGCCGACAGGGAACAGCTTGCTATTGAGACTCTAGAACAGGTTGGCCTTCAGGACAGAATGGAGCATAAGCCGAATGAGTTGTCGGGCGGCCAGCGGCAGCGTGTCGCCATTGCCAGGGCCCTTGTAAATAAACCTTCAATAATCCTTGCTGACGAACCTACCGGAAACCTCGACAGCAAGACTTCCATCGACATCATGAACCTTCTCGACGATATACATAAAAAAGGTAATACTGTTATCGTTGTAACACACGAAGAGGATATAGCCAAGCATGCTGCACGAATTATCAGGCTCTTCGACGGTGAGATCGCGCAGGATTATGTAAATTCAAACAGGACTGTATATCATTAGTAAGTAGTTTTTCGTTTACTTACCGGGTTTAAACTACTTTCTGATTTTTAGTTATGAAAATTTATACCCGTACAGGAGATGACGGAACCACTTCATTGGCAGGAGGTGAGAGAGTGCCAAAATATCATCTTCGTGTTGAAGCGTATGGTTCTGTTGATGAGCTAATTGCCTGGATAGGGGTGCTTAGGGGATTTCCTGTGACTGAAGAAAGGAAAGAGATACTTTTAGATATACAGGACCAGCTTATGAGATGCGCCTGCATTCTCGCACAGAGCGGGAAAAATCCTGAACCGGCAGTCTGTCTTCCTGAAGAATCTTCAATAGAACTCCTTGAAAATGAAATTGATAAAATGGATTCCTCTCTTCCGGCGCTGAAGAGTTTTATTCTTCCCGGAGGCAGTCTTCCTGTATCTTATTGTAATGTAGCAAGATGTGTGTGCAGAAGAGCTGAAAGATCTGTCCTCAGGCTCAATTCAGGTGAGGAGGTGCCTGAGATTATCTGCAGATTTCTGAACCGTTTATCTGATTATTTATTTATTCTCACTCGTAAGTTGAGTAATGAGCTTGATATTGAACAGGTTAAATGGCCTATTCAGGGAAAATGAAAAGATAAAACCAGGTTTTATTGATTTTTCAAAATCAATATATATATTTGCAAACTTTGTTAAATCTAACCTTAAGCATAAAAGATGTATTGGACACTTGAATTAGCATCAAAACTTGAAGATGCCCCATGGCCTGCAACCAAGGATGAGCTGATTGATTTCGCCATTAGGTCAGGTGCCCCTATGGAGGTAATTGAAAATTTGCAGGAGATTGAAGATGAGGGAGATATTTACGAGAGCATAGAGGATATCTGGCCCGATTATCCAAGCAAGGATGACTTCTTCTTTAATGAGGATGAATACTAAATATCAGGCTGGTAAATAACACCGGCCAACTATTCATTAAAAATATCTGCAACTCTTTTTGGCCTTAACATATCAAGCCACAAAAATCCTTCAAGTCTCAACGGATTCGAAATATCTACGGTCGGAGGATCTATTACACCTTCCGGATTCTGGAATTCTGTTATACTGGTTATCTCCCCTTTGTCGACGAGTATTTCAAGCTTTGAACATTTTGCATTATTTACTCCAATAACTTCTTCTTTATCAAGCAGGTAATAAATAGTCTCGCCATTCCCGTCGATCATGATCCTGTAAAGCTCATTATCACGGAAGAATCCGGTCAGCGATCTTCCCTTGATCTGATTGAACCTGCTTTTGTCGACCTGACTTGTGACAAAAGCTGAATTATATAATTCCAGTCTTTCGGCCTGCCTGTTTTTTGTGAACAGGGCTATGGAATCAGAGGCGAGCTGGTTTTCCTCCGACCATATAACGGGTTCATAATAGAATCTTATTACCGAATCCCTGAACGAATATGAGAGGGAATCACATTTTGCCTGAAGTTTTTTGCTGTAGATTTTGCATTTATGGTATGCCCTCATAAGCCTGTAATCGCCAATGGTGGAATCGTTCCTTGTTATTGCAGAAATAGTGTCGGAGTGAAGGAACAGCGAATCGTCTTTTGATACCTGTATAAAAACAGCTCGATCTGTGACAAGGAACCTTTCCGGCTTTTTATAGTACCATGCATAATTACCCTTGACAATGATATTGTTTGTTGTGTCTGTGATTACTGTGTTGCGATAGCCGACGCCATGTCCTTCCACATTGTCGTAAAAAAGAGAATCGCCTGTTATAATCTGCTGCCTGTTATTTATTACAGCATTCTTCCATATCCTCGAAACATCTTTTTTTGTATCGTACCAGCCTCTTTCACAATAGAGATAGATACTGTCGCCCTCCATCTCCGACGGACCGCTGAAGAATGCGGTCTCGGTCTTTGTATTGTAGTCCATAGTGTCGGCTTTCATAACATAATCGGGATTTACAATTTTCACGCTGTCCTTGAAATTGAAAAGGTTTTGCGAAACATAGTATATTCCAATGATGCTGGTAAGAGTGTTTTCCCCGTTTGTTATCCTCCCGCCGGTGTTGTACCTGGCTATTTCATTTGCAACATCATATCTGACGGCTGAGGTGAACAAATGTGTTTCCTTGTCAATAAGTTCCACATTACCGTCGACAGAGGCATTTTCAGTCGTTCCGTCATAAAAAAGGCTGTCGCCTCTCAGGTGAAGGGTATCACCCTGGTGCATATTTATCCTGCTGTATGCCTTAAGCTGGTTGAGAGAGGGGTAAAAGTGGGCGCTGTCGCAATACATATAGACTTCCTTATGCCGTAGTCCTACATTGCCCAGAAGCCTTGTAATCCTGGTCCCGGTCAGGGGATCCGTCAGGTCAATTCCCTCATCGGCATTCAGAACTTCAATCATACGTTTGCCGGGACGGGGCTGGGCCGGATCCTGGGATGCCAGGTGTGAATTTATTAACAGCGACAGTAAGCCTGTCAGAAGCAGGGAAATAATGAATCTCCGTAAACTGTTCTTGAAATTCAAGTCTGCTATTTCAGCCATCCTTCCTCAAGAAATTTGCATGATTTGAATTCGTCGCTGATCTTAATGTAGGTGGTCTCTATTTTCTTTTTTATCCAGTCCCTGTAAAGTTTCTGCCTTTCCGACATCATTGAAGCATTATACATAAACTGGTAGTCATCCTTCATGTTAGCCCTGTGTGCAGGCAGCTCATCGTCGAGCCTTACAATCCTGAATACCGGATTGCCTATTTCATCAGTTGTCTGGAAAGGATCTGAAATCTCACCGGGCTTAAGATCCCTTACCTTCATGTACATTTCCTTATTAAGTTCGTCGAGGGAGAACCATGTGATCCTGTCCGAAGGGTTGGTGCTTACATATTTACCGCCGTTTATCCTGCTGTCGGAATGGGTGGAATAACGTATTGCAGCATCTTCAAATTTAAGGCTGTCTTTTCTTATCTGCCTCGCAATACTGTCGAGCCTGGTAATGGCTCTCTGTATCTGTTCGGGTTTAACCTTCGGTCTTATAAGGATATGACGTGTATTAACAAGTTCCCCTTTCCTGTCGATCATCTGTATCAGGTGGAAGCCATACTTTGTTTCAACAATTTTCGAAACAGTATTTTTTGAGAGGCTCCATGCGGCATCCGCATATTCCTTTTCAAGCTCTCCCCTCATTTTGTAACCTATCTCGCCTCCGCCTGATGCCGAACCATCTTCCGAATAAAGGATAGCAAGCATATTGAAAGGTTTTCCGGCCAGGATCTGACTCCTTATATCGAGCAGTTTCTGGCGTGCTTCGGCTTTGTTTTCCTCATTGTCGGGCGGATCTGTCTGAATGATGCTTATCTGTACCCTGGCAGGAATAACAGGGAGGCTGTCGCGAGGAATAGAGTTGAAATACTTCTTCACGTCAGATGGAGTTATTGAAAGGTTCTTTGCAATATTGTTCTGGACTTCCTGAACAAGCTGGTTTTCAAGCATCGATTTCCGGATGTCCATCTTTATCTCAACCATGCTTTTCTTGAAATAGTCCTCGAGAGCCTTTTCACTGCCTGCCTGTCGTATTGCGTTATTGATCTGCATGTTAAGATCAGTTTCCACCATATCGTTTGTAACTTCGATACTATCTAGCCTTGCCTGATCGACAAACAATTTTGCCGTAAGCAGTTCATGGAACGAATTGCATCTTATATCCTCGAGGGGTATCCTTGTACCCTGTCTTCTGACTTCAAGGACTGCATTTTCGACGTCGGAGAGATAGATCACCTCATTGCCCACTATTCCTGCCACCGATTCCACAAGGGTTTGTGATGCGGCCGGGCTTGTTACCCATATAAGCCCTGATACAATCAGTAAACCCAGTCTGTTTCTTCTTTTCATCATAATATAGTTTTGATTTTTACGGAATGATGGAACCCGCAATTTATATTTTTGCTTGTTTGTGTATTCATTATATGCGGGTTTCATTTTCAATAAATCTTTAATCCGTTATCCTGAAGAGCTTCGTTATATATTCCGTTTTCAAGTGACTGAATGAATTGAATACGGCGATTGTTCCATATTATTCTTTTAATGTCGTCCACAACATATTCGTAAGGAGCCAGTGTCCCTCTGAGCCTGTAGTCATTTATGACTATCATGTAAATTGACGATGAATCGGTTTTTTCGTAGAAATTCGATCTTTTTAGAAACTCTTCCCTGCCGGGAAGATCGTCATTCAGTTCAAGCGACAATCTGTCGAGCGTAATCCAGTTATCCTGGAAATCATCGAATTTCTCGGCAAACTGAAAGCAAAGACCTTCAAGCTCCTGAAAATCCTTGGGATTCTTTGATTTTGCCAGACTTCTTATTTTCCATATGTTGGGAGTCTCAGACGGAAGTTTTATAAAAACCGCTTTTACAATGTTTGAAGAAAGAAGGAAGCTGTTCTGATTCTTTTTGTAATATTCTTCCATCTCATTTTCGCTGATTGCAGTGTCCATCTTTTCGATCATCATCATTCTCTGGTATTCGTAGATTATCAGATTATGCCTGGTTTCATCGAGTTGCTCGCTTATCTTTGTCATGAGCCCGGGTGAAAGGTTTGCCTCAGCCCTCTGAAAAAGCAACTCACGCTTTGCCCATTTGTTAATGTAATTTCTTATTACCGCAGTGCTGTCGTTCCCAGCCAATGATTCCTTCACTATTGCCGGTATTTCGTCATAATACAATACCGAGCTGCCTGCTTTTGCGACTGTAATCCTTTTCTGCTGGTTGTCGTCTCCATTACAACCGGCAAAAAACAGGGGAAAAAAGGCTAACAGCAAAAGCCTATTCATCGGCAAGCTCTTTCCTGACCTCTTTAAACACCGAACTGTAAACTTTAACATTGTATTTTTCCTTTAATTGCATTATCCATTTTTCTGTAAGCCAGTCCTGATATCCTGAAATCACCTCTGCCTGAACTTCATCGAAGGGAAGAGGAACAGGCTTGTAGTCCTTTTCAGAATTTAGTGCTGACGGTAACCTGTTTCCTGTGAATTTGTCAGGGTTCGATTCGTAAAAATTCCGGATACCTGTGGTATCTTCCTGGATCCTGTTCCAGATTTTATCCGAGGAAATGTCGAACAACAGAATCCCGTCGTGAAACTCCTTCATGAGATACCTGAAATCGGGATATTTGTTTTCAAGGATAGAATCTTCATATTTAAGCAACTCATCGGCCGAAGCGGCATCAATTGATGAGTCGATAAAATATCCCGGATTTCCTGAACCGTAGGTAGCAGGTCTGTTTTCAAGAAAGGAAGCAAATTCACTTGCTGTAAGATATTTTTCCGCGTAGGAGAAAATGTTACCTGAAGGAATTTTCTTAGCATCATACCGGGCTTTGCCATGCATTATCAGCGAATCAGTATTTTTTACAAACCAGTCGTGTATTTTCTGATCGATCCTGAAGCCGTATTCTTTTTTCAATTTCGCTACAAATGATCTCTTACTCCGGGCATCAATATCCGACTGGTTGATTCTGGCTTCAAAAACCGGCCTCATCTCATCCCATGGGATCTGGGGCTTTCTTTCCGAAGGTCTTTTGTCGTTTACCTTTATGATATGGTAGCCGTATGTTGTACGCACAGGCATTGAGACCGAACCTGCCGGCAGGGTGAAAGCGGCATCTTCAAAGGGCCTTATCATCTGAAATACAGAAAAATATCCTATGTTACCGCCATTAATCCCAACCGATCTGTCGTCAGATATTTCCCTTGCAACAGAGCTGAAATCTTCTCCGTCCATTATTCTCATCCTTGCCTTAAACGCCTTATTCCAGGCAAGCAGGGTGTCGTCGGGCGATGCATCGGGACGGCAGTTTACAAGTATATGAGATGCATTCACTTCCATGGGATATCTCTCCTTTGCGATTTCAAGAAGTCTCTCCCTGATATCAGGATCGGTAAGATAACTCCTGGCAAGCTGACTTCTGTAACCTGAAAGCTCATCGCGGAATGCTAAGGTCGTATCATAGCCGTTTTCTATAGCTTCAGCTACTTTAAGCTTGAATGCAATAAACTGATCAAGATATTCTTCAAGATCTGTTGTACCCGACGGATCGATGCTTTTCCTGTACATCCTTACGAATTCTCCCGCCTCAGCATCTCTTCCGTCTACTGTCATAAGCACTTTTTTGTCGTCATACTGAGCCGGGCATGTATAGAAGGATGAAATTACAGCAATGATTGTCAGGATGAACCTTATTTTCATAACCTCAGCCCCGCTCAGTTATTCAAAAGATTTCCTGCTGTAGTTAGGCGATTCCCTTGTTATGGTGACGTCGTGAGGATGGCTTTCGATGATACCCGAATGTGTAATCCTTACGAATCTGGCATCTTTTTTCAGAATTTCTATATTCCTGGCGCCCACGTATCCCATTCCTGCCCTCAGACCTCCTGTCATCTGGTAGATAACCTCCGACAGTGTGCCTTTATATGGAACCCGGGCAGCAATCCCTTCAGGTACCAGTTTGCGGATATCATCTTCCACATCCTGAAAATACCTGTCCTTGGAACCCATCTGCATTGCTTCAATGGATCCCATTCCACGGTAAGCCTTGAATTTACGTCCGTTGTAAATAATCGTATCCCCGGGCGACTCTTCAACACCTGCAAACAGCGATCCCGCCATAATGGAATCGGCTCCCGATGCAAGGGCTTTGATAATATCGCCTGAATACCTTATCCCACCGTCGGCGATCACTGGGATTCCGGAACCTTCGACTGCTTTTGCAACGTTGTAGATAGCCGAAAGCTGGGGAATACCGACACCGGCAACAACCCTCGTCGTACATATTGATCCGGGTCCGATACCGACTTTAAGAGCATCGGCGCCTTCGCGGGCTAGTATTTTTGCAGCTTCTGCAGTGCCTATGTTCCCGGTTACAACTTCGGCTGAAGGGAATGCTTTCTTTATTTCCTTAAGTATCCTGATTACACTTTTTGTATGAGCGTGTGCGGTGTCAATGGCAATGGCGTCGACCCCAGCATTTATAAGCGCCTCGGCCCTCTGGAGAGTATCACTTGCGATGCCTACCGCAGCGGCAACCCTGAGCCTTCCCTTTTCATCCTTGCACGATGTAGGCCTGTCTTTTGCTTTGGTTATATCCTTGTATGTAATCAATCCGATCAGTTTACCTGATTCATCAACCATCGGAAGCTTTTCAATCTTGTGCTTCTGGAGGATACGGGCTGCAGCTTCAAGATCAGTCTGATGGTTTGTGGTTATGAGTTTGGTCGTCATAACCTCAGTGATCTTCTTGGCCCGGTTGTTTTCAAACCTGAGATCCCTGTTTGTAACGATACCTTTCAGGATCCCGTTACCATCGATAACCGGAATACCTCCGATCCTGTATTCGGTCATAAGGTTTATGGCTTCTGCAACAGTGGCTTCAGGTCCTATTGTGATAGGGTCAAAGATCATTACGTTCTCAGCCCTTTTTACCTTTCTGACCTGCGAAGCCTGCTTTTCGATCGACATGTTCTTGTGAATAACGCCAATGCCGCCTTCCCTCGCTATAGCAATTGCAAGCTCATCCTCGGTAACAGTATCCATTGCTGCTGATATTACCGGGGTATTCAGCCTTATATTCCGGCTGAACATTGTGCTTATATCGACCTCCCTTGGCAATACCTCGGAATATGCCGGAACAAGAAGAACATCGTCAAATGTCAGTCCTTCGTAGAGTATTTTATCTTTAATGAACGACATGGTTTGATCCCTTTGGTTTTTGCTGGCGCAAATTAGTAAAAAAAACAGCACTCTGAAAACAAGTTGTTACATTTGTATATGTTTCAGCAGAATGTAAATATTGAACAATGCCGGAAGATCCTTACGAAATACTGGGGTTTCACCTCCTTCCGGCCACTGCAGGAAGATATAATAACCTCGGTTCTTCAGGGCCGAGATACGCTTGCCCTGATGCCCACGGGAGGCGGTAAATCGATGACCTTCCAGGTGCCGGCAATTGCAAAAGAGGGAACATGCCTGGTGATAACTCCCCTGATTGCCCTCATGAAGGAACAGGTTTCGCGCCTCAATGCTCTTGAAATAAAATCAGTAGCAATCCATTCCGGGATGTCGGGAGAGGAGATAGATATTGCAATCGAAAACTGCATATACGGCGATTATAAATTCCTTTATATATCACCCGAGCGTATTTCGACACCGTTGTTCCAGGGCAGGGCAGGCCGTCTTAACCTTTCTCTTGTCGCTATTGATGAGGCACATTGCATATCACAGTGGGGTTACGACTTCAGGCCTTCCTATCTTAAAATTGCGTCGCTCAGGAATATTATTGATCCTGAGATCCCCTTCCTTGCGCTCACTGCCACTGCAACATCACTTGTGACAGAGGATATCATGGATAAGCTGAAGTTCAGGGAGAAGAATGTCCTTAAAACAAGCTTTGCCAGGAAAAACATATCTTACCTGGTCCGTAATGTGGAAGAAAAGGGAACTTATCTTGTTAAAACGCTTAAGAATGCTGGAGGGAGCGGGATAGTATATGTCAGGAGCAGAAAGCGATGCAGGGAGGTTGCCGAAATGCTTGTTGAGAATGGTTTCAGCGCCGATTATTACCATGCCGGATTGCCTGACGAGGTCAGAGACAGGAAACAGGCAGCATGGTCGGCGGGCCAGTGCCGGATCATAGTTTCAACAAATGCCTTCGGGATGGGTATTGACAAGGCCGACGTCCGTTTCGTAATCCACTGGGATATTCCCGATTCGATTGAAAATTATTTCCAGGAAAGCGGCAGGGCAGGACGTGACAATAAGCCATCATTTGCAGTGATGCTTTATTCTCCTGCCGACAAGACAAGGCTCACCGATTCGCTGAGGCAGAAATTTCCTCCGGTCGAGAAGATAAAGGATGTTTACGAGGCCCTTTGCAATTTCCTCCAGATACCGCTGGGATCAGGAAAGGATGCCGTATTTGATTTCAACATGGCTGACTTTGTATCGCGGTACAGACTGCCTGTGATTGAAACATATAACAGCCTCACATTTCTTCAGCGCGAGGGCTATATGGAATTTACCGAGGAGATAAATAATCCTTCAAGGGTCCATTTTGTGGTGGGACGCGACGATCTTTACAAATTCCAGGTTGCAAATGAATCATTCGATGGTTTCATAAAACTATTGCTGAGATCATATACAGGCATGTTCTCCGAATTCGTTCCCGTGAACGAGGAATCTCTTTCAAGGAAGGCAGGTATTTCGAGGGATAATGTTTATAATTTCCTTGTCCGCCTGTCGTCAATGAACATAATAAGATATATACCGGGAAAGAAAACTGCACTTGCGATTTTTACCGAAGAACGGCTTGAACGTAAAGCGCTGATGATATCTCCCGAAAACTACCTTCGCGTAAGGGAAAAATATGAAGCCAGGCTTGGCAAAATGATCGATTATGCCGAATCCGTAAACAGGTGCAGATCAGTGATCCTTCTCGATTATTTTGGAGAGGAATCGGACCGCTGCGGAATCTGCGATGTGTGCAGGGAAAGAAATGAACTTGAGTTAAGCAAATATGAATTTGATCTGATTCTCGACGGGATAAAAGTCATTCTTGCTGAAAAACAACCTGATGCTGAAGAGCTTACCCGGATGATCGATTATCCTGCCGAAAAAGTAGCAAAGGTCCTTCGATGGCTTCTCGATCATAACAAGATAGTTCAGGATAAGGATCACAGGCTAACCTGGAAATAGCTGTAAATCATAAGAAACAAATGTTCCTATATAAAAGATGCGGGAAAGCCGTACTTTGAGTGACCTTCCCGCATTTGTGTTCCGATAGTATCTTTAAGGTACTTCTTGCATATCGTCAGGATTTTACAGCTCTGTAAGATTGAAATTCCTCCAGCGAACCTTAATTCCGCCTCCGCTGTGTATCTGAAGGAGTATACGACCCTTTCCCTGGCCTATTTTCGCATCGGTCATATCCGTCATCACCTCGCCATTGAGCCATGTGGTTATTTTGTCGCCCACGACTTTGATCCTCATTGTGTTCCATTCGCCTTCCTTAAGTATATTTTCCTTTTCTTCGGGTATCTGCCAGATCCATCCTCTTCCGTACGATTCATATATACCGCCGGTATCATGATCACGAGGTGCAACTTCCACCTGCCATCCTGATATCTGAACACCTGTTTTGATATATGACCTTATAAAAACGCCGCTGTTGCCGTTTGCTTCCTGTTTGAATTCGAGGCTGAGATCGAAATCGTTATAGTATTTTCTGGTTCCGAGGTAACCGTATTCCTTATCGGGTCCGCTTTCACAAACGAGCTCACCATTTTCAACATACCAGAGTTCGGTTCCGTAAACATCCCAACCTGTAAGGTCTTTACCGTTGAAAAGGGATTCCTGTTCCGGCTTGCGCGGAAGTTCCTTTATCTTCATGTTTTTAAACCAGATCCGGCTGCCGTGATCCTGAAGGGCGATCACACCACTGCGGGCCAGGCCGTATTCAGGAGCATTGTCCCATTTACCGCTGTTCTTGCGACTATACCAGTCGTCGGTCCAGGCTTCAAATTCAAGCACTTTCTGGCCATTGAGCCAGTGCTCAACATGTCCGTTATCAAAAACTATTTTTGAATTGTTCCAATCGCCGACCTTTTTCAGGACTTTTTTCGTCGTATCGCAAATGTACATTGCATAGTCCGCCCCGGCTTTCTGCCAGTCTTCGATCTTTGAAGGAAATCCGATATCATCAATAAGCTGGTATTCAGGCCCCGTAACATAAGGCACCTTGAGTTCGGGCCTTTCAACTACATGATAAAGGAATCCGCTGTTGCCTCCTTCGGAGATCTTCCAGTCGAACGAGACGATAAAATTCTCATAATCCCTGGTCGTTACAATATACCCGGTACTGTCACTGCCAAGACCGAGCGATGTAAGTGTACCTTTTTCGGCTTTCCAGGGAGCAATGGAAACACTGTCACCCTTGAAATCGCGCCAGCCGTCAAGCGTTTTTCCGTCGAACAGGAGCGACCAGCCGTCCTTAATCTCTTCATCCGTAAGCTTATTCTCCGACTGCTGGCAGCCTGTAAGGAACGGAACTGCAAGCGCCATAAGCAACCATAGTGAAATCCTCTGTTTCATACTGTATAGATTAATTAAAATTTTAATAAAGATTGGTTCGGTTTTATACCCGCAATATAATTAAAAATGAAAATGAAAACAGAAAATATTCTGAAATACAGATGATGCAACGGAAAAATGATCCCGGCAATGAGTCCATGGCTTGACGATACCTGATTTTTATTTCATGATTCCCGATTAAAATGCATAATTTTGCTGGTCATTAACAAAAATTATGGATTCAGATTCGGGCCCGGTTTATTCAAGAAGTGTTGTCGAATTTACGGCTGCAGCCAATGAGTACTGCAAATATGCCGAACATGCAGGGGAGCTTAAAGGCGATGAACTCCTGAAAATATTTCAGAGACTTCTGCCTTACTTGTATCTGAAGGCTTCTCTTCTCCCGGCGCTTGAACCTTATTTTGAGGACGGCAACGAAAAGTTTGTAACCGAATCCGACTGGTTCAGGATACATGATATGCTACGTGAGAAATTCGGTACGGCCGACGACTATCCGGAGGTGTTCGACGAAAAGTTCAATTACTCAGAGGGCCCGGTGGCTTCGAGCCTTTCAGAGAACCTTTCCGATATTTATCAGGATATTAAAGACTTTCTTCTTCTTTATCAGACAGGCACACAGGAAGTTATGAATGATGCCGTATGGGAGTGCCGGCAGAATTTTGAGAACTTCTGGGGTCAGAAACTTGTAAACGCCCTCAGGGCAATACATAAATTTATTTATTCGGGCGAAGGTATAGGTGAACTGGAGGAGGATGACCAGTCAGTAAAGGAAAGAGACACTTCCGACTGGTTTATGACCCGGCGCCAAAAGGACTTAAGGGGAGATGGAAAATAAAATATATCCTGCAAACATTACAAATGAGGAAATTGAGCTTTATGAACTATCATGGTTCAGGGGCGAAATTGTACTTGTCGACGATATCACCGGTTTTTATGATGTTCTTCCCCGCCTTCTGAAAGCAGGGATACTTGGTTTTGATACTGAAACCAAACCATCCTTCAGGAAGGGAAGAAAAAACAATGTATCACTTATCCAGCTCGCAACTGAAAATCTGGCATGCCTCATCAGGATCAACAGGATAGGCATACCTCCCGAACTGGCCGGGATTCTTTCTGATCCCGGAGTTTTAAAGGCAGGTGTCGCTGTTCACGACGATATAAAATACCTGAGGAAAGTGAATGGCTTCTCTCCTTCAGGATTTGTCGATCTTCAGAAATTTGTAAAGGATTACGGAATAGAGAGTTCAGGACTTAAAAAGCTTACGGCGATAATTCTTGGATTCAGGATATCGAAGCGCCAGCAGGTCACCGACTGGGAAGCTGAAACACTTTCGGAGGCCCAGCTTATATACGCTGCCACTGATGCCTGGGTTTGCCAGAAAATCTATAAAAAGCTGATAAACGGAAATATAGCTCCGATTCCGGAATTCCATCAGGTATAAAAATGAATTTACCCAATCCTGAATAACGGATGGTCATTATAAATTCCCCTGTCTATGTCATTAAACAAAATCAGGATAGTACTTAAATCAGGTAAGGACCAGTCGCCAAGACGATTTCACCCATGGATATTCTCCGGGGCAATAAAAAAGATATACGGTGAACCCGTCGAAGGAGATATTGTTCATGTTTATGATAATAAGGACGAGTTTCTGGCAGTTGGACATTATCAGCCCGGATCGATAGCTGTTAGAATTCTTTCATTTGAAGATGTTATCCCTGATAAGGAATTTTACCGCGAAAGGATAAGAAGCGCCGTAGAGTACAGACGGTCATTGGGCCTGATCGGTAACGATTCGGTAAACGTCTTCAGGATCATCCATGCCGAAGGGGATAATCTTCCCGGACTGATAGCCGATTATTACAATGGCGTAGTAGTGATCCAGATGCATTCTGTCGGAATGTACAGGATAAGAAACGAAATTGCTTCATTGATTATCGAACTTATGAACGGACAGGTTAAAGCTGTATTCGACAAGAGCGAGTCGACAATCCCGTTCAAATCAGGGATCGGCGGAGTTAATGAGTTTCTTTACGGGAATTCCGATCCTGTTATAGTTACTGAACATGGTTTCAGGTTTAAAATTGACTGGACAACCGGGCAGAAAACCGGGTTTTTCATTGATCAGAGGGAAAACAGGAAGCTTCTTGGCGAGTATACCGGAGGCAGAAATGTACTCAATATGTTCGGATATACAGGAGGTTTTTCAGTATACGCAATGAAAGATGCAGCTTCAGTTCACAGCGTCGACAGTTCAGCATCAGCGACCGCGCTGGCGAATGAAAACGTGTGGCTCAATTTCGGGGACGACAACAGGCACACAGCATATCAGGTCGATGCATTTGAATTTCTCAACGACATTAAAAACAAATATGACCTCATAATCCTCGATCCTCCTGCTTTTGCCAAGCATAATAATGTCCTGTCAAATGCACTTCAGGGATACAAGAGGTTGAATATGAAGGCTATTGAGCAGATAAAGCCGGGCGGAATTATATTTACCTTTTCCTGTTCACAGGTAGTAACCAGGGAGAATTTCAGAAAATCGGTTTTTGCCGCTGCCGCCAATACCGGGAGGAATGTGAGGATACTTCATCAGATGAGCCAGCCGCCCGATCACCCGGTTAATATTTACCATCCTGAAAGTGAATACCTGAAGGGGCTGGTGCTTTATGTTGAGTAGCAGAGGGCAGGGAGCAGGGAGCAGAGAGGGGGTGATGGGGTGAGAAGGAGAAGGGGAGAGGGTGAAGAGGAGAGGGGGAGAAATGATGATATTTGGAATTAATCAAAATAAAAGGGAAAGATGAGCCTTGAGAAAAATCTTGCTTTGATAGCTGAACGGATGGGATTGCATAAATGGCAGGTGGAAAACACCATACGTCTTCTTGACGACGGGGCCACCATACCGTTCATAAGCAGGTACCGAAAGGAGATGACAGGTTCTCTCGACGAGGTAAAGCTGCTTCAGATAAAGGATGAATATACAAGGCTGAAGGAGCTTGATTCCCGTCGCGAGAGTGTTATTAAATCGATTGAGGAGCAGGAAAAAATGACTCCTGAACTCAGGTTGAAAATCGACTCTGCTGCCACGATGGCCGAGCTTGAGGATATCTATCTACCTTACAGGCCCAAAAGAAGGACAAGAGCAACTATAGCAAAGGAAAAAGGCCTCGAGCCTCTTGCTGCAATTATCATGGAACAGAAGGAGGCAGATGTGCAAGGCGTGGCAACCCGGTTCATAAATGATGATGTCCCAACTGCAGACGATGCAATTGCCGGAGCCTCGGATATTATCGCCGAATGGATAAGCGAAGATGAAAAGGTACGAAAACAGCTCAGGCGTCTTTTTGAAAGAGAAGCCTTTATTTCCTCGAAGGTCATAAAGGGTAAGGAAACAGAAGGCATTAAGTTCAGCGATTATTTCGACTGGTCGGAACCGCTCAGAAAATGTCCTTCACACAGGCTTCTTGCAATGAGAAGAGGGGAAGAGGAAGGTTTCCTTCGACTTTCAATCGTACCTGATGAGAAGAACGCACTCGAGATTATCGGGAATTTATTCGTCTTAGGTAAAAACGAATCGTCACATATTGTAGCTGAAGCGGCAAAAGACAGCTGGAAAAGGCTTCTGGCTTCCTCAATGGAGACAGAATTCAGAAATATTTCCAAGGAAAAGGCAGACGATGAGGCAATTGCAGTTTTTGCCGATAATCTAAGGCAGCTTTTGCTTGCTTCTCCGCTTGGAGAGAAGAACGTACTGGCAATAGATCCCGGATACCGGACCGGCTGTAAGACCGTATGTCTCGACAGGCAGGGAAACCTTGTTCACAATGAGACTATTTACCCGCATCCGCCGCAAAACGAGACTGCATTGTCGGTAAAAAAGATATTGACGCTTGTGAACGCATATAAAATAGAGGCAATAGCCATAGGCAACGGAACAGCAAGCCGCGAAACTGAAGATTTTATCAAATGGATAAAATTCGAGAAAGACATTCAGGTCTTTGTTGTTAGCGAAGCTGGGGCATCTGTGTATTCGGCCTCAAAAGTCGCACGTGACGAATTTCCCGATTATGATGTGACTGTAAGAGGGGCGGTCTCTATCGGCCGCAGACTGATGGATCCGCTTGCCGAACTTGTGAAGATCGATCCTAAATCGATAGGTGTCGGTCAGTACCAGCATGATGTCGACCAGCAAAGGCTTCAGGGCTCACTCGACGACGTTGTTACAAGCTGTGTAAATGCCGTTGGCGTGGAGGTCAACACCGCCAGCAGCCATCTTCTTACTTATGTCTCAGGGCTAGGTCCGCAGCTTGCACGTAATATCATCGATTACCGTACGGAAAACGGCCCCTTCAGGTCGCGCAAAGAGCTCCTGAAAGTCAAAAGGATGGGGGAGAAGGCATTCGAACAAAGCGCCGGATTCCTGAGGATCAGAAACGCGGCTTACCCCCTCGACTCAAGCGCTGTCCATCCCGAAAGCTATCATATTGTTGAAAGAATGTCGGCTGATCTTAATTGTGATATTAAGGAACTGATTACAAATGAGGAAAAACGCAGTATGATAAAACCTGAAAAATACGTAACCACATCCGTCGGATTACCAACTCTTCGCGACATACTGAATGAGCTTGCAAAACCCGGCCGTGATCCGCGTTCGAAGATCAGGGAATTCAGCTTTGCAGATATTCACTCGATGGAAGATCTCGTCGCGGGAATGGTTGTTCCCGGAATTGTAACAAATGTTACAAAATTTGGGGCTTTTGTCGATATTGGCATTAAACAGGACGGACTTGTACATATCTCCAATTTGAGCAATACCTATGTAAGCGATCCTTCAAAAATTGTCAAGCTGCATCAGCATGTAAAGGTGAAAATCCTTGATGTGGATATTGAGCGGAAGAGAGTCCAGCTCTCAATGAAAGGCGTAGATCAGAAGTGATTCAAAATAATTCAGATGAAGAAACTTTATTTTTGTGCATTGATTCTGCTTTTTGCAGCAGTTTCGTGCGGAAAGCAGGAACACAATATACTGATTGAGGCCGAAAGCCTTGATGACAAGGGAGGATGGGTGGTCGATCAGCAGTTTGTTGAACAGATGGGATCGCCATGCCTTCTGGCCCATGGCCTGGGAATACCTGTAAAAAATGCGGTAGAGACAATATCGGTTCCGGCAACCGGAAAATATAACGTATGGGTGAGAACCAGAAACTGGGCACCTGGTGAATGGGATGCACCCGGGAGATTCAGGATATTGATTGATGGACAGGAGCTTGAAAACATTCTGGGGACAGGTTCGGATAAATGGAACTGGCAATATGCCGGAAAAACTTCATTAAGAGATACTTCGGTGACCATCGAATTACGCGACCTTACAGGATTTGAAGGTAGGTGCGATGCCATATTTATGAGTACGGGAAAAACACCGCCTCCTGATTCACTTCCGGATCTGACTGTATGGCGAAGTGAAATGATGAATGAATCAAATACTCCCGATACAAGTGCTACTTTTGATCTGGTTATTGTTGGCGGAGGCATTGCAGGATGTGCTGCCTCAATTGCCGCGGCTGAACAGGGGATGAAGGTCGCCCTCATCCACGACCGGCCTGTCCTGGGAGGTAATGCAAGCAGTGAGATAAGGGTTCACACCGAAGGAATAACATGGAAATCAGGCAGGATACTGGATATGCTGAACACTGTATGGTGGCCCAACGGATCGCCCGATGCATCGCTCGATGACAGGAAACGGCATGAGAATATGGATAGATATGATAATATCTCAGTTTTTCTCAACTGGCGTGCCTATGCTGCCCTTGCAGAATCGGGTTCAATAACATCTGTCGACGCACGCCATACCTCATCAGGAGCAAGAATGAGATTTAATGCGCCTCTCTTCATCGATTGCACAGGCGACGGCTGGATTGGTTACTGGGCTGGAGCCGATTACATGTACGGCAGGGAAGATTCGACAGTTTACGGCGAGAAATGGGACCTTTACGGAACGCTCTGGAGCCCGGCTGAACCTGATAACAGGATCATGGGCTCATCAGTGCTCTGGCGATCATATGATGCCGGCCATCCTGTGAGCTTCCCGGATGTCCCGTGGGCTATGGAGACTGCAAAAAGATATTCTGCCACAAAAGGTGAATGGCAATGGGAGTTTTCGCGCAATGATCTTCATCAGATAGATGATGCAGAATATATACGCGACCATATGCTTAAAGCCGTTTATGGTTCCTTTGCAAATGCAAAGATGAAGCCGGGAAATGAAAACCTTGCCCTTGAGTGGGTATCATACCTGGTTGGCAAAAGAGAATCGAGACGGCTGAAAGGAGATTATGTATATACTTTCAATGATGAAAGGAATATGACGAGCTTTCCTGATAATGTTGTAATGGAGAAAAGGAGCGTTGACGTACATTACCAGCAGAACCTGGCCGATACCACAAAACCTGATTTCCTTTCTGAAGCTCTTTATTATAATGTTGATCATTACTTTATTCCATACCGCTGCCTGTATTCGGTGAATATTAAAAACCTCCTGATGGCGGGCAGGTGTTTCAGCTCTTCCCATGTTGGTCTTGGCGGACCGAGGGTGATGAATACAACCGGGCAGATGGGTGTTGCAACGGGGTATGCGGCAGCCTTATGCAAAAAATACAACACCAGTCCCAGGGGGATTTATGAAAATCATATTACCGAACTTCAGGGTCTGATTAATAACTCTGATAAAGATTAGCTCTGTTAGGAACTTGCACAGAGATCCACAGAGAATTCACAGAGAAACACAGAGTTAATTGAATTCTTCCTCTGTGGCACTCTGTGGTATCTCTCTGTCACTCTGTGAAATAAAGGCTTTCCAGAATTGCTTATAATATCCATCTATAAGGTTCTGACTTTACTTTCAAATGATTTTTACAGCTTTCGCCGGAAATCAATTCATAA
>CAZWHC010000017.1:0-52796 GCA_964633505.1 uncultured Rikenellaceae bacterium | reverse complement strand
GCAGTAACAGTCAACCCTACAGCAGTAATAACCAGTGATGCAACAGTCAACTGGTGCAACAATACTGCAAACACATATACCGCAACAAGTTCAAGCACGACAGCAACATTTGCATGGTCGAGGGCAGCGGTTGCAGGAATAAGCAACCCAGCTTCAAGCGGCACCGGGGCAACAATAACCGAGACACTTGTAAATACAACACCGGAACCTGTTGTTGTACATTATCTTATTACCCCAAGCGTAAATGGTTGTGCAGGGACACAGTTCGATGTTGCAGTAACCGTTAATCCCGAGCCTGAAGTCAATCAGCCTGATAATCTTATTGTCTGTCGTCAGGTAACAGTTCCCGCTATAAATTTCGGATCCCCGAATTCGGGTGGTACTGTGACATATACCTGGACAAACGATCAGCCGTCAATAGGTTTGAATGCCACCGGATCGGGCAATATATCTGCTTTTACAGCACTTAATCCCGGAACTTCGCCGCTTGTTGCCACAATTCAGGTAACTCCTCATTTTACAAATGGAAGTGTCACATGCGATGGAACATCAAAAAGCTTCACAATAACTGTCAATCCGGCAGCACATGTCGATGCAATATCCAATCAGGTAGTATGCAATGGTTCTCCGACATTACCTGTAATATTCAGCACCGACAATACAGGAGGATCGACCTCATTTACATGGACAAATGATCAGCCTGCGATAGGTCTTGCTGCAGGAGGGACAGGAGATATTCCTGCCTTCAACGCCATAAATACCGACGACTCGCCTGTTGTAGCAACGATATCTGTTTATCCTCACTTTACTTATGATGGAGTAAGCTGTGACGGTTCGCCTGTCACCTTCACCATAACCGTTGATCCATCGCCTAAGGTGGTTCCAAGTGTCCTTACCCAGACTATCTGCAATGACGGAACTACAAATATCGTAATCGGAAGTCCGAGTACATTCAGCACAGGTGTAATAAAATTTGATTATACAGTTTCATCGACCGGCGGAGTTACCGGATTTACAACCCCGGTTAATGGCCTTCCAAAGGACTATGTTATTGCAGATGTTCTTAACAATCCTACAGATGAACCACAGACCGTAACCTATGCAATAGTACCTGTAACTGCAACCGGATGCGGATCTGGTCCGGCTACTGTAATCGTAACTGTAAATCCGGCTCCCAAAGTTGATAAACCTGCGGATATGATCCTTTGTGATGATGAAACATCTTCTCCGGTAGTTTTGACATCACCTACAACCGGTCCGGTTTATTTTACATGGACAAATGATAATCCGTCGATCGGCCTTCCCGCCAGCGGGACCGGGGATATACCATCATTTACTGCAGTCAATGATTCTGATAATCCGGTTATTGCTACGATAACTATCACTCCTCATTTTGATTCAGGATCCCTGGTGTGCAATGGAAACGTCAGAACTTTTACAATAACTGTGAATCCGACGCCAAGGATCTTTCCTGTGCCCGGAAACAGCATACAGTGCGACAATACATCAACAAACATCACACTGCAGAGTCCAAGCACCTTCACCAGTGGCGATATTACCTTCAGGTATACAGCCACGGCCACAGGAGGAGTTACCGGATTTACGGCCAGCGCAACAGGTCTCTCAAACGGTCATGTTATAACCGATGTGCTTGTAAACCCGACCGACTCGCCTCAGGATGTGACTTATACGATTATCCCTGTGAGTCCGGTTGGCTGTAATGACGGGCCTGAAGTCAGTGTTACCGTGACAGTCAATCCCACACCACGGATATATCCTGTACCTGTGAATACTGAACAGTGCGACAGCACAGTCACGAATATTGTTCTTGAGAGCCCGAGTATCTTTACAAGCGGGGTCATAAAGTTCAGGTATACTGCTACTGCAACCGGAGGGGTCACAGGATTTACCACCGGGGTAACAGATCTGCCGGGCGGACATATTATTGCCGACAGGCTTGTCAATCCGACTGATGCGCCCCAGACCGTAACATATGTTATCACTCCGGTAAGTCCTGCAGGATGCGCTGACGGGCCATCCGTAAATGTTACAGTGACAGTAAATCCGACACCAAGGATTTATCCCGTTCCGGCAAATACGATACAATGTGACAACACAGCCACTAATATTCTTCTTCAGAGCCCAAGTACATTTACAAGCGGCAATGTCACCTTCAGGTACACCGCAGCTTCATCGGGGGGAGTTACAGGGTTTACTCCGGGTGCAACAGGGCTTCCTGTTGGTCATGTCATCACTGATGTGCTTGTCAACCCGACGGATGCACCGCAGGATGTAACTTATACAATAATACCCATAAGTCCTTCAGGGTGCAATGACGGCCCGGCTGTACATGTTACAGTTACTGTCAACCCGACGCCGCGTGTTTCCCCGGTACCTGCCAACAGTATACAATGCGACAGTACAGGTACTAACATCAAACTTGAAGGTCCGACGTTATTTACAAGCGGTAGTCTTACATTCAGTTTCACAGCTGCCTCTCCGGGAGGAGTGACAGGTTTCACCCCATCAGCCAGCGGGTTGCCTGACGGCCATGTTATAGCTGATCTACTTGTGAACCCAACAGATGTGCCCCAGGATGTCACATATACAATAATTCCCCTGAGCCCGGGCGGTTGCGCCGCCGGCCTTCCTGTAAGTGTTACTGTGACTGTCAATCCGACACCGAGGATAAGCCCTGTTCCTTTAAATTCTATTCAATGCGACAGCACACAGACGAATATCATTCTGCAAAGTCCAAGTATCTTCACAAGCGGGGATGTGACATTCAAATTTGCAGCAACAGCTACAGGCGGATTGACCGGGTTTACTACATCGGCAACCGGACTGCCTCAGAATCATGTTATAAGTGATAATCTTATAAATCTGACTGATTCACCTCAGACTGTTACATACAGGGTAACGCCTGTAAGTCCCGTCGGATGCGCCGACGGCCCATCAGTCATATTTACTGTCACTGTGAATCCGACGCCAAGGATCTTTCCTGTGCCCGGAAACAGCATACAGTGCGACAATACATCAACAAACATCACACTGCAGAGTCCAAGCACCTTCACCAGTGGCGATATTACCTTCAGGTATACAGCCACGGCCACAGGAGGAGTTACCGGATTTACGGCCAGCGCAACAGGTCTCTCAAACGGTCATGTTATAACCGATGTGCTTGTAAACCCGACCGACTCGCCTCAGGATGTGACTTATACGATTATCCCTGTGAGTCCGGTTGGCTGTAATGACGGGCCTGAAGTCAGTGTTACCGTGACAGTCAATCCCACACCACGGATATATCCTGTACCTGTGAATACTGAACAGTGCGACAGCACAGTCACGAATATTGTTCTTGAGAGCCCGAGTATCTTTACAAGCGGGGTCATAAAGTTCAGGTATACTGCTACTGCAACCGGAGGGGTCACAGGATTTACCACCGGGGTAACAGATCTGCCGGGCGGACATATTATTGCCGACAGGCTTGTCAATCCGACTGATGCGCCCCAGACCGTAACATATGTTATCACTCCGGTAAGTCCTGCAGGATGCGCTGACGGGCCATCCGTAAATGTTACAGTGACAGTAAATCCGACACCAAGGATTTATCCCGTTCCGGCAAATACGATACAATGCGACAACACAGCCACTAATATTCTTCTTCAGAGCCCAAGCACATTTACATCAGGATCTGTAACAATAAGCTTTACAGCTTCTGCGCCATCAGGTCTGTCCGGTTTTACGCCGGCTGCAAGCGGACTGCCAAATGGATCTTTAATATCGGATAATCTTGTTAATTCAACTGATTCCCCGCTTGCTGTTACATACACTCTGGTACCTTCAAGCGGAGTATTATGCAACGGTGGTCCAGCAGTTATATTTACTGTCACAGTAAATCCCACACCACGCGCCACACCGGTAAATGTTAAGCCTGCTATCTGCTATGCCGACAACACTCAGATAACGCTTGCCTCACCGACAATTATGACTTCGGGGGAGATAAAATTTGACTATTCAATAACCATTCCGGCGGGTGTCACGGGAAATACTGCTCCGGGCAGCGATCTGAGCCAGGGTGATGTTCTGTCGTTTCAGTACAGGAATTACAATGATACAGTTCAGTCGGTTCTTTTCTCAATAACACCGAAGGTATCTGGACTAAACTGTCAGGCCGGAAATCCTGACGTTCAGGAAGTACTCCTTCATCCCAGACCTGCAAGGGGAATTACGATAACAAAGCCATTTACATGTGAAGCAAGTAGCGGGCTGGCAGCCCTTAGAGCTGATCTTTCAAGAGGAGCCGGTCCGTTTGAGCTTTTATGGCGCGGGCCTGTTGGATATACGAAGGAGGATTCTGTTGAAATAAAGAATCTTTATGCGGGCTATTACACTCTCGATGTGATTGATAATCTGGGTTGTACTGGCGATACCTCGATCAATATCGCTAACCTGAGCGCTTCACCGAGGATCATTCCGCTGCCTGTATTACCGAATATTCATGTTTCATGTCCGGGAGGTGATGACGGCACAGCCCGTATCTATGTAAGGGATGGCATCACATATCCTTATACCTATGAGCTAATCAGAAATGAATCAGAGGTAGTTGCCAATGGAGTATTTTCAGGCAACTATGATCCTGTAGATCCCACAACCTACAGGGTTTGTACCGGACTAAGATCAGGTCACTATAAGCTTGTTATTCACGATATTAATGGATGTGAGACAATAAGGGCAGGCGAGCTGCGGGAGCCGGAACCGTTTGCTGTTACATTTAATGTAAGCGATCATAACGGATCAAATGTTTCATGCCGCGGTTACAGCGATGGATTTGCAGAGGCAGTTGTCTCGGGCGGCAATGGCGGATACAGTTATTTCTGGTATCCGGCATCCGGATCACTTTCGGTAAGCACCGGTTCATTATTGCTCGACAGTATTCCGGCCGGGAAATATTATGTCAGGATAACCGACATACTTGGGTGTACCAGCATCGACAGCGTGACACTCATTGATCCTCCTGGGATGATCCTTACGGGCTACGAACTCTCGCACTCAAATGACAATAACTTTAATATCTCATGCAACGGTGCGGCTGACGGATACATTAAGCTGAACATAACAGGCGGATCAGGAAATTATTTATACCTGTGGGTGGGTCCCGACGGATATTCAGCCACAACAAGGGATATTTCAGGATTAAAAGCCGGCATATATACATGTACGGTAACAGATGTAAACGGATGCATACTTATGCCTCAGCCCTCGTACAACCTTATCCAGCCCGACCAGCTGGCAATAAACATAACGCCTTCAACATCAGTTGACGGGTCATTTAATATAAACTGTTCGGGCGGAATCGGTTCTGCCGATATAACTGTAACCGGAGGCAGCATTGGCAACTATAATTATAGCTGGAGCACATCCGACGGTGGGGGCATTGCCGCCGGGCAGGGTGACCAGAATAACCTCAGGGCAGGAACATATCATCTCACAGTTACTGATCTTAATGGTTGTTCTGCATTTGCAGAAGTTACGCTTACTGAACCTCAGCCGCTGGTGATGGAGCTAATTCCATCGCATATCACCTGCCAGGCTTCAGGATTCGACAATGGAGCCATGAATCTCAATATTTCAGGAGGCATCGGGCCATATTCATATCTGTGGTCGACAGGGGAAATGACACAGGATATCTCAGATCTGACAGAAGGATATTATACTGTAACCGTTACTGATGCAAACGGATGCATACTTACCGATTCAGCAAGAATCAACATGCCTCCTCCACTTTCATATGACCGTCAGATTTCCGGTTACAACGGATTCAATATAAGCTGCTTTGGAAGGGCCGACGGATATATAAGGATCACACCGTCGAGCGGCACACCTCCATATGTATACAGCTGGCAGGGTCCCGGCGGATTTACAGCTGCCACAGGAGATATTTCAAATCTCAGGAGCGGCGAATATATTCTTTCGGTTACCGACAGGAATTTCTGCTCGGCCATCGATACAATCGAAATCACTGAACCCGGAAGATTCGGGATGACAGTTGATCTGTCGCATAGTGTCACGGGTGATAATAATATCAATTGCTACGGCCTGAAGACAGGATCGATTACCATAAGCGCTGTCAACAATGCAGGACCGGTCCAGTACCTTTGGTCCGATGGTGAAATTGGCTCAGAAAGGACAGAACTGATGGCCGGAAGTTACAAAGTCGTTATAACCGATTCGAATGGATGTTCGGCCGACTCTTCAATCATACTTACACAGCCTCAGCCCATAACAATGTCGTTCACCACAACACAGCCATTCTGTGCCGATAAGCCTGATGGTATAATCAATCTGACAGTTTCAGGCGGCGCTGATACAGAATATACTTATTTATGGTCGGACAATTCGACAACTCAGAATATATCAAATGCCGTAAGCGGACTTTACAGTGTAAAGGTTACTGATGCCAACGGATGTGAAGTAAGCGATTCTGTGATTTTAAGGGCGGCCAATGAGTTTTGTCTTGATATTCCCAATGCAATATCCCCGAATGGCGACCTGATCAATGATGTATGGAATATTGGCCTCAGGGACCTCTATCCTGAAATGGAAGTAAGTATTTTCAACCGATGGGGCGAGCTTATCTGGAAATCTGAAAAAGGATATCCCGTACCATGGGACGGGAGGAGCAGAGGATCTCTCCTTCCGATGGATTCATATCATTACACAATAAATCTGCATAATGGCTCAAGGATAATTATAGGGAATATCACTATTGTGAAATAAATAACAATAAATTGAAAAAACCGGCTTTAATATTGGTACTGGTGATCTGCAGCATTTCTCTTGCAGGGCAGCAGCTGCCTTTATACAGCCAGTATCTTTACAATAAGTTCCTTATTAATCCCGCCGTGGCAGGAAGCGACGGCTATACAAGCCTTAATATGACTGCCCGTGAACAATGGGCTGGTTATTCTGGAGCCCCAAGGACTTTTTCTTTCAGCGCCCAGACTCGTTTGCTTAAACACAGCTATATGGTTAAAAGCAGGGCAGCAGGTAACATTTACAGGCCAAAGACTGACGGCAGAATAGGTTTTGGAGGCTATGTCTTCAGCGACAAGAACGGTCTTGTACAAAGAACCGGTTTTCAGGCATCATATTCATATCACATGTGGGTCCAGAGCAATACCCAGGTATCGATGGGACTGGCAGTCACCGGTTATCATTTCAAAATAAATGAAAAGGAGATTGACTTTGAAGATCCCAACGAACCCTGGATGAACAATGAATTACGGCGTGGTGTTTTCGTTCCTGATGCTGATTTCGGCATTTACATTCTGAATCCGAGATATAATATCGGATTCTCCACCGAGCAGCTTTTCGGCGCTGCAGCCAAATTAGGGCCTGAAGCATATAAGAATTTCAGGATGGACCGTCATTATTACCTGTTCGGATCTTACAGCTTTGAAAACAGTAACAAATCGGAGATCCAGCCTTCAGCGCTTATTATGATGTCGGAACAGATGAAACCGGTTGCCGATATCGGCCTGACATATATTTACAACCGGAGCTTATGGGCAGGATTATCATACAGGACGAGCAAGGCGGTCATTGCAAATATTGGCTTTACATATACGAATATTTACTTCGGGTATGCTTTCGACTTTACCCTGCAGGAGATACAGAGGGTAACTTATGGTACCCATGAGCTTACCGTTGCAATAAGGTTTGGCGACAGCGCCAGAAAATTCAGGTGGCTCGACAGGTATTAAAAGCTTATTTCCTGTGCAGGACGTAAATCAGAGAGCTGCCTTTGTCCTTTCTGAAAAGAGATCTTAAGAAGAACCAACTACCCGCTGCAATTCCTTTTATCAGTGGTAGCCGGGCGTTTTTATTCCTGTAGCTGAGTATTGAAATATAAAATACATCCAGAGGCAAAGCCATTATCCTGTCGACTGCGAATCCTTCCTTTTCTGCAAACTTCCTGAATGTCGAAGGGTTAAAATGCCAAAGGTGCCTTGGGACATCCCATGCAGCCCAATGTTCCCTGAAAAAGCATGCATCAAATGAACCGCTGTTTGGCAGGGCAACTACACAGGTCGCGCCGGGTTTAAGCAGACGTCTTATTTCCCCTGCATAGCGGTAAGGATCATGAAAGTGCTCAAGGACATGCCACAATGTTATGCAGTCAAATGATCCGCCGGGCAGAAGTGAAATTTCAGATGGATGAAGGACCCTGATCCCGAATTTCCCCTTACCATATTCACGTGCTTTAAGTCCCGGTTCTATGCCGGTCACTTCCCATCCCGACTTTTTCATAGTCCCGGCAAAATGTCCGGTTCCGCACCCTATATCCAGAAGTGTTCCTTTCTTCAGGCCAGTAAGTTCATGTATTATATTACTCTTCCTCCGGAGCATTATTTCCCTTGCGGGAATATATAAACGGTTTACAATGCCTTTGGCGTTGTCTTCATGAGAAATATAATCATCTGAATCGTAATACAGTCCGATATGCTCTTCTTCAGGGTATCCGTTGGTAAAAACAAATCCGCATGAGCCGCATCTGTAAATTCCGAATGCCTCTTTTGTAAGCAGGTTATCGTAACTATTAAGATACAACCCGATCTGATCCGATGAACACAAGGGGCAAACAGTGTGGTTTACCATTTATGCCTGTTTTTTTCTCCGCAAAAATGAAGCGCCAAAATATCCTGCAGCAAGCAATATCAGGAGTATTGAGCTCGCCAGCGATACTTTATTCCCTGTGTAGTATGATGATGGTCTGAAGGTGAATTTAACGCTATGGCTCCCGGCCGGTAATATCATTCCTCTCAGCACATAATTGGCCCTGAAATGACTGCTTTCATTTCCGTCGATATAGCAAAGCCATCCGGCAGGGTAATAGATCTCCGAGAATACTGCAAGTCTTTCACCCCCGGCAGTATATTTATATTCCAGCTCGTTAGGCTGATATGATACGAGTTCGATCTTGTCGGCAGAATCGAGGCCAAATGTTGTTGATTTGACAATATCGCCGAATTTAATGTCAATTGCAGCTTCCTTCGAAACGTCGATAAGCTTCAGGAGGGCAAGCTCTTCATTTGCGTTTTTGGCCATAACAGCTTTCGGCACGAACCATGCATTGCCCATCGCATGAGGGTTCAGAAGAGGAGGAGCTTCGTTATTATATATTACATATTTTGTGTTGAGCATGTTCAGTGCAGAAGTCCTGCTGAAGACAGGCATGATTTCTTCGGCAGTCGCCGGTTGTTTGTCGAAAGCCTCGCTGAAGATCATGAGCTCGCGGAAAAGTGATGAGTCGATAAGCTCCTGGTATCTCTCGAGCTTGGCGCCGTGATATCCGCCTACAGATTTGTGGAACCATGAGGTGGGAGAGTTGTCGTTGAAGGTTGAGACCGAAAGGTTAAGGACCCTATGGTACGAAGGATCCTGAAGAATGACGGCATCGGCAGCTGATGGCGTGAAAGTCTTCTGAATTACTGCCTGCCTCTCGAAGCGGTCGGGACCAAGATATCTTTTACCGGCGCTCCACAGGTCAACAAGGATGAAGAATGCAAGGAGGATAACAGAATATTCCTTTTTAAGCTTGTTTGAAACAAAGGCCAAAAGGATCCCTGCCCCGATGATTGCAAAGAGCAACGATCTCATGGCATCGGCCCTGAGAAGGGCTTTCCTGTCGGAGACCAGCGCTTCAGTAAGCCATGAAGGATAATCTTTTTCGTATGAGTTAAGGAACGATCCGGCTATACCGGGGACAAGAAGGATGAACATAAGTATTCCGCCGGTTATTCCTCCGGCGATCTTCAGTCCTTTCATCATTTCTTTCCTTGTGAGTTTTCCACCATAGAAATCGCGAAGAGCAAGAAATCCCATTAGCGGAATACAGAACTGTGCGATTATCAGGATCATTGTCACAGCCCTGAATTTGTTATAGCCCGGAAAGAAGTCGATAAACAGATTTGTAAGGGGCATGAAATTCTTTCCCCAGGCCAGCATTATTGAGAGAACTGTCGCTATGAGAAGCCACCATTTTTCTTTCCCTTTGAGGACAACAATTCCAAGGATAAAGAGAAAAATAACAATGGCTCCCATATAGTGGGGTCCCTCTGTGTTTGGTTGAGTCCCCCAGTATTTCATCACCTGGTTTGCAGCCGATCCTGCATTGTTCTGCCTGAGGGCTTTAACGGTTTCCGAATCTTTGTCAAAAGGCCTGGTCGAACCACCTTTGTAGTTCGGTATAAGAAGATTCATTGTCTCGTCAACACCATAGCTCCAGCTTACAATATAGTCCCTGTCGAGCCCTAAGGATTTCACCTTATCTTTGCTTACAAGATCCGATTTTCCCCTGGTTGAGTATTTTCCGTATTCATTTATTGTATAGAGGTTCCCGAAGTTGACTCCGATAGCTATTACCACTGGTATAATAAGGATCAGGGATGTTTTAAGGAACTTAGGGAATGTTTTTGTCCGGAGCGAACCTATAAATTCAACAATAATAAATATAAGGATGCAGATAAAAGCATAATATGTTATCTGAGCATGATTTGCAAGTATCTCAAGAGAAAGCATAAAGGCAGTCAGAAGAGCCCCTTTTACCGCATCCTTCCTGTAGGCATAATAGATGCCGCCAATTGTGGGAGCCATATAGGCAAGAGCAATTGCCTGGGTATTATGTCCGGCCGCCAGAATCTGAAAGAAGAATGATGACAGGCCATATGCTATTGCCCCTGCTGCAGACAGCCAGGGATTCACCCCGAAAAGCAAAAGCATCAGGTAGAAGCCTGCCATTGAAAGGAACAATACTGATACCGGCATTTTAAAGACTCTCAGGGCAGTATCGACATGTTTCAGCAGATTTCCCGGAAATTTCACTGAGATAAGGTAAGCCGGCATTCCGCTGAATACTGAGTTTGTCCACAGCGGTTCCTGATTGTTCTTCTCGCGGTAATCCCTGATCTCCTTTGAATTTATTGTCGACACCATCGAGTCGTTGGCTTTCAGGGATTTTCCCTCAAGAACCGGGAAAAAATAAGCAAATGATATGATTATGAACAGGATTACTGCAACGATATGCGGTAATGCAGGCTTGATCTTTTCAGTGAATGTCATGTAACTTGAAATTTGATGTTAAAAACCGACATACAAAAGTATTTATTTAGCCGGAAATAGTTCCCTTCAGATTTAAAATCGGCAGTTAAAGCTCATCACTTATATTTTTCAGCGATTTAAGGTTCATCCCCAGGTCCCTGAGTTTCGACCATTTTTTATAAAATCCTCTTATTGCCTGGAGCTCGGCAGGTTCATAGAACCGGAAAGGATAAAGGATAAAGGGAAAGCTCAGAAGACATGCAGCCTTGATTGCCAGCCGGGGAAAAAGTGCCATGTCGTTCACCGCGAGACCGGCAAACGATAATATTGCTCCAAGTATGAACATCACTGCAACTTTCCTTTTTTCATAAGGGATGAAATACTCCTTCTGGGAGAAATAGTAATTCAGCGACCAGAATACAAGTTGTGTAACAAATGTTGCTATTGCAGCGCCTGTTATGTTAAATAATGGAATCAGAATAATATTCAGCCCTATGTTCAGAATTCCCGATATTACCACTGTGGTCCCAATCACTCCTGTTCTCTTCCCGATAATGAGACCGTAACTTGTTGTCTCGCGCATGTTCATGAAAAAGACTGAAAGGGCGAGTATCGGGACAACCATGAAAGCGATCCAGAATTCGGATGATCTGGAAATGACCTTTATTATCTCATATGAAAACAGGGAGACCGCAATTATCCCCATCATTAATACAAGAGAGGAGTAAAGCATTGTCTTGGCGTAGAACCTGTGATTATCGGGAGCGTACATCTTTTTGAGGACCAGAGGTGTAACAGCCATCTTTATCGAATCGACAATCACAAGTTTCAATACCGAGGATATCTTGTATGCCATTGTATAAACAGCAACATATTTAAGAAGTGCAAGAGAGTTAAGCGAATACCTGTCGATAACAGTGAGTGAGGCTGCTGCAAAGTTTGCAAGCAGAAGTGGAAATCCGTAACTGCTCATCTCCCTGAATAGCGGCATACTGAAGTAGGGGACGCTGTTCCTTACGGCATAGGGTATAAGGATCAGGATGAACAGCATATTTCCTGCAACCTGTGCAAGATAAATTCCTTCCACTCCCATCTTACGGTTTACTATGAAAAATATTGTCAGGATCAGCACTACCGCAAGTTTCGACATGTTGACAATTGTGAAAAGGACCGATCTCGACTGAACCCTCATCAGCGTGTTGATCAGATTATTAACTGCCTGAAGTGCCGATGAAAGTACAAGTAGCTTTATGGCCCTGCTCCAGTCGGTATTACTGAATATGGCTGACGACAATTGTCTGCCAAGGGGGAACAACAGAAGCACGAATGCCAGGCTTATAAAGACCTGGAACATAAGCGACATAAAGAAAATACCCTTTTGATTGCCGGTGTGATCCTTGTCCCAGTACCAGCGCATCATACTCTGGGGAAGTCCCGATGCCATCAGTGAGATCAGTACAAGCCCGGTAATATCTAGGACTGCAATAATGCCGAACTCATCAACGGAAAAATATTCAGGATCGGTATAAAGCGGAATAAGAAGAAATCCGATGATCTTCACGGCTATGTTTCCCAGCCCGTAAATAATACTGTCCCTGAATGATGTTTTAACCGAGTTCAGCATTTATCAGATATTTCAGCAGGATAACCCAGTAAAATGACTTCGGAATGACAAAGATTGTCCTTTATTCCTGAGGTGAGTTTTCTCAGCATAAATATATAATTATCCAAAAACCCTTCAAGATAAGGCTTTATTTCAAAAAATTCATGAGGATTATGGTATACTGCAATTGAGAGGACCGGACGGAATTTCCTGAGGGTATTTTCTGCCCCTTTTACCATTTCAAGGGAATTCCCTTCAAGGTCGGCTTTTATGAAGGCCGGAGAAATTCCGTATTCTTCAACCATCTGATCGACAGACTTCTTTTCAACCCTTATCCTGTCATATTTTCCCTTTATCCTAAGCGGTGAGATACCTGCCGATCCGGTATCGGGGATCTCTAAAAATGTATTATCCCTTCCGGATGATATGCATGCATTTATTATCTCGAATTTGTCGGTGCCTATTCCGCACCGGAGCATGTTTTCCTTATATCCGGCAATCGATTTAAGCGACATTTCCACCGACCAGATCTTCCTGTAGTTTAATTCACTGAGGGCAACGGCAGAATCTCCGGCGTAGGCGCCGAGGTCAATAAAATCCTTTCCGTTTAAGTATTTAATCACTGAGCCGGGCAAAAGGCTCAATCCATGATGGTAGTAAAACACCGATTCTTCAATATTAACAGAAAGTGATCCGTATTTCCTCTTTATGATTCTCAGCTTTTTTGCAATTTCCTTCTTTGATTCACTGGTTTCAACAGGCAGTAAACCACCTGCAACCGGAGCATGTTTTGATATTTTTCTCTTTGAACTCTCATCAGGGTAGGCTGCTATTCTTTCCAGAACGACATTTATTAAATTCACAGAGTCCATGTCAAGATTGCTTTTCAGCAAAGCGATCCTGTCATCGTTCTGCCGATCAGAGAGGTAGGTTTTAAAACTTCCTCCAAGTGAGTCGGTTATATAGATTGAATATGGAGAAATGAGTTTTCTGAGCTCTTTTAAAAGATCTGTAAGAAAGAAATAGATCTTAGGCTGATGGATTCTGAGATATGGGCCGGGATTTATCATTACAAGCTTATTTCCCAAGAATTGTTTTAACAATCAGACATTTGAAATACCTTTTCCACATTACGTAATTGAAATATGACGGCAAGGTTCTCAGAGTTTGTTTCTTATTCCTGAAAGAAAGCGAGAAATCGCCGGGATCTATTTCCCTTAAAACCGGCAATCCTCTTATGAAACTGTTGCTTACATTTTCCCCATGAACGATCTGGATCCACATCGGCCTTTTAAGGATAAAGCGTGATTTTCTTTTGCCGGGCCTGAAGAATTCATGCCATATCTCCCTGAAGACAAACAATCTTAATTCGTCCCATTTTGTATGTCCCTTTTCGAACACTCCCGAGGGAGAATTGCCTGTATTTTCAATCAGGCTTATGAAAGGCGACATCGGATAAAAATAATGTGACATCCTGTTGTCGGCTGTGTTAAGTATATAACCCGAAGCGAGCGAGATCAGGTATTTATGTTTTTCTTCAAAATTCAGCTGTATGGTTTTTACTGCATCCCTGTGAAGTACATCATCGTTATCGATACGTGTGGTAATTATCCATCCGGCATTTTCAGGCAGCCTCTTTTTTATTTCATCAAAATAGCCTGCATAAAAATCATTGATCCCGTCGGAGCGGCATATTTCAATGAATTTGTACGACTTCTGGTTTTCAATAAATCCATCAAATTCAGGTGGAGTTTCCGAATCAAAGAATAGCAGCCATGTAAAATCCTTACATGTCTGATTTATCATTGAAGGAAGACAGAATTTCCTGAACAGATCTATTCTGTTCCTTGTCCATTGTATCCATTTTTCATAACCAGCTCCGTCGGAAAGGGGAAAATTCCTGAGATTGAACTGGGTTATTATGAAATGGGCAAATCTCATTACTGGCAGGGAGATTAGTATTTAAGTTCGTCGGCCGTATGCAGTCCTGCATAAAGATCTGCCAGGGCTTTTCCCTGGACGGCAATATTATATTCGGAATAAATCGCTCTTTTGCCATTTTCCCCCATCTCTTTCCGTAAACCGGGATCGGCAGACAGCCTGATTATTGCCTCTTTCATCTGTTCCTTATCAGAAAAGATGATCCCGCATCCGTATTTTTCAATAAGCCTTTTCTGCGGGCGGCAGTCGGATGCAATGACGGGCTTGCCTCCAAGCATATAATCATATATCTTGTTTGCCACACCCGATTCGTGCTGTGGATTTTTATGGAACGGCGCAATGCAGATATCCGTTATGTCGAGGTATGCCTGCAATTCACCCATACTTATCCAGGGGATGTATTTTATTCTTTCTTTGAGATGGCCTGAACCAATCCTTCCGAAAAACAATTTTTTGTCTTTCCTGTCAACCGGTCCGATCACAAGAAATGCTGGAGGATGATCAATCCTGGCCAGAACCTCAAATACATCAAGTACATCAAATATACCGCGCCTTTCAGCCACAACGCCGAAATACATGACGACAGTTATTCCATCACCGAAAGCAATTGCAGGTTTTGCTGACCGGCACGATTCCATCTGATTAAGGTCGGGAACATTAGGGAGCACTGTAAAACGTTCAGTTGAAAGATTTGGATATTGCTCAATGAGTACATCCCTGAAATCGTCGCTCAGAACGATTATCCCGTCGGCATAATCGAGGTATTCCTTCTCCTTCGACTTCCACCGGTGTGGACGAGAGAGGAGGCTCCTTAAGAACCCTTTTGTCCAGTTATAGGCAGTTACAGCATAAGGATAGTTCTCATGCAGGTCGAGGATCAGCTTTATGTTTTTACCCGAACGCCTGATAGCCTTGTGTGCCGCCCTCGACATATACAGGTCGTGTACATGCAGAGCTTCCGGATCATAAGTTCTGATAAACCTGAGAATGGCTTTCGACCACATCCATTCATAGGCCGGGATGAGGTTCAGGAAGAAAAAAAGAATGTCCTTTGTCCGCCTGCTGATGCTTATCCTTGTTATTTCCGGTTCGTCGGCTACGGGCTTCACTTCCCCTTTGAATCCAAAGCAAAGGAACCTGATAATGTGACCGGCATCCTTAAGGATCGCTGCTTCCCTCAGGACTCTCTTGTCGTTGTTCAGTTCGTTATCAACTATAATGCCGATTCTCATATCTGCGGCAGGATCAAAAATGTATTGTTAATTAGTTAACACTAAGTTAGTGTTTCCGCTACTTTCGAGGCCAGTCTTTGCCGGCTGTATTCTTCAGGCGGTGTTAATATAAGCTTTTCCTTACCCTCCGCCGCCGATTTCAGATAATAAGAGATGCCTGCTGCATCCCTGTAATCAAAGCATTGTCCGTGTCGCGACTCCCTCAATATAAGAGCTGCATCTCCATTTACAGGGCCCAGACAGATAACAGGCCGGCACGATGCAAGATATTCAAACATTTTTCCTGTAATAATACTTGCCGAGCTCTTGTGATCGGGGATTATAAGCAGAAGCATGGTTGAGTTTCTCATATAACCGATAGCCAGTGTGTGGTCTGAATAGGGAATAAACTCAATGCAATCAGGGTTGAGGATCGATTCAATCATTTTCTTCTGCCGGGGGGAGACTTTTCCTACAAACCTGAACCTGTATTCAACCCCTGTCTTTTCAAATGATCCGAGCGCCCTGACAAGAGTTTCCACAGGGTAATCATCTGAAAGGGTTCCGATATATGAAATTGTGAATATGGTTGGCTCAGGCGGCTGGGGCGCTTCAAAGTCGCGAACATCATAACCGTTTGTTATGACAGTGGTTTTGTTTTCAATTCCGGGGCACCTGGCAGCAAAAATATCAGTGAGGGATTTTCCGACAGTGATTATGCCGTCGGCGGTCTGCAGTACTTTTCTTTCGTACCACCGGTCGACAGCCTTTGAAAGGAATGTGGGGGAGAACTTATCGTAGTAATAAATATCTGTCCATGGATCCCTCAGATCGGCTATCCATCTGATTGAAGGAAATCTTTTCCTGAGCTTAAGCCCGATAAGCTGTGTGGAGTGGGGGGGACTTGTTGTTATTACCCTTGTTATATTCTCCTTTTCAATAAGTTCGCAGGCTTTTTTGAAAGCCGGCCTGTTCCATCCCCTTCGGGGATCGGGAATGAAAATGTTACCGCGTATGAATCTTGATATACCTGCTTTCAGCCCCTTTGCATCATCCTGTGCAAATCCTGCCGACGGGACCCTTGATTTATCCCTGTTATAAAGGCGGAAGAAATCGATAGCTCCTGTCGTATGAACAGCCAGACTGGCAGGGATATCTTCATTAAGTGAATTATCTGTTGCAGGATATGTGGCGAACCGAGGATCGACAGTAAGGATAACCGGCTCCCATCCGTATTGCGGGAGATATTTTGCGAACTTCAGCCACCGCTGGACGCCGGCACCCGAGCCGGGCGGCCAGTAATAGGTAACTATAAGGACCTTTTGCATCCTAAAGTTTTTTCAGGATAGAACCGATGCTTACCTTTTCAAAAATAATGTCTTTCAGACCTGATATCTTAACTCTTTCCTGCTCCATCGAATCCCTGTACCTGATTGTCACGGTCTGATCCTCAAGAGTCTGGTGATCTATCGTTATGCAATATGGTGTTCCGATGGCATCCTGGCGTCTGTATCTTCTTCCTATCGAGTCCTTGTCGTCGTACTGGCAATTAAATTCGAATTTGAGATCGCTTACAATCTTCCCGGCAATTTCAGGCAGCCCGTCCTTCTTAACGAGCGGCATCACCGCCAGTTTGACCGGTGCAAGGCCTGCAGGAAGACGAAGGACAACCCTTGTATCGGTTGTGCCATCCTCTTTTCTGAGCTCCTCCTCGAGATAGGATGCTGAGATGACCTGGAGGAACATCCTGTCGACGCCGATTGATGTTTCGATCACATATGGCACATACGATTCACCTTTTTCAGGATCGAAATACTGCATTTTTTTGCCGCTGTACTGCTGATGCTGGCTAAGATCATAATCGGTCCTTGAATGGATGCCCTCTACTTCCTTGAATCCGAACGGGAATCTGTATTCCACATCAGTGGCGGCATTTGCATAATGGGCAAGTTTTGTGTGATCGTGGAAGCGGTAATTCTCATCTCCGAATCCAAGAGCCTTATGCCACTTCATCCTGGCTTCCTTCCAGATTGCAAACCATTCGAGCTCGGTTCCGGGCTGAACGAAGAACTGCATCTCCATCTGCTCAAATTCCCTCATCCTGAAAATGAACTGGCGGGCAACTATTTCATTGCGGAATGCCTTACCTACCTGTGCTATACCGAATGGTATCTTCATCCTGCCCGTTTTCTGAACATTAAGGAAATTGACGAAGATACCCTGGGCTGTTTCGGGCCTGAGATATATTTTGCTGGAACCTTCTAGAGTCGATCCCATCTCGGTCGAGAACATTAGGTTGAACTGCCTCACATCGGTCCAGTTGCGGCTTCCCGATATAGGGCATACAATTTCATTGTCGAGAATTATCTGTTTCAGCCCTGGAAGATCGGTCTCGTTCATCGCCTTTGAAAACCTTGAGAGGAGCTCATCATATTTTGCCTGGTTTGCCAGAACCCTGGGGTTTGTCTCCCTGAATTTCTTTTCATCAAAAGCGGAACCGAATCTTTCCCTGGCCTTGTCGACCTCTTTATTTATCTTATCCTCGATTTTTGCCAGATGATCTTCTATAAGGACGTCGGCGCGATATCTTTTTTTGGAATCCTTGTTGTCGATAAGCGGATCATTGAAAGCATCCACATGCCCCGAAGCCTTCCAGATAGTAGGGTGCATGAAGATTGCCGAGTCGAGGCCCACAATATTGTCGTGAAGAAGGACCATGCTGTCCCACCAGTATTTCTTTATATTGTTCTTTAATTCAACACCATATTGCCCGTAATCATAAACAGCGCTTAAACCGTCATAAATCTCACTCGAGGGGAAAACATAGCCGTATTCCTTGCAGTGTGCAACCAGTTTTTTGAAAACATCTTCCTGAGCCATAAATAATTTAGTTTGTATGAAGAGAGCAAAAATAAGTTAAAAGTTCGGTTTGGCAATCCGGCCGGGTTTATGAATTGCTACTTTAATTAGTATCTTTAGCGATCAATATGCGTAATGATGACAACTAAAAAGTGGACTGATTTTCTTGTGATAGGATCAGGTATTGCAGGTCTTACCTTTGCGCTAAAAGCGGCAAGGTACGGGAAAGTGTCGATTGTTACAAAGTCGGTTCTCGATGATTCGAGCACACGTTATGCACAGGGCGGGATTGCAGCTGTATTCAGTGAGCCCGATAATTTTGAAAAGCATATAAGGGATACACTGATAGCCGGCGACGGAATATGCAATGAGGAAGTTGTGAGGCTTGTTGTTCATGAAGCTCCTGCACGTATAAAAGACCTGATAGACCTTGGCGTTCCCTTCGATAAAAAGGAGGATGGGACATACGATCTTGCAAAGGAAGGAGGGCATACTGAATACAGGATACTCCATGCAAAGGACAAAACAGGGGAAGCCATTGAACAGACGCTTATCAACAAGGTCAGGAATGACCCGAACATTGAGATATTTGAGAATCATTTTGCAATAGAAATTCTGACCCAGCATCACCTGGGTGTGGATCTGAAAAAGAACTCCCCGGGAATTGAGTGTTATGGCGCCTATGTGTTTGATCTTGTCAATAAGAATGTATTTACTTTCCTGTCGAAGATCACAGTGATGGCAACAGGAGGGCTCGGCAATGTTTATCAGACTACAACTAATCCTGAAGTGGCGACCGGAGATGGAGTAGCCATGGTTTACAGGGCCAAGGGGGTTATTGAGAATATGGAATTCATCCAGTTTCACCCGACCTCGCTATATGATCCCGGCAAAAAGCCATCTTTCCTGATTACGGAAGCGCTGCGCGGCTATGGCGCCATCCTGAAAAACGTTGCCGGAGAGAAGTTTATGAGCAGGTATGACAGTCGTGGTTCACTGGCTCCCCGCGACATAGTATCGAGGGCAATAGACAATGAACTGAAGATATGGGGCGACGATCATGTATGGCTCGACTGCACCCATCTCGACCCTGAAGGGCTTAAAAACCATTTCCCGAATGTATACAATCATTGCCTTCAGAGAGGCATCGACATCACAAAAGACATGATCCCTGTGGTTCCCTGTGTCCATTATTCATGCGGGGGGATAAAAGTCGATACCGACGGCCAGAGTAATATCGACAGGTTGTATGCTCTCGGGGAAGTTTCGTCGACAGGTTTGCACGGGGCCAACAGGCTTGCGTCAAATTCACTCGTTGAGGCAGTCGTATATTCACATCGTGCCGTTATGCATTCTTCGGGAAGGCTGAAAGGACTTGGATTTGAGGAGAAAATGCCCGACTGGGATTTCAAGGGGACAACCCATCTCGAGGAAATGGTACTTATCACCCAGAGCCTCAGGGAGGTCCAGGCAATAATGAGCAACTATGTCGGGATAGTCCGGTCTGATCTGCGTCTTAAACGGGCGCTTGTAAGGCTTGAAATACTTTACAGGGAGACGGAGAATCTTTATAAACGATCACTTGTGTCAAAACAGATATGCGAGCTGCGTAACCTTATAAATGTAGGATACCTCATAATTAAGATGGCGATGAACAGAAAAGAGAGCATAGGGCTCCATTATTCAATAGATTATCCTAAAAAAACGGGTTCCCGGTTATAATTAATAAGTAAGAATGTATCACCTTGAATCATCATTTACAGGAAAGAACAGCCTGTGGCGGTATGTTGTCATGTTTGCTGCCGTTCTTCTGGTTTCAAACACAATAGGGGCAATTCCCCTTTTAGTTGCAATGTTCATAAGGTCGGCTTCCGATCCGGATGTAATCAACAGATTATCAACAAATCCTAATGATCTCGGAGCTCTCGGCCTTGGTCAGGATTTCGGCTTTTTTGCCATGCTTTTCCCGTTTTTCATCGGGTTACTGGCTTTTGTCCTTCTTATCAGGCCACTTAACGGCAGGGATATGAAATCCGTTATTAACGGAGCCGGCCGGTTCCGCTGGAACAGGTTCCTTATCTCGGCACTCGTATATGGTATCCTTTCAGCCGCTTATTTTTTCATTTACCTCAAAGCCGATCCTTCTAATTTCAGGCTTAATAATACCTCTTCAACCCTTATCCCTCTTATTTTAATCTCGTTACTGTGCATACCCTTTCAGGCGGCTTTTGAAGAGGTCGTTTTCAGGGGTTATATGATGCAGGGATTTGCAGTGCTGGCGCGAAACAGATGGATGCCTCTCATAATGACTTCACTTCTTTTCGGTCTTATGCATTCGTTCAATCCTGAAGTGGAGGAATTCGGATTTCTGACAATGATGCCGCAGTATGTGCTTTTCGGGTTGATATTCGGCATTATCACCATCCTCGACGACGGTATTGAAGCTGCAATCGGAGCACATGCGGCAAACAACGCGTTTTTATGTATAATGGTTACCAACCGTGCTTCGGCGCTGCAGACTTCAGCAGTATACGAGCAGTTGAATATTTACCCATGGATTGAGTTTGCAGGCCTTCTGGTAACGGGTATTGTTTTCATACTCATTTTAAAGAAGGTTTTCGGGTGGGGATCCTTTTTAATTGTTGCAGGGAAGGTGGAGCCTGTTAAACCTGCTGATCAGAGCCCGTATACTGACGTCCTTTCATCAGTCCGGTAGTCTCCGTACCTTTTGCCGGTGGAATAAATAATATCCCTGATTTCATCGACGTCGAGGGAAGTCAGGAGTTTAAGTCGTGTCTCCTTAAAATGAGGCAGTCCTTTGAAATAATTGGAGAGATGTCTTCGCATCTCAAAGATTGCCCTTGGACCTTCCTTATATTCAAGCGATTTTTCAAGATGCGAAAGGGCAATTGCTGCTTTTTCGGCAGTATTTGGTTCAGGAAGAAGTTCCCCGGTGCCAAGGAAATGCTTTATGTCCCTGAAAATCCATGGCCTGCCGACAGTTGCTCTTCCTATCATTACCCCATCGATACCGTATCTGTTGAACATCTCTTTTGCCTTCAACGGTCCGTCAATATCTCCGTTACCAATGACAGGTATCCTCATCCTCGGGTTGTTTCTGACCTCCCCGATGAGGGTCCAGTCGGCTGATCCCTTATACATCTGGGTCCTTGTCCGGCCATGTATTGTTATTGCCTTTATTCCTGTATCCTGCAACCTTTCGGCCACATCAACTATGTTTTTTGTTTCATCGTCCCAGCCGAGCCTTGTCTTTACTGTGACAGGAAGTTTTACTGCTTTTACTATGGCTTCGGTCATACTTAGCATAAGTGGTATGTTCCTCAGCATTCCGGCGCCGGCGCCCCTGCCTGCAATTTTTTTAACCGGGCAGCCGAAGTTAATGTCGATAAGTTCAGGCCCGGCAGCTTCGGCTATCAGGGCAGCCTCGACCATGGCATCAGTCAGGTGGCCGTAAAGCTGAATTCCGATAGGCCTTTCAAAATCATATATATCGAGTTTTCTTACGCTTTTTTGGCCATCGCGTATAAGGCCGTCGGACGAGATGAATTCGGTATACATGAAATCGGCGCCGTTCTGCTTGCATATGCAGCGGAACGAAGGATCCGTTATATCCTCCATGGGTGCGAGGAATAACGGATAATCCCCGAAAATTATGTTGCCGATTGTCAAACCTGATTGTTTATGGCCAGATTGAACTCTGAGCTTCGGAAGCAGCTCCTGCCTTGTTCACCTCGTTTTTTCTGTAGAAATATACGATACCGTAGTCCTCACATGCCGCCATTTTCTGATCCTCAGGCAATGTGCTGTTGGTGGCTTCGACCTCATTCCAGATATCAACAATTATTTCATCGGCCTCCTTCCTGAGTTCTACATTTTTTTCCGTATAGTCGAGTGTCCTCTTTACAATAGTCTTCTGAAAGTTCCAGGCTTCAATGAATTGCTGGTATCTTACTTTTACAACAGCTATCGTCGGGTTTGTGATCGGACATCCGCCTTTTCTGATACGGTATTCCTCTCCCTCAATTATCCTCTTGCCCCAGCTTATAAGCTCATTCTCGGTATTAAGCGAAGGAACAGTGGCTTCATTCGTTGCAAGTCCGTAAAATGCCCTTGTTTCCACTGGAAGATCACCCCTGAAAATCGCCATGTTCATCACCCTTATGAAATGTGTAAGGTATATCCGGGCCTTTCTCACAGTTTCTGCATAATCCCTGCTCTTGTTGTTCTGAGATGCATACGACTGCCTCTGAAGCTGGATCATATTTTCAAACTGAGGAAGAAATCTTTGTATTCTCACAATGCTCTTTGGGGAAAAAGCTACAAGGCTTGGATGTACTTCCCTCCCTTTTTCAAGTGCAATCCTCAATGCTCTGATACGTGCAGCATCAGTGTTTGGTAATCGTCTGTAAGGCATAACGTCAGGTAAGTGTTAATAAAGTGTTGAAAACCCTGCTGCGAATATAATAACGTTTTATTAATCTGCGATAGTATTCGCAAATTAATTTATTTGATAAATAAAAGGTTATGCTGATGATTTTAACCAGTATCCCCTGAGTGCTTACATATTTACCGGAATGGCTTAGGAATCCTCCCTCACTATTAGTAAATTAGCGGATGATAATAATGCATAATTTTTAAGGAAATGTTCAAAACAGATGTATACATAACAAGGAGATCCCGTCTCCATAAGCAGCTGAAATCGGGAATAGCTTTATTTCCCGGCAATGTTGAAGCCCCGATGAATTATCCGGCGAATACATATCATTTCAGGCAGGACAGTGATTTCCTTTATTTCTTTGGTCTCGACATGCCGGGTTTTACCGGTCTTATGGATTTCGACTCGGGCGAGGATCTCATTTTCGGGAATGATGTTGACATGGATGATATTATATGGATGGGTCCGCAACCAACTGTGAGGGACCTTGCCCTGAAATGCGGGATCACCAATACTGCACCGGTCTCAAAACTTGAAGACGCTGTAAAGGAAGCCCTCTCCAAAAAGAGGACAATACATTTCCTTCCGCCTTACAGGGCAGAAACCAAAATGACACTTGGGGCGCTGCTTAAGGAAAATCCCTGTCAGATGAAAACACTTGCCTCAACCGAACTTATAAAGGCAGTCGTATCGCTCAGATCGATTAAGGAAAAGGTTGAAATTGAAGAAATTGAAAAGGCGCTCGAGATAGCCCGTGAGATGCATGTCACCGCAATGAAAATGTGCAAGCCCGGTATAAAGGAACAGAAGATCTTCGGAGCGATTGAAGGGATAGCACTGGCAAAAGGCGCCGGAACAGCTTTCCCGATAATACTCAGCATAAACGGTCAGACTCTTCACAATCACGACCATGGGAATATTCTTAAAAAAGGCAGGATGATGGTTACTGATGCCGGCGCAGAATCGAAGCTTCACTATTCATCCGACATAACCCGCACCACACCCGTGGGAGGCAAATTCAGCTCGAGGCAGAAGGATATCTACAAGATTGTACTTGAAGCAAATACCGAATCTGTGAAAAGTGCAGGGCCGGATATGACAAACAGGGAACTGCATCTGAATGCCTGCAGGATAATTGCTTCTTCGCTTAAAGACCTTGAACTTATGAAAGGCAATGTGGATGATGCCGTCAGCGCCGGGGCCCATGCACTTTTTATGCCTCACGGTCTTGGACATATGATGGGTCTCGATGTTCACGATATGGAAGGACTGGGAGAGAACTATGTCGGTTACAATGATAACGTAAAGAGAAGCGACCAGTTCGGGCTTGCATTCCTGAGGTTCGCCCTGCCCTTTAAACCGGGACATGTATTTACTGTCGAACCCGGGCTTTATTTCATCCCCGAGCTTATCGACCAATGGAAGTCGGAAGGCAGATTCACAGATTTTATCAACTATAAGAAAGTTGAAAAATGGAAGGACTTCGGCGGTGTCAGGATCGAAGACAATGTTTTGATTACTGAAAAAGGCAGCAAGCTTCTCGGCAAACCTATCCCAAAGACAATCAGGGATATCGAGGATATTTGTTCATAGGAAATTCAACACGGGTCACACGGAGTTACACGGAGAGACCGGCCTCACCCCATCCCCACGCCGAAGGGTGGCAGGCTCTCTCCCGAGGGCGAGGGGCTTAAGAATGTGAATGTTAATAACATTGATTAAGTTATTACTGAATTCAAAAATCAAATCAGGCAGCTATCATCCACATCTCCCCTGGGAGAGGGGGACAGGAGGGGGTGAGGCCGAATTTCACCCCTTCACCCTCTCAAGCCATCTTTTCGAGCGTCTTCCAGCATTTGTACAGGCCTCTGGGGACATGGAAACAACCTTTCCATTTCCCTCCTTTGAGGGGCAGCAGAACTTCTCCCTGCCTGTTCAGATATCCGAACCACTCGGGATATTCCCTGTCCTTGAAATGTTCCCATGTATATTCATGGATACTTTCGAACCACTTCAGGCACTCCTGTGAACCTGTTAGCTGGTAGCCTTTCAGCATCGCAATAAGTGATTCGATATGCACCCACCAGAGTTTCTGATCCCATTCAAGCTGCTGGGGAGGATGCCCCTTCCTGTCGAGGAAATAAAATATCCCTCCGTATTTATTGTCCCATCCGTATTCTGCCATCCTTACGGCAATAGAAGCAGCCTTTTCGATAAGCTGCCTGTTGCCGAGCCGCTCACCGAGATCCATTATGAACCACATTGCCTCAATGGCATGCCCCGGATTCAGCACCCTTCCTTCAAAACTGTCGGATAATTCGTTTTCTGCTGTAAGGTTCTCAACAACAAGTCCGGATTCAGGACGGTAAAAAACATCCATCACCTCATGTATGCAGGTATTGATTGTGCGCAAAAGGAACTCCTCATCGAGGAGATGCTCGATTTCGAGAGCAAGGTTGCAAAGTATCATCGGAAGGGCAAAGTTTTTCAGGCTTCTTGTTCCCGGATGCGACTTATCCCATTTGCCCTTGGGATTATTTACCTTTGAGAGGATAATGTCGAAGGTCTTCCTCGATATATCTGCATATTCGCTGTTGCCTGAAGCCTTGCTGAGCTGGCCGAAAGCCATTGTGGCAAAGGTATAGGAGAAGATGTTATATGGTTCTATTAATGGTTTTCCTTCCCGCGTGAGTGAAAAATACCAGTTAAAGTTCCCGTCGTGTCCGTATTTCCTCAGGAATTCTCCTCCCTGGATTGCACATTCAAGCCATTCCTGCTTTTTTTCAATGTTGTTGTATATCATCGAAAAAAGCCAGACTTCACGTCCCTGGAGCCATATGAACTTGTCGGTATCAAAAACATCTCCTTTCCTGTCGAGGCAGGTAAAATATCCGCCATAAACAGGATCCTGCGACCTGTTAAGCCAGAAAGGCACTACATTTTCAAGGAGTTCATCCCTGTAAAGGCCGGTCAGCGATTTAATATCCATATTTTCATAGTTTATTTTTGTTTTCCCTTCAGTATCCACATCTCCTCAATTTCCTCGAGCGATTTGCCGGTGGTCTCGGGCAGAAGTTTCCAAACTATCATTATGTAAGGCACGCACATTACTGCAAAGAGCCAGAAAGTTCCGGCAGGCGTAAGTGCCGACAGCATCCAGGGCGTTAACTGTCCGATAAGATATGTGCCTATCCAGAGCGACAGCCCTGCTACCGACATTGCTGCTCCCCTTACCTTTACAGGGTACATTTCCGAAAGAAGGACGAATATCACGGCACATATTGATATTGCACAGCAGAATATGTAAAGCAGGAAGAATATGAGAAGGAAAATCTGCGACATGTTCAGTTGTTCGCCAAACCTGAAATAGAGTCCGGTCAGGATCAGCGTTATTATCATTCCCGAGACTCCCCAGTAAACAAGCTGTTTGCGGCCTACCTTGTCGATTATTACCAGCGCCAGAACTGTGGTAAGCATGTTTACAAGTCCGACAAGTACCTGGTAGAACAACGAATCGCCGCTCGACAGTCCGCTTTCAGTAAATATTGTCGGCCCGTAATACAGCACGGCGTTGACACCCATGAACTGGCCGAGCATTGCGAGAGCCACTCCGATGAAAAGGGCCATCCTGAAACCGGGCTGGAGAAGCATCCTCCAGTCCGACTTTGTTTCCATTGCAATAAGGTTCTTCACGTTGGTTACCTGGTTCTCAGCTTCTTTTTCTCCATAGATCCTTTTAAAAATGGAAAGCGCCTTTTGTTCCCTGGCTTTAACAATAAGCCATCTTGGGCTTTCAGGGATAAGAAACAGGACAATAAAGAAAAGCAAGGCTGGTAATGATTCCATTCCAAGCATTCCCCTCCATACTTCAGTGGCAAAAAATTTCCCAAATAAACCCGTGGTTGCCCCCTGTTCGAGCAATGTCGCGGAATATCTCAGAAGACCGAAATTTGCAAGATATGCCCCGAGGAAACCCACAGTAATTGCAAGCTGGTAGAGTGATACCAATCTGCCGCGGGCTTCGGGGACAGAGATTTCGGCTATGTACAATGGCGACACAACTGACGCAACCCCGATGCCAATTCCTCCAATGATCCTTGCAATAACGAGCTGGTTTATCCCCGACGATATCATACACCCTATTCCCGAAAGGGTGAACAGAACAGCCGAGAGGAGCATCACTATTTTCCTCCCGAACATATCGCTAAGTGTTCCTGCAAAGATCACTCCGCCTATGGATCCAACCAGTGCACATCCCACATACCATCCTTTTGTGATATCATCAAGGCTGAACTGCTTCGAGACCTGGTCGACTGTCCCTGAAATTACTGCAGTGTCGTATCCGAAAAGGAAGCCTCCAAGCGAAGCGACAAATGAAAGCCATATTACGTACCTTATCCTGGCTGAATGTTCTCCCATAGAAATTGTGAATTAGTGAGCTGGTTTTACTTTTAATCAGAATGCTTTATAATATTCCCTGTTGAGCCTGGCAATGTTTGTGAGCTTTATCTGTTTCGGGCATTCGGCTTCGCAGGCGCCGGTATTGGAACAGCTTCCGAAGCCAAGTTCGTCCATTTTTGCCACCATTGCCCTTACCCTGTCCAAGGCCTCGATCCTTCCCTGAGGCAAGAGTGCAAACTGTGATATTTTTGCCGAAACGAAAAGCATTGCTGAAGCGTTTTTGCAGGCAGCGACACAAGCGCCGCATCCGATGCATACCGATGAGTCAAAAGCGTTATCGGAATCCTTTTTCGGAACAGGTATTGAATTTGCCTCAGGCGCTCCGCCGGTGTTAACCGAGATGAAACCGCCGGCAGTCTGTATCATGTCGAATGCACTGCGGTCGACAATGAGATCTCTGATTACAGGGAAAGACTTTGCCCTCCAGGGTTCGATCCATATTGTCTGGCCGTCGTTGAAATATCTCATCGAAAGCAGGCATGTTGTCACGGCCGGAACAGGTCCGTGGGGATGACCGTTTATATACATTCCGCACGATCCGCAGATCCCCTCACGGCAGTCGTGGTCAAAGGCCACAGGGTCTTTTCCTTCCTCGACGAGCTTTTTATTGAGTGCGTCGAGCATTTCCAGAAATGACATTTCGGGAGAGACATCCTCCATAAAATATGTTTCGAAGCTGCCTGATGACTTTGCATCCTTCTGGCGCCATATTTTTAATCTAAGATCCATATCTCCTGTTATTTATAGCTTCTTACCTTTAATTCCACCTCTTCGAACCTGAGTTCTTCCTTATGCAGAATATGGGGCTTGTCTTCACCTGCATATTCCCATGCTGCAACATATGCAAATTCCGCATCATTACGGAGAGCTTCCCCGTCGGGTGTCTGAAATTCCTCCCTGAAATGAGCGCCGCACGATTCCCGTCTGTCAAGGGCATCTGTAACAAGAAGGGCTGCAAGTTCGAAGTAATCGGCCACCCTTCCTGCTTTCTCAAGTTCCTGGTTTACCTCGTTGATTTTTCCCGGGACCTTCAGGTCGCTCCAGAATTCCTTTTTCAGCTCTTCAATAAGCACCAGAGCTTTTTTTAATCCTTCCTCATTGCGCGACATCCCGCAATGGTCCCACATTATTTTTCCAAGACGTTTATGGAACGATGATGCCGTCTGTTTTCCTTTTATTGCCAGGAGGCTCTTCAGCCTTTCGACAGCGGCTTTTTCAGCATCAGTAAATTCCTGGCTGTCTGTCGGTATCTTTGGTGTCCGGATTTCATCGGAGAGATAATTACAGATTGTATTAGGGAGTATGAAAAATCCGTCGCCTGCCGCCTGCATTAGCGAGCTTGCACCAAGCCTGTTTGCCCCGTGGTCGGAAAAGTTGGCTTCTCCGACAGCGTAAAGCCCCGGGATGGTTGTCATAAGCTCGTAGTCAACCCATAATCCGCCCATTGTATAATGGCCTGCCGGATAGATCATCATGGGTTCCTGATAAGGATCCGAGCCTGTGATTGTCTTATACATTTCGAAAAGGTTCCCGTATTTGCTTTCGATAGCTTTTTTTCCCTGTTTCCTGATGGCATCCCTGAAATCGAGATAAACGGCAAGCCCGGTCTTCCCTACACCATAGCCTGCATCGCATCTTTCCTTTGCTGCCCTCGATGCGACATCGCGGGGTACAAGGTTGCCGAATGCCGGGTATCGGCGTTCAAGATAATAATCCCTTTCTTCTTCAGGGATCGATTCAGCAGGCCTGACATCATTCTTTTGCCTGGGCACCCAGATCCGTCCGTCGTTTCGCAGCGACTCCGACATCAGGGTGAGTTTCGACTGGAACTGGTTCAGCTGCGGGACGCTTGTAGGATGTATCTGGATGAAGCTGGGGTTCGCAAAGAATGCCCCCTTTTTATGTGCTTTCCATGCTGCCGATGCATTTGAGTTCACTGCAAGAGTCGAAAGGTAATAGATTGTCCCGTATCCGCCTGTTGCAAGGACCACTGCATGTGCTGAATGCCGCTCTATCTCCCCCGTAATGAGGTTACGTGTAATTATGCCTCTTGCCTTTCCGTCGATCACAACGAGATCGAGCATCTCCCTTCGGGGATACATAACGACATTTCCTTTCATTATCTGCCTGTTAAGCGAGGAATAGCAACCGAGAAGGCATTGCTGTCCAGTCTGTCCCCTGGCATAAAATGTCCTCGACACCTGAACCCCTCCGAACGAACGGGTATCGAGGGTACCGCCATAATCGCGGGCAAAAGGAACACCTATTGCGGTAAAATGGTCGATAACCTGGTTGCTTACCTCGGCAGCCCTGTAAACATTTGCCTCCCTGGCCCTGTAATCACCCCCTTTTATCATGTCATAAAAAAGGCGGTATACACTGTCGCCGTCGTTCTGATAGTTCTTTGCCGCATTGATGCCACCCTGGGCAGCAACGGAATGTGCCCTGCGGGGTGAATCCTGGTAGCAGAAGTTCTTAACATTGTACCCCAGCTCTCCCAGGGCTGATGCAGCTCCGGCACCCGATAATCCGGTTCCCACGACGATTATATCGAGCTTCTTTTTGTTGGCAGGATTTACCATTTTTACCGAAGCCTTGTATTTTGTCCATTTCTGAGCGAGCGGACCCTGTGGTATCTTTGAATCAAGTTTAGCCATTTTAATTGTTTTTCTATCTGAACTTCCAGATTGTGATTAAGATAATGGCAAAGCCGAGCGGAATTGCAATGGAATATATCAAGGCAAAAACTTTAACAACAGGTGTCCAGATCCTGTGGTTAAGACCTATGGTCTGGAACGCCGAAGTCAGGGCATGAAAAAGATGAAGCCCCAGGAGTGCAAAACAGACAAGATAAATTATCGAATAAGCCGGGATCCTGAAAAGCTGGTGGGCAACAGAATAAAAATCTTCAGGATTGCCATTTACAAACCCGAGCCTTATGAAATAGAAGTTTATAAAATGAAGGACAAGAAATGTTAATACCGAAGCGCCTGTCCATATCATGAATTTTGAGAAAAAGGAGGTCTCCGACTTATTTCCGCCAGCGTATCCGACAGGACGGGCGAGCCAGTTTCTGATCTGGCTATATATTCCCCAGATTATATGTATCAGCAGGGCTGATATAAGGACTATCTCGAATATCCTTATAACCGGGAATGCAGCCATAAAATGGGCAACTCTGTTAAACGGCCCGGGATCACTTTTGAGAAGCAGGAAGTTTATGGCAAGATGGACCGGTAAAAAAAGCACAAGGAACAATCCTGCCAGAGCCATCACAAACTTCCTGGAAATCGATGAAAAGAAAATTTTATTCATTGGCAGTGATTAGATTAGGATCTTTGTCGGGATGCGGAATAACAATCTTTAAAAATATAATTATTAAATCATTTTAACAATTACACAGGTTAACTAAATTACTTACATATGTTGCTTATGATAAGGGAAAGGATTAAATTAGGAACATATCCTGTAAAAGAAATATCATGAACTATTATGTATTATACAACGGAGGTAAAATTTATTACTCCGATAAGGGCGAAGGGGAAGTGATTGTTCTTCTCCACGGCTATCTCGAAACATCTGATATATGGAACGGATTTGCCGGCAGGCTTGCCGGAAAGTTCAGGGTAATATCTGTTGATATTCCCGGTCATGGTCTTTCAAAAGTATATGGCGATTGCCATACAATGGAATTTATTGCAGGGGCTGTAAAGGCTTTGCTGGATAACCTGAATATCAGGAAAATATTTCTGATCGGTCATTCCATGGGAGGATATGCAGCTCTTGCATTCCTTGAACTTTATCATGAGATGCTGAAAGGATATTGCCTTTTCCATTCACATCCCTTTGCAGACACGCCTGCAGTGATCGGGAAAAGGGAAACGGAGATCAGGGTTGTCCGTTCAGGAAAGAAATATCTTATTTATACCGATAATATATCCAATATGTATGCCCCCGGCAATCTTAATATCTTCCGTGAATCGATACAGCGTTCGAAGGATATTGCCGCTACCATAAGGGATGAAGGCATAATCGCCATCCTGAACGGAATGATGCTCAGGCCTTCACGCCAGAAGCTGATGGAGATGGGTAAGGTCCCGTGTCTGTGGATACTCGGGAAAAAGGATAATTTCATAAACCATGAGGATATCCAGAAACGGGTTTCCCTGCCGTCGAATGCCAGGGTAGTCGTCTTCGAAAACTCCGGACATATGGGTTTCATAGAAGAACAGGATCTTGCCGTTGAGGTAGTCGCCGATTTTGCTTCAAACCTGGCTTAAAGTCACTTCCTGATATTTAACCCCGCCTCAGGATTTCTTTTTGTTCAGATAATCGACAGCATATCCGAGTGTGGAGTCAAGATCTTTCCATATAGGATAGAATCCCTTGTTGTCAAGCATGTTGCGGGCAATGTAAGCCTTGAGCTGTATATCTATTATCACGCCTGATACTTTTATTCCTTTTACATCGCGTTTCACCCCGTTCTTTTCGGCAAAAACAATAAACTTGTCAAGAAGTCCCTGTTTGTCGAGATATACCTTCAGATCGCTCACATCGCTGTACTGCTTCAGTTTTTCCCTGTTGTCCTCGGTATATTTGAGGGCAAACCTGTAAATAAGGGGTCTGGAGGCAATAAAATACGGAGAACGACCCGTAGTATCGACGGGGATGAAAATGTCGGGCATGATACCTCCGCCGCCATATACAGTTTTCCCTCCCGGTGTTGTGAACTTCAGTGAGTCGGCAAAATGAATGCTGTCTGATACTTCAAGTTCTCCTCTTTCAACCCTGATGTTCAGGTCGGCGAAATATTCGTCGAATCCGTTATTATATGGTTTTTGAATCGATCTTCCTGTTGGTGTGTAGTATCTTGCAATCGTAAGCCTCATCCCTGATCCGTCGGAAAAAGGGATCGGTTCCTGGACCAGTCCTTTTCCGAAAGAACGCCGTCCTATTATGGTACCTCTGTCATTATCCTGTATTGCCCCTGCAAGGATCTCACTGGCCGAAGCGCTGAATTCATCTATGAGAAGTACAAGATCTCCCTCCTCAAACTCTCCCTTGCCTGTGGCAACGGCTTCATTCCGGGGCTGCGCCCTTCCTACAGTGTAAACTATCATCTGGCCTTCACGAAGGAACTGGTTCGCAATTTTTATTGCTGCTTCCATAACTCCTCCGGAATTCTCCCTCAGGTCTAGAATTAGGCTTTTCATTCCGCTGTTCTTCAATTCATTGAGGCTTTTCATGAACTCGTCATAGGTAGTCATCGCAAAATTGTTGATCTTGATATAACCTGTATGATCGTTTACCATATAGCTTACATCAACGCTTGAGATCGGAATCTTATCCCTTGTAATTTCAAAAGGTATAAGATCCTTGTACCCTTTTCTGAGCAATTTGATCTTTACGACTGTACCCCTTGGCCCTTTAAGCATTCCCATGACCTTCTCGTCGCTAAGCTGTTTTCCTGCAACAAGAGAATCGTTAACAAAGATGATTTTATCCCCGGCCATCAGACCTACCTTTTCGGAAGGGCCCCCGGGTATGGTGCTTATAACAAGAATAGTATCAGTCATCATGTTGAATGATATGCCAATACCGTCGAAATTACCCTGAAGTGGCTCATTAGCCCGTGTGAGATCCTTTGCCGGTATATAAACCGAATGCGGATCGAGCTTTTTAAGGATTGCCGGAATGGCTGCCTCAACGAGTTCGCCGCGGTTGACAGTATCAACATAGTCTGCTTCGATGATGTTGAGAATGCTGTTAAGCTTATCGTTACCCGGCCTGAAAGCCGACTGCCCCGGAGCCTTGTATTTACCCGGGAGATAAAAACCTATCATTATTCCCGCAACAAGGGCAACTGCAAGCAATATTGGAAATAATACGCTTTTCGGTGAATTATTGTATTTCATAAATATCGTTTTCGAGGTCAATAAACACAAGTTCGATTCCTGCCCGTTTCAGAAGGTCCAGCCCGTCGGTCTTATGGTATCTGTTGCAATAGACCACTCTCCTTATCCCCGACTGGATTATCAGTTTGGCACACTCCATACACGGTGATGTTGTGACATATAACGTGGAGTCCTCGCTGGAATTATTTGACTTGGCAACTTTTGTTATTGCATTAGCTTCAGCATGAAGTACATAAGGTAGGGTGACATTGTTTTCATCCTCGCATACATTTTCAAATCCTGAAGGTGTGCCATTATAGCCGTCAGAGATTATCATTTTTCCTTTTACAATAAGAGCTCCAACCTGCCTTCTGATGCAATATGAATTGCAGGCCCAGATAAGAGCCATCTGCAGATATCTCCTGTCAAATGCTTTTTGTTTGTCACCGTATGGCCTCAGTATTTCAGTCACTATCGTAAGGTAAGCAGAATCAAAGCGCCCAAAGTTAAATATTTTTGGGAAAGATTGGGTCCGGGGACGATAATGTGCTGAATAAAAACCTTATTAAATACAGGTGAATTACTTATTTTTACATTATGATCAGGTTCTGAATGACAACTTTCGCTGATAAGGTAATAGATTTTTTCCATGATCTTGAATTTACAGGATCGCTTCCGCCGGGTATTTCCGTGATGAATCCTATGAGGGAAAATGAAAATGTATTTGAATCGGCCTCACGGTTTTACAGAAAATATTACTCCGACAATAGGCCCCGGCGCATCATACTGGGGATCAATCCGGGACGTTTCGGCGCAGGAGCCACGGGGATACCGTTCACCGATACCATACGTATGAAGGAAAAATGCGGTCTTGAACCCGCCTGCGTCAGAACATATGAAACTTCTTCAGTTTTTATTTATGACATGATCGACAGCTACGGAGGTCCGGAAAAATTTTACGGTGATTATTTCATAAGTTCTGTCAGCCCGCTGGGGTTTACAAAGACAAATCAGAACGGGAAAGCCCTGAACTATAATTATTACGACAGCCGCGAACTTACTGAAGCGGTCTATGAATTTGCTGTAGGTTCGATAAAAAAGCAGCTTGAATTCGGCATTGACAATACAACTGCATTCTGCCTGGGCACGGGCAAAAATTTCAGCTTCCTTTCAAAGCTCAATGCCGGTTACCGTTTTTTTGGCAGGATTATACCGCTCGAGCACCCGAGGTTCATAATGCAATACAGGGCAAAGCAGAAGGAATCCTTTATTATGGCTTACTTAGAAACACTTAGAACTGAAAAATCCTGAAAAAATGACACAGGTAAAAAAGGAAAAATTCGAAAAGGATGACATCAGGCTTGCAAAAATTGCAAAAGCCCTTGCACATCCTGCCAGGATAGCGATAATACGTCATCTTGCCTTGTCGGAGACCTGTTGTTTCAACGAAATTGCAAGTGTGATTCCGCTTGCCGGTTCGACGGTATCCCAGCATCTGTCCGAGCTGAAAAGCGCCGGCCTCGTGACAGGTAGCTTTGAACTCCCCAGGATCAACTATTGCCTGAATGAAGATGAATGGAGACAGGCCCGGAAGCTTCTCAAATCATTTGCGAAAGTAAAATCATCAAAAGACAGGGACGAAATTACGGACTGACCTGTAATTTATTTCTTCTTCTGAGTAAACCTGAAGATCCCGAGTATCTTCTTTGGCAATTCGGTATTGTCGTACACACCCGTGAAATTTAATGCTCCGGGGCCATAGGCAAAAACAGGGACCATTACTGCGGTATGATCCTTGGTCGAAAAGCTAAGCTTCACATCTCCTGTCTTCATATCGCCGCCTGTTATTGTTACGCCTCCGGTCTCATGATCGGCTGTTAAGATTACCAGTGTATTTTTATTTTTTTCAGCGAAGTCGAGGGCAAGTCCAACAGCTTTGTCGAGGTCAAGAGTCTCATCAATGAGGGTATCGGCAGCATTGGCATGGGCTGCCCAGTCGATCTGCGATCCTTCGACCATCATGAAAAATCCCTTTCTGTTTTTGCTTAGTATCTCTATTGCCTTTCCGGTAGATGTTGCAAGCATATCGCCTCTTCCCTTCAGCCTGTACGGTGGCTGGACCGGATATGTAAGGCCGGCCAGTTTGTCCGACTGCGATCTGGCTATCATTGTCAGATCGGTCGCAATTTCATAGCCCTTTGCCTTAAGGCTGTCGATAAGGCTGACCTTATCTGACCTGTTGCCGAAATGATCATAGCCTCCGCCGATGAAAACATCAACATCGGTTTTAAGGAAATCCTTTGCAATATCCTCATAGCTTCCCCGGCTCGACTGATGGGCAATGAATGAAGCAGGCGTTGCATGAGTCACCGAAGAGGTGGCAACCACTCCCGTTGCAAGTCCGGCCTGTTCGGCCTTTGAAAGAACTGAATAAACAGGAGTGCCGTTCTCATCAACACCTATGGCCCCGTTCTTTGTTTTTGAACCTGTGGCAAGGGCAGTTCCGGCAGCACCGGAATCAGTAATATATGCATTTGCAGAATAGGTGGTCAGAAACCCTGTAACAGGGAAGCGCTCTAAATTCAGGGGAGCCTGTGAAGCCGACATTGCTGCATAAACTGCAGGAATGCCCATACCGTCGCCTATGAAAAGGATAACATTCCTGACCCGGGGATTTTTCCCTCCTGCCATCTGTTTCGCAGGATAGCACGACACCATAAGGGTACATGCAAGTAATATGAATAGTTTATTAAGCCTGTACATAATTGTAGATTATTTATTAAAATTTCAAGCCCGCAAAATAACAAATCGGCATTTAAAAAAAACAGTTATAAAACATACGAAGAACCTGAGGAAGATAATGCTTCATGCACGTCCTCTTCATTAAAATGGCAGAAAGTGTCGTGACAGTATTCAGGCCAATTTGAAGAAAACGTTTTATTTTTGCACCTTAAAATTTATAATACTTGGCAGAGAACCCGCATCTCACATCCCGCATAAAAACAATGTTCCGTTCGCTCCGGTACAGGAATTACAGATTGTTTTTCGGCGGGCAGGGCATTTCCCTAATAGGGACCTGGATGCAGAGGATTGCCATGCCCTGGCTGGTTTATCATATCACCGGGTCAGCTTTTCAGCTCGGACTTGTTAGTTTTGCAGGACAGATCCCGACATTTATTCTTGCTCCCTTTGCAGGCGTCATAACCGATAAGTTCCCGAAATACAGGATACTTCTTCTGACACAGATCATCTCGCTTGTTCAGGCGCTGATACTTGCAATTCTTGCTCTAACAGGGAACATTCAGATATGGCATATAGTGCTTTTGAGCATAGTTCTCGGGAGCATAAATGCCTTTGACGTTCCTTCGCGGCAGTCATTTGTAATAGAGATGGTCGAAAAAAAGGAAGATCTGGGGAATGCAATCGCCCTTAATTCGATGATGTTCAACGGAGCCCGCCTCATCGGCCCGTCAATAGCCGGAGTTATGCTGGCAACGATGGGAGAGGGGATATGTTTTATGATAAATGCCATAAGCTATGTATTTGTAATAATGTCGTTGCTTCTGATGAGAGTAAAGAATAAAGATCAGGAAGTCAGACGGGGAAACCTCTTCGGGGAGATGAAAGAGGGACTTGATTATACATTCGGCTTTAAACCCATAAAGCATATAATAATCCTTCTGGCTGTAGTTAACCTTCTTGGAGCTTCATACCAGGTACTTATGCCTGTCTTTGCCAAGGAAGTACTGGAAGGAGGTTCCGGCACTTTCGGATTTCTGATGGGAGCAGCAGGCCTTGGAGCGCTTGCCGGAGCTGTTTATCTTGCCTCGCGCGAGACTGTCATCAAACTCGGGAGGATAATCCCGATTGCTGCTGCCATGTTTGGTGCGGGACTTGTGGCCATGGCATTTTCGCGACATCTTCTGCCTGCACTTGCACTTATGATTGTGTCGGGACTCGGACTTATGCTTCACACGGCTTCGAGCAACACAATACTTCAGACAATAACCGATGATGACAAGAGAGGAAGAGTCATGAGCTTCTACACGCTTGCAATAATGGGAACCGCTCCTTTCGGAAGCCTTCTTGCAGGCGGTATGGCAAAATTGCTAGGCACTCCCGCCACAATTTTTTCTGGCGGTATCGCCTGTATGATCGGAGCGCTTGTATTTTACAAAAGGCTTCCGGAACTAAGAAAAATAGTAAGACCCGTTTATGTCAGGATGGGACTGATCCCTGAAGTTGTTTCAGGTATAAACACTGCAAATGAACCGGTTATTGAGCCTGTATCTGTTCCCCGGGACGACCCCGAATGATATACCAGATATTGACCTGAGTATCGGGTACAATAAAGCCGGATATGTTGCGTTAAAAATATTGTGCGACATTTCAGAAAAGTAATCAGTTATTAACTCAAAATTGTTAGTCATGAGATTTATCAAAGTAATTCCCATTTTGATAGCATTTGCCGTTATGGCAGGATGTGTAAAGGATGATGAACCCGGTACCGGAACAGGATCGGGATTTATTATTGACCATAATTCCGTAAAGCTTTCGGCAATACCGTCACCGTATATTGAAGCAGCAAAGGAAAGCCTTCACATTGCGTACAGCCATACCTCACACGGGAGCCAGCTGACAACAGGAATGTCGGGGCTTATATCGTTCAAAGGGGCGTCGTATTCGTGGAATAACGGAGGAAACGACGGAGCTCTCGACCTTCACGATTATGCTATAGACGGCGACCTGGGAAATCCCGACAGGACTACCTGGGCAGCCCGGACAAGGACTTACCTTGCAGCAAATCCGGATGTAAATGTTGTAATGTGGTCATGGTGCGGTCAGGTGTCGACAGCCACCGAAGCCGACATCAACACTTATCTGAACCTTATGGAAGAGCTTGAAAACGACTTTCCCGGTGTAAGCTTCGTTTATATGACAGGGCATCTCGATGGTTCAGGGCTCACCGGAAACCTTCACCTCAGGAACGAACAGATACGGAAATACTGCAGGGATAACAACAAGGTCCTCTTCGACTTTGCAGACATAGAATGTTATAACCCCGATGGTACATATTTCGGAGATAAGAGTCCGGATGACGGCTGCAATTATGATACAAACGGCGACGGTTCAAGGGATGGCAACTGGGCAATCGCATGGCAGAATTCCCACGCCAAAGGAGCCGACTGGTTCGACTGTACAGCGGCCCATACCCAACCCGTCAATGCAAATATGAAAGCCTATGCAGCCTGGTGGCTCTGGGCCCGCCTCGCAGGCTGGAACGGAAAGTAATAAGTAAGTCTTTATTACACAGAGGAAATCCGGAGAAGACACAGAGATCACAGGGTTAAATGCATGTCCTCTGTGGCCCTCGGTGCTTCTCTGTGAACTCTGTGTAAGTTCTTGAATATGAGTTATGTGTAAATCGACGATCTCTGAATGAATAAACCCTTTCATGGTTTATTCTTATTTAGCTATTTCATAAACAACACTCGAAAGAGGAGAACCTGTACCGACGTTAAGACCCACATTCATAAGATAATTACCGGTATAAGTTCTTCCGTTTTCATTCAATCCGAATCCCATTCCGGGACCTCTTCTTCCTTCATTGGATACATTGATCTCCTGGATTTTATATGTTTTGACGGGATCCAGTCCGCGGAGCTTTACCCTGTTCATGGTTTCGCCATACCTGCTGTTAAGCGTATAGCCAAACACGACAGCCCTTGTCTTTTCATTGTTTACATACATTAGAACTGCCCTGTTTTCCTTATAGGGCGAGACAAGCCTGTACAGATCTCCCTTATATATGATATCCTTTATCCTGTTGTAATTCTTAACAGCATCCTGACTGAATTTCAACTCATTTTCAGTCATTTTGTCAACTTCAATATCAAAGCCCATTTTCCCCATCATGGCAACATCAGTCCTGAATTTGAGCGACTGTTTGCCCCATGATGTGACGTGGTTGCACACGGCGATTGCCGGGAAGAAATATGAATACCCCCATTGAATATAAATTCTTTCAAGTCCGTCGGTATTATCGCTGGCCCAGAACTCGGTAAAGTACTTTAATGCCCCGTAATCAACCCTTCCTCCTCCCCCCGAACATAGCATAATGGGTAAATGGGGATATTTCTGCCTGAGTTTCCCGAGAACACCGTAAAGGCTGTTCACATAATCGATATAAAGATGCGACTGCTTATCCTTAAGATACACCGAATAAGCATTTGTCATCATCCTGTTGCAGTCCCATTTTATAAAGGCAATCCCCGGATTGACGGTAAGCATGCCGTCAACTACGTTATATACAAATTCCTGCACCTTCGGATTAGTGAGGTCGAGTACAAGCTGGTTCCTGAAATAATGCTCGGGCCTGTTCGGAAGCTTAAGGATCCAGTCGGGATGATTCTCATATAATTCGCTTTTCGGATTCACCATTTCGGGTTCTATCCATATCCCGAATTTTACCCCTCTTGCATCGGCTTCCTTTACAAGATAACCAAGTCCGTCGGGCAGCTTGGCCCTGTTTTCCTGCCAGTCGCCAAGGCCGGCCCTGTCGTTGTTCCTTGGGTAAAGGTTTGCAAACCAGCCATCGTCGAGAAGGAATACATCGAGCCCCATTTTTTTCGTGTCGTCGAGGATGCCTGTAAGTTTCTTTTCGTCGAAATTGAATCCGGTGGCTTCCCAGTTGTTTAAAAGTGTATATCTCGAACCTGTTCCGTCGAGTATTCCATATCTGGTTGCCCACCGGTGAAGGTTCCTGCTTGTCTGGCCCATGCCCTTTTCGGAATATGTGAATATCATTGATGGTGTCCTGAAGATTTTGCCGGGATCGAGCGAATATTCTGATGCAAAAGGATTTATACCGGAAATTACTCTCAGCGATCCCTTTTCGTCAACTTCGAAAAGGAACCTGAAATTTCCCGACCATCCAAGAGTGCCGGCGAGAACGCTGCCGCTCTCTTCATCTGCCTTTTCGTTCAGTGACAGCATAAATACCGGAGTCTGGTACATATGTGCCCTAGTTCCCAGTTTTGTGTCCAGGATCTTGATTCCCGCCGTGAGTTCGCTTTCTGTCATTTTCATTTCCTCGGCCCAGTCGCCATGAAATTGTGTAAGCCAGTATTTTTCAGCGTCAAAATGAAGCATCGACGAGGCATAGTTGAAAATTGTGACAGGCTTTTTTTCATCATGCTTTATCTCGGTCCATTGTTCGATAACATCTTCGGTGGCATATGTCTTTGTAAACAGGGTAACAATAAAAGGATATGCAGGGTCCTTAAGATAAATCCGTGTAAGGTTAACATCGGGTCTTATATTCTCAACTTCATAACTCACGTAGTTAAGTTCAAGCGAAGGATTTCCGTCATTATGGGTGGCCCTTACGGAAGGTTCAAACAGGTTGTCGGTTCCGAAGGTTGCATAAGCCGGATGTCCGGCATCGCCAGGCCGGGTGAGATTGTCGGTGTTTTCAAGGGCCGGACCGAAATATGCCTGATAAAGCCGGCCGTCCCTCCCGCTGACCCTGTAAACAAGACTTATGTTGTTTGTTCGCAGCGGTATAAGCATATCCTTTGGCTGCTGAGGCCGGATTCCTGCTGCCGGTGGCGGAGGCCCTGCAGGATCCTGGGCATTAAGAAAAATTCCGGTCATAACCAGGAATGAAACCAATAATATGTTTTTCATGGTTTATGTATTTAAGTATTTAGGATAATTACGATCAATTATTATCGAAATTTAAGGAATATTTCAAATAATATTTTATTGTTTTACTTTTGGGGTTCATTATTTATAAACTTTTGAAATGTCGCTGAACCAGATCGACCCTGAAGGCAGATCGGCATCTGCCCTATTTTTCATATTACTCTTTTCAGGATTATCAACAATAGCATCGGGATCCCCGGCACCGCAGCAGGATACAACCCGGACAGGCACCCTTAAGCAGCCTGTCTATGTGACGACACGCCTTGTAACTGAGAAACCTGTTATTGACGGAAAGCTTGATGATGATTGCTGGAAGCATGGAAACTGGGCAGGCGATTATAATCAGTATATCCCTAATGAAGGAGCTAAACCTACTTATCCCACTGAACATAACATTCAGTATGATGACAAGAACCTTTACATTGCATTCCGGGCTTACGATCCGGAACCTGATAAGGTTCACAGATATGCAGCAGTAAGGGACGAAATTGTTGGTGATATGGTAGGTGTCAACTTTGACAGTTACCGCGATTACAGGACCGGATTCGAGTTTACAGTTACTGCATGGGGCCAGAAAGTTGATCTCGTGCTTTTCAATCCGACAAACTGGGATTTCAACTGGAATGCGGTCTGGAAAACAAAAGTCGGACTGGAAGACTCAGCATGGGTGGCAGAGATAGAAGTACCGCTGAGCCAGCTGCGGTACAGCAATAAGGATGAACAGGTTTGGGGGATGCATACATGGAGATGGATTGACAGGCTTCAGGAAGAAAGCAACTGGGAGCGGCAGACAAAGACAGGGCCTGGCATGCTTTATAATTATGGGGAGTTCATTGGTCTGAAGGGACTGAAGAAATCACGCAGGCTCGAGTTACAGCCGTTTGTTCTTGGCGATCTTAAAACAATGAAGGAGATCCCGGGCAGCCCTTATACAAAGAATGGAAGAGTCTGGGGTGGAAATGCCGGCCTCGACGCAAAAATAGGGGTTTCCAGCAATTTCACCGTCGATCTCACTGTTAATCCCGATTTCGGGCAGGTCGAGTCGGACCCTTCCGTAATGAACCTTACTGCATTCGAAACATTTTATGAGGAGAAAAGACCATTCTTCCTTGAAGGCCTTACGATTTTTGATTACAAATTCGACAATCAGAACCTGTTTTATTCAAGAAGGATTGGCCATTCCCCTTCACGATCAGTATATGGAGGCGACCAGACTTTTGTTAAAAATCCCGATATGACGACTATACTGAGCGCCGCGAAGTTCAGCGGAACAGACTCAAAAGGTCTTTCTGTTGGGCTTATACAGAGTGTTACCGCAAATGAATATGCAAAAATCACTGACCTTAACGGCAATGAGTCGAAACAGATAGTCGAACCGCTTACCAGTTATCTCGTCGGACGAATACAGAAAGGTTATAAAGCCGGAAACACAATAATAGGAGGGATGTTCACATCAACGAACAGGTTCATAAATGATGAAGAACTAGAATTCCTTCCCACAGATGCCTTTACTGGCGGCGTCGACCTGCTGCATCACTGGAAAGACAAGAAATTCTTTGTAAATGCAAAATTGTCGGGAAGTTATATCAAGGGCAGCGCTGAGTCGATAAAGGAATTGCAGGAATCACCGGCTCATTATTTTCAGAGGCCGGGAGCTGACTATCTCGATTATGATATAACAAAAACAAGCCTGAGCGGTTTTGGCGGCAAGGTAGAGGTGGGCAAGGGTTCAGGCGGACACTGGAAATATTCTGCAGCCCTGTCGTGGCTTACTCCCGGATTCGATCTTAACGATATAGGGTATATGAGGACTGCCGATGAAATAGAAAACCAGAACGAGATCGAGTATTTCATCACAAAACCGGTTTCGGTCTTCAGAACACTTTCCGTAAGCTTTGAACAGCGTAATTCATGGACCTTCGACGGCACTTCCCTTGGTTCGGACGGGGAATTGGATTTCAGGGCCGATTTAAGCAACCAGTGGAATATTGAAGCTGAAGCCGCCTACCATTCATCAGATATCGATACCCGTCTTTTGCGGGGTGGATATGATGTGAGAATGCCTGCCAATACCGAAATTGCATTCGGACTTCAATCCGATCCCTCAAAGAAATTTATTGCACATGCTGAATACCAGTACATGAAAGGCGCCGGCAACTCCGCAACTGCATGGACATTCCAGCCCGGTATTTCCGTAAGGCCTTTTAGCTTACTCAAGGTCGGGATCAATGCAGAATATGAGGAAAATATTGATGAGCTTCAGTATATAACCACCAAAAGCACGGTTGAAAGCGGTAAACGATACATCCTGGGGACAATAAGCCAGAAGACTCTTGGCCTGACTTTCAGGGTCGACCTTAACCTTTCTCCTGAGTTTTCAATACAATATTACGGCAGCCCGTTTATTTCCAGGGGCAGGTATTCTGAACTGAAGAAAATCACAAATCCTGAAGCAGAAAATTTCAATGACCGTTTTGCAGTATACCAGAATGCCGTATTTGCCGATGGAAAATATTTTCTTCCCGATTTTGACGGAGGATTCCCTGTCACCCTTGAGGTGGAAGATCCCGATTTCAATTTCCATCAGTTCAGGTCGAATCTGGTTGCCAAGTGGGAATACAGGCTCGGTTCGTTCATTTATTTCGTATGGTCGGGCGAGAGAACAGGTAACAACGGGTTTTCAAATGCTTCGTTCGGCGACTCCTTCGGGTATCTGAGAAAAGTATTTCCAAACAATATATTCCTTATTAAACTGAATTACTGGTTCTCGTTGTAAAACAATTAAATCGCCTTCCGATGGATTTGAATACCGAAAGCTGCATTTTGAAAATATATGCAAGCACTACCGACAGGATCGGATCTAAACTTCTTTATGAACATGTTGTCAACATGGCCAGGGACAGGGGTATCTCGGGAGTCACAGTTTACCGGGGTGTAATGGGCTATGGGTTAAGCAGTTCAATCACCTCGGCAAAGTTCTGGGAACTTACCGAAAAGCTGCCAGTGATGATTGAGATAATTGACAATAATGAGGTAATAAACGAGTTCTATAAATTGATAGAACCTGAATTGGTAAAGATGCCAAAAGGTTGCCTTGTAATTGTTGAGCCAATAACCGTAAAGCTTCATAAACCGGGCCGTCACTGATGATAAGGCTTATTTCTGCCGCTACTGATGCCTGTCTCAAGGGGAGCCGGAAAGGTTGGTCACAGGAAATAGCGGTGTTAGTCTTTGAAAATAAGCAGGAAGTCAAAATAATGCCGATTTTCCTTTGCTGGCCTGATAAATTTCGCCAATTTTGACACAAATGATTTGCAAAACAGAGCTATCAAGGGAGGAATATATTAATAATCATTGAATTTCCGAAGATGAAAATATTGATTTGCGAAGACAATCCCATGGCAATGAAAACCCTGTCGGTAATCCTTGAAAGGGAAGGATTTCTGGCCGATATGGCGGAGGATGGGAATATTGCCATTGAGCTGCTTCAGAAAAATGATTATGATTTGCTTGTTGTCGATATCCATCTTCCCTACAGGAGCGGGCTCGAACTTGTAAAATTCGTCAGGTCCGACCAGGGAAAGGATACTCCCGTTATTATTCTCACTGCATTCAGTGATCACCAGATGCAGCGCCAGGCAGGCGAACTGGGGATCAGCGATTATATTGTCAAACCATTTAATCCGGCCGAGCTGGTTTCAAGGATAAAATCAATCCTCAGCAAATAGATTATGCGAAAACGACTTGTCATCATATTTGTTGGGTTCTTAATACCGGTGCTGTTAAATGTTTCACAGCTCCTTGCCCAGGAAATCACCGATCCTGAAGCTGAGTATGCACGTATAAAGACGATGGCTTTCGGGGGCGGGTATGCCGAAGCGGCTGTTGCTGCCCGCAGGCTCGTGAATACCTTTCCGGAATACGGCGATGCAAGAGTACTCCTCGGAAGGATACTGGCATGGCAGAAAGATTATAAACAGGCTGCTGCAGTAATTGACACTCTTCTTCTTAAAGATCCGGATAACGGTGATGCACTCGAAGCAAGACGCGATATCTTATTGTGGTCGAAGGAAAATACTGCAGTTGCTACAGATGTCAGGACCGGATATTCATTCGATTATTTTACCAAACCATATACCAGATTCTGGCAGGTCTTCAGCGTCGGCGCCGGACACAGGTTCAGCTGGGGACCGGCAGCAGCCGGGATAAACATGGGTAATCTAATTACGGATGATGCAACAGGCATCTCTGCCACGGAATTCCAGTTTGAAGCCGAAGCATACCCACGGGTCTCAAATAAGAACTATGCATATGTTTCATATGCCTTCAGCCCGGGGACTTACTTCCCCACACACAGGGCAGCATTTGAAATCTGGCAGATACTCCCTGAAGGCTTCGCAGTATCAGGAGGGCTGAACTATTATTATTTCGACAGGAATATATTTATTGGCCTCGCTTCCCTTGAAAAATATGCTGGAAAATACTGGTTCTCGGGAAAATGTTTCATTTATTTCAAGGATGACGGGCCACGTGCTTCCGTTTATGTTAATGCCCGCAGATATTTCAACGATTTCGACTACCTGCAGCTCACCCTGGGTACAGGCACAGCCCCCGATGAACCATTTGGCATAAGGGAGGATATTAACAGGCTCGGAGCAAACAGCGTCAGGCTTGCCTATAACTTTAACGCTACAGGAAGACTGAGTATCAAGCTGGGAGCAGGCTATTCACGTGAAGAGTATGACGTTGGAGACGGAACATCGGAAAGAGACAGATTTGAAGGATTCATTAACCTTGTTTATGCCCTTAAAATGAAGTGATGAAATACAGGATCCTTACAATATTATCACTTCTTATTTTTACGGCAGCCGTAGCGGAACCCGTTGTAATCCCGTTCTCTCCCGCTGCTGCCAGAACCGGCCGTCCGTCACCGATTTACATTGCCGACGGAATAGACCTCATAACATTGCATCCCGACAATGTAAGGATTGATGACCTTATTGAGCTTTCAAAGGATGTATATCCGATACAGATAGGCGCATTCAGGGTCAAGACAAATGCGGAAAAGCTTTATTCACAGGTATCGGAGATCCTTGGAAAAGATGTTGTGATGGTCGAGGAAGACGGATTTTATAAGGTAAGGGTCACAAAACTCGACAAGGCCAGGATCCTGAAATCTATTGACTCAGGCAAGACCGGCTCTGAAAACCTGTCTGATACCACCAACGGTATTTCCGCAGCCGATTCGGCATATGCAGCATATGTAATACCCGATTCAGCGCTTGTTGCCAGTGCTGTTCCCATTACTCTTACAGGAGGCAGCACAGGGCAGGATCAGCCCCTGCAGGTTGAACCTTTCGAAAAGCCGCGCCGCAACCTGTTTCTTATTAATGACGATAGCCCATGGCTTAAACGGATTAATTATTTCGGAAAATCATTTGCCCTGGTCAATGCCCTGATAATCACCATAATTGTTTCCATAACCACAATGATAATCCTGCTGATGGTCATCCTTCTGAACAGGGCAAGGATGGAAAAGCAGGAAGACCTTAAGCAATATCTTGCCGAAACATACCAGGGGATGATCATTGATTACCTGTTTACCGGCAGCAGCCCCGACCGATTCAGATCAATAGCATCCGATACTTACAGACGTCAGGCCCTTATCGACCAGATGATCGATGTGAGCGTCAACCTGAAGGGCGATGCAGAACAGAAGCTTGGAGGGCTCTACCTGTATCTTGGTCTCGACAGGGATTCAATAAGGCGTGCAAAGGATTACAGATGGCATAAGAAAATAAAGGGATTCCGTGAACTTGCCTTCATGAACATCAAGGATGCCAACAACATAATTTACAAAGCCCTTAATTCGAAGAATGATATCCTGAGGATGGAAGCCCAGATTGCACTTGTTCGGCTTACCGACGATGATCCCTTCGGATTTCTCTTCCAGCTTAACAAACCCTTCTCGCTCTGGGAGCAGATATCGCTTCATGAACTTATTATACAGCATGATCTCCCGGTTCCGGAATTTAAGAAATTCCTCAAGGCCGGAAATCCTTCTGTTGTCATGTTTGCCCTCAGAATGATAAGGGAATTCAAACAGAAAGATTCAGAGGACGATGTAAGGGAGACCCTTGAACACCAGTCACCTGAAGTTAGAAAACTGGCCGTTCAGGTTGCCGGCGACCTCGAGATGCGTTCAACCCTTGAGGTAATGAAGCGGATTTATAAGAACCAGGATTATAATACCTGCATCGAGATAATAAGGGCAATGGCAAAAATGCCTGATCCGTCACTCCTTGGATTCCTCAAACTTGTTCTTGACAAGGAGGATGATGTTCAGCTCCAGATCGAGGCCACCAAGGCCATCGAGAATAACGGGGAAGAAGGAGTAAAAACCCTTGTTAAACTAATGAAATCAGAGTACAAGAATTATAATATTATTGTGCGTCACGTACTTGACCGGCGAATATTCTGAAAATTATGGGATTTGTATTTGGACATATAGTATTTTACCTTACCCTGATCCTCTTCGGATCTTACCTCGGACTTGGAATATTTTCCGCGATAGCCCTTCGTAAATATCTGAGAAAGAACAGCTATATCAACTATAACTCGCTGGTCCTTTCTCCGCTGAGCCCGAGGATATCGATCATTGCTCCTGCCTATAATGAAAGCAAGACAATCATCGACAACGTAAGAACCCTGCTTTCCCTTTACTATAATAATTTTGAAGTAATAATTGTAAATGACGGGTCGACCGACAGCACCTTCGACCTTATGAGAGATGCATATGATCTTGTCAGGGTTAATTATTATTTCGATTATAGGATCCCCTGCGAGAGGATCAAGGGTGTTTACAGATCGAAAAATCCGTCATACAACCGGCTAACAATCATTGATAAGGTAAACGGCGGAAAAGCCGATTCGCTCAATGCAGGTATTAACATATGCCACAGCGACCTTTTCGTATCGATTGATGCTGATTCGATAATTGAACCTGATGCCATTCTTAAGCTTGTAAAGCCGTTCCTTGAGGAGAAGGAGAAAAAGGTTATCGGGGCAGGCGGTGTTATAAGGATTGTCAACTCGTGCGAAATTGAAAGAGGCCATATTCGTGAAATCAAGATCCCTTCGAAGCTTCTTCCACGACTTCAGGTACTTGAATATACGAGGGCTTTCCTGCTTGGCAGGATGGCATGGAGCCAGCTCGACGGGCTGATGCTTATTTCCGGAGCAATGGGTATCTTCGACCGTGAGACAGTCATTAAGGCCGGTGGTTACAATATAAAGACAGTCGGTGAGGACATGGAGCTTGTACTCCGAATGCGACGCTATATGGCCGAAAACAAAGAGAATTACGAGGTTACATATGTTCCCGATCCTTTGTGCTGGACTGAAGTACCATCCGATCTCAAATCGATGCGCAAGCAGAGGACCCGGTGGACCCGCGGACTTATTGAATCGCTGCGTATACACAGGAAGATGTTCTTTAATCCAAGTTTCGGCCGTCTGGGAATGCTCGGATATCCCTACTGGTTCTTCTTCGAATGGATGGCTCCGTTAATAGCATTTTCAGGATTTATCTATACGATCTATCTTATAGCAACTGATTCGCTGAACTGGCCGTTCTACCTTCTGCTCTTCCTGTTTGTATATACATTTGCAATCTGTATATCTACCTGGGCTGTTCTCTTTGAGGAAATTACCTTCCATAAATACAAAAAGAAAAGGGATGTCCTTAAACTTATTGCCATATCACTTTTTGAACCTTTCTTTTATCCTGTTCATACGTATTTTGCCCTTGTTGGAAACCTTGAAGCCCTGAGGGGCAAAAAGGGATGGGGCAAAGCCGAAAGGTCAGGCTTCGAAAAGAAAAAGAGATCAAGAAGACGGGTAGTCAGTTCAGAAGATTCCGCATTCAATCTGTAAAACCGGGAATTGCATTCAATCCGTTCCTGACAATTTCAAGCGATTTTTTCTCCTTTGCTTCATTGGGCGGGACAACCAGCCACAAAGGCCAGTTGTATCTTCCCGTCGATGACGTAACAACTCTGTCGAAGTAGACTGACACTGCTATTCCGTCGGAATCAGTAGTAGATATCTCGTAATTGTATCCACCGTCGTAGGAAACGGCTCCATCGATTACCTTCATCTGTGAAGGATCGCGGAAATAAAGCAATGTCCACGGGATGCGTATTTTTATTTTATTGCCGTTCCATGCGACAGCCGTCCGATTGCCAAAAGTGAAGTCAGAAGCATTTTCAACAGGCAGCCTGCCAATATCCTGCCGGGTTCCTGTAAATCCGTCATTTACCCATTGCATAAGGACCCATGGTGCACCGTCCGAAACTGTGCTGTAGAATTTCTGTACTGCATGATTTGAAAAGTCAAACCGCGGTGTAAGCCCGTACATGTTATATGCTTCCGTTACATAATATGAAGCAGTATCTTCTGAAAGCACAACAGACAAAAGAAATTCCGACCTGTTTGTCAGGCTCCTTCCGTTGGGAAGTTTCGACTCCCCGAAACTTGCAAGATAAGTGTCAAATGCCACTATAACCGAATCACCTGCCGACAACTGCCTTCCTGCTTCAATTTCGAGATAGAAACAGCTGTTGTCGTTTGTGGCGCTAATCGTTCTGACAGGGCCCGAAGGCCTGTCGGTAAGGTAGTTAACAAAGGGCAGGGTGGAGGTTTGCCCGAATGTGAGCAACCCGAAATTCTGTTCCGGAGAGGTAAGGTTGTGCCATATCTGCCGTGTAGGGATTGGGATCCCGCCTATGCTTGTTCCGTAGGCCTCAAGGTACGATACTATCCATGTGGGCTTGAACCACTCATCCATCCACGAAAACATGAATCCGCCCGCGCACCCTGCATCGAGGATGTTATGCATAAGCCTCATATTCTTTTCTCCCTGCTGAGCCTCCGAATATCCCCCGTGATGCATATCACTGAACGACTGATGGGCGCTTCCCCAGCTCGACGGTACGCCAAATTCCGCTATTACAAGAGGGATCGATGAATAATGGGCCTTAAGGGCATTAAGGTAGCCAAGATAACTGTTCGGACCGTAACTGTCGCGGTATGTAAGATAGGAGGGCTGCTGACTGATAAAGTTGGGATAATAGGGATATGCATGATATGAGGCAAAAATGCCTGGTTCAGGGATCCTTTGCGTGATCTTTTCGAGATCATATGATGCCTTGTCCTCATCGGTATAGATTTCAGTAGGATGTGTGAGAGGATCGAGTGTTGGCCAGCTTGACATGCTTACCGGTCTGCGGACGGAATAATTCAAAGCTTCATATTTGACAGTCTGGTCAAGCATTTTAGTTATAAATACCTCTGTAGCGGTGCCTCCGTCAATTGTAAGATATGTGCCGGTAAACGAAGTTACCGACGGATTCCTGGTATCTGTGGTATCGACCTCCTGGGGACTTATTTCCCGGCCAAGGATATAGCCGGCTGTCCATCGCGAAACATCACTAAGGTATCTCCCATACGACCGGCCATACCTGTAGGCGATATCTCCATTGCCGTTCACACAATCAATTACTTCCTTTATTCCTGAAGTGAAAGTTTCTGTACGGCTGAGCAGGTCGTATGAGCCAAAATCTGAATAGTCTTCAATTTCATCGAGCCATATGCCCTGGAAAAGCAGCAGCGGACTGGAAGGGTGCCGCTCGTTATAGTTGGCAAGCTTCTCATAAAATACCGGGGGATGAAGTGTATAAACCCTTATGCTGTTAAAACCCGATTCTGCCATTCTTTTTATCCAGTCTTCATATTCTGCTCCGGAAATGGCATAAGCGATTTCCCCTGGCCAGTATCCGGGAGGTGAAGAGCCGAGGTTTATGCCCTTAAGTACAAGCGATTCATAACCTGAACCTGTATGCATGGCCAGGTTGCTGCCCAGTGTTTTAAAAGGAAGCTCCTGTCTGGCCGTAAGTTCAAAATTTATTGTTGTATCCCTTCCGATTGTGATATCCGTAAGCCTTACCGGATAATAGCTGTCGCATGTGACCGAAGTAACTACAGGTACCCTTACCGGACCTGAAAAAGGCATCATAACCGGAGGCAGCATATCGGGTTCAAGCGCTGTCGAGGAGGAATAAGATGAGAATCCTGATGCCTTGACAAGCTTTCCTGAAAATGTTTTACCGCCCGAGGTCAATGCAAAAAAGTAAAATCCGTTACGTTGCGGGGCTCCGTGCTGATTGCATCCATCCCATACTATATGATAGCTTCCCGGGTTTACAGAATCAAAAAAGGTTTCCATAACCTTTTGTCCGGTAAAGCTGTATATGGCGAGCCTGATATCGCTCATGGAATTGATAATAAACGGGATATTTACTGAATATGTGAAAGGATTCGGATATGGTACGCCAACTTCAATTGATCCGGGAATGTTATCGTAAAGATTTGACATTCTGAGCGTATACCTTCCATCGGCTCCTGTCTTGATTGCATATTCAGTTGTACCTGCCATCATCGACACCCTTGCATTGGCAACTGTGGCGCCATAAGAGTCGGTGACCACCCCTGTTACATAATAGTCACGTCCGGATAAGCCATGAGCAGTCAGGATCAGCAAAAAGGAAACCAGGAGCATCGCTCTTGCAGAGGCATTCTTACGTGATGTCATAATGGAAGAAGGGAATAAAATGTTATAAAATGACCAAAAATAATAAAAAGAAGCATTAATTATTAATTTTAAAAATCCAATACAGAATCACTTTTATGGATATTAACGAGATAACATACAGGAATATTGGAAAGAATGATAATAAAGAACTTGCGGGGCTTATAAGAAGTGTTTTCAGGGAGTTTAAAATCGACAGACCCGGAACTGTTTATTTCGACCCTACGACTGATTCTCTTTTCGAACTTTTCACTGCACCCGGTTCAGTTTACTGGCTGGCGGAGGCAAACGGAGTCCTTGCCGGAGGCTGCGGCATTTATCCCACACCAGGGTTACCTGAGGGTTGTGCTGAACTTGTTAAGTTTTACCTTCTTCCACAGTGGCGCGGCCTGGGTGTCGGGAGGACCCTTATGGAGAAATGTTTCGACTCGGCGCGAAAGGCCGGTTACATGCAGCTTTACCTTGAATCACTTCCGGAACTCGAGAAGGCAGTATCGATGTATCTGAAATCGGGATTCCGGCATATCCCGCATGCCCTGGGAAATTCGGGCCATTTCGGATGCAATATCTGGATGGTAAAGGATCTTTAGGGAATGGCCTCACCCCTGGCCCCTGATCTTGTATTTTAAAATTCGGCCTCACCCCCTCCTGTCCCCCTCTCCCAAGGGAGATGGGGATGATAGCTGCCTAATATAATTTTTAATTTTAATAATAACTTTTTCAATGTTATTAACATTCACATTCTTAAGCCCCTCTCCCCTGGGAGCTACCCTTTATACACATCTTAATTATTGAATTATTTACTTCTTGAATTCATTGCATTTTTTACCCCCCAGCCCCATTTTGTAGTTCACCCCGCAGCCCCATTTTGTAGTTCACCCCCCAGCCCCATTTTGTAGTTCACCCCCCAGCC
>CAZWHC010000016.1:0-57967 GCA_964633505.1 uncultured Rikenellaceae bacterium | reverse complement strand
AAAGAACTAGATTATATACAGTTGAAAATCAATTATATTTAAGTGGACACTAATGTGAAATTATAATGATTAATTGACTTTGTAGTTTGACAGCAGCCCTAAATCCAACAACAGATTTTTCATTTGTGTAGTTCTTGATTAATTCATCTTATTCTTCCCTTTCAATTTTCCAGGATTGGATCGCTTTTGGAAAACATTTGCTCAGGTTAAAATTCAACGATTAAAATTGCTTCTTAAGTTTCTGATTAATTTTAACCTGAAGAGAATCTGAAATCCTTTTAAATGAAAGAAAGTCATTGTTTTTAGACCTAATGGATGTTTCAATGTTTTTAATTGTCCGATCCTCACCTGGAAAAATCTCATTTACAACAGTTGGTACTCCGCGGAGATCATTATATTCCTTTAAAGATCTTATAAGAGAAATTTTAGTACTAAGAATTTTCTGATTCAGATCAATAGCATATGACTGTTCCTTTTGAGATATCCAAAGGTTTATTAAACTATCTACATCCCAAAACCAGGATGTTACATCAGACTCTACATAGTAGGAACATTTAATAATGTTATACGTAAGCTTAATCTTCTGAACATCTGGTTCTTTTAAAACTTCCATTAAAAGCTTAGCTCTTTCCTTTGATATTGATTCTTTTGTACTTTTTCTACTTAAAATTGAATCTGGTTTTGTTATGACAAGAAAAATTACAATAGACAAGGCAACAGCAGCAAGATCTTTGACAATGGAAGCCCATTTACTTAATTTCTCAATATCCACCATGACTTATGTATTTACTTGTTGGAATATGGTATGCTTAAAGTAAATTAATTGTAATTGCCAGTGGGCAATGATCAGAAGCCTTTGGTTGATTCTCTCCTACACTATCATACCGCTTACCACTATAAAATTTTTCTGCCCTGTACGGTAGTCCCTTTCGTAGAATTTGTGGCATGGAAGTAGCGTTTTCTTCAGCGAGAGACTTAGGTAAAAGAATAAAATCAAGCTGATGGACTGTCCCATCCCCTGCATAGTAATGTGTCCAACGTTCCTTCTCAGGCAACCTGTTGATAATGTTTTCTAGCTCTGGGTGATTAACAAGGTCGGAAAGTGAGGTTTGATCATCAACATAATCATTAAAATCTCCACAAATTGCGAAGTTCCCATTATAATTTGAGTTTTGCCAGTCGTTTTCGACAATCTGGGTTACCCTTTTGACCTGCTCAACTCTACGATCATGTGTCTCTTTTCGTGTTGGAATCATTGACTTGAAATGATTAACATAGACAGTAAACTCCTTATCATCAATATCAAATACTACTTTAAGACAATCTCTGGAGAACAACCACGAATTGTTTGAAGCATTTCTCTCATCTTTATGAGTTTTAATGGATTTTGCAGGAAATCGGCTTAAGATTCCAACATCAATAAATCGGGTATCATGACTGTCAATCAAAATGCGATGTTTATACTTCTTATCTGCCAGATATTCAGAGTTGAATTTCTCAAGAATACCCATATTTTCAACTTCCTGTAAGCAGAGGATATCTGCATCCAATTCTTTAATTGCGGCTGCAGTAATCTTTTTTGCATCATACTCATTGATTGTAAAAGCGAGGTTGTTTATGGTAAAACCATCATCACCTCTGGGACTAAAATTCTGTTTGAAACCATACCTGAAAAACAGGTTTTCAACATTGAAAGTTGCGATTTTGATTTTCATGGTAACAGACTATTAGTTGACAAAGACTAAACCAGGATTTCGAGACAAATACCAAGCATGGCAAATTCATTTTTTACCATACACCAAAATTCCCTTTAAAAGGGAATTGTTGGAAGTTGTTGAAAATTTCCTTATATAGGAATTATGTGCATGAGCCGGTAGGCCTGAGAATATGTCCTCGCTCAATAGTTCACGTAAACTGATGAGCAGACATCACCAAAGCCATGTGACTGGTGTATGTTGGGATAGTCACCCGGAGCCAGTTCAATGCAACCACCCATGCCACCCAGGTCGCGACAAAGCTTCGCCTTTTTACCTGCCACAAAGTTTGGACCTTGCATCACCTTCACAGAGCTTACCATGTCTCCGAATGCTCCATAGGAGTGAAGATTCGAAACATTCTGAACGATTATGAATTTTCGCCCGGCAAAATTAGCATGTTCGTAAAGTTCCACAACCACCGGGACTGGAGTGATTGTCCCTGTACCAGGAGCCCCCTGATTGAGGTTCACAGATGAAATCACATCGTTGAAGTTATATGGACGAGTGAGGTTAGGATAGGCTGCAGGCCCAGTGAGGATCAATTGGGCACCGCCGTAAAGACTGTGCTCATAGAAACTGACCTCGTACTTCTTTCCGGCTACATAATTCGGCCCCGGGTGGATACCAATTGATGAAGCCATGTCATGGAAGCCATAAATTCCCAAATCCGGAGTATCCTCGGTTAGCACTAATCTGCGACCCTGATAACCAGCATGCTCCCATAGTACTACGATGATTGGAATGTTGTTGTAAGCCATGTCATACTCCTTTCTGTTTTTAAATTTCAATACTAAATAAACCTTTAAGTCATCATATCTTTATGACGTTAATTGCTACTTCCTGAGATTTAAAATAGTTCACGAAAAAGAGAATGAAAAACTTAGTTCAGATATAAATAATTACTAATAACCCATTGAAACATACTATCAAATAATCATTAGTAAGTTCTTAAATATAGATTTATTTCACTTGAAAAAAACAGGAATAAATCTCCCTGAATAGGGATTATCAGGAATTAATGAGAATTCTTTGGATAACCCAATTTTTTATAAATAATATCCTGGTCCTTCGGATTAATAAGTCCCCTTCTAATCTTTATCCTTCCCTGTTTAAGCCACTTATCAAAGGTTTTGGTACAAATGCCATATTCACTGGCAATTTGTTGTTTTGTTTTTGCATTTTGGATTATAGAGACCATCTAGTAAAATCAGAATTATTTGCAAAAATCGACCTTATCAAAGTTACGCTACAAATCTTATACAAGTCAAATTTTTTTTGTTAATGATCCAGTCATTAAGGAGGCCTAAACCAAATTCATGTATTTCCTGTTTTATCATTGGCTTACCTACCTTTTCTGGTGCTCTTTTATGAGTGATTGTGTAAGGCTTATAAATGCAGACATTATTCAAGCCTGGAAAATGACTTTTACGATCCCACCTGGCCTCATAACAAATCTTAATGCTTATCAGATCCTGTGTATGTCAATGGATTAAGATACATTTGGGATCCGGGAATTACACTTCATTACTTCTTACCACGGAATTTGCTTTTAATAAATTGACCGTGCCAGCGTTTCTTAATATTCTTAAATCGGTTCCCAAAAATCAAGTCCCAAAAGTTTATTATCCTTAAGAAAAAAGAGAATTCTCATATCCCATAACCGGCCAGTTGAATCTCTTACTCCAAGACTACAGGTTTCCAGAATAATTCCTTTGAAATCATAATGATTAATTGACTTTGTACTTAGACAGTTTATCGGAAACATTCTTTTAAGGTCATCCAGGGTTGTTGATCCGGTAACCTGATATTTACCAAGATTAACAGATGAAATTTTATCAAACCAGACCGACCTGGCATCACATCTGTTACAGGAATCTACGAAAAACATTGATTTTCCAATAAAAATTCTTGTGTCTGTTCCTGATATATGATCACCCGGATAAGGTTTAATAATGCTGTCAATCTTTATACCGGTCCCGATGAAATCCGAGTATTGCATATGTTTTTTTATTGATCCATTGATCAGGATTGAATCTATATCGACGCTCTGTGCTGATGCAAAGTTTAATTGAATGAGCAGAAGACTTGTAGTCAGAGTCTTAATTAAACAGGTATTTTTCATTTTGATGCAGAGTAATGACACCTTCACATTAAAAGTTATTACAAATCTGTCCAGGGCGCAGGAATAAGAGCAAAAACCATGACGGGTTTATGAATTATAGCATAATGCATAATATCCGCTGATTATTTTTTTATCGATTTTATAAATTCTCCGGCAGTCATGACGGGAATTTTACTTTCCTTAAAGTCAGATTGATTTCTGGTTATTATTAAGTCCTGATCATAAGAGATGGCTGTAAAATATTGAATAGCATCTTCAAAGTCCCTGAATTCTGAATTTAATGCAAGATCAGATATTTTGTCATCAAGTGGAAGTACATTTACCAGTACTTTGAACTTTCTCAGGATCTTTCTTACCTCCGCCTCCGGGTTTTGTCTCGATAGAATGTAATTTACATCAGCCAGGCAAAGAGCTGAAATTGACAGTTTAATTTTCTTTTTATCGGCCAGGGAAAACAGGTTTGCTGCTTCGGTATAAAATGGCATTCTGTGAGCTAGAAGGTCAATTACAATATTTGTGTCAAGAAATAAGCTTTTCATGAGTACTTTCTGATTAAGAAATCAGTACGCTCTTTTTTGTAATCAAAACCTTCCGGAAGAGTGATTACACCACTAAGACTTTTTACAAGAGGAGTGATCTCAATATCATCAGGTTCACTTTTTGTAACAAAGTCCAGATACGACTCTATCAATCTTGAAAGGCTGGTCTTGCGATGTTGGGCATACCTCTTTGCACGAGCTATCACCTCATTATCAAGCTTTATTGTCAGTTTTGTGTCCATTGTGTTTCTATTTATCCGTACAAAGATAGTAAATTCGTACGTATTAAATAAGCCAGGAAGATGAAAAGTTTCCAGCTTTGGTGTTTAATATGTAATAAAAGCATCATCGAAGGGGATTATATTGATACAAGTAATGTTTATTAAGATCGCTCATCAAGTCTGCATGGTTTACCAATGACGAGAGACTTATTCCTGTAAAATATTCAATCGATTTCAGAACAGGCACCTTTAACGGGATCCTTACCGGTTATAGATGCTATCAGATTAACTAATCAGGTTAAGGATATCAGGGGCTTTACAAATATGGCAACCATATGTATTACAGCGCTTTTTCTGATCCTAAAAACAGATCAACTGGTTAGTCTCAATTCCGGATCCATAATGATCTGATTTATATTTGATAGTTTTATTGTAATAACTCCGCTGTCAGAAATGACGTAGAGTGCAAAATGGCAACGCACATATTTTTGATTTCGTGATGCTGGATTCCAGACCGGTAAACTGGTTATTGCTTTCACGACTTGTCTATAATATGGTAATTCACCAGGTAATACTTCTACAACAGTTTTATTAGGATCTTCCTCTATATTTAGGATTCCACTTTCGTTAATACTGATCTTGAAAATGCACACATGATGCTTTTGGGATTTTATGTATGATTTTCTAAGTTTAATCTGCCTTGCGATTTTACTTCTTAATGAGTCGGGCCCTCCGGGGAATGAAGCTAAAGTGTTTACCGGGAAAAGTGTGGAATCTGCCTCCGGAAGAAATTTCAGAAATGGATATTCATCTTTGGAAGCATATATTGACAGATTCCATGACTCAGTGTTTACAAATTTTTCGGTTTCAGGTAATACAACGAAATCGGAAAAGCCCAGCTTTTGCAGGTGTCCATCCTTGTCGTAGTATTCCCCGCTTATAAATTTCCCATTCTCATATTTCTCGGATAATGAAAGCGTGTCATACTGATTTCCCTCACCCGTAATAAGTTCTGTAAAATATTTCCAATCCCCATGCCGGAGAGAATCCTTAAAGGAACCGGTTATATAAACATATTTCATTGCGAATTCATCATAATATTGAGTTTCCCATTCTCCGGTTCCGTTCTGCACTTTAGGATTACCATTTTCATCGTAATATTCCAAAACTGATAATAAAATGTCGTTAAAAGCTATTTTGTCCCTGACTTTACCATCTTCATAATAATTTGTCCATATTCCCCACCTTAAATTATCCTTATAATATCCTTTGGTTCTCAGGTTTCCACCAGGATAATAAAAGAGGAATTCTCCCTGTTTCATGTTTGCCTTATATGTTCCTACCATTTCCAGCCTGCCGTTTTTGTAATAATCCTTTACGATACCATGAAAGTGATAGTTGATGGTATCAATTACGGCTTTACGGAAATATTCAGAGAATTCTTCCGACGATAAAAGCCAATAAGGATTATAATAGGTAGTAATAAATTTCTGAGAAAATGTTTGAGTGAAACCCGCAATAAATAACAAACTTAAGATAATGGTTCTCATATGCATCCAATCAATAAAATCATATAAGTTCAAATGAACATGAGGATAACGTATAATATGGCAGATAAATTCTATCTGACCACAGTTAGAAGTGTGATTTTGCAGAATTTCAGATGAAGAATTTCAACTCAAAAACCTCTCCCGGCAAACCGTCGAATTCAGCAAGTCTTACAGATACAAATCCATTTCTTAAAAGGATCTTTGCTGAAGGGATATTTTCAGGATCGATAATAGCGAATATTTTTTCGATTGCTCCGGAAGTCCTGCTGATTTCAACCAGTTCTGCTGCAACTCTTCCGGCAATTCCCAGGCCCCAGTATTCCGGAAGAAGCATATATCCCAATTCAGCTTCACTATAATCAGGTTCTTTCAATGTCAGCTTTGCCAGACCGATAAAATTATTCGTAAGGGCATCTGTAATTTTGAAGGCGCCGAAATCAGGATGGATATCATTATTGCATATAATAAGCTCAAAATTGCTTTTTGCCTGATCATAAGTCAGGGGTTTTCCGGTTATCATTTCCATAACCTTTTTATTACCGACAAGCTGATAGTAATTGTAAAAATCGTCCCTGGCAAATTTCTCAAGCTTCAGATTATCCAAAAGTGTATTCTTATCCATAAAGTTTAAAATAATGACAATAAGTTAAATTTATTTGAAACATCCTGTCCCATAACACTCAATTTTATCATTTTACTGATCTCCTCCGATATGTATTTCATTCAATATAAAATTTTGCAGGAAATTCTAACTGACTTACCTTTACATAAAATACCATTTAAGAATGAAAACCTTTCATATATACCTGGGTTTGGGATTAATGTTAATCCTGAATCTTTCTGCCTGTCAGAAAGAGGATCTTAATCCGGAACCCGGCAACGGAAGGGTTAAACGGATAATGCTTTATTCCTCACCTGTTTCACCCGAACCAATTGCCATTGTTCAGGAATTTGAATATGACGATAATGGAAGGATGAGCAGGACATCATCGCCAATGTACCAGGATGGGACCATAGTCGGGACAATATACTATGATCTTTATTACTATAATGATGCAGATCAGCTTGTCAGGAAGGAAAATTTCAACGCAAACTCCAATTCCCCGACAGGCTTCATAAATCTTGTCAACCGTCTCTATACATATTCCCCTTCGGGAAAACTAATCAGGGAAACAATCGAATATCCACAGGCCGGTCCTGGTGAGTCGATAGTTTATGAATATAAAAATGGTCTTCTGAACCGTACTGAATTTTATAACAATATAAATAAGCTTGAGGCGTATACAATCAGTCATTACGACAAAGCCGGGCGTCTGACAAAGGAGATCAGATATGCTTCCGATGATAAAGTTATCTCAACAACTTTACACAGATACCAGGGACAATTGCTTGTAAAATCAGATGTTTATCATGGCGAAACCCATATGAGGGAGATCAAAAGATCGTACGACAGTAATAACAATCTGCTGATACTCGAGTCGAATGAGCTTGTCTCCTACAGTTCGGCAATGAGCTATGTTCTGAAATATGAGTATCTTGAATAATCCGACAGTCCCGGTAAATCAAGGTAACATAAATCGCTCCTGATTTGCCGCACTATTGCAGCTTGAAAAGTATCGGAATTGTATACCATACCCTGACGGGCTTGCCTCCCTGTTTTCCAGGCTTGAATTTAGGCAGTGTCTTTACAACCCTCATAACTTCTGCATCAAGCTCGGGGTCGACACCTTTAAGAATACTGACAAGGTCGACTCCTCCGGTCTCAGTAACACAAAATTTCAGGACAACACGTCCCTGTATATTGTTTTCCTTTGCCACTTCAGGATATACTACATTTTCTCCAATATATCTCTGGATCTCTGCATCGCCCCCGGGAAACATTGGCGATTCCTCAACTACATAGAAAACCTCCTGTTCCGGCTCTGCCTCCTGTACTTCCGCAGCAATCTGAACCACTTCTTCAATAACAGTCTCATTCCTTACTTCGATCTGCGCCTGCTCGACAGTCATAAGCTGTATGTTATCCTCAGGCTTTACAGAATCAACCACAACCGGAGGAACGTATTGGGCCTGCTGGACAATTTCCTCCGGTGGAGGAGGAGGTGTAGGAGGTGCGACCTGCTCAAGAGGCTGGTCGAGGTTTTCCATTTTTATCTCAACCATTGTTTCCGAACGTTTTTCCCTGGTCTCCTGAGCCCTGGCATTAAGGAAAGGAAGGATCACTGCCGTTCCAAAGATCAGCATCGCAACCATCAATGAGATCATGACATTGCGGTTGTAGTTTTTCCGGAGCTTATATGCTCCGTATTCCCTGTTCCTGTTTTCAAATACTATGTCATCGAAAGCAGGTGTTTTATCATTTCCGTTTTTCATAGCTACCCGGTTTTCAACAAATATACAACTATTTTTATAGACATGCAACTATTTTTTACATTTATTGCCTATTTTTATTGTCGTAACTGAAAAACAGGAAAGGAGGTGAATAAAGGACTTTCCATACCGCCCCATTAGCACCTTAGATGTAATTTATTTCACAGTGTATTTTGCCGTTGCGGTAACAGGGATTCCGGTTGAAGTGATCCCTTCGATTGTTATTTTAATAACAGATGGATTATCAGTGTTGAAATAATTCAGAACAACCTTTTCGTTGTTCTTTAAAACAATATCAGGTTTCCAGAATACAGTGCTTCTTAAATCAGGCTTATAATCCGATTCAAGAAGGGAATGGTGCACCGGCGAATAAAATATCCTGGGTTCATAATATCCGTGAATCTTTAAACTTACAGAGTGAAATTCATGCCTTGCACGGTAGTAATCGCTACGCATTATTATCGAAATCGCACCATCGGCCTGAACCGTTGAAGTATCCCTCTTAACAAGCTTTGGCCCAAAAACTCCATAGAATGCAGTTGCGTTCAATACATCAATTCTCTCGACTGCACTTACCGGCAGTGCTTTTACATCATCTTCAGTTACCTCCACCCCATCGATCAGGTAAAGTGGATATTGCATCCTGAATGGCATACCCCAGGGCAGTTTCAGGGGGGCCACAAACTTGGCATTGGCAAGAAGATAAACGGAGCTGAATCCTTTATAATTTTCAGGAATAACAAGTTCCCTGTCGGGTGTGGCCCTCAGGTAATGCCGGGCCCTGTCTCTGGCCGATTCAGGGGCATCTATCTTCTTTGCAGTAATTTTCACCTCTCCGAGTGCAATAGTATCGGATAACCTGTATTTCCTTTTTATCGATTCTTTGTATTCACCATATTGAATATAATCATCAAGTTTCCTGTCAGCCGGCTTGCTGCCAGCTGTCAATCCGAAATCAGGTAATGTCGCTGATTGTTCAGGAGGCAACATAACCGGAAGCTGAGATTTTCTGATCCCGGCCGGAGTATACGTCGTTGAGTCCATGACAAGCCAGCCTTTCAGTTTGTCCTTTTCATCGGTTATGCTGGCTATTAACTGCAGGTCGCCTCTGATGTCAAGTCTGTCAAGTATGAATTTACCAGATGAATCGACACCGGCAATTCCCGAAAAAGGTCTGTTCCCTCCAAAGAATACAAAATTCACACTGGCATTTTCAACAGGCTGATCAACAAAAACTTTTCTCACTCTCCCTGAAACTGTAAAACCATGTTCGGCTGTATAAGCAGGCTTATCATACTTCCATTTGAAATCTCTCCATCCCTGTGTCATAAGAAGCAGATCAAGGTTTTCAAAGCGTCCGGGAATGGAATTATCGAAATATGATGCCGGATTTTCGACAGGTCCCCTGATGTCTGATTCAAGAAGAAACCATGAAGAGATTGTGGAGTTATCTCCGTAAGGATTTCCGGTCAGCATGTCTTCGGCAGAGGATAAGGACAGACAGGCTTCAGGCAGAGAATCATTTAGGCTGCCTGTCATAGTAATCTTTACTGAGACGGAATCGCGACGGGCGAATACCTCCTTATTTGTTTCTATTCCGATTCCGGCCTCAATCCTCCTGTTTATGAAGACCAGCCGCTCACACAAGTATCTGTTGTTACCCCCTTTCAGGGTAAGCATAACAATGCCTTCAGGGAGGCTCCCGGCAGGTATACTGAAAGAATTAACAAGAGACTTTAACTTTATTGCGTAAGTATCAAAAACGGTATTGCGAGCAGATATCAAAAGCGTAAGTTCTTCATCAGGCATTGAATTTAGTGTTTCAGAATTTGTTCTGATGATCAGTGATATTTGCTCCGTGGTGTTTTTAACAATGTTCATGACAATGCCTTCAGGAAAACTGGCAGGAAGTTCAAATCTGAGAGGGTCACCGTTTTTATCAGGGGCAATTGCATAGTATTTCAGTCCCCTGACAGGATTCAAAAGGAATTTACCCATTCCATCATGGGAAGTCCTGAAACCTGTAACAGTATCTCCGTTCGATGAAATAATCCTACCCGAAACCTCCAGTCCTCTTCCGTTACCATCTTCAGCTTTAAAAGCAACAGTGCCGGTTACATAATCGACAAGCGATCCTCCCTCGGGAAAGAATTGAATATTCCGTTCACTATCATGATTGCCTGGAATCGAAGACAGGGTAGGTTTTACTTCCGATGAATTAACTATCATTATGTTTTTTCTGAAGAACAGCTCATCACCATAATTCCTCATGTAATTTGTATAGGCCCTGACCTGATAAATCCCTGAAACGAGGTTTGATGGCAGATGGAAATCACCGTTGGCCATGCCTCCCGTTATTTTCAGGTTATGACTTTCAATTATTTCTCCGGCAGGAGAAATCAGCTCTGCGTGGAGATTACTGCTGTGCTCTGTCAGAAATAATCCTGATGCATCGACAAGATAGGCCTTGAACCACAAATCATCGCCCGGGTAATATGTTGAACGGTCAATATGCAGATAAACCTTTTCAATCATTGCCGGTATTGTGTCAGAATCTGCTGAAAGAGTATTTACTGGGGTTCCTAAGGAAGAAAAAAGGGGAAAAGCAGAAAGGAGAAAAGACCAAATGAAGAGGAGTTTCATCTCAGCCGGTTTAGCTGTGTGAAGGCACAATTATCATGCCACTGAACATGAATATTACATGATTTTTTGATATAAAGTTGTTCAATCCGACAGGCTGGGCACAGATTTTGCAGCGATAAATTCCGGATTCATCTCCGGTATTGAATAAATTCATGAAACCCCGATCGTTGATTATAACAATTATGAAATCATTTACGCCATTTTTTTTCGCAACCTTCATTTTACTTATCATACTCATCGGTGCATGTGATAAGGTTAATGTTGAGGTCACCCCTCCTGATCCTCCGGAAAGTGTGAAAGACGAAAAACCCGATTTCCCTGTCGGGCTGGGATCAATAAGGGGCTACTTCGGTGATGATTACAAAATTTTCGTTCAGCATATTGAGAAGGTTCAGCCTGTTGACAGTTTCTCAAACTGTTATTTTTACGGAGCCTGCAACGACGATTTCGGTCAGATAAACCTTATAAGGTGCGATAACCAGTTTGTTCTTGCGATTTATATCATGGGATACCCTCTCGATTCGTTTCCCCTCAGCAAACCCGTTCCCGTTGAAGCCGGCAGGTTTGCCGAGATCCAGTATTACCCTTTTTCAGATTGGAACAGCACCTCGCCCTCTCATTACTCACTTGATAGTTTCTATGGCCAGAACGTGTTTATAACCGACCTCACCGATGATGTTGTAACCGGCACTTTCGAGGGCACTCTCCATTCGCCCTCGGGGAACACGATAAACGTGACTGAAGGTGAATTCAAATTAAAGCTGTTCAGAAAGTTCATGCCGTGCGGGAACTGAAGCGACCCGGGGCAGGGCGTTTTGATGAAGTCACTTTCTTCCCTTGTATTCCTCAATGGCTTTTTTGAATACCGGATTTTTGCGATATCCGCCATAATTCAAATCGACCCCTGACATATCGTAAAACGTATTGCCTTCAATAAAAACCGGTCCGGTTTCACCTATGGCGATATCCCAGCCCAGCAGCCTCAGCTCCGGTACCAGCAAAGCCATCCTGCAGACAAGGTGCTTTACTTCATCAAAGAAGGGTATTGTGATATTCTCAAACCTTGTTTTGGTATCAGGATGTTCTTCAGGAAGGATTGTCCAGTTTTCTGATGATCCGAGATAGCCGAACCTGTTGAGCCTTCCTGTTTCAATATCGACGGGAACCGACAATCCTCCGGCGCTGATGTTGTCGACATGCGATCCCTTAAGGCCTGTCCTAAGATAAGCCGACATTACTTCAGCCTTGCCGTCGCTGTCGATAAAAGTATCGATACGTACAGTGTTCACACAAGCCGGATTAACAGAGTCAAGAACAGGATGCTGCAAAAGCTGCTCCTGGAAAATAAAATCAGAGCTGACGACCCTTTTAAATAAGTCATTCAGATCAAGTGAGTTTTGTGTTAAGATATTCTTATCGATCCTGAATACATTATCACCTCCGAAACTGCCCCAGGTCTTTTTTATAAATACCGACTCATTTTCAGGTATCCCGGAAAGCAGGGTATCAAGCATTTTCCTGAAATCATCAGGGCAGGCAACCTCATTTACAATGTCATCAACGACAAATGTATTACGGTGGTTAAAGGCAAGCAACCGGGGCATTGCGACATTGAACCGGGAATAGAAGTAATGTGTAAAAAGTTTGTTTTCAAGTACAGTCCGGGCTTCATCATCATTATAAAACCTGTTTAACCTGTCAAAATAACTGTATGGATAAAAATCAAAAATATTGGTCCTGAATTTTTTGAAAAGGAATCTCGACATATAAAAAGACGGGGGGAATTTCCTTTTAGCGAAAGAGATACATATAATTTCAGAAATTATCCTTGGCAGTGATTTTCTTTCAGGATCTTTCAATACCATAAGAAGTCGTTTAAGGTTTGACTTCCTCTTATCTGTATTTGCGTTATGTGTATCTGTCTTTAATCCGTCCACTGTCAATGCATTTATTTTTATAACATACTGTCAGCTAAAACGCTGTCTTAATGAATTTCCTGCTTGAAAATCCTCCTGCGGTTTCAATGCTTATAATATAGATTCCCGAAGGCAGATTATTGATATCCATTTTGTAATTATCCGAATGTGGTTCTGCAAATGCGTGCTTTCTGCCATAAATATCCTGAATAATTATCCTTTTCATAATATCGCCGGCTTCAATGTTAAGGACGACAGTCGCCGGGTTTGGATATATCTTCAGATCATCGCGGGTAACTTCGCCTGTGGAAGTCAGAACATCAGCCGAAGCAATCCAGTTTGCCGGATCATTATTGTCGAGGTCCGGATCAGTGAGCTTCAGATAATAACCGTTCCCGTCAGCGTCCGGCCAGGGAACTGTATCCTGATAGCAGACATTGTCGATTACATTACCGAAAGGATCGCACATGACCAGGTTTTCGCTTTTATCCGAAAGGTTCCTTGAAAACTCTCCGTAAGGTGCAAAACCATAAAGAGATCTGAAAACCCTGTAATCGCCTGCCAGCACTATTGAAGAGTGAGGTTCTAAAATTGTACCGTAAGGAAATTCGTAAACAAATCCAGTCCCTGCGAAAAATATCCCTCCCGGATCAACCGGCAGATCACCATTGTTTGTAATCTCAATATATTCCATATCATCATTGTCGGGATAAGTCGCCGACTCCGCCGGATGATACATTACCGCGTTGATCACCAGGGGAGGAAGGGAAATATCGCCGCATGATGATGTTATAAGCAGGTTATTTGCTATCCATGGGATCCTGTTATCAATGAATGTCTTTATTTCCTGAACTCTCTGCGGATGATTGCCTGTATTTCCCCATATTGAATTGTCGCGGGCCACAGCTTCACTTATATATGAGGCTGTCTGATCAATAAATGATTCCAGCGAAGCACGGTTTAAAGGCTGCCCCGGCTGGGTGAGGTAACTCCATCGTCGCGCCAGTGCACACCTGAACTCATCATTATTGAACATGTCTCTCCAGAATCTTGCCCCTTCGTTGTCGCCGTTGGAGAATTGCCAGATATTTGTCTTGCTCCTGTCGAGTCCCCAGAAAAACAGATCGTTCCCGAAAGTAAGGTCATTATCCCAAACCGGGCCTGCACGCAGTTTCCCATTCCTGTCCTTATGAAAATATGTGCTGAACTGATAGGCATCACAATTGGAAGATATTTCGCTTATCAGGATATAGTTTATAAATGAAGGAACATCGATAACATACTGAAATCCATCGGGAGCAGATGTGTTACCCAGCATGGCGGCTGTCTCGAGATAAAGGAAGCGTTTATGAATATAATCACTCTGGTATGGCGTTATATCTTCGGGATCAGGAAATTCATGTATAAAAGCAACACCGGTCCCATTCCAGTCTTTCATCGACCATGCCACCGGATCACCTCCCGTGGTTTTATCTGCCTTGATAATATATCCGCCTGTAATTGATGGAATTGCATTATCCTGCTGTGTGATCTTAGTAATATTCACCCTGTTATCGTCGGCCTTGATCTTTTCCTGAAGAAGATAAAGTCCCCTGTAATCTCCATTTATTATAAGTTCGCAGTAAACTGTACGTGAGGCATATTCCCCTAACTGTCTTGATAGGTTGTAACAAATATAATCCCTCATAAGAGCAGGATCAAATACCATTGCATTAAGTATCCAGTCATTTTCTTTTGGCAGGCCCATCAGGCTTACATTTGTCTTAGTGACATTGTCGGGCATCAGAGTTGTAAATCCATACTGTTTTTTTGGTCTTTCCTGTGTTGATGATCCTCTTACCTCAATGCTTATCCGGCCATTGTAATTCAGGTATTGGGTAGTCATCTGATCCGCGACATAGTTCCTCTCCCCTTCTCCCCGGAAAATGATCTTCATTGTTGCCATGACCCTCGGGTCGTCAACAATCGGAAAAGAACGATCTGTATTTATTATCACTATGGGAAGGTTACTGTCAGTAATGTCCTGGCTGAATAAACAATTTCCGATAGCAAACAGAAGGATAAATATTACAAGTGACTTCTTCATTAAAATTTCCCGCCTTTCCCAAAATTAATATTTTAACGTAAATTGTAAGCTTCTTAATATTCAAGTCATGAGGAGATTTAAGATTATTATTCCTGTTCTGGCCTGCCTGGCCTTCTCAAAATGCACAACCGGTCCGGGCGCAGAAAAGAAAATTACCGGCTATAATTTTGCTTCCCCCGGATCGTCAGTCATCCTGCCGGCTATACTTCGCGAAGTATCGGGAATTGTTATGGCAGATCCGGGTATACTTGCATGTATTCAGGATGAAAACGGTATGGTTTTCTTCTACGACATGGAAATGAAAAAGATCACAAGGCAAATAACATTCGGGCCCGACGGGGATTATGAAGGAATAGCAATGGCTGCCGATACCCTGTATGTTCTCCGCAGTGACGGTACTGTTTATGGAATTAAAAATTTCAGATCAGAAAATTTCAATGTAGAAGTATACAAGACGGAAATCCCTTCAAAAGATAACGAAGGCATGTGTTATGACAGTCAGAATCACAGGCTGTTGATAGCCTGCAAGGAAAAGACAGGTAAAGGAGATCTCTCGAAGGATGAAAGGTACATTTTTGGTTTTGATCTGGAAACAGGAAGGTTAAACAGTGATCCTGTTTACAGTTTTGACATGAAAGAGCTGATTGATTTTGCCGCGGTAAATAAAGTCCGCCTTCCCCTGCGCGGTAAAAAGAAAGGGCCTCCCGAGCCCTACCTGAATTTTCATTCATCTGCAATCGGTATCCATCCCCTTTCAGATATGCTTTATATACTTTCGGCCGACGATTTCATGCTTCTTGTATTTGACAGGAGCGGCAGGGTCAACAGGATGGAGATGCTTAACCGCGGATTATACAACCAGCCGGAGGGGATAGCGTTCAGCCAAAATGGTGATATGATAATATCAAATGAAGGATTTGAAAAAGGCCCCGGAAGTCTGAGGTTTCTCACCTTTCATCCGGAGCCTTAATAATATAACAGCGTTTTTATATTAATCTTCTAAGCGTAACCCCATTTCTTCATTACCTCAAGGTCCTCCTTAATGCATTCCATGGGAGTTTTACCCTGATATGATTCCTGTTCTATAATATAAACCTGGGTACCGCCTATCTTTGTTGCAAGATCGACTACTTCTTTTGCATTCACTATTCCGGTGCCTATGATTGTGCTCTCATATTTCTCTTCGCCGCCTGTAGAAAGGATCTCATCCTTTACATGGATAATTTCAAACCTGCCCGGATACTGTTTTACAACATCAAGAGCTACAGCTCCGCCGTTATAGAGGTTTCCGATGTCGAGCTGTACAACAACCTTATCAGGATCCATGCTCTTCATCATAATGTCGAAAAGCTTTTCATCATTTAGTTTTTCGCTGAATTCAAAATCATGGTTATGGTATCCGAATTTCATGCCGTTTTTCTGGCACAGCTCGCCGCATTTGTTAAAGATATCCATGTAGTGTTTGAAGTCGTCGTAGTTCGATCTCATACTGTCGTCCATCGAGGGGCTTGTAACATATTTCTGGCCAAGCACGGCAGCGTCGTCGACAAGTTTTTTCCACGAATCGGAAAAGTCGTTTTTCGCTTCGTCCCAGTGTTCCCTGCCCATTACTGTGTGGCCGCTAATCATGTTAAGGCCTGTATCGTCAAGGATCTTTCTGAATTCGGCCGGGGCGTATCCGTAAAATTTGCCGTCGACATAATTGGCATGTTCAACATATTTGTATCCCATTTCAGCAACCTTTTTCAGCGATCCGAGAGGATCGTTCATCATGTCGTCGCGTACTGAATAAAGCTGAACCCCGACAATTCCTTTTTTGCCTTTGGCGGCTGATGTACAGGAAGAGTGGGGCAGGATGGCAGCAGCAGCAATTGCCATTGCTCCCGATTTGATAAAAGTTCGTCGAGTGGTTTTCATATGACCAGGTATTAATTGTTAATCCGTTAACAACGATTAAAGAGCTTAAAGTTATTAAAGTCCTTCAAAATGCAATGAGGAGGACAATTAAAAAATGACCTGATCCGAATTAAAAAAGGTATAAAAATGAAAGAAGGATTTTACGGAAATCCCATTCACGCTAAAGATGGTGTTTTATGCGTTCCCAGTAAAGTTCAGTCCTGGGACCCGAACCATTCCATCTTTTTGCTATCCTTTCGAAATGATAGGGCCCTGCCAGTGAAGCGAAATAGAGGAATACCCTTTCGGAATTGACAGGATCGAACATGTCGGTAAGCTTTAGCCTGTTTCCGGTACGACGGTTGTATTCATCGAGCCTTACCTGTCGTATCTGCAGTTTGCCAACGGCATTTTCAAGTTCGTTATATGCAAGGTTGTTCCCCATCGTTTCGACCATTGCGATGGCATTAATCAAAACAGCAAAGGGTTTAATTCCGGCATCGGCGATAACATTTAATGTATTGCTTTCGGGAGCTTTTGCCTGAAGGTAAAACAATGACAGCAACAGAATGACTGCTGCTTTTTTCAGTCTGACTCCGTCAGGGAATCCAAAACCAGGGATTCCGGGGATATATAAATCCTTCCGGGGTCTTTTCCCTTCGAAATAATCCTTACGGATGTGTTCCGACAAATAATTCAAAGGGGCGTCTATTTTAACATACTTTTTCAAAAATTTCCGTTTTAGGGTTACAATAAAAAGAACATTAAGCTGAAATATTTCTGGAAAAGTATCTATTGAAAATTTAGTCATTTTTTCCCGTCCGGTTAATACCCTTTATTGTTAAGTTATTAACAAATGAACAAGGTTTGAATAAAAGATATGCTTAACCGCGGAGGACGCAAAGTTGTCGCAAAGGGTAAAAACTTATTATACCATTATGCTTTACATCGAATACAGATTTAATGTCTTAGCGAACTTTGCGGTTAAAGTATTTATCATTTTAATACTGCCCTGTTCATATTTAAATATTAACAAGGTAAAACCTGAATTGTTCTCCTTTGCATTTTTCAGGATAACTATTAATTGTTAAATCGCCATTACTTTGTCGGCTTAACTTTTCTGACAATCAATTTCATTTTCTAAATTGCAGGACACTAATTGATATTATTATGCCACGACGTGACGATATCCAGAAGGTTCTTATTATCGGTTCAGGTCCGATAATTATCGGACAGGCCTGCGAATTCGACTATTCAGGTACACAGGCCTGCAAGGCGCTTCGCTCACTCGGTTACAAAATAGTCCTTGTAAACTCGAACCCGGCAACCATAATGACAGATCCCGGTATTGCCGATGCTACCTATATAGAGCCTCTTAACGAATATGCCCTTACGGAAATAATCAAAAAGGAACGTCCCGATGCCCTTCTCCCGAACCTTGGAGGTCAGACCGGATTGAATCTGTCATCGCTTCTTGCAAAAAAAGGAGTCCTTGAGAAGTATAATGTAAAAGTCATAGGAGTAAATATCGACGCCATCGAAAGGGGCGAAGACAGGATCGCGTTCAAGGAGACAATGAACCGTCTGGGCATTGAAATGCCCCGCAGCCAGGCAGTAAACACTGTTGAAGATGCCGAGAAGGTAGCGGCTTCACTTGGTTATCCCGTCGTTGTAAGGCCTGCCTACACAATGGGCGGAACAGGCGGCGGTCTGGTTTACAATTCTGAGGAATTGAGAACCGTGGCCAGCCGTGGCCTGTCAGCAAGCATTGTCAACCAGGTCCTTATTGAAGAATCGGTTCTCGGGTGGGAGGAACTTGAGCTGGAGGTCGTCAGGGATGCAAAAAACCAGATGATAACTGTATGTTTCATTGAGAATGTCGATGCAATGGGAATTCACACTGGCGATTCATACTGTACCGCCCCCATGCTTACAATAAGTAAAGAGCTCCAGAACCGTCTTCAGAAATATTCATACGATATCGTTGAAGCTATAGAAGTTATTGGCGGTACAAATGTTCAGTTTGCTCATGATCCGGTAACTGACCGGGTTGTAGTGATCGAAATAAATCCCAGGACATCGCGTTCTTCGGCCCTGGCCTCAAAGGCAACAGGTTTTCCAATTGCATTTGTTTCGTCGCTGCTGGCCGGAGGGCTTACACTCGATGAGATACCATACTGGCGTGAGGGTACGCTCGATAAATATACTCCTTCGGGCGACTATGTGGTTGTTAAATTCGCCAGGTGGGCGTTTGAAAAATTCGAAGGATTAGAGGATAAGCTTGGAACCCAGATGCAGGCAGTGGGCGAGGTAATGAGCATCGGAAAGAATTACAAGGAAGCATTTCAGAAAGCGATAAGGTCGCTCGAAATCGGGCGTTACGGCCTTGGATTTGCCAAAGACTTTAATAAAAAATCACCTGAAGAACTGCTTAATATGTTAAACACCCCTTCGAGTGAAAGGCAATTCATTATGTACGAAGCTTTAAGGAAAGGCGCCGGTATTGAAGAAATTCACAGGAGAACACATATCAAGACCTTCTTTATCAGCCAGATGAAGGAACTGGTCGATATGGAGGAAAAAATACTCGGCTACAAGGGCATGATGCTTCCGAACGATCTTCTGATGGCCGCCAAGCAAAACGGTTTTGCCGACAGATATCTATCGCAGCTGCTTGGAATAAATGAGAAAGTGATAAGGGCAAAAAGGATCTCCCTTGGTCTCACAGAAGCCTGGGAACCTGTCCCGGTAAGCGGTGTCGTGAATGCTGCATATTATTTCTCGACGTACAACGCTCCCGACAGGGTACAGGTAAGCGACAGGAAGAAGATAATGGTTCTGGGAGGCGGACCCAACAGGATAGGGCAGGGAATCGAATTCGATTACTGCTGCGTGCATGCGGCATTTGCAATACGTGATGCGGGCTATGAATCGATAATGGTCAACTGCAACCCCGAAACCGTGTCGACCGATTACGATACATCCGATAAGCTTTATTTTGAACCTCTTACTGCTGAAGATGTCCTCAGCATTTATGAAAAGGAAAAGCCTGAAGGAGTGATTGTTCAATTCGGAGGGCAGACACCTCTTAACCTGGCAAAGGAACTTGCAGAGGCTGGAGTAAAGATCCTTGGAACAACACCCGATACTATCGATCTGGCGGAAGACCGCGACAGATTCAGGCATGTAATCAACAAGCTGGGGATACCTCAGCCTGAGTCGGGCATGGCTTCGAATATGGAGGAAGCGCTGAAAATTGCAGGGAGAATAGGATATCCTCTTATGATACGGCCTTCATATGTGCTTGGCGGAAGGGCGATGAAGATAATTCTTGATGAACAGATGCTTGAGGAATATGTTGCAAAAGCCGTTGGGGTGTCACCCGACAGACCTCTGCTGCTTGACAAATTCCTCGAGGATGCAATTGAATCGGAAGCCGATGCCATATCCGACGGCACCGATGCTTTCGTTCCGGCAGTGATGCAGCATATTGAATACGCTGGGATCCATTCGGGCGATTCGGCCTGCGTAATCCCTCCGGTAGTCATCCCGAAAGAACATAAGAAGACAATTTATGACTATACAAGAAAGATCGCAATGGAACTGAAGGTTGTCGGGCTTTTGAATATCCAGTATGCAATTTATGAAGATACTGTTTATATACTTGAGGCAAATCCGAGGGCATCGCGTACAGTTCCTCTTGTATCAAAGGTCTGTAATATATCGATGGCAAGAATTGCAACCCAGATACTTCTGGGTCAGAAGCTTCCCGAATTCAATCTCAAGAAGAGGACTATAAGGCATTACGGAGTAAAAGAAGCTGTATTCCCCTTCAATATGTTTCCAACTATCGATCCGCTTCTTGGACCGGAGATGAGGTCGACGGGTGAGGTGCTCGGTATGGCCGGTTCATATGGGATGGCGTTTTTCAAATCGCAGGAAGCCACACAATCGCCGCTGCCTGTTTCGGGTACTGTTCTTATTACAATTGCCGACAGGGATAAGAAACGGATCCTCGAAGCTGCGCGGAATTTCAGGGATATGGGATTCAAAATAATGAGTACAGGTGGTACCAGGATGTTCCTTGAGGAAAACGGCATCCAGGCAGAACTGATTCTTAAAGTACATCAGGGACGGCCGAATATAGTCGATGCCATTAAAAACAGGGAGATCGATCTTGTTGTCAATACTCCGGCAGGAAGGTTAAGCGAATATGATGATTCGTATATAAGGAAGAATGCCATTAAATACAAAATCCCTTATATTACAACAACTTCTGCAGCCCTTTCGGCGACAGAAGGCATTAAGGACAGGCAGAACAGGGAATACATGGTGAAATCGCTTCAGGAATATCATTCGGAAATAGAGTAGAAGTATATGCTACTCTGCTAATTACTTTTTTTGATAACCGCAAAGTGCGCAAAGGATTAGCAAAGGTGCAAAGGATATTAAAAATGTCTTTCTTCCTTTACGATCTTAATATTAAAACTCAGCGAACTTTGCGGTTTTGGATTTATAGTTATTCTCAGGCTTTTGCTTTCTTTTTGAGTTCCTTAAGCTCATTTTCAAGCCCGTTTATGATATCGGTTTTTGCAGAAATTTCCCTTTCCTTTTCCGATACATCTTTATCGAGTTCATCAACCTTGCCTTCAAGCTCGCCAATCTTTCCTCTGAGTTTAAGGATATCATCCTTCAGCTTCTCAATATCACGGTTAAGCTGAGCCTTTTCTTCCTCAAGCTTTTTAATAACCGGGGTATAAACCGATTTCGCATAATACCATGCTGTAAGATATCCTATAAGCCCGGCAACCAGCAGCAGGGCTATAATTAATACGACAGACGCTGCTACTGACATAACCTGCAATATCATCAGTGAATTCATTGTTTTATTTTTTAATTGAGATTACTGTTCTTCTGTTTTGTGCTCTTTCTTCCGGGCTAATATACCCTGCTATGGGTTCCATCTCTCCCCTGGATACAATTGTCATTCTCGATTCAGGAAATCCTTTCCCTTTCAGGAATTCAAACGCACCCTGAGCTCTCTCCAGGCCAAGATTCTGATTATATTCAGGGGTTCCAACGAGATCCGTATGCCCTGAAATAAGGAGTACTGATTCAGGATGATTATCAAGCCAGCTTTTGAATTCGGTAAGCCTTGATTCAGTTTCTGCATCAGGTCTAAACAGGGCTTTGTCAAAATCGTGCCGGATCACAAGGTCTTTCGGCATTAGCGCATAGATTCGCGCCAATGAATCGGCCACATTATCTGTGGATTTGGGAACTGCTGCTTCAGGAACTGGTTTTTTCAGAGCAGGCTTGAGGACATCAACAAAGAGCCATGTCGAGAAAAATGCCCAGATCGCAAAAACAACAGACCCGGTTAAAATAATTCTCATTTTCTAACTTGTTAATTGTCAGGTCAGGTGATAACCCATACAAGTTAGTAAATTCCTGAAAACAGAAAGGGGAAAATATTGAAATAATTCAGTCTTTAAAAAGTATATCCTTTTTAAATTTTCTGAAAAGAGCCTCTTCGTCTTCTCCGCCTTTGATACCGGCTATTAGAAGCTCGATAAGTCTGGCAATCGTTTTATCGCTGAATCCTGCCTCTATTGCAAATCGTTTAAGAAGTTTCTTTTCTCCTTCCGATACAACCTCATCGGCCAGGATCATTTCCGCCACATTGTAAAGATGTTCAAATTTATCGTGAAGGCTGTAGGGAGGATCGTAATGATGTTTGGCTTCCTGATCAATTATAATGTCGATCTCGGGGTCGGTAAGACCGAATTTCCTTCCTTCCTTGTGAAGGAGTTCAAGTTCGTCTGAATTGATCTTTCCATCAGCCCTCGAAACCTGAACGAGACGCAGGTAATGCTCCTTGCTTATTCTTTTGCCGCTATCTTTTATGAAGTCTGAAAAGTTCATTTTTAGTCAATTTATTTCTGAGTCGGTTTAGTTTTCAAAGATATTATGTTATAAACATTATTGCTACTCACGTTTAACAAATGATCAAAATAATTGTTTGAGCCTTTCTTTCCAGAATGCGTTGAAGCTCCCGGCGGGTTCTTCACACAGAAAGACCCCGGTACCATATTCCCTTGCATCCGGATTTGATATAGCCCCTATCTTTGTCACTTTCCCGAATGCCTGATAAATGTCTTCGCCAGGTTCATCATTGATGTACACAACATATCTTATGTCGGGATCAAACTCCCGGGGCATCCAGTAAAGAAAGCTTTCGCTGAAACATACAGCCTCAGGCAATCCGTATTTTTTTCCTATAACTGTTATTGCGCCTGCCTGTCCGTAGTTTTCGGCATAGATGAATGCAGCATTTTTATCAGGGATCATCTTCCATGCCTTGTCGGCAATCTGTGTAAGTTCCTCCCATCCAAGCATATCGGAATAATCCTGCGGAAGTGAATGTATTGAATTGTCCTCAAACCTGCAGACAAAGTCCATCCCATAAGCTTTTTTGAGTTTATCGAAGTATTTCACAAGTCCGTCAGTCTTAAATACAGGAATACCTATGGGAACGACAGGTAATGTCATTGCCACCATAAAGGCAACCAGCGCCGTCCGTAACCATGCTTTTTTAAGCATTGCTTCCCAGCTAACCGCACCGGCGGCCATCATGAAGGGGAAGATTCCCTGGGTATAATAGCTTTTCCCCTGAAGCAGCATAAGTATAAGAATTACTCCGATTGATACGCTTCCAAGGAACCTGTATTGCTTCATATTTTTATTCAGGTACAGGAAGAGAAGACCTGCAACCGTGAGAATTGAGGCAGCTCCGGGCATCAAAAGCTGTTCAAAAAGAAAAGCACCCCTGTCGACATTTACAAGCTGGGTTCTCTGAAGCTCCGAGAAATGGTTTATCACCGGGAGTTTATTGGCTATCTGCCAGATCAGGTTAGGTGAAAAGACTATAAATGCGGCAAGCAGGCCAAGCCAGAATTTCCTGTCAGTAAAAAGGTACCTGTAGCGGGTGAACGGAACAACAACGAGAAGTGACAGGAAAAACACTCCGATGAGGTATTTGTTGAGGAGAGCGCATCCTGCCGCGATACCAAATAATACAAGATATTTCCCATTCTCTGAATTTATGTATTTTACAAGCAGGTAAAACAAAAGCGTCCAGAAGAACAGGTCGATATGTACAGGCTGGAACATCAGAAAGGTTCTTAGTCCAATAATGGATATTATGATTCCAGTTGCAGCGAGTATCCTTGAAAAGCCGGATCCTCCAAGTTCCCTTGCAGTTTCTGACACAAGAAATACCATAAGAATGCTCAAAAGAGAAGGAAATATCCTGACTGCAAAGAGTGAATAGCCGAAAAGGCTTTTCATCAACCATGCCACCCAACCGGTCATTGGAGGTACTGTGGCATAGCCAAATGCAGGATGCTGGCCAAGGGAAAAATATAAAAGCTCATCGCGATGATATTCAAGATTGTATGAAAATACAAGGTGAATGGCTCCATTAAATAATGCCAGAATTAGAATTATAAGTGTAGTGGTGCTGATCCTGAACCGGTTTTTCATTCCCTGACTTTTTTGATTTTAATGTGAATTTACAAACAAGGAAAGATAGAAAAAGAATCGCAATTGGATTATAAAACGAAATTGATATCTTAAGCGGAATATTATATACACATTAATTGTCAAATAATCATATGGTTGTTATAACTAATAAATACTCCCCATGAAAAAGGACATCCGGATTTTATTGTTTGCAGCTGTCATGGCCATGGTCCAGCTTCCTTCCGTCAGCCTGAGCGCACAGCCGGCCCAGCAGGGAAGCTCATTGGATGAAAAGGTCAGGAAATTCCTCAACGACCGTTCGCGCCGGTGGTATGATATGAATGTACCTGCTGCCGACGGCCAGCTTCTCTACGACCTTATAATAAAGGGAAACTATAAGTCGGCCCTGGAAATCGGGACTTCAACCGGCCATTCCGGGATATGGATAGCCTGGGCCCTGAGCAAAACCGGCGGAAAGCTGATAACCATTGAAATTGATGAACAAAGGCATAAGGAAGCGCTGGCTAATTTCAGGGAAGCAGGGTTATCGGATTATATCGATGCCAGGCTTGGCGATGCTCATAAACTTGTAAAAGAGCTTAAAGGCCCTTTCGACTTTGTTTTCAGTGATGCCGACAAGGATTGGTATAAGAATTATTTTATTGATGTTGATCCTAAATTAAAAGCCGGGGGTTGTTTCACTGCCCATAATGTTTCGGACCGTGGCAGGGGTTACGGAGGGTATGGCGGCCAGTCGGTCTTTCTCGAATATGTAAAAAGCCTTAAGAATTATGAGACCACAGTAAATACAGCCGGAGGAGGAGTCTCAATAAGCTACAAAAAATCCGAAAAATAATTCCCGCGAGCCATGGCTGAAGAAAAACTTGAAAGGAAGCTGGGGCTTTTCCCGGCCACTAACATAGTTGTTGCAAACATGATAGGAGCCGGAATATTCACCACATCAGGGCTTCTTATGACAGGCCTTAACAATCCGGGACTCATGCTTATCCTTTGGGCTGTTGGTGGAATAATAGCGCTTTGCGGAGCTCTTTCCTATGGAGAACTGGGCGCTGCCATGCCTGGTGCCGGAGGTGAATATCTTTTTCTGTCGGAATTATATCATCCGGTCTTTGGATTTCTTAGCGGATGGGTCTCATTCATCGTGGGCTTTTCAGCCCCTATAGCTGCATCAGCTCTCGGATTCAGCGAATATTTCACACGGGCTCTTCCCGGCCTTGCCGCCTGGCTCGACAATGCAGGGATCATGCGGCCGGAAATAACAAATAAATTTCTCGCAATAACAGTAATAGTTATTTTTACAGCTATCCATTACAGGGGGATCAAATACGGAGCCCGTATCCAGAATGCACTGACACTGCTTAAGATCCTGCTGATTGTTATTTTATTAACAGCCGGGTTTTCATCCGGGAACGGTAGTTTTTCAAATTTTTCCCTTGGCGGCCCTATGCCCTCCGGTCTTGCCGGCTGGAAAACAATCGGCCTTTCACTTATGTGGATAATGTTCGCATACAGCGGCTGGAACGCCTCAACATATCTTGGAGCCGAAATAAAGAACCCGTCGAGGAACCTGCCCGGATCGCTTGTCATCGGGACCGTCATTGTCCTCCTGCTTTACCTGGCGCTAAACACATTGTATGTTTACGGAATCGAACCCGATGCAATGAAGGATGTAATCTCTGTCGGAGGACTGGCAATGGCTAACCTGTTCGGGAAATCGGCCGGAGTGCTTTTTTCAATACTCATCGCATTTGCATTATTTTCATCACTCAGCGCCTTTATAATTATTGGCCCGAGGGTCTATTATTCCATGGCACGCGACGGTCTTTTCTTCAAAGGGGTTGCCAGGATACACAAGAGATTCCAGGTCCCTTCAAATTCCATTCTTCTCCAATGCCTTATCGCAGTGATACTTGTTCTGTCGGGTACTTTTGAACAGGTCCTTACATATATGGGATTTGCACTTGGAATCTTCCCTGTCCTAACGATCCTGGGAATATGGCGTCTCAGGAAAAGGAAGCCGGAGGCGCTGAGAATAAAGGGTTTCCCTTTAACTCAGCTTGTTTATACTGCCGCAGGAATACTGATACTTGTGCTTTCATTTCTTGAGAGACCGGCAGAATCGTCGATAGCGCTGCTTACGGTGGCGACGGGCATCCCGTTTTATTTCATCTTTAAGAAAACTAACGGGAAATTCCCCCCAGATCGCGGATAACAACAGAGGAACAGGCTATACCGAATGCGGCAGGCATATAGGATATTGTCCCGACTATTGAGGCTTTGTTCGGTTCTCCTTCAGTGGGTATAATTTTTGCTTTATCTGTTTTCTCATTCGAATAAACTGCTGTGATCCCATCCCTTATCCCTAATTTATGAAGTCTTTTTCTCAGGATCCGTGCCAGCGGACAGTCGGTTGTTTCGGAGATATCACAGATTGATATCCTCAACGGATCGACCTTGCCTCCTGACCCCATTGAGCTTACAACCGGGATCTTTCTGCTTACGGCATGTCTGATAAGAAAAACCTTTGGGGATAGTGTGTCGATGGCGTCAACAAGATAATCGAATCCCATGTCGAGAACTTCAGTCATTCTGTCATCCTTCAGGTATTCATTTATTATAGTCAGATCGAGGGCGGGATTTATATTCCTTAGCCTCTCCCCCATCAAAAAAGCCTTTGGTAATCCTTCATTGCTTTTCAGGGCGATGAGCTGCCTGTTGCGGTTCGAGGGGTGAACCCTGTCGCCATCAACAATAGTCATCTTTCCGACACCTGCCCTGCAAATCATTTCGGCAGCATAGGCCCCTACTCCCCCAAGGCCCACAACAAGTACATTTGATGATTTCAGCCTTTCCAGTACATCATTACCTGCAAGGAGCCTGGTCCTCGACAGCCAGTCGGGACCAGTTTCATTGCCCCCGGGCTTTTTGTCGTTTGAAAAGTTCATTGAAATTATTTAAAATTATTCTTTTCAGATCAGTAATACTTATTCCGAGATCATTTGCAACCTTATCGTAAATAATCCTGATATCGGTATCTGCGCCATCGGTTTCAAGGAAGATCCTTTCGCGGGGAATGAAACGTACAAGATCGGACGATTCGGGCCTTATTATGAAATCGAACCAGAAAGAGATATACATCCCTCTTGATAACAGCTGGGAGGCAAGTTCCTTCTTTCCCCTGAATCCATGTACCATCCAGGGTGCTGAAGGTTTAAGTGTCCTGTGCATGTTAATCAATTCATCCCAGGCTTTTACACAGTGTATTATCAAAGGCATATCAAGTCTGATTGCCATTTTTGCCTGTTCAGTGAACGCCTGTCTCTGAAGTTCCATTGACGGACCCCTGAGCCTGTCAAAACCAGCTTCTCCCAGTGCAATAATCCGGGGATCAGCTGATATTTCCTTTAAATATCGGAAAAGCAGGGTAAGGTTCGATTCACTGAGATGCCATGGATGAATTCCGGCAGTAAATGCCCTGGCAACAATATCTTCGGGACTGATCCCTTCATGAGCCATAAGATTTTCGATCGCGAAAACACCATCGGTGACTGATGACCCGTGAGTATGAATATCAATGAAATCTCCTTGTTCCGGAAGGATCATTGTAAACCTGTGCCTATGGCGGAAACACCTTTTTCGATGCGTTTAAGCGTCTCCTCCTTTCCTAACCAACTGATTATATCGAACATATGAGGGCCGCGAAGGGCGCCTACAATAACAATACGGAAGGCATTCATTACTGCACCCATATTATAGCCTGAGTCAGCTATCCATGCTTTTACCGCAGTCTCGGTGGAAGAAGGATTAAATTCAGCAATGCCTTCAAGAAGGGATGCAAGTTCCTTAAGGATATCAGGGGTATTTTCCTGCCATCTTTTCTTGACAGCCTCTTTGTCGTATTCTGCCGGAGCCTTAAAAAAGAAATCGGTCTGGTCCCAGATATCCTTCACGAAGCTGACACGGTCCTTGACGAGGCTTACAAGCTTTTCTAGATCAACTATATCGATATGATAACCTTTGGGGCGAAGATATTCCCTGAATTCTATTGCAAGCTGATTATTTGTCCGTTTCTGAAGATACTGGTGGTTAAACCATTTTGCCTTTTCGGGATCGAAGCGCGATCCTGCCTTATGAACCCTCTCAATGGAGAATGCCTCAACCAGCTCATTCATTGAAAATATCTCCTGTTCGGTTCCGGGGTTCCATCCAAGCAATGCCAGCATGTTTATGAAAGCCTCGGGATAATACCCGTCCTCGCGGTAACCCCTTGCCTTTTCACCATAAGGCCAGTAAAGAGGGAAGACAGGGAATCCCAGTTTATCGCCGTCACGTTTGCTTAGCTTTCCTTTCCCGTCGGGTTTAAGAAGAAGCGGAAGATGGGCAAAATACGGAGCTTCCCAACCAAATGCCCTGTACAGCATCACATGAAGAGGAAGGGATGGAAGCCATTCCTCTCCCCTTATTACATGGCTTATCTGCATCAGGTGATCGTCGACAAGATGGGCAAGATGGTATGTGGGCATCCCGTCGGATTTGAACAATACCTTATCGTCGAGGGTGCTGGCGTTTACGACGATATGGCCCCTTATAAGGTCATCGAAATGTATCTCCTCGTCGTCAGGCATTTTGAAACGGATGACATATGGCTCACCCCTGTCGAGCATGGCATTCCATTCCACATCGCTAAGGGTCAGGGAGTTTTTAAGCTTAGTCCTTATCTTTGAATTATAAATAAATGTCTTCCCCTCTTTTTCCGCGCTTACCCTCATCGCCTCGAGCTCTTCGGGAGTATCGAAGGCATAGTAAGCATAGCCTTTGTCAAAGAGAAGATCTGCATATTGCCTGTAAAGTTCCTTGCGGTCGCTCTGACGATAAGGTCCGTAACTGCCGCCTTCATTAATCCCCTCATTCACAGTGAGGCCGCACCATTTCAGAGCTTCCATTATATATTCCTCCGCGCCTCCGACAAACCTTGTCATATCTGTATCTTCAATCCTAAGAATGAATACACCGTTGTGTTTCCTCGCAAAGAGATAATTATAAAGGGCTGTTCTGACGCCTCCGATATGAAGCGGTCCGGTCGGACTGGGTGCGAATCGTACTCTTACCTGAGCCATAAGTATTTCAATTGTTTTTACCTCAGACAAAGATAGCTAAAGAGGACAAACAACACTCTTTTAAAAATCAGCTTTTATGACACGGAATTGTATTATTTTTAGTCAGTTTAATTTGCGATCTATGAAGACAATGAAAGCACTGGTGAAAGCCCGGCCTGAAAAGGGGATCTGGATGCAGGATGTACCGGTTCCGGAGCCCGGCCTGAATGATGTGATTATCAAGGTAAAGAAATCTGCAATCTGCGGAACCGATCTTCATATTTACGAATGGGATCCGTGGGCCAGGAAAACCATAAAAACACCCCTTGTCATCGGCCATGAGTATATGGGTTATATTGAAAAAACAGGGCCCGGCGTTAAAATCTTCAAACCAGGCGACAGGGTGACCGGCGAAGGTCATCTGGCATGCGGACACTGCCGCAACTGCCGGAGGGGGAAGGAACATGTCTGTGAAAACACTGTCGGCATTGGCGTCAATATCGATGGCGCATTTGCCGAGTATGTAAGAATCCCCTCATCAAATGTTGTTCCTCTCGATAGCAGGATACCCGATGAATGGGCTGCCATTATGGATCCTTTCGGCAATGCAACACATACAGCATTATCATTCCCTCTTCTTGGCGAAGACGTGCTTATAACCGGGGCCGGGCTGATAGGAAGCATGGCAGTGGCAATAGCAAAATACGCTGGCGCAAGGTTCATCGTCGCAAGCGATCTGAGCGATTACCGTCTGGACATTGCAAAGAAGATGGGAGCCACTCTTGTTGTTAATCCTTCCAAAGGAGAACATATTTCCGATGCAGTGAAAAAGCTGGGTATGCGGGGTTTCGATATAGGGCTCGAAATGTCGGGCTCGCCTAAAGCCTTTATCGAAATGATAAACAACATGTACAACGGTTCGAGCATTTCCCTTCTTGGCATCCTGCCATCGAATTTTGAGGTCCCATGGAGCGATATTATTTTCAAGGCTATCACTCTCAAGGGAATTTACGGAAGGGAGATGTGGGAAACATGGTATAAAATGGAACAGATGATAATAGGCGGCATCGACCTCGATCCTGTCATAACACACCGTTTCCATATCGATGACTTTCAGAAGGGCTTCGATGCCATGGAAAGCGGTAACTCCGGAAAGGTGATACTCAACTGGGACTGAAACTATTAACAACGCCTTCGTTTAACTTTGCGATACCTTAGCGTACTTTGCGGTAAAAGAAAAAGTTAACCGCAAAGGGCGCAAAGTTTTCGCAAAGTGCACAAAGGGAGATAAAAGATTAATTTATGTATACAGATTATCAAAAACATCTTGCTCAGATTTTATCTGAAATAAGGGAAGCCGGGCTTTATAAGAATGAAAGAATCATTGTATCTCCCCAGGGAGCGGAGATAGAGCTCAATACAGGGCAAAAGGTTCTTAATTTCTGTGCCAACAATTATCTGGGCTTATCCAATAACGGCAGGCTTATCGAAGCTGCAAAAAAAGCTCTCGATGATCATGGTTACGGAATGTCGTCGGTAAGGTTTATCTGCGGCACTACAGATCTCCATAAAGAGCTCGAAAAGAAGATCTCGGCATTTTTCGGCACCGATGATACTATCCTCTACGCAGCCTGCTTCGATGCAAACGGAGGAGTTTTTGAGCCTCTTCTCACCGAAGAAGATGCCATAATATCCGATTCACTTAACCATGCTTCCATAATCGATGGAGTAAGACTTTGCAAGGCACAGAGATACAGGTATAACAATGCCGATATGGAAGATCTTGAGAAACAGCTTCAGCTTGCAGAGAAACAAAGGTTCAGGCTCATTGTCACCGACGGTGTTTTCTCTATGGACGGCAATGTAGCCCCGCTCGACAGGATAGCCGGGCTTGCTGAAAAATACAATGCATTGGTTATGGTCGATGAATCGCATTCTGCAGGAGTTGTTGGCAAAACCGGCCGTGGTGTGACGGAGCTTTATGATCTTAAAGGAAAGATAGAGATCATCACCGGGACCCTTGGCAAGGCATTCGGCGGTGCAATAGGAGGTTTTACAACAGGCAAAAAGGAAATAGTGGAGCTTCTCAGGCAGAGGTCAAGGCCTTATCTGTTTTCTAATTCCATACCTCCTCTCGTTGCGGCTGCCGGGATACAGATGGTAGATATGATGACTGAGACAAATGAGCTGCAGGACAAGCTTCACCGGAATTCGGAATACTTCATTGAGAAGATGACCGGTATCGGTTTTGACATAAAGCCAACCCGGTCGGCAATTTGCGCTGTTATGCTTTATGATGCCAAACTGTCGCAGGACTTCGCTGCCAGGCTTCTCGAAGAGGGTATATATGTAACCGGATTTTATTATCCTGTTGTCCCGAAGGGACAGGCACGCATTAGGGTACAGCTTTCCGCTGCCCATGAGACAGAACACCTCGACAAAGCCATAAAGGCATTTGAAAAGATCGGCCGGGAACTTAAAGTTATAAAATAGTATCCGCGCTTATCCGCATTTCGACGATCCGCAATCCTTGCATATGAGGCATCCTTCCTCGTAGACAAGGTTTTCGGATCCGCATTCGCCGCATTTACCTTTGGCCTTTGTACCGTTCGGTATATACTTTTTGAGAGCTCTTTCGACACCATTTTTCCAGTTATTTATGGATTCGCTGTCGAGATTTAGCGACTGGACAAGGGTTACAACGTCGGCAATAGGCATCTCGTGGCGCAATACCCCTGATATCAGCTTGGCATAATTCCAGAACTCAGGCTTGAACATATGTGAAAGGCCTTCAATAGTCTTTTTGTACCCGTATTTATCAGTGTACTGGAAGTCATAGCGAGTTCTGCCTTCGTCGGGTTTAACCTTTATTATTTTGCCCTTGATTATCGTTTTCGGAATCGGGAATATTTCCTCATCAGCCAGACCTGTAAATATCTCATAAGGCTTTCCATCCTTGAGTCCCACGAATGCAACCCATTTCTCATCATTGAAGTTGAAACGGATTACATCGCAGTCGAGTATTTTCGGGCGTTTCGGTCTTTCTGCTTTTATTTCGTTCTTTCCTGCTGCTATAAGGACGCCGTTTCTCGATCCGTCGCGATAAACGGTAGCTCCCTTGCATCCCGATTTCCAGGCCGTGAGATAAAGCTCGCTCACAAGCTCCTCCTTCACGTCGGACGGCAGGTTTATTGTAACGCTTATTGAATGATCGACCCATTTCTGTATGTCTCCCTGCATACGGACCTTTGCCAACCAGTCGACGTCATTTGCAGTAGCCTTGTAATATGGCGATTTTGCAATAATTTCATTTATCTCCTCATCGCTCATCCCCGTGACCTTATCGGGATCAAAGCCGTTCAGCCTTAGCCATTCGACGAATTTATGGTGGAAAACATTGAATTCTTCCCATGAATCGCCCACTTCATCCCTGAATGTGACCTTCACATCCTTGTCGTTCGGATTTACCTTCCTTCTGCGCTTGTAGAAAACAGAAAAAACAGGTTCAATGCCCGAAGTAGTCTGAGTCATAAGGCTTGTGGTACCAGTCGGGGCAATTGTAAGAAGCGCTATATTGCGGCGGCCGAATTTTACCATATTATTATACATCACCGGATCGGCCTGTTTCATCCTGATTATGAAAGGGTTATTTTTCTCCCTTTCGGCATCGTAAATTGCAAACGCACCTCTTTCCTTTGCGAGATATGTTGATGACTTGTAGGCTTCGAGAGCGAGTGTTTTATGAACCTCTACCGAAAAGCTTGTTGCCTCATCGCTGCCGTACCTTAATCCCAGGGCTGCCAGCATATCGCCTTCTGCAGTAATTCCAATGCCAGTTCTTCTTCCTTCCTCCGATTTTTTCCTGATATTCTTCCACAGGTTTCTTTCGACCCTTTTCAGTTCCTCCGATTCGGGATCAGCATCTATTTTTGCAAGGATAGCATCTATTTTCTCAAGCTCAAGATCGATTATATCGTCCATCATTCTCTGGGCAAGACCCACATGTTCCTTGTAAAGATCGAAGTTAAAGGATGCATCGGCTGTAAAAGGATTCTCGACATAGCTGTGGAGGTTGATTGCAAGAAGCCTGCAACTGTCGTAAGGGCAGAGAGGTATTTCACCGCAGGGATTTGTCGACACTGTGGCATATCCAAGGTCGGCATAGCAGTCAGGAACACTCTCGCGTATTATTGTATCCCAGAACAGTACTCCCGGCTCTGCCGACTTCCATGCATTATGTATTATTTTGCTCCAGAGCTGGACTGCATCTATATCCCTGGCAAATTTCGGGTTCTTCGAATTTATTGGGTATTGCTGCCTGAATGAGCTTTTTGCCTCAACAGCCTTCATAAACTCATCTGTAAGCTTTACCGATACATTGGCTCCGGTCACTTTACCGCTTTCAAGTTTTGCATCTATGAACTTCTCGCTGTCGGGGTGCTTTATTGAAATCGAAAGCATCAGGGCTCCTCGTCTTCCATCCTGAGCTACCTCACGGGTCGAATTTGAATATCGTTCCATAAAAGGAACGACGCCTGTTGAGGTAAGAGCGCTGTTCAGCACGGGGGTCCCTTTCGGCCTGATATGCGACAGATCGTGGCCTACACCGCCGCGGCGCTTCATAAGCTGAACCTGCTCCTGGTCGATCTTCATAATTCCACCATACGAATCAGAATCGCCGTCATTACCGATCACAAAACAGTTTGAAAGAGAAGCTATCTGGAAGTCATTCCCTATGCCTGTCATCGGTCCGCCCTGTGGAACAATGTATTTGAAATCCTTAAGGATACCATAAATAAGCTCTTCCGGAAGAGGATTCTTATATTTCAGCTCAATACGCCGGATCTCCTTTGCGAGACGGCGGTGCATGTCGTCAGGTGTCTTTTCATAAATATTCCCGAATGAGTCTTTCAGAGCATATTTGTTAGCCCACACCCTGGCCGCCAGTTCATCCCCTTTAAAATATCTGATACTGGCTTCAACAGCTTCATCGTGAGAATAGGTAATCTTTTCCGTTGTCTTCTCAACTTGTTTGTCAACTTCTTTCACATTCATCTTTTTTTTATTGTCAGATGATGATCCATCATTTACCTCACCTGTGTTGACGACTGACTCCTGGACAAATAACTCTCCCATTTTATTACTATAAATCTGTTAACTCCTGATTATGTTATGATTAAACGACCGGCGATTTTAAAAGCGGGTAAATGCTAAAATAGATAAGCATAAAGCCCGATGCAAGACAATATTTTCAAGTTTATTAACATTTGGCTGTTTAGTTATTAACCAATACCTATATTACTGTTTATCTGTATTTTACATGAACTTCGGTAATGGGGGAAATGCTATATGGCAGTGAAATAATATATTACCGGATTGTTATTCAATGGGGCTTTTGAAAGTTTACCGTAAACGTTGTTTAATAACATAAGGGTGTCAGGAAGGAAGAGAAACAGGGAACCTTAATAAAACTAAAAGGACAAAAAAAGAGGCCGTCTCATCAAATTACTGAGACGGCCTCCGTAGAGTTTAGTCTTGCTGCCGGCTTAATTGAAAATATAGCGCAGACCTACCTGCAACATCCAGCACTGACTGATATTAAGATATGTATCGTATGTTTTCACCGGATAGGCATTACTTACCTTAGCCATCGAATAGCTGGGTACATTAGCTTCATCACGGCCTTCATACTTGAGGATGGCTCCATAGTTGCTTGCTGCCATGTTTTTATAAACACCCCACTTTGAATTCAGCAGGTTACCGGCATTAAGCACGTCGATGCTAAGCTGAAGAGTGTTCTTTGTATTACCGGCTTTGACCGAGAAATCCTGTACAAAGCGGAAATCAAACCTGTTAGTCCATGGTGAGCGTGCTGCATAAGCCTCTGCATATTCTCCCTTGTGTTTGCTCAGATATTTGTCCTGTTCCATAAACGCGAAGAATGCATTTTCATCGGCCGCAGTGGCAAATTTCACTTCGCCTCTCTGTTTTGGAATATAGATGAGGTCGTTTGTAACACCGTCGCCATTCATATCATTTGTATAAATGAATGAATTCCCGTAAGGAGTGAATCCTGAATAGAAGAGGCTGAACGTTGATGACATATGGTCGCTCAGGTATGGGATCCGGTAAGAAACTGATGCAATTAATTTATTCGGAATCACATACTGTGAACGCTGAACAGTTGCGTTGTTCGGACCATCAACAGTGATAAGGCCCACCCATGCTGAATTCGCATTGCTTCCGGGCATACCTGATACTTCCTTCATTTCAGTTTTCGTATATGCGGCCATCACATAAAGGTTATTAACAGGCTCAGCATTTACTGTAAGGTTCAGTGTATATCCATAACCTTTGTTTGTGTTTATAAGAACGCAGGCATCTTTTACAGTACTATTATACAGATAGTCGGCCGGGAAGATATAGCGTTTATCAGGTCCGGCGAATGTCGTCCATGACAGGCCCGGGTTTTTCACGGCATAGTTGTCGAGCATGACGGCGTTTATATTCTTTGTGAATATACCCTCAAATGTTACAGACAACGGGAAATTGGAAGGCACCTTGTAATCAACAGCTGCTGACGACTTCCATACCTGCGGCATCTTGAAATCAGGATCCACGCCTGCGATTGAACTTGGCAGACTGCCATCGGCCGGTGTTACCACCGTCTGGAAATCGAGCCTGTCGATCATCTCATCAACATCTGTAATTATATCGCCTGCAAGCAGGTCAAGCCTCGGATCGCGTGAACGAACTGTTCCGTCAGCATTGAAACGTGTCTGGATTTTCATCAGGATCTGGTTCATACCAGCGTTCGAAGGCATGTTTGTGAAGAATACAAGAGGAAGTCTTCCAGTGAAGATCCCGGTTCCTCCGCGGAGTACAAGCGATTTGTCGCCTTTGACATCCCATGTAAAACCGACACGGGGTGAAAGGTTGACCTTTGACTTGGGCCATTCGCCTGTATCAATATGACGGTTGCCGAAATCAAGATTCAGAACTGCATTGTTGGTTATAATATCATCAATGAACGAAAGGTTATCGGCACGAAGACCAAGAGTAAGCTTGAAATTCTGAACAGGTGTCCATTCATCCTGGATATATGCACCTATCTGATTGAATTTAACTGCATTTGAGGGCACGAGTTCGCCGTTGGTTCCATATGTAAGGGCAAAGTCGACCGGAGCTGCGCCACTAAGAAAATCAGTCATGCTGGCATAACGGTAATAACCTGTTCCGTTACGCATATAGTTATTATCAGCCATCTGATATTCATAGCTTATACCAGCTGTAAGCTTATGGGCATCGATATAATATGTGAAGTTGTCAGTTGCTGTAATGATCTTATTCTTTACACCGTTATTCCATGTAAACAGTTCGTATCCTGCTGAGATATATGGATCGAGGGCTGCCGCACCGGTGGCAATGTCGCCGCTCATTATATCTATAAACGGGAATGGTGATGAAGTTGATCCGCGGACGTCCTCAATATCAGAGTATGTAACCAGCAACTGGTTCGACATGTTCTTTGAGAACCTGCTGTTCAGTTCCACTGTCCCTGAGTTAACTACATTATCCATCGAATACATCGAATTAGCATACGACATTGAGAACTGACCAACGCGGTCCTTGTTACGGTCGCGGTAGCTTCCGTCTGTCGAGTTGCCGTTAGGCGGATTCCATGCTGTATTTTTCGTATGGTTAAAACGAACGCTTAATTTGTTGGCATCGTTAATGTTCCAGTCGAGACGTGCAAGGTATTTCAGGTTCGACTCGTCGGCCGGGAAGCTTTTGAAGGACCCTGTTTCGTAGCCGTATTTGGTTTTCAGATAATCTGATACTGTCTGCAAATCACTTTCTGTAACACGCGAAATAGTCTGCTGATCGGTAGTGCCATTTGTTGAAGCACGCCAGCGGATAACCTGCTGAGGAGTTTTTTCGTATTCAAGGTTGCCGAAGAAGAACAGTTTGTTTTTCAATATCGGACCGCCCACGGTAAAACCATAGATTGAGTTTGACTCCTTGGCCCTGTCGCCGAAATCATGATCGCCAATCTTGTTGCCGCGCATGTTCTGGTTTGTCTGGTATGTATAAGCCGTACCTTTAAAGGTATTGGTTCCCGACTTGGTAATGGCATTTACACCGCCGCCAATGAAGTTTGTCTGACGTACGTCGAAGGGAGCAATAACAACCTGAACCTCTTCAATGGCATCGAGCGAAATTGGATTACCGCCACCTGGAAGGTTGCTGCTCAGACCAAAGTTGTTGTTGAAGTTTGCACCGTCAACAGTGAAGTTTGTCGAACGACCGTCGCCACCGGCAAAACTCATAGTGCCGTTTGTATACGGAGAAACCCTGGCAATATCACCAATGCTGCGGCTGATGGTCGGCAGCTTTAACATGTCCTCGCTCGATATGTTTGTGGTTGCTCCTGTTTTGGTTGTATTGAACTTCGAAGGTCTTGCACCGATAACTGTTACTTCAGCAACCTCGGCTGTAAACTCCGAAAGTGATGTGTTCAGGTTGAAGGTTTCACCAAGGAAAAGAGTGATGTCGGTATAATCCATGCTCTTGTAGCCTATGAAGCTTACATTAACTTTATAAGGACCACCGGGACGCATCCCCTGGATCGAGTATAAGCCCTGGTTATTGGCGGTAGCTCCGTACCTTGTACCGGAAGGCTCGTGAGTGGCAACTATTGTTGCGCCGGCCAGGACTTCACCCTTGCTGTCGGTAACACGGCCGCTCATAGATGATGTTGTTGATCCCTGCCCGAATACTGAATAAGAAACCGGCAGAAACAACAAAATCATGAGGAATTTTGTAATTTGTTTTATCATAAATTTTGGGATTAAGGTTTAAAAACTTCTTTTTTCAACAATCATTAACTACTGATATTCTTATATATATTATTTTTTCTCGATCCAAATTCCGGATTGGAAATTTACTCCTCTTTGAATGAAGGCTTCCAAAGGCACTTTGATTAGTTGTTAACAACTTATGAAGAGGGCATGTTAATATCTTTTAGGTTAAGTTTCTCAAGGATAATCGCCGTTGCTCCCGTATTACTTCTTACATAATTATGTGCACTGTCAGCTGATGCTTTATAATAATTTTCATCAGCCAGCCAGCTGTCGATAATCTGTCTGAAATCATCATAGTTACCGTACGACCTTGCCCCGCCTGCGGCAATCATGCCGACCGCTTCCCTGAATTTCCCGTGATTGGGCCCGAAAACCACAGGTATTCCCCAGCAGGCCGCCTCAAGGATATTATGGATACCTTTCCCGAAACCTCCGCCGATAACCGCAATATGTGCATACCTGTAAGCCGACGAAAGCATACCTATATTATCTATTATCATAACTGCGGCATCCGAACTGTCGTCGCTGTATTCAGAAAAACGAACAACTCCCCCTCCAAGCAGCTTTTCGAGTCTTTCAATATTTGGTTTGTCAATTTCATGTGGTGCAAAGACCCATTTAAGATTCCCGCCGTGTTCCTTTAGGTATTCAGCAATTATCTCTTCGTCCTGCCACCAGCTGCTTCCTACCATTACAAGTTTCCCTGTGCTCCTGAATTTTTCAATACGGGGAATTTCCTTTGCCGAAGCTGCAATCTCAACAACTCTGTCGAACCTCGTATCGCCCGCCACAGTCACATTTTTAATTCCTGAATTAAGAAGGAGCTCTGCCGACCTGCTGTCCTGAACGAAAATATGTGAAAACCGGAAAAGCATTTTCCTGAAAAAGCTGCCGTACCATCTGAAGAAATGCTGGCCCGGCCTGAAAATACCCGAAACAAGATAAAATGGGATGCGTTGCTTCCCGAGGAGGGTAATATAATTGTTCCAGAATTCATACTTGACAAATATTACTGCAGCAGGATTAACTGCTGATATAAATCTGGCTGCATTGGCAGGGGTGTCGGCCGGAAGATAGCAGACATAATCAGCCATATTATAGTTTTTCCTTATTTCATATCCCGACGGGGAAAAGAATGTGAGTATTATTCTGATATCAGGCCTTGTCCTTTTGATTGATTCCATCAACGGCCTTCCCTGTTCAAATTCGCCAAGGGATGCACAATGTATCCAGAGGTTGGTATTTTTACTGTTTACTTTTTCGGCAAGCCTCCTCTCCCAGTCCTTTCTGCCAGAGGTCCACAGCCTGGCTTTCTCACTGAAAGGACTTATGATTCGCGCTGCAAAGCTATATACCAGAATGCCAATATTATATAAGTATTTCATCGGAACAGGCTGAGCCCGACAAAGGTATAAAAAAGGAGCAAAGCATCAAATATATGTCGTAAAACATAATCTCTGCCGCTTTTGGCCGGGTTTAACAGTCCATTTCCCTGTTATTCAAATTACTTCTATTTTTGTGTATTAAAAACACGGATATCATGGTAAGACTTGTTGCCCTTATGATTTCGATAGTGCTTCAGATAATAGCTGCATCTGTGGCCCTCCGTTTTATTAAACTGACAAAATACAGGCTTTCATGGATACTTCTTTCATTGTCGTTCGCATTTATGGCAGTAAGGAAGTTCATTCAGCTTTTTGAATATTTCAGGGGCACCCCGTCATATATGTGGCAGATGATTGATGAATGGCTGGGTGTATTAATATCATTTATGATAATTGTAGGTGTTGTTTTGATACGTGAATTGTTCTACTCCCTTAAAAAAGCTGATATTGACAGAGCCAGATCTGAAAAAAGGGTTATAAATGCAATAATTACGACTGAGGAAAATGAAAGGAAGAGATTTGCCAAAGATCTTCACGACGGGCTTGGACCGCTTCTGTCGACTGTAAAAATGTCACTTTCAGCCCTCGACCAAAGGATTAATGACCAGACCGGAACCGATATCCTGAACAATACAAATCATCTTGTGAACGAAGCAATAAATACCCTTAAGGATATCTCAAACAACCTCAGCCCTCACATTCTTTCGAACTTTGGCCTTTCGAGCGCGCTTTCGGCATTTGTTGCAAAGATTAATAAAACAAAAGCCATTGAGATAGATTTCAAATCAAATATGGAGAAAATCCGTCTTGAAACCGAAAAGGAGGTTGTTGTTTACCGGGCGGCCTGTGAATTGATTAACAATTCAATAAGGCATTCGGGGGCTTCGAGGATAGAAATTGATTTAAATAAACATGAAAAATTCATTACCTTGCAGTTTTATGACAATGGCCGCGGATTCGATACTTCCGCACTGAGTAATGAGGATAGAAAAGGAATGGGGCTTTCGAATATTGACACACGGGTAAAATCTGTCGATGGGGTCTTCATCCTCGAAAGCACTCCCGGAAAAGGAACAAGCGCCCTTATTAAGATCATAGAATAACATCTCAATGGAAAAGGTTAAAATAATAATCGCCGATGATCATCAGCTTTTTCGCAACGGCCTGAAAATCCTGCTTAATGCTTTCCCTGATTTTGAGGTTGCGGGAGAAGCATCAAACGGGGAGGAATTCATCAGGGTAATAAGGGAAACAAAAGCTGATATCGCCCTCATGGATATTAACATGCCTGAAATGGACGGCATTGAGGCCACAAGAAAAGGACTCAGGATCTGCCCCGGTTTAAATATCATAGCATTATCCATGTACGGCGAGGAGGAATATTATTATAAAATGGTAGATGCAGGAGCCAAAGGATTCGTACTCAAGGATTCGGATATTTCGGAGGTACGGGAGGCCATACTGACAGTTCTAAAGGGCGGGAGCTATTTTTCCCAGGAACTGCTGTATCATGTAATCCAGAAAATAAAGCACAGGGAAAGCGAGAACAAATCGGCAAACCTTTCAAAAAGGGAGAAGGAAATACTTCTTAAGATATGTGAAGGCCTCTCAAACCAGGAAATTGCAGATACACTTTTCATAAGCAAAAGGACAGTCGACAAGCACAGAGCCAATCTTCTTGGAAAAACAAATTCAAAAAATACAGCAAGCCTCATTCTTTTCGCAATTAAAAATAAACTAATCGAGATATAAATCCGTTTTCTCCCTAAACTATCCGAGATATGAGTGAATCGCAGTCCCTTGGGGAAAAAGGGGAAAATCTTGCCGCTGAATACCTGAAGAAGAAAGGTTACATTATACGTGACCGTAACTGGGTATCGGGGAAAAAAGAGCTCGACATAGTTGCTGAGAACAACGACTTCATTGTTTTTGTGGAAGTTAAGACGCGCAGTGTCAATTTCCAGGTTCATCCACGCGATGCTGTTACAAAAGAGAAGCAGAGATCGGTGATCTTTGCTGCCGAATGGTATATAAGGAAATACAATATTGAAAAGGAAAGCAGGTTTGATATAATAACTGTTATTGAAAGGGAAGGCACCTTTGATATCGATCACATCGAAAATGCCTTTTATCCAACCCTTAGATAGAAGATGAAACACGGTTTTGGAATAATCGGTGCAGGAGCAATAGCCGAAGTCCATGCAAGGGCTATTGATACAATCATGGATGCCGAACTTGTAGGCGTGTATGACCATGATCCCGATAAAACCCTGGCTTTCAGCACAAAATTCAGGTGCAGGGCATACGAATCGGCCGAGCAACTATGCAATGACGACAAAATAAAAATAGTAAATATATGTACTCCATCGGGTTTGCATCTTGAACCTGCCCTTATTGCAATCAATGCCGGGAAAGACTGTATAATTGAAAAACCTCTTGAGATAACACTGGAACGCTGCGACAGGATAATAAATGCCGGCATAGCACACAATGTGATTGTATCAGGAATATTCCCAATGCGTTTCAGCAGGGTAAATATTGAGCTGAAAAAAGCAATTGATGAGGGACGCTTCGGCAGGCTTGTAATGGGCGACGCTTACATCAAATGGTACAGAAGCGCTGAATACTACAGCGATGTAAGATGGAGATCGCTCCTGAATACAAGCGGAGGCGGAGCTGTAATGAATCAGGGGATACATTCAGTCGACCTGCTGAGATGGTTCATGGGAAAGGTCGATTCGGTCTGTGCCTTCACAGGGCTTGTAGGCCACGAGAACCTTGAGGTCGAGGATGTTGCAACAGCCACACTTAAATTCGCCAACGGCGCCATGGGTGTTATTGAAGCCTCAACGGCAGTACACCCCGGATTCTTCCGCAGGATAGAAATCCTCGGAACACGCGGATCGGCGATTGTTGAAGAGGAAAGGCTCATTGCATGGCATTTTGATGAAGAAAGGGATACCGACAGGATTATAAGGGAAAAATATTCAGGATATAACCAGTCGGGCGGAGGTGTGTCTGATCCGAAAGCAATAAGCGATATCGGACACCTCCGGCAATTGCTTGATATAATCCAGTCGATCGAAAAAGGTCTGCCCCCGCCTGTCGATGCCATAGAGGCCAAAAAAGCCGTCGAGCTTGTCCTTGCAATTTATTCAAGCGCCGGCAACAAGAGAATCGTTTATCTGTAAATGTAAATTTCTTTCCCCCGCGTCCTGAATCCCTGAATCAATAATTTAAACCAGGATTGCAGCATGTTTCAGTCAGCCATAAGGTTGCAACCCCGTATATCGGTATTGTCAAACCGTCCCGATACCTCAAATCCGCCATTCCCTGCCAGTTTTCCATAATCGCCTGTTGCAACGAATGAGCACGAGAATATATTTGCAAGGTCGATCACGTTAATCCCTCCGGCTTCCCCTCCATTGAATGTCACACTAAGCGGATCGCGGGTATCGCGGATCAATATCTTCATCCACGGCGGACAGAAAAAGATCCCGTTTCCTGACGAATATGCCTGACTAAGCAGTTCAGTCATCCCGTATTCCGAATGTATTAAGGCGACATTGAATTTTTTCTTCAGTATTTCATGAAGCTCATTTCTGGTTATCTCCTTCCTTCTGCCTTTCATCCCCCCGGTCTCCATTACGATCGTTCCCTCAAGATCGGGCGCCAAATTATTCGCCAGATCAAGCAACGCAAAGCTGACACCGATCAGGAATGTTTTTAGTCCCGATGATTTTGCCTTGTTTATATTGTTTAAAAGCTTTTCGGGATCGTCCCTGTAAAAACCGCTGCTTTTGTCACCGCTCAGCCCTGTCAGACCGTTCATCATACTGACAAGTGAAGAATTCTGCCGTTCAGTGTATGATGGCAGAAGTGCTGCAATAAAGTAATCGGAGGGATCTCCGTAGAATTTTCTGAAGGATGCAAGATAACTCTTTTCATATAAAACAGGATCATGAACATAATGCCGGCACGGAGACGACCCGGTCGTCATGCTGCTCTCAAAGACAAGCTTTTCATTAAGACCCTCAAGAATAACTTTTCGTGTCCTAAAAACCTCCGACGGTAAAAACGGAATATCTGTTATTTTATTAACAGCTCCGGGGTCTATGCCAAGGCTTTCAACAAAACTCCTGTATACGGGATTTTTACCGGCCTGAAGCCTGAATATGCTCAATGCAAGGCGCGAGAAAGATTCATTGTCTTTTATGTCAAAAATCTGGCCGGTCAGATCCGTCGTCATTTCCCGGGAAATGTTAAAGTTCCGTCAGGCTGGTACTCCCATTCGAAAGTACATTCAGCATAATTGACTCCGCTTCGTAATTCGCCGATCAACGAAATAATTCTGATTTTTGCATAGGTATCCTGACCGGTTCTGTAGATCCAGATCTGGTTAGCTTTCAGAGGCGAAGCAAGTCCTTCCCACGAAGACTCAGGTATTGTCGCAGATTTCAGGTTGTCAAATACAGTTTCGGCCGATACTGCATCGGGATATTCCCCTGCATTGAAAAAGCTGTCTTTCAGGTTATCGGACATGAAAAGCAGGCTGGTGCCGTCGCTGTCGATTGTAATGTCAGGTTTTGGAGTATCGAGAGTTGACACCTTCTTTGCGTCGCTGAAAAGGAAGCCGTAAACGTAGTAGGTCTGGCCGAGTGTCCTCGTATTATCGATAGTAACAACACCTGATGTATCGGGTGTATCATCCTTTTTGCATGAAACTGCAAAAAGAACGGCAAGCAATGGTAATATGATGATTTTCTTTCCCATGGAACAAAGATATGCTATTTGAATGAGATAAAAGAAGCTGCACCAAAATCATGATGCAGCTTCTGCCATATGATCTGATATAAGCTATTCGCCCCTTACCGCAACAATGCCGGGAAGCTTTTTGCCTTCCATATATTCGAGCATGGCGCCACCTCCTGTTGATACATAGCTTACCTTGTCGGCAAGCTTGTTCTTGTTAATTGCAGCAACTGAATCGCCGCCTCCGATAAGGCTGAATGCCCCTAAGGACGTGGCTTCGGCGATGGCTTTTGCAACGGCAGTCGTCCCCTTTGAGAATTTTTCCATTTCAAATACTCCCATCGGCCCGTTCCACAGAATTGTCTTTGAGTTATTAATTACTTCCGAGAAAAGATCGATTGATTTCTGTCCGATATCCATTCCAAGCCATCCGTCATCGACAGCATCGACTGATGTCAGCCTGGTATCGGCTTCATTTTCGAACTTGTCGCCATTGAGGCTGTCGACAGGCAGATACAGTTTTACATTTTTCTCCTTTGCCTTTTCAATAATCTTAAGTGCAAGGTCGAGCTTGTCTTCCTCGCATAGCGATTTTCCAATCTTACCGCCCTGGGCCTTAATGAAAGTATATGTCATTCCGCCGCCTATTATAAGGTTATCGACCCTGTTGAGAAGGTTTTCGATAAGAAGTATCTTGTCGGATACCTTGGCGCCGCCCATAATGGCTGTAAAGGGATGCTGGGCATTGTTAAGTACCCTGTCCATGGCAGCAAGCTCGCTGTTAATAAGAAAGCCGAACATGATTTTATCCTTCGGGAAATAATCGGCAATAACGGCAGTTGTACCGTGGGCCCTGTGTGCCGTTCCGAAAGCATCATTCACATAAACATCAGCATAGCCTGCAAGTTTCTTTGCGAGTTCTTTCTGCTTTGCCTTCATTTCGGCTTTTGCAGCTTTCTTTTCTTCTTCCGTAACATTTTCAGGTAAAACAGGCTTTCCTTCTTCTTCGGGATAGAACCTTACATTTTCAAGAAGCAGGACTTCTCCCGGCTTAAGGGCGGCCGACATTGTTACAGCTGATTCGCCAAGGCAGTCATCGGCAAAAAGGACCTTCTGACCGAGATGTTTCTCAAGCACAGGAAGAACAGGTTTAAGGGAATATTTCTCCATTCTTCCTTCGGGGCGGCCGAGGTGCGACATGAGAATTACGGATCCTCCGTCGCCCAGGATTTTCCTGATGGTAGGCAGAGCTCCCCTAATGCGGGTATCGTCAGTTACCTCTAATGTCTTTTTATCAAGCGGTACATTAAAATCAACCCTGACAATTGTTTTTATTCCTTTGAAATTGAAATCCTGAATCATTTTCATAGATCGTGTATTTTAAATTAACTGAAGAATTTTTTCCTATACAAACCTACATTTTTTTTGGGAATATTTATATTTGAAGAAAAAGATATGGCTAAAATCACACTTAAAGGAAATCCGGTTAATACCTACGGGGATCTTCCGCCTGCCGGGACCATGGCACCTGATTTTGCGCTCGTCGGGTCTGACCTCGCGACCCTCAGGCTTTCTGATCTGAAGGGCAAAAAAGTAGTGCTCAGCATCTCTCCCAGCCTCGACACTTCAGTCTGTGCAACTTCAGTACGTAAATTCAACCAGCTTGCTGCCGGAAAAGGAAATGTGGTTGTTCTTGCAATAACCAAGGATCTGCCATTTGCCCACGGCCGCTTTTGTACAACTGAAGGCATCACAAACGTTGTAACACTTTCGGGTTTCAGGGATACTGATTTTGCTAAATCGTACGGGGTCGGGATTCTTGACGGCAGCTTCGAGGGCCTGTATGCAAGGGCTCTTGTTGTCGTTGATGAAAACGGCAGGGTAGTACATTCACAGCTTGTCCCCGAAATTGCCACAGAAGCTGATTATGATGCTGCCCTTGCAGCATTGTAGTGTTGCTGTTTCATTTTTTCTGATATGAAGTTCTCGGATATTCCAGGACAAAAGGAAATCATCCAGCGACTTATCGGGTCAGTTAAATCGGAAAGGGTAAGCCATGCCCAGCTTTTCACTGGTCCCGAAGGATGCGGCAACCTTGCCCTTGCCCTTGCATATGCACAATATATAAGTTGTGAGAACAAGACTGCCGGGGATTCATGCGGGACATGCAAGTCGTGTATAAAATACGAAAAGCTTATCCATCCTGATCTTCATTTTGTTTTTCCTGTTATCAAAAACAAGTCTTCATCCGAACCTGTAAGCGATAACTATATCCAGCAATGGAGGGAATTTGTAAGAAAATCGCCGTATTTCAACCTGAACAGATGGCTCGACTCAATTGAGGTGGGTAATGCACAGGGCCTTATTTTTGCTTCAGAGGCTTCGGAGATTCTGAAGAAACTGAGTCTTAAAGCCTTTGAATCGGATTTTAAGATCATGATAATATGGCTCCCCGAAAAAATGCATCCTTCGTCGGCAAACAAATTGCTTAAGCTCATTGAAGAGCCGCCTGAAAAGACACTTTTTATCCTTGTCTCGGATGAGCCCGACAAAGTGATACCCACAATCCTTTCGAGATGCCAGCTTATCAAGATCCCTTCGTTTAAAAATGAGGATATCTCCTTATACCTTCTTGATACTTTCAAAATACACAAGGCAAAGGCTGACGATATAGCAGGAGTTGTGAACGGGAACCTCATCCGGGCGGTGGAACTGTGTGAAAATGAAGATTCCTCGCTGAAGAATCTCGACTATTTCAAAACGCTGATGCGGTTTGCCTGGAAGAGGGATATTATCGCGATCATAAACTGGTCGGAAGACATGGCGGCTATCGGACGGGAGCCCCAGAAAAGCTTCCTTTCGTTCACACTCAGGCTTCTGCGTGAAAATCTCATGCTTACCCTGGGCCAGAAAAAAAATAACCTGGTTTACCTTACAGGAGAGGAATCGGAATTCTCATCAAAATTCCATCCATTTATCAGCCAGGATAATATTTATCAGTTCACCGATGAGATAAATAAAGCCTATGCACATATTGAGGCAAACGGCAATGCACGTATCATATTCCTTGATCTGGGTCTGAGGATAACCCGCCTGATAGTAAGGTGAGCTGCCGGCTGAATATTGAAAGTGATTCAATTATTCATTACTTTTGCGGGATTAAATCTGTATAAAAATCGGATATGACAGAGAATGAAGAATTATCAGCTCAGCAGGGCGAAGAACTGCATATGCCTGATATAACATATAAACCCGGATTAAATAAGCTTGATTCTTTCAACTGGCTAAAGGATATTGCCTATGTTCCCTCTGAAAATGATATCGTGGAAATACGATTCAAGAATACAAGAAAGGGATTTTACAGGAATGTGAACGGACTTAGGCTTGAGATTGGCGATATTGTTGCTGTTGAAGCATCACCGGGACACGACATAGGAAGGGTTTCCATGACCGGCGACCTTATTCGCGAACAGCTTAAAAGGCTTAAGATTCTGCCTTCGTCTGAAGATATGAAAAAGGTGTACCGCAAGGCCAAGCCTGTTGATGTCGTCAAATGGGAGGAAGCCAGAAAACTTGAAACACCCACAATGCTGCGCTCGCGGCAGATAGCCGAGGACTTAAAGCTCAATATGAAGATCGGCGACGTCGAGTACCAGGGCGACAAGACCAAGGCAATATTCTATTATATAGCCGATGAAAGGGTGGATTTCAGGCAATTGATAAAAGTTCTTGCTGAAGAGTTCCGGGTCAGAATAGAAATGCGCCAGATAGGCGCCCGGCAGGAAGCTGGGAGGATAGGCGGGATAGGATCGTGCGGCCGCGAACTCTGCTGCTCGACTCATATTTGCAACTTTGTTTCGGTAACCACAACTCATGCCAAATACCAGGAGCTGTCGCTTAATCCCCAAAAACTTGCTGGTCAGTGCAGCAAGCTGAAATGCTGTCTGAATTTTGAGTTCGATTGCTATATTGACGCCCAGAGATCATTCCCTCCAAGAGATGTTCCACTCGAACTTATGACTTCTACTGCATATTTTATGAAAATGGAAGTCCACAAGAGCGTCTACTGGTACAGCACCGATCCCAATATACCGGCCAACCTTACGGCTGTTCCGGTCGGGAGAGTCAGGGAAATTCAGGCAATGAACAGGAAAGGGAAAAAACCTGAAAAACTGCTGATCGTTGAGGCATCGGCCGATCCCGGACTTACGCCGGCTGATCTTCTCGAACACAGCAGCCTTACAAGGTTCGATTCTCAGGAGACAAAAAAACCGATTACAAGGAATTCACGTAAAAAGAGAAATAAAAGATTCAATGATAAAAGGAACAAATAGCCTTGCGCCCGTAATACTTCTGATGCTAAGCCTTGCTTCGTGCGGCAAAAATGTTGTTTTTACCGATTCGGCCGCAATGAAAGGTAACACATGGGGGCTTGCCGATATAGCTTCATTCACCTTCCCTGTAACCGATACTGCAGGCAGTAATAATATCGATTTCATTATCAGGACAGGATCATCATATCCCTACAGGAATATATTCCTGTTTGTAACAACAACCACACCCGGAGGCAAAGAAATAACAGATACCCTTCAGTATCAGCTGGCTGATGAAAAAGGAAACTGGTACGGGAAGGGAACAGGAGATATCCACGAGCTGAAACTTCCATACAAATCAGACATATATTTCCCTTCATCAGGGGAATGGCAGATCAGGATCCAGCACGGCATGCGGATGGAAGACCTCAGGGGAGTATACGACATCGGTCTGAGGATTGAAAAGAATCAGAAACAGAATTCCGGTAGTGGGGAAAAATAAACTTCAGCGCTGGGCTGAACTCGGAACTTTCCGGAATGTCATTCAGCCTGATATATCTGAACAACCGGGAGGTGATAATCAGCTGAAAGGAAAATGGAGACGTGATGTTTTCGGGAATGATTATCCTGTCGTTCTGGAACTGGCATGCGGGAAAGGTGAATATACGATTGGCCTGGCTCATCTTTTCCCTGAAGCGAATTTTATAGGTGTCGACATAAAAGGAGCAAGGATTTGGCGCGGGGCAAAAACAGCGTCCGAGAAAGCAATGGGGAATACTGCATTCCTCAGGACAAGAATTGAATTCATAAGTTCTTATTTCGCTCCCGGCGAAATCGATGAAATATGGATTGTCTTCCCTGATCCGCATCCCGGGAAAAAAAATTCAAACAAACGGCTTACCTGTCCGTTTTTCCTGAATAAATACAGGGAATTGATGAAAGATAAGGGGATAATCCATCTCAAAACCGACAATACCGAGCTTTATAACTATACCTTAAAGCTTGCCATTGACAATTCGCTCGAGATCCTTCACTCTACAACCGACATGGATTCAATGAGTCGGGCTAACACCGCGGTGCCATGTTCCCTCATTTCTGATCCTCAGGATCCTGATTATACAGATCGTATCTCTCCAGGTATCCATTCAATAAAGACTCATTATGAGCTTATGTTCAAGGAAAAGGGATTAAAAATAAATTATCTCGCATTCAGACTTGAAAAGGATAAAAATATCAGTCATGGGTGGGAAAAAGCAAACAGGGAATGATTTTTTCAGCAGCGTCTACGAGTTAACCCTGCTGATCCCCTATGGCCGGATAACATCATATGGAGCCATAGCCAGGTACCTTGGATCGGGACGTTCGGCCAGAATGGTCGGATGGGCGCTCAACGCCTCACATACAAGACCGGAATTCATCCCGGCTCACAGAGTTGTCAACCGCCTTGGTATGCTTACGGGAAAACATCACTTCGGAAATTCCTCAACAATGCAGCAACTCCTTGAAAATGAAGGGATGATCGTTGAAGATGACAGGGTGATAAATTTCAGGGAGAAATTCTGGGACCCTTCAAAGGATTTGGATCAAATTTTGGTTTCAGGTAAAAAATAGCTAAAATTGCAGCTTGTTTATATTTAATTTAAATAAAAATAAAGAGCTGCTTTTCAATAATGAACTGCCGGAGCTGATTTAAGATTTGTAAAGCTTACGGCAACAGCAATAAAACTTACCTTATGTATAGTAAAGAACAGATAATTGCGGCATTGTCAAAAGTGATCCATCCGGAAAAAGGAAAAGACATAGTCTCTCTGGGCCTGGTCTCGGAGATCATTTCCGACTCTGATGGAATTTCACTCACCCTGACTCCCATTAAATCGAACGATCCATTCATATCATCAATTAAAAGCACTGTGACCAGAGCCCTGAAGGAAAATCTGGGTCCTGATGTTACCGTAAGGGATATAAGGGTGGTCCAGGGGGCGGAAATCCCTAAACACCAGGAAAAGGAGAGGGAACTGCTTTCAGGGATAAAGAATATCATTGCAGTTTCGTCAGGGAAAGGCGGAGTCGGAAAATCGACAATTGCAGTAAACCTGGCCATAGCGATCGGCATGAAAGGGTTCAGCGTCGGCCTTCTCGATGCTGACATATTCGGTCCTTCCGTCCCGAAAATGCTGAATGCCGAAGATTACAGACCGGAAGTTATAAGGAGGGATGGAAAAGACCTGATCGTGCCTTTGCAGAAGTACGGCATCAGGATACTGTCGACAGGATTCTTTGTGAGTCCTTCCGAAGCCGTAATATGGAGGGGACCAATGGCATCAGGATTTTTGAAACAACTGATGGAACAGGGAGACTGGGGAGAGCTCGATTATCTTATTTTTGATCTGCCTCCCGGAACCAGCGATATACATCTTACTTTAGTTCAGGAAGTTCCTGTTACAGGCGCTATTATTGTCAGCACTCCGCAGGAAGTTGCACTTGCCGATGCCATAAAGGGTATTTCGATGTTCAGAAGTGAAAAGATAAACGTTCCTGTTCTTGGGCTTGTTGAAAACATGTCGTGGTTCACACCTGCAGAATTACCAGGCAGTAAATATTATATTTTCGGAAAAGGCGGCTGCATTGACCTGGCAGAAAAGACCGGTGTCGCCCTGCTGGGACAGATTCCCCTTGTCCAAAGCATATGTGAAGGAAGCGACAATGGCAACCCTGTTGTCCTTGATGGTTCAGAGACTGCAAATGCTTTCATGGATCTTGCCGACGAAGTGATTGAAAAGGTTGAATTGAGGAACAGGGAACAGAGACCGACTATTAAAGTTGAAATGAATAAATAAAAGATCAGAAATGGCAGAACAGAAAACTATTCACGAGAGAGTTGTTAAGGCGTTGAACAGGGTGAGGCCCTATCTTCAGAACGACGGCGGAGATATCGATCTTATAGAAATTACTGAAGATCTGACAGTTAAGGTTAAGCTTACGGGAGCCTGCCATGGCTGTCCGTTCAGCATGCAGACACTCAAAGCCGGTGTCGAACAGGCAATAATGCAGGAAGTACCTGAGATAAAAAAAGTGATCTCAGCCTGACAGGAGCACCATCACAATTTTGCTTACCTTTGGAATACTATACTAACTTTAAGTCAGTTTATAGTATTAAATAGCTTTTATTGTCTTCCGGAAGAGTATCATATAAATTCCTGACAACTCTTGGATTGCTGTTGTTTCTGGCAAACTGCTCAGTTGAAAAGAACACCGGCACCACCAGGTTTTACCATGGCCTTACCGCCCGTTTCAATATCTATTTCAATGGTTATGAAAGCTATAAAGCAGGAGTGGCAAAAATTGAAACCGGATACAGGGACAATTTTTCAGAGATGCTCAGGGTCTTTATGAACAGCGATCCTGCAACTGTTCCCCTATGCACCTCCGATATGGACAGGGCTATACAGAAAGCATCAAAACTGATATCCCTGAAATCGATTACTGCAAAACCCGAATTCGATTCAAAAAGGGACCTCTCTGAAAATGAAAAAGCTCTCCTTGAAAAAAAGGAATTCAATGAATGGGTCGATGACAGTTATTATCTTATAGCGCTTGCAAGGTTTTACAGGCATGAGTTCAGCGAAGCAGCTTCTGTATTCACATACTGCATAGCAGAGGCAAATGACCCTGATATCAGGACAGAATCCTCTCTATGGCTTGCCAGGATAAACAGTGAAAAGGGAAACTATCCTGAAGCTAACCGAATCCTTAACGAGACGGAAATACCCCAGTCAGCCTCCAAAACACTCAGGGCGCTCTATAATACGACCCTTGCCGATCTGAATATAAAGCAGCTTAAATACCAGGAGGCGATAGAGCCATTGACTACAGCCCTTGGCTATATAAAGGGTAAGAGGTCAAAATACAGGCTCACTTATCTCCTTGCACAGCTCAACGAAAAAACCGGAAATTCAGCAAAAGCGATCTCGCTGTACAGGGAGGTGGTTAAAATGAATCCTCCGTATGACGTCGAATTCAATGCACGAATAAACATTGCAGGTGTATTCGATGTAAATTCCGGAGACCCCGGAGAAATAAGTAAGGAACTGGGCAGAATGCTTAAGGATTCGAAAAACCAGGATTTTCAGGATCAGATATATTATGCCCTCGGAAGCCTGATGAAAAAGGAGGGAAAAGATAAAGAATCGCTCGAATATTATGAAAAATCTGCGGCATCAAGTACTGTCAACCAGAACCAGAAAGCCAAGTCGTACCTTGCCCTGGCAGATTACTATTTCAGCAAACCCGATTATATTAGGGCGGGGAAATATTACGACAGTGCCATGTATTTCCTCGATCAGAAATATCCGGGTTACAATGATCTGAAAATAAAATCACAAAACCTGAATTTGCTTTCAGGCTACCTTACGGTGATCCAGGAAGAGGACAGCCTGAGGAAAGTTGCCACCATGCCCGAAAGCGAACGGAATGCCCTTATTGCCGGCATTATTGCCAATGCCGAAAAGGCAGAGGCCGGCGGCCGGACATCGGAATATGCCGACCGTGCCAATATCGGACAGTATTATGAAAATGAAAGAAGGTTCCAGGACAATATTTCGCAGGAAGGAAAATGGTATTTCTATAACCAGACAGCTCTGACTTTTGGCCGAACCGAATTCAGAAGGAGGTGGGGAGAACGAAGGCTCGAGGATAACTGGAGAAGATCGAACAGAAACAGGGTGAATGCCCAGACGCAACAGGGAGGTCAGGACGAAAACGCCGGTACAGGAAAGGACACATTAAGTGAGGTAATGGACTTCAGGAAACCTGAATTTTATCTGAAGAACCTTCCTCTTAACGATTCTCTTCTTGCCATATCGGATGAAAAAACAGCCTTTGCCTGTTTTAACGCCGGCAAGGTATTCTGGGAAAAAATAAACGACAGGCAGAAAGCTGCCGAGTCATTTGAAATGCTCCTTAACAGGTTCCCGCAGAACGAACTGGTACCGGAAGCTCTTTATGATCTGTACAGGTTATATAAGGACAGCAATGCCCCGAAATCGGAAGTGGCCCGTCAGCGTCTCCTTGAAAGATATCCCGAAAGTGAATTCTCAAAGATAATCTCCGATCCTGATTACTATAATAAAAAGATGGCTGAAAGAAGGGAATCTGAAAGAACCTATGAAGCTGCATATGATAATTATCTGTCGGGAAAATATAATGAGGCAATTTCACTTTGCGACAGCTCGCTCAAGGCAAGACCGGGAGACAGACTTTCACCAAAATTCATGCTTCTGAGAGCATACTCGGTAGCTAGGATAAGTGATGAAAGAGCCTTCAGGGAACAACTCAGTAACGTGGTCAGGTCGTGGCCTGAAAGTGAAGAAGGTAAAAAAGCCGCAGAGCTCACGGCATACCTCGATCAGAAAATGCCTGAACTAAAAATTGAGCAGGAGATAATTGTTGCAAAGGAAATATACAAGGTGGATACCACATCGGCTTATACGTTTGTCATCATTATCCAAAACCCTGCATTTAACCTGAACCAGGCTTCGTTCGACGTCATAAGCTATAATATAGATAACTATACAAACAGGAATTACAGGACCGAAGGTCTGCTAACAGACAATAAGTACATTCAAATCACTGTTTCCGGGTTCCCTGGTAACTCCCTTGCATGGGAATATTATAATTCTTTCAACGCCGGCAAGATCATCAGAAATGCTTCAGGTACTGAAATCATGACCTTCCTCATAAACGGAGAGAATCTTAAAACTCTCGATGAGGATAAAAATCCGGAGCGATACTATCTATTCTTTAAGGAAAATTATCTTAAAGGACAAAAAGAATAGGTAATTTTACACCTGATTACCTATTTGCTGCGATGAGAAAAATAAGAATTTTATGGACCGATGACGAGATCGAGGTTCTGAAGGCCCATGTACTTTTCCTTAGAGAAAAAGGATATGAAATTGATACATGTACGAATGGAATAGATACGGTTGATCTTGTCCGCCATAATCCCTATGATCTGATTTTCCTCGACGAAACAATGCCCGGGCTCAGCGGTCTTGAAACACTCCGTCTGATAAAGGAAATAAGGAGCGACATCCCAGTTGTAATGATCACAAAGAATGAAGAGGAGGGGATAATGGAGGCGGCAATAGGATCGGAAATGGCCGATTATCTTATCAAGCCCGTAAAACCAAACCAGATTCTCCTTGTCATTAAGCGTATCACAGAACAGAAAAGACTGGTAACAGAAAAAACAACAACAAATTACAGACAGGAGTTCGGGAGCATCGGAAACCTGATATCCTCGGCAAGAAATCACAACGACTGGTCGGAGCTTTACAGAAAAATAACATTCTGGGAATCGGAACTTGAAAAATCGACCGATCCGGGAATGAGCGAGGTGCTGAAAATGCAGGAGAACGATGCAAACAATGCATTTGTCAAATACCTTACCTGTAACTACCAGTCGTGGCTCGATCCCGATGCACCTGATAAACCTATCCTCTCCCCTTCCCTCTTTTCAAAGAAAATATTCCCGCACGTCAGGCAGGGCTTACCCTTGTTCTTCATACTTATTGATAACCTGAGATTTGACCAGTGGAAGATGATAGCTTCCGAACTCGCAGGTATCTACAGGGTTATTGAAGAGGATATATATTACAGCATATTGCCGACGGCAACGCAATACAGCCGTAATGCCATTTTTTCGGGGCTCATGCCATCTGCAATTGCAGCCATACTTCCCGAATATTGGGTTGAAGACGACGAAGAAGAAGGAAAGAACAATTTTGAAGAAGAGCTTTTCAAATATCAGCTAGCCCGTAAAGGACTGAAATACAAGTGGTCGTATCACAAGATCATTACAAATCAGGAGGGAAGAAAGGTCAATGAAACAATGAGGCAGATGCTCGACAACGACATTAATATCCTGGTATATAATTTTGTTGATATGCTGTCGCATGCCAGAACCGAGATCGGACTTATAAGGGATCTGGCAAACGACGAAAAAGCATACAGGAGCCTTACCCGCTCATGGTTTGTTCACTCTCCGCTGTACGAACTTCTTACGGCTCTTGCAACACAGCAGGTAAAAATCATGTTCAGCACCGACCATGGGACAATAAGGGTCCAGAACCCCGTAAAAGTTGTTGGCGACAGAAAAACCTCATCCAACCTCAGGTATAAGATGGGAAGAAATCTCGATTACAATCCAAGGCAGGTCTTTGAGCTGAAGTATCCCGAGAAAGCCGGGCTTCCAAAAACCAATCTGACTTCAAAATATATATTTGCGCTTAACAAGGATTTTCTGGTATACCAGAATAACTTCAACTATTTCGCAGGTTACTACAAGGATACTTTCCAGCACGGGGGGATCTCGATGCAGGAAATAATGCTACCTATAACACTTCTGGAGCCTGTGTCATAACCAATTGGTTTATGCAAAGGATAATAATTAAAGATCTTAAGCACCTTCGCGGATCTGCACATAAATTAATTGAATACACGGCAGGTAAAAGGATTCTTGCATTTTACGGTTCCATGGGAGCCGGAAAGACAACTATCATAAAAGCTGTCTGTAATGTCCTTGGCGCTGAGGATCTTGTAAGCAGTCCGACGTTCACCCTTGTAAATGAATACAGAACTCAGTCGGGCGCTTTGATTTATCATATCGATTTCTACAGGATCAGGAAGAAAGAAGAAGTATTTGATTTCGGGATAGAGGAATATTTTGAAAGCGGCTCTTATTGTCTTCTCGAATGGCCTGAACTTATCGAAGATATACTCCCGCCGGAAACCGTAAGAATCAGGATCACTGTTGATAATGACGAACAGAGGATCCTTGATTTCGTTTAAAAGCCTGACGTTTTGTTCCTGTATTTCAATTTTGTTAACTTTGGGAAAATAACTCTTCCCCACAATGAATGAAAAAGGCAAAAACAACGATCTGAACCTTGGGAACACTGCCTTTATGCCAAAGGAAGAACAGCTTGAGACAGCTGTAAGGCACAGGAAAATAACAATAGGAATTCCGAGCGATAGAAAAAACGATGAGAAAAGAGTTGCCCTTACTCCTGAGGCAGTAAATATCCTTGTGGAGAGTGGTAATGAGGTTATTATACAGAAAGGTGCCGGTGCGGGAGCAAACTACTCCGACAAGGATTACACCGAAAACGGAGCACTTATTACCGAATCGCCGGCAAGGGTCTTCAGTGCCGATGCCGTGATAAAGGTTGCACCTTTCACCCTCCAGGAAGCAGATTACCTTAAAGGGAACCAGATAGTAATGTCATTCCTGAATGTTCTTAAGCTTAATGAGGAAACTCTGGGCAGACTGATAAGGAAAAAGGTAACCGCCATAGCTCTTGAAAAAATCAGGGACACTAACGGTGTGATGCCCGTGATGGAATCGATGAGCGAAATCAGCGGTGTGACATCTGTCCTTATTGCATCCGACTATCTGAGCAACCATCACGGCGGCAAGGGAGTCCTCCTTGGAGGAATTACCGGGGTTACACCAACCGAAGTAGTGATAATAGGAGCCAATACTGCAGGTGAATATGCAGCCAGGGCATCCCTTGGCCTTGGATCGCAGGTAAAGGTCTTCGACCAGTCGCTCCACAAGCTCCGTAGGTTCCAGAATCTCGTAGGCCAGCGGCTTCAGACTTCTGTATTCCATCCGCAAGTGCTCAGAAAAGCATTAAAATCTGCAGATGTCCTGATCGGAGCTATTGAGCTCGAAGATCTCCGCCCCTGGTATTACATTACCGAGGACATGGTCAAAACAATGAAAAAGGGATCTGTGGTAATTGATCTTAGCATTGACCGCGGCGGTTGTATAGAGACAACCGAATGCAGGGTTTTGAGGGATCCCGTTTATGAGAAACATGGTGTAATTCATTTCTCGGCATGGAACC
>CAZWHC010000015.1:54670-60962 GCA_964633505.1 uncultured Rikenellaceae bacterium | reverse complement strand
TTTAACGAATAACGCAATATCAAAGAAGTATAAATCAGCTGTATCAGAAGAGAAGAGTATAACATTATAAATTCCCCCGTAACACTGAGGTTCCCTGCATATTGCCTGGCGATCTCATCAATTAATACCTTATCAACCGGCAGGAGAATGAAACATAATGCGCAAAAGGCCAATAATATCCCCATGATGGAAGAATTATTAAATAATAATTTCCTGGTGATAATAATCCAGATCGCAGATATGCAATTAAATAACAGGATCATAATAAATCCCAAACCCATTGGAACCTCACCTGCCGAAATTGAGCCACGGTAAAGAAAAACATCTTTCTTAAAAATGATGAGTGAGAAAAAGATGTATAGAATAAACAGAATCGTAACAATTGAAAGTGTTCTGATAGACTGACTGCTTCTCGGCTGCATGGCTATATGTATTTAAAGTTTATTCACATTTAAGCTATAACCCTGGACACGAACGGCCGGCACAAGGAGGAAAACCGGAACCTGTCAGTTTAAAGACTGATTTATAAATTGTTTGTTGCTTGCAGCCGGATATAAATGTTAGCTCATTGTCCGGGAAGGAATCGCTAATGAAACTAACTTAAGTTTTCTGAAGAAGTCTGATTTAATTACAATTGGCCTTTTTACCTTATGATATCAACCAGATTCCGGAATGTTGCAGTAGCCGATTCAGTTGTTTTATGCGAGGTAACTGCCGGACCGAGATAAACCCCTTCAGGCAGATCGAGGGTGAAAAATGCGTTTTGTGGTTCTGGTTACTGGGATCGCTGACACCTGACACCTGACACCTCATTCTTCTTTCCTCACTACTCACTATTCACTACTCACGTCTTATTTTCGCCACTGATGCACGAATTAAAGACGGATCCCCCCATCCCCCCATCTCCCCCTCCCCCCATCAACCCTTTTCACTCGTGTTTATGAAAGCGAAACCAGGGAGCTATATTCAGTTTACGATGAAAATGTAACATACAGAACATTTTATGTAACGAAAGTGGTAGATATTAATATCAGGGAAGCCGAACTTTGTTCAAGCTAAAATATATAAGTCATGAAAAAATTGATTGTTTTATCATTGTTGCTTGTTTTGGGTTTACAGTCATATTCCCAACCTGCGAAAAAGGATATGATGCCAGTCACAACTTCATCAGAATCGGCACTGGCATATTATACCGAGGCTATGAAGTGTTTTGATGATGTCGCCTTACCTAAGGCATTTAACCTGCTTAAAAAAGCTCTGAGCGATGATCCTGATTTCTTTATGGCTAATTATCAGACAGCCATGTATTACGGGTGGTTTGCAAATTCGGATAAATTCAAAGAGTATGCAAATGCCGCAAGTAATTGCAAAGCAACATTAAGTCCGGCTGAGGAACTTATGAAAAGTGCCGTAACCAGATTGAGAGAAAATCCAAACTCTGATGTTACTGATATTGGAAAAAGACTGACTGATATGTATCCAAAAGATGTAAACTCATACGGGCAGCTATTGTATTATCAGACATTTAAAAGGGATTCCACCGGCGCATTGGAAACCTTGAAAAAAATGCTGAAAATAACTGATAATCCTGCCCCGGTTTATAACCAGCTTGGATACACGTATATGGCACTGAATCAATATGATGAGGCAGAAAAAGCTTTTGATAAATATATTCAACTGGCCCCCGGAAATCCAAATGTTTATGATTCAAAGGGTGATTTCTACATGAGCATCAAGGAATATAACAAGGCCTATGATTCTTATATGAAGGCAAATGCTATAGATACTGCCTGGAGTTACGCTAAGGCTCAGAAAGCTAAACAATTATCCAAAGAGATTAAGTAATAACTTTTTTCTCCCGACTCAGAATGAAAAAAATTCCTTTGGTGATGGGACAGTAGGCATTACTGGCTTTTGTTATTTGAGATTTAAGAACTTACACTGAGGACACTGAGGTTACTCAGAGAGCACAGAGGAAGAATCATAAGTTTGTCTCAAATCATGGCTGTTTTTTCCACTAATGCCCGAACCTAAGACGAATCGCTCCATCGCCCCCTCTCTCCATCGCCCCTTCGGCCATTTAATTCCGGAAAAACATTTCCTCTTTAGAAAAGCTATTTTAAAGCCAACCGAATAGATTGACCTGTCATGGAAGGCATGGACAGATGCTGTGCCAGTATGGTTTACACAAGGCTATTGTCCAGATTGAAAGGCGTGGATATTATTCAACCTCTGACCTTAATAAGTAGCTGGTTAATATATAACTCCATTTATTGAGCAGACGGATTTATTTCTTTCTGAAAATAATATCTGTCATTTTGCTTTAAACAGAGTCTGAATTTCATCTGTGGTTAGTTCCCGGTTATAAACCCTCAGCTCATCAATAACTCCATTAAAATGGTTATTTGCTCCATCTCCGCATGCCGGATTGTTTCCAATGAATACGGGCTCATCAGGAGAATCAAAATAGGTGTTATATTCCCTTTGTTTTTTAGTGCATAATACTCCGTTAAACCATATTTCCAATGTGGTTGCAGTCATGTTCACAACACAATGTGTCCAGGTTCCGGTTTCGATCCTTTTTGGATTGCTAAGCGTCCAGTAGGAGGGATCAGTCGGGTAGTCTGTTAGTTCAGCAGGTTCAAAATATGACTTTGTGTTGTCATGATATGAAGCTGAATATGGATATTTGTAGAATGCAGCAGAGAGACGGTTGTCATTTCTTGCAGTTCCGCTGCCGAATGAATAAATCATGAAACATCTTTGCTGACGTGTCATGTTGTATTTGCTAATAATAACTCCGTTATTTTCTATTCCATTTGCCCCCCTTGAATTAATCCAGAAGGAAAAACTTAAACCATTGGAAGAATTTAAAGTATTTGTTAACTGAAGATAGTCAGATGTCCCGTTGAAATCGAGTCCGTTTCCCCGCTTACCCTTTACATATTTTTCTGATGTGTAATTTATACAGTCGTTATTTTTACCGCTGGTATCATAAACATCAGCATCGAATGGGAGATAAAGAATTAATCCTTCAGAAGGAGCGACTGACACCTCCACTTTATCACATGATGAAGGAAGGAATATACATAATATCAAAAACAGGAATAGACCAATACTTGATTTCATAGAATAAGAAGGCCGCTGGTTTAAAAAATTTATATGTGAAATTTAATACTAATAAACGATACCTGAAGAGATTAATTTTATCCATGTTCATTTCAGTTAGCTGAAATTGCAGATTTTGAGACAGCCGATTCTTTTCATCCAAATTATTCTACGGCGAACTGTAGAAGCTTTTCCGGAACATGATTGTTTTCAGTTGTTTTAACTGTATATGCTCCGGAAGCGAATTTAATAAGGGCTGCAGCAGTATCAAAATAATAAGATCAGGTTCAACTATAGTTTTATTGATTTAAAACCATAAGCCGGAAACACTTATAGCACTGGCAGATACATGCGTTTGCAAAGATCCTGGAAACGGGGATTATCCCTTAATAAATCGAAGGCAGGCGCAAGAAGGTAAGGCAGGTTGGCATCATGTTCACGGAAAGCCTTTTCGAGCCAGAGCAATGAATTTATAGAGTCGCCGGCCAAAGCATACTGGTATGCAACAGGGTAGGGGGCGACATACGTTTTCTTTGACCTTTCTGCAAGGATATCTGCAAGGTTTTTCTCTGCTCCGCGGAAACCTCCTTTCTTAAAACCGTCATTTATGGCGGATTGAAAATCCGGATCTGTCCATATTTTTTTCATTATTTCTATTGCCTCCTCTTCTTTCCCTGCAAAGAAAAGGGCTGGAATCATATTTACGGCCAGGCCTTGTGAAGGATCAAGATCGATTGCCTCCCTGAATGCCTGGATGGCATCATCAAACCTTCTGATAAACATTAAGTTAACTCCATAAAAGGCTTTTACTTTACTGTTCAGAGGATCGAGGTTCAATGCAATTTCAATGTGTTTCATTGCATCTTCTGACCTTCCTGTAATCAGCAGAAGATGAGAATAGGCCGATCGGGCTTCCGCATTTTGCGGATTCAGTTCAATTGCCTTTCTCAATGATGCTTCCCCTCCTTTCCTGTCCCAGTTGGTCCAGGTCCTGATGCCCCCCAGTAAAAGATGAACTTCCGAATATGTGCTGTCGAGCTCAAGTGCTTTGTTAACAGCTGCTTCAGCCCATAAATGAGAATCGGTCCTGGCATTAATAAGTTTTACAGTTATCCTTACATTGTTCTCCACTTTCCTTACACTTCCTTCCATAACAGCAGTGACTCCCAATAATCCTGCAATCTCTTTTAAGGGAATGTCAGTGTTTTTAAATCTCATTGAGGAAGTACGGGATTTGACATCAAGATCACTTATTTTGCAGAGACGGTCGAGAATATCATCTAAAAGTCCCTCACTGAAATAATCCTGGTCAGGATCATTACTAAGATTTATAAATGGCAATACAGCAAGTGAAATTCTATCCTCCGGTCCTGTGTCCGAAGGATTATTCAGGCTTGAAATTCTGGGCCAGGCAAGTACTGCAACAACTATGACAAGAATTATATTCAGAATATAACTCGGCATAATTACTCCCTTAACCGGCTTCCTCCCGGATTCCGTTCTCTCACTTTCCTGCGCTGAACCGGTTTTCCTCAGACCTTCGGATGTAAAATCAAATATCCATGAAAGAAGGACAGCCACAGGTAGTCCTGCGACCAGGATTATAAGTTCAAGTGTCATGAACCAGTCAGCCAGGTGCAGCGGGACAGCTAGGTTATTGGTTACTTCAACGATAATATAGGCAGTGGCAGCATAGGTTGTGACTACCCCGAATACTTTTCGTCGCTTCAGTTCATTCCAGAATTTATTAAGATTGTTGGTTTTCTGAGGCATCGGGTATCGTAAAGGAATTGTTAAAGTAAATTTAAGATATCCTTATACCAAAGTCAAGTGTAGGCTGCTTATTGCAGTTAGACAATAAGAAAACAGCTGTCATGAAAATCTGGTTTCTTTGCCGTTGTCCCTCAGGATCACGATTTTTGATTTTAAAAAAATAAAATTGACATCAGTATTTTGATATAGTAATTTTACTCAAAAATCTGGCAGTTCTGATTCCAGAGTGTCGCAGGCACTTTTGACCTTCATCAATCCACTAATATCTTCATACTATGAAACGATTACTTTTTTTGTTCATGTTTAGCAGCTTCCTTATCTCATTTGATAAGAGTCCTTCGAAGGTTCTGGTCTTTGTAAAAGATGAATCGCCTCAACTGGAATATATGCTTACAAATGAGGTGAATAAAATGATTGAATTGCTTAAGGAAGCCGGTTTTGAAGTTAAGACTACATCCATGTCCGGGATGGTACTTCAGCACTTATGCATGCACTTATTGATGTGTTAAATGGAAAAGTCTCTTCATCTAAAGGAAGCTATGAAATAGTTGATGGCCAGCTTCTTATTTCCGGACAAGGTTTTGTTGGCGCTGACGAACATATTTGCCTGAGATTAGAAAGACAATAAAAGGGGATTACTCAGACTTTGTGATCAGATGATGTCAATGCCTGCCCTTCATACTTTTTATTCAAAATGTAACATACGGAACATTTTATGTAACATATCAGGTAGATTTCATATTTAAGGGAACCTAACTTTGTTAAATATTTGGTTAATAAGGCTCATGGGAATGATATTGAACACTTATATCTGACTTATTTTATTAACTAATATTCTCAGGAAATGAAAACAAAAGTAGTTTTTCTGTTGTGCTTAAGCATTAGCATTGGGATTACACAACTTTCCGCACAGGGAGGCATCATGTTCGATACTTTCATTGTGACTCTTCGTCAGGGCGTTACAATGGATCAATATCTGGATTTTCTAAAAACCAGATACGTATCAGAATACAATAAAAATTTCCTCGGATCAAAATTGACGGTAGGATGTCCGGATTCGTGGATGAAGAAAAATCAATATTCTTTCTTTTATACCTTTGATTCGGATATGGACTATTCCAGATATTACAAAAATAATGGAAAGGAAATGTCGGATTTATGTAAAGCAGCCTGGGAGAAAATGGATTCAATTAAAAAGGAGGCGGGCAAGTATATTTTAGACTCAAGACGAGTGGATGCTGATTGGGAAATGTGGATGGATGAAATGATTGTTAAGTAATCAATTAATAATCAGTCAGGTAAATATTGTTTGGCACAGTTCCGCCTTGATCAGTTTTTTTCATAAAAGCAGGGAGAAGGATTATTTGCAAGGCTCATGATCCCATTGGGGGGATCCCAGCAACCCAAATCA
>CAZWHC010000015.1:25160-54570 GCA_964633505.1 uncultured Rikenellaceae bacterium | reverse complement strand
TTGGGGGGATCCCAGCAACCCAAATCATCCCTCATTCGCTGCGCTCATTAGGGGATTTTTATTTTCAAATCCCTTAACCGGGCGAGCCCGGTACGGGCGTTTGAAAATAAAAATCCCGTCCGCCTGCTGGCGGACGGGATGATTTGGGTTGCGGAGAAAGAGGGATTCGAACCCCCGGTCCACCGATAGGCGGACAACGGTTTTCAAGACCGCCGCATTCGACCACTCTGCCATTTCTCCAATATGTAATGAACCGAATACTTTTGTTTTAACCCACCCCTGCCCCCTCCAGGGAGGGGAACTCTTAATGGGAACTCACTACTCGTCTTTTAAAGACCGCCGCAAAGATAATATTTTTTTGGTTTTTCAATGGTTTTGTGCAAAAAATGCTAATTAACACATATTCAGCAAGATGAACTATTTATGAACAGGATTTGAACACCATGTTTGTGTTTAGATGCGCAAATTACCACCGGATGAGCATTTGGGACATTTTTCCTAAAATCTGTTTTTCCGCCGGAAAAAGACCTGTTTTGTGCTAAAACCGCCATCATTTGAGCAAAATAGGAAAAAATAATTTGCACATGATAAAAAAGGAAATATATTTGTATCCAATTAGAACCATTGGTCTAACCTTAAATCTCTCATTATGACAAAAAAAGAATTAGTAAATGCAATTGCTGCCGAGGCAGGTCTTTCTATCAAAGATTCGGGCAAAGCTCTGAACGCATTTGTAGGATCCTTCGGTAAGGCTATGAAAAAAGGCCAGAGAATCCAGCTCCCTGGAATGGGCACATTTACAATTGTTAAAAGAAGTGCAAGAGTCGTCCGCAACCCACGCACAGGCGCCAAACTTAATGTAGCTGCCAAAAAAGTAGTTAAATTCAAAGCTGCTCCCGCACTTAGCAAAGGTCTTTAATCTTAAGGAATTGAGATTGCCAGGGGGGTGTATATTTTACACCCCCTTTTTCTTTTTTTTATAAGCCCTGTTTTTCTCCGGTCAGCGAATTTCTTAATAGCGAGAGGTTTGTAATGTCAGAGAAATCTTTAACAGGAAATATGATATTTCTTAGATTTGTTTTCAATTTTTTTACTATTTTTGGTTTCGTAATTTCCCTTTTAACAAGGACGGAATGAATTGTATAATAGTCGATGATGACAAACTAAGCTGCAAGTTGCTGGAAGGCTATGTTAACAAATATGCCTCACTGAATCTTGTCGGTGTATATAATGACCCGATCTCAGCAAGAAATGAAATATCCAAAAAAAACAGGGACATCGACCTTATCCTTCTTGATGTTAAAATGCCGGAAATGGATGGCTTCGACTTCATAGGAAGCCTCGACCATCCGCCAAACATAATAATTGTCTCAGGAGGCGGAGAATATGCCGTCAGGGCTTTTGACTTCAACGTTGTTGATTTTCTCCTTAAACCGGTTTCATATTCCAGGTTCTGCAAGGCAATAGATAAAACCCTTCGCTATTTTACGCCAAACAAGGAAATAGCAACGACAGGCGATGAGGAGATATTCATTAAAAAGGGTTCCTCACTTGTTAAACTGAAATTACGTGAGATAGTATTCGTCGAAGCTCTCGAAAACTATGTCACACTTAATACAAATACCGACAAATTCACCATACACTTCACAATGAAAGCTATCGAGAGCCAGCTTCCGTCGGGGGTGTTCATCAGGGTGCACCGGTCATTCATAATAAATAAAAGCATGATCCAGGCTATCAAGGAAAATTCACTTGATATCACCGTGGGTCACACAGCTAAGAATATTCCGGTTGGCAAATCGTTCAGGGATTCGCTTCTGAACGACATAAATGTCATGGCCCGATAATCTTCATCCATCGTGATGCTTACAAACAGGCAACTGTTCCTCCAATATCTCGGTCAGACTTCTCCTTCCCCAATGATGCTCGAAATAGTTCGGGCAGAAGGTGTATTCATGTACGGCCCTTCTGGCGAGAAATACATCGACCTCATATCAGGCGTTTCAGTCAGCAACACTGGTCATCACCACCCGGCAGTTGTCAGGGCTGTGAAGGATCAGGCCGATGCCTATATGCACCTTATGGTATACGGCGAAATAATACAATCGCCTCAGGTAAGCTATGCAGAATATCTTTCGCATTTCCTTCCTCCATCATTGCAATGCACATATTTTGTCAACTCCGGAAGCGAAGCTGTCGAAGGCGCCCTTAAACTTGCAAAGAGATATACAGGACGAAGCAAAATAATCTCCTTCAAAAATTCATACCACGGAAGCACCCATGGAGCTCTCAGTATTCAGGGAAGCGAATTCTACAGGAATGCATTCCGTCCTCTTCTTCCCGATACATTCCAGGCTGAATTCAATAATCCGGAATCGCTCGATATCATCGATGACCATACTGCCTGCGTCATCATTGAACCCATACAGGGCGAAGGCGGCGTGATAACCCCGGAAAACGGGTTCCTCGACCTGGTAAGGGAAAAATGCTCACGGACAAAAGCACTTCTTATATTCGATGAAATTCAGACAGGCTTCGGAAGAACAGGTACTATGTTCGCCATCGACAGGTATAAGGTGATACCCGATATACTTCTCCTTGCCAAAGCCCTTGGCGGAGGCATGCCTCTTGGCGCTTTCATATCATCAGGCGAAATAATGTCAGCGCTTGTATCCTCACCGCCGCTTGGACATATTACAACCTTCGGCGGACATCCTGTATGCTGTGCAGCAGGACTGGCTGCAATGAAAGTCCTGACAGATGATAACCTTACAGGATCATGCGACGATAAATCCCTCCTGTTCAAAAAGCTGCTCAACCACGACCTCATCAGGGAGGTGAGGGGAGAAGGCCTTCTCCTGGCTGTCGGCCTGCCTGATCCTGCATATGTCAGATATGTAATTGCGGCGGCGCCCCGCTTCGGCCTCGTCCTCGACTATTTCCTTTTCTGTGAATCGGCTTTCCGTATAGCGCCTCCGCTTGTAATAAGCGAAGATGAGATAAGGTGGGCCTGCAGCCGTATAATGCAGCTTCTGGATGATGCCCGTCAAAACGTTTCGGTATGATGAAAAAAGTATTCTTAATAACTCTTGTCACAATCTTTGCAGGTACATTCTTAACTGAAGGACAGACAACAGGTTCTTTGGCCGAAAAAAAACTCGCCGGCCTTTTTGCACGTCTGGCAACAATTACCGACGACTCGTCGAGGCTGGCAGTAAACGACTCGGTAACTGCAATAATTGACAGCTATGCATCGTCCGATTCGGTTATGAGTCACACATTCCAGCGATTGAAATACCTCGGGCAGATCACCGACCGGAACTCCCAGCTTAAGATAATCACATGGAACCTGATTCTCAACGACTCAAAAAGCAAGTATTATTGTTATTTTATTAACAGATCGGGTAAGGAGCAGAAAGTAAGGAAGCTGGCAGGCGTTTACAGGGAAGAACCTGTAAGAACCGATATTGTGTATAATGAAAATGACTGGTACGGGGCGCTGTATTACGACATTAAAGCAGTAAAAAAGGACAGGAAGACATACTGGATCCTCCTTGGAATCGATTATGGCAATCCTTTAGTTACGCGTAAACTTATTGATGTCCTTGACTTTACGCCTGAAGGCAGTGTTCAGTTCGGGGACAGGATTTTTGAATCGGGAAAAGTTCTGAAATACAGGGAGGTACTTGAATACAGCTCTGAAGCTGTAATTTCCCTTAAGTTCCTTAACGACAAAACCATAGTCTTCGACCATCTTGTGCCAATGTCGCCTCAGCTCAAGGGACAAAAGCAATTCTACGGTCCCGATTTTTCATACGACTCATACACACTTGAAAAAGGGATCTGGAGATTCGAGTCCAATATAGATGTAAGGAATAAGAAACCTTTTTAAATTCGGCCTCACCCCCTCCTGTCCCCCTCTCCCAAGGGAGATGGTGATGATAGCTGCCCAATATAATTTTTGATTTTAGTTATAACATTATCAATGTTATTAACATTCACGTTCTTAAGCCCCTCTCCCCCGGGAGAGAGCCTGCCACGCCCCAGCGTGGGGTTGGGGTGAGTCCAGTGCTGCAAAAATAACCCACCCCTAACCCCACGCCGAAGCGTGGCAGGCTCTCCCAGGAGGGGATCTTAGCCTGTAACCTGCAACCTGCAACCTTTTAACATGACTATTTGTCAGTCCCCCTTCAACGGCACGTCTTTTGACATTTAACCGGCGTTACATTGTTTAACCTATAAAACTAAAGATATGCAGACCGGAAAAATTGGAGTCACAACCGAGAACATTTTCCCCATAATCAAGAAGTTCCTTTATTCAGACCACGAGATCTTCCTTCGCGAGATAATATCGAATGCCGTTGATGCCACACAGAAACTCAGGACGATGGCATCGGCCGGCGATTTTAAGGGTGAACTTGGTGACCTGACAATACGTGTTTCTGTCGACAAAAAGAAGAAAACAATAACAGTTTCCGACTCGGGTGTGGGAATGACATCCGAAGAAGTTGACAAATATCTCAACCAGATCGCCTTTTCAAGTGCAAATGATTTCCTCGAAAAATACAAGGATCAGGTAAACAGCATGATCGGACATTTTGGCCTCGGATTTTATTCAGCCTTTATGGTTTCCGACAAGGTCGAAGTTGTGTCTAAATCATGGGACGAATCGGAACCTGCTGTCAAATGGACATGCGACGGAAGTCCCGAATACCAGATAGAGGAAACAACAAGAAGCGGACGAGGAACCGACGTTATACTGTATATTGATAAGGAATCAAAGGATTTCCTCGAAGAAAACAAAGTAGAAGAGCTACTTAAGAAGTATTGCAAATTCCTTCCCGTTGAAATCGCTTTCGGAAAAGAAAAGGAATGGAAGGACGGAAAATATGTTGAGACCGGTAAGGACAAGCTCATCAACAATACAAAACCTGCCTGGACAATAAAGCCGTCTGAACTTAAGGATGAGGATTATATGAAGTTCTACAGGGAACTTTATCCTGTTGGTGACGAACCTCTTTTCTATATTCACCTGAACGTCGATTATCCCTTTAAGCTTACGGGAATACTGTATTTCCCGAAAATAAAAAGCAATATCGAGATACAGAAGAACAAGATCCAGCTTTACTGTAACCAGGTGTTTGTTACGGATTCGGTCGAAGGCATTGTGCCTGAGTTTCTTACACTTCTCCACGGAGTGATCGACTCTCCTGATATTCCTTTGAACGTATCGAGAAGCTACCTCCAGAGCGATGCAAACGTAAAAAAAATCTCATCGCATATCACCAAGAAGGTAGCCGACAGGCTGAATGACATATTCAAAAATAACAGGGAGGAATTTGAAAAGAAATGGGATAACGTGAAGCTGTTCATAGATTACGGCATGATAACCGAAGAAAAATTCTATGAGAAGGCTTCAAAATTTGCATTGTTCAAAAATACCGACGACAAATATTTCACATACGAGGAATACGAGAATCTTATTAAGGAAAACCAGACTGACAAAAACAAATCACTGATTTACCTTTATTCGACTAACAAGACCGACCAGTTCCCTTATATAGAAAAAGCAAGGAACAGGGGTTACGATGTCCTTAATTTCGACGGGCAGCTCGATATACATCTTATAAACCACCTTGAGACAAAATTTAAGGATTCAAGGTTTGTCAGGGTCGATTCGGATGTTGTCGACAAACTCGTTCTGAAGGATGATCCGAAACAGGCAAAGCTTTCACAGGTACGCCAGGATGACATAAAGAGTATTTTCAATATCAGGCTCACAAACAAGGAGATATATAATGTTGTGCCTGAAACCCTCGATGAAAATGATTCACCTGTTGTTATAACCCAATCGGAATTCATGCGCAGAATGAAGGAGATGTCGGCACTTGGCGGAGGTATGAACTTCTATGGCGAACTGCCCGACAGTTACAACCTGGTGGTGAATGTTAATCATCCCCTTGTTGTAAAAATATCCGACGAAGCCGAGAATGAACTCGGGAGCAAGCTCCAGGAGAATAACAAGGAAATTGAGAGGGTGAAGGAAGAGATCTCATTTATCGAAAAGGATCATGGCAAAAAGAAGCCTGAAGATATCCCTCAGGTCGAAAAAGATGACCTCGAGAAACTAAGGAAGGAACTTGAGAATTATGAGACTTCCAGAAAGGAGATACTTGAGAATTACGGGTCGAACAACAATGTGGTGAAACAGCTTATCGATCTAGCACTGCTTGCAAACAATATGCTGAGAGGGGAGGACCTGAGCACGTTTGTGAAGAGGAGCGTGGAACTGCTGTAACCTGAAAGGTACGGGGTTCGGGGTACGGGGCCCGGGGTAGATGGTGTAGGTTAAAACTACATCATTCTGGCAACTTCACTTTTAAGGAAGTCGATGGCAACCCGGGTTGGTTCTTTCTCGAGTTCCATCACCTTTGAGAGAAGCTGTTTGCTGAGTTCAATGCTCTGGGCTTCGGGATCGAGCCTTTCCGATTCGGAGTTAATAAGCTTAATGACATTTGAACGGGCGTTTTTTACAACTTCCCATGCCTGCGGTGTCATATAGATCTGCTGGGAGAGATTATGCTCAAATTCGCTCCTGATGGCCGACAGCAGGGCCGACTGGAGCTGGCCGGCATTCATACCCGGGGAGCTTACCCTTACAAGCAACGATTCGAGAGATATTCTTTCAAGGAAAAGAACTATTCTTTCATAGGCCTGTAGCCTTAAAGGAGTTATAGTGCGGGCTCCCTGCATGACAATCTCCTGGCGTCGTTTTTCCTGGTCATTTCTTATCATGTTCCTCAGAATTATCCAGGCCGTAAGGAAAACGATAAGTCCGGGGATCGTAATTTTTAATATTTCAGCAAGAAGTTCCATAATTGTAATTTTTGTATACAAACGTAGTACATTTCCCTTCATTTTCATCTGAAAAGTTCCGATCATTTCTTATTCACATATTTGAATCGTTAATTTCTTTTTGACCTTTCCCTTTTCTATTCATTTATTACTTTATACATTTGATTCCGGCCAGAACATTTAAAAACCACAGATATATCATGGAATACCTATCCGACAGAATCAAATCGTTATCAGTGTCGCAGACACTCGCAATGGCTCAGAAGAGCAGGGAGCTGAAAGCCAAAGGTCTTGATGTGATAAGCCTCAGCCTTGGGGAACCCGATTTCAATACTCCCGACTATGTGAAGACTGCGGCCAAGAAGGCTATCGATGATAACTATTCAAAATATCCGCCGGTACCGGGGTATGACGATCTCAGGGCTGCCATTTCGAAGAAATTCAGGGAGGAGAATGGTCTCGAATATGCTCCCGACCAGATAGTTGTTTCCGCCGGCGGCAAGCACTCGCTTATAAATGTGATACTTTCGATAGTAAATCCGGGCGATGAGGTCATAATACTTGCCCCATACTGGGTGAGCTATTACGACCAGATAATACTTGCAGGGGGCAAGCCGGTGATAATAAGTGCAACACTTGAAAATGATTTCAAGGTAAGACCTGAACAGATTGAAAAGGCAATCACAGGCAGGACAAGGCTTTTAATATTCAATTCACCTTCAAACCCGACCGGGATGGTTTATACGGGTGAGGAAGTTGAGGAGATAGCAAATGTCATCGGGAAGCACGAGGGGCTGTTCGTGATCTCGGATGAGATATATGAGCATATAATTTTCGAAGGGAAACATGTAAGCATGGCCTCCTTTAAACATATATACGACAGGGTTATAACTGTAAACGGAGTTTCAAAAGGCTATGCGATGACAGGATGGCGCATTGGTTATATTGGCGCTCCGGTGTGGATAGCAAAGGCGTGCAATAAACTCCAGGGCCAGTTTACCTCGGGAGTATGCTCAATTGCGCAGCGTGCAGCGCTTGCTGCCATTCAGTGGGATGATGGTTCGCGCCAGGTTATGAAAGAGGCATTTCTCAGAAGGCGCGACCTTATATGCAACCTGCTTAAGGAGGTGAAAGGGATGAAGATAAGAGTGCCTCAGGGTGCATTTTATGTGATGCCTGATATCTCATCCTATCTTGGTAAATCGGATGGGAAAACCACCATAGCGAATTCGGATGATCTTGCCCTTTATCTTCTCGACAAGGCTCAGGTAGCAGTTGTCGGAGGTGACGCATTCGGCGCTCCCGAATGCATCCGCATCTCCTATGCTACTTCCGACGACCTTCTTATTGAAGCGGTAAAGAGAATAAAATCGGCGCTGGCCCTTCTGAACTGATATCAGTATCTGTTAAAGGAAACAGTCTCTTTCTTTGGTTTTCTTCTCTTTTGCCTGTATTCGCTGAGGGAATAACCGAGCGAAATGATAAGATCCACCCTTTTGGATCGCGGGATACCAAGGATGCTTTTCACTTCCTTTTCATCAAACCATCCCAGAATGCATGTGCCCAGGCCTTCAGCAGCCGCCTGAAGGCATATGTTCCCTGCTGCAATGCCAATGTCGGTGTGGGAATAATCCCTGCTCTTTATCACTCCTCCCACTTTTGACGAGAAGTTGGGACTCTCCCTTACAATCACTATCAAAACAGGGGCCTGATCGACAAACATGTTCATTGCCAGAACTTTGGCTGATGCAGCCTTAGCCAGCCTGCCGCGAAGTTCAGGGTCGTTTACTATGATAAATTTCCATGGCTGGGCATTGCATGCCGAAGGGGCCATTATTGCCGCCTCAATTATCCTTTCCAGCTTATCCTCTTCAACAGGCCTGTCAGAATATTTCCTGTCGCTCTGCCGCCTGAGAATAAGCTCAAGAATTTCCTTACCCGATACCATCAATTAATAGTTTTCTGCAAGCAGTTCGAAATAGCTTGTGGGATGAAGGCATGCCGGACAATTTTTCAACGGCTTTGTACCGAAATGTATATATCCGCATTTCCTGCAGTACCAGAATACTTTTTCATCACGTTCGAACACCTTGTTCTTCATCACGTTCTCAAGAAGTTTCCTGTAGCGCGTTTCGTGGTTCTTTTCTGCAGAAGCTATTGCCTTAAAAGCTGTAGATACTTCCTTGAAACCTTCCTTCTCAGCAACTTCTGCAAATTCGGGATACAGTTTTGTCCATTCTTCCTGCTCACCATCAGCTGCAGCTTCGAGGTTGTCCTTTGTGGTACCTGTTTTGCCGGCCGGATACATTGCGGTTATCTCAACCATTCCGCCCTCGAGGAAATTAAAAAATCTTTTTGCATGCTGTTGTTCCTGAAGAGCCGTTTCAAGGAATATACCTGAGATCTGCTCGTAGCCTTCTTCCTTTGCTACCTTTGCGGCAAATTCATACCTGTTTTTTGCCTGCGATTCACCTGCAAATGCCTTCAGGAGATTCTGTTCTGTTTTGGTTCCTTTTAAACTCTTTTCCATACTTATTTGTTTTAAATTTAGGTTATTGTGAATGTTGATAATTAATCAGGCGCAAGGCCTAAATATAGTAAATTTAGCTATCTTTAATTTCAATTTTTAAGTAATAACAGAATAATATTAACCAAAACACAGAAAGAAAATGGGAATAATGCTTATCCTTCTGGGATTGCTGGCAGTCGTTGTATTGTGGGCAATCTCGCTCTATAACAGGCTTGTACGTCTGAGAAACGGAAGAGAGCAGGCTTTTGCGGATGTGGATGTTCAGCTGAGGCAGAGGCACGACCTCATACCGCAGCTTGTTGAAGCTGTAAAGGGATATATGGTGCATGAGAGAGGCACGCTTACAGAAATAACTGAAGCAAGGGCAAATGCAATGAAAGCCACTTCCATCAATGAAAAAATTGCAGCCGAGACACGCCTCTCAACGGCTCTTGACGGCCTGAGGGTTCAGGTTGAAGCCTATCCCGACCTTAAGGCAAGCCAGAATTTTCTTGATCTGCAGAACGAAATATCGGATGTTGAAAATAAGATCGCTGCTGCAAGAAGGTTCTTTAACTCAGCAACAAAAGAACTCAATGTTGCTACTGAACTGTTCCCTTCAAATCTGATAGCCACACTTTTCAATTTCAAACGGGAACCTATGTTCGAACTTGGAGAAAACCGTGCAACAATTGAGGAACCGCCACAGATAAAGTTCCAGTAACATGAAGTATTTCGGCCTTCAGAGTCAGATACGGAAAAACAACTTTAATTCGGTATTGCTGCTTATTATGTTTCCGGTTGTCTTTCTCGGACTTTCCTGGCTTTTCTTCTTTATTTTCTCTATGTCGACACAGGAAAACGCCATGAATCTCCATGACGTGAACCGGTCTTTTATTTCTACCATGCCATGGATCACTGCCGGTGTCGGAATATGGTTCCTGATTGCATATTTTTCCCATACGGCAATAATAAATACTGCAACCAGTTCCAGGCCGCTTGAGAGGAAAGACGACAAACGGGTATATAATCTTGTTGAGAATCTCTGCATATCGTGCGGAATGCAGATGCCTAAGATCAACATTATCGATGATGATTCTCTGAATGCTTTTGCCAGCGGTATCGATCCGAAAACATATACAGTATCGCTTTCAAAAGGTATAATCGAAAAGCTCAGCGACGACGAGCTTGAGGCCGTTATTGCCCACGAACTTACTCATATCCGTAACCGTGATGTAAGGCTTCTCATTATTTCAATAGTTTTTGTAGGGATCTTTGCCTTCATCACCGAGATGCTTTTCAGGTCGCTCAGGTTCGGACGTCTGGGAAGAGGAAAAAAGGAAGGCGCAGGAATATTCATTGCCCTTCTGCTCGCCCTACTTGGATATCTGCTGGCATCACTCTTCAGGTTTGCGTTATCGAGAAAGAGAGAATTTCTGGCTGATGCAGGGTCTGCAGAGCTAACCAGGAGGCCTCTCTCACTGGCTTCGGCTCTTAGAAAAGTATCTGCCGATCCGACAATTGAAGCAGTCAAAAGGAAGGATGTAGCGCAAATGTTTATCGAGAATCCGCGGGAAGAGGAAGGGAAAAGCTCATTTTCCTTTGCAAACCTGTTTTCAACGCATCCGCCTGTTGAAAAGAGGATTCAGCTTCTCGAGCAATATTGACAGGGGAGGTCTCAGGACTTCCCTTTGCGTATGAATCTTGACTCCTCACCCCTGAGGAGTCTTTTTATGTTTTTCCGGTGTGTGAAGAGAAGGGCGGCAGCCACAATTACCGAGAAAATCTTCAGGACGACTGAGGGGGTGCCGAAAACTAAGATAAGGAGGACAGGAAATGCCACTCCGGCGCTCATCGAGGCCAGGGAGACGTATGCAGAAATAAACAGTACTAACAGGAAAACGCCAAGGCACGAGAGTGTTACTACAGGATGGATGGCGAGCATTACGCCGCAAACGGTTGCAACTCCCTTGCCTCCCCTGAAACCGGCAAAAACAGGTAGTACATGGCCGGCAACTGCTGCTATTCCGGTGGCTATCTGAAGGTTGGTAAGAAGGGCGCTTCCTTCACCGGCAAGATTGAAAAAAACAGGCAGCATGGCGGCGACCCATCCCTTAAGCATATCGAGAAACAGAACCGGTATGCCTGTTCCCCATCCGAGTACCCTGATTACATTTGTTGCCCCGGCATTTCCGCTTCCATGTTCCCTTACATCAATATTGTGAAAGATCTTTCCAACCCATACCGCAGTTGCTACAGACCCAAGGAGGTAAGCCAGGACCAGCGTGAGAACAAGCAGAGGTATATTCATTTTCCCTGTTATCAGATTTTAGGCCCCGATGAAGCAAGCCTTGCTGTTTCTTCGTTCGAGGCAAACTTACTGAAATTGTTAATAAACTTCAATGCTAGGTCGGTTGCTGCAATATGCCATTTGACGGGAGAGTCCCACGACTTTGACGGATCCAGTATATTGCTCCTTATGCCTTCGATCCTGTCGGGTATGCTCAGGTTAAAGACAGGCAATGTGCTGAAGCCATGCTCTTTAATTGAATCGTCGAGTATTGCATTTATGATCAGCCTCGTCGACGGCAGGTCGATCCTGCTTCCGGCGCTGTACGGACCGCCTGTCCAGCCTGTATTTACAAGCCATGCGTCAGCTCCGTAGAGCTTCATCCTTGCAGTAAGCAGATTGGCGTAGACAATAGGATCGAGCATCAGGAATGCGGCTCCGAAACAGGCCGAAAAGGAAGGAACAGGTTCAATAATCCCTCTTTCAGTTCCTGCCACCTTCGCTGTATAGCCGCTCAGAAAATAATATTTTGTCTGTTCTTCGGTAAGATGACTTACCGGAGGAAGAACTCCAAAGGTGTCGGCCGTAAGGAATATCACCTTTCTGGCATGGCCGGCCTTCGAAACAGGTTTTACAATATTCCTGATATGATAAATAGGGTATGATACTCTTGTATTCTCTGTCTTCGAGTCGTTGTTGAAATCTATTGTCCCGTCAGGAAGGATTACAAGGTTTTCGAGAAGGGCGTCACGACGGATTGCACTGTAGATATCGGGCTCATTCTTTTTGCTCAGTTTTATGCATTTCGCATAGCATCCGCCTTCGAGGTTGAAAATACCATCATCGTCCCACCCATGTTCGTCATCCCCTACGAGAGCCCTTTCGGGATCTGTCGACAGTGTTGTCTTTCCCGTGCCTGAAAGGCCGAAGAATATTGCAACATCTCCTTTCCTGCCAACGTTCGAAGAACAATGCATCGAGGCAATCCCCTTAAGCGGAAGAAAATAATTCATTACGGAAAAAATACCTTTTTTCATTTCCCCGCCGTACCAGGTACCGCCTATCAGCATCATCCCGGCTGTAAGGTTGAACATCACGAAGTTCTCCGAATTGAGCCCCTGCTTCTGCCAGTCGGGATTTGTGGTTTTCGACGCATTCAGAACGACGAAGCCCGGAACAAAGTTCTCAAGTTCGTCTTCATCCGGTCTGATGAACATATTCTTCACAAAATGAGCCTGCCAGGCTACCTCCAGTATGAATCTGACCGCCAGCCTGGTATTTGTGTTTGCACCGCAGTAACAATCAACAACGAACAGTCTTTTTCCGGAAAGCTGTCGTGAAGCCAGGTTTTTGCAATGTTCCCAGATCTCGTTTGAGACAGGTTTGTTGTCGGAGACTTTCGCCTTTTCGGATTTCCACCATACGGTATCCCTTGTTGTGTCGTCGAGAACTATATATTTGTCGTTAGGGGAGCGGCCGGTAAATACTCCGGTGTCGACGGAAACAGCTCCAAGCCTTGTGATAATTCCTTTTTCATAAAGGCTCAGGCCTGGCTTTGTTTCTTCTGCAAAGAGAGTATTGTAAGAAGGGTTATAAATAATTTCAATTACGTTTTCGATCCCGTAACTTTTCAAATCATCAGCAGTAACCATGATCAGGTAAGTTTGAATTTATATAAGCTATCAAATGTACAGAATATTATTTATAGTTTATTAGGTTGCAAAGCAGACTGAATTAATGAAAACTATGTTTAATAGTAGGGTATTCCCGGATATGGAGGTCTATATTATGGTTAAACAATATAGAAAATGTTTTGGGGGCAGGTATGAAAAGTAAAAGGGCATCCGCGGGGATGCCCTTTCCATTAACCTGAGATATGAATTATCTTTCGTATTTTAAGGAAGCCTGGGCGGCTGCAAGCCTGGCTATCGGAACCCTGAAAGGAGAGCAGCTTACATAAGTAAGGCCTGTCTTATAGCAGAATTCCACTGAGGCCGGATCTCCACCCTGTTCGCCACAGATACCCACTTTCAAATCGGGTTTTGTAGCGCGTCCTTTTTCAACCGACATCTTTATAAGCTGTCCTACTCCATCCTGATCTATTGTCTGGAAAGGATCTGATGCAAGCATCTTCTTGTCAAGATAATCGTGGAGGAATCCTCCGATGTCATCACGGCTGAAACCGAATGTCATCTGGGTAAGGTCGTTGGTACCGAATGAGAAGAAATCGGCTGTTTTTGCCATACGGTCGGAGAGAAGCGTTGCACGCGGTATCTCGATCATTGTACCGTATTTGTAATCAATCTTTTTGAGATTGTATTTTTTGCATACTTCAGCATAAATTGTATCAACAATCTTCTTTGTAACGTCAAGCTCCGATACATCGCAGGTAACAGGTACCATAAGCTCGGGTTTCGGATGCTTTTTCTCATTAAGAAGTTCTGCAGAAGCTTCGAACATGGCTTTTACCTGCATTTCTGTTATTTCAGGATATGTTATGCCGAGACGAACACCGCGATGACCCATCATCGGGTTGCTTTCATGAAGGGCTTCTCCGCGTTTTGCAATATCTGATTTTTTAATGCCGAGAGCTTTTGCAAGTTCAGCCTGTTTTTCAGCTCCCTGAGGAACGAATTCATGAAGTGGCGGATCGAGAAGCCTGAATGTCACTGGCAATCCGTCCATAGCCTCGAGGGTGGCTTTCATGTCTTTTTTGACATATTTGTAAAGCTCGTTAAGAGCCTTTCTGCGTTCTGCCTCATTTGCGCTGAGGATCATCTTGCGAAGAAGGAAGAGAGGCTGTTCTGAACCCTTGCCGTAGAACATATGCTCGGTACGGAAGAGGCCGATACCTTCGGCTCCGAAATCGCGGGCTATTTTTGCATCTTCAGCAGTTTCGGCATTGGTGCGGACACCCATTTTCCTGTATTTGTCGACAAGTTTCATGAAGCTCTGGAACCTTGGATTTTCTGAAGCATCCATGAGTTCAAGGGCGCCTGCATATACATTTCCTTTTGTTCCGTTGAGAGTGATGATATCACCTTCCTTAAGAACTATATCGGTACCTGTGACTTTGGCTTTTTTTACTGCTGAGTCAACATGAAGAGCTCCTGCTCCCACGATACAGCATTTTCCCCATCCGCGTGCAACAAGCGCTGCATGTGAAGTCATACCACCCCTGGCGGTAAGGATACCTTCAGCTGCTCTCATCCCTTCGACGTCTTCAGGGTTTGTCTCTTCACGGACAAGAATGACTTTCTGTCCTTTACGGTTCCATGCTACTGCATCTTCGGCTGTGAATACAATTTTACCGACGGCTGCACCCGGACCTGCCGGCAGACCTTTTACAAGCGGTTTAACTTTCTTTTCGACATCAGGATTGCAGATAGGATGAAGAAGTTCATCAAGCTGTGCAGGATCGACGCGCATGACAGCGGTTTTCTCATCAATAAGCTTTTCTTTAAGCATGTCCATTGCCATATTGAGGGCAGCTGTACCAGTCCTTTTACCGGCACGGCACTGGAGCATATAAAGAGTACCTTCCTGGATAGTAAATTCGATATCAAGCATGTCGTGGAACGACTTCTCGAGGATCTCACGGATAGCGCAAAGCTCCTTGTAAGTCTTGGGCATAGATTCTTCCATGCTCTTCAGATGCTTGTTCTGTTCGTTTTTTGTCTCGTTGTTAAGAGGGCTGGGGGTACGGATACCTGCAACAACGTCCTCTCCCTGGGCATTGATAAGCCACTCACCGTAAAACAGGTTTTCTCCTGTTGCGGGGTTACGCGTGAAAGCAACACCGGTAGCTGATGTATCGCCCATATTACCGAATACCATTGCCTGAACGTTAACTGCTGTTCCCCAGTCGTCGGGAATACCTTCAATACGACGGTAGGAGACTGCTTTTTTCCCGTTCCAGCTCTTGAAAACAGCCTTGATACTGCCTTCCAGCTGTTCTCTTGCATCATCAGGGAAGGGTTTGCCAAGAACCTGTTTTACCTTTTTCTTGAATTTTTCAGCCAGATCCTTAAGCTCATCGGCAGTGATTTCAGTATCGGATTTATAACCTTTTTTCTTCTTGAATTCATCAAGCATCTCATCGAGCTGCTTACGGATACCTTTTCCTTCTCCGAGGTCAATTCCTTCAGCTTTTTCCATCACGACATCAGCATACATCATGATCAGACGGCGGTATGAATCCCATACGAAACGCGGATTATTAGTCTTTTTCAGGAACCCGGGGATGGTTTCGGTGCAGAGTCCGATATTCAATACTGTATCCATCATTCCGGGCATCGATTTACGGGCGCCGGAACGGCATGATACGAGCAGTGCATTTCCGGGATCTCCATACTTCATACCCATTGTCTTTTCTGTAAGCTTCATAGCTTCCCAGACTTCAGGCATAAGTTCTTTCGGAAGCGTGCAATCGTTTGCGTAATACTCATTACAAGCATCAGTAGTGATTGTAAAGCCGGCAGGAACAGGAAGGCCAAGGAGGCACATTTCGGCAAGGTTGGCGCCTTTACCGCCGAGAAGGTTCTTCATATCGGCTTTTCCTTCTGCTGTCTTATTTCCAAAGGAATAAACTCTTTTTACTTTTGACATACTTTTATGAATTTGAGATAAACTTAAATTGTTGATTTCTAAAAATAAGGTGCAAATTTAACATTAAAAATCAAATTTCAGAATAGTGTTGAAAATTCATGCCCTGGGGTGAAACATTATCAGTGTATCACGCAGATAGCTCCTGTCGATGTGGGTGTAGATCTCGGTGGTAATAATCGATTCGTGGCCAAGCATCTCCTGAACAGCCCTGAGATCGGCGCCAGCCTCTATCATATGAGTGGCAAATGAATGACGGAAGGTATGGGGACTTATCTTCTTCATAATCCCGGCTTTTCCCGCAAGATCCCTGACAATCGTGAATATCATTGCCCTGGTGAGCTTTCGTCCGCGCCTGTTGAGGAAGACAATGTTCTCATTGTATATCACCTGAAGCCTGTTCCTGTCGATCCTGTAAAGGTCTATCTCCTTCAACGCCTTGTTGCTTATCGGAACAAGCCTCTGCTTATTACCCTTTCCTGTAACATTAACGTACCCTTCGGAAGCATGAATGTCAGTAAGTCTGAGACCTACAAGCTCCGAAACTCTGAGTCCGCATCCGTAAAGCGTTTCAATGATGGCTTTGTTACGGTGGCCGTTGGGACGGCTCAGGTCGATGGCTTCGACGATTCTGTCGATCTCCTGAACTGAAAGAACCTCCGGCAGCTTCAGCCCTGATTTGGGCGATTCAATAAGCGATGAGGGATTCTCATCTATCTCACCGTCTGTCAGAAGGTACCTGTAAAAAGCCCTGATACCCGATAGTACCCTTGCCTGGGTCCTGGCATTTGAATTTTCAGAACCATACCAGTTAATAAAGTCTCTCAGGTCGTTATATTTTACGGCAGAAGGATCAATTTCGTGACCCGGCCTTGTGAAAAACTCTTCAAGCTTTCTGATGTCATTGTGATATGCCTCAATGCTGTTCTCCGAAAGGGATTTTTCGAGACGGAGATAATTCTCAAAATTTCTTATCGAGGTCTTCCAGCTTATGCTCATGACATACCTTGTTGTTTTTCAATGTAAAATTATAATTTGATAATATGATATCATAAGGGAAAATGCATAATCTGACAAAAGTGACTGATCAGACCACGGTAGTTTGAATTTTGACTATTTTTACACCTGTTAAACGGGTGAGAATGACAAAAATGAAAATACAGATAATAAACGGTCCCAATCTCAATCTCCTCGGGAAAAGGGAACCTGAGCTTTATGGAGGAGCGACGTTTGAAGACTATCTTGAAAGCCTGAAAAAGTCATTCCCTGATTTTTCGTTCAGTTATTACCAGTCGAACATAGAGGGGGAGATAATAAACAGGATCCACGAAACAGGATTTTCATATGACGGTATAATCATTAATCCAGGCGGATACACACATACTTCGGTTTCAATCGCCGATGCCGTGGCATCAGTTAAGACACCCGTTGTTGAGGTGCATATAACAAATGTTGCAGCAAGGGAAGAATTCAGACATAAGAGTCTTGTCGGCCGGTATTGTGCCGGCAGTATAATAGGTTTCGGCCTCGACGGTTACAGGCTGGCCGTTGAAGCCCTCATTGAAATAAAAAGAAAATCACCGGTGAAATAATGGTAAAGAAAAGGACAAAAATAGTCGCCACGATCTCAGACAAAAGGTGCAGCCCCGATTTTATCAGGGAGCTGTATAATGAAGGGATGGATGTTGTCAGGATTAATTCGGCCCATCTAAATATTGAAGGAGCTCTTACAATTATCCGCAATGTAAGGGAGGTATCGGATAAAATAGCCATTCTGCTCGATACAAAAGGCCCTGAGATAAGGACAACAGTCTGCGATTCACCGATAGAGCTGAAGAAGGGAACTGAGATTGCCATCAAGGGCGATCCGGCCGGTACCACCACACCGGAAATGATATGTGTCAGCTATAAATCATTTGTATCGGAGGTGCCCGAAGGCTCACCGATACTGATCGATGACGGAGATCTTGAGCTGAGAGCAGTAAAAAGAAACGGTGACATTCTTTTATGTTGTGTTGAAAATGACGGCACCCTCGGATCAAGAAAAAGCGTGAATCTTCCCGGAGTGAAAATATGCCTGCCTTCCTTAACCCAGAAAGACAGGGAGTTCATAAAGATGGCTGTTGAGAACGAAGTTGATTTCATTGCTCATTCCTTTGTGAGGTCGATGCAGGATGTTCTCGATGTCCAGGCCGTCCTCGACAGTTACAACAGCGGAATAAGGATAATTGCAAAGATCGAAAATGAAGAGGGTGTGAAGAACTTTGATGAGATCCTCGGGCATGTGTATGGGATAATGGTTGCAAGGGGCGACCTCGGGATTGAAATTCCATATGAAAAGATTCCGGGAGTGCAGAAGATGATGATCTCCAAATGTATAGATGCCAGGAAACCCGTCATTGTGGCAACACAGATGCTTCAGTCGATGATAAACGGTCCGCGCCCCACTAGGGCGGAAGTCAGCGATATAGCAAATGCAGTATATTCCCAGACAGATGCCCTTATGCTGAGCGGCGAAACTGCAAGTGGTAAATACCCGATGGAGGCAGTCAGGACAATGGCAAAGGTTGCAATTGAAGCTGAAGAGAACAAAGAGAAATTTCTTGATCTCCCCTCGGTCAACCTGATCGGTGAGATATCGGGCTATCTTGCCAAAGTGGCTGTCAAAACTTCAGTGAGGATAGGAGCCAGGGCAATAATCTCGGATACCACGGGGGGCAGGACAATAAGGGATATGGCCGCATACCGGGGATATAACCTTGTTCTTGCACAGTGCTATCTTAAAAGTACAATGAGGGCTCTGGCTCTCTCATACGGGGTTTATGCGAGCTACCAGGAAAGGAAAAATTCGATTGACGACTTTATTAAGATCGCCCTGGCTGATCTTGTTACCCGCAAGATCCTTGATGCCAAAGATGTTGTGGTAGTTCTGGCAGGTAATTTTTCGGGCGGTTCAGGTTTTTCGTTCATTGAGGTGGGATCGGTTGAGTATCTCAGGGACAGGGTTGATATTGTTGACTGATTATCATTAATGGTCTGATTTTTGAGGATATTTAAATGCCATAAACCGGAACTACATGATCAGATTCTTATTGATTTCCTTATTGACTTTGCTTCATCCTGTTCATGTTTCCATCCTGAGTCTGGATTATGCGAAAACCGAAAGCAGGTTTGAAGTGTTTATGAGGATATACTATGACGATTTTCTTCTCGATTCAGGTATAAGCGCTGAGGACAGCAAAAGGCTTGTCTTCACCACTGACAATACTTATACAAAAGGTGTATTGATGAATTACATTAATGAAAAAGTAAGGATAATTGTAAATGACAAACAGGTTTCACTGAACCTTCATAGTTTCGATCTGTCTGAAAATGAATTACGCATGAATCTGTCTGCTGAAGCAGCAGGAGAAATTAATTCGGTCACTGTAAAAAACTATGTGATGACAACACTTTACGGCGATATGGCTAACATGATAATTGTAAAGGTGATTGATTTTGAGGAGGGGGTAAAGCTTACTTCCACTGAGACTGAAAAGGTATTTATTATTAATTAATTCAATCTGTTTTAGGAGATTTATAAAGGTGAAACAGTTAAGAACGAAGACATTGACAGTTGCTGCAATTCTGCTTCTTCTGGGCGGGAATGCAAGGGCAACCCACAACAGGGCAGGGGAGATCACCTATGTCCAGCTGTCGGATCTGACCTTTGAGATAACGATAACTACATACACATATACATTGAGCTATGCCGACAGGCCCGAACTTGAGGTGATGTGGGGCGATAATTCGACATCAGTGGCAAAAAGGATAAGCATCCTTTTTCTTCCCAATTATTACAAGCGCAACATATATAAGATAACGCATACATTTCCCGGACCGGGGGTTTACAAAATTGTGGTTCAGGATCCCAACAGGAATGCCGACATCAAGAACATACCCAATTCAGTAAATGTGATCTTCTCAATCTCCACAATCCTTATAGTCAATCCGTCAATAGGCAGGAACAATACCCCGGTGCTTCTCAATCCTCCGTACGATAAGGCTGCCAGGGGTTATGTGTTCATTCACAACCCCGGAGCCTTTGATCCTGACGGCGACAGCCTTTCGTACAAAATGAGCGTATGCACACGCGATGACGGGAAACCTATTGAGAACTATACTCTGCCTCCGGCATCCAATTTTATCAGAGTCGATTCGCTTACAGGTGATCTTATCTGGAATACTCCTGTCGACACCGGGGCATATAATGTCGCCATGGAGATTGAGGAATGGCGTTATGGCAAAAAGATTGGAATCGTTAAAAGGGATATTCAGATAAACGTCTACGACACAAAGAATAAACCTCCGGTAAACGGTCCCCTTCACGACATTTGTGTCGAAGCCGGAAAAACAGTCAGACTGAAAGTGACGGCAACCGATCCCGACAACGATTTCATCGGACTGATGTCGACATCCGGAATTTATACCATCCCTGAATGCAGGGCTCAGTTCGTTCGCACCGATTCCATTGCAGGTTATGCAGCGGCGACTGTTCAATGGACTCCATGCCATGAAACCGTGAGAAATCAGCCGTATGATGTCCTTATCAAATCGGATGATTACAGCAGTGAGATGAAGCTGTCGGATATCGACAATTTCAGGATAAAAGTGCTGGGACCGGCGCCTGTTCTTGTAAATGCCGCCCCCGAAGGTAAATTCATACGTCTTACATGGAACAACTACGGAACGGGTGCGATTTCCGGATTCAGCATCTACAGGAGGGAAGGGCCGTCATCATTTGTACAGGATTCATGCTCGTCGGGATTGCCTCCGTCATCAGGATTTGTTAAAGTGGGCTATATAGCAGGGAGTTCGACAGTTTCGTTTGTGGATACAGATAACGGACAGGGACTGCAGTACAGCAAGGAATATACATACAGGATCGTTGCCGTTTATCCGAATGGTACTGAAAGCAAGGCATCAAATGAAATATCAGGGGCTCTTGTTTCGGGTGTTCCTGTAATAACAAACGTCAGTGTGAGGACCACATCACCTTCGAACGGTTCAATATATGTTGCATGGAGAAAACCCGACAGGCTCGACACAATCCCGGCGAACGGACCATACGAATATTTGATTTACAGGGCTGAAAGCATAACCGGAACCAATTATGTACAGATACGTTCGATACAGACATCGACGCTGAATGAAACAAGTTTCGTTGATACACTTATAAATACCCTGAACAAGGGCTATGTTTACAAGATCGAACTTTATAACAATGCCCCTGCCAACAGGTTCCTCATCGGTGAACCCGGATATGCTTCGTCAGTATTTCTGGCTGCAAATCCGGGCGACAGGAAGGTCCGTTTCACAATAAGCCGCAATACTCCCTGGATCAATTCGCGTTATGACTTTTTCAGGTTTAACCAGGCTACAAACAGGTACGATTCGATAGGCACAACGACACAATTGGCTTTTGCTGATGAAGGGCTTGTAAACGGAAGGGAGTATTGTTACAGGGTCAGGTCGACAGGCGGCTATTCCAATCCGGGCTATCCTGTAAATCTTATAAATTTTTCCCAGGAGGCATGTGCAACGGCGATCGACAACGAAGCCCCCTGCGTGCCTGAGATATCCGTATCAAGCCAGTGCGACAGCCTTTACAATACCGTAAGGTGGACAGTGACAGACAGTAAATGCCTTGAAGATATAACGGGTTACAGGATATATTATAAGCTGCTTACCGATGAAAACCTGTCGCTTCTGACTACTGTCAACGATAAAAATACTTTCATCTATAAGCATTACCCCGGTGAAATTGTGGCCGGTTGTTATGCTGTGTCTGCATTTGATGCAGCAGGGAACGAAGGGGACAGGTCGCTTATGATTTGTGTGGATTCGTGCAAGTTCTATGAGATACCAAATGTCTTTACTCCTAACGGGGACGATATTAATGATCGCCTTGTGGCAAAGACGTCAGGGCTTGTTGAAAAGGTCGATTTTAAACTTTTCAACCGTTATGGTGTACTTATTTTTGAGACCGGTGAACCCAAGCTTGACTGGGACGGGACATATAAAGGGAAGATAGTCAGTCCGGGTGTTTATTTCTACCAGTGTGATGTTTATGAGAGAAGAATTTCCGGTCTTGAGATGTACCATCTCTCAGGGTTCATTCATGTGATAACCGAGAAGGGAGCAACAACAGGTAAACCGGAGTTTTAACAGAAAATCATATCCTTTGCGATGAAAAGAATACTAATATATATTACGTTTTCAGTTATCACTGTCGTGGCAGCGGGGCAAAAGCCTGAATATTACCTTATGAAGGGTAAGGCGCTTATTGAGTCGGGGAAGCCGGGCGATGCAGCTGCCCTGATGACAGAAGCGCTGAAGGAGAAACAGGATGCAACATTTTACCTGTTGCGGGCCGAGGCATTCCTTGCCAAAGGCGATTACTCATCAGCCATTGATGATTTCAACTCGGCAAACAAGCTTATTCCCTCGTCGGGCGAATACGGACTCGCCAGGATTTATGCAATAAGAAACGATGCCCCGACTGCAGTATATCATCTTGAACTTTCGATGAGATCAGCATTCCGGAAAAGTGAAAAAGAGATACTGACAGATCCTTCCTTCAGCCTTCTTGAGAACCGGCCGGAATGGCGCCAGTTCTGGAAAAAGGAATGGTACACCACCCCTGAGAAAAGCATGGCGGAGATTGAATACAATATTTCTACAGGCAATCTGGCCGAGGCCGGAAACATATTCAGGACTCTCAGCTCGGCTTATCCTGAGGATGTAAATACAGCATATTCATCAGCTCTGGTAAGTGTCTCTGAATCAAAATACAGCGATGCCGTTAAGATGCTTGCACAGACCCTTGCAGAGTTTCCTGACAATGAAAAATGTTTGAGGCTTCTGGCATCCGCACAGGAAGCATCGGGCAACCCGGCCGGAGCATCACTATCATATACCCGCCTTATCGAATTGAATGTTCCCGATCCTGAACTTCTGATTAGAAGGGCCGGGTGCTACAGCAAAACAGGTGAGACAGAGAAGGCTGTTGATGATATCGAGACCTATCTTGGATTTTATCCTGAAAGCAAAAAAGCCCTCAGCCTTGCCGGAAAGGCTGCTTCTGCATCGGGGGATAATATTAGGGCGCTATCGTATTTTTCCGAAAATGTCAGGCTGCATCCCAATGATCCTGAGTGTTTTATCGACCGGGCAAATTCGTATTTCATGTCGCGTTCATGGGAATGGGCTGCACGCGACTACGGCATGTCGCTCGACCTTCAGCCCGGTAACTCTGAAGCATGGCTCAATAAGGGGATTTCGCTTGTCAATCTCGGAAAAACTGAAGATGCCTGTTTCAATTTCAGGAAGGCCTTCAATCTGGGAAACAGGAATTCGACAGAATACCTGAGCAGATACTGTATAAAATAGCCGCAGGATAATTTATTTTACATTTCTCAGGATCTTTTCGAACAGATCGCGGGGCTTAAACGGTTTCAGCACGTAATCGTTGATATTCAGGTTATCTATTTTGTCGTGCGTTTCCGACATTATGGCAGCGGTAAGAGCTACCACCGGGATTTCCCTGATCCTCGGGTCATCAGAATTCCTTATGATCTTTGTGGCTTCTATTCCGTCGAGGACCGGCATATGGAGATCCATCAGCACAAGGTCGAAATCTTCCTTTTCGAGTATGTTCAGGGCTATCCTGCCGTTCTCGGCATGAGTCACCTTAACACCCCATCCGTTGAGGAACTTGTTGGCAACGAAAAAGTTGATCTTATTGTCCTCAGCAACAAGTATTCTCTTTCCTTCAAGACCTGCATATGATTCCGAGGCCTCTCCCTTTGAGGTGGATTCACTTTTTTCGGCAATACCGAATGAGAGCACGAACCTGAACGATGAGCCCTTACCCGTTTCACTCTCAACAGTTATCTGTCCGCCCTGAAGTTCAACAAGCCTCTTGCAGATGGCCAGTCCCAAACCCGTTCCTCCGTAATGTCTTGTTGTATCGGCAGATGCCTGGGTATAGCTTTCAAAAATGTATTCGTGCTTGTCTTTAGGTATGCCGATCCCTGTATCTTTCACAACGAACTCGATCCTTGTGGTCCTTGTATTACGTTCGAGTTCCTTCAGTGTAAGATAGATGCCTCCTTTCTGGGTGAATTTAAGCGCATTAGAAAGAAGGTTTGAAAGGATCTGGTTCAACCTGATTGGATCGCCTGTTATGTCATCAGGTAAATCATTTTGCCTGATTACATCAAATTCGAGGCTTTTGGATTTTGATCTGAATGAATATGTCCTCTGAATGTCTTTGAGGAAATCAGCAAGGTTGAACGAGGTCTGTTCAAATTCTATCTTTCCCGATTCCATCTTATTGTAGTCGAGGACATCATTTACAAGCGTCAGCAGGTGGTTGCCCGAGAACCTGAGAGTCTTTATATAATCCATCTGATCCTCCCTGGGATTGCCCTGCAGCAACAGATTGGTAATACCTATCACTTCATTCAGGGGTGTACGGATCTCGTGGCTCATTGTCGACATGAACTGTTGTTTCGACTGGGCAGCCTCTTCAGCTTTCCGGCTTGCCAGAATCACATTTTCAATCATTATACGGCGCTGAAGCGCAATCGCTATCTGGTTGGCAATGAATTCCAGAACGGTAACGTCGTCCTGTGAAAACTTGTCCTCATCGTGATAATCCTGAAAAGCCATAACGCCGATGATCTCTTTTTCAGCCTTCAACGGAACACCCATCCACACCTTGCACGGCGCTCCGACGAGGGCAATATCACCCGAATTCTCAAGACATTTCATGTCATTCACCTTCAGAAGTACCGACTTCTTAAGCCCGATAGCCCATTTCGATATGGTCTTACGGGCAGGCACTCTTTCGAACTGATCCTTCTCGTCCGAAAAGAAAGGCATCGACAGTGTATCGGATCCCTTATCATACAACGCTATGAAGAAATTATTTGTGTCCCATATTTTGCTCAGCTCCTGTACTATAGTCGGATATATTTCCTTTATGTCGGTCTGGTTAAGTGCAGCAGTCGAGATATTGTAAAGGATCTCCTGTATGGTCTGGTTCTTTTTTTCAATTGATATGTCGCGATAAATTCCAAGTGATGCAACTATGTCATTGTCAATAAGAACATTTGTGGCAATTAGCGAAACATTTATTCTTTTGCCGGCTTTATCGCATCTGACTGTGTTTCTTGTCACCCTGTGATTTTCGAATGCAATCTCATTGGGTTTGACCGAATCGTGCTTCAGATCTTCAGGGATTATAAGGTCATCAGCATATCTTCCCACTGCTTCCTCGGGAGTATAACCGAAGAGATCGGTGAATTCCCTGTTCACCATTACGATCCTGTCTTCAAGGTCAATTATTGCAATTGCCTGCGGAATCGAATCGATAAGATGTTCAAGGAGTGCATTTTCCCTGCTTGTCTTTATCCTGTTTCCGCTGTTTCTCAGGTCGTGGTCTATACCTGATTTTGCCCTGAGAAATTCATTTTCCCTTCTTAGAGTGCTGTTTTCCTTAAGAAGTTCCTCATATTTCTCTTTGAAATCAGCCATGGCCGCTTTTGAAAATGAAGGTATAATCATAATTATTGGTTATGCAGATAATGTAACGTGGAATAAGGCCAAATCTATATGTCAGATACCCTTTTATCCCTTTTTTTTTCATTATAGTATATGCAGAATCCTGTCAGACCGCATTTATCGCATAACGGATTCCTCGCCTTACAGACATAACGCCCGTGAAGTATGAGCCAGTGATGTGCTTTATGGATAAGCTCTTCAGGTATATTTTGAGTCAGCTGTTTCTCGGCGCTCAGAGGAGTCGGGGCATTCCTTACAAGACCTATTCTGCGGGATACCCTGAAGACATGTGTGTCGACTGCCATAACAGGCTTTTTATATACCACCGATGCGATGACATTTGCAGTTTTCCTTCCGACTCCCGGTAATTTCTGAAGTTCAGCAGGGTCGGACGGAACTTTCCCTCCGAAATCTTCAACAAGCATTCTGGCCATCCCCGACAGATGCTTCGATTTGTTATTGGGATATGAACACGATTTTATATATTCAAATATCTCAGAAGGATCGGCAGCAGCCATTGAGTGAGCACTGGGAAACCTTTCCAGAAGGGCCGGGGTGATCATGTTGACCCTCCTGTCGGTACATTGGGCCGACAGGATAACGGCAACTATCAGACTGTAAGGGTTGTCGTAAGTGAGCTCTGTTTCAGCAACCGGCATATTCTCCGTGAAATATGATATGGTAAGCGCGTAACGTTCCTTGAGTGTCATATCAATTTATTTTTCAGTATATGGTCAGGCTTATTATCTTTGTAAAAATGGTGAACTTATTTGATAATTCAGGTAAGCTGCTGATTGCATTTATTAAGGATCGATTGCGTTTTTTCAACTTTATCATTTAAAAAGTTTCCGCTTGGAAAAAATAATTGTTAAAACTGAGGGTGCGGTATCCGATATCCTGATCGGGATGAAATGGGAATCGGCAGGAGAACTGATTCCGGTATCGGGGACCGCAATAATAACCGATCATAATGTAAACAGGATTTACGGGGAACGCTTTCCCGACATACCTGTGTTTCAGGTTAAACCAGGAGAGGTGAGCAAAAAGATTGAAGTTATTGAGAACCTCGCCGAACGACTTATCGAATCAGGAATTGACAGAAGCGGATTTCTGCTCGGTATTGGCGGTGGTGTGGTAAGTGACATTACAGGATTCCTTGCTTCAATTTATATGAGAGGAATAAAATGTGCATATGTGTCGTCCACCCTGCTTGCCCAGGTCGATGCAAGCACAGGAGGTAAAAACGGTGTTAACCTCGGAAGCACAAAGAATGTCCTGGGATGCTTCAAACAGCCTGAGTTCGTGATTTGCGACCCGTTAATGCTTCAGACACTTCCTGAGGAGGAATACCTTTCGGGCTTGTCGGAGCTTATAAAGACTGCAATTATAGGAAATGCAAAACTCTTTGAAATAATCGAGAACAATTACGAGGGGATAATGAAGAGAGATCCCCAGCTTCTTACAATGCTCATCTCAATGGCCGTGAACTTCAAGGCATCAGTGGTTTCGGAGGATGAAAAGGAATCGGGACTTCGCCGGATTCTCAACTTCGGCCATACATACGGCCATGCCATCGAACTTTACAAATCGTTCAGGCATGGATATGCCGTTGCATGCGGTATGGAGCTCTCATCCGGATTTTCGCTTGCGAGGGGTTATATTACTGATGAAGAGCATGGCAGGATCACAGGCCTCCTCCGCCGGTTCAAACTGCTGCGCCCCCACAGGATCCCTGCCGACCTTGTAAGCCAGCTTATAATGCGCGACAAGAAAAAATCGGGGAACGATATTCATTTTATCTTCATAGAGGGGATAGGACAGGCTGTAACCGAAAAAATTCCGCTCACAGAGGTTGTAAAATACTATTTGCAGGAAAAAGCTGAGAATTAATACTATTAAATATGAACTCTTTTGGAAATGTGTTAAGGGTATCGCTTTTCGGAGAATCGCACGGGAATGCCATCGGAGTTGTTATCGACGGTTGTCCTCCGGGAATTCCTGTCAGCCCCGATGATTTCATGTCTGATCTTTCGAGAAGGCAAAGCGGCAGCAGGGGTACAACAAACAGGCGGGAACCCGACAGACCTGAGATCCTCAGCGGGATCTATAACGGATTCACCACCGGCTCACCTGTAACTATTATAACAAGGAACAGCGACAGGATATCATCTGATTACGATGATTTCAGGAATGTTCCGAGGCCGGGTCATGCAGATTTCGTTGCAGGTATTAAATACTCAGGTTTTTCCGATCTCAGGGGAAGCGGTCATTTCTCGGGAAGGATAACATGGGGATATGTCGCCGCGGGCGTGATAGCAAAGAAGATCATTAAACCTTCAGAGATTGAAGCGAAGCTGATTTCAGCCGGAGGCGACGAAGATATTGAAAAAGCTCTTGAAGCGGCAATTGCTGATAATGATACAATAGGAGGAATAATTGAATGCAGGGTACATAACCCGCTTAAAAGCCTGGGGGAACCATTCTTCTATTCAGTTGAGTCGGCAATAAGCCATGCAGTGTTTTCGGTTCCTGCAATAAAGGGAATCGAATTCGGATCAGGCTTTTCTGCAGCCCTTATGCGCGGATCGAAGCATAATGATCCTTTTATTGAAACAACAGGAAAGACATCAACAAATAATGCAGGCGGAATAAACGGAGGCATAACCAACGGCAATGAAATAATTTTCAGGGTTGCCGTCAAGCCGACTTCATCGACAGGCGTGGTTCAGAATACCCTTGATTTCAGCACCGGACAGATGACGGAGCTTAAGGTCAGGGGCAGGCATGATACCTGCATCGCACTCAGGATGCCAGTAATCATCGAAGCAGCTTCAGCAATTGCTCTTGCTGATCTTATGATGACCGACAGGGCAATACACGGATCAAGAGAACCTTAGATGTCGAAGCTGTCACCTTGAAGCGATCGTCGAGCCTTTCGCCCAGCAACCATACGATTTTTCCGTCCGATTCAAGTATCCTTGCTTTTTCCTTTTCGGGCAGCGAATATTTCCTGTCGGTGAAGAAATCACTTATTTTTTTCTTTTTACTCATTCCGAGAGGATAGAAAAAATCACCTTTTTTCCATCCCCTTAAAACAAACGGGAAACCGGCTTTTTCGAGATCGATGCATGCGACACAATTGTCGCGTGGTATTATAAAATCCTGTCCTATGTCGATTATTTCGGCCGATAAAACACCCGGAATACCGGTAAAGTCGGCGGTTTTTGAAATCAGGTAATCTGCTGTTTCTGACCCTCGGGCCGGTGAAACAATAAGCTCATCCCTGTTTTTTACAATCCTGTGTGTCGGGGTTATAATCTTCTTTCCTGTCTTACCGTTCAGTATTCTGAGCAGGTCTGACGATCCGGGCCCTGTAACCCCGTATCTGCTGAAAAGCTCAAAGAGCAGGGCCCTGCCGGGATTAAGCTCTGTTAATTTATTAACACTGAATACAATAGTATCGCCTGATGCCACTGAGGTCATTCTGATAAGGTTATCAATATAACCTGAAATGATTTTATCGAGCGAAGCAAACCTCTGCG
>CAZWHC010000015.1:0-25060 GCA_964633505.1 uncultured Rikenellaceae bacterium | reverse complement strand
TTGATAAGCAGGGTTTCAATGTTGTCGTTCAGATTATGGGCTATCGCGATAAGGTCATAATTGTTTTCCTTCCTGATCTTTTCGAACCATTCATATCTTAATTCCCTTGCAGCCATCTGAACAGAAATTTTTCCGGAACGGGCATATTCCTTTGTATTAAAGCGAATGCTGTGAAAAGGAAGATTATGGCTTGCTGCGAAATCCCTTACAAATGTCTCATCAAAGTCCGATTCTGAACCTCTGAGGCTGAAGTTACAGTGGGCAACAGCAGGATGCATGCCAATGCTCAGAAAAAGATTGGCCATGGCCATGGAATCTATGCCTCCGCTCACTGCAAGAAGTATCCTGGCATCACTTTCAAACAGTTTGTTGTCGAGGATAAAATTCCGGAATTCATCAGACATGGTCATGGAGCAAAAAATTTATTCATAAGATAACAGTGAAGGCGGCTTCGGTTCGAATGTCACAGGTTCAAGCAACTGCTCACCTGAAAATATCAATGGTTCGGTCTCCGAATATCGGGGGGGATTCGGGAAAAATCCAAAACGTATCTGAAAAGTATTCAGGATGAGGTTGTCATTTCTTATCCTCAGTCCTATCCCGACCGAGGTAAGGAAAACTCCTCTGGTAATTCCCTGGTTCAGTCCGTACAATGCTCCAGCATCGGCAAACAGATATCCGGCAAACCTGAAGCCATAGAAATTAACAGGACTGAAAAGTACAGATTCGATTCCCACGTTAAGTCTCTGGGCATTCCCAATAGAATCATTCCGGAATCCTGAAAAGCCATTCCTTTTAATAAAATACAGCTTCTCGTCCTTATATCTGTCGAATCCCCTTGTATAATCAACCCTTATGAAATTCCTTATCCTGTAATTGCCGATATTGTAAAGTCTTGAAATAAAACTAGTTCTGACTGAGAACACACCCTGCTCTGTCTTTGTGCCGTTAAAAAATGTACCTATACCGGCTGACGACTGGATATAACCGAATCTGCCCAGTGTCTCTCCGACTGAAAGTGATCCTCCCATATAGGTCCTGAACTTGAATTCATTGTTCTCCCTTCCGATGGTAAGATTGATTGATCCCCCGAAAGGTATGTCTTCAACACGGCCGTAGCTGTAGATAAGGTTAGCTTTGTAGAATTTTCTCATGCTGAAGGAAACTGATCCGAGAAACAGCTTGTATTTCTGGAGATTGTAATATGTCTCCGGAAGTATGAAGGGATGGTCGAAAACGTTGTTGTTCGTGTATCTTGCTCCCACGACAATCCTTGAGACCGATTCCCTGCTAAGAAGGAAGGACCTCTGGAGCCAGTAATCCTGAAGTGTATATTTGACAGGAGCAGGTTCGATCGGAATTTCGCGGTCTTCGTAGATGCTCATCCTCCTTACCGACAACCCTCCTGCAAATTTTGTTTCAGAGCTCACGAGATCGCGCGAAAGGTTGAATCCGTAGGTTCTTCTTCCCAGGCCGTTCTGAAAATAAATATCGAGATTGGAAAATGAACTCATTATATTATTGATCCTGTAACCTGCTCCGAATCCGGGAGAATCGGGATAGATGGAATTCCATGGAACTGCCAATCCAAATTCCTGGCCAGTGCCAAATATGTTTTCATCGAAGACAGATACCGATCCTCTCCGTATGCCTTTTAAATCAGCCCTGACGCCAAGGGAATATACATCCTTTGTGATCACCGTGACATCAACCCTGCCGTCTTCCGCAGGAGTCACGAGCACTCTGGCATCGTCGATATACGGCAGGTTCCTGAGCAATCTTTCATTATCGCTCAGGGTAAGTGGCGACAGGGAGTCGCCTGTATGAAAAAGAAGATATTTTCTGATGATGTTCTCGTTAGTATTGACATGAGTGGTGTTGAGAAGCCTTTCCGTTTTGTTTGTATAAATGAGATCGGGATTGTCAATATCGGAGCCAAAAACATTCAGGCGCCTTATCTGTATGTCCCTGATAACCATTCCGGAATAAGCATGAAACACGGCATCGCTGGCATTTTCAGTACTTTGGACAGATCCCGGCGTTCGCTTCACAATCACAAAATCAAAAAGTTTCCTTGTGAGGCGATACCTCGATGCCATCGTTTTCAGGGTGTCGAGAAAGCTTCTTGTCCTTGTGATATCATAGTTGAAAGGTGCAACGGGAGTCACGTCTATAGTGAGAGGAAGTCCGGATGGTGAGGGATCGATGTTTCCTGTATAAACGGGATTAATTACATCTTTTCTTCTTCCGGTAGTATCCCCGTAAGACAGGTCCTGTGAATATGATGTAACAAATATTGAAAGCAATACCGGAAAAACAGAAAGTTTACCTAATATTTTCTGAATTCCCGTATGACGCTTTTCAGGTTTCATGTGAGTTTTTGAGCAGCACATCATCAGAGTTGAACTGGAATCCAAGCCGTTTGCCGGTTATCACCCGTGAATGCTGGATTTTAGCCTCAGCCTGACCCACAGTAGCTATTTTGACTGTATCGTATGGCGGGACCAGGAGGTCGAACTCGAGTGAATACTGGACGGCTGTGGAGATTATCACCTGAAGGGCGTTCCGGTTAATGGCTTCATTGCCGTAGTTTGAGAACAGCATCCCCATCTGCCGTTTTCCTTCGACAAGATACTGGTTTTCGTGGTTGATAAATACTCTGGCGATAAGGTATCCAAGGTCGTCAAGCCTTGAATATTTGAATGAATCGAAAAGGAAATTGTAAATGTTTATGATGCCCGAATAGGCGTTGAACTTGTTTTTCTGGATATAAGGTGTTTTCCATGCCGGGTGTTCCCTGTCGAACTGAAAGATATTCGAATGCATGCTGAAGAGAAGAATATCGCCGGCTACCTTAAGCTGGGCGTCGAAATTGCTCCTGTCGGTGTACTCCATTTTTATCCTCGAATCGAGGTTGCCCAGGTTGCTGTTGACGTCCCTGGCCATATTCTTGAGGATATCCTTTACAACACCGAACCATTCAAGCGTATTATCATATACCTTTTGTTTCAGAAGGGATTTTTCCCTGAGTGTTCCGATAATAACCGACTTCTTATCTTCCAGTTCCGACATGATAAATATCTTATTTAAAAGTAAAAACTCCCCTAAATTAATAATTTAAATCAAATAGCTAAACCGAAAGATCAGTATGATCTGGCAAAGAGGACCCTTCTGCCGGAAGGTTTTCCGGAGAATATGCATTTCCCCTCTTCTGCCGGGGTATCGAACGGGATGCATCTTATTGTTGCCTTGGTCTCATCCTTTATTTTTTCCTCGGTTTCCGTTGTACCGTCCCAGTGTGCCATAACGAAACCGCCGCGGTTTTCAACGATATCAACGAATTCGCTCCAGCTGTCAGTATAATAAGTGTTTTCAGACCTGAATTTAAGGGCTTTCTGATAAATGTTCGACTGTATTTCGCCAAGAAGCCTTGAAATATGCGAAGTGATGGAACCAGCAGGTATCGTTTCCTTTTCAAGGGTGTCCCTTCTGGCGATCTCAGCAGTGTCGTTCTCTATATCACGGGGTCCAAGGGCAATCCTAACCGGAACTCCCTTCAATTCATAATCCGCAAATTTATATCCGGGTTTTATGTTTTCCCTGTCGTCATATTTCACCGTGATCCCTGCTTTTTCAAGCTCGGCCTTTATTGTTTTCACCTTCGTTGTTATCGTTTCAAGCTGATCGGTGGTTTTGTAAATCGGGATTATCACCACCTGGAGGGGAGCAAGACGTGGCGGGAGGACAAGACCGTGATTATCGGAATGTGCCATTATCAGGGCTCCGACCATACGTGTCGACAGTCCCCATGATGTTGCCCAAACATAATCAAGCTTTCCTGTTTTGTCGGCAAACTGAACATCAAATGCTTTTGCAAAATTCTGGCCCAGGAAATGACTTGTTCCGGCCTGAAGAGCCTTTCCGTCCTGCATCAGCGCTTCTATGGTATAGGTGTCGAGGGCGCCGGCAAAACGTTCGTTTTCACTTTTGTAACCTTTGATAACCGGCAGGGCCATGTAGTTTTCCGCAAAATCGGAATATACATTTATCATTCTTTCCGTTTCCTCAACAGCCTCTTCCCTTGTTGCATGGGCAGTATGTCCTTCCTGCCAGAGAAATTCGGCAGTCCTTAGGAATAACCTGGTCCTCATTTCCCATCTTACAACATTTGCCCACTGATTTATAAGGATAGGAAGATCGCGATACGACTGGATCCAGTTTTTATATGAATTCCAGATTATAGTTTCGGATGTGGGGCGGATAATAAGTTCTTCCTCCAGCTTTGCAGCCGGATCGACAATTATTCCTTTTCCATTCTCGTCATTCTTAAGCCTGTAGTGAGTCACTACAGCACATTCTTTTGCGAATCCCTCCACATGTGCCGCTTCCCTGCTGAAAAAGGATTTTGGTATGAACAGGGGAAAATATGCATTAACATGACCAGTTGCCTTGAACATCCTGTCGAGTTCCTTCTGGATGTTCTCCCAGATTGCATAACCATATGGCTTTATCACCATGCATCCTCTTACTGCAGAATTTTCAGCAAGATCAGCTTTGATAACCAGATCGTTATACCATTGTGCATAATTCTCATCCCTGTTTGTTAAAAACTTCGCCATCGTTGGTATGATTTTTGAATTTTGTTCGTTATTCAGTTAAATCGGAGCGTAAAAATAGACAAATACTTGGTAATTAAAAAAAGGTCGCTGACCTGCCGGGGCTAAAAATAATGTTGTTTCTTTTGCAAAAAACATTAAATTTGCTGAAAACTAAAAACCTGAAAAGCAAAAAGATAAATCTGAATTTTTGGTACGGTATTTGATATTATATGTAGAACGGATGAATGAAATAAAAATAAATAAAATGAAAGCATCATATTACATATTCGGACTTGCACTTTTCACACTTGCTTCCTGTTCATCAGGTCTTTATACAGGAGCTGAATATGATGATCTCTACTACCAGAGTTCAGATGTACCTGTAACAAGGGTAAGCACCGGGGTTGCACAGCAGGTTTCTGAAGGAGACCTCAGGTCCGATGCATATTATGATAACATATATGCCAGCGATACCCTGGTTTCACAACAGTATTCAGATGCAGTCGATTCAGACGATGCACAGGCTTATGGTAATTATTACAATTATAATTACAACGATTACTCATATGCAGGAAGGCTGAACAGGTTTTATGGCAACTACTTCAATCCTTACTGGAGGGATCCTTTCTATTCCAGCTGGTATCCGTCATTCAGCTACAACTACTACTACGGCGGATTTCCATATTCATATTACGATCCTTTCTATTACGATTATTACAGCCCCTACTATTACAACCCTTACTACTCCAGCCCGTTTTATTACGGATTCGGCGGCATGTACAATAATTACTACTTCGGGGGAATGTTCAACAGGTATTACGGATATTATCCTTATTACGGCTATCATAACGATTACGGCTACAACGACGGTACTACATATGGCAGGAGGGAGCGGCCCAGCACTCTTTCGACAAGATGGAGCGGCGGCGGCAGCAGCACAGGCAGCCCTTCCGGAACTGTTTCGCGCAGGAGCACCGATATTGCAACAGGTTCGTCATTAAGCCCGGCATCAGGTACACAGGGTACTGTTGCAGGTTCGAGAAGAACTACCGGAGCCCAGTCGGGAACCCAGCAGGCTGTATCCTCAGGCAGAACATCAACGCAGAGCGTAAACCGCCAGGGAAGTGCAAACATGTCGACCACACAGTCGAGGCGTGAGGCAGCAACCCAGCGCCCTGAATATAATTCTGTGAACAGGACATATACACCCAGCTATAGCGATCCTAAAATGAGCACAAGGCCTTCGTACAATAATACGAGAGTAAACCCGGGTACGAATCAGTATAATAACAGCAGGGTAAACAGCAATACCGGGACAACCACCAGGCCGCAGAGCTATCAGAGAAGCAGCACCGGTTCACAGGGTACTGTCAGGAGTAATTCTTCAACATATACTCCTTCACAGAGCAGATCAGGTTCTTCATCCAGCTCTCCACGCAGCAGCTACTCCGTACCTTCAAGAAGAAGCTCAGGTTCATTCTCATCGCCTTCATACAGCTCGGGCAGCAGATCATCATTCGGCAGCGGATCATCAGGTTCTGTTTCCAGAAGCAGCGGCTCATTCTCTTCAGGTTCCTCCTCAGGTTCATCGTCAAGGAGCTCATCAAGTTCCTCGGGTTCCTCAAGTTCTTCATCGGGAGGCAGAAGACATTAGTCAAACATGAAATATTATTAATGATTTAAGGTTCATTCTGATTAGAGTGCAGGTATACTCATAATTAAAATCAAAAAATCAATGAAAAGATCAGCAATCATCATACTGTTTATATCCCTCACTTTTCAGGGATTGGTTGCCCAGAATGTTGACGATGCCCTAAGGTATTCCCAGACATTCTATCTGGGTACGGCACGCTTTATGTCGATGGGAGGCGCCTTTACCGCCCTTGGCGGCGATATGTCGTCGTTCAGCCAGAACCCCGCCGGAATAGGAGTTTTGAGATCCTCGGAAATTTCATTCACACCTCATCTGATGCATAATAATACGAGCGCTTCCTTTCACGGCATAAACAAAGACTATCTGTATAATTTCAATATCGGTCAGGCAGGCGTTGTGAGCAACCTGATATCAAACAGCGGGACAACAGGGCTCCTGAGCCTGAATGTCGGTTATTCATTCAACAAGACCAACAACCTTAATTCGGCAGTTCGCATCGAAGGGATAAGCCCTTCGGGTTCACTTGCCGATTACTGGGCAAATTCGAGCTATGGAACAAGATATACCGACCTTAGCGGAGCAGCCGGAATAGCTTACGATGCATGGCTCATCGATACAATAACCGGAAGCGGCCAGAATGCATATGGTACCGTATATGATTTTTACGGCGATAACCTTTCTTCAGATTACGGACAGAATGTAAGACGTTATATAAATAATGAAGGATATACAGGCGAACATGCAATTTCTATAGGCGGAAACTATTCAAACAAAATTTTCTTTGGAGCGACCATCGGAATAAACAGAATAAAATATACCGGTCATTATGAACATTTTGAAGAAGCTGATTATTACCTTGATTCGGGATTCAAAAATTTCACTTATACCGAACATTTCGAAAACACCGGGACAGGCGTATCTTTCAAAATCGGAACCATCATCAAACCCACCGAGGAGATAAGAATTGGCTTTGCGGTTCATTCGCCCATATATTACAAGATTGATGAGTATTATTATGACAATGTAAGCTCCAATTTCACAGATAACAGCCATTACGAATACAATAATGATCCAATGCGCTACAATTATGCAATGACGACTCCATTCAGGGCTCTGGCAGGATTTGCATACCAGTTCAAGAAATCAGCCATTTTCAGCATTGACTATGAGTTTGTTGATTACAGCACGGCAAAATTCTCGGAGACAGGTGATAATTACGACTACAGCATAAAGAACCGCGAGATAAAGAATACCCTCAGGCCAGCCAGCAATATACGTGCAGGCGGTGAGTACAGGCTCGACAAATTCTATTTCAGGGGTGGTTATGGTTACTATGGCAAGGCTTTTGAAACCGGAGAATTAAACGATAAAATGGATCACAGGACAATCTCCTTCGGAATTGGCTTCAGGGAACAGAACATTAACCTCGATTTTGGATTCACAAACCTGAAAAGCACCCAGGATTATATAGTATTTGATCCGCTTGTTTCAAATGCAGCAGTTGCAGGCCTTACAAGCAACAGAAACATCTTTTCATTTACAATGGGATACAAATTCGGATATTAATCAGGCTAAGGTTCATAAATATTCTGCAGCTTCAGGACCGGTATTGAAAATCAGGTCAAGAATGCTCAGGCCGGGGACAAAAGAGTTATTTCCAAAAACCTGTATATAAGGTTTTATACGGATCAGTGGTTCTGTCCCCGGCTTTATTTTGTACCTGTAATCGTTTTCCTGATCAGTCACTTTTAAAAATGAAGAGGTGAGGGATAAGGGCCTGGTAATTTTCATTATATCGAGGCATTTCATAAGAAGATCATTGTTAAGGTCAAGCAAAAACCTGTAGTTCTTAAGCAGCAATGGTTCAAAATAATCAAAATAGTACTGGAAATATGGAGATCTGTTGTATGCAGATACTAATGCCCTGATGTGAACCTGCTGCCATCTCCTTGAATAATCGATAGTGACATCGCGGGTAGGAATTTTTATTTTGCCTTCCTTTGAAACCGGTACTGAAAGATTCATAATGCCCCCCGATGCAAGTATTCTGCATCTGTTCCTGTAAGTCTGCCGCGGGTAGTTCTCCTCCTGTTCGATGATTATTCTATCGGAGTTCCGTATCAGGGCAAAATATGCTGCAGGCGGGAAATATGCTGTTGAAAGAAGGATTTCTCCCGGCATAGGAACTAATCATTTCATCTGGTTTATCATGCTTGCCGAAAACCCGGCTCCGAAGCCATTGTCGATATTGACGACTGTGACTCCGGCAGAACAGCTTGTAAGCATCGCCAGCAAAGCTGAGATACCACCGAAATTTGCGCCATATCCGACACTTGTCGGAACTGCAATAACAGGCTTGTCAACAAGACCGCCTACAACACTTGCAAGAGCGCCCTCCATACCGGCAATAACTATTATCACCCTGCATTTTCGTATCTCGGGGAGCTTGTCGACAAGGCGGTGGATTCCTGCCACACCTGCGTCGTATATCCTCAGAACATCATTGCCAAGGAGTTCGGCTGTTACTGCCGCTTCCTCTGCCACAGGCATATCGGAAGTGCCGGCTGTGATAACGGCTATTCTGCCCGGAGCAGGCGGATGCTTTTTTTTCTGTACGCTTATTATTCTTGCAACAGGGTGGTATACTGCTTCGGGAATAACAGATTTTACATGCTCATAAGCCATTTCGTCGGCCCTTGTACCTATGACATTGTTTTCCTTTTTGATCATCAGACTGAAGATCCCGGCGACCTGACCGGCAGTCTTGCCTGCACAATATACAATTTCAGGATATCCTGTGCGAATTTCCCTGTGATGATCGATTTTGGCATAGCCAAGGTCTGTGTACGGGAAATTCTGAAGGATATCAAGCGCTTCCCCGACTCCTGTAAGTCCGCTCTTTACATCATTGAGCAGTTTTTCTATTTCGTTCTTTGTCATATATGCCTGATTACCTGATCGGAACTTCCTGATCTGTAGCCCTCAAGATCCAAAGATACATACCTGAATCCGATTTTTTTAAGATTATTTATTATATCTTCTTTTTCATTGTTCCCGATAATCTTTTCAAAATATCCTGGAAGGCACTCGATCCTGGCCAGATCGCCATGTATCCTTACCCTTGTTCCCGGATAACCCTTTTCAAAAAGGTAACTTTCGGCATTTTCTACCATCCGCAATGCACCTTCGCTCACTTCTGTATTATACGGGATACGGGTAAGAAGACAAGCCATGGCAGGTTTATCCCAGATCGAAAGCCCTTCGCTGTGGAGAAATTCCCTGATTTCTTTTTTTGTGAGGCCCGCTTCCAGAAGAGGACTCCTTATTTCAAGTTCGCTGAGAGCCCTTAGCCCCGGCCGGTATGTTCCTGTATCATCGGCATTTGTGCCTTCAACTACATGTTTGAAGCCATTGTTTGCTGCAAAAGCAATAAGTTCATTGAAAAGAGTCTTCTTGCAAATGTAACACCTGTCGGGGGGATTGTCCCTTACAGATTCGGGGAAAGGCAGGTCGAGAACATGGTGATTTATACCGAAAGTCCTTGCAAATTCTGAAGCTTCTTCTATCTCCGACGCCGGTATATACGGGGTTCTGATTGTAACGCCAATAAAATCAAGCTTTTTAAGAGAGTTTGCCCTGTGCAGAAGGAAGGAACTGTCGACGCCGCCGGAAAATGCGACGACGAACGATTTAAGCTCCTTCAGTATATTATCGAGTTTGTCCCTTTTGTTCTCAGTCATATCTGATTCTTATTTAGCGAGAGAAGAGCCATCACATGATTATAGACTTCCTTTACGGGAATTCCGTTTTCAGCAGCAATTCTTTTACATTCTTCATATTCTGGTTTAACCGAAACCGGAACATTTTCATAGAATGACTTTTTAACTGTCATTTCTCCATATTGGGTATTTATCTTTCCGAATTCCCTGGCAAGGGTTTCCTTTCGGAATTCAAATATCCTGACACCCAGAGTTGTTGATTCTCTGAATATTATCTCCTTCATTACATCCTCAAGATGAGTTTCGCAGATTACTTTCAATATTACTCCGGGTCTTCCCTTTTTCATAATGATCTGCGAAAAATATACATCGGAGGCTCCCGCCTTAAACAATCTTTCAGAAACATGATCATAGAACTCGGGGTTCATATCATCAATATTCGATTCAATGAGCAGGGCTTTATGGCCCGTTGCTGACAGGGATACAGTCTCACCCAGCGACACCCGCAGGAGATTTGGTATTTCAGGATGATCCTTATGTCCGACACCATATCCGGTCCTGGATATTTTGACAGCCTGTGTCGATCCGAATTCTGTACCCAGGACTGAAAGAATTGCCGCACCGGTGGGTGTAGTAGCCTCAAACCCCACACCGCCCGTTCTCACAGGCATATCCCTGACTAGTTCAGCAGTAGCAGGCGCCGGAACAGGAAGGTTTCCGTGATCACATTTCACGAAACCGCTTCCTAGCTCAATTTCCGAAACGAATACTGCCTCTGGTTTCAAAGCTGCAAAACAAATTGCTGCCCCTGTTATATCAACTATTGAATCAATAGCACCTACCTCGTGAAAATGAACTTCATCGACAGGGATGCCGTGAACTTTGGCTTCGGCTTCGGCTATCTTTCTGAAGATTTTCATGCTCAGCCCCTTAACCTCATCCGGTAACGATGATCCATTTATTATCTTTTGAATATCTGAAAGATGCCTGTGAGCATGCTCATGTGCGGTCTGCCTGACAGTTACTTTTGTTCCTGAGATCCCGTGTCTTTGCGACTTTTCAGCAATAAGTTCCCATCCTCCGAGATTTAATTTTTCCAGTTCGCCCTTCAGGTATGATAATTCAATGCCCAGGTCAAGCATGGCTCCCAGATTCATATCTCCGCTGATGCCCGAGAAACAGTCGTAACAAAGTACTTTCATATAACCATATATTAAAAGATGTATAACAACAGAAAAGTTGTAAAGTTAGAATAAGTAAATTAATATGGGATTAAAACGAATGCCGATAGTGTCTATGATTTTACAATGCTGATCTTAATATGAAAAAAATTCGTAATTTTCGGAACTTTTTGCATTTAGCTTTTAAATAACTAAGACATTGATCATGAGAAGAAGAGAGTTTTTCAGGACTTCATTCGGAGCCGGGATTGCAGCGGGTGCGGCTTTGAGCCTTGGCGGTTATGAAAAGTTATGGGCTGCTGTGCCGGGCACTGCAAAATACGATATGGTTGCCGTTCTGGGTGGAAATCCTGATTCCATGTTTGATCTTGCCATCCAGGAGCTGGGCGGGATGGAGACCTTTGTCAAAAAAGGACAGAAAGTGCTCGTGAAGCCAAATATAGGATGGGATGTTGTCCCCGAACTGGCGGCAAACACTAATCCCCTGCTCGTCAGGAGGATCATCGAGCATTGTTTCAAAGCCGGTGCGAAAGAGGTATATGTTTTCGACCATACATGCGACAACTGGGTAAATACGTATAAAAATTCAGGCATTGAAAAAGCGGCGAAAGCCGCAGGAGCCAAAGTGGTACCAGGTAACAGTGAGAATTACTACCAGCAGATAAGCATACCCGGAGGGGTTAAACTGAAGAGTGCAAAGGTGCATGAGATACTGCTTGATACAGATGTGTTTATTAATGTCCCGATCCTGAAGGATCACAATTCCACAAGGATGACAGCCTGTCTTAAAAATACTATGGGAATTGTCTGGGACAGGGGTTACTGGCATTCCAATAATCTTCATCAGTGCATTGCCGATTATGCTTTGTTCGAGAGGAAACCTGCTCTTAATGTCATCGACTGTTATAATGTGATGGTCAAACATGGTCCGCAGGGAGTTTCAAAGGAAGATGTTGTGCAGATGAAATCGCTGATACTTACCTCCGACTGGGTGGCAGGCGATGCTGCAGCTGCAAAAATGCTGGGTGTCGATCCGCAGAGGATCGACTATATTCCGATAGCCCATAAAATGGGAATAGGTAATATGAATCTCGACAATCTGAATATCAAGCGTATCAAAATGTAATTCATAATGACATCTTCTTTTCTGAGGAAATTCAGGATTGCTTTTTCAGCAATCATCTTTATTTGTTTTCTTGCCATTTTTCTCGACTTCAGATCACTTATTCCGGGGAAATTAATAAACTATCTCCTGTTCCTTCAGTTTGTCCCTTCAGCAATAAAGTATATAGATCTTAAGACAATGGCGGCCGGTGGTTTCATGGTCGTAATACTGCTTACATTGTTATCGGGCCGGACTTATTGTTCATTCCTGTGTCCGCTGGGCATTGGCCAGGATATCAACAGCAGGATAGGCGGAAAAATAAGGAAAAAGTTCAGAAGATACGGATTCAGCAGGCCGCACACAATCATAAGGTATTCTATTCTTGCGATTACCCTTGGTATCGCCATTTTCTCCGGAGTATATATTCTTATCCTTCTCGATCCTTACAGCATCTTCGGGCGTTTCCTTACTTATCTTGGAAAACCTGTTATACTGGTTGTCAATAATTTCCTTGCCAATATACTCGGCAAGTTCGACATTTATACCCTCAGTCATGTCGATATTAAAGGATTTGACCTTACTGCTTACATTGTCCCAGTGGGTTTTACACTCCTCGTCGGTACTATGTCTTTTATTAAGGGCCGCCTTTACTGCAACATGATATGCCCTGTAGGTACTCTTCTTGGACTTATATCCAGAATATCGCTCTTCCGCGTAAAATTCATCGAAAGCAAATGCACAAAATGCGGAAGGTGTTCGCTCAGATGCAAATCATCGTGTATCGACTTTCTGAATTACGACATCGATGTGACCCGTTGCGTCGATTGTTTCAATTGCATCGACATATGTCCCGAAAAAGCGCTGTCGTACAGCCTTCTCGGAACCAGAAGCAAGGCAGCGGAGGAACCAAAGGCCGACGAGGGAAAGAGGAAGTTCATAAAAGGATCCCTTCTTATGCTTTTTGGAATAGCATCATATGCCAGGGCACAGGAAAAATCTGTCCCGGTGCCCAAAAAGGAATCGACAGTCAGGGAACAGAAGACATCTCCAGTTTGTCCTCCGGGAGCCGGATCAATTGAATTTTTTACAAGGAACTGTACCGCATGTTCGCTGTGTATCACAGCCTGTCCGAACAAGGTGCTGCAGCCGGCTACAAGGCAGTACGGACTGGCGGGATTTATGCAGCCCGTAATGGATTATCACAAAAGCTTCTGCACATATAACTGTACTATCTGCACCGATGTCTGTCCGACAGGCGCCCTGAAGCCGTTGGCGCTTGAAGCGAAAAAGCTTACACAGATAGGAAAAGTAAATTTCATAAAGGACAACTGTATCGTAAAAACAGAAAAGACAGCCTGCGGAGCCTGCTCCGAAGCATGCCCGACAAAGGCTGTTTATATGATCCCGTACGAAGGTAACCTTGTAATCCCAGAAACAAACCAGGAGATATGTATCGGATGCGGACACTGTGAGTACGCCTGCCCGGTAACTCCTTACAAGGCAATTTTTGTTGACGGTAATCCTGTACATCAGGCTGCCAAAAAGCCTGAAAACGTCGAATCAGATATCACCACCCCAGTGGATTTTCCATTCTGAAAATTTTCCTGTCGGGATAAAAATTCAGGGAAACATGATTTTTATCTGCCTGAGGTATTTATTAGCGGTTAATTTTGCTTAAATAATACTTTTATGTTAAATTTAATACTATATGAAACCATCACATATTGAACATATTGGAATCGCTGTCTCGGATCTAGCGAGGTCGGTGGAGATGTATGAAAATGTATTTGGCCTGAAATGCTATAGCATTGAGGAAGTAACAGATCAGAAAGTCAGGACAGCTTTCTTTATGGTGGGTCAGACAAAAATTGAACTTCTCGAAGCTACCTCACCCGAAAGCCCTGTTGCAAAATTTATTGCGAAGAAAGGGGAGGGGGTGCACCATATTGCCTTCGAGGTACCGGGCCTTGAAGAAGGTCTGAAACATGCTGAAGAAAATGGGATAAGGCTTATTGACCCGACCCCCAGGAAAGGAGCCGAAGGCCTGGATATTGCTTTCCTTCATCCGGGATCGACAGGCGGAGTATTGATAGAACTTTGTGAACATAAATAAAAATGACATATTTATTCAGATGGATAGTCAGGAAAAGGTAAAACAGCTGATAGAACTTCGTGAGAAAGCCCGTCTGGGAGGCGGCCAGCATAAGATCGACGAACAGCATTCCAAAGGAAGGCTTTCTGCACGTGAGCGAATCAATATTCTGCTTGATGAAGGCAGTTTCGAGGAATATGACATGTTTGTCACTCACCGTACCGAAGACTTTGGTATGGGCAACAAGAAATTCCTTACCGATGGTGTGGTAACTGGTCAGGGTACTATTGACGGCAGAGTAGTGTATGTATTCGCTCAGGATTTTACGATTTTCGGAGGATCATTGTCTGAAGCTTTTTCACAGAAGATATGCAAGATAATGGATCAGGCAATGAAGGTCGGGGCCCCGGTGATAGGAATAAACGACAGCGGCGGAGCAAGGATACAGGAAGGAGTCAGAAGCCTTGCAGGCTATGCAGAGATTTTTGAACGGAACATACTTGCTTCAGGTGTAATACCCCAGATATCAGCTGTATTCGGACCATGCGCCGGAGGTGCAGTCTATAGCCCGGCTCTTACCGATTTCATTATCATGAGCGAAAAGAGCAGCTATATGTTCGTTACAGGTCCGAAAGTCACCAAAACAGTAACGGGCGAGGACATATCGACTGAGAATCTTGGCGGATCGGGCGTCCATGGCACCAAATCGGGTGTTGCCCATATTGTTGTTGAAGAGGAAGAACAGGGGCTTCTGCTCATCCGCAAGCTTTTAAGCTATCTTCCCCAGAACAACCTTGAGGAACCTCCTCTTTCCGAATGCGACGATCCTATCGAGCGCAAGGATGATGAGCTGAACAGCATAATTCCCGAAAATCCCAACCAGCCGTACAATGTAAAGGATATCATCTATAAGGTTGTGGATCACAGCGAATTCTTGGAGATCCATGCCGGCTATGCGCGCAACGTGGTTGTGGGATTTGCAAAAATGGGAGGGATGCCTGTTGGAATTGTTGCGAACCAGCCTAACTTCCTTGCCGGAGTTCTCGATATTGATGCCTCAAGGAAAGCAGCACGATTCGTAAGGTTTTGCGATGCTTTCAACATTCCCATCATAACCCTTGTCGATGTACCGGGATTTCTTCCCGGAAGCGGACAGGAATATGGAGGAATTATTATTCATGGGGCTAAACTCATGTTTGCTTATGGCGAGGCTACGGTTCCCAAAGTAACAGTAACCCTCAGGAAGTCGTATGGAGGTGCACATTGCGTTATGTCGTCCAAACAGCTGAGAGGCGACCTTAACTATGCCTGGCCTTCTGCCGAAATCGCCGTTATGGGCCCGTCGGGCGCAATTGAAATACTCGAGGGCAAAACACTTGCCGAAATGGATGATCCTGAAAGGAAAGCAAGGTATGTCGCCGAAAAGGAAGCCGAGTACAAGACAAAGTTTGCCAATCCGTACGAAGCGGCAAAATATGGTTTTATCGATGATGTTATTGAACCAAGGAATACAAGGTTCAGGATAATAAGGGCTCTCAGGACACTTGCCACAAAGAAGGATCCGGGACCGATGAAAAAACATGCAAACATACCACTGTAAACGGATCTGAAATGCAACTACTTCAATTTCAAATAAATGAAATGAATATTACAGATGAAAAGCTTGTTACTTTTCTGATATGGCTGAACATTATACTTCTTGCAATAATAATCATCTATGTTGCTGTCAGGGTTTTCAGACCATTGATATCAAAACGTCTTTCTAAAATAAAAGAGGAAAGCGAAATCAGGCCTGTTGTGTCCGAAGAAACGGAGACCGGGGCAGACGATGCCGCCAAAGCCGCAATTGCTGCCGCATTGTATCTTTATTTTAACGAAATGCATGATGAAGAAAGCGATATTATCACTGTAAAGAAGGTATCGAAAACATATTCGCCATGGAGTTCAAAATTGTACAGCATGAGAAATCTGCGATAAAGAACACATCATATGAAGAATTTTAAATTTTCAATTGCCGGTAAGAAATACGATGTAAGCGTTCTTTCCCTGAATGGCAATACTGCCAGGATAAAAGTCAATAATGAAGATTATGTTGTTGAAATAGAAAGAAATATAAAGCCTGAAAAGACACCTATAGTTGTCAGGTCAACAATTAAGGAACCGGAAAAGGAAATTGAAAGGAAATCGGGCGGACCAAAAACTGAGATTAAATCGCCTCTTCCCGGAATTATTGTAAAAATATTTGTTAAACCGGGGGAATCTGTTGAGAAAAATCAGCGCCTCTTCAGCCTTGAGGCCATGAAAATGGAAAATGAGATTAAAGCCGAGAGGGCAGGAGTGATTGCCGGAATACGGATTGCTGAAGGACAATCGGTATTACAGGATGAGGTTATCATGGAAATGGACTAACAATCTGAATTATGGAAAGCAAGCTTGCTGTTTCGGGAAACGCCGGTCCGAAAATCAGGTCCGATTGCCAGATGGAACTCGGGCTCACTGATGAAGGAGGAATTGTAATCGACCTGAAATCGAAGGTTCAGGTACTTTATGGCGAATCAATCAAGAATCAGTGCCGTGAGATACTCAGCTTCTTCGGGATCACAAACGCCGTCCTGAAGATCAATGATTCTGGCGCCCTTCCTTTCGTGATTTCAGCCCGGCTTGAGGCAGCAGTTAAACAGGTTATCGATACTGACCTTGATTTTCTTCCCGGCATATATGAAGAAAACAAATATCCGTCAATGCGCGACAGATTCAGGTTTTCGAGGCTTTATGTCCCGGGCAATACTCCGAGTATGATGATAAACGCAGGCTTGCATTCTGCCGATGGTATCATTCTCGACCTTGAAGATTCGGTTGCACCTGAAAAGAAGGATGAGGCGCGCTTCCTAGTTAGGAATGCTCTCAGACAGATTAGTTACAACGGCGCTGAGAGAATGGTGCGGATCAACCAGGGCGAGAGGGGGCTGAAAGACCTTGAATATGTGGTGCCGCATTATGTAAACCTCATTCTCATCCCAAAATGCGAGAATCCGGACCAGGTAAAAGATATTGAGTCGAAAATTAATAAGCTCAGGAGTCAGTACGGACTCCCCGACGAGGTGTTCCTTATGCCTATCATTGAATCGGCTGGCGGTGTTGAAATGTCGTTCGATATAGCCAGGGCTTCAGATATGATTGTTGCAATGGCGATAGGACTTGAAGATCTTACTGCCGATATGGGTGTGACCAGGACAAAAGAAGGGACTGAAACAGTTTATGCACGGTCGCGGATTGTCAATGCTGCAAAAGCTGCAGGTATCCAGCCCATCGATTCGGTGTTTTCTGATGTAGGCGATATGGATGCATTACGCCTGAATGTTCTGGCCTCCAGGGCGATGGGATTTGAGGGGATGGGTTGCATACATCCCCGTCAGGTGCCAGTTGTAAGGCAGGGGTTTGCCCCGCAGCATGAAGAGATCGAAAAGTCATCGAAGATTGTTCTGGCTTATGAAGAAGCCAGGCGAAGGGGACTGGGTGTGGTCGCCATTGGTACAAAAATGATCGATCAGCCTGTTGTTGCAAGGGCTCAACGGATTGTTGACCTGGCGATGCGTCTCGGACTGATGCCCGAAGACTGGAAGAATGATGTTCCGGCTGACAATGAATGAATAATCAATAAAGAGTCGTTATGGCAACCGCGACCGTAATAAATGCAGCAGGCAGAGCAGTACCTCAGGAGGTAAACGGAAAGCCTGTTATCCCGTTCATGGGTGTTGGGAAATACAAACCCGTGGGAAATAAATACGGACCGCCTGTTCCGTCGTGTTCCGATTTTCCTGATGATGGCAACAAAGTGGTTTCCACTCTCGAGGAAGCTCTTCTGAGATGCGGTATCCGCGATGGGATGACGATTTCAACCCATCATCACCTGAGGGACGGCGACCTTATAAGCAATAAGATCTTCGAGCTTGCCTCAGTGATGGGAGTTAAGGACCTGGTGTGGTTTCCTTCGGCATCATTCCCTTGCAATGATCCTGTTATAAGATATCTCGAAGACGGAACACTCAACAGGATTGAAGGGAGTATGAACGGTCCGCTTGGCAGGTTTGTATCTGATGGCAGGATGAAAGGCACGGCTGTACTTCGTTCACACGGGGGACGCGTGCAGGCAATACAGGATGGCGATGTGAAAATCGATATTGCCGTTCTTGTGGCCCCTTCTGCCGATGCATTCGGAAATGCAAGGGGAACAGGAGGAAAATCGGCATGCGGCGTGCTCGGCTATGCAAAAGCCGATTCGATGTATGCTGATAAAGTCATAGTTGTTACCGACAATCTTGTGGATCTTCCATGCTTTCCTGCCGAAATTGAAGGAAATTATGTTGATTATGTCGTTGTTGTTGACAGTATAGGCGTTCCTGAAAAGATAGTATCGGGAACCACCCAGATAACAAAAAGCCCCGATAGGCTGTTAATAGCGGAACTTACAGCATCGTTCCTCGAAAAATCAGGGATTCTCAGGGACGGCGTTACCATGCAGGCAGGCGCCGGCGGGACTTCCCTTGCCATTGCAGTATTTCTCCATGAGATGCTTAAATCGAAAGGCTGGAAATCAAAATTCGGCTTTGGAGGGAGCACCAGATATATGGTGGAAATGCTTGAACAGGGTCAGATGGGTTATATCCTCGACGCCCAGGCCTTTGACCTTGATGCTGTTTTGTCGGTAAGTAAAAATCCAAATCATATTCCATTTCCTGTATTTAATGCATACAATTATCATTCGAAGGGAAACCTGACAAGCATGATGGATATTATGATTCTTGGGGCAACAGAGGTCGACCTGAATTTCAACGGGAACGTCGTTACCCATTCTGATGGTTACCTTCTTCATGGCATCGGCGGATGGCAGAACTGCCTTCATGCCAGGAATGTGATCCTCCCTTTGCCTCTTTTCCGCGACAGGATACCTGTAATAGTTGACGAAGTGACGACATTATGCGGCCCTGGCGAGCTTATTGATGTGATAATAACGGAAAGGGGAATTGCCATAAATCCGCGGCGCACCGACCTTCTGGAAAACGTGAAAAACAGCGGTCTTCCGATACGGACAATAAAGGAGCTTAAGGATGAGGCTGAAAGGATATGCGGTAAGCCTGCAAAGCCTGTATTTGATGACGTAATCGTTGCAGCAATCAAATGGGTCGACGGGACAATTATTGATGCCGTAAGGAAAATAAAACAACAGTCTTAAGTATATGGAAAGATACAAGTGCGAGGTATGCGGATTTATTTATGATCCGTCGGAAGGCGACCCGGCTTCGGGTATTGAACCAGGCGTGGAATTCGGGGAATTGCCTGATGATTATAAATGTCCGGTTTGCGGAGCCGGAAAGGATGAGTTTTTTGCTTACGACTGAAAGACCTGACCTGAAAGAAAAATCAGGTATTCCTTTCGGGAATATGTTTAATAACATCAATAAGCAGATCCCAGAACATTTTCACCGTCCTGATCTCTATTTTCTCTTCGGGAGTGTGTGCCCCTTTTATGGAGGGTCCGAATGATATCATATCTATTCCCCTGAACTTCTCGTAAAATAAACCGCATTCCAGTCCGGCATGGATTGCCCTCACCTGAGGGTCCTTTCCAAAAAGGTCCCTGTACGATTTGTTGGTTATTCCAAGGATCTCAGACCTGAGGTTAGGCTTCCATCCCGGGTAACCACTTGAATGTTCGACCCTGGCATTGGCAAGTTTCATACAGCCCTCAACCATTCCGGCGGCATCGTGCTTTGATGATTCGACCGAGCTCCTTTGAGTAGTTATGATCCTGACTGTCTGGTTTTCTGAGAACCCTACCGAAGCCAGATTGGTGGAAGTCTCAACAAGGTCATCCATATCCTTTGACCACGAGATGACGCCATGAGGACAGCATGAGAGAAGTTTGATGAGCTTGTTCCTGCTCCTGGTATCCATAACAAGTTCAGCAGGTTTTGTCTCTTTTATTCTGATTTTCAATCCTTTTTCGAGATCCCCGAATTCATCATGGAAGACAGGTTGTAGATCCCTTACGAATTTTTCAACGCTGTCCTTTGTTAATTTATTAACAGTAATTTCAGCAAACGCCTCCCTTGGAATTGCATTTCTAAGGTTGCCGCCGTTAAAACTGCTAAGGCCTATTTCAAACTGATCGGAGAGATTTCGCAAAATACGGTTCATTAGCTTGACAGAGTTCCCGTAACCTTTATGGATCTCATCCCCTGAATGTCCGCCATGAAGTCCGGTAACAGATAATTTATATCCTGTCATCCCCGGCTGCACCGGCATATATCCATATTTCATCTCCCCAACTGTATCTATTCCGCCTGCACACCCGATGAAAAGGATTCCCTCGTCTTCCGAATCAAGGTTTATCAATGTCCTTCCTTCGATGAAATCGGCTGAGATATTGTAAGCGCCTGTCATACCCGATTCTTCATCAGTAGTAAAAAGACACTCAATTTTACCGGCTTTCAGATGTGGATCGGTCAGTATTGCAAGCTGGGAGGCCAGCCCAATGCCGTCGTCGGCGCCAAGGGTTGTCCCTCTTGCCTTAACCCATTCACCATCCAGATAAGGGATTATTGCATCGGTATCCCAGTTATGGGGGTTATCGGAATCCTTTTCGCCAACCATATCCATATGGCTTTGCAGGACAACTGTTTTCTTGTTTTCGAACCCCTCCGACGGAGGCCTGATTATCACAATATTCCCCGCTGAGTCTTCCTTTGATTCAAGGTTATGATCTGTTGCAAATTTAAGGAGATACCTTCTTATTTTCCCTTCGTTCTTGCTCAAACGAGGTATCTTACAAATCTCTTCAAAAAAAATCCAGATAGGTTCCGGATTCAGTCCAGATAGAATGCCCATGCCTGCAAAATTGATCTAATAAAACTCGAAATTAGTGATTTTATGATATTCAAACTGACCATTATGATAAATATCGGCGATTACGGTCATTAAAAATTGTTAATTTTACTAAAAAGTATATATCAGGTTACTAAAAAAACATATTTATGGCAAGACGTACGATAGTCGCTTTACCCGGCGACGGTATAGGAAAAACAGTTCTTGAACAGGCCCTCAGGGTGCTCGATGCTTCAGGCTTCGAGGCCGATTATGTATTCGGCGACATAGGATGGGAATTCTGGTGCAGGGAGGGAAATCCTCTGCCTGGAAGGACTCTTGACCTTATCAGGAAACATAAAATAGCGTTGTTCGGGGCTATTACTTCAAAGCCCAATGAAGAAGCAAAAGCCGAGCTTGCACCTGAACTTCAGGGACAAGGATATGTGTATTCAAGCCCGATCGTCGGATTAAGACAGAAGTTCGATCTTGATATTTGCGTCAGACCGTGCAGGTCGTATAAGGGTAATCCGCTGAATTTCATCAGAAGAGGAAAAGGAGGAGCCGTCGAGGAACCCTATGTCGATGTTGTGATTTTCAGACAGAACACAGAATGTCTTTATTCGGGTGTTGAATGGACAAATCCTCCGGAGAATGTATATAATGCTTTTATGACTCATCCCAAATTCGTTGAGAATTTCGGGGATGTTCCCGTTGCTGAATTATCAATATCCACAAGGATATTCACACGCAAGGCTACGGAAAGAATACTTCTTGCAGCCTTCGAACACGCACTGAACAACAATTATTCTTCGGTGACAGTATGTGAGAAGCCAAATGTGATACGCGAGACATCAGGTCTGATGTGGAAGCTGGCAAAAGAGATCCAGAAAAGCAGGTATCCATCCATAAAGCTTCTGAACACAAACATTGATGCACAGATGATGTGGCTCACCAAGAACCCTGAGGATTATGGTGTGATCGTTGCCGGAAATATGTTCGGTGATATTGCTTCCGATGCCTTCGCAGGTCTTATCGGAGGACTTGGTTTTGCATGCAGCGCCCAATTCTCAGGTGATGGCATCGCGGTCTTCGAACCAACTCACGGATCAGCTCCCAAATATGCAGGCTATGAGGTGCCTGTCGTTAACCCGATAGCCATGATCGAATCGGCATGCATGATGCTCGATTATATAAACGAAAAGGATATAGCCGGAAAAATCAGGAAGGCAATCGCAGAGGTTATTCTTGAAGGTAAGGTCAGGACATATGATATGATGAAGATGCAGGGGAGCCCCGATGTGGTCAGGAACGGCGCAGCTTCAACAGTTCAGATGACAGATGAGATCATTTCCAAAATCAGCAGTTAAAAACGGTAACCCGATGAACGAAGCAGTAAGAAAACTTTGGCCTGAGCTTGAATGGATAAAAGATGAACAGCTCAGGGAGAAAACAGCGAAAACATGGGAGACAGCTCTTGAAAGAAGCGCCCTCAGGCCTGAGGATCTTGATATTATCCCGTTCACCCTGCTTTGCGGGCCCGACCTGAAAGTTACATTCATGGACCACAAAAGATGTGTAGTCCATATAGCCAGGGCAAGTGGTGAGAAGATGAACGAATTCTTCGGAAGCGATCTGCCTGTCAATATGGATGTGCTTATTTCAGGCGCCATCCTTGCTGATGTAGGCAAACTTCTTGAATATGAACTCGATTCAGATGGAAGAGCCGTCCAGGGGAAATATGGTCAGTATCTGAGACATCCATTTTCAGGGGTCTCCCTTGCCGAAGAATGCGGGGTGCCGCCGGAGGTGTGCCATATTATTGCAGCACATGCCCATGAAGGCGACCTTGTAAAGAGGACAACAGAAGCTTATATTGTCCACCATGCCGACTTCATGACTTTTCTTCCGTTCAAAAGCAGGCTCTAGCCCAGTTTCATCTTTTCTATCTCCTCGATATTCCTCTCGTTGCTGACATCCTTGGCATCAGGAGTATACAGGTAGTCGATAAGATCCTTGTATTTATCCATTATTTTGCCTCTCACGATCTTCATTGTTGAGTTCATGAGGCTGTTTTCTTCGGTGAATCCTTCCTCGAGTATTCCGATTGCAACAGGCAACCATCTTTGCGGAAACATATCCCCGAATTTCCCGTTTGTACGGTATTCATTCACTTCATTCTCGAGCAGGGCAGTTATTGCCCTTTTCCCTTCGTCAGAATCTGCAGTAAGGTTTTTCTCTTCCAAATAACCTTTCAGGGCATGCTGGTTGGGGACCACAAGTGCAACTGTATATGGTTTCTGGTTGTTATATAACATGCACTGGTCAATATATTTCGACTGTTCCGAAATTGCCTCTTCGATTCCTTCGGGGCTGAACTTTTCGCCGTCATCGGCAATGAGAAGGCTCTTGAATCGTCCGAGAACATATAGGAAACCGTCTTCAGTCATATAACCCATATCTCCCGTATAGAGCCAGCCATCCTTAATTGTTTCGCGGGTTGCGGACTCATTTTTCCAGTATCCGTGCATTACATTGCCGCCCTTTATTACGATTTCTCCCTTTTGTCCGACAGGCAGTTCCTTCCCGTCGTCATCACAGATCTTGAGGTCCATATTGTTGACAAGCACTCCCGAAGAACCAAGCCTGTGCCGTCCTGTTGAGTTGGAAGAAATTACAGGAGAGGCTTCGCTTAAGCCATATCCCTGATACATCGGGATGCCGAGTGCATAGAAAAATCGCTGGAGCTCAATATCGAGGAGGGCGCCTCCGCCAATGAAATAATCGAGCTCTCCTCCGAAGCTCTCGCGTATCTTGCTGAATAGTATCTTATCATAAAGGTCGATAAGGGGCTTTTTAAGTTTCTGGATCCCCAAGCCCTTATTCCATCCTTCTTTATTATATGAATATGAGATCTTTATGGCGTGATTGAAAAGCATTTCCGTTAACCTGCCCTTTTCCTTAATACCCTTTTCAATGTTTTTCCTGAAGTTTTTGGCAATAGCAGGAACACTCATCAAAAGGCTTGGTTTTATTTCCCTGAGACAGCCCGGTAGATTTCTCAGGGTTTCCATGGGGGTTTTTCCTGTTTTCACCGATGCTATGCTTGCGCCCTTCCCCATGAAGGCATATATTCCGCAGGTATGTCCGAATGAATGATCCCATGGAAGTATAAGGAGTGTCTTGTAGAACGAGGGAATATCCATCAGGCTGTAAGACTGATAAACATTTGTAACATAATTTCCGTGACTAAGTATTATTCCCTTTGGATCGGCAGTGGTTCCTGATGTATAACAGATGTTTGCAAAGTCGGATGGTTTTATGCCTGACTTGATTTCTTCGAATTTTGCCTTGTTTTCAGGCGATTCAAGCCATTCCCTTCCAATTTTCCTGACTTCATTGAAATGTATTTCCCTGTCGGAGTACTCTTCCTGCGTGTCGAAATGAACAATTTTTTCAATGGTTTTGCATTCGTCAATGATCTGTTTCAGTTTTTGTGCCTGAATATTTGAAGTCAGTATCATTTTTGATTCCGAATGATTTATCCTGAATTTGATCTCGGGTGGTGTCAGTTTTACTGAGAGAGGTACATTAACGGCGCCGGTGAACAGAATGCCGAGCTCTCCGATAACCCAGCTGTTTCTGCCTTCGGAGATAAGACTTATTCTGTCGCCTTTCCTGATGCCCAGACACAACAGTCCGGCTGCAAATTCGTAAACCTGTTTACGCGTTTCTTCGTAGGTTGTGCCCTCATATTTATCCTGAGGCTTTTCCCACAGGTATACATTGCTGTTGTACTTTTCAACACTTTCTTCGAAAAACTGTATTAAGGATTTCATCAGACAGA
>CAZWHC010000014.1:0-73795 GCA_964633505.1 uncultured Rikenellaceae bacterium | reverse complement strand
ACAAGGAAAGAAATTTAACAGAAACATCTACCGACTCTTGTCGGTTTAGTTCAACTGTTTATATATGCACCTAAAGTACGCATATTCGCTTTAAAATTGATGTAATGTGCACTTTATGGTACGTATATATGTTTTAATATCTAAAGATCATCAAACGGACTCCTGATCTTTTCAATGCTCTGCATCGTCACATGCGTGTAAATCTCTGTCGTGCGACTGCTTTTATGCCCCAGCAAAGCCTGAATATACCTCAGATCAGTACCTGCCTCTAGCAAATGAGTCGCATAACTGTGCCTTAATCCATGCAGCGTAATGTCTTTTTTATTGATCCCTGCATTTTCATATGCAGTCCTGAATACTTTTTCAAGACTTTCCGGACTATACCTGCTGCCTATGACCTGCCCTTCAAATAAATAGTTAACTGGCTTAAAATGTATAAGATATTCATCAACCATTCTTACCAGCTTATCAGATAACGGCACTAACCGGTCCTTAAACCCTTTCGACTGCCTGATGCATATCAGCTTCCTGTCGCGGTCTATGTCTCCTGGCGTTAACTCCAGAACCTCACTCCTCCGCAATCCGCATCCGTAAACCATACTAAGCATCAACTTGTGCTTTTCATTCCTTACAGATTCAAGTATCCTTTTTACTTCTTCCTTACTCAATACATTAGGTAACCGGTGCTGCGGCCTTGGTCTCGATATTTCTCCGGGATCAATAACCGATCTGTATAACCTTCCGTAAAACTTCTTCACAGCACTAACCATCTGGTTTTGATAGGAATGACTCAATCCCCTGGGTATGATGAATTCGTCTACCATCCTGACAAGATCCTCTGATGTGCACTCTGCTGCTTCCTTCGGACTTACAAATTTCAGAAAGGTTGTGATCATTCCTGTATAAGTCTTTACAGTAGTTTCAGGGTACCTTCCTGCTTCCATCCATTTCCGGAACTTTTCAATATCCTTTATTGCATTATCACTCAATACAGCTTTTCCAGCTTCACTCTCCTTTTCAGTTGAACTCACCTTACTTCTGTTCCCTGCCTCATTCTCATGAACCGGTTTGCCAGAAACCTTTTTAACCAGCGAACTTATATCGATAAAAGCATGCCCCCGAAATCTTTCAATAAGACCGGGAACGGGATGCCCATCATCCGGGAAATGCCACGCTTTCATCTGAGCGCTCCACCGAACATCCTTGACCTGCTTCACTATTCTGATGAGCTCCTCATCATAGAGGAATTTCAGACAAATTCTCTGCTCACCATTATGTATTACCCGCGACGCAACTATTTTTTTCATACGTGAAGGGCGATTTTTTCAGATCATTATAAACTGTACCGACACAGCAATGCACCGTCAGTCACAATAATAACCCGTCTTCACAATTGATACTTCGCCTTGCTTCTTATTGCCTGACTTCACTTTTCTTTTATCATGTGAAAATTAAACAAAATCAGGGAAAATGAGAAGAAGAATTATAATAAAAAATATGCCTTTTAACAATTCGCAGGTCTGACGGGATGTAAACATTACTTTTTCAGAAGAAATTTCTTTTCATCCATTTTGACTACATAGACGTCGTTCCCTCCGATAACCTGACCAAAAAGCGGGGTTTTTGTCAGACCCAGATGCGTGATATTTCCCTTTCTATCCAGATGAATATCCTTCCCTGATGTGCCGCCTGTAAATCCCTGCGCCTCAAGTATCCTTTCAAGTAACACATCTCCGTCCTTGCTGTAAACCCTGATAAAGGCTTTTTCCGGGGGCAGATTGATAATCCCGCTGATGAAAACTTTATCTGATACTGCATCATTGATATCTATTCCTCTTACTCCGTCATTCTGATCTGTTCCAAACTGTCTTTTCCAGATTATTTCACCATTTTGATCCATTCTGAGAATGAAACAGTCTCCCGCTCCGGCCTGGTCCGACGCAAAATTGCCTGAGGTTGTTCCTGCCACATAAAGGTCATTCTTTTCATCTGCCTTTATTACAAGCGGAATATCAAAACCATCGGATCCAAACTGATGGTAATCACGAATGTCAAGGGCTGTTGTGAAATACCCTGTAAAACCATCGACAAATCCTTTATTTTTCCCGCCAAGATCTCCCCATGTGGTCCCGCAAACGACAATGCTGCCGTTAATTCCATAAACTACTGAATAGCACAGATCGTCCTTCTCAGTTCCGAACTGAACAGTCTTTACAATATTTCCAGCTGAATCAAGCTTTATGAGAAAACAATCACTCTTGCCATGGCTTACCTTGCCAAGTTTGCCCGATGTCAGCCCTGTAACATAAATATTTCCTCCCTGATCAATACAAATGCCTTTAGCAATATCAGTGCTGTCGGTGCCTATCTGCTTTTCCCAGGCAAGTTTCCCGCGGGAAGTGTATTTTACAATAAAAATATCTTCCTTTCCGTGATTCTTGCTTTCAACAGCTCCGGTGGTAAATCCTGTCAGATAAATATTTCCATAAATATCCGGAGCTGACCACTGAACATCTTCGTCACCTTCCGATCCGAACTGAGACGACCAGAGCTTATTCCCTGAACTATCGAGCTTGATCAGAAATCCGTCGTTCTGCCCAAGATTACTTCCGCTAATATCACCTGAGGTTTTGCCCGGAACGTAAATGCTGCCGTCATTACCAACAACATGGTTCAAAACATATTCTTCCTTATCCGAGCCAAGCATTTTGCCCCATAATATTTGCTGCGATTTTGTCTGAATAGCAGTAACTGACAGAAAAAGAATTAACAGAATTGATTTCTTAAAATGTATCATATAATAAGCATATTAATTTCAAACCCATGATTGCTATTTCATTGTGGTACCGTCTGGAGAAGAAAGCTGATTATTTGAGAGCCCTGACTCTTCTTTCAATTATCCTTCTGATCTTCTTATATGAGGCCGGAGGTCCTGTCCGTATTTCCTTCCCGTCAACAAATGCAGCATCGGTGATGCCCCATTCCCTTTGAACATCTTTATCCAGAGTCCTGTATTCACTGATTTCGATATCGTCTTCAAAGTCAACTGCTGCTCTTTTGGTCCTTTCATATACCATATTCTGCGCAGGACACCAGCCGTTAAGGAAAAGAGAAATCCTGACCTTCCCCGGTTCCAGATCAGGTTTTTTCCTCTGCTTTATAAAAGAAGGTGCAGCGGCTGATTCATTGAAAGGTTTCCATAGAAGCCGCATTATTCCATCCTTATCAACAACTCTGTATCCCTGTTTACTGAACCATGATGATCTCAAAAAGAATGGCAGCACTATTCCCCAGGCTGCAATTCCTTTAGCCCCAAGATTCCTGACATCTTCCTCTGCTGCATTAAGGAGGGCTTTCCCAATACCTCTTTTCTGATAGTTCCCCGGCCCTTTTTTGTGACCATGAACCCATACACACAGAATAAGATAAAGATCCCTTCCTTCAACGAACGACACTTCAGCAGGAAGATACTGAATCATCCCTGCAATTACATTGTTTTCGGACTGAGCAAGTTTCACACGGAGACCTTTATCCTTCATTTGCCTGTACCAGCAGGCTTTGTGATCGCCGGCTTCCTTTATCTCATCTGACCAGTCCTCAAGACAACAGAAATAAAGGTTCTCATATTCAGATGTCAGGTCGATAATTTTCATTTTGCCCTTACTTATGCTTTTTAAGCTTGTTTTCCAATTCTTCAATATTTTCTCACCTGTATTCCGGTCACCAGATAAAAGGCAGCAATCTGTACCTTGTCTTAATGGAGTATTCAGCGTAACCATCCAGCTCTTCTCTTAGTTTTTTATCTTCAAAAGAGGTTCTTATAAATTGAATCAGGATGATTACAAAAACCGGAATTATACTCCAGAGAGATCCGAAAAGCAGTGGAAATCCTGCAGCCTGCATTAAGGTGCCAAGGTAAGCAGGGTGCCTTACAAATCTGTAAAGTCCGGTATCGCATACAGTATGTCCTCTTCCCTTTTGGATTCTTATCATACTCGAAAAGAACTTATTCTGCTTCTGTGCAATGAGAAAAAGAAGCTGTCCTGCTGCCGTCAGAATAATCCCGGTAATTACCAGCGCCGGGTGAAAATCGGGCGACCAGCGGAACCTTCCTGAGTCGAGGCCCGCAATCACATACATTGCAAGAGTCGTGAGGAATGAAATCCCCAGCACTGCCTTATCAAATTTTTCAGCGCCTTCTCCCGGCTTTGATCGTTCGGCCAGAAGTTCCGGATCAGGTTTCAGGATAGTATAGTTCAGCACGCCCATGAATAACCCAAGGGCAACATAAATTATTCCCTGCAGGTAGTCAAACCTTCCTGCACTTATAAACAGGATTGAAAAAAATACGATTGTTCCTGCAAAATGTTTTAAAATATATCCTCCTTTCATGGATTGCAATTGTTTAAGTAAATATAATATGATATTATCTAATGCAGGAATGAATTATCCTGAATTTACTATCCGGACGTCCTTGCCCCCCTGGGGGAAAAAGAAAGGGGGTAAAAACAAAAGGATTTCGGAATTCGGATTTTTGATTTCGGAATTGGTCTTCTTGTCAGATACGGTGTTTTAATATCATGTACTGAAGCCACCCCATCTTTGCGGTAGCAGAGAGGGGGCAGGGGGTGAGTACATTAACAATTTCGGATTTCGGATTTCGGATTTTTGATTTCGGAATTAGTCTTCTTGTCAGATACGGTGATTCAATATCATTTACTGAAGCCACCCCATCTTTGCGGCAGCAGAGAGCGGGCAGGGGGTGAGTACATGAACTATTATTGGATAAAAAAGAGAAACTAAAATACCGGATCGGCATATTGTTCAATCACTGCCTGATTGTGAACAGGTATAGTACTGACCTTCCTGTTGCCGTATGTGCCTTCGATAAGGTGGTATCTTTCATACCGCGATCTGCTGATAAGCTTTCCTTCCATAATACCCATTAGAACGGAGCTCGAATCGAAGCTTATCTCATATTCATCCCTTCCATAATATTTCACATAGTATTTTCCTATCACCCCAACTTCTCCCGGTAAATACCTGAAAGCCATTTCTTCGAGCGGATTTTCGAAAAATACTTTTTTGCCTGCCCCGATCCTGTTCTGGATGGTATCCGTCTGTATCTTCCTTATCAGCCTTGAAATAAATCCCCAAACCATACAAATGATAATTATTGTTCCCCTTACTAATTATGAAACGGCTATTCCTTTCAGAATATTGCCTGAATCACGATTTGATGCAATTGCTTTTCAATAAAAATAGTAATCTTTAACCTGTTACTGTTTTTCCCCTGCACCATGGATTGGTGCACAGTATTACAAAGTATATAATAAATTTCCTGAAAATCAACAGATTTTACAATCTTTTGAATGGGACAAACCTTACAAAGGTAAGCCGGCTCTTTTCTGTTTTGCCATTAAGCTTTTCAACAAGGATGAGCTCCTGTACGGCCGAAGGAGGACCAACAGGTATTACAAGCCTGCCCCCCTCTGCAAGCTGATCAATTAGAGGCTGGGGGATCTGTTCAGGAGCAGCTGTAACTATTATAATATCAAACGGTGCATTTTCAGGCCAGCCTTTATAACCATCGCCTGCTCTGCAGAAGATATTCCCGTAACCCATTCCTTTCAGCCGCTCTGAAGCTTCTCTGGCAAGTTCGGGGATTATTTCAATAGTATACACCTTGCCGACAGTTTCGGCAAGAATGGCTGCCTGATAACCCGAACCTGTTCCTATCTCAAGGGCTTTCTTTGTTTTGCCTGGTTTTACGGCTTCTGTCATATAGGCGACAATAAAGGGCTGTGAAATGGTCTGTGAATAGCCAATGGGAAGAGGATTATCATCATATGATTCATTACGGTATTCTTCCGGGACGAAGAGGTGCCGGGGAACTTTCCTCATCGCCCTTAGTGTCGCCGGATCAGTAATGCCCCGGCTTTCAATCTGCTCCCTTACCATCCTTTCCCTCGCAGATGCAAATCTGTCGTCCTGGCCTGAAAGTAAACCTCCCATTGTAAGAAATAATATGACAGGAAAATACTTCACGACTGTCATGTTTCATACAAGATACATGATTTCGATGATATTTCAAAACCTGCTCCGGCTAAGCCGCGATCAGCCGGCTCCGATTATTGATAGGAATCCCCGGGCAAGGAATTCCATTGCCGGTCCGATAGGGAAAAGATTGAGATCCGTAAATACTGTTACAAGAATGAGCCCCAGAAATATATATGATCCGTATTTGTACATGGCATCATATACATGGGGGAATTTTTTGAACTGGTTAAGCAGAAGATGTGATCCGTCGAGAGGAGGGAGGGGTATAAGATTAAATATGAACAATCCCCAGTTGATATAAATTCCGTAAAGAAAAATCTCCCTGATTACCTGCACACTGTTGTTGTAGTTTCCCTCAGTCATATTGCCGTAAATGACATATAGCACTGAAAGTATCATGGCGAACAGGGCATTTGAAACGGGACCGGCTGCCGCAATTTTCATCACATCCTTCCTGGGATTCCTGAGATTTGCCTCATTGAACTCCACGGGTTTGGCCCAGCCAAAACCGGCAACCAGAAGCATCAGGAATCCAAGAAGATCGATGTGTTTTAAAGGATTAAGCGTCACCCTGCCCTGGGCTTCAGATGTGTTATCGCCACAATGCCTGGCCATATACGCATGGCTGAATTCATGAACAGTCAGTCCGAGAACTATTCCCGGGAGAAATTTCAGCATGCGGGCCAGATCGAATTGCTCCATATCAGTTCCTGACCTTTTTAACAGGAAGCCAGAAGTCACTTTCCTTCAACCCGCATTTCTGAATCATTTCAAGGGCATATGCTGCACCTGAGAAGTTCTCATCAGCATTGTTTGTGCCGACAGTGAATCTGATACCTGCTGCTTTTGCCCTCTTTATAAAAGTTTCTGATGGTATTTTGTACCTGTTATTGATCTCAATCGCAATATTGTTGCTCTTTGCAGCCTGGATTACCTTATCCATTCTTTCAGGGGTCCAGAATTGATCGTATCTTCCGGCCATCTGCTCGGGCAGAAAAGTTGGATTTACATAAATATTTATTGGCTCTGTGTTGAGTATCTTTACGAGTGTATTTACCATATAATCCATAAATTGCTCCTCATCATCGATCCAGGTCTCGTCCTTCATCCATATCCGGTTCCTTCTTCCTTTTTCGTCGGTAAAGGTCATGCAGTCTGTAAATACATAGTCAAATTTGTCAATCGATTCTTTCGAGAAGGTGTTTACCCATTCCCTGCCTTCAGCCTGCATTGCAACATAAAACTGGGGATATCCCCTGAAAGTGGCAAGAACAGAATCTATCTGGCTGTCATTATGAATCGGGAATCCTATTCCGCAGTTAACGGCAATGCCGTAGTCAATGTTCTCAGATAAGGATTTTGCTGCCGCATCGTCAATTGTAAGCTTCCCTTTTAAATGTACATGAAGGTCGGTGATTTTGAAATTCTCTTTTTCGCCGCAGCTCAATGTAAAAATTATCATCAGAGCCAGCGCTGCCATTAAGTGCTTTTTCATTTCCTGTTATTTGATTTGTTTGAAATATGTGTTTATGTATTTTTCAGAAAGGGCTAAAGCTAAATAAAAACAACGAACAGACAAAACCAGTCAATACTGTAATTCAAAAAAAACTATTAGGTTTACATTACAATATCATATATGAAAAGGACAATATTGATTCTTGCATCATTGCTGCTTATATACCGGCCTTCCATTATCGCCCAGGAGGCTCCGGAAGCAGAACTCTACCTTCTTACATGCGGTCCCGGAACTGAGACATATTCAATTTACGGGCACAGCGCCTTAAGAGTTGTTATACCCGGAAAAAACAGCGATATGGTTTACAACTGGGGTGTATTTGATTTTTCCACATCCAATTTTGCCTGGAAATTTGCAAAGGGACGATTGAAATATTCTCTCGGAATGTCGTCATACGATCGTTTCCTTAAAGAATATTTCGTGGAGGCAAGATGGGTGGTGTCCCAGAAGCTGAATATAGAAACAGATGAGATCCGGAAGATTTTTGATCTTATTTCAGAAAACCTTAAACCTGAGAATGTTTCATATAAATATGATTTTTTTTACGATAACTGCTCCACACGGATAAGGGATCTTATAGAAAAAGCTCTTGGTGATAAAATGCTTTATCCTCCCGAAAAGCCTTCCCGCGAACTTTTGACTTTCAGGGAGCTTATCAATAAATATGAGAAAGGTTATCCATGGCTTCAGTTTGGTACCGACCTGCTGATAGGATCGCCTGCCGATAAAAAAGCTTCGTTCAGGAATACGATGTTCCTTCCGCTGGAACTGAAGGACGGTTTGTCTGAATGCCTTGTAAGAAGGGAAGGCAAAATGATTCCTCTGCTTACAGATCCGGTGGTGGTAGTTGACTTTCCGTCTCCGGTAGCAAAAGAAAGGTTGCTTGTCTCACCTCTCTTTATCCTTTCGCTTCTGCTTATCGCCATGATCATAATTACATCAGCCCTCCGCACAAGAAAGGTGAACGACATTATTGACATTGTTCTTTTTTCAGTATTTTCAGGTCTGGCGGTACTGATGATATTCTTCAATTTCTTTGCCGATCATGTTGAGACAAAGTGGAACCTGAACATTATCTGGCTCAGTCCCTTCATTTTCCTTTGTCTTGTTAGTCTGATACTAAAAAAAGACCGGAGCGCCTGGTTCAGGGTGGTGTTCTTTATATCAGCGGCATTCCTGGCTTTTATCATAATACTTCCACAGGATATAAACAATGCATCAGTACCTCTTATACTCATCATAATGCTGAGAAGTTCGATACGTGCAGGTTTCAGATGGAATCCGCTCACCCTGCCGTATTTAACACAACTTTAACACTTTTTAACTCCGTTTTAGAATTTGGAGGACTTCTTTTGTGTGTCTTTTTCAAAGCCTCATCACCGGTTTTGAGACACTCTGATTTTATTATATTTGCAGCTTAAATTTTTCAAATATGGAGCAGACAACAGATATCAGGTTACTGAATGAGAAGATCGAGAAGGAGAGTTCATTTGTCGACATAATAAGGATGGAAATGAACAAGGTTATCGTGGGGCAGAAACACCTCACCGACTCACTGATGATCGGCCTTCTTGCAAACGGACATATCCTCCTCGAGGGGGTGCCGGGCCTCGCAAAAACCCTTGCCATAAAATCGCTGGCATCAATTATTGATGCCCGTTTCAGCAGGATTCAGTTTACTCCCGATCTGCTTCCTGCCGACCTTATCGGAACCATGATTTACAGCCAGAAAAAAGAAGAATTCATCGTAAAGAAAGGTCCGGTATTCGCCAATTTTATCCTTGCCGATGAAATAAACAGGTCGCCTGCAAAAGTCCAGAGCGCCCTTCTCGAAGCCATGCAGGAACGGCAGGTCACAATAGGCGAACATACATATAAGCTCGATGAGCCATTCCTGGTTCTTGCCACACAGAACCCGATCGAACAGGAAGGAACTTATCCTCTTCCCGAAGCCCAGGTCGACCGCTTCATGCTTAAAGTGCTTATCGACTACCCCTCAATGGAGGAGGAAAAGCTCATTGTCCGCGAGAACCTGGCCAGTGAATTCCCAAGGGCAAACAGTGTGCTTAAACCTGAAGATATTCTCAGGGCAAGAAATGTGGTACGCGAGGTATATATGGATGAAAAGATTGAAAACTATATCCTGAACATTGTCTTTGCAAGCCGCAATCCCGAAAAATATGGTCTTCCGGCATTCAGTAATATGATCTCCTACGGAGCTTCACCCAGGGCCTCAATTAACCTTTCCCTTGCAGCAAAATCATTCGCATTCATCAGGAGAAGAGGTTATGTGATCCCTGAAGATGTCAGAAGTGTCTGTCCCGATGTCATGCGCCACAGAATCGGCCTTACATATGAGGCTGAAGCAGAAAATGTGAACCAGGATAAGATAATCGCCGAAATCCTCAATGTAGTGGAGGTGCCGTGATAGACCTGAGATCCTCAATTTCCGGACTTGCATGAATATTATTTGAAAATCGAAAACAAGTAAAAGTGGAAGCAACTGAGCTGATAAAGAAGGTCAGGCGGATCGAGATAAAGACGCGAGGTCTTTCAAGGCATATTTTTGCCGGAGAATACCACAGCGCGTTCAAGGGCAGAGGGATCGCCTTCAGCGAGGTAAGGGAATACCAGTATGGCGATGATATAAGGAATATCGACTGGAATGTGACAGCCAGGTTCAACCATCCTTATATTAGGATATACGAAGAGGAAAGGGAGCTTACAGTGATGCTTCTCATTGATGTAAGCGGATCGGGAAATTTCGGTACAACCAACGGCTTTAAAAGGGATCTTATGACGGAAATAGCAGCCGTACTCTCGTTTTCAGCAATATACAACAACGACAAAATTGGTGTAATTTTCTTCTCCGACAAAGTTGAAAAATTCATCCCGCCTCAGAAGGGAAGAAAACACATTCTTCGTATTATCAGAGAATTGCTTGATTTTCAGCCCTCAAGTCTTAAAACAAACCTTAGTGAACCATTGAGATACCTCACTAACGGTATAAAAAAGAGATGTACTGCATTTATAATATCCGACTTCATCACACCCGAATTTGAAGAGGCATTGAGGATCGCTGCAAACAAACACGATGTTGTTGCCCTTAGGATATCCGACAGGCTTGAAAAAAACATTCCCGATGTCGGTCTTATTAAAATAACCGATGCTGAAAGCGGCATTGAAAGATGGATCGACACATCATCCTTACATAACAGGAAAGTGTATCGCGATTGGTGGATTCAGCACAACGAATCGCTGATGAATAAATTCAAAAAATGCGGTGTGGATTTTACAGAGCTGAGTACCGGAGAAGATTATGTTAAACCACTTATCAAACTTTTTGAGAGCAGATAGCATATGAAAAAAACATATTTATACATATTGCTGCTCATCCTTTCAGCCCCGTCTGCCCTTAAATCGCAGGATGTTTCTGTAACAGCCGCCTTCGATACGACCAGTATCCTTATAGGCGACCAGATAAACTTCTCAGTTACTGTTGAACAACCTTCGGGCATGAAACTGGCTGTCCCTGTATTCAGGGATACATTGTCGAAAAACATTGAAATCATCTCAGGTCCGGTTAAGGATACTTCACAAATTCAGGGAAACAGGTTGCGGATAACCGACAGGTACCTTGTTACCTCATTCGACTCCGGATATTACAGGGTTAATCCGGTTTATGCCGAGCTTAATGACATTAACGGCTTAAAAAGGTTCTTTTCTGACTATTCAATCCTTGAGGTCCACCGTGTCAGACTGACCCCGCCCGATACATCTGCAAAAATCTTTGATATCAGGGGACCATACAGGGCTCCTCTGACACTCGGGGAAGTGCTTCCATGGATCCTTATTGTTCTGCTTGCTGCAGCAATCACATGGATGATTATCAGGCTTGTGAAGCTTAACAGAAAATCAGCCGGTAAGAAGACAGCTCCGGTAATCATCGAACCTGCCCATGTTATAGCATTTCGTGAACTTGAAAAACTTAAAAGCGAACAGCTCTGGCAGAAAGGTGATACAAAAATATACTACAGCCGCCTCACGGAGATTGTCCGCCAGTACCTCGAAAACAGGTTTTATGTTTTCTCGCTTGAAATGACCACCTCTGAAACTCTTCAGGCGCTGGTAAAGACAGGATTTAAAAGAGATGAGCGCTACAACAGGTTAAAAGCGGTTCTTACTGCAGCCGATCTTGTGAAATTTGCAAAATACAGGCCCGATCCTGATGAGAATGAAAGGGCATTCTCCGATTCATGGGAATTTGTTTCGGAAACCAGGGTTGCCGAAGTGATTCAGGAAACTACGGCTTCAACGGAAGGAAAGGAGGGACAGGCTCATGAATAATATTACATTTGCTAATCCTGCATATCTGTATTTTCTGATCCTGATACCGGCGCTTATCGCATTTTATATAATCCGCCAGGAGAAAACATCCGCCTCTTTAAGGATACATTCAGCTGATCAGCTCGGGAAAACGGTACCGACATTCAGGAATTATCTGAGGCATATCCTGTTCGCCATGAGGATGCTTGCAGCAGGTTTGCTCATTGTCGTTCTTGCCCGTCCTCAGTCGACAGACAGGTTCCAGGATGTTTCAACGGAGGGAATAGATATTGTAATGGCTCTCGACATATCGGGCAGTATGCTCGCCCGCGATTTTAAACCCGACAGGCTCGATGCATCAAAGGATGTGGCTACCGAGTTCATATCGGGACGGCCTTACGACAGGATTGGACTTGTAGTCTTCAGCGGGGAGAGCTTTACACAGTGCCCGATAACGACCGACCATGCTGTTCTTGTGAACCTTATGCGTGAGGTGGAAAGCGGAATGATAGAGGATGGTACTGCAATAGGGATGGGTCTTGCCAATGCGGTTAACAGGCTGAGGGACTCAGAAGCAAAAAGCAAGGTTATAATACTTCTTACAGATGGTGTGAACAACAGGGGTGAAATAGCTCCTGCCACTGCTGCCGAACTGGCAAAGACATACGGGATAAGGGTCTATACCATCGGTGTCGGAACACAGGGAATGGCCCCATATCCGGTACAAACCCCATTCGGAATCCAGTACCAGAATATGCCCGTGGAGATCGACGAAGCAATACTTAAGGATATCGCACAGAAAACTGGCGGGCAGTATTTCAGGGCAACAGATAATGATAAGCTTGTTCAGGTCTATAACGAGATAGATAAGCTGGAGAAATCGAAGATCGACGTGAAGCAGTTTACAAGAAAAGAGGAAAAGTACCTCATTCCGGCGATTATCGCCTTCTCCCTTATTGCACTCGAAATAATAGCGAGAAATACAGTAATGAAGAGTCTGACTTAATCTATACCGAGCCATGCAATTATTCAGATTTGCAAATCCGGAATATCTTTATCTGCTGCTTCTTCTGCCGCTGATGATAGCTCTGTTCATAATAAATATAGTAAGAAGAAAGAAAGCAATTGGCAGACTTGGCGACCGTACACTTGTCGGAAGGCTCATGCCCGAGGTCTCCGGGGCAAGGCCGGTGGTAAAGTTTGTCCTTATACTTGTGGCAGTTTCATCAGCAATTATTATGCTGGCCCGTCCGCAATACGGTTCAAAGCTCGAGGAAGTGAAACGCCAGGGTGTGGAAGTTATAATCGCGCTCGATGTAAGCAATTCAATGCTCGCCGAAGATATCCAGCCAAACAGGCTTACAAGGGCAAAGCAGGCAATCTCGCGCCTGGTCGACAATCTCGATAACGACAAAATAGGCCTGATCGTTTTCGCCGGGGATGCATATACACAGATCCCGGTTACAACAGATTACGTCTCAGCAAAAATGTTCCTTTCAACTATTAACCCTGATATGGTACCGAAACAGGGAACCGCCATCGGTGCGGCAATAAAACTTGCTGCAAAATCGTTCACTCCCGGAGAAGGCAAGAGCAAAGCCTTGATAATCATCACAGATGGTGAAAACCATGAGGACGATCCTGTGGCTCAGGCTGAGGAAGCATCAAAAGCAGGCATTGTGATACATACAATCGGAATAGGCTCGGCTGATGGTGTGCCTGTGCCGGTAGTTACTGCCGGACGGCGCGATTATCTTAAAGACAGGGACGGATCAACTGTCATAACACGACTTGATGAGGATATCCTGAAGAAAATTGCAGTTGCGTCGGGAGGAAGCTTTGTCAGGGCCAGCAATTCAAATATAGGCCTTGATGAGATTTTCCGCGACGTAAAGGGTATGAAGAAAGATGAAATTGAAAGCACTGTATATACCGAATATGACGATCAGTTTCAGATCTTTTCGGGTATCGCCCTGTTTTTTCTGATCCTCGAGTTCATCATTATGGACAGGAAGAACAGAAAGCTGCAGAATGTACGGCTGTTCAGATTTAAAATTTGACTCTTAATCATTTATCAAATGCAGTCAGGTTCAATTAAAATAAGAACATATTCATGGCCCCTTGGATTTTTGGTGATATTGCTTAACCTTTCAGTTTTGCCATTATCGGCCCAGGCCGACAGGAAGTTCATCCGCCAGGGCAACCGGCAGTATGAAAAGGAAAAGTTCTCCGATTCCGAGATCCTGTACAGGAAAGCTATCGACAAGAACAAAGGATCGGCCGACGCCGTATTCAACACAGGTGATGCCCTTTACAGACAGAAAAAATATGAGGATGCCGGCCGTCAGTTCAGCGAAAACCACAAGATGAACGAGGATAAGGACAAAAAATCGGCAAGCCTTTATAATCTTGGTAACTCAATGCTTATGGCAAACAAGCTGAAGGAAAGCATTGAGGCATATAAAAGCGCCCTCAGGGTAAAACCTGACGACAGGGAGGCGAAGTATAACCTGGCATATGCGCAGGACCTTCTGCGAAAACAGGAGGAGCAGAAGCAACAGCAACAACAGCAGAATAAGAACGATCAGAATAAAGATCAGGACAAGAAGGATGATCAGCATAAGGATCAGAACAATAACAATCAGCAGCAGGACCAGAACAAGGATCAGCAACAGCAACAGCAGAACCAGCAGGATCAGCAGGCGATATCTAAGGAGGATGCAGAACGTTTGCTGAATGCAATAGCAAATGATGAGAAAAATGTTCAGGAAAAAGTAAAACTTGCAAAGGCTGCAAAAGACAAGGTAAAAACTGTCAAAAACTGGTAATTTGGTGCAATGAAAAAATTACGATTAATACCGGTTCTGTTTATTCTTATCTTCTTCAGGACAGCCGCACAGGAAATATCTGTTGTGGCCGAATATCCTGAAGTTGTTACCACGGGTCAGCAGTTTGCCGTCGCATGGACAATAAACACCGGAGGAGGCGATTTCATTGAACCTTCTTTCACGGGACTATATAAACTCATGGGACCCCAGACCTCTTACAGCTCAAGCACCCAGATAATAAACGGAAAAATATCAAGGGAGACTACTTATACTTATGTCTATTACCTTCAGGCAATGACACCGGGAAAATATGTGATTCCTCCCGCCGGCTATAAACATAAGAATAAAACCTATTATTCCGATTCCCTGAGGATCGAAGTGACAGGTAACGGATCAGCACAACAGGGCGTAGCCGGAAGATCAGGCCAGAATGTTCAGAATGAAGATATTGCTTCGGATGATGACATCTTTGTAAACCTGATCCTCGATAAAAAGGAGGTTTTCCTCGGTCAGCACATTGTTGCAACCGTAAAGATCTATTCAAGGGTCGATATCTCGGGGATTAACGAAATAAAATACCCCGGATTCGAGGGATTTCTTAAAACCGACCTCGAAACTCCCCAGCTTACATCTCTCAGGCGCGAAAACATAAATGGCCGTCTGTATGGGACAGGTGTTGTCCAGCAATTTCTCCTGTATCCGCAGAAGCCCGGCGAAATAACAATTGACCCGGTTCAGATCTCAGTCCTTATTCAGCAGAAATCGGGCCAGTCCGATCCTTTCTTCGGCGATTTCTTCCAGACATATACCACCGTCCCTAAGGCGATTTTCAGCAAAGCCCTCAAAATAAAGGTTAATCCGCTTCCAGGTATCAAACCTGATGATTTCTCGGGCATTGTAGGCAAAGTTTCAATAACGGCTACTGCCAATAAGGATTCAGTAAATGTAAATGATGCCGTGAACCTGAAAATTGTAATATCAGGCTCTGGGAACCTTAAACTTGCAAACGCTCCCGGTATACAAATGCCTGCCGATGTTGAAGTCTATGATCCCAAAGTTACTGACAACCTTACAAATAGTTCCGGTGGAACTTCAGGACAGAAGATATTTGAATATGTTCTGATTCCGCGTCATTACGGGGAATATAAAATACCACCTGTCAGATATTCATATTTTGACCTGTCAACACGAAGATATGAGACACTCACCACTCCTGAGATCAGTTTTTATGCCCGCAAGGGAAACGATCAGAATGCCGGCATAACTGTTTATGGCGGAGTCTCTAAGGAAGATGTCAAATATCTTGGAAGGGATATAAGGTTTATAAAGTCAAATCCGGGCGCTCTCCGTAAATCCGGTAACCTCATTGCTGCAAAACGGTCATTCTACACATTTTACGCTTTCGCTCTTATTCTGTTTTTTGCTGTTTTGTTTGTCAGGAGAGAACATATACGACGTAACTCCGATCTGACATCTGTACGAAACCGTAAAGCAGGAAAAGTAGCAGCCCGACGACTGAAAGAAGCCGAGAAATGCCTCAGGGAAAAACAGACTGACAGGTTTTATGAGGAGATACTGAAGGCTTTATGGGGGTATCTGAGCGACAAGCTGAATATACCTGTCTCGGAACTTACAAGGTCGAGCGCTGTACAGTCGCTCTCTGAAAAAGGAATTCCTGAAGAAGAGATCAATACCCTCTCTTCAATAATTGACAAATGCGAGTATGCACGATATGCACCATCGTCATCATCTGAAGAGGCAGAGAAATTATATGACGGGGCCTCCGGATTTATCAGGTACGTTGAAAATTCAATAGGATGAGACATGAAAACATTTAAGAAATATTTTTTCACGGCCCTGTTGATTTTGATTGCTGCTTCAAAAGCCGTTTCACAGGATGACCGCCTTGTTAAATTCAACAGGGGTATAGAATACTATAGCGCCTCTTTATATCAGGAGGCACTTAAGGAATGGACCGACCTGTATAATACAGGCTACAGGTCGGCAACCCTTAATTACAATATAGGAAATGCATATTTCAAGCTCAATAATGTCCCGGGGGCAATACTTTTCTATGAGCGCGCTTACCTTTTAAAACCTGCCGACAGCAACATAAGCTATAACCTGCAGATTGCAAAATCGCTGGTTGTGGATAAATTCGAGGCTATTCCTGAGCTTTTCTTCGTCAGGTGGTACAACTTCCTTTCACTGATTGCCACGTCAAACCTGTGGGCTGTTGTCAGTATTGTAACATTTGTTACATTTTTGATCCTCATTTCAGTTTATATCTATTCGTCAGCATACAGGATCAAAGTTATATGTTTCTGGGCGGCCATACTGTTGTTTGTTGTTTCATTGTCATCTTTCGGATTTGCACAGCGAAACAAAACTCTGGTTTACGACAGCAAACGGGCAGTCATTTTTGCCCCTGCAGTTAACGGCAAGAGTTCTCCTGATGCGAGCGGAACTGATCTTTTTGTTCTTCATGAGGGATCGGTTGTATCGATCGAAGACAATGTCGGTGAATGGTACGAGATAAGGCTCTCGGACGGCAACAAGGGATGGGTTCCGACAGTCAGCCTTACAATTATTTAAAAAGCATTTATATCCCTATGGTCAAAAAACAGATAAACAGCAGCCGCATGCCGGTTTACAGGGATGCAGGATTCGAACTTTATGATGCAGAAACAACAAAGGCAGCATTTTTAAAGGAGACCGGAAATGAGAGGATACCTGATCTGTATATTTACTCACGATACAGAAATCCTACTGTTAATGCTGCCGAAGATGAAATAATGAAGCTTGAAAAATGTGAATGGGCGCTGCTGACGCAATCGGGGATGTCGGCAATCGATACTGCCTTATCAGTTTTTCAGAGAGGAAGCCAGACAAAACCCTGGCTGTTTTTCAGTGAGATTTATGGCGGAACCCTATCATTCATAGAATCCGTGCTGAAGGGCAGGAGAGGCCTTCAGACACACTCTTTCTTCCCAGCCGGCGAAAGATATGACTACGAAGCATTCGACAGGGTACTGGACGATACAGCCCCTGAAATAGTTTATGTAGAGGCAATCTCCAATCCGATGCTTATAGTTACCGATCTTGAATATGTGATAAGCAGGGCCCATAAACACGGCGCCAGGGTAATTGTCGACAATACCTTCTCAACTCCCCTTCTTTGCCGGCCGCTTGAGCTGGGAGCAGATCTTGTAATTCACAGCGCCACTAAATATTTTTCTGGACATGGCAATATTACTGCTGGAGTCGTCTGCGGCAACGACCAGTCATTAATGAAACAGGCTCTCGAATACAGGAAATTCGTCGGGCATATGATATCTCCCGATGATGCATACAGACTCACAACCCAGATACAGACCCTGCCGCTGAGGTTCAGGCAGCAGTGCATTAATGCTGAGATGATTACGAGGCTTATGTCATCCGATAAGTCCGTTGGCAAAGTATGGTACCCGGGACTTGTATCGCATCCTACACATGCTGAATCCCGGAAGCTGTTCGGCGGCAGGGGATATGGAGCCATGGTAACAATTGATTTTGCCGGAAAATCGAATGAGAAAAAAATGGCAAAAAGAGATGCTTTTATCAAAGCTGTATCTGATGAAATAAAGATAATTCCTTCACTGGGAGATCCTCAAACCATAATCATGCCTGTCGAATCTGTATGGGGAGCAAAATATCCCGAACCCGGAATAATAAGGATCTCCGCCGGGTTTGAAGATACTTCTGCTCTCAAAGCTACAATGGCTCAGGCGCTTAAGGTGATAGCAGGGATCTGACAGATATTATTGCCAGTCGATTGGCTCTGATCCCGACTTAATAAGATATTCATTGCACCTGCTGAAATGCCTGTTCCCGAAGAACCCTCTGGATGCTGAAAGAGGGGAGGGGTGCACCGATTCGAGAACAAGATGCCGTGTTCTGTCGATCGATTCGCCCTTATGCTGGGCATAGGCTCCCCACAGGAAGAACACCAGATTATCCTTTTCACTGTTCAGTTTGCTGATTGCCTTATCCGTAAACTCTTCCCAGCCTTTCTTCTGATGCGATCCTGCCATATGAGCCCTTACCGTAAGCGTCGCATTTAAAAGAAGGACACCCTGCTCCGCCCATCTTGTAAGATCTCCCGATCTGGGACGGGATATCCCTAGGTCATCCTCAATTTCTTTGAAAATATTTATAAGACTTGGAGGAAAATCAACCCCGTCCCTTACCGAAAAGCAAAGACCGTGGGCCTGACCCGGACCATGATACGGATCCTGTCCTATTATGACTGCTTTCACCCTGTCGAACGGACACAAATTAAAGGCATTGAAAATGAGCGATCCCGGTGGATATACGTTTGTCTTGCGGTATTCATCCCTGACAAAATCAGCAAGCCTGATGAAATAATCCTTTTCGAACTCTTCCCTGAGGCGCGATTTCCATCCTGATTCTATTTTAACTTCCATGGCTGAAAATTACTAAAATCACTTCCCATAAACAAAATGGACTGATGTTTTTACACCAGTCCATACACTACAATCTACCCGCACAACCTAAAACTAAAGAAACTAATCCGTAATCAATATATATATAATCAAATTTAAATTAAAATCCATATAAATAGTAAAATATTTTAATGTTTTTGACTAAAATGTTAATATTATTTATTAACATGTTATCAGCAGGATTTTTTAAATTTGAAATAAAAAGATGGCAAAGGAAACTGAGCGCAAATTTCTGGTAAAAGGTGAATTCAGGCATCTTGCCAAAGGGAAAAAACAGATTATTCAGGGTTATTTATCAGTCGAACCCGGAAAGGTTATCCGTATCAGGATCTCGGATGGCAGATCATATATTACAATCAAATCATCAACCGGTACTACGGGAATTACAAGGAATGAATGGCAATACGAGATACCGATGCGTGATGCCATGGAACTCATGGAAATTTGTCTCCCCGTACGTATTGAAAAAACCAGGTATATCGTCCCTTCCGGCTTGCATACAATAGAGGTTGATGAATTTCATGGCAGTCACGAAGGATTGATTGTTGCCGAGATAGAGCTTGAAGATGAAATGGAGCGTTTTGAGAAGCCCGGATGGCTTGGTGAGGAAGTAACCGGCCGGCCTGAATACTATAACTCAAATATGATCTGAGCGGCCTTATTTTTTAAATACAAAATAGACAGCAAGCACCAGGAAGAAAAATCCGATAAGGTGATTCATCCTGAAATGTTCATCCCTGAAAACTATAAGGGTAAAGGCAGTGAAAGTCATTAAAGAGATGACTTCCTGTATTACTTTTAGTTCCACCAGCGAAAACGGACCGTCGTTGCCTTTAAAGCCTATACGGTTGGCAGGTACCTGCAATGTATATTCGAAAAGTGCAATTCCCCACGAGATAAGTATTATTGCCAGAAGGCTCAGGTTTTCAAACCTGCTTAGCGTCTTCAGTTTCAGATGCCCGTACCATGCAATGGTCATGAACGTATTTGAAGCGATAAGAAGCAGAATTGTATATAATCCTTTCATATGATGTTGAACTGAAATAATTTATCCCCGGCCCCGGCAGTATTCTCAGAGTACCTTCATATAGATCTGCTTCGGATCGCCGGGTCCGTAGAAATCGGTGAGACTGGCTTCAAGCTTGTATCCGTTTCGTTTGTAAAAACTTTCGGTAGGAGCATAAAGAGGCCTTCCTGATGTTTCTATCCACAGTATTTTCCCCCCGCGTTCCCTTACATCTTCCTCGGCTGCCCTGAGAAGAACCGATCCGAGTTTTTTGTTCCTTGAGTTATTGTGCACAGCGATCCAGTAAAGGTCCCATGAATGTAAGGAAAATGAATTTTTACCATAATTGGCAAATGCAACAAGACCATCCTCATCGTTGATTTTCAACCAGTAATATCCGCATTCTTCACTTCCTTTTTCGAGAGTCTCATCGGCTATTTCAAGAGCTGTCTGTATCTCGAATTCATAAAAGAACTCAGTTGATCTCAGTATCTCCTCAACACCTTTCCTGTCGTCAAGCGATATCCCCTTTGAAACTGTGGCCATGGTTCTTCAGTAATTTATATCCGTAATTATCCTTTTCAATACTTCAGTTATAGGGATCCCAGCGTGTTGCGTAGCTGCCACCAGGCCGCTGTCGGGCGACATACACGGATTGGCATTGACCTCAATAACATAAGGATCCTCGTTATTGTCAACTCTCATATCAACACGTGCATATCCCCTGAGTCCGAAAACATCCCAGCATCGCATGGCCATCTCATTGATCCTGCCGACAAGAACCGGGTTAAGCTTTTCTCCCGGAAAATCCCTTATAGTATTCTCATATTCAAAGCTGTCCTCAATCCATTTCGCCCTGAAATCAACAATCCGGGGCCGCGAATCATCGAAATTATGGAAAACCATCTCTGCCGGAGGCATAACTTCCGGTCCGGTATGGTCGTGCAAAACACTGATGTTGAATTCCCTTCCTTCGATAAAATCCTGGATTATCCAGTGTGAATCATCATACGAAGCAAGCTTCTCCCTGTGACTGGCATCAAATGTGAAGACTGAATCCCCGGTTATGCCTTGTGATCCGTCTTCCCATACAGGTTTGATAATATATCTGCTGCCTGGCTTCAGCATATCCCTCTGTGAAGGGAAATATGAGGCCGGCGTGCTTATATTTTTTTCAGTGAGAATTTTGTGCGTGAGCGCCTTGCTTGTGGTTATAAACATAGCCTCAAGCGGGTTTCCGGTATAAGGTATTGAATGGAGGTTCAGCAGTGCAGGAATGAAATAACATAGCTCACCCTTGTTATTTATCGATTCCACAAGGTTAAAGACAAAATCAGGTTTTTCCGATACAAGGGTCCCGATTTCATTCATAAAATCAGCAGTTATGCCTTTCCTGTATGTTGAAATACCCAGTATGTTGAGATTCTCCTCAATATATTCAACCTGGTCGAGTACATCCAGTTCATCCGGAAGGGCATCTTCCCGCGGCTGATTGAACAACAGGCAGCATTTTTTCATTTTCAATAGTTGAGATGATGACGTACAATTGCTGAGTTCACTATCTTTTCAATAAGTTGCTGGTATTCAATGCCCGCCATCCTCGACAAAATAGGCAGATCGGAATGTACAGGGTGAAGGCCCGCCAGAGGGTTGACCTCAATAAAGCAAATCCTTCCATTCCTGTCAGCTTTCACATCAACCCTGCCTGCGTCAACTGCGCCAAGAGCCTTCCATACATTCAGCGCCACACTCTTACATTCATCGGCAAAATTGCCCGGCAAAGGGGTGTATTTGCAAAAGGTCTGGTAATTTTCCTTGAATTCAACCGAATAGGGGAGGTTGTCCATGCATTCTATCTCCATCCCTCCGATTGCACATGCATCATCACCCGAACCGGTTATCCCGACCGTAAATTCCCTTCCCGGAAGATATTCTTCGACAAGCGCCGGCTGGTTAAACCTGTTTAACAGATATGCAGCCATTTCCTGAAGCTCTTCCCTGGTTTTGACGAGGCTCTTCTCAGTAATTCCCTTTCCAGTGCCTTCAGATACAGGTTTAATGAAAAGCGGGTATTCTAGTTTGCAATTTTCAGCCTCCTGCATGTTGCTTATAAGCATCCCCGGGCTTACCGGAACACCCGCCGCTGAGACAATAAGACGGGTAAGATGCTTGTTCAGTGATATCCCCATTATAACAGGTCCGCTGAATACATATGGAATCCGGTATTGATCCAGGATCGCAGGGACAACCGACTCTCTTCCGTCGCCGTAAAGTCCCTCTGCAATGTTGAATACAAGATCCCATCTTTTACCTGCCGAGAGCGCTTCTATAAGCTGAAAGCAGTTACCCACAGGTTCAGTTTCGAATCCCATTTTCCTCAGTGCACAGTCAATGGCATCAACAGTATCCTGTTTGTCGAACTCGGCGGTATCCTCCATAGAATAACCCCGGTCGAGGTACCAGGACCGCAGATCATAAGTCAATCCGATTTTCATCTGTAATGGCTTACTTTTCAGGATATTCACATGTAACGCCCTTGTAGTTGCGAAGCACTATATGTTCGCTGTTGTGCTCAACAACATAATCGGGAAGTAGAGGTATTTTACCTCCGCCGCCGGGGGCGTCTACAACGAATGTCGGTACTGCATAACCGCTTGTATAACCTCTGAGGCCTTTAATTATTTCGAGCCCTTTTGCCACTGTGGTCCTGAAATGACCGGAACCCGGTATCAGATCACACTGGTAAAGATAATATGGCCTGACCCTTATTTTCAGCAGCTTATGCATCAGCTCCTTCATTACCGGCACATTGTCGTTTATGCCTTTCAGAAGCACTGTCTGGCTTCCAAGAGGAAAGCCGCCGTCTGCAAGTTTGTTGCATGCTTTTGCACACTCATCCGTTATCTCGAGCGGATGGGAAAAATGGAGGCTCAGGAACAGCGGATGATATTTCCTCAATATGTTTATCAGGCCGTCGGTAATACGCTGCGGAAGCACCACAGGCGTTCTTGTTCCGATACGGATCATCTCAACATGTTCAATTTTCCTTATATTATAAAGGATATAATCAAGTGTTTCGTCGGTCAATGTCAAAGGATCTCCGCCGCTGATAAGCACATCCCTTACTTCCTTGTGTGAAGCTATATAATTGAATGCTTTCTCAAAGTCCTGCCTGCCAAGCTTATCAAGCCTTCCGACCGAATGCGACCTTGTACAGTATCTGCAATAATTCGAACAGACCTGTGTTACGGTGAAAAGCACCCTGTCGGGATACCTGTGAACAATTCCCTTAACCGGAGAAAACGATTTCTCATGAAGGGGATCAGATTGTTCACTTGGTGAAACAAGAAGTTCTTCAACAACGGGCACCACGTTTCTGCGGAGCGGATGTCCAGGCTTTGAATCATAAATCAGCGATGCGAAATACGGGGTTATCCTCAAGGGAAGACGGCCCTTCAGATTGTTGATTGCCATTATCTCCTTGTCGGACAGTTTCATGATTTTCTTCAGCTCTTCGATACTCGTGTAAGCATTGCGAAGCTGCCATTTCCAATCATTCCAGGATTCGATAGTCGTTAGGGGGAAGTACCGGTGCATGAATTCCGAACTCCGGTTGCTAACTAACTGGTTGGGGATTACATCTTGCGAAAAAATCGTGGTTTTCGCGCCAGGCTCTTCATCAGAAGAGCAACCCACGAGGCGACCCTCACCGTGGAGGGTTGTAACCTCATTATTGTTAGCGTTCATAACGGTTGATGAAATTAATCATCAGTTGTTTGATTTTTCTTGTTGTTAAAAGTTTTGGTTATTAAAAATTTGGACGAAAATATAATTTCTGATGATACATTGTACTTTCCGACCTCTATAAATATTAACACGATTGGTAATTTATTAACAGAATAAAGTCCGATCATGTAAACGCAACATTGTCATATTGTTGTACAACAATGTTTTAACCATAAAAAGCTTGTTTCCGGAGATGCAAAACGAATTACCTTTTTTTTGCAATAAAACAATCTTTTTTACATCCCGTTCCGAAAAAAAACTTACTTCCTCAATCATTTCCAATTTTCGTATTTTTAAGTTACCGGTTACTCAATAATTATGCCATAATTTTATTATTAAAATTCCGCGTTCCGGTAACAAAAAGACTTGCATTAAAACGCATTTGTACAGGAATAATTATATAAAACAAAAAAAATCCTGATCCATGACATAAATCACTGTGGATCAGGATTTTAACAATTAGGGGCAGGACTATTCGGTTTCTCCCGCGATGTCTTTTTTGCTGCGTATCCTTTTTATCCCGGCGTGCCTCCGTTTTTCATCGAGCCGCCTGGTAACGGATTGGCGTGTGGGAGAAGTCTTTATCCTTTCAGGATCTTCAGTAAGCGACTCTGCAAGAATCATCAGCAGTTTTTCAACAGCCCTGTTCCTGTTCCCCGACTGCGTACGCTGCGACTGCGACCTGATAATAAGCTCCCCCGACCTGTTTATTTTCTTTCCCAGCTTTTCAATCAGTAGCGCCTTCTCCTTATCCGAAAAAACGCCCGACTCAATGATATTGAACCTCAGCTCAATCTTTGTATTGACCTTGTTGACATTCTGTCCTCCCGGTCCGCTGCTTCTCGACGCGACGAAAACTAATGCTGATTCCGGAATGCGTTCCTTTAATTCTTCTACAGTCAAAGTAATTGTTATTCAGTTAGTTCAAAAATATAGTCTCCCGATCCTGCTGATACCTCAAGACGTTTTTCCTTATTATTGAGGACAACCGTAAACGGATCTTTTGCTTTTGCTGCTTTGGCAACTGTGACTGGTCCTGTATACTTCATCCGCGACATATCATTGGTCGGCAGGATTATTCTGGCAGTAGTGTTTACAGGTATTTTAACCGTAATAATAATTTTACCGTCCTTCCTTTCCCATCCCGAGGAAATAAGGCCATAAGGACTTTCAAATGATGCAGAGGAGAAATTCAGCTTTTTTGTTATATGAGGGTAAATGGTGATTGCCCTGTATCCGGGTAAGGCATAATTTATCCCTGCCGAGCTCTTATACATCCAGTCGCCGATAGCGCCATAGGCATAATGATTGAAGGAATTCATCCCAGCATCCTGGAAAGTGCTGTCGGTCTTCTGACCGTCCCATCTTTCCCATATGGTCGTTGCTCCCATTTTCACTGGATAAAGCCACGACGGATATGTCTCCTGAAGCAGAAGGTCATATGCAACATCTTCATATCCGTTAGTTGTAAGAACATGACAGAGATAAGGTGTGCCAAGGAACCCTGTCGACAGATGGTTCCTCCTTCCTTTAATATCTTCGGTTAGGAATCTGGCTGCTTTCGGGCGAAGATCTTCAGGAATAAGATCAAACATAAGCGCCAGGACATATGATGTCTGTGAGTTAGTACCAACCCGTCCTGCAGGTGTTACATATTCCCTGTTAAACACTTCTTTTATTTTATTGTAAATGCCTGTGTACAACTGCTCATCTTCAGTCTTGCCAAGTTCCTTTGCAGCTTTGGCAACAATACCGGCGGAATATGCGTAGAATGCAGTAGAAATAAAATCGTGCTCAGTAAATCCGTCTGCTTCCGAATGATTGTTCACAGGCGGATGGTAAAACAGCCAGTCGCCATATTTGCTGCCTCCTTTCCAGATATATGAATCGCCGGCTTTGGCTCGTATATATTCGATCCAGGCTTTCATGCTCGGATACTGGTTCTCAAGAAGCTGCCTGTCGCCGTATACCTGGTAAATGTTCCATGGCACTATTACTGCAACATCACCCCATCCTGCTGATGGCTGGGCGCTCTTAGCATTCTGCGGGTTAAGAACATCAGGTATCACATCCGGTACTTCGCCTCCCGGTTTCTGGTCAAGGGCCACATCCTTCAGCCATTTGGTAAAAAATGCTGCAACATCGAAATTAAAAGCTGCAGTGCTGCTGAAAGCCTGTGCATCGCCTGTCCAGCCCAGCCTTTCATCCCTCTGCGGACAGTCGGTCGGAACATCGACGAAATTCCCTTTCTGCCCCCATTGAATATTATGCTGAAGCTGGTTGAGAAGCGGATTGGAACTAGAATACGTTCCTGTAACAGGCATGTCAGAATGTACTACCACACCTGTTATATTGTCAGTGGTAAGTTCCCCCGGAAATCCCGTCACTTCGGCATATCTGAATCCCATGAATGTGAAACGGGGTTCGTATGTTTCCTGGCCCTCGCCGGCGAGTGTGTATGTGAGCTGGCATTTAGCGCTCCTCAGGTTAGTAGTATAAAATTCACCGTATTTGTCCAGTACTTCTGCATGACGTATTGTGACAACAGTACCTTTTGCGCCCGAAACCTTCAACCTTATCCATCCTACCATATTCTGACCCATATCAACGATAAGGCTTCCTTTTGGTGAACGGAACACTTTTACGGGCTTTATCTCCTCAATCTTTTTTATCAATGCCCCCTGAGAGGCAATGATATTGTTCTTATAGCTGCCTGTTTTAACTGCCTTCCAGTTGCTTTCATTATAATCAGGCAGATTCCATCCGGTCAGCCTGCGGGTAGCATCGTAAGTCTCGCCGTTATAAATATCGTTCATCCTTATTGCACCGTCGTTGCTGCATTTCCATGTTCCATCTGTAACGATCATCGATTCTGTTCCGTCGGTATAAGTAATCTTCATCTGCATCAGCAACCCCAGTCTTTTGCCATATACGGCCCAGTTGTTTCCCCATGCAAGTGTTCCCCTGTACCATCCGTCTCCAAGTACTGCACCTACAGCATTTTTACCTTTCACAACCTGGCCGGTAACATCGTATACCTGGTACTGAATCCTTTTCCCATATGAGGTCCATCCTGGTGTAAGAACCTGATCACCAACTTTTTTCCCGTTCAGATGAAGCTCGTAAAATCCATGCGAGGTTACATATACAACAGCTCTGGAAATAGTCTTGCCGATGGTGAATTCCTTCCTGAAATGAGGCGAGGGGGAATATCTGTTCGTATCGCTTTCCATTTCAATCCAGCCGGCCTTCCAGTTTTCCTGATTCATCAACCCTGTTTCCCAGAAAGCTGTCTCACTCCATTTTGACGACTTGCCCCTGTTGTCCCAGACCATTACCTGCCAGTAATATCTTTGTCCCGGCTGCAGCGCCTTCCCCTGGTAGGAGACAAGAACCGATTCGCCTGAAGCAACTTTGCCAGGGCTCCAGACCGTCCGTGCTCCGGAAAATTTCGGATCTGTAGATACCCTGATTGAATATGCTGTCTGCATCACATTGTTGCCCGTGCTTTTAATTTTCCATGATAATCGCGGCTGCGCAGCATCAATGCCTACAGGATTTATCCTGTGCTCACACGAAAGATCATAAACTGTAAGTTCCTGCGAATTTAAAATTGCAGGGATAAACATCAGAAGGAGAAATAGTTTTACTGGTTTCATTTTAAATAATTATGGTTATAAAAATTCAGATTTGAAATTTATCTAATTTTAATCGAAAGAAAAAAGGTAAAATAGTTATTTTTATTCTCTTAAACTTTACCCTAATACCAACTCATTAAATGAATCCGATTGCAGGAATTCTGTTGATAGCGCTTGGCAGCATTGGCGCAGCAAGTTTTTATGTACCATTCAAAAAAGTGAAAGACTGGGCCTGGGAGTCGTACTGGATAGCTCAGGGAGTGGCTGCATGGCTTATTGCACCATGGCTCTTTGCACTGATTTTTGTTCCTCACGGCGAGCTCATTCCGATACTGAGTGAGTCACCATCTTCCGCGAAACTGATGGCAATGGTTTTTGGTATACTCTGGGGGTTCGGCGGACTTACCTTTGGCCTGAGCATGCGTTACCTCGGAGTTGCCATGGGACAGAGCATTGCCCTTGGCTTATGTGCAGCTTTCGGCACAATAATACCTGCTGTGGTGGCAGGTCAGAACCTTTTTTCCTCGCGGGCAGGTATACTTACCATTGCAGGCGTGGCAATAACAGTTGCAGGTATCGCAATAATTGGCTATGCAGGCGCGCTTAAGAGCAAAAGCCTTACTGAAGAGGAGAAAAAAGCAGCAATAAAGGAATTTGCCCTTAAAAAAGGAATTCTCATTGCGATATTCTCAGGTATTATGAGCGCATGTTTCAATTTTGGATACGAAGCCGGAAAACCAATAGAAAATGTTGCCCTCGCCCACGGTACAAACCCCCTTTTCCAGAAGAATCCCACACTTATTTTCATTCTTCTGGGAGGATTCATTACAAATCTTATATACTGCGGATATCTGAATATCAAAAACAAGACTTACAGGGATTATTTCAGCGTTCCGTCAGGAGTGTTCATGAATAATCTTGCCTTTACATTTCTTGCAGGTTTCCTCTGGTTCCTCCAGTTCCATTTCTTCGGAATGGGATCAAGCAAGCTTCCCGAAGGCATGGCTGTTTTCGGATGGAGCATCCTTATGGCCCTGAATATTGCCATAAGTAACATATGGGGTATCCTTCTCAGAGAATGGAAAGGCGTTAACCGGAAGATAATCGTGGTGCTCATTATTGGTATTCTGGTACTGATTCTTTCAACTTTTGTGGTTAAATTAAGCTGAGATAACAATGAAAAGATTTGGCTTTAAAATGAAACTTAATCCCGGTTTCAGGGATGAATATAAAAAGCGTCACTCCGAAATATGGCCTGAACTTGTCCGGCTGCTTAAGGACCAGGGAGTAGGAAACTATTCAATATTTTTTGATGAAGAAACGAATATCCTTTTTGCCTATCAGGAACAGAAAGGGGAAAGCTCTTCACAGGATCTCGGTGAACAGGAAGTTGTAAAGCTTTGGTGGAAATACATGTCGGACATTATGGAAACGAATCCCGACAACTCACCTGTCACCGTGCCTCTCGAACAGGTATTCTTTATGGAATGAAAGAAAATGTTTATTAAAACCATATGAAAATGAATAAAGATCTTATAAAAAAATCATATCAGCTTGCAAAAGAACAATATGCAGAACTTGGCATTGATACTGAAAAGGTACTGGATCAGCTTGATGGAATAGTGATTAGCCTTCATTGCTGGCAGACAGATGATGTTGGAGGTTTTGAAAAAGAAGGCGCTGAACTTGGAGGAGGCGGCATTCAGGCAACAGGCAACTACCCCGGAAAAGCCAGGACCATCGGGCAGATGCGCGACGATCTCGACAAGGTTATGTCGCTTCTTCCCGGGGAGCAACGGCTAAGCCTTCATGCCATCTACGGGGAATTTGAAGGTAAAAAGGTCGACAGGGATCAGATCGAGGTAAGGCATTTCCAGGGATGGATCGACTGGGCAAAAAAGCGGGGAATAGGCCTCGACTTCAACTGCACCTGCTTTTCACACCCCTATGCCGATGATGGTTTTACATTGTCGAGTAAAAACCCTAAAATCAGGAAATTCTGGGTCGAGCACGTCAAGCGATGCCGCGATATAGCAGCAGAGATGGGCAGGCAGCTGGGAACACCATCGGTGCATAACCTATGGATCCCCGACGGATCAAAAGATACCCCTGTCGACAGGTTTGGGATGAGAAAGCTTCTCAAGAAATCGCTCGATGAGATATTTACTGTGAAGTATCCGAAGAAATATCTCAAGGATTCTGTCGAAAGCAAGCTTTTCGGGATCGGATCTGAATCGATGGTTGTCGGCTCCCACGATTTTTATATGGGATATGCCGTTCAGAACAATACGCTGATAACACTCGATAATGGCCATTTCCATCCTACAGAACAGGTCGGCGATAAAATATCCTCAATACTTCTTTATATAGATGAACTGCTCCTTCACCTTACCAGGGGTGTCAGATGGGATAGCGACCATGTACTTACATTCAACGACGAACTTGTTCTTATTGCACAGGAGATTGTAAGGGCAAAGGCATTGAAGAGGGTGAATATAGGGCTCGATTTCTTCGACGCAAGTCTTAACAGGATAGGCGCTTACGTCATCGGGACGAGATCGGCACAGATGGCATTTCTTTTCGCAATGCTCGAACCTACAGCGAAATTGGTTGAATTCGAGGAGGCAGGAAAAACTTTTGAAAGATTGTCATGGCTCGAATTGATGAAATCCTTGCCATTCGGCGCTGTATGGGATTACTATTGCCTGAAATCAGGCGTACCTGCAGGGCAGGATTATATTGAGGAAATACTGAAATACGAAAAGGAAGTTCTGGGTAAAAGAGGTTAGTATCTTTTATTGTTCCGCATGTTTAATTGCGTAATAAAGATCTATGAAGCAAAAAGTTATTGCAATATTTGATGTCGGGAAGACAAACAAGAAGCTCCTCCTGTTTGATCATGACCTTAAGCTTGTATCTGAGGAAGAAACAAGGTTTTCGGAGGTTAAGGATGATGATGGTTTTGAGTGCGACAATATTGAATTGATAGAGCTTTGGGTGAAAGATTCGCTTATCGCCCTGGTACATTCCGATAAATATGAGCTGACAGCGCTGAATTTTGCCACATACGGGGCAACCATAGTCTACCTCGATGCAGACGGAAAACGGATCGGTCCCGCATATAATTACCTGAAACCAATTGACGACAGGATCCCGGAACGGATATACAGAAGATATGGCGGACAGGACGAGTTCTGCAGGACAACTGCATCGCCGGCTCTTGGAATGCTGAATTCAGGTATGCAGATTCTCTGGTTTAAGACTTCAAAACCCGAATTATTCTCCAGGGTGAAGTACATACTTCATCTGCCACAGTATCTATCATACCTGATTACCGGCAGAATCTGCTCCGAACATACTTCAATAGGTTGCCATACGGCATTGTGGGACTTCGATACAATGAATTATCATCCATGGGTGAGTGACCAGGGGCTCGAACTTCCTTCTCCGGTACCTGTTACAACATTAACAGATGTGCTTATCGATAATGTCCCTGTTAAGGCAGGGATTGGAATTCACGACAGCTCAGCATCGCTGGCTCCGTATTTTTCAGGAGGCAATGGGAAGTTCCTTCTGCTGTCAACCGGCACATGGTGCATAAATATGAATCCATTTAACCCCGAAAGACTCACTGTTGAGCAGCTCGATAACGATTGCCTGTGTTATATGAGTATTAACCAGCAGCCTGTCAAATCGTCGCGGATCTTCCTGGGAAACATGCATGAGATCGCTGTCAGAATGCTGAATGAGCATTTCAGGACAACGGAAAACTTCTATAAAAACATTAAATACGACCAGGAAATGATAAACATGCTGAAGTTGAGATATAGCGGCGACAGAAGAGCTTTCTTCAGCAGCGGCCATGAAGCCAGGGAATTCAGACAACATATCGATCTTTTCGATTTCAAATCGTTCGATGAAGCTTACCATCAGCTTATGAGCGAATTATGCAACCTCGCCGTTGATGCTGTAAATCTTATCCTTCCCGAAAAGGATGATATCGCCAATATCTATATAACCGGTGGATTTGCAAGGAACCAGATATTCCTGAAGCTCATGGCAAAATCCTTCCCCGGGAAAAAGGTATATACTTCAGTTATTAACAACGCCACGGCTCTTGGAGCAGCTATTGTCGTCCTGAATTCGATGACTTCGGAAATGCCTCAGCTTAACCTCGGTCTTACAGAGTATCAGGCTTGATTGTCGCGGGAATGGGAAATTTTTACTTCACTCCGTGAAACTCCGTGTTAAAATTTTTTCTTAACCACAGGGTAACACTGAGTTTAAACACGGAGTAGCACTGTTTTGAAAATACTCCGTGAAACTCCGTGGTTAAGTCTTTTTCTTAACTCAGTGAAACACCGTGGTTAAATCTTTTATCTAAACTCTGTGCTCTCAGTGTTTTCTCTGAGCTCTCTGTGCAAGTTCTTATTTTTTTAAAGGGTAGTAGGGGATTTCATCGGTCTTCCTGTAGTAAAGGCAGTAATAAAGGAATTTTGAGTTACGATGCCAGTTCATGCAATTTAAGTTTTTTGAAAACGTTGTCAATTTATTCAATGACTTTAATTAAAAATGACTTCTTTCATAAAACTATTATAATTTTGCAGCCCGGAATGGATTATATTTTATAGCATAAATTAACAGATCCTGAAATGAAAGCCCAAAAATTTATACTTGTAGTTTTGGCTGCAGTCGGCCTCAGCACCGGAATTGCAGCCCAGAACCCCGAACCGGAGAAGAAAATCAGGAGTATCATCGTTACCCAGGAAAAACACGACATGCTTGTAACCCGGAAATACAAGGATTCAGAGCAATATTTCGATAACCGGGGAAATCTGATTGAAGACATTACATACAAGCAGGGAAAGGTCAGCAAACATTTCAAATATCAGTACGACGCTGACAACAACAAATTAAGGGAGGAGGAATACGATCCGGCCGGAAGGCTTATTGAGTATTCAGAATACAAATTTGAAAACGGGCTGAGAACAGAGAAGAATGTCTACGACCCCAATAAGAAACTTAAATCAAGAAAGATTTATCAGTATACATTATATTGAAAATGACATCAGGCATAAAAGATATTATTGATTCCTTTGGTTCAGTTTCGCTCGAAGAGATGGATGCTGTGAAGCTGATGGACAGGTATGATACAAAATATCTGCTCCACATTAGCAGAGTCCCTGAGCTCCTGGCGCTGATGGAAAAGAATTACCGTGTTCTGGAGGTTAACGGAATCAGGATATCAGGCTACAATACGACATATCTCGACACTCCCGGTTATTTGTTCTATAACCAGCATATTACAGACAGGGATGGCCGGATGAAGGTAAGATTCAGAAAGTACCTTTCAACAGGTAAAACATTTCTCGAGATCAAAAAGAAGAGCAGAAAACAGAAGACAACAAAATGGAGGATTGAAAATGATCTTCATGATGCCGCACTTGATCTTAATGCAGAAGAATTCATAAATAAACACATCGAATCCGTTTCCGGTGTTCTGAAGCCGGTTATCTCAAACAACTTCAAGAGGATCACATTTGTAAGATTTGATGTTCCCGAACGGATCACACTCGATCTCGACCTTTCTTTCGCAGGGCTCGATGGAAGAAGCAGGGAACTTCCTCTTCTTGCAGTTGTCGAGCTGAAAAGCCAGGGCATTGCCGTAAAGTCGCCCTTTGCTCAACTCATAAAAGGCCTGTCAATATTCCCTGTGGGCTTCAGCAAATATTGCACGGGAATGGCCTTGCTTTATGAAATGCCCAGAATGAACCTTCTTAAACAGAAAATTTTATTGTTAAACAGGATTGAAAATGAATCTAATGGAGTCCTTAGTGCCTGAGAATATTAATGTTGCAGGCGTCAGCCTGCTTGATCTGCCGAACTTCCTGGAGTTCGTTCTGAGATTCATACTGAATATGTCGGTGATAATGATCCTTGTCCGTTGGCTTTACTATTCAAAGGCAAAACGGAAAGATTATCTATTTACATATATCCTTATCTCCAGCATCGTCTTCCTGCTCTGCTTCCTTCTCGAAAGCGTGAAACTGCAGATTGGTTTTGCCCTCGGAATGTTTGCAATATTCGGAATAATACGATACAGGACAGATGCACTGCCTATAAAGGAAATGACTTATCTGTTCCTGATTATTGGCGTTTCGGTAATTAACGCCCTTACAAATGCCGAAACAAGCCTTATGGATCTGCTCTTTACAAATGCTGTAATAATCTTTATAACATACGGACTTGAAAAGGTATGGCTTCTCAAGCACGAATCTTCAAAGCTTATAGTCTACGAAAAGATCAATCTTATAAAAAAAGAGAATTATGATTTGCTTATCAAGGATCTTGAGGAAAGGACCGGTATAAAAAAGATTAACAGGGTAGAGGTTGGAAAAATAAATTTTTTGCGTGATATATGCGACCTGACAATCTATTATTATGCAGATAATAATGAAAACCTGTCCGACCATACGAAAATCCACGATAACGATGATGATGATGACTAAAAAGATCCTGCTGCTATTTGCTGCATTCAGCCTGGCCACTGCCGTTTTTTCTCAGAAAAAAGATTTTGGAATTTATTATGGTATCGGAGGGGAGGTAAAACTCGTCAGCAAGCTTGAATTGGACATAGTTGCCAACCTCCGGACGCTTGACAATGCATCTGAGATCAGACAGGTATTTGTCGAGCCCGGACTGACATATAAGTTCAGTAAATTCCTTTCTTTTGGAGCAGGGTACAGATTTACATTGTTTTATGAGGATGATGAGTCGTACCATCCCCGCCATCGCTGGTATACGGATATAAAAGGAAAACTGCCGGCTGGTGATTTTGAAATATCGGCAAGGGTAAGATTCCAGCAGTCGTTCCTGACCTATTTTGAGGATGAGAGCGATAAAGATCCATATAATGAAGTGAGATACAGGATTAAGACACTTTATAATATACCGTCATTTCCGGTAAATCCCTATCTGGCAGCAGAGTTTTATATGCCTGTCTCACATGATTATAATAAGACTATCGACACACGAAAATACATGTTCGGGGCTGAATATAATATAACAAAGAAACACTCGGTGGAACTTGAATACATGTATCAGCACGATTTCCTGGCTAAAGAAAAAAGCAGGAACGTCATTTCTGTAAATTATTATTTCAAGTTCTGAAAAGCCTGCATTTATTGAATTTATCCCAATGATTTTCTATTTTTAAAGCTTCACAATTAATAATTGGCGGCTTATGAAAATCAAGTTGTTATTACCGGTTCTTATTCTCCTTTCGTATGCATTAGTATCGCCGGCCCAGGTAAAGCCTGAACGCCAGTGGCCTGGTTACAGGGGTTATCTTGCTTCAGGTGTTCTTGATGATGCAGGCCTGCCTGAAACATTCGACTTCAGTAAGAATCAAAACATAAAATGGAAAATAAATATTCCCGGAATGGGAATTTCAAGTCCCGTGATCTGGGGCAACAATCTGTTTATCACAACCGCCGTCAGCGAAAACGATAAAGCAGGCTTCAAACCCGGGCTTTACGGCGATGTAACACCTGTGAACGACGCCTCGGTTCATGAATGGAAAGTCTTTTGCATTGACAAAAGGTCAGGCAGGGTAATGTGGGAAAGAACATCATTCAGGGGAGTTCCTAAAATAAAACGACATCCGAAATCGACACACGCAAACTCAACAGTTGCCACCGACGGAAAACATGTAGTTGCCTTTTTCGGATCGGAGGGCCTTTATTGTTACGATATTAAGGGTAAATTGCTATGGCAGAAGGATTTTGGAGTATTGAAATCGGTTTTCTTCACAATGCATAACGCTGAATGGGAATTTGCCAGTTCTCCCATTATACACAACGGTGTCCTTGTTATTCAGTGCGACGTACTTGAAAATTCATTCCTTGCAGCATATGACGTCAGTACGGGAAAGGAACTCTGGAAGACCGGACGTGATGAATACCCCGGTTGGTGCACCCCGAATATCTATACAAATGAAGGGAAAACTTATGTTTGTGTTAACGGTTATAAACACCGCGGAGGATATGATTTCCTGACAGGCAAAGAAATATGGAAAATGTCGGGAGGAGGGGATATTCAGATCCCGACACCGATAATTGGAAACAACCTGATTTATTTCAACAGCGCACACGGTAAAAGCTCACCTATAATGGCTGTGAGGTCAAACGCTGCCGGAGATATCACCCTGAAAGGCGATGAAACATCGAACCAGGGCGTCCTCTGGTCAATCCCCAGGGGAGGTTCTTATATGCATACAATGCTGCTTTACAGGAACAAACTCTACAACGTAAACTGGAACGGTACTATTAACTGCATTGATCCGCTTACGGGAAAGGAGATATACAACGCCAAACTTGGTGTTTCGAAGAGCTTCATTGCCTCACCTGTGGCTTCCGACGGGAAAATTTACATTGTGGATGAGGAAGGAACTGTTTATATTATTTCAGATGAACAGTCATTCAGGCAGATTGCGGAGATACCCATTTCTGACATATGCATGACAGCGCCGGCTATTACAGATGGAATGATATTCTTCAGAACCCAGAACTTCCTGTTTGCCGTCGGGAAATGAAAGGCTGAATAATTCCTTATTCCTTTCTTATCCTGGTTATAAGATCATCTTTTTTTACAGATCTTAATGAAATTGCCAATGCGGCAAAACCTGTAAGAAGGATCAGGAATATCATACCTCCGATCGTAAGCCAGGGTATGGATGCATTTCCTGCTATTGACGGCCGTGTCGCAATAAGGGCTGATACTATCCCGGTAGTTATCCCCGCCAGAAGTATTTTTGAATGGTCGGTGAAGATCATCCTTCTTATTTTTTTTACGGAAAAACCTGTTGCCATCATAAGACCAAATTCCTGCTTCCGCTGGTTGAAATTCCTGATCAGAATAAATCCAAGACCTGCAACTCCGAGTATCATGCCAATCCCTCCAAGGATTGTAAAAACAGTAAGATAGGTATTTGTCACAACGAAAAATGATGCAAGCCTGCCGGAAGCAGGTTCAAAGCGTGCCCCATACTCTGAAAGGCGTTCATTAAGGGTATTCTGATATGTGCCGGCCAATGCCGGATCACCATCAGCAAGAAAGATCCGGCTTCCCGAAACTGAAGGGAAAAACCTGCTGAAATCCTTTCTGCCTGTCAGAACAAATCCCTGGAATACAGACGATTTAAGACCTGCCGAGATCACAACTCTTACCACCTGCCCGTTTTCAGTCCTGATCCTGAGAGTATCGCCGGTCTTTATCTTCAGACCATATTGAAGAACTGTCTGGTCGGCTATTCCATAAATGGTGCTGTCGTCGGGAGGATTATCAAGGGAAAGCCATGGGTTTGTCTTCTTCAGTCCTTTCATTTGTGTGGCAAATGAAAAGGAACCTCTTCCGGCAAACTCCGTTGCATCAACTCCGGCAATGGGTGGGGAGGTTATATGATTAAGATTAAGGCAGCTTGCATCGTTACCTGATGTCAAGGCTGCCTGGACAAACACCAGATCCTTATATTCAGCATCATCAAGTCCAAGATCGCGCCTCACATCGGCGGAATTAAGGTCTCCTTTAACGGGAACAGGCGATTCGCCCCAGAGCAGAAATCCTCCTGTCCCTCCAGTCCTCGTCAGCATGGAATCATTAATGTCCATCCTGTTGATGCCGGTTATTATAACAGCGAATAAACCAGCAGCAAGGAACAGAACTGGTGCAACCGCCTGCCAGGGATTGAATGCATAATACCTGAGTGATATCTGCTGTGCTTTACGGAAGCCGCTGACTACCGGAATCTCCCTCTGGTAATAACTTTGCCTGACAATAAATATCATGGCAGCAAAGGCCGTTATCCCGGCGCAAAATGAAAGCAGCGTTGAATTTTCAGAAGATATGAAAGAAAGTGCGAATGTAATGGCAGTTATTGCCGAAAGGGCAATAGCTGCCGTTAAATTCCATTTTGAAGACTTCCTGTGAATTTGTCCCTTCCTGTTGCTGTTTAAATCCTTCAGAAATCCAGAGGATTTCATTGCCAGAATAATGAAGATCAGCAAAACACTTGCGCCAAATCCCAGGAACAGCGAGCCGGGGATGATGCCGGCACTAAGTGTATCTGTCTGTACTGCACCCTGCCACACTGAATTAAGGGCATTAATAACAACTACATTGAAAAGAACGCCCGCTATCGCTCCGGGAATGGCTCCCGTCAATGCAATTATTAATGTTTCAAGCAGTAATATCTTTCTTATTCTCCTGTTACTGAATCCTGTTGAAAACAGCGTGGTTATGTGCTTTCTTTTTGATTCAAGGTAAGTCGATACGACAAGGATAAGTAGTATGGCTGCAGACAGAATTATAAAGAATCCTAGTCCAAGGAACAGAGTGCTGAAATCAACACTGTTCGTCGCTGCATCTGAGGATACAGCAGGCAGGTCGGTAATTGTAAAACCCGACTTGTAAGGATCAATTGCCCCTGCAATTCTGCTTTTTATCAGACTGTCATTAATTCCCTGTTCAAACCGTATTGCCGTAACAGGTCCGTAATTGCTGCCCCATAGCTCTTTTCCCTTTTCGTAGTTTATGAATGCCTTCGGCGTTCCCCTGTATAAATTCCAGTATTCCTCATCCTTATCCCTGATCTGATCCATATCTATTGCAACTCCGGCATCCCACGACGAGCACGATTCTTTGCCTGCTATCCCCGGAAACTCAGGCATCAGAAGTGAATCAGCCCAGATACCCTTCATTTCAACTATTTCACTTACAATAAAATCATGTCGTGCCTCAGCAAGATTATTCCTTGAATCAGGAATAAAATATGTCAATGTTACAGTATCCCCCGGCTGCGCTTTCAGATCTTCGGCAATCCACCGGTTCAGGATTATACCGTTAGTGTCGGGGATCCCCTTGTAAAGACCGGGGTCGAGGGCCGAAACAAATGAATATGGTGTCGATCTGCCGTCAATGCTGATCCTGTTTGCAAGATATGTTATTGCACGATGCGGCTTCAACGGAAGTCTTTCAATTTCTCCTGCAATTAACTCATCAATAAAGATCCTGTCGGAAACCAGCTCCTTTCCCCCTGTGGCAGGTATAGTTCTGACATTCAATCCTATATCACCCGGAGCAATAGCTTTATGCAGCGAATTGTAAATATCTGATACTGTAATATCCGGTCTTTCTTTGAACAAAAGCCTGTTTATTCCCGGGAAATTGTCAATCATGGCTGTCAGATCCGAAAGTCCAATGAATATGTTTAGAGGTGTGATCTGGCTTATCCCCAGTGAAAAATTCCCCGATTCTGATGCTGAAAGTATTTTCCCGGTTCTTATCACCACCGATCCGGTTGTATTCTTATCCGGCGAAAAGGGAGCATCGGCAGGCAGATCGCTTAAAGTACTGAATCTGATGACAATATCATCCCCGGGTTTAAGGCTGAGCCACGATGCAAGCCTCTCATTAATTGCAGCTTCTCCCTTATTAATTCTGATTGTGTCGTTACCCTGGAATCTGAAGAAATTGTCATCGACAGCGTAAATCTTTACTGAAGGCGATGTTTCTCCCGTTGAAAAGTTCTGGCAATAACCGTCAATTTCGAGAACTCCCGCCGTAGCGATACCTGTCTCTGCTTCCATCCTCCCGACAAGCGACGGATCAAAATATCTTATGCCCGAACTAACCATTATCCCGGTTTTGCCTGTCTTCTCAAGGGAAGTCCTTTTCAGACTGTTTCGCACCGAACTGCCGGTCATAAGCGAACCGGTAATAACAGCAGTAAGAAGTATAATGATCAGGACCTGATAAATTACCCCCTTCCGGTTGAAAAGTAATGATCTAAAGACAATATGACTGATTGTCAATCTCATAGGTTATTATTTCCGTGTTTCTTAAACTGGTATAAGTTTGCCCTCCGAAAGGTTGAACCGTATATTCATTCTGCCGGCCAGTCCTGGCGAATGTGTGGCAACAAGAATTGTTATTCCAAATTCTTTGTTCATCCCGGCAAGCAGCTCTCCAAGATTTTCAGCATTTTTTCTGTCGAGCGATCCTGTCGGTTCATCGGCAAGAAGTATTGAAGGTTTGTTTACAAGCGCCCTGACGAGTGTGGCACGCTGGGCTTCACCGCCGGAGATCTGGCCTGGATATTTTCCTTCAAGCCCGGTTATTCCGGTTTTTTCCATCAGCTCCATCGCGTCGCCGGCCTTTTTATTGTACTCTTTTTCAGAAAGATCAGAGGCAAGAAGCGGAAGTAGTATGTTCTCCTTTACAGTCAGATAGGGCAGGAGCAGATGATCCTGAAATACAAATCCGACATTCTGATTCCTGTACGAAGCCGATCTGTCGTGATCATATTCAGATATTCTGACTCCCCGGAAAAGAACATCACCGCTATCGGGTTTGTCGAGCAATCCTATTATATTTAGAAGTGTAGTCTTTCCTGAACCCGACGGTCCTGCAATTGAAATGGAATCGCCCTCATTAACATTGAGGTTCAGCTCATTCAGAACCAATCCCCTCTGATGAAAGGATTTGGTTATATTTATTATTTCAAGCATTTTTCAAAGTTTTACCATATACTTCAGCAAGGCCTTCCGACATCCTTGCAAGGGAGAATTCCCGGCGGACGTTGCTGATCCCGTCGGCCCGGAGGCGTGATAATTGCTCATTATCAGAAAGAAGATTATAAAGCGATGTTGCAAGTTCTTCAACAGTATCAGGTAAATAGATAATGCCTCCGCCTGATTTTTCAATAAGTTCCGGAAATGCTCCGGTACCGGGCTGGACCACGGGTATTCCATAAGCATTTGCTTCAAGAAGGTATAATCCGTAGCCGTCATATTTACGAACAGGCACAGCTATTACGTCGACGTTACTGAAGAATTTCATTTTTCCTTCACCCTGGAATTCAGGATAAATATGAACGCTTTTAGCCACTCCTGCCTCCCTGATTTTTTTTATCTGCGCCGATAGAAAAGGCTTGTCGGTTCCTGTATATCCTCCGCATACATTAAGTGTCAGTCCGGGTATGCTGTCCTTCTTTTTTAAAAGTAAAAACGCATCTACGATCTTGTCAAATCCGTTATGTTGGTTTACCCTGCTGAAATATCCTATTGCGGAAGGGGATTCCCTTACCACTGGCACGGGATCTTTCTCCGGATCAAAACCAAGCGGGATGATCGACACATTATTGCCGTTAATGCCCGTTCTACTGAGAAAAAAGTCCCTGTAATACTTGCTCGGGGTGATAAATGAGTCGACGAAACCGGCTTCACGGGCGATCATCTCCCATGCTCTCGATCTGAAGGGTTCGGCCATATCGTCTATCCAGTCGTCCTCATTCAGAAGCGAGCATACGATTTTCACATCCATCCTCTTTTTGAGCTGCCTTGCAATTCCAAGTATCAGTGCATTGGAGAGGTGGATTATTTCAGGCTTTCCATCGCGGGTAAGATATCTGACAAGCCTGTCGACTTCTGATTTCCTGAATGCATTATCTCCTTCTATCATACTTATTGTTAGCTCTTCATATCCTTCAGAGCTTGTTGTACCGGCCTGTTTTGCTGCGAGTTTCAGGAACAACCGGGCATCAAGGAATTTATCAAAAATTGCAGGCATATTTCTGAGGAACCCGACTTTTTCCCTCAGGAACATTGATATCGCGCCGAAAAACACATTATTGTCGAAACCGCTTTCCCTCATGGTTGTGCTGTCGGGTGGCAGGTAAAGTGGAATTGCCTTTGCATCAATACCCGGGACTTTCCTTATCGCCCTTACATAAAGCATATCGCGGTAACAATTTCCACAATAGAATGATCCTCCGGAACCAGTGATAAGATATACTATTTTCATAAGTTTATTTTTTACCGAACGAGAGGAGACGGCCGTCTTCAGTAAGGATATAAAACCTGTCGCCTGATACGGCGGGAGAGCTGCTTACGGGAGCTCCGGCGTTGAAACTCCAGATTTTTTTCCCGTCGGTCTGGTTAAGCATGTAAACATAACCGTCGAGACTTCCGAAGATGACCTTTGTGGGTGTTAAAACAGCAGAGCCCGTTATTCTTCCGTTTGTCCTATATTTCCACTTTAGCCGGCCGGTGATCAGATCATAACAATAAAGATATTTATCCTCGTTACCGACAACAACTGAATTCTTTCCTATTGCCGGAATTGCAAGGACAGATCCTGAATTTTCGTTTGCCTTTACTTCCCAGGCGAGTTTTCCCGTGAGCAAATCGAGGCAATAAAGGTTTCCGTCATAATCCCCGAAACATGCTTTCCCGCCCGACAGGGCAGGCGAGGAGGCTATATATACCCCTATATGTATTGTGTCCTTTTCCCTTCCTGAAAATGCGTCTGCAATCCTGATTATTCCGTCACATCCTCCAAAAACAATATTGTTATTCAATACTGAAGGCGTTCCGTTTACATAGTTCTCAGTCTCCAGCTTCCACTGGAAACGGCCGTTCACAGGGTCGACGGAGTGAAGGAAGTAATCATAGCTGCCGACAACTATTCCTGAACGTTTTCCGGTGCTCCAGTAATTAGCCGACCCTACAATCTGGTTGTCGGTCTTGTAATTCCATTGCAGTTTCCCGCTGGTGATGTCAACAGAGTGAAGCGATCCGTCGCTGAATCCTGTAATAACGCTGTTCCCGTAAACAAGAGGCGGAGATTCTGCGGCTCCTCCTCCCTCATACTTCCATTTAAGCTTTCCATCAGCAGTTACAGCCAGAACAGTACCCTTGTCATTTCCAAAGAAAATTGTACCGTTGCTTATTACCGGTGATGATCTTGACCTTGAACCTGATTTATAGCTCCAGAGAAGCGATGGAGCCGACGTCAGTTCCCCGGCAGTAAAACCGCTAAGGTCCGGTCTGCCCCTGAATACCGGCCAGTCGGGTCCCGTTTCCTGTGCAGTGACAGAAACAAAAACGACTATGGCAAATATGCATATTAACAGTCTTTTCATTTTCCTGTAATGCTTCCCTTATGTCCAAGAGCGCCCGTAGGACAAATTTCTATGCATCTGTCCGCCATTGTAGGCAGTATATTTTCAAAATCTTCGAAAAGAGGCTCGGAGATCACTGAAACAAACCCCCTGTGAACGAAACACAATGAAGGCTCTTCCTTTGTATCCCCGGTCAGCCTCACACATAATCCGCATTTAATACATTTGGCATTCTCAAAAATCAGGCCTGTTTTCAGGTTAATTTTCTTAGCTATAGGCGAATTTACAAATTTTCCTTTGGGATCCTTCAGTTCAAAATGTTCCGCAAGTTCCCTCAGACGGCAGTTATCGGCAGCCCTGCAATCACATCTCATACAGCTTCCGGCTTCCTCTGTTGCATCCTTTGTATCTTTTATTTCCCTGTGACGTATCACATCCGGTTCACATTCCTTCAGCCATTCCTTTTGTTCAGATTCGTCGAACTGTCCGATCCTCGACGTAAAGCGATTTTTCAGATCGACGGGCTTATGGTAAACCGAACCGGTTGTGACTCCCTTTTCAACCGGCGACAGACTATAAAGGAATATTCTTGTATTTCGGATAGAAACAGGTGCATCTATTTTCTTTCTCCGGCAGGCATTTTCACAGAATGCCTTGCATTTGAAACAATTAAGTTCTTTACCTCCGGTTTCAGCAATGATAAGTTCCCGGGCTTCATCTGTTTTTCCGGCAGAAAGGAGGCGGTTCATCAGCGGTATATTGTATCCCATGGGGCACACCACCCTGCACTGGCCTTCGCATTCGGCCCTGTGTTCAGAAAGAAGAAGCGTTACTGCCTTCTTACGGAGCCTGATCACTTCTTCTCCCGAGGCATCGATTTCCATATCATCCCTCACCAGGGATGAGCATGACGGAATAAAGCTGTTTTTCTTTACATCCTTTACCATGCAAACCATGCACGATGAATAATGTTCAAGCCCTTCACCATGGCAAAGGGTAGGGATCTCCATGCCGGCTTTTCGTGCGGCATCGAGGACAGTCAGTCCTTTTATAACTTCAACTTCTGTATCGTCAATTCTGATCTTCATCGTTTACATCCACTAATTCAACTGCACTTTCTGGGCAGACAACCCTGCAGTTGTCACATAAGGTACATTTCGACTGGTCGATTTCATGTTTTTCATAAGGCCGGAAGCTGATAGCCCCGACCGGACACTCCTGAAAGCACTTTGTACATCCGGTGCATTTGTCTGTTATTGTGTATTTTATAAGGTCTCTGCACCTTTTGGCCGGACATCTGCCTTGGGCATGGGCTTCATATTCCTCCCTGAAATATTTAAGTCCGGTTATCACAGGATTGGGGGCTGTCTTTCCAAGGCCGCACAGACTTCCGTTTTTCACATCATGGCACAGGTTTTCGAGTTCATCTATATCCGCCATCGATGCTTTACCCTTGCTGAGCCTGGTAAGTATATCGAGCATCTGTTTTGTCCCAACCCTGCAGAATGTGCATTTACCGCACGACTGTTTATGTGTGAAGTCAAGGAAATACTTTGCCATGTCGACCATGCAGTCGGTATTATCAAGAACGACCATACCTCCCGATCCCATCATTGCGCCCATCCTTGACAGTTCTTCATAGTCGACAGATGTTCCGGCCAAAGCCGCAGGGATACATCCTCCCGAAGGGCCTCCGATCTGAACAGCCTTGAATGTTCTGCCTTCGGTAACACCGCAACCTATTTTTTCTACAATATCCCTTATCGATATGCCCATTGGGACCTCAATAAGCCCGCCTTTTGCTACTTTTCCTGCAAGAGCAAAAACCTTTGTTCCTTTGCTCTTATCTGTGCCTACCGAGCTGAACGCTTCCGGGCTGTTATTGATAATCCATGGCACCAGTGCAAGGGTTTCGACATTATTTACAAGTGTCGGATATCCCATAAATCCTTTTTCTGCAGGATATGGAGGGCGTAAATGCGGGGTTCCCCTTTTGCCTTCGAGTGAAGCGATCAGGGCAGTTTCCTCACCGCATACGAATGCTCCGGCTCCTTCAAAAACTTCAATTTCAAAGGAGAATTCACTCCCCATGATTTTTGATCCTGTAAGACCTTTTTCATAGCATACTTTAAGTGCATTTTTTACCCGTGTCACTGCAAGCGGATATTCTGCACGGATATAAAAGATGCCCCTGTCGGCGCCGGTGGCAAATCCTGCTATAAGCATCCCTTCTATGATCCTGAAGGGAAAGGATTCAAGAAGCATCCTGTCCATGAAAGCGCCGGGATCTCCTTCATCACCGTTACAGACCACGTATTTGGGCAATGATTCCGATGCTGCAGAAATCTCCCACTTTAGTCCCGTAAGGAATCCTGCACCGCCTCTACCCCTGAGCCCGCTTTCCTTTATTGCCGCTATTACAGAACTTCTGTCGCCCGACAGAAGGATATTCCTGAAAGCATTGAATCCACCCATAAGCTTGTATTCATCATAAGAGTCGGGTGTCATCATCCCTCCGTTAAGGGTTGCAAGATGCTTCTGGGTACTTAGAAAATTATTGAGAGTCTGTTCCCTGACTTCCCCCGGGAGGTTTACAGGGCTGTATACCATGTCGTCGGAAAGAAAGGTGTCGGCAAGATTGTTGATAGTGAACCTTAATTTTTTGTTAAGCGACCGTGGTTTAATATGTTTCAGCAGTATCTCTTCGACCTGGTCTTTCCTTACATTCGTATATCTTGTGCTATGATTTTCAGAACTTACGATTTCGAGAAGGGGAGTCTGATTGCATACTCCGACACATCCCACAGGTTTTACTTTTATATTAAGATCGTAGAATTCCCTTATGTCGGTCAGCTTCGAAAGTATTTCCCTGCTGCCGCCGGCAACACAGCACGATCCCAGGCCAATCCTGACCTCTGCATCAAAATCCTCCTTAACAGTATGCCGGCCCTCTGCCTTTTTGCTTCCCTGCGATTTAAGGAAATCACTTATTATTTCATTTACCTGTGTTGGTTTTACATGTCCATATGTCTTGCCGTCGATCTGAACCACGGGGGCGAGCGTGCAGCATCCAAGGCAGGCTACTTCCTCGATCGAAAACAGATTATCGGGTGAGCTGTTTCTCTCTTCAGTTATCTTCAGATCTCTCCTGAAAGCCTCGGAGATAAGCTGAGAACCCTTTACATGACAGGCAGTTCCGGCACATATCTTTATTGAATGGCGTCCTGCCGGGATATGTCTGAACTGGGAATAAAAAGTCGAAACTCCGGAAATCTGGCCCGGAGTGATTTCAGTAATCCTGCAGATATGCTTAAGAGCCTCCGACGGCAGGTAATTTAGTTTTTTCTGAACCTCCTGAAGGATCAGGATCACCTTGTCTTTGCCTGTCCCGGTCTCCTTTACCACCGACTCTACAGCAGAGTTGATCTCTTCAACAGTAGGTAAAGTGCTTTCGCAATTGCAGGTACCTGTATCTTCCTTAATTTTTTTCAATTTTCTGAAATGCAAAATATGTTGTTTCTACTTCTTACAAATATCATTTTATCCGAAAATGCCGGAGTGCAGTCAGCAGGTTCGCCAAGCGGCGATTCAGCGATAAGCTCGTACTTTTCAGCTTCTTTCACGATATGCATAACTCCGCTCCGGTCGAGAAACCAGACCTTTTCATCGGCAATCACAGGCGAAGCATAGAACTGGTCCATGAAATAGTGTGTCCACAGGGTATCGCCCTTCTGTGAATCGTAACAAACCACGTCGCCGTTGCCTGTCGAGAGGAATAGAAATTTATCTGTTGCCACCGGACTTGATACATCAGGGGTAAATGTGTTGTCTTCCCAGGATATTGAAGGTCCTGGGCCGGGTTTTATTGCGGCAAGCCTTGCATAATCCGTTACAGAATATACCATTGAACCGTTTACTGCAGGGGAAGGCGCCACATCGCCTGTAAGAACCTCAAGCGACCATAATTCCTTTCCTGTCTGCGGATCAAAGGCAGTGACTTCCGGATTTCCGTTTACAACAACCTGGGGCTGTCCATTGAAGTGAGCAATGACAGGGGAGGCCCAGCTTGCCCTTCCCCGTCTCAGTGTTTCCCACTTCAGGTCCCCTGAAGATGCGTCAAAGCCCATAAGCGAAACTTTCTCATTGGAGTCAAACTGGACGATCAGCACACCCTCATACATTATCAGCGAACATGAATATCCGTAAACATTGCTGGGAATACCGATATTTTTGGCCCATAAGGTTTTGCCGTCAGGATCGAGGCATAAAAGGTTTCCGTTTGCAAAAATAGCGCATACCGATTTCCCGTCAGTTGCCACACTTGATACAGCCAGTCCTGCTTCCATATCCGTTTCAGGCGGAACAGCGGGTTCTCCTTCAATTCCGGATCCCGAAACTGTCCATAATATCTGACCTGAATTTTTATCAAGACAATATACTTCGCAGGAATTCCCCTCGGCGCCTGTCACAAAAAGCCTGTCACCCCAGATCACCGGGGAGCTTTTCCCTTCTTTTGGAGTTGCAGTTTTCCATTTTATGTTTTTGCCTTCCTCCCCGTTCCATTCTGTCGGATAGCCTTTTCCACCTGCAATGGCCCTTCCATCCTGACCCCTGAAAAAAGGATAATTGGTGGGATCGGGTTTGAAATCTCCGGATAATGAACCTGAAGACCGGTCAGCGCCTTGTTTCTTTTCTTTTCTTTCAGCCCTAGCCGACGCCTTTCCGCTAAGGTCGGGAAGATCGCTCCGGAGCATAAAGGATGAGATTATAGCTGCAACAGTAAGAAAAGCAACAGTTCCCGCCAGATATCTGGCATATCTGGCTTTTTGCGTGACCTCAATGCGACGTTCCCCGGGGATTGACGGGAGATTTTTTTCGCTGCCCGCAATGATCCTCTGACAGATTACAAATATAATAGCACCTGCAAGCAACAGATAGGATCCTGTTTCAACCTGCCGGCGTGATGCAAAATAAGCCTTCCTTGCCATAAGGTCAAGAGCTCTCACCTGTTCTGCCCTGGTGGCATTATCAGGGTTTTTGTCGTATTCTTCTTTTATCGAAGTAATTGCCTGATTATCGAGCGGATCCATGGTTTTAAGCTGGATCAGGCTCAGCAACATTGTAAGGGCGACAATCAGGGTGAACACACCGGAACCGATGCCGATGCCTTTGATTATCTTAAGGTCTTTTTCTTCAAACTTTATCATCCGATCTGTTATTATTAACATGGACAGGGCAATATCTGAAGCACCTGCCGCAACTGTAACATTTTCCTTTATGTGGCACATAGCCTGTCCTTCTTGTTCTTGTTGAAAGCGAAACAAGGCTCAGGCCGAAGGATATCCCGAGGAAAAGGCCTGCCCAGGCCGATCCCTTCCTGTAACGCTCGTATATTTTCTGCTCTTCTGCAAACAGTTCCGTCTCTGTCTTTCCTGCTTCCTTGAATGCTAAGGCAGCCTTTGATATCGCAGGGATGCCCTTTTCTTTTTCAGCTCTTATCTCCCTTGCCAGCTGCACATTACTGTTCAGTCCGGTAAATACAGGTGACAGGTTTCTGAAAAGTAACAATCCTCCGGCAGCGAATAACGGGATAAGAAGCATATAAACGAGGAAGCGCCTTCTTTCCTTCTGCGGTTCTTCGGGAGGAGCTGAAATATCTGAAGGGAGTATTGCATCGTAAGGGCATACATCTTCACAAAGCCTGCAGTTTGTGCATTCGGCCGGGGTTATTGTAAGGTGCCGCGATGAAAATCTTGAAAATATGTTGAGAAGAACGCCGTAAGGACAGAAATATCTGCAATACGGCCTGTTTATGAATATCCCGGCAACAAGAAGAAGCCCGCCGAAGATGACCATCGTATATGGAGCATCAAGCCTGAAAATACCTACGAACGGATCATACCTGCAGATAAGGAACTGGCTTTCTGTTGCCGCCGAAAGTACCGCCAGACCAAGATAGATGAAAGGAACAGTAATCATTACTGATTCCACTGCTTTAGGCAGTTTAACCGGACGGAACCCTGTAAGTTCCTGAATTGCACCGAGCGGACAAACACCCGCACAGAAGACCCTCCCGAAGGCGAGTGCGTAAACAAGCGGGATAATAAAAAACAGCAAGACTGTTATGGGAATAGTATAATTGCTGTTGAAAAGCGCCAGTGCTACATTCTGCACGGATCCTACGGAACAGACACAGCCTTCCCTAACAAATCCGAAATATGCAAGCGAAAAAACGGAAAGCCATACAAGTCCTTCCCTTGAGCGTTTCTTTAATGCAAGCCATGATGCAAGCGATAATGCCCCTATAAGAACTGCAATATCAATATAATCCCAGAATGGAGCCCTCTGAAGAGGCATCTGATGCTCAGGATAGACATATCCCGATTCAAATTCCGGTCTGGGAAACCTGTCCTGCGCCATTATTACCGCATGCCATCCCAGCATAAGCAATAACAGTATATATGGTAATTTCCTTCTCAAAATACTAGTCTTATTATATTTTACCCGCTTTTTCCTTGGGGATATATTGCATTTTATCACTTACCCTTGAAACTGCATCGGAGGGGCAATTTCTGGCAATTGCACATTCGTTGCAATTCACGCAAAGATCCTGGTTGATCTGAAGATAGAGCGATCCGTTTCCGAAATCGGCGCAACCCTTGACGCATTTTCCGCATGCGTCACAAAGCTTCTCGTCGATTGTGTATTCAAAATAAGGTTCCTCCACAAATTTCCTTGTGATGGCTGCAGTAGGGCACATCTGGACCTCAGCTCCTGTGCTTATTGTCTTCACGCCCTGACGGAGATATCCTCCGCACAGATCGCAGTATCCGCACATTACATAAGCATGGACACATTTTACTGCCGATGGTGTAAGGACGCAATTTGTCTTGCACTGACCGCACTGAGTGCATTTATGGGGGTCAATCTGCCAAACGTTTCCGGAAGCCGACACCTTCTTCGAAAGTACAACAGGAAGGGCGACAACCGGAGCAACTATAAGGATCTTTCCGGCTTTGCGGACAAAATCCCTTCTTGTCTGGTATTTATTTTTATCTGTCATCTTGCGAACATTATTTTCTGTCACAGGAATTCTTTCCGCTGCACGACGATTTTGAAGGGCAGCCTGAACACCCGCTGTCTGAAACGACCCTGTTCCCGACGGCAAGGACAATGAACGCGAGCATAAGCCAGAGCCCCGCGCGAACAATGCTTTTTATGAAACCTGTTCTGTCTGTCATTTTCTTTCAAAAATATATAGTTTCGAATCCGAATTGTCGGCGGCATAGATCCTGGTCCCGTCAACTGCGGCCAGATCAAGCGGAACTGACTGATCGAAGGAATTATGCGATGAGACGAATTCCGCAAAGCTGCCATCGTTATTTAATATCTTTATCCTGTTTATTCCCTTTTCAGCAGTCACAATTCCGTTTGGATTGATTGCAATATGTGAAGGATTGCAACACCCGCAGAATGCCCCGGGAGCCGTTCCGGGCTCTCCTGATGCCGATATCATTTTCCCGCCGGCGCTCCATGTTTCAATCCTGCGCCTGCCCGGGTTGGCTGCGACAAGGTAAGTGCCCGACCATGCCAGGTCGAAATAAGGACTTGGAATTATAAAATGATCGCCCGATTGTCCTAGCATTGATATGACTTCACCATCCCTTCCGAGGATGAATATCCTTTTGCTTCCGGCATCTGCCACTGCAAGCATGCCGTTTGCGGCCGACAATGATGTAAATATTGAATTCCCCTCATACGGGCCCCATTCATTGAGTATTTTCCCATCCTTTGAAACAACCAGGATTGTTTCCCCTGTGGCGGCGAATATTGTATCGCCCGAAACTGCCAGCGCTGTTATTTTCTGATCTGTCTCAATATCCCAGAGCTTATTATACCGGGGATCAATGACTTTTATGAACGAATCGCCTCCAAGACAAATAGTTCCGTTATCCGAAACTGCAACTGACGACAGTTTTCCCTCAGCCACATCTATTGTCCCTGCAATCTTCCAGTTGTCGGTGTACAATGTATCGCCGGCAGGTGCGGTGGCAGGTTCCCCTGATGATCCTGAGCTTGCATCGTAAATTATGTAACCCATGAATGCAAGGATGATAATCAAGGCGAATATGGCGGATAGCTTTTTGTTCATGAGCCCTTATTTTTACCGACAAAAAGACACAATAAATTTCTTGCATCCCTCATAATGAGGTAGTTTCCGGCTAATGCCATTGGGCCCCAGGCTTCAATGCCTTTTATTATGGAATGCTGTGATATGAGTTCAGCCTGTGAGCCGTTAAGCCTGAAATAATAGAGATTTGCATCATCGTCGAGAAGCAGCATTTTTCCGTCCTTAACAATAAATGGTCCGAGGCCTCTTCCGAATCGTCTGTCTTTGCCGCTGCTCCAGACCGGGTTCCTGAGATCGGACCTGTTATAGCACACTAACTGTTTCTTTAAGGGTCCTGCATTCTCGGGCATGACTGTCCAGATGTAATCGCCGGTCATGACTGGAGTCTGCTGGTCGCTTGCAATGCCTTCAGTGGCCTTATGTACTTCAACAGAAGCTGCTGAAAACCGCGAACCGTCGTAATCGATCCTGAGTTTTGCACCTCCTGCTCCATAGCTTCCGAAAACTGCAATTTCGTTGTTTCCCAGGTATAGCGGTGAGGCGGCAGTAGTCGCAGGATTCCACTCCCGGGTCGACCAGAGGAGCTTGCCAGTTTCGGGTCCGTCAGCTGCCACACCGACAACACCGCCTACAGCATTGTAAACATACATACGGCGGCCGTGGATCACCATAGGAATTATCGACCCATGCGACATCCTGAGGGAATCGGGGTTTGGAGTTCTCCATAATATCTCCCCGTCGGAACACCTTACACCAATCATTATTGCTTTTGCACCAGGGGCAAGAACAGCGACATCATTATCAATAAGCGGGCACTGTCCGGAGTAGAAATCAGGAGTTACCTTTCCTTTATCACTTCCGGGCACACCAAATTCCTTTTCCATATCGATTGTCCAGAGAAGATCTCCGGAAATTGGATCAAGGCACATGACATGAGATCTTGGTCCGACCGTTACAAGATATTTTTCGGTGACAGCCGGTACTGTGCGTGAATAGCCGTGATTTCTTTTCAGATCAACATAATACCATCTTCTCCATAACTCTGTACCGCTGCTGAGAGAAAAGCACCTGAGCACATCGGCCTTTCGCCTTTCATTGTAATCGAGAATATATACCCTGCCGTTAAGAACTGCAGGACCGGCATAACCTTCCCCCAGAGTTGTCTTCCATACCACAGGAGGGCCTGCAGTATCCCACGATTCGGCAAGTTCGAAAGTGTCTTTTGCAATATTGCTGAAATCAGGTCCGCGGAACCTTGGCCACGATCCTGAAACCACCTGATCCATAACGCCGAGAGTGTCGAAAAACTCGCCCACAACCACACTGTCGGACCTTGGTTCGACTTTGGGACGATTATCCATGCCCGGAACACGCACAGCCATCTCAGCAGGAAAATGATTACCGGCAAACCACCAGATGAGCATTGCTGCAAAAATCACAGAGACTAACCCTGTATATAGTGTATTCCTGTTCTTCAAAATCATAAATAAATACTCTGCACCACTAAAACTTTATTCATTTACAAATATATCATCTTATAGCTCCCAACAACCGGCAGTAAGTTCTCTAAATGGAAAAAACACTGATTTATCCCGAAATTATTCAATCCTTCAGGTATTAATAACTTCAGCAAGGGATATACTCATAATCGACAGAAACAGAAATGTATTCATCTGTGAAGCTGCAATATAATAAATCAATGCATGTGATCAATCTAAATATGTTACATATGTGTATATCATGCTTTATATTTAAATTTTTTTAACAACCCGGCTTTACTGTTTAACAACATTATGAGCCCTTAGTAAAAACTTTGCGCCCTTTGCGGTTAAAGGCATGCCGGTCTCTGCCGGGTACTGATATTAAGCCTTTACCTATCTCTAATATTTTTATGTAAATATGATATTTGTCATTAATATTATTTACTTAAATTGCCTTTTTTGTAACAATTTATATGCTGCTAAACATTAATTATTTAATTTTAATATTTTAAATTTTAAAACAATTCATTAGCTTTGCTGCCTGATTTTTAAAAATTGTGATCTGAATAAAAAGAAATAACAGGATAATATGTGCGGAGTAGTTGGAGTATTTGATCTGAAGGCGAGTCCACAGGAGCTTAAACCTACAGTGCTGAAGATGTCGAAAAGGGTAAGGCACAGGGGACCTGACTGGTCGGGCATTTTTTCGTGCGAAAAAGCAATTCTGGCTCATGAGCGTTTGTCGATCGTCGATCCCCAGTCAGGACGTCAGCCATTGTACAGCAGTGACAAAAACCTGATTCTGGCCGTCAACGGTGAGATATACAATCACCAGGAAATCCGTAAACGTTACGAGAATACATATGAATTTCAGACTCACTCCGACTGTGAGGTCATACTTCCCCTCTACAGGGACAAAGGTCCTGATTTTCTTGAAGAGATGAACGGCATATTTGCATTTGCCTTGTACGACAGGGAGAAGGACTGTTATCTGATTGCACGCGACCATATCGGTATAATACCTCTTTATATGGGATGGGACCAGTTCGGGAATTTCTATGTGGCATCAGAGCTTAAAGCCCTCGAAGGTATATGCAACAGGATACAGGAATTTCTTCCCGGACATTATCTTTACAGCAGGGATGGTGTTATGAAAAAGTGGTACACCCGCGACTGGATGAATTATGACACTGTTGAAAACAACACCACCTCAATAGAAGAATTAAAGTCAGCTCTTGAAGCCTCGGTACACAGGCAGCTTATGTCGGACGTGCCTTATGGAGTGCTGTTGTCGGGGGGACTTGATTCCTCGGTAGTTTCTGCCGTAGCCAAGAAATTTGCACCAAAGAGGATAGAATCGGGCGATAAGGCTGAAGCCTGGTGGCCTCAGTTGCACTCCTTTGCAGTCGGACTTACGGGATCACCCGACCTGGCAGCGGCAAGGAAAGTGGCGGAACATATAGGAACCGTGCATCATGAGATAAATTTCACAGTCGAAGAAGGACTTGACGCAATCAGGGATGTTATTTACCACATCGAAACTTATGACGTAACCACCGTAAGGGCATCCACCCCGATGTATCTGCTTGCCAGAGTCATTAAGTCGATGGGAGTGAAGATGGTATTGTCGGGCGAAGGCGCCGATGAGATTTTCGGCGGCTATCTTTATTTTCACAAGGCGCCCGGACCAAAGGAATTTCATGAGGAAACAGTGAGGAAACTAAGTAAGCTACATCTTTATGACTGCCTTCGTGCAAATAAATCGCTTGCTGCCTGGGGTGTAGAGGGACGTGTGCCATTCCTCGACAAGGAGTTCATGGATGTTGCAATGCGCCTTAATCCGAAAGACAAGATGATAACTAAGGAACGCATTGAAAAATGGGTACTGAGGAAAGCATTTGAAGACTATCTTCCGTCGAGCGTCGCCTGGAGGCAGAAGGAACAGTTCTCCGATGGCGTAGGTTATAACTGGATCGACACCTTAAAAATGCTGACTTCCAGAGAGGTTTCAGATGAACAGCTGAAGAATGCAAAATACCGGTTCCCGATAAATCCTCCGATGTCGAAAGAGGAATATTTCTACAGGTCAATATTTGCAGAACATTTCCCTTCGGATTCGGCGGCGTCGTGCGTTCCTTCCGTGCCATCGGTTGCATGCAGCACGGCTGAAGCGCTGGCATGGGATGCTTCGTTCAAAAATATGATCGATCCTTCAGGACGTGCGGTAAAGAACGTGCATCTCGATTCGTATAAATAATACAGCATTGTTTGTTGTTTAACCGCAAAGGATGCAAAGTTAATAAGTTGATAATTATTACTTTGCGCCCTTTGCGAAAAACCTTTGCGCCATTTGCGGTAAAATACCGGTATCTCCTCACAGAGCTTCTTTATTTTATTCTCTTTTCAATAAATTATCCTATTTTTATTCCCATTGAAACCTAAACCGTTTTTCAATGGATATAGATGAATTTGACGATTTTAAAATAATCCTCTGGCTAATACTCTTTCTGCTTTTCGGGATAGTTATTATCACATGCAAGCCCAAAAATGACGACTTTGTGATGACTGTAAATGGCAGGGAAACTCCCGGTAAAATGGGAACAACTCTCGAACACGAGCACATACTTGTCGATTTCATAGGAGCCGACAGCACCGGTTACTTCAGATGGAACCGCGATTCAGTTATTGCCGCCGCAGAACCATATGTAAATGAAGCAAAGGCAAGAGGGGTGAAAACCATAATAGATTGCACTCCTTCATTCCTGGGACGTGATCCTTTGATGCTAAGGGACCTTTCGAGAAAGACCGGAGTAAGTATTATTACAAATACAGGCTATTACGGGGCAAGTAACAATAAATATTTACCCCGCAGTTTTTATGACCAGACTCCTGAAGGGCTTGCAGCCATTTGGACAAATGAATTCAAAAACGGAATCGAAAACACGGGAATAAGACCCGGGTTTATAAAAATTGGAGTAAATCCGTCTGACACCCTTTCTCCTGAACATTTAAAGATTATTAGAGCCGCGGGAATGGCCCACCTGGCAACAGGTCTGGTAATTGCTTCACATACTGGGCCTGATAATCCCGCCTTTGCCCAGATTAAAGTACTTAAGGAACTGGGTGTTGATCCGTCAGCCTTCATCTGGGTCCACGCCCAGAACGGAACTACCGAAGGTAATATAACAGCTGCAAGGGAAGGTGCATGGATCTCGCTCGACAATATCCGCAACAGGCCGGATCTTAAACCTGACGACAGGGGAAGCCTTGAATGGTACGCCGGTCGGATCTCAGCACTGAAAGAGCAGGGTCTCCTTAACAGGGTTCTCCTGTCACACGACTCGGGCTGGTACCATCCGTCTCAACCCGGTGGAGGTCAGTTCAACGGTTATACGGATATATTCGATTATTTTATTCCCGTCCTGAAAGCAAAAGGTTTCACAAAAGATGAAATAGACCAGATCCTGATCAAAAATCCTGCTGAAGCTTTTACTGTAAAAATCAGAAAGTATCAATTGAACTAATGTCATAATGTTATAATACTATAACAGTATAATACTATATTTTTATAATAATACAAACAATCATAAATCTATTTGTATATTAATCCATTAAACCATTGAAACATTGAAATAATGAAACAATAAAGTATAACACCCTGTGCCCTGTGCCCTGAGCCCTGGGCCCTGCGCCATTTTTTAACCTTTCAAAACCTTCAACTGCAATGAAATCCATAATACCCGCATCTATTTTCACCAGCCTCTCCGTGATATCCTGCAGCCAGTCTGACAGAGACAGTCAGCTGCCAAATATTGTCTACATACTTGCTGATGATCTTGGCTACGGTGATCTTAGCTGCTATGGTCAGACAAAGTTCAGCACTCCGAACATCGACAGGCTTGCCCGCCAGGGAATGTTGTTCCGCAACCATTATACAGGCTGCACTGTAAGCGCTCCCTCAAGGTCGTGCCTCATGACAGGCCTCCATACAGGGCATACGCCGGTAAGGGGCAACAAGAACTGGAAACCCGAGGGTAACTGGCCGTTGCCGGGCGCTTCCGTAACGATTGCCGAAATGCTGAAGAACAGAGGGTATGCGACCGGCGCCTTCGGTAAATGGGGACTTGGTTATATCGATACTGAAGGCGATCCCAATGCACAGGGTTTTGATGAATTTTACGGATATAACTGCCAGACTCTGGCGCATAACTATTATCCCGATCATCTATGGCATAATCATGAAAAGATACTTCTCCATGAAAATGACAGTTCACGTACTGGCGCCTACAGTCCGGATCTGATTCACAGAGAAGCACTTAAATTTATTGAAAACAACAAATCGAAGCCTTTTTTCCTTTTTTATCCAACGACAATTCCTCATGCAGAATTATTTGCCAAAGAGGATTATATGAATTTGTTCAGGGGAAAGTTTGACCCCGAGAAATCATTCAAGGGAACTGATGAAGGCCCGAATTTCAGGCTTGGTCCCTATGGTTCCCAGCCAGAGGCACATGCCGCGTTTGCCGCCATGGTAAAGGAGCTTGACGACTATGTTGGTGAGATACTTGCCTTACTGGAGGAGCTTGGCCTTGATAAGAATACGATAGTGTTTTTTGCTTCCGACAACGGACCTCATCTTGAAGGAGGAGCTGATCCCGGCTATTTTGACAGTAATGGCCCATTAAGAGGCTATAAGCGCGATATGTACGAAGGTGGGATAAGAACACCGTTGATAGTCAGATGGCCCGGGAAAGTCAAGGAGAATGCGGTTTCGGACCATATTTCCGCATTCTGGGATGTCATGCCGACTTTTGCTGAAATTGCAGGCGCTGAAGTTCCTGTTGGAAATGATGGAATATCTTTTCTTCCGGCCCTGCTTGGCAAAAAGCAGAAAAATCACGATTATCTCTACTGGGAGTTTCATGAACAGGGCGGCAAAGTTGCCGTAAGGATAGACAACTGGAAGGCTGTCAGGCTGAATGCAGATAAAGGCATTCAGGATTCAGTTGAACTGTACGACCTTTCCGTGGATGAAGGTGAGACAAATGATATTGCAGCCTCAAATCCGGAAATCGTTAACAAGATGATCGGGATAATGAAAGAAGCTCATACAACTTCGGAAATCTTTCCATTTGAATTTGAAAAGAAATGAAAACAACAGGCAGGGATATTCTTACAGGCAGCGCATTGGCTGCTCTTGCGGCATTGCAGCCGCTGAATTCACAAACCCCGGATAAGCCCAATATAATAATTATCTATGCCGACGACCTGGGTTACGGGGATGTAAGCTGTTACGGGGCTTCCGCCCTCAAAACACCAAATATTGACAGACTTGCTTCAACGGGACTTAGGTTTACTAATGCCCACTGTACATCCGCAACAAGCACTCCTTCGAGGTATTCCCTTCTTACAGGGGAATATGCCTGGCGGCGGCCGGGAACCGGCATTCTTCCTGGTGATGCTTCTGCGATAATCCTTCCCGGACGGCATACGATGCCTTCAATTCTCAGATCTGCCGGTTATAAAACTGCAGCTGTCGGGAAATGGCACCTTGGTCTTGGACCACAGGGAGGACCCGACTGGAATGGAGAAATCACATCCGGTCCGGCCGATATCGGATTTGATTACAGTTTCATAATTCCTGCAACAGGCGACCGCGTGCCATGTGTCTATGTTGAAAACAGGCATGTTGTGGGGCTCGATCCTTCCGATCCCATTAAGGTAGACTATACCAAAAAGACAGGTGACTGGCCAACGGGACGTGAGAATCCGGAGCTTCTTAAATTGCATCCAAGTCACGGACACGACATGACAATCGTTAACGGGATAAGCAGGATTGGTTATATGACAGGAGGAAAATCAGCTCTCTGGACCGATGAGGATATTGCTGATGTTATAACAGGTAAGGCAGTGAATTTCATTGAAAACAATAAGGACCATCCGTTCTTCCTTTATTTCGCCACTCACGACATTCATGTTCCCAGGGTTCCGCATCAGAGGTTTGCAGGTAAAAGTGGTATGGGGCCGAGAGGCGATGCCATCCTCGAATTCGACTGGTCGGTGGGAGAGATCGTAAAAACAATTGAACGGTTGAACCTTTCCGGCAAAACCCTCATAATCGTAACAAGCGACAACGGGCCCGTTGTTGACGACGGTTATAAGGATCAGGCAGTTGAACTGCTCGGAACACACAAACCTGCAGGTCCTCTTCGCGGAGGAAAATACAGTGCATTTGACGGCGGAACAAGGGTGGTTTTCATTGTCAGTTGGGAAGGCAAAGTAAAAAGCGGCGTTTCTGATGCTCTGTTCAGCCAGATCGATCTTATGGCATCATTCGCAATACTTGCCGGCGCAGAACTTCCGGAGGGTGCAGGACCTGACAGCCGGAACAATGTGAATCTCCTTCTCGGAAAATCAGCTACAGGACGTGACTGGGTGGTTGAACATTCGGCGAATGGCAGGTTGTCAATTATAAAAGGCGACTGGAAATATATCGAACCTGGACCCGGAGTTAAGGTAATGGCAAATACAAATACCGAAACAGGAAATGATCCAATGCCCCAGCTTTACAATCTGAGGAAGGATATTGGCGAGAAAAACAATTTAGCATCTGAAAACCAGGATGTTGTTAAAGAGTTATCAGATCTTCTCAGCAATATTAAAGAAAACAAATGACAATGATCCCCTTAAGATCTGTCATTGGTGCTGGCGCTCTGTCGTTAATTCCTTTTTCCGGGTATTGCACTTCAGAAAAGCCCGAAAATAGCAGACCAAATGTCATCTTCATTCTCCTTGACGATTTTGGTTATATGGATTGCAGCTGCTATGGAAGCAGGTACTATGAAACGCCAAATATTGACAGGCTTGCTGCCCGGGGAATACGCTTTACAAATGCCTATGCTGCCTGTCCTGTTTCTTCCCCGACAAGAGCGTCGATCCTGACAGGAAAGTATCCTGTAAATACCGGGATTACCGACTGGATACCTGGCCGCCAGGCGACAAACAGCGGATCGCCTTCAGATAAGCTCCTGGCATTACCGTTTAAACTTCAGCTCGATCTTCATGAAATTACAATTGCAGAGATACTCAGGAAAAACGGCTATAATACCATGATATCCGGCAAGTGGCATCTCGGAGGTGATCCTGAATTCTGGCCTGAGAACCAGGGTTTCAACGTTAACAAAGGAGGCTATAGCGCCGGACAGCCAAATAAAGGCAAAAATTCAAACGGATATTTTTCCCCTTATGGAAATCCACGTCTTGAGGATGGTCCTGAAGGTGAATACCTTACTGACAGGCAGACTGATGAAGCAATCAAATTTATTGAGAGTGCCGGTAACAAACCATTTTTTGTATATCTGTCATTCTATGCAGTGCACAATCCTATGCAGGGCAAAGAGGAACTTATCCGCAGGTTCTCCCATAAGGCTGATTCAATGGGGCTGTCAAAAGACCAGGCTTTTACAAGGGACAGGGATTGGATAAGAAAAACCATGAGCGAAAACTATAAGGAAAGGGTAATTCAAAGCAATCCGGTCTATGCGGCCATGATTTACAGCGTTGATGAGAATATAGGCAGGCTGATGGTCAGGCTCGGGGAACTGGGGCTGGACAAAAATACAGTTATTATATTTACTTCTGATAACGGAGGTCTTTCAACCTCTGAAGGTTCACCGACATGTAATTCACCCCTCAGGGCCGGAAAGGGTTGGCTTTATGAAGGAGGCATCAGAGTTCCCCTTATTATAAAATATCCGGGGATCGCAAAAGAAGGATCACTGAGAAATACACCTGTTTCTTCAGTAGATTTTTTCGCGACAATTGCAGAAATTACCGGGTCTGACACTAAGGGGGCAGAGACTGACGGGATCAGCATTCTCACTCTTCTTGAAAAGGATAGCATGAAGGAAAGGCCTCTTTTCTGGCATTACCCTCACTATTCAAACCAGGGTGTCGAACCCGGAAGTGCAATAAGGCTTGGGAAATATAAACTCATTGATAATTTTGAAAAAGGACGGCAGGAACTTTATGACCTGGAAAAGGACCTTTCTGAAACAAATGATATCTCCAGTTTACATCCTGCTACAACAAGGAAACTATATGGTCTTTTAAAAGCCTGGAGGAATAAGACCAATGCCAGAATGATGGATAAGAATCCAAAATGGAATGGTGAATAAAATATGAGGATATCAGGAACAGAAGAGGTATGCTTTAAATTGCTTTTTATGCAAAACGAAATAATAAATATTTTCATGAGTAATATGAAACCATTAATTGGGATGGGGATGTTTTCACTCACAGCATTTCCCGTAGTGGCCCAGCTTACGGAAAGCCCCATACAGGCGGCGCCTAATATTGTTCTCATACTTATGGACGATATGGGTTATGGAGATATTGGCAGGACAGGAGCCAATAAATACGATACCCCAAATCTTGACCGTCTAGCAAACCAGGGAATGCAATTTACCTGGTTTTATTGCCCGCAGGCTGTTTCGAGCGCTTCACGAGCCGGACTTCTGACAGGCTGCTATCCCAACAGGGTTGGAATTTCCGGAGCCCTGATGCCATGGGCAACAAACGGCATCAACAATAATGAAACCACAATAGCCGAAATCCTTAAATCAAAGGGATACCATACGGGCATAATAGGCAAATGGCATCTGGGGCATCACAGACAATTTCTGCCTCTTCAGCATGGATTTGACGAATACTACGGAATACCTTATTCCAACGACATGTGGCCCGTAGATTTTGACGGTGTGCCCATACAGTTTAAGGATACAACAAGTGTCAAAATGAAATATCCTGTACTTCCTCTTATCGAAGGCAATGAAAAGGTTGGAGAAGTGCGAACACTGAAGGATCAGGATAAGCTCACCACAGATTATACCGAAAGAGCGGTGAAATTCATCGAATCACACAAAGATGAACGTTTCTTCCTGTACCTTCCTCATTCAATGGTACACATCCCTCTTGGAGTATCGGATAAATTCAGGGGCAAAAGCAGGCAGGGCCTTTATGGGGATGTTATGATGGAGGTCGACTGGTCGGTAGGGGAGATAATGAAAGCGCTCGAAAGGAATGGACTTGACAAAAATACTCTGGTTATTTTCACAAGCGATAACGGTCCATGGCTCAATTTCGGGAATCATGCCGGAACTACAGGCGGACTAAGGGAAGGGAAAGGCACAAGCTGGGAAGGAGGACAAAGGGTTCCCTGCATAATGCGATGGTCCGGTGTAATTCCATCAGGCGCGATTTGCAACCATCTTGCAGGTTCAATCGACATTTTACCCACAATTGCTGAAATTACAGGAGCCAGACTCCCTGAAAATAAGATTGATGGGGTAAGTGTTCTGCCTTTGCTCCTCGGAGATGAAAATGCATACCCACGCCACATCTTTTATTACTATTACAGGCAGAACAGCCTGGAAGGAGTGCAGAAGGATTATTGGAAGCTTGTACTTCCGCATCCTGCAATTTCATATGCGGGTGTCGAACCCGGCTTTGGCGGATGGCCGGGGAAGACAAGAAATGTAACAATCGATAATGTCGAACTGTACGACCTGAGAAGGGATCCCGGTGAACGATATAATGTCGCGGAACTTTATCCCGAAGTCGTAAAGGAACTTCAGTCTGTTGTTGAGGAAGCCAGGAAGGATCTTGGCGATGATATTACCAAAAACCCTGGATTGAACCGCAGGCCGGCCGGACAATTGTTAACAAAATAACATTACAATGAAATTATTTAACTCATTACTTGGAATCGGGGCTGCTTCGTTGCTGGCATCAGGAGCTGCCGGTCAGCAGGCCCGCAAGCAGCCTAACATACTGTGGATCTCGACCGAAGACATGAGTGCTCACCTTGGATGCTATGGAGACAAGGTTGCCAGAACGCCAAACATCGACAGGCTGGCTTCGCAGGGCATCAGGTATACAAATGTCTTTACCACGGCTGCGATCAGTGCGCCGTGCCGTGCTGGAATAATAACCGGAATGTATCAGACCTCCATAGGATGTATGCATATGCGCACCACTTCGTACAGGAGAAGCGCTGATAATCCTGTTGAGTTTACTGCAGTACCGCCGCATTATGTTAAAACATTCACAGAATATCTCCGGACAGCCGGATATTATTGCACAAACAATTCCAAAACAGATTATCAGTTTGCAAAGGATCCGGTTCCGGCAAGCATCTGGGATGAATGCAGCCGGAATGCACATTACAGAAACAGGCCGGATAAAAACCAGCCGTTTTTTGCCGTATTTAACTGGTTGGGCACTCATGAAAGCCAGGACTGGGATATAAGCAATGTGAAAACAGATCCCAAATCTGTTAATGTTCCTCCATATTATCCTGACAATGAAATAATAAGAAGGAACATTGCAAAAATGTACGATAATATAGCCAGGCTCGATTCGGTGGTGGGTGTATTGATAAATGAACTTGAAAGGGAAGGAGAACTCGACAATACAATAATTTTTTTCTGGGGTGACCATGGCGATGGCCTTCCCAGGGCTAAAAGGTGGTTGTATGATTCAGGACTTAATGTTCCGCTTATTATCCGGTTTCCCGGCGGCAGGGATGCAGGTACTGTAAACGGTCAGCTTATAAGTTCAATCGATTTCGGACCCTCAGTCCTTTCACTGGCCGGCATTCCTGTTCCTTCCCATATGCAGGGAAGACCGTTCCTTGGAAACCAGGCTTCTTCACCGAGGGATGCTGTGTTTGCAGCACGCGACCGTGTTGATGAATCGTACGATATGATCCGTTCGGTAAGGACAAAGGATTTCCTGTACATCAGGAATTATTATCCGAACGAGCCTTTCCCCATCTGGGTCCCATATCTGAGCAACATGCCTATATATAAGGAAATGCTGCGTCTCGATGCAGAAGATAAGCTTACCGGCCCTCAGAAAAGCTGGATGGCATATAAGCGTCCACCCGAGGAGCTTTATGATGTAAAGGCCGATCCTTATCAGATTAATAATCTTGCTGAAAATCCCGGATATAATTCTGTCAGGGATGAGCTCAGAAAGCGGCAGGACCAATGGACAATTGAAACAGGTGATATGGGTCTCCTGAATGAACCTGAGATGATTGAGACTATGTGGCCCGGGATGAAACAGCCTGTAACAGATATTCCTTATTTTATCATCAATTCCCCCGAAGACAGGGCATCAAAAAACTACAGGACAGGCGGTACTTTTTCCTCACCAATGACACTTGGATTCTACTGTCCGACACATGGATCCTCTATTGTTTACACTTTCGAAAAGAAAGAAAATCCGCATTGGTTGCTGTACTCCGGTCCCCTTCACCTGAAACCCGGAAATTACAGCATCAGGATAAAGGCAGTAAGGTACGGATATAAAGACAGCGATGAGCTTAAAGCCACCTTTGTTATTAATTAATCACGACAACCTAATCGATAATATAATGAGACATTTAAATCTAAGATACCCGGCACTGCTGGGTGCGGCGGCAGCGATAAGTCAGGCTGCATTATCGCAAAACGCAGGTCAGCCCCGGCCAAACATAATATACATAATGTCCGACGATCATGCCTACCAGGCAATAAGCGCATACGGCGGTGCCCTGAAGGACCTGGCAGCAACGCCGAATATCGACAGGATAGGTAGAGAAGGTATTCGTTTTGACAGATGCCTGGTCACAAATTCCATCTCCGGTCCATGCAGGGCAGTAATTCTTACAGGGAAATACAGCCATCTTAACGGGTTTGTCAAGAATGAAGGGCAAAAGCCTTTCGACGGTTCACAGCAGACCTTCCCTAAATTGCTGCAAAAAGCTGGTTATCAGACGGCAATGATAGGGAAATGGCATCTTATGTCGGACCCTACGGGATTCGACCATTGGGAGGTGCTTCCGGGTCAGGGCAGCTATTATAATCCGGAGTTTATTTCGAAGGAAGGCCGCCATATAGAGAAAGGCTATGTAACTGAGCTTATTACTGAAAAGTGTCTGAAATGGCTTTCTGATGCGAAGGATTCCGGCAAACCCTTTATGCTCATGATGCATCACAAGGCGCCACACAGGGAATGGCAGCCCGGACCAAATGAACTTACCCTGTACAAGGATGTAAAGTTTCCGGAACCCGCGACACTTTTTGATGACTATGCAAACCGGGGTACAGCAGAAAAGACGCAGGACATGACTATTTCAAAGACAATGAGGATAGAAGAGGATCTCAAACTATACAGGGATAAATCGAAGATGAAATCGACCGGACTGACAAGAATGGATTCCCTCCAGATGGCAAACTGGAATGCAGTTTATGATCCGATAATAAAGGAATTCTATTCCCTGAATCTTACAGGTCTCGATCTGGTACGTTACAAATACCAGCGTTACCTCCAGGACTATCTTGCCTGCATTGCCGCTGTAGATAAGAGTGTGGGGGAGGTGCTTGATTATCTTAAGGAATCGGGACTGGATAAAAAAACAGTTGTGATCTATGCCTCCGACCAGGGATTTTACCTTGGGGAACATGGATGGTTCGATAAAAGATGGATGTTTGAGGAATCGTACAGAACACCTCTTCTTATAAGCTGGCCCGGAGTAACCTTACCTGGAAGCGTAAACAATGATATGGTTTCAAATATTGATCTGCCGGAGACTTTCCTGGAAATGGCAGGCGTCAAAGTTCCTGACGATATGCAGGGGAGAAGCATGGTTCCGATACTTAACGGTAAGACTCCTGCCGACTGGAGAAAGGAGCATTATTACCATTACTATGAATACCCCGGTTCGCATATGGTTAAACGTCATTACGGAATGAGCACCGAGAGGTATAAACTTATTCATTACTATTATGATATAGACGAATGGGAGCTTTATGATATTAAAGCTGATCCTCAGGAAATGAAAAATGTTTATAACGATCCTGAATATGCTTCAGTAAGGAAATACTTGCACAAACGACTTTCAAAACTGATGAAAAAATACAAGGACAATGAAGCTCTTGCAAAAAGTTTTCTTCCTGATAAACAATAACATCCCTTAACCGGGCTTCAAATTTGCTTATTTTCCTTAAAAAACCTTCACATTTTATGTAACCTTTTACCTGTAAGAAAGTATTCAATGTAGAAAACAAGGTAAAAATGACTGAATCCCTCCCTGACGAGATTATAATGCAGAATGTGAAAAACGGCGAACTCACAGGGATGTCTGTCATTTTTGAACGGTATCACCTTCGGCTTTTCAATTTTTTCATACGACTTGGAGTTGAAAGGGATGCCAGCCAGGATATGACACAGAGCGTTTTTTACAGGATGATTAAATACCGGAACACATACAGGGATGGCAGCGCCGTACTGACATGGATGTATCAGATTGCCCGTAATCTGCATGCAGATTATTGCATCAGGCAGAAAAAAACAAACAGCCTGTTCCTTCAGGGAGGTTCTATACCTGAAGATGTACAGGAGGATACTGATCGCATTTTCGAGGATGATTACCAGCGTCTCGAAAAAGCCCTGGAACTGCTTCCGGAAAATCAGAGAGAAATACTTATTCTAAGCAGGTACCAGGGGCTTAAATATGATGAGATATCCGGGATCATGAACCAGTCGGTTCCGGCTATCAAAGTATCAGTACACAGGGCTATTAAACAGCTCAGGAATATTTTTATGAACCAGGAAAAACAATAAGATATGAAGTGCGCGGAAGTGGAGAATCTGATTGTCGATTATCTCGATGGAAGTATTGACAGCAATATGGCGTCTGAGATAGAGAAACACCTCGAGGGATGTGAGTCGTGCCTCGATATGTTCAATGATACACGTCAGCTTCTCAATCTCATGGATGAAAAAAAGGTTATTAAACCCGACGATAACCTAAGGATAAACTTCTACCATATGCTTCACAGGGAGATAGGAGGAAAAGACCATCAGGGTATTTCTGAAAAGCATGAAAAGCGGACAGGTTTTTACAAACTTACAAGGTTTAGGGCTGCTGCCGGAATCGCGCTTCTTACAGGGGGAATGATAATGGGAGTCGTTTTCGGCAGCTTTTTGACCCGTAGTGATAAATCGGATGAGACAGCCCGGCTTTCAAATGAAATAAATGAGCTGAGGAAGACAGCAATGTTCTCCCTTCTCAGGGATGAATCATCAAGTTCCAGGATACAGGCTGTGAATTATATCACAGAAATACCTGATCCCGATAGGAAAATGATAGATGCAATGATTAGCACCCTTAATAATGATGAAAATGTAAATGTAAGGCTGACAGCGGCATTTGCCCTCTCAAAATTCGGCTCCGATCAGGCAGTGCGCGACTCACTCGTGAATTCCCTGTCGCGTCAGAAAGATCCGATAATACAGGTCAGCCTCATAAACATCCTTGTTGACTTAAGGGAGCAAAAGGCAAGGCTGCCTATTCAGGAAATATTATCTGACGAAAAAACGATGGATGTTGTTAAAAGCGTTGCGCAGAGCGGAATCAGAACGCTCATTTAATGTGAAATATTGATTTCAATATATACCGTCGGGTAAAATCCGGATTTGCCCGGCAGATTATAAACAGTAAAAGCCATTTAAAATGAAAACAAAATTAATAATCGGAATATGCACTGTAATTTGCATATCAGCTGCGGCAGTTTATGGGCAGGAATATAAGATCCAGATTCCCAATTCTTCCGAAAGCAAACTGTTCCTTAAAAATTTCCCCGACGACCTTCCGGTCACCGGCTACAACGGCACCGAAATCATAATTACTGCAACCGACGGTGATTTTACTCCTCCCGAACGGTCGAAAGGCCTGAGACCTGTATATCCTGGAGGTGATGACAATTCAGGAATGGGGCTAAATGTTAACAAGGACGGGAATAATATACAGGTGACCTGTATTGTTCCAATTACAAGACATCCGGAATACCAGGTAAAAGTTCCTGAGAATATTTCAGTCAAAATCGAGAGCGGATGCGAAAAGTCAAGCAATATCACTATCGAAAATGTAAAAGGAGAAATCGATATCCAGAATTGCCACGGCATTACCCTGAAAAATATAGCCGGACCTCTTGTCCTGTCAACTATCAGCGGCGACATCGAAGCAGGATTTGCCCCCGGCCGGATAAGTAAACCTGTTTCTATAAATTCTGTTGCCGGTGAAATTGATATCACAATACCTGCACAGACTTCTGCAAGTTTGGAAATCAGTACAATTGCCGGAACTTTCTATTCAAATTTCGACTTTGACCAGACTAAAGACGGATTGAAAAAAATAGGTGGCAACAATATTTCCTATGAACTTAACGGAGGCGGACCGAAATTCAGTATTGCCACAGTCAGCGGTAATATCTACCTGAGAAAGGGAAACTGAATATAATCAGCGTATCTTATTTTATTTCATCAATTTAAAAATTTGTTACAACATGAAGTCAATTGCAATTTTCATTGCATTGTGGGGATGTATTATACCCTTGAATGCACAGAAAATCACCGAAAAACATATTGATTTTTCAGGAAGAAAATTTCTTGACCTCGATATCCAGATCACTGATTCAATAAACATTTCGACCTGGAAAAAGAACGAAGTCTATGTGACGTCTTCAGTAAACATCAACGAAAATAAAGACAACGACGCATATTATATCGAATTTGAAGAAAAAAGCGACCGTGTCTCTGTTAAGGCCGGCTTCAGGGAAGCATACTTCAAAGGCAGAAAAAACAATTGTGTTGAATCGGAAATAACATGGAAGCTCATGATACCCGAGGCGGTCCCTTTTTCTGTCAATACAATAAACGGGAATGTGATAATAACAGGTATTACGGCTGCAATGGATGTTAAGGCTATAAGCGGTTTTATCGACCTTGCCGTACAGGGAAACAGAAATGCGGATCTCGATTTTTCAACTATCAGCGGGACCGTTTATACAGATCTTGATCTTGGCGATTCGGCAGATAGCAAAGGTATTTCAACCTCCATCTGCAGAAAGCTCAACTCAGGCGGACCTGAAATAAAACTCGAAACAATCAGCGGAGATGTTTTTTTCAGAAAAGCCCGATAAGTCCGCCTTACACTTTAAATAATATTTTAAGGATCATGTTGTCTGACCGGGTTCGTGGTTTCTGATCCCGGTCTGCAACTAATCCGCAAACGGGCAGTCTTTAAGCAGAAGAATGGAAAAATCTCAATTTACTATGGTGAAAATTATATTTCTTTTCACAACAATCCTGGTGCTTTACGGACAGGTGAGCGCTCAGGATACCATCCCGAAGAGGATCTACAGTACGGTTGCTGCCGGAATTCCTCCATTGGTCGACGGTAAGGACGATGATGAATGCTGGAATCTTGTTGAATGGAGCGGCGATTTCATTCAGACCCAGCCTGAGGAGAATAAGCCACCCTCGCAGCAGACGGCTTTTAAGTTATTATACGACAACGATAATCTCTATGTTTTCATAAGGGCTTATGATACGGAGCCAGAAAAGATAAGCCGGATAATGACCAGGAGGGATAATTCCATGGGCGATATGGTAGAGGTAGACATTGACAGTTATTTTGACAAACAGACTGCATTTTCTTTTACGGCAATGGCATCGGGGGCAAAAGGAGATCAGATTATTTCACAGAACGGCAATTACGGTGACGAAAGCTGGGATCCCGTATGGTTTTTGAAGACCTCGGTCGATGCAACAGGGTGGTGTGCCGAAATGAAAATCCCTTTGAGCCAGCTGCGATTCGGTAATAATGAGGAACAGATCTGGGGAATCGAGGTAACCCGACATATTTTTAGAAATGAGGAACGGTCGAGATGGCAATTTATTCCCAAAGGGGCTCCGGGATTTGTACATCTTTTCGGAGAGCTCCATGGTATAAAGAATATCAGACCCAAAAGGAGTCTTGAGCTTCTGCCTTATATGGTTACAAAAAAAGAGAGTTTTGAAAAGGAAGAAGGTAATCCCTTCATGACAGGAAGATCCGGTGCTTTTTCAGCCGGACTCGACGGGAAAGCGGGGATAACCAACGATCTGACGCTCGATTTTACAATAAATCCTGATTTTGGCCAGGTGGAAGCTGATCCTTCCGAAGTGAATCTTTCAGCTTTCGAAACTTATTTTTCAGAAAAACGGCCTTTTTTCGTCGAGGGAAAAAACATCTTCGATTATTCACCGAACCAGACTATTGTGATCAATAACATGCAACAGGATAACCTGTTTTATTCCCGGAGAATAGGACGTGCACCTCAATATTATCCACAGATTTCCGATAACGAATATGTCAGGATGCCTGAAGCATCTACCATACTCGGATCGGCAAAATTGTCGGGAAAAACAAAGAAAGGTGTTTCCATCGGAATCCTTGAAAGTATAACAACAAAGGAAAACGCTGTGATTGATAACGGAGGTATCAGGAGAAAAGAGTGCGTGGAACCATTGACAAGCTATTTTGCAGGAAGATTCATTAAAGACTTCAATAAGGGAGAGACAAAAATTGGGGGAATGATCACGGCTGTCAACAGGGATATAGAAGACATGGAACTCATTACTCTTCCAACTTCCGCATATACCGGAGGGATCGATTTTGAACATTCGTGGAAGGACCGGACATGGTATTTTTCCGCAAATACTGAATTCAGCATGCTGAGCGGTGATAAAAAATCTATCCTGGAACTTCAGAGATCTTCAGCACGCTATTATCAGAGACCCGATGCAGGTCACCTGGGAGTCGATACGACGCTTACTTCTCTGTCGGGCTTCGGCGGGACTGTAAAACTGGGGAGGAGCAGCCAGAAGAGGATACAATTCGAGACGAGCCTGACGCTTCGTTCACCAGGGCTTGAACTCAATGATATTGGATATATGAGGTATTCCGATCTGATCCATCACGGATCATGGGTGGCATATTACATCCGGAACCCGTTTGCTATATTCAATAACTTTTACCTGAATACAAATTACTGGATGTACTGGGATTTCTCAGGCAGGCTGTTATCTGCATATACAAATATGAATTTCAATACCCAGTTCAAAAACAGATGGAGGCTGAACGGATCATTCACCAGGGAGTTTGAGAACATTTCGACATCTCTTCTCCGGGGAGGACCCTCATTTGTAAGTCCGGGCAATTGGGGCATCAACATGAATGTAAACACCGACCAGTCGAAAAAAATGGTTTTTAATCTTGGTGGATATCAGGGTATTGGCGATGAAAATAGTTCAAGGACAAGGGTTTATTGGGGCGGACTGACTGCAAGACCATTAAACTCCATATCATTTTCAATATCACCGGAATATATTACTGATAACACGGTCCTTCAGTATATTACTACTTCAGGAAGCCCTGATGGAACCAGATACGTTTTCGGTGAGCTGGATATGAGAACAATGAGTCTGACCTTCAGGCTAAATTATACAATAAGACCTGAGCTTACTGTTGAATATTATGGACAACCGTTCGTATCGGCAGGAAAATACAGTAACTTCTGCAAAATTGCAGATCCCGGTGCTGACAGGTATACTGACAGATTCATGGTTTTCCCGGATGAAGATATTCATCCTGATGCCTCCGGATCGGGTTATGTAGTAGATGAGAACAATGATAATATCAGTGATTTTACTTTTGCCAATCCTGATTTTAATTTCCGTCAGTTCAGGTCAAATCTTGTTGTAAGATGGGAATATCTTCCCGGATCGACAATCTATCTGGTATGGTCGCAGGGAAGGACCAGCTCCGGCGATTCAGGGCTATACTCCTACAGATCAGATATAAAAGAGTTATTCAATGTAAAACCCCATAATGTATTCCTGCTGAAGTTCTCGTACTGGTTCACTTTAAACTGACCCTGGGTGGCGGATTCAAAGCACTTTTTTATTTAAATTTACAATAAAAACCTGCATGGAATCAGTGAAAAAGACCATCCTCTTCATTTCAGTACTTTTCTTCCTGTGCGTATCATGCAGCAGGGAGAGGCATATGTTCAATCCATCTTTCAGACTTATCCCCGTTGAAAAAGTCAGGTTTAATTCATTTGTCGACTGCAATATGGCAGAAGCCTGGATTGGTGACACATTCAGGATCTTTCCGGGGAAATATGGTGAGGACCCCCTTTGGGGCGACGCAAGGGACCTTAAGTATTCTGACGGCAGGAATGCTCCCGATGCATTTGACAACGACTCCTCAGAATTTTTCAGTCCTGCGATGCCTCAGAATGTTCCTCCGGGCCAGGAAGGGCTTCACGGTGCAGTATGGTTCGAAACCATTTACCAGGACCGGAACGACCTAACGGGAAAGACATTATATGCGATTTATCACAATGAAAATTACCCGGCTACACTTCCGTACGACTCTGTTACCGGCGAGGGTTATAAGAATATTAACTGGCCCCAGGGACTTCTTGGTCCGGAATCTCCTGCCGACGTCTGCAGAATTGGCATAATGAAGTCGACCGACGGGGGCCGAAGCTGGGAAAACAAGGGGATATTTATTGAAGACCTTAATCCGAGGCTCATCCTGAAACCGCATAATACATCCTTTACCTTTGCAGGCGGTGTAGGCGATCCCTCGGCAGTGGCAAGCGGAGAATACCTCTATTTGTTTTATGGTGAATATGGATATCCTGGCATATATGAAGAAGAAACCTATTCGGGTGAAAAGGAATGGCAGGGACAATGCATAAGTGTGGCCAGAATAGCTCTCAAAGACCTTGATGATCCTCAGGGCAGGGCCCTCAGATGGGACGGTTCTGATTTTACAATACCATACAATGGCATTGGAAAACCCGTCGTTTCCTTACAGATCCCTGTTGAAGAGGGAGGAGGAGCAGCATCTTCGCCGGGAGGAGGTTTTCACTGGGGTCCTTCGGTTAGCTGGAATACATATCTCAACTGCTGGATTATGCTTATGGGACATGTAACGGGACCATCATGGAGGGGAAGCAAAGTTTTTATTTCCTTCAACGCTAATAAAGATTTCAGTAATAAGGGATCGAGTCAGCAATGGTCTAAGCCACAACTCCTGCTTGATATGCCGGGATATAACCTATGGTATCCGTCGCTCCAGCCTATGGATACTCCTGAAGACATCGCGGATAAAACAACATGCCTCCGTCTTGGAAAGAAAGCTAGATTCTTTGTCAAGCGCCTCAGTCCGACAGGAGATGAATATGCTTCGGAGCATATAATAGAATTTGAAAAATGATCACCTGGCTAAAACGTGTATGGTAACTTACCCATACAGCAGTTTTTGAATTTTTTACCGCTTCCGCACGGACACGGAGCATTCCTTTCCGGAATGGCGGGTTTTATAACCTGATTCTCCCTGTTTCTTATCCAGCCCATAACATTAGCCGGAGGACGTTTGTTTTTGAGTTCCCGGGCCATAAAATCCATATACGGTTCGGCATGTGTGAAAAACATTTTATATGCCTTGCACAGATAATTGAGGCCAAAGGAACCATCGGGCGCCTTAATAAAACGGTGCTTGGGACATTCGCCATGGCAGGCATAACGAACGTTGCATTGAAGACAGAAGCGTGGCAGGGAATTCCTTTTGGCAATCCCGAAATCAAACTGCCGTTGCGACCTTGCAAGTTCTGAAAGGGGACTCTCAAGAATATTTCCAAGTTGATACTCAGGATACACAAAATGATCGCATGAGAAGACATCGCCGTTATGCTCCATGGCAAGGGCATCGCCGCAGGTGTCGTTGAATACGCATAATCCGGGATTTTCGCCCGCATAATTGGCAAGTGTGGCATCGAATATCTGAACAAAAAAACGTGCCACATCATTTCTTACCCATTCATCAAATATCGTGATCAGAAATTTCCCGTATTCCTCAGGCTTTACCGACCAGTCTGCAACCCGCGGATTATCAGAAAGTCCGGGAGCTGTCAGTCTAAGTCCTTCCACATCACTTTTTTCATCAATTATCTCAACAACCGGAAGGAACTGCATGAAACCGCTTCCTATCTTTTTCAGAAACCTGTAGGTCTCGGCAGCATATACGGCATTATAATCATTTACCACGCTGAGTGTGTTGAATTCCACTTTATTGCGGTGAAGAAATTCAATTCCCTTCATCACTCTGCCGAAGGTTTTCCCTCCTGAAAATGTCCTCCTGTAATGATCATGATTATGTTCTTCACCATCGATTGAGATACCAACAAGTATGTTATTGTCTGCAAAGAACTTGCACCAGTCATCATTAAGCCTTGTTCCATTCGTCTGAAATGCATTTTCAATCCTTTTCCCGCCTGCATACTTTTTCTGCATTTCAAGAGCTGACCTGAAAAAGTCGAGCCCCATAAGCGTAGGTTCGCCTCCCTGCCATGTGAATGTAACAACAGGGATCTGATGTGCTTCGATGAACTGTCTGGTGAATTCCTCAAGCAGTTCAGGCTTCATCCTCATTTCATTTGAAGATCCGAAAAGCTTTTTCTTCTCAAGATAATAGCAATAGGTGCAATTCAGATTGCACGAAGGCCCAGCCGGCTTAAGCATAACCTGAAAGGCGCCGGGCCGCTGCAGCTTGAGTGCATCCGTGAATAAAAGAGTCGATTTCATCGAAATGAGGAAACTGAGTTATGCAATT
>CAZWHC010000013.1:0-77555 GCA_964633505.1 uncultured Rikenellaceae bacterium | reverse complement strand
TCGATGTATTCAAGATTTCAAAGAACAAAATTTGATTTTTAGTGGACACTAATGACTTTAAATAATAAAAATATGAAGCACTTAATAGTTTTCTTAGGCATTATGCTACTTATATCAAATACCAGTTTTTCGCAGGACAAAAACTTCACCATGCGGACAGGAGTTGGTTTTTATGCCGATGCAATGGGCAGGTGTGACGGTCCTATCGTATGGCTTGAAGGAGGTTATAAATTCAACACCGGATTTTATCTGAATGGCCGTTTATCAATGGCTTCAATAGACTGGACAATGAGCGGAGGTTTTTATGAAGGATACAAAACAATCGCGTTGCGGCAGATGGCTGACATTACATTCTCAAGACCCATTAGGCTCAAAGGTCAGCATTTTCTTGAGCCGGGACTGGGATTCAAACTTAAACGGGAGTACAACCTTTATCCAGACCTTTCAATTCAAAATATTAGTGGAGAAACGATATTTTTTACGAGATACAGTGAGGTCTTTTATGAAATTGGGTTTACTATCTGTCTCGATTACTATTATGAGTTTAAGAGTAACTTCTATACGGGCCTGCGGGCAGATACAAATTTAATATGGGCAATCGGTCTTGAAGGTTTAACCTTTTCTCCTCTTTTTGGGTTCAGGTTTTAGAGTGATGAAAGTAACCTGTTTGTCAGGCGTTCAGGGCTAAAGCCCGGTTCATCAGTCGTTATACTCTCCGCCTTGAAAGGCGAAGGTTCGAGTGACGCGATATGACCCGGGCTTTAGCCCACAATCAATACTGATATGCTTAATGTTAAGATCTATCACCCCAATGTCTGCTCAATGCACAGGGGCTGAAGCCCCGACTCATCATCCCGCATGCCACACCGCCTTGAAAGGCGGAGTTAGGGCATGTTGTAATCAAGCTTTACACCCAACCTTGAAAGACGGAGTTAGGGCAGATTGTTATCCAGTCTTTCGCCCCGCCTTGAAAGGCGGAGTCAGTGCATTTCGTTATACTGACTTTCGATTCGACTTGAAAGGCGGAGATAAGGCACGGAGTCATCCGGAACTCTGGTCCTGCTTGAAAGTTAGTGCCAGGGTACATCCTCATCCTGAAAGGGAATCTGCTTTTCCTGTCAGTGATATCATTGATACCAAGACTACACTATATGTAAGTGGCCACTATCGTGGCTTAATTCCGCTCCATAGCTTGAAAAGCTGTCATGTATTAACTCCCACATATAGCTGTACCGACAGTTATGCTTATCTCCGCCTTATGGAACAGCGTGCCGTTATAGCTTACCCGCCTTATGGAATGACATGCCGTTATGCCTTAACTCCGCCTTATGGAACAACGTACCATTATGCTTTAACTCCGCCTTTCAAGGCGGAGGTTTGAGTAATACAAAATGAACCGGGCTTTAGCCCTTAACCTTTTATATTATGCCATACGTAAAAAACTGGCTCCACTGCGCCTGGGGCACAAAAGACAGAGTATCAATTCTTCTCCCTGAGAGACGACTCGAGATAATGAAACATATTCTCTCCAATGCTGCTGCCAAAGGGATCTATATTGATTTTATAAATGGATATTCAGACCATTTACATTGCCTTCTGCTGCTGAAGTACGACCAGTCATTATCTAAAGTGATGCAGCTTATAAAGGGTGAATCCTCATGGTGGATTAACAAGAATAAAATAAGTAAACTGAGATTTGAATGGGCCGACGAGTATTATGGAGCCTCTGTAAGTCAATCACATATCGACAGGGTAAGAGAATATATAAAAAATCAGGAGGAGCATCACCGGCATAAAACATGGGAAGAGGAATGTGAGGAGTTTATCAGGGATATGGACTTCTCAAAGTATAAGGGCTAAAGCCCGGATCTTCATCCAGTGCGGGACTCTGTCCTGAAGGGCGGAGTTTTGACATGGCGTAATGCAACCTGCCAATCCACCTTGAATAACGGAGTTATTGCATGTCAGCTTCCATCTGGGGCCCTGAGCATGATCATCATCCGGCGCAAAAAAAAGTCCCCGGGGATAATCAGCACTCCCCGGAGACACGGGTCAGGGCGACCCATCCGCTTCCGCGAGATAATTCAAGCACAGGAAAGGACAGCGAGACGTGCCTGAAAAGATTGAAAAACAACCTTATGCCCTAATCAAATTCATGCTTCATAATATATGATCCGTCAGCCTGACTGTAACGAAGGTCACAACCTTCATAACGGATCTCACTTACAATACGCTTAACCGATCTTTTACTGATCCCGAACCTGAAAGCCAGATCTCCCGGTGAACCTGTGCTTTTTAAACTGGCCAACCTTAGAATCCGATATTTCAGATTATCTCTGTTTTGCCTGTTCATAATTTTAAGTCTTTATCGCAGCCCTTGACTCAACTACCTTAAAATTAGGAAATCTAACTGAATTTACAAAATATTTTGTTGAAAAAAAACAATAAAAATTACAACATATTTTTTCTGACATCAACATATATTTTTTTGCAAAAACTGCCACTTTTTTGCAAAATATTTCAGAAAAGTATGATTATTTAGTCAGGAGGGTCAGGCTTTGCTAAAAAGATCTATGAAATTCATACATCAGGCAAACCGGCTGCTTTGTTTTCTGTACATCTCATGGTACTTACCATGCTTTTGCATAAGCTCCTCATGAGATCCGGATTCGACAACCGACCCGTCTTCAAGCACTATTATCCTGTCGGCCAGTGTGACATTTGTAAAGCGGTGGGTTATAATTATTGCAGTCCTCCCCCTGACTATCTCCCTGAAACGGCTGAAAACTTCATATTCAGTATCAGCATCGAGGGAACTCGAAGGCTCATCGAGGATAAGAACGGGGGCTTCCCTGTAAAGAGCCCTTGCCAGCGCAATCTTCTGCCATTCACCCCAGCTCAGATCACGACTTTCATCAAATAGCGGACCTATTACAGTATCATAACCTTTAGGAAGATTATTCAGTAAATCATCTACACCTGCAGAGCCGGCCGCCTTTCTTACCGGAATGATATTTTTATCAGTTTCAATATTCCCCAATCTTATGTTTTCTACGGCCGACAGGTTATATAACATAAAATCCTGAAAGACGACAGAGAATAGTTTCCTGTAATCCGGGGGTTCCATTGAACGGATATTCCTTCCATCAAGTTTAATTTGTCCGGAATCAGGATCATAGAGCCTTGTCAGGAGCCTTACCAGTGTGCTTTTGCCTGCACCGTTAGGACCTACAAGCGCTATCACCTCTCCCTTTTTTATTTCAAACGACACCTCTTTCAGTGAAGGCTTCTGATTTCCCGGATAAGTAAATGAAAGACAGTCAGCTTCAATTTTCGATTTTAGTCCTTCAGGTTTTGTTACAGGTGCGAAAGCGGTAACGTTCTCCTTTAACCCGAGGAAGCTGAAAACATCGCCAATGAATAATCCGTCTTCATAAAGTCCTCCCAGAGAATTGAAAACATCCCTGATATACGACATTCCCTGGCGGAATGCAAGAATGAACATAGCCATCTGACCAAGGGTAAGCTCACCTCTTACAGTCTGCCTGGCGACAACCAGAAGAAGTACAAGGAACGACAATGCTTTGAACAGATCGGTTGCAACTTCAATCATTGTCCTTTTCTTCAGAATATTCAGCTCTTCTGCTTTTTGTTTTTTATACGATTTCTTAAACAGTGAGATGAAATAGTCGCCAAGGCCAAACAGCCTGATTTCCCTTGAAGGCCTGTCGCCTGTCAGAAGCCAGTTGAAATATGCCGATTTTCTTGCTTCCGGAGTCTGTTCTTTCTGAAAGTTGTAAAGGATATCAGCATAATGCAGTCTCAGCCATATCCCCGGGATATTAACCGCCACAAGAAGTAAGGTAACTCCCCAGTGGAGCGTAAGAAGTATTCCGGCCATAAGGATAAGGGATATGATACCCCGGAACATTGATATAAGGTTGTCAAGAATACTGTTGGGGCGCCATGGCGCTTCAGAAACAGCTCTTGAAAGGGAATCGTAATAGCCCGGATGCTCAAAATTAATAAGGTCGAGCCTCACCGATTTTGAATGAAGCAGCCCGTACATATATTCCTCGAGACGTACCGACTGGTTTCTTCTCACATAATAGCCAGCCGATGATGAAATCTCATCAAGAAAGTAGATGATGACCACTCCGACTGCCAGGGGGACTATCCTGCCGGGCGATCCTCCCTCCGTAACCGATCCTGTTATTACATCAATAAGAAGTTTTATGAGCCAGATGAGGAAAAGGGGGAAAAAACCCTGCAGGAATGAAATAATTATATTAACAGTCGCCCAGCCCGGAGCACTCTGCCACACAAGATTTAGGGCTTTACGGAAAAGTAAGATTTTTCCTTTCATAGAATTTGCATCCCCTCCTTTGCGTTACTTTGTGTTGTACTTTGTGCCATTTGCGATAAAAGAATTTTACCGCAAATTACATAAAGGCCGGCACGAAGATCTCAAAGGAATTATTAAAGCGTCCTCAAAGAATCCTTTTCAATCTGCTAATTTGCAAAATAATCCTTAGCAATAACCGGTTCAGGGTATAATTTGGATTTTTATTCAGCGCTTTTTCTGTAAGGGCTTTTCCAGAAGGCATTTCAACTTTCACTACTCTTCCGGCAATGTTGCTTACAGGTTCAGGATCATCTTCTTCCATCCCGCTGTCGCCGCGGGTAACTACAAATTTCTTTCCCCCATCCTCAAAGATGCGGACTATACGGTGTACAATGAATCCCGAATCCTTTTTCAAGGCTGCAATATCGCCAGTCGATGGCAATGAGTTTTCATTTACCGGCTCTATATAAATTACAGATCCGGGTTTTATACGGGGATACATGCTATAACCATCGGCTCTGATCCTGATAGTAGTGCCTTCAGCCAGCAGGCTGAATCCAACATCTTTCAGGAGAGTATGAGCCAGGCGGCTATTCATTCCTGAGAATATATTCAATGATGCTCCTGTCGGGTCTGAAGGTGAGCCTGGCAACAGGCACCTTCGAGCACATCAGTGAAACAGACCCGAGAAACCTGGCTATCATATCGGGACTGTAATTATGCTGGATGCAGTTTGCCACAACATTTGAAACAGCAGCGGCTTCCCTTAAAGGTGTGATCCTGTTTTCCTTCCCATGTTCAATAAGGAAAATCCTGTCGATAGAAGCGCTGCGGGGTATATCGTTCCTGTAAACCGGGGTATTGTGCATCCTGAAAATTCCTTCGTTATCCCTTATAATGAGCCTGTCGTCATGTATTACCTGGGCGCCTATGTTATCCCAGAGAGTGGCCATTGTAGTTTTACCCTTACCCGACATCCCGCTGAATAAATAACCCCGTCCGTTGTAGAAAACACCTGAGGCATGTATCATAAGGTTGGCATTTATCGCAGTGAGATAGTAGAGAATAAGTCCGTCGAGGGGATATTCAAGGGGATCAGTCTCATAGCCTGCATTTTCAATCCAGAGATCCCATTCCCTGAGCGACAGGGAAAACTTCAGGATAGCCTTTTTCCCGGGCGAATCAGGGAAATTAGTTACCAGAAGTAAATCGCCGTTTTGCTTGTATACGCTCCAGAAATTGTCACTGCGGGTGATCTTGTATCCGTTTATCTCAACGATATAGGGAGCGACAAACAGTCTTTCAGCCTCATCATCCGGTCTCAGGCCTCCATGATGAACCTTTATGCATACATCATAAAGAGGACTTCTGACAATATTCTTCCTGAACCGCTGCGAAGGGACCAGATCGGGTCCGTCGTCGGCAGATTCCAACCTTATATTATACCCGGCTATATTCAGATTATAACTTCTCATACTGCTCATCTGTTGTTTTTCCATTAACAGAGAGTAGAATCCTACGCTGCTTTGACTGTGACTATATAAATTCTGCACTCTTCAGAGAATAATGTTCTACTTTTGTTTATCACTCTGAAGAATTAACGCATTTTTACTGTAAATATTATATTATTTGTTGATGATGAGGTATTTAGTCATATTGTCAATGAATTCCGACATATCTGCTGACGCCGAATCAAAATCGATATCATATTCTTCGATCAGATAATCAACGATTTCCCTCAAACTTTTCTTCCCGTCGAGATGTTCCCAGATAAACGCCGCCGTTTCATTGAGAGTGTAAACACTATTCATGTCGGCAATGTTATTCGCTACCGGAACAAGAACATATTCATTCCCGGTTTTCCTGGTAACAATATTGCGTGAATGGGTGAATACCGAACTGAGATCTGCCATTGAATTTCAATTATGTATCAAATGTACTGTTTTTTCATTATCCTTTTCCTAACTTCGCAAAAACCGGAATCATGAGTTCGAAGGGTAAAGGAAAAAAACGGCAGGGAGTGCCGGATGATGCGATAACAGGCCAGATTATGTCTGTATTGTCGGGGAATCCCCAGCAGACATTTAATTATAAGCAAATCTCCAAAAGGTTAAATTTTAACGATTCGTCTGAAAGGAGAATGGTATCCAATGCACTGAGGGAACTTGCCGCGAAGGGCGAGATTGTCGAAGTCTATCAGGGTAAATACCGTTCAAAGGCGCCGGCCAAGGTTTATATAACCGGAACCGTCGATATGACACGAATGGGTTATGGTTTCATAAAATCGGATGAAAGTGATGATGATATCTTCGTTTCTTCGAAGAATCTCAATACTGCACTTCATGGCGATAAGGTTAAAGTCTGGCTGTTTGCAAAAAGAAAAGGCGCAAGGCCCGAGGGTGAAGTTGTAGAGATAATCGAACGCTGGAGGACATCTTTCGTCGGTACCGTTGAGATAATGCCCAACTTCGCTTTTCTTATCCCCGATAACAAAAATATGCCGTTCGATCTGTTCATCCCTTCCTCAAAGCTGAACGGTGCTAGACAGGGGCAGAAAGCAGTTGCAAAGGTAGTGGACTGGAGCCGGGGATCAAAAAATCCTGTTGCGGAGATCATTGACGTCCTTGGAGACCCGGGGATGCATGAAACAGAGATCCATGCCATCCTCGCAGAATTTGAGCTTCCCTACAAGTTCGATGAAGAGGTTGAAAAGGATGCCGAAAGGATTAATGGTGAAATAACAGAGGCTGATATTAAGGAAAGAAGGGATTTCCGCGATATCCCGACATTCACCATCGATCCTGAAGATGCGAAGGATTTCGACGACGCTCTTTCAATGAGACAGCTCGAAAACGGAAATTTCGAGGTTGGAGTTCATATCGCCGACGTAACACATTATGTCCGTCAGGGTTCGGTTGTTGAAAATGAGGCAAGGCAAAGGGCAACATCAGTTTATCTTGTCGACAGGGTAGTCCCGATGCTCCCCGAAAGATTGTCGAACCATATCTGTTCCCTTAATCCGTCGGAAGATAAACTTACATATTCTGCGGTATTTGAACTGAATGAAAGGGCAGAAGTGCTGAATGAATGGTTTGGGAAGACAATTATTAATTCCGACAGGAGGTTTTCATACGGTGATGCCCAAAAGGTAATCGACACCGGCGAAGGCGATATGAAAGAATTACTGCTTCCTCTGCATAGTCTTGCACAGCAGCTCAGGACAAAACGGTTCGGGATGGGCGCATTTTCCTTTGAGAGGGAGGAAGTAAAATTTGACCTTGATGAAAACGGCAGGCCTGTTGGAATAAAGTTTCGCGAAATGGGAACCTCCAACCAGCTTATTGAAGAGTTCATGCTTCTGGCAAACAGGAAGGTGGCTGAGTTCGTGACACGGAACCTGAAAGGGAAAACATTCGTTTACAGGATACACGATAAACCCGATCCTGAAAAGATCGGGAACTTCAGACAGTTCATAACAAGGTTCGGCTATAAGCTTCCTGATGATGCAAACAGCCTGCCCCGCGCCATGAACAAGCTCATGAAGGAGGTTGCAGGCAGGAGCGAGCAGAATATAATCGAGACTATCGCCCTGAGATCAATGGCCAAGGCAATCTACTCAACGAAAAATATAGGGCACTATGGACTTGCATTTAAATATTATACCCACTTTACATCTCCTATACGCCGCTACCCCGATATGATGGTACACCGGCTGCTTACTTCATACCTGAGCAGGGAAAATCCCGGGACCCAGGAAAAATATGAAAAGCTTTGTGAGCACTCCTCAAAGATGGAAAGGCTTGCAAATGAGGCCGAAAGAGCATCTGTAAAATATAAACAGGTGGAGTTTATGAGCGAAAGGACCGGCCAGGTCTTCGAAGGTGTGATCTCAGGAGTCACTGAATGGGGTATCTATGTCGAGATCATTGAGAATCAATGCGAAGGGATGGTAAGCGTAAGGGATCTGGGCGATGATTATTATGAATATGATGAGGAAAACTACTGCATCAGGGGCCGTTCAAGGGGAAAGGTATATACTCTGGGCGACAGGGTGAAGGTTGAGGTCGTCAAAGCAGACCTTCAGAAAAAACAGCTTGATTATAGGTTTGCCTGAAGGGCTCAGGGCTCAGGGCACAGGGCTCAGGGCACAGGGCTCAGGGCACAGGGCACAGGGCTCAGGGCTCAGGGCTCAGGGAAAGAGGACAGATGACCATTGAGAGGGTTCCCCTCCCTGGAGGGGCCAGGGGTGGGTTTCTTTCAAATTCCCCTCCTTGGAGAGCCTGCCCTGCTCCATCGGGGGGCTAGGGGTGGGTTGGTTTTCAGATCCCCTCCCGGGAGGGGTAAGGGGTGGGTTGGATTTTAAAAACTTGCTCCCATCAACAACTAATAATTTGATTAAAAGAGTTACACAATGCCTAAAAAGCATACGATCATCCCATATAATCCTGAATTAAAAGAGCTTGCAAGGCAATTACGAAAAAACATGACCCTTTCAGAAGTTCTTCTATGGAATGAATTGAAGCAAAAGAAAATCCTTGGTTTTGATTTTGACCGGCAAATTCCAATTGGCAATTATATTGTCGATTTTTATTGCAAGGAGTTGAGTCTTGCTATCGAGATTGATGGAGACTCACATACTTACAGGTATGACTACGATGAAGAAAGGCAAAGGGAACTTGAAAAGCTCGGAGTTAGCTTCCTGAGATTTGATGATTTGGAAGTTAAAAAGAATATGTGGAATGTTTTAAGTGTAATTGAGGATTGGGTAGAGAGGAAGAGACCCACCCCTGACCCCCCGCTGGAGCAGGGCAGGCTCTCCAGGGAGGGGAACTTAAGAAGGTACATCTCCACTCCAGTATTTATAGGTTCGGTTCCTCTTGGAGGCGACTATCCTGTAAGGATCCAGTCGATGACAAACACAAACACCCTTGATACCAGGGCAACAGTAGCACAATGCATAAGGATAATCGAGGCCGGGGCCGACTTTGTCAGGATTACAGCCCAGGGCGTAAAGGAAGCGGAAAACCTTGCAAATATTAAATATGAACTTCGAAAGGCAGGGTTTAATACTCCTCTTATTGCAGATATCCATTTCAATCCCGCTGTTGCCGAAGTTGCTGCCGGAATAGTAGAAAAGATAAGGATAAATCCGGGGAACTATGTTGATAAGAGGGCCTCTTTCACCTTAACCGAATTCACAGATAAGGAATATGCTGAAGAACTTGAAAGGATTCATGCCAGAATTGTTCCGTTACTCAAAATATGCACTGCAAATGGGACAGCTGTCCGGATCGGTGTAAATCACGGATCACTTTCCGACAGGATTATGACCAGGTATGGTAATACACCTGAAGGAATGGCTGTTTCGGCAATGGAGTTCATAAAGATTCTCAGAGCTGAGAACTTCCATTCACTAGTACTTTCGATGAAATCGTCGGATACCGCAGTGATGATAAAAGCTACCCGTCTTTTAGCCGACATGATGACTGCAGGAGGATTTGCATATCCGCTGCATCTTGGTGTCACTGAAGCAGGAGAAGGGGAAGACGGGAGGATGAGATCGGCTGCAGGGATAGGAGCTCTTCTTTCAGAAGGTATAGGTGATACAATCAGGGTCTCACTCTCGGAAGCGCCGGAAAATGAGATACCAGTGGCAAAAGAAATCCTTCGCGCAATTGCAGGACCAGATGGACGGATTAAAGAGCCTTCAGAAAGACTTGAATTTAAAAATCATCTGAAACCTTACAAACCGGAAGTCTTTACTGCCGAAAAGGAAACTTTCCTTGATGAAAACGGGAAAGTAACAAATGTTACAATTTCCACTTTCAACCCATATGAGAAATTCGTAATTCGTAAAAATACTGGCACAACTATACTTAATCCTGTTTTCAGTGAAAATGATCCTGAAAAGCTTGCCATAGATATCGGATCAATACTCGGTAAATACTTCATAACAAAACAGGCAGACGGTGTTTGTATAAGCAATAAAGGTACGGTTCATGGTGAAAAACTCAGAGAACTTGCATTCTCACTTTTGCAGTCTACTGAGGCCAGGATAACAAGAGTAACATATCTGTCATGCCCAACATGCGGACGAACAAAATTCGACCTTCAGGATGCAGTAAAGGAAGTGAAGCAGATGACGAGTCACTTAAGCGGTATCAGGATCGCAATAATGGGATGCATAGTGAACGGACCAGGTGAAATGGCCGGATCTGATTATGGATATGTTGGTGCCGGACCCGATAAGGTTCATATTTACAGGGGCATGGAGCCTGTGCTGAAAAATGTAAATCAGAAGGAGGCTGCGAAAGAGCTGCTGAGGATTATTGAGGAAGATATTGGCAAAAAGCCATCCTGAGAAATCCAACCCACCCCTTACCCCTCCCGGGAGGGGATCAAATCCAAACCACCCCTGGCCCCTGTTTTTATTCTTTTTCCCATTCAACACCTTCCTTCTTATCCTTCAGGATGACACCTGCTTTTTTAAGCTCATCCCTTATCTTGTCGGATGTGGCAAAGTCTTTTTTAACCCTGGCGTCCTGACGGAGGCCGATTATAATATTCATAAGCTCTGCCGTAAGCTTTTCATCACCGCCGCTTTCTGATCCTGCATCAAGACCAAGAATATCAAAAACAAAAGTGTGAAGCAGGTTTTTAAGCGACTCCAGATCATCAGCATTAAGCTTTTCGGTGCCGTCATTAACCTGGTTTATATATTTCACTCCTTCAAACAGATATGACAGCAATACCGGACTGTTCAGATCATCATCGATTGCGTCATAGCATTTCTTCTTAAGATCGTTTATATCGACAGTCGAGCTTTCGCAGGGTTTAAGCTTTGCAAGTGTCTCCAATCCCTTGAAGAGCCTCTGCAATCCTTTTTCTGCCGCCTGCAGAGCCTCATTGGAGAAATCGACAGTGCTCCTGTAATGAGCCTGCAGGATAAAGAACCTGATTGTCATCGGGCTGTATGCCTGTTCAAGCATGGGATGATCACCGCTGAACAGCTGGTCGAGAGTAATGAAATTACCAAGCGACCGCGCCATCTTCTGACCGTTTATGGTGATCATGTTATTGTGCATCCAGTATCTTACCGACTCATGTCCAAGGGCTCCGGTCGACTGTGCAATTTCACACTCGTGATGCGGGAACTGCAGGTCCATCCCTCCTCCATGGATATCAAAAACTTCTCCAAGATATTTAATGCTCATCGCTGAACATTCGAGATGCCATCCCGGATAACCGTCGCTCCATTGCGATGGCCATTTCATAAGATGACCCGGTGAGGCTTTTTTCCAAAGAGCAAAATCAAAGGGATTTCTTTTTTCTTCCTGCCCCTCCAGTTCCCTTGTATTTGTCTGAAGATCTTCAAGAATACGTCCCGACAGTTTCCCGTATTTATATGTCTGATTGTAAAGCAGCACATCAAAATATACAGATCCGTTCACCTCATAGGCATAGCCTTTATCGAGAAGAAGCCTTATAAACTCCTGTTGTTCAATGATATGTCCCGAAGCCCTCGGTTCTATTGATGGTTTGAGGGTGTTGAGCTGATCCATGTTCCTGTGGAAGGTGTTCATATAATTCTGAACCACCTCCATCGGTTCCAGATGCTCAAGCCGTGCTGTCTTCTCAATCTTGTCCTCGCCTTCATCAGCATCATTTTCGAGATGCCCGACATCTGTTATGTTCCTTACATATCTGACCTTATAGCCCAGATGAAGCAGGTAGCGGTAAAGCAGGTCAAATGTTATTGCCGGCCTGGCATGCCCGAGATGAGCATTGCTGTAAACTGTAGGTCCGCAGACATAAATACCTGCAAATGGCGGATTCAGGGGTTTGAAAATCTCTTTCTGCCGTGAAAGACTATTGTAGATTGTGAAGTTATTCTTCATGGAATGATGAATTACACGACAAAAGTAAGGGAAAAAACCTTACACGGGCATTGCTAATTGACTGTCAACATTTTTTTGCATATTTCAAAATCATTCCTACATTTGCACTCACAAATCAAATATTCCTTCCATAAAGGGTGTTTGATTTTTATTAAGAAGGGCGGAGAGATTAGGCTCAGTGAAACCCTGGCAACCAATCCGGCAGAATGAAAAATGCAGGATGACGGATTAAGGTGCCAAAACCTAATCCCGATTGTTCGGGAGATGATAAAAATAAACACGGAAAACAATGAGAACATTCTGTCAGATCAGGGAAATACTTCAAATACCGCTCATGCCTATGTGCATGCGCCGGTAAAATGTATTCCGCCATAACTCCAGCCATTTTTTAAATCAGAAATTTTCCTTTTACGGGATTTAAATTAAGTAAATCCTTAAAACATTAATAAAATACTATAATCATGACTGTAAATAAATTCAAATATGAAACACTTCAGGTACATGCAGGGCATAAGCCTGATAGTGAAACCCTTTCGCGTGCAGTGCCATTGTACCAGACATCATCATATGTATTCAAAAGTGCAAAACACGCTGCCGACCTGTTCGACCTGGCCGAACAGGGCAACATCTATACCAGGATAAACAATCCCACAACCGGGGTGTTCGAAAACAGGGTCGCTGCACTCGAAGGCGGAGCAGGCTCGCTTGCTGTTTCTTCAGGCCATGCCGCTCAGTTCATTACCCTTACCACGATAATGAGAAAGGGCGATAATTTTATCAGTTCTCCCTATCTGTACGGAGGGAGTTATAACCAGTTCAAGGTAACACTGGCAGGTTTCGGGATAGAAGCAAAATTTGCCCCTGACCTTGATCCTGATTCATTTGAAAAGCTGATTGACGACAAAACAAAAGCTGTTTATGTTGAAACGATAGGAAACCCGGGATTCAATATCCCCGACTTCGAGGCATTTGCAAAACTGGCATCAAAGCATGGCCTTCCGCTTATAGTCGACAACACTTTCGGCGCATGCGGTTACCTTTGCCGTCCTATTGATTATGGAGCAAATATTGTAACCGAATCGGCAACAAAGTGGATAGGAGGACATGGGACCAGCATCGGAGGGGTGATCACTGACGCAGGTAACTTTAACTGGAACAACGGCAAATTCCCTGCATTCACTGAACCATCTGAAGGTTATCACGGATTCATTTTCGGAGAGAAATTTTCCTCAACACCTGCGGGTAACATAGCCTTCATTGTAAAAGCACGTGTGGAGGGATTGAGGGATATCGGCCCTTCAATAAGCCCCTTCAACTCATTTCTTCTTTTACAGGGACTTGAAACACTGTCGCTCAGAATGGAACGGCATGTTCAGAACACCCTTGCCCTTGCCCTCTGGCTCAAGGGACATCCTGCCGTTGAGAAAGTTATTTATCCCGGGCTCCAGGGTGATAAGTATTACAATCTGGCACAAAAATACCTTCCAAAGGGAGCCGGCGGAGTTCTCAGCTTCACCCTGAAAGCAGCAGGGGATGAATCGGCAAAGCTTGTCGAATATCTCCAGCTTGTAAGCCATCTTGCAAATGTTGGCGATGCCAAGACTCTGATTATTCAGCCCGCCACCACCACACATGCCCAGCTTTCAGAAGAAGAACAGCTTGCGGCAGGTATTGAACCGGGCCTCTTCAGGGTTTCAGTGGGAATTGAGCATATTGATGATATTATTTCTGATTTCGAACAGGCATTTAAAAAGATATTATGACACGGGAAAAACTTAGAATAGGATTATTCGGATACGGGTGCGTAGGTCAGGGTTTGCACGATGTCCTTAACAGCAGCAGAGGTTTCAAGGCCGACATTGTAAGAATATGCGTAAAGGACAGGACAAAGAAAAGAAGGATCCCCATGTCGAACTTCACCTTCGACAAGAACGATATACTCAATGATCCGTCAATAAATCTTGTTGTTGAACTTATTGATGATGCCGGTGAAGCATACAACATTGTCACTACCGCAATGAAAAATGGCAAAAATGTTGTTACTGCCAATAAGGTGATGGTGGCAAAGCATTTCAGGGAACTTGTTGATCTTCAGGAAAAATACAAAGTCTCTCTTCTTTATGAAGCATCAGCAGGAGCAAGTATTCCGATAATCAGGAACCTTGAGGAATATTACGACAATGAACTGTTGCATTCGCTCCGCGGTATACTGAACGGGACCACCAATTATGTCCTTACAAAAATGCACAACGAGGGAATGGATTACAATCTCGCCCTTAAGGAAGCACAGGAAAAAGGTTTTGCTGAGTCAGATCCCACACTCGACGTGGAAGGCTGGGATGCCAAATACAAGCTTTGCATCATCACCGGTCATGCATACGGGCTTTTTCTTGACCCCGATGAGGTATTTCATTACGGGATAAACAAGATTTCGACTTTCGATATACGATATGCCAGGGAAAAGGGATTCAAGGTAAAGCTTGTCCCGTTTGTTGGAAAGACAAATGAAAATACAATAACAAGCTTTGTCCTTCCCCGTTTCATATCTTCCGACAAGTATCTGTATAATGTTGACAATGAGTATAACGGTGTCATAACTGAGGCTGCATTCGCCGACAAGCAATTTTTCAGCGGAAAGGGGGCAGGCGGTCATGCCACTGGCAGCGCCGTTCTCTCCGATATTTCGGCGAATTCCTATGGATATAAATATGAATATAAAAAGCACCAGCAGGGAACTGTATCTGAATATACAAGGAACTTTAAACTTGAGATTTATCTCAGGTACAGGAATGAAAAGGACAGGAAATTATTTGGATTAAAGGACGTATCGGAATACTTTAGCAGTAAATTATACAAATACGCAATCGGGATCGTCAATCTTGAGACTCTGTACAGCTTAAGGGAACAATTACCAGGTATGGATGTTTTTATAGTGAATACAGGCAGAAAGGTTAATAAATGAAAAATTTACTGAATGAAATAATCCGGCAGCGCATTCTCGTTCTCGACGGAGCCATGGGTACCATGATCCAGAAGCATAAGCTGAAGGAGGAGGATTACCGCGGCGACAGATTCAGGGAACATCCGCGGACCCTAAAGGGGAACAACGATCTGCTGTCGATCACACAACCCGGTGTGATCCTTGGAATTCACAAAGGCTACCTTGAGGCAGGCGCCGACCTGATCACCACAAACACCTTCAATTCCAACAGGGTATCGATGGCTGACTATGGAATGGAAGAGCTGGTTTATGAGATTAACTACCAGTCGGCCCTTCTTGCCGGTAAAGCCATTACTGAATTTGAAGGAACAAACAGCCCTGAAAGCCATTTCATAGTCGGAACACTCGGGCCCACGAACCGCACTGCCTCAATGTCGGCCGATGTGAATGATCCCGGGGCAAGGCAGGTTACATTCGATCAGCTTGCCGCAGCCTATGCTGAACAGGCCCGCGGACTGATTGACGGAGGCGTACATATTCTGCTTGTCGAAACGATATTTGACGTCCTTAATTGCAAGGCAGCGCTTTTTGCTATCGAAAGCGTCTTTGAAGAGAAGGGAATCCGCCTTCCCGTAATGGTATCAGGTACTATAACCGATGCCAGCGGAAGAACGCTTACAGGGCAGACCCTTGAAGCATTCCTGGTTTCAGTTTCACATTTTCCTCTTTTCAGCATAGGTCTTAACTGTGCACTTGGCGCTGAGCAGCTCCGGCCGTATATTCAGGAACTTTCAGCCAAAGCCCGGTTCAGCGTATCGGCACATCCCAATGCCGGACTGCCTAACCAGTTCGGCGAATATGACCAGTCGGCCGGATACATGGCTTCAATTGCCGAAGATTTCATGAAGGAAGGGTGGGTAAACATTATTGGAGGATGTTGCGGAACCACACCCGACCATATAAGGAAGATCTCAGAAAAGGCAAAGAACCATAAGCCGCGTGTCATACCCGAAATAACAAGATATACCCGGCTCAGCGGCCTGGAACCCCTTATTATAACCCCCGAGACAAACTTCGTTAATATTGGGGAAAGGACAAATGTTTCAGGATCGATAAAATTTGCCCGTCTTATCAGGGAAGAGAAATACGATGAGGCCCTTGCCATAGCCCGAAACCAGGTGGAAGGAGGAGCACAGGTCATCGACATATGTATGGATGAGGCTATGCTCGATTCGGAAAAGGCAATGGTGAGGTTTGTGAACCTCATAATGTCGGAACCCGATATTGCGAAACTTCCCCTAATGATCGATTCTTCGAAATGGAGTGTGATCGAATCGGCCCTTAAATGTATTCAGGGTAAATCGATTGTCAACTCGATAAGCCTCAAGGAGGGGGAGGATGTATTCCTTGAACATGCACTTAAGATAAGGAAATACGGAGCCGCAGCCGTGGTCATGCTTTTCGATGAGAACGGACAGGCTGATACATATGAAAAGAGAATAGCAGTAGCAGAACGGTCGTACCGCCTTTTGACAGAAAAGGCAGGATTCCCGCCCGAGGATATAATCTTTGACCCCAATGTGCTTGCGATAGCAACCGGAATCGAGGAACATAATAATTATGCAGTTAATTTCATAAAAGCGGTTGAATGGATAAAGAAAAACCTTCCGTTTGCAAAAGTCAGCGGAGGTATTAGCAACCTGTCGTTTTCATTCCGGGGGACAGATAAGGTTCGCGAGGCAATGCACTCGGTTTTCCTTTATCATGCCATTGGAGCAGGCCTCGATATGGGCATTGTAAACCCTGGAATGCTGCAGGTTTACAGTGAGATACAGCCCGACCTTCTTCATCTTACCGAGGATGTGGTTCTCAACAGGAGAAAAGATGCCACCGAACGCCTCGTAAAATTTGCCGAAGGGCTGAAAAGCGAAGGAAAAAAGGAGGAAAAAGCGGATGAATGGCGCTCATTGCCGGTTCTGGAACGTATAAAATATTCATTGAGACGCGGGCTTGATGAATTCATTGAGAAAGATGTGGAAGAGGCCCGTCCTATGTTTTCACGGTCGATTGAATTGATAGAGGGCCCGCTGATGGGCGGAATGAATGAGGTAGGCGACCTTTTCGGATCGGGAAAGATGTTCCTTCCGCAGGTTGTAAAAAGCGCCCGCGTTATGAAGAAGGCAGTTGCAGTTCTTTCGCCATATATAGAAAAGGAAAGCGCAGGTGAAAAGAAGAAAAGCGCAGGAAAGATACTCCTTGCAACAGTTAAAGGTGACGTTCACGACATAGGTAAGAATATTGTCGGCGTGGTTCTGTCATGCAACAATTACGAGGTTGTCGACCTTGGCGTGATGGTACCGGCCGATAAGATCATCGATACGGCTATATCCGAAAATGCAGGCTTTATAGGGCTAAGCGGGCTAATAACACCGTCGCTCGAGGAGATGGTACACGTTGCTTCGGAGATGCAGCGGAGGAAGGTTCAGATACCTCTGCTTATAGGGGGAGCAACAACTTCGGAGGTCCATGCAGCTGTAAAAATAGCTCCGGCTTATTCAAATACAGTCGTTCATGTAAAGGATGCATCAAAAGCAGCAGGCGTCCTCTCATCGCTTCTTCATGAAAACCACACTGTTTATGCAGAATCGGTAAGGGATAAATACAAAAAGATACTCGACGATCATAATTCCCGGAAGCCCGACAGAAAGCTTATCCCGCTTGAGGAGGCCCGGAAAAACAAATTCTACACCGACTGGAAATCGGTGAGAATTGTCCATCCCGAAAAGCCGGGATTACATCTGATAAAGGAATTCGATCTGAATATTCTCAGGAGATATATCGACTGGACATTCTTCTTTTATGCATGGAAGCTTAACGGGAAATATCCTGGTATATTTGATGATCCCGTGAAGGGTGAGGAGGCAAGGAAGCTTTTCGATGATGCACAAAAATACCTTGATGTGATAATTGAGAAGAAAATAATCACATCAAACGGCGTTCTGGGCCTGTTCAATGCAGTATCGGCAGGGGATGATGTAAAAATCCTTTCGGGAAAGAACAACAGTCAGACGCTTGGTGTATTCAGGTTCCTCAGAAACCAGGAGCAGAAGGAAAAAGGTATTCATAATCTTTGCCTTGCCGATTATATTGCTCCCGAATCAGCAGGTGTTGCCGATCATATCGGAGCCTTTGTGGTAACAGCGCCGGTAAATGCCGAAGCCGCGGCGGAATACAGGGACGATGATTATTCGATGATAATGATAAGGATGCTCAGCGACCGTATTGCCGAAGCTGCTGCTGAATATCTTCATGAACAGGTCAGGAAAAAATTCTGGGGCTTTGCAAAGGATGAGAATCTCGCTGTTGAAGACCTTTTGAAGATAAAGTATACAGGCATCAGGCCGGCGCCAGGTTATCCTGCCTGTCCCGATCATACGGAAAAACGTATTATCTTTGACCTCCTTGATGCAGAGAGACTGACGGGGGCGGGTCTGACAGTGAATTATGCAATGACTCCCCCGGCAGCGGTAAGCGGATATATCTTTTCACATCCGGCCTCAGTCTATTTCAATATCGGCAAGATAGGGGAAGATCAGCTTAAGGATTACGCGTCGAGGAAGAAAATGAGTGTTGAGGAAGCAGGCCGCTGGCTTGCCCCGAATTTATGATGATGATTTTATGAGCGTTATTGACAGGATCAGAGCCGCAAAAGGACCTCTGTTTACATTTGAGCTGCTCCCGCCTCTCAAGGGGCACAGCATAGAAAAAGTTTATGCAACCATCGACAGGCTGGTTGAGTTCAGCCCTGCATACATTAACTTCACTTCGCACCGCAACGAAACTGTATATCGCGAACGTCCCGACGGCCTTCTTGAGAAGCGCGTGGTGCGAAAACGTCCGGGCACGATCGCTCTGGCGGCAGCCGTGAAGTACAAGTACAATATTCCGGTGGTACCTCATGTGCTGTGCGGCGGTTTCACAAAGGAAGAGACAGAGAATGTTCTTATCGAGATGAACTTCCTGGGGATAGATGATGTGCTTGCATTACGTGGTGATCCCCAGCGCGGGAGCCGTACCTTCATTCCTGAAAAGGACGGGCATTCACATACCTGGGAGCTGGTTCAGCAGATTATCAACATGAATAACGGGAAATATCTTGAGGAGTCGCTCGAAGATATGGCGCCTTCAAATTTCTGTATAGGAGTCGCCGGATATCCCGAAAAGCATTTTGAAGCGCCCAACAGGCAGGTTGACCTTGAAAACCTTAAACATAAAGTTGATACAGGGGCAAGCTATATTGTAACCCAGATGTTTTTCGACAATTCGAAATTCTTCAGGTTTGTTGAAGAGTGCAGGAATACAGGCATCGATGTACCAATTATTGCAGGTATAAAGCCAATATCGGCCCTTAACGACATCAATCTCCTTCCCCAGACCTTTCACATTGACATGCCTCACGATCTTGTAATGTCGCTTCAGAAGTGCAAAACCGACAAGGATGCTCGCGAGGTGGGTATTGAATGGGCGGTATTACAGTCAAAAGAACTCATTAAAGCCGGTGTGCCGGGCATACATTATTATACACTCGGACGTTCAGACAACGTCGCAAGGATTGTGAAGGAAGCTTTCTAGGCGGTACGGGGTCCGCGGTACGCGGTTCGGGGCATATTTTTCCTCGCACCCCTCACCACATACCCCGTACCTTTAGCCGCACGCCGCATGCCGTACGCCGAATGCCTTATTCTAAATTAAACGTCTTCTTTATCTTCTCCACATAATCAAGTTTTTCCCAGGCAAAGAATTCGACCTTTTTCTTCCAGGCTTTCTTGCCGTTGTTGTTTAATGGCCGTGGCTTTGATCCGGGGACCTCGTAATAAACTTCAACCTCTTCGACCCTGTAATCGCGTCCGAAATGACCATACGAAGCAGTCGGTGAGAAAACCGGGTTCTTAAGACCGAACCTGTTTACTATCGCATATGGGCGAAGATCGAAGAGACCCTTAATTTTGGCGCCTATCTCACTGTCGCTAAGGATATTCCCATTAGGGCCCTTTACCTTTGAACTGCCGTAAGTATTTACAAAGATCCCTACAGGCTGGGCAACACCGATTGCATAAGCTACCTGGATGAGAGCCTGGTCGCAGACTCCGGCTGCCACAAGGTTCTTGGCAATATGGCGGGCAGCATAAGCCGCCGACCTGTCGACCTTTGATGAATCCTTGCCTGAGAATGCACCGCCGCCGTGTGCTCCGTGTCCTCCATATGTATCGACGATTATCTTCCTCCCGGTAAGACCTGTATCTCCGTGAGGTCCGCCAATAACAAATTTACCCGTAGGGTTGACAAGCAGATTTGTATCCTCTTTAAAGAGTTTCATGATTCTTTCGGGAAGAGTCTTTTTCACCCTTGGGATAAGATATTTCCGGAGGTCTTCCCTGATCTTTTCCTGCATCTCCTTTTCGGCTGCTTTTTCTGCCTTTTTTGAGCCGTCGGCGGGAAGAACAAATTCATCATGCTGTGTGCTGATAACAATGGTATCGATGCGAAGCGGCTTGTTGTTATCGTCATATTCGACGGTGACCTGCGATTTGCTGTCGGGACGCAGATATTTCATATATTTCCCTTCGCGTCTTATTGCTGCAAGTTCCTGAAGGAGGATATGTGACAGTTCGATGCTGAGAGGCATGTAATTCTCCATCTCACGGCATGCATATCCGAACATCATCCCCTGATCGCCGGCTCCCTGTTCTTCGGGTTTCTCGCGGTCGACGCCCTGCCTGATATCGCTCGATTGTTCGTGAATGGTGGAAATGACACCGCACGAATCGCAGTCGAACCTGTATTCAGCTTTTGTATATCCAATGTTCCTTATGACCCTCCGGGCAGTCTCCTGAACGTCGACCCAGCCTTCTGTACGTACCTCACCGCCGCAGAGAACAAGCCCTGTCGTGACAAATGTCTCGCATGCGACCTTTGACTCCGGATCCCATTTCAGGAATTCATCGAGCAAAGCATCTGATATCTGATCGGCAACCTTGTCGGGATGCCCTTCTGAAACTGATTCGGATGTGAATAAATAGCCCATAAATTGAGTATTTGATAGTTGTTTTTGATTCTGTACAATTAATTCACTTTTATAATATTAAGGACTAAAGTCCTTTTTTGTTACCGTTGTTTTGCCACGGCCTGAAGGCCGTGGTAAAAGCATAATCCTCAGCAATCTTTTGTACCCGGATTGCTGGTGGTCCTTTTCACTTCATTTCCCTGACCCTGGCCTGAAGGCCATGGTTCACGCATCTGTCTCAACTGTTGCATGCTGCTGCCCTGTATTTGCCAGTATGTTGCAACTCCTCAAACAGGCTGTTGATTACCAGGTTTTCCTTAATCCCCCCTTCAGGGGGGCCAGGGGGGTAAACCTTAAGGTCTGAAGCTACTTCAGCACCGGGTGCTAACCCGAAAATCTGAGTCACCTTCAGTCCAAGGATAGAAATTCGAACACCAGGGAATAAACCTGATGGTTAACTCGTAACCGGATTATTTCAATGAACAAAGCTGCAAACCGGTCTGATTTCCTAACCACGGCCTTCAGGCCGTGGCAGCATGAAACAATCGGCCGGGCTTTAGCCCTTAATCTTTTCAAATAACAAATAGCGGAAGGATTGGATAATTGTAAAAAAGGAATCAATGGCATTTTAGCATTTTTTCCCGTGGTTGCAATAAGCTCAAATCTTTCCACCAGATTTCGACCGGCAAAGAAAACAAATAATTGCATAAAATACAAGAAATACAGGCAGGATTAACAATCAGCCCCCAAGGGCAGGATTTGTCACTGAATGTTTGTGAGTATCCTGAATACCTCTTCGAGATTGTTTTCTTTCTTTTGAAGCGAAAGCACTGTAAGATTGTTGTTTACGGCAAATGAGAAGATGGCCGGACGTATATCCTCATCGCCGCGCGATTCGATGACCAGTGTGTTAGGCCTTAGCCTTCTTACGGATCCTGCAAAAGTCATCTTCTCCAGAAGATCATCTCCCGGTTCCCTGTCGAACTCCACAAGGATCTCCTGTAAGGCATTTTTTATCCTGGAGTAAATATCTTTTTTGTTTTCGTCGGCAATTATAACACCCTTATCGATTATTATCACCCGGCTGCAGATGGCTTCAACTTCCTGCATAATATGGGTTGAGAGCATCACTGTCTTTTCCTTACCGGCGTCGCGGATCAGATTGCGGATCTCGATAATCTGGTTAGGGTCGAGCCCTGTTGTTGCCTCGTCAAGTATGAGTACTTCAGGATCGTGGATCAGGGCCTGGGCAAGTCCGACACGCTGACGGTATCCCTTTGACAGCGACCCGATTTTCTTTTTTTGCTCCCTTCCAAGCCCTGTCATTTCTATTATGCCGTCGACCTGTTGCTTAACAGGCCTGCCTGTTTTATACAACGATGCACAAAACGACAGGTATTCCCTTACATACATCTCGGGATAAAGAGGATTGTTCTCGGGAAGATATCCTATCGACCTTCTTATGTCCATCGATTCATCGGTGACCGGTGTGCCGTTAACGAAAACATTGCCGGATGCGGGTGGTATGAAGCCGGTAATTATCTTCATCATTGTCGACTTGCCGGCGCCGTTCGGACCGAGAAATCCCACGACCTCGCCGGTCTTAATTTCAAAAGATACGTTATCGAGAGCTTTCTGTTCGCCGTAGAATTTTGTAACACCCTGAACTACAATCGACATATGGCTGATCCATGATAATTGTGATGCTTACGAAGATAATGTAAAGAGGCGGTTTTTCAAAATTGCTATATTTATAGAGCCAAACCTTTTAAACAATGGAAGATAAGTTCACCTTTTTAGCCGTAATGGTTACCTACATTACACTGCTTGTCTTATGGGGGGTATACCAGGGAAGAAAAGTAAAGACAGGAAAAGATTTCGCGATAGCCGGACGAACACTACCAGGATGGGCTGCGGCGCTATCGGAGAGGGCGACCGGAGAATCTTCGTGGGCCCTTCTGGGCCTGCCCGGAGCTGCTTATGCCATGGGACTCACCGAGATATGGACCGCCGTGGGATGTGTGACGGGTATTGTTACTGCATGGGCGGTTCTTGCCTGGCGACTGAGGGACGAAGCTGAAAAATACAATGTGTCTACATTCACCGAATATCTTGCTGCAAAACATGGCGGGAGCGGACGTACACTCAGGATCATCTCGAGCCTGGTCATAGTGTTTTTCTTTTTCTTTTATGTCGGGGCACAGTTCCTCGGAGGAGGGAAAACGCTTCATACGCTATTTGGCATCGAACCATGGATAGGTGCTCTCATAACTGCCGCAGTGATAATTCCCTACACCGTATACGGCGGTTTCCGCAGTGTGGTTTATACTGATGTGATCCAGGCCATTCTTATGATAATCACCCTTATAATTGGTCCAGTTGCCGGAGTATTTTACCTGATGAACCATTCTGATCTGTACGCGTCGGGCATTTCAGAAGCACTTATAAAGACAGGGGGAACCTATACATCCCTGACTGGTGCAGCACAGGGATTCGGGGCAGGGCTGTTAATAGCAGGTGGTTTCAGCTGGTTCTTCGGATACCTCGGAGGCCAGCCCCAGCTGAGCGTCAGGTTCATGGCGATTAAAAATGAGAGACAGGCGAGGAAAGCACGTAACATTGGGATATTATGGACTCTTATTGCTTATACCGGGGCTCTGATGATAGGATGGATCGGACTTGCAATATTCGGTCCGACAGGTCTTTCTGATCCTGAATACGTAATGCCACAGGTTATACTTAAATTATTTCATCCCGGGCTGGCAGCGCTGCTGATAACCGGGGCAATAGCCGCAATGATCTCTACTGCCGATTCGCTGCTCATTCTTTCTGCAACTGAGCTTTCAGAAAGTGTCCTTAAAAAAACAGGGGAGGATGGCGAAAATGCTGCTGCCACGACTTTAAAGCGTCACAGGATAACCACCGCTCTTGTCGCAGTTATCGCCCTTGCGCTTTCATACTTTTCACCATCGAATCTGATTTTTACAATTGTGAGCTATGTTTGGGCAGGTATAGGCTGTACCTTTTCAGTTGTAATACTTTTTTCTTTGTTCTGGAAAAGATTTCACGGGAGGGCAGCAATAATTACTGTTATTGCCGGGATGCTTTTTACTATTGTCTGGATCAGCGGCGGATTCGAGCAGCATTACAGAGTGACAGCTGAAAAATCAGGTCTGCTTGTAAGCCAGAATGTCATAACCGGGCAGGAAAGCGGGATGCTGGCAACACTTGAAGGGAAAAGGTTCGTCAGCAAGACAAGGTTCGAGTCGGCGATAAAGACTGGCGCAGGTATAAAGGATGATGATAAAAAAATAGCAATCATCTGTTCTGCCTTTACTCAAAAGGGAGTTCCTGCAAGGCTTACGACTTTTATTTTCGCACTGGCGGTCGCAATAGGCGCCACTTATCTTGTAAAGCCCCGTAAGGTCTCCTGATATTCAGAGAGATTAATGAAAAAAAATTTGCATTTGTCAAAATAACATTGTAATATTGTACTATAATACTATAACAATATAGATATAATAAAATATAGCAATATATTTATGATACACTAAAACAATAATAAACCATTCAACTATTAAACCATTCAACTATTAAACCATTAAACCATTAAACCATTCAACTAATAAAATGTACCAATGATCAAATTCGTACTGGATCCTAAGGCAGGCATCCCTTATTACAGGCAGATAATCGACCAGATAAAATTCGGGATTGCATCAGGGAACCTCAAGGCCGGGGAACAGCTCCCAACTGTCCGCGCCCTGGCCGTTGAACTGGCAGTCAATCTTAATACTGTCACGAAAGCTTATAATGAGCTCGAAATCCAGAAAATACTTGAGACCCAGCAGGGAACAGGTACTTTCATCAGCAAAACCACAATCACCATCACCGAAAAGGAGAAGGAGAAGAAGCTTAAAAGCATCTGTAATGAATTCCTGACAATAGCATTCAGTTACGGTTTTTCGCCAGAAGAAATAATTAGTGAAATTCAAAAACACTCAAAAAAATGAGAACTTCAGCAGATACATCAAGTTCAACCAACGTTGTTGCAACCACAGTTGTGGTGATCCTTCTTGCCATTACGGCATTGTTTTATTATTTGGAAATTATCGGTATTCCGGTTATGGTTGGCCTGATAATTATCTCACTCCTTATTGGAAGCTCAATAAGGATAGCTGACCAGTGGGAAAAAGCTGTTGTCCTGAGAATGGGTAAATACAGCGGACTGAAAGGCCCGGGTCTTTTCTTTATAATCCCGATACTCGACCAGATCAGCTCGTATATCGATCAGCGTGTAAGGGTCACCGAATTCAGGGCCGAGCAGACACTTACAAAGGATACCGTTCCTGTAAATGTCGATGCCGTCGTTTACTGGACAGTATGGGACGTCGAAAAGGCTGCCCTTGAAGTACAGGAATATGTAAAGGCTATCTCGTTCATCGCCCAGACTGATCTTCGGGATATTATCGGGAAGCATGAACTTGCAGACCTGCTTCAGGAAAGGGAAAAGATTGCCGAAGATCTTCAGAAAACACTCGATTCAAATACAAATCCCTGGGGGATTACCTGTCAGACGGTAGGTATCCGCGACATTATCATTCCGCAGGCGCTTGCCGATGCAATGAGCAAACAGGCACAGGCTGAAAGGGAAAGGAAAGCAAGGGTAATACTGGGTACTGCCGAGACTGAGATAGCAGAGAAATTTGCGATGGCAAGCAAGGAATATGCAGATAATCCCATAGCACTTCATCTGAGAGGGATGAATATGCTGTACGAAGGACTGAAGGAAAAAGGTTCAATGGTCATTGTGCCAAGCTCAGCACTCGACTCAATGAACCTTGGGGTAATAGGAGGCCTGGTATCCCTTGCAAAGGGTAACGAGCCGCAAAAGTAACTGGCCTTATACTCCTCCCCAGCCTCCCATGAACTGCGATGAGCTGGCAAATGATGATCGCGGATTCACGCAGCAGACGGGAATTTTGGAGCTGTTAGCAATAATGTACTGTTCTGAAGCCCCGAGCATATAATCGGCAAGGGTTATATTCTTTGTTGTCACTATGAGGATAAGATCGGCTTTCGTCTTCTGGGCGAAATCGATTGTCTGCTGGGCCATCTTTCCATGGGGAATTTCATGGATTTCATATTCCACATTATTTTGGATCAGATACTTAACGGCAAAGTTCAGGTTCCTGTTTATTTTTGTCTTCAGACTCTTATCGTTTGTTGCCGTTCTCAGAATATGAATTTTGGAATCGAAATACTTGCCCATGAAGATCGCCATCCCCATTTTTTCCTTGTTTTCAACCCTGAAGTCGATCGGAAATACAATATTATGATATCTCTCCTGATCGGCAGGAGGTTCCTGAACCACAATAAACGGAGCCTTTGATTTGACAATAACCTTGAGGGCCCAGCTTCCTGTAAGCTTCTGCATGCCGACCATGCCATGCGTACCCATAACCACCAGGCTTGCCTCGTTGTCATTTACAAATTCCGCAATCGAAGTGAATATCGATCCCCGTAATACCTTGGCAGAGACTGCAAAATCATATTTTCTGCTGCTCTCTTCTGCCACATGCTTTAGCAGAGCCTTCTTTTCACCCTCTGCCTTTGGCTTGATAGTGGTGTCGACTATATGTAAAAGGCAAATGCTTTCTCCGACCATCCTGCCAATCTTAACAGCATGTGCAAGAGCCGATTCTGCAACAGGTGTGAAATCCCATGGTACAACAATAAGTTTTTGTTTCTCTTCCATAATGATTTACGCTTAACGGTTATTTATCCAAAGTTATTCAGTTTTTACTACATAATGACGCTTAATTAAAAACTGTTTTAAATTTAAAATATTATTGTAAGCTTCAAATTATCTGACTATTTGAAATGACGGCAGTAAAAATAATGGTGATGCAATGGAAGTTAAAGGTTAACATTTTATTACTTTTGCGGCATTATTCCGAGACAATTGAAATTAATGATGAAAAGGGAAAAAATTAAAGAACTGCTTGCTGCTCCGGTTACCGGTGAAGATGTACTCGTTAAGGGATGGGTAAGGACACGAAGGGGTAATAAAAATATATCCTTCATTGCCCTGAATGACGGATCGACAATTAACAACATTCAGATTGTTGCCGAAAACTCAACATTTGATGAAAACCTTCTGAAGGATATTACAACAGGAACCTGCATGGCTGTCACCGGCAGGCTGGTCGAGTCGCAGGGACAGGGTCAGAATGTTGAGATCAATGCTTCATCAATTGAAATATACGGCAAATGTGATGCTGATTCCTATCCCCTGCAGAAGAAAGGTCATTCCATGGAATTCCTCAGGGAGCATGCACATCTGCGGTTCAGGACTAATACTTTCGGCGCTGTCTTCAGAATAAGGCATGCCATGGCATATGCAATTCACAAATATTTCAACGACAAGGGATTCTATTACCTTCATACTCCCATTATAACTGGAAGCGACGCCGAAGGCGCCGGAGAGATGTTCCATGTTACAACACTCGATATTAAAAATCCGCCTCTTACCGAAACCGCTGAAATAGATTACAGCCGCGATTTCTTTGGCAAGGTCACAAACCTGACAGTCTCGGGGCAGCTTGAAGGTGAACTGGGCGCCCTTTCACTCGGAGAGATATATACCTTCGGTCCTACCTTCAGGGCTGAAAATTCGAATACCCCGAGGCACCTTGCAGAATTCTGGATGATAGAGCCGGAAATGGCATTTTATGATCTGGAGGATAACATGAACCTTGCAGAGGAGTTTGTGAAATACCTTATCCGTTATGCCCTTGAAAACTGCAGCGACGACCTTGGTTTCCTTAACAATATGATTGACAAGGATCTTCTTGAAAGGCTTAAATTTGTTGTTTCAAACGATTTTGTAAGGATAACCTATACCGAAGCAGTAAGCATCCTGACAGCTGCTGATAAAAAATGGGAATATCCTGTTGGATGGGGCAGGGATCTGCAGGCTGAACATGAAAGATACCTTGTGGAAGATCATTTTAAACGGCCTGTTATACTTACAGATTACCCGAAAGAGATCAAAGCCTTTTATATGAAGCAGAACAACGACGGGAAGACTGTAAGGGCAATGGATGTCCTTTTCCCGGGAATAGGCGAGATTATAGGCGGGTCGCAGCGCGAGGAAGATCACGACAGGCTTCTCAACCGTATAAATGAATTGAATATCCCCATTAAGGATCTCTGGTGGTATCTTGAAACCAGGAAATTCGGAACCGCCCCCCACAGCGGATTCGGCCTTGGGTTTGAACGCCTTATCCTCTTTATGACCGGGATGTCGAACATCAGGGATGTTATCCCGTTCCCAAGAACACCAAAAAATGCTGAATTTTAAATACATTTAAGGGCCCGAAAAGCGTTATAGGGGAATGTTAAAGCAAAAACTACAACAAAAATTGCTTCAGAAGCTGTCGCCTCAGCAGATACAAATGATAAAGCTGCTGGAGGTCCCTACGTTGCAGATAGAACAGCGAATAAAAAAGGAACTCGAAGAGAATCCTGCCCTTGAGGAAGGCCCCGATCAGGAGGAGGATATTCTTAACAGCAACGAGGAACAGGATGAAGAACAATTTGAGGAGCCTGACAAGGATCAGGAGGAGTTTACCCTCGACGATTATATACAAGAGGATGAAATCCCTGAATATCGTCTCCAGACAAACAATTACAGCCGTGATGATGAAAAGAAGAACGATATCCCGTTTTCGGCGGGTTCCTCTTTCCATGAACATCTTCAGGATCAGCTCAGCCTCAGAGACCTCACTGAAAAACAAAAGATCCTAGGAGAATATATCCTCGGGAATATCGACGAGGATGGCTATCTGAGAAGGGATCTGCCCAATATAGTCGACGACCTGGCATTTCTTCAGAACATATCCACCGATGAGGCCGAACTCGAAGAGGTGCTTCATATTATTCAGGACCTCGATCCTCCGGGCGTTGGGGCACGTACATTACGGGAATCACTTTTAATACAGCTTGCAATAAAAGACCGGACACTGCCTTCCGTAAGAAATGCTTATATAGTTGTAGACCAGTATTTTGATGAGTTCTCTAAAAGGCATTACGACAAGATAACCGCCAGGATGGGAATCAGCGAAAGTGACCTTAAGCAGGCAATCGATGAAGTGCTGAAACTGAATCCGAAGCCCGGAAGCTTTTACAGTGATTCCTTTACAAAGACCTCACAGCAAATAATACCTGATTTTATTCTCGAACTTTCAGAAGACGGCTTCGACCTTCACCTCAATTCGAGGAACCTCCCCGAACTGAGGCTTAATCCCGGATACAATGAGATGCTCCAGTCGTATATACGGAACAAGGATCAGAAGAAGGAGATGAAGGATGCCATAATATTTGTGAAGCAGAAAATCGATTCGGCCAAATGGTTCATCGATGCCATCAGGCAAAGGCAGAACACGCTTCTGCTTACAATGAATGCCATACTCGAATATCAGCGCGATTATTTCGCCGATGGCGATGAAACAAAGCTGAAGCCCATGATACTCAAAGATGTGGCGGAAATGACCGGCCTTGATATATCGACAGTCTCAAGAGTGGCAAACAGCAAATACATTCAGACTCATTTCGGGATTTTCCCGCTGAAATTTTTCTTCTCGGAAGGGCTCCAGACCGATACCGGCGAAGAAGTATCGACACGCGAGATAAAGAGAATACTTCAGGATTGTATTGAAAATGAAGAGAAGAGGAGACCGCTGACAGATGAGCGTCTTACCGAGATCCTGCAGGAGAAGGGATACCAGATTGCCCGCAGGACCGTGGCCAAATACCGTGAACAGCTAAATATTCCGGTCGCGAGATTAAGAAGGGAGATATGAATGGATAACCAGAGGGAGACAAATATATACGAAAAGCTGGCCTGGCTGGTTTCTGTGATCTTTCATCCTCTTTTAATGCCACTTTACGGACTTGTCTTTCTTCTGACAGCTCCGACCTTAATAAGATATCTCCCTGTTGAGATAAAGGAACTCCTGCTTCTCGTGATTGTAATTAACAATGTGTTGATCCCTGCCGGGTTGCTTATGTTTTTCAGATACAGGAAGCTGATATCATCTTACAGCATCGACGACAGGAATGAGAGGGTGATGCCTCTCCTTACAACCGCCATTCTTTACTGTACGACATCATTTATAATTTTCAGGTTTCAGATACCTTTCTTTCTGAAATCGTTCATCTTTGCAACTTCAGTTGTTGCAATCATCCTGTCGATGATAAATTTCTGGTGGAAAATTTCAATACATTCGGCAGGGGCAGGCGCCCTTACTGCAACAATACTGATCCTGTCGTTTAAGATGCAGGCCGACCTGTTATGGTATCTGGCCGCCATCATACTTGCAAGCGGGGTGATACTGGCTTCACGGCTGAGGCTGAATGCCCACGAACCTTCGCAGGTTTGGGCGGGATTTGCAACAGGTTTCCTTGGAATAAGCCTTTTTATTTTACTTATCTGACAGCTCCCTGAGGGCGCTTTTTAAAAGAATCCTGCTTTTTCCCGGGATATCGCTGCTCCATACTGCATTTTTCTGAGGAAGCGAAAAACCTCTTTTAAGGTCATTCTGCCTAATCGCGGTAAACCAGCCTTTCTCAGAGAGCCGGCCGGCAAGATATTCCTGTTCGGTCTGACCCGGTGTCGGAACAAGCAGGGCGCTGCAGTTCATGCTTACAAGCTCCATAATGGATGTATATCCGGCCCGGGCAATAATACCTGTGCTGTCTTGTATTATCCTTTTCATTTCGACTGCCGGGAGATTGTTGCAGGAGATTATATTTCCCAAACCATTATCCTCATCTGCTAATCCAGGCCTCCCTTCAAGCACCACGAGAGGAATTGAATCGTGTACCTGAAGCTTCGTAATAATATTCCTGAGAATGCTTCTCTGGGGTTCGGGACCAGAGAGTATAAGTGTGTTGTGAGCAGAAATACTGCTGCTTCCTTCATCTTCGCCTGTAAAAGAGAACCTCGAGAGTATACCTATGAACCTTGCATTTCCCGGGAGTCTGACAGAATGTGACAGCCGGCCCGTCAGGTTCATTTCACCGGGAAGATCGGGTATGAAGCACAGATCGTATTTTTTAATGAAGAACCTGTGGAAGTATATCCCGGCCCATTCGAGAAAACGGAATCCGGCAGGGAAGGGTATCCTTATCTGATGGGTGACATATACGCTTTTCACATTCCGGTTCCAGAGACCAAACCTGTTATCGCTTATCACAACATCGATGTTGTACTTTTTTATTATCGTGCCAAGCCGGATGTGTTCTTTAAGGATGTGGAAGAAAAGAACAGGTATCTGAAAAAATAATGCAATATACTGAGGCAGAACGGCTGAATAGGAGGGCCTGAATCCCCCGAAATCGATGAACTTCACACCTTTGAGTTCTTCGCTAAGGAATTGCCGGTGTTCTTTTCCTGTACCGATGTAAACAGTATTGTCATCAGCCTGCAGCATGCGGGCAAGTGGTATCATTCTTCCGGCATGACCGAGACCCCATTCGAGAGGACATATCAGTATATTCTTTCCGGCATTCAATGTCAGCCCGATACGCTGGTTTTTATTCCCAGGCCGTTTACCATGGCGGCAATACGCTTCAGTTCGGAAACCGGCACTTTGGCAAGTCGGCCTCCTTCGGGCGTATCCCTTGAAATTGTATAGATCATAACCTCTGAGGGTTTGATCAGAGCAACGGCTTTAAGCCATGCTTCGAGTTCTTCGGGTGTTGTGTTGTCGATCACCCTGCCGTTATATTCACCCCTGAGAAAAAGTGTCTGTATTATCAGGCTGCCTTTGAGCTGTTTAAGGTTCCCGATCAGCTCGGCGACCTTGAAGTTGACCCTGGGCTGGTTATGGACTCTGACTGTAAGGTCGAAACCTGAGTCAAGCTTGAGAATGTTCTGATCGACTTTAAGAAGGGCCTCCCTTATCCGGGGTACGGTTATAGTTGTTGAATTTGAAAGAACTGCAATCTTTGTATCGGGGAAGTACTTGTCCCTGAGCTCAATAGTATCGTCGACTATTTCGGGAAATGAAGGATGAAGTGTTGGTTCTCCGTTTCCTGCAAAGGTTATTACATCGGGATGTTGATTGCCGGCCTTCATCTGAGCAAGTTTCTTATCAAGGGCTGTGCTTACCTCCTCACGACGGGGGAACGGGCTTCTCACGCTATCCGGTTGATTTGTCCACCCGCATTCGCAATAGATGCAGTTGAAGTTGCAGACTTTTCTTGTTGCAGGAAGCAGGTTGATACCCAACGAAACGCCCAGTCTTCTGCTCCTGACGGGTCCGAATATAATTTTATCGAAAAGAAATGTTGACATCAGTAATTAATAAGAAACACCGCAAAATTAGAACATATTAGATAGTTTGAAAAGAATGTCAGACCAGCCTGCGGACAAAGGTACCCGGAAGAAGCCTGAAATTGGCGATATCAAGGTCTTTAAGCAAAAGAAGTCCGGGCTTTTTGCCGGTTTTTATCGAACCGTACATTTCCTGTTCACCGAGTGCTTCAGCTCCGTTTATTGTAGCAAACCTTATCAGATCTTCAAGGGATACTGAAGGGAAATGTTCCTGCAATGTCCTTATCTCATCGAGTATATCGAGTTTGTCATTTGATGCATAACTGTCGGTCCCGATCACAATCGTGCAGTAAGAATTCATCAGAAGCTTTAGGGGAGGCAGTTGATCCTCTATATAAAGATTTGCTTTCGGACAGAGGCACCAGAAAATGTTATTTCGCTCTTTAAGACTGTCGATTGTATTCTTATCAGCAAATGTATTATGTACAAGAATAAGGTTTCCCGAAGGGGTTATATATTCGAGGACAGCTGTTGCGTGATCCCTTACAAGATCGGGGTTCTTTCCTGAATCGACAAGTTCGGATTCACTGTAAGAATCCATCAGGGGGCCTTCAAATTTTTCAAGAAGCATTTTCTCTGCCGGGGTCTCCATGAAATGTACGGAAGTGACCCTGTTTGATGCCGTAACGGCACGAAGCAGTCTGAAAAGTCGCAGCGATATTGAATAAACCGCATGAGGCACGATCGAATATTTCAATCCTGTCTCATCAGCTTCAGCGGCAAGGCTTTTTATCTCATCAAGCCGTTTGACAGCTTTTTTGCTGTCGATTCCGAATACCTCAAGAAGGTTTAAATATCTGATCCTGCTCTGTTTTTTTACTCCGAAAGTATGGCTGGTATTGCAAATATCGGCACAGAGTTGCGTTCCCCCATGGTACATCTCCTCGTCGGCAGCTTTTGCTGATCCGCTTATTTTATCAAGGGGCGAGATCCTTGAATCGCGGAATATTCTGAGGAATTCTGAAAGGCCTACTCCCTGCGGGATGACATTCCTCATATGTGAAAGCTCGAGATGGCAATGACAGTTTACAAATCCGGGGATTATAATTCCGTTATGAAATTCCACTGATCTCTGTTCTGCGAGGTCACCTCCCGAATCGTGTATTCCGGTAATAGTCCCGTCATCGGAAACCGATACGATGCCACGCTTCAGGGGAGTTCCTTCATTTGTAAACACATATTGAGCTGAAAAATGCCTCATCTTTCAAGTCTGTTTCGCGAAAGGAGAATGTTTGAAACAGTATAGTTGTGTTCCCTCTCCGTGGAACTTTCATCCTGGTTTATGAACCAGCCTCTTAACCTGACAGGCGGAGGGAGCTTATTTGTTGAATGGATAGTATAGGAGTGAGGGTATCCGTCCTTAATATAGGGCAGGGCAGAAAAATATATCTTCTTCTCATTTCCCAGGGAGTCGGTATGGGAAAGGTAAAGGTCGGGGCGGGGGTTGCCGGTGCAGTCGTCGGGGAAGAGCGTCATGGTGAATCTGATGTTATATGATTCAAGGTAGACCAACGGGATATCGAGGGGTTCAGGATCTTTCCCGAAAGGATCAGGAAAGGAGTAATAATCCTTTCCGGTCCAAAGATTCTGGGCATTCGATCTGAAGCCCGGAATTTCCTTATCTATCCTCGATTCAAGAGCACTGAGGCTGCCCAGAACCCTGTCGTAAACACTTACAAGTTTCTTTGGCCTTTTTACAAAATAGAAGCGCATGGTCCTGTCCATCTGCTGTTTTGTATAACCATGACTTTCGATGACATCTATATAGGAAGAAATTGAGTCGCCGAAGGAATATTTATAGTTAATGCCGGGCATCGATAACAGTCCGTCGGTCAGATGAACATCCCTAAGTATCTCCACAAGATCATTTTCAGGAATAAGATCCCTGTGTTCTGCTTTGCTTTTACGTCCGGTACATGAGCCGTAAACTATTGTAAAGGCAAGAATCAGGGGTAATATATTCCGGAGCGACAATCTCATTTCTGTTATCATTTGTTATCGGAAAGATATTTCTTTGACAGGAACCTGACAGGGTACCATGCTGCCCAGTACCCGATAAGAAGAACTGTGGCGGGAACAATGAGGAAATCCTTGATTTTCATTACGACAGGATAAGCATCCATTACCAGTGATTCGCCTCTGAGCCTTATTATCCCAAAAGTCTGCTGAATCCAGCAAATTAAAAATCCAAGGATTATTCCTGCAGCAGCTCCGAGAATAGATATCAGCCATCCTTCAAAAATAAAGATTTTCTTTATCAGGTCATTATCTGCCCCGAGGCTCCTTAGAATTTCAACATCCCTCTCTTTTTCGATAATAAGCATTGTAAGCGAACCTATTATGCTGAACGATGCTATAACGAGTATAAGGGTGAGGATGAGGAATATGGCCAGTCTCTCCGACTTCATTACCTTATAAAATATCTCCTGTTGTTCATATTTGTTTTGAACTATAAAATCCTTTCCGAAAATTTTCATCACATCTTTCTGAACGGCTGTTTCCCTTGCCCCTGCGGCGAATTTGACCTCCAGCGAGGTTACCTCCGATTTATATTCCAGGAGCTCGCGTGCAAATCCGAGGGGCATGAAAACATATTTCGAATCATATTCCTGTTCGACCTGGTAGATCCCCGATGGAAAAATATAATTCCTGATGAAGGCGCTTTCGGGATTCAGGTCGACATCACCGGTCCTTTTAGGCACATAGATGTTCAGTGGTGTTATGAAATTTACCCTCAGTCCGAGGAAATTAGCAATTCCGATCCCGGGGATTGCATACGGTCTTCCCTGTTCAGATCTCAGAAGAAATTCTCCGTCCCACATGGAACTGTCGATCCCCGTAACTTCGTTGTAACGGTCGTCGACCCCCTTTATAGTTGCGATATATTGTTTCTCGCCATATTTAAGAAGTGCATTCTCTTCGACACAGAGGGAATAACATTCAACGCCGTTAACCTTCGAAAGAAGAGTAAGCCTTGCACTGTCGCAGACAAAGGTTTTACCTGCCGCAGCCGTAATCTTCAGGTCGGGATCAAATGTGTTGAAAATCGAGCGGACCAGCGATTCGAGGCCGTTGAATACCGAAAGGACGATGACAAGAGCCATGGTCCCCACGGCAACACCTGCCACTGAAACCGATGAGATCACGTTAATGGCGTTCCTCGATTTTTTGGCGAAGAGATACCTGCGAGCAATATATAGGGATAGCTTCACTTTTATTTATCTGCTGAAACCAGTAGCCCGGTCCCTGATTTATGCGTCAGTATTAGATCAAAACTATTGAGAATTAAGGCAAAAGGAAAGATCACAAGGTAATAAAAAGGAAGGATAAGGTAAAAGGCGGCTGATGAATTCAGCATTTTTACAGGGTATTTCATCGACAGGCGCCATGAGATGCTTCCCGGGATGCCATAGGTATAACGGGCCCTGATATTCCTGAATCCGGCCCGTGAAAGCTTTCCTGTAATATCATCGATGCTGTATCCATCCCTTACATGTTCATCGATGAATGAAAGTTCGCCTTCATGATGAACGTCCGATCCTCCCTTGTCGGATGGTGTTGAGATAAGAAGCACGCCTCCCGGCTTCAGCGCCTTGAAGAAATTCGTGAAAACGAGTTCGTCCTCCCTTATATGTTCCATAACATCAACCGACAGTATAAAGTCATATGTCTCCTTTTCCGTGAGCAGGGTCAGATCGGCTGTTTCGCAGGTCACTCTTCCCGACAGCCCTGCCATTGCAAAAAAGGTACTGTTACCGGATGTATGGTCGGGATCAATATCAACTGCTTTTATAAGCCAGTTCTTATTCATCCGGCTCATCCGCCAGGTATACTGGCCGAATCCGGCGCCAGCGTCAAGCATAAAGGCTTTGAATGGATTTTTACGGGCTATCCGTTTCAGAGCTTTACGTACATGCCAGGCACGCAGGAGAAGCAGGTCGAGGCAGAAATAAAATGCCTTTCTCATGAACACCGAGCCTGAAAAAAGCCGGCCTACCTTCTTTTTTATAGGATCATACTGCATAGGTTCACTTTTTCAGGAGCCTGTCGATATTGTCAATATAATCGAGGCTGTCGTCAATGAAAAAGGCAATCTCAGGAACTATCCTGAGTTGTCTTCTTACCTTCTGGCCCATTTCGAACCTGATCTTCGGGGCATGTTCCTGAATTTCCTTCAGGATCTCATCCTGCCCTGCCGAAGGATATATGCTCAGGTAAACCTTTGCGAACGAAAGATCGGGACTTATCCTTACCTTAGTCACCGAAATCATTTTTCCGTGTGCAAATTCACCGGCTTTTTTAAGAAAGATGTCGGCCATCTCCTTCTGAATGAGCCGGGATACTTTTTTCTGTCGCGTTGATTCCATGGCCTTTGGTATTGTGATCTGGCAAAGGTACTATTTTCAGAAAAAGATTTAATTTTGCGTGAAATTTTATTGAGGATTACTATGGATACTGTTGTGAGCGGGATAAGGTCGACGGGAAATCTGCATCTGGGAAACTATTTCGGAGCTGTAAAGAATTTCCTTAAAATGCAGAAGGAAAACAAATGTTTTTTCTTTATTGCAGATTATCATGCACTTACAACTCATCCTCATCCCGATGACCTTCATGGAAACATAAAGCAGGTGCTCGCGGAATATCTTGCCTGCGGCATTGATCCGGAATCGGCAACAGTATTTATTCAAAGCGATGTTCCGGAAGTAAGTGAGCTTTATCTTCTACTCAATATGAATGCATATGTGGGTGAACTTGAGAGGACTGCTTCGTTCAAGGAAAAGATAAGGAAACATCCCGATAATATAAATGCCGGGCTTCTTACATATCCTGTTCTTATGGCTGCCGATATAATCATTCACAAGGCAAACAAAGTTCCTGTCGGCAAGGATCAGGAGCAGCATCTTGAGATGACCAGGAGGTTTGCACGGCGGTTCAATACTATTTATGAAGTGAATTACTTCCCCGAGCCCGACGCGTACAATTTTGGCAATGAGCTTATCAAAATACCCGGTCTCGACGGTACCGGCAAGATGGGGAAAAGCGAAGGTAACGGGATATTCCTTGCCGATTCGCCTGCTGTGATAAGGAAAAAGGTTATGGGCGCCGTAACCGATGCCGGCCCTTCAGAAAAAGGACAGGAGCCTTCTGAACCCGTAAAAAATCTTTTCACCATAATGAAGGTCGTCTCGGATAATTCCACTGTTAATTATTTCACAGAAAAGCATGCTTCATGTGAGATCCGTTACGGCGATCTGAAAAAGCAACTTGCAGAGGATATTATAAAAGTGACCGATCCGATAAGGGAAAGAATTATAGATATACTTGCTGACAATCAGTATCTGGCCAAAGTTGTAAGGGAAGGTGGTGAAAAAGCCAGGGAAAGCGCTTCGCTTACAGTAAGGGAAGTGAGGGAAATAATCGGATACAGGACTTTCTGATAAAAAATGAAAGCCAGGCTTTTGACCTGGCTGACTTGAAGGATCAAGTATATGTTTGAGATTGCCTGTGTAATTAACCAGTGACAAAATACGTGCCAGAATTTTCACCTCTTTTTCTTAAATTTGGCATAAGCAACAGTAAGTTATTTTTAGTGATAAGTCGTAAGGCAATAGTATCGGTCCTTATTCTTTTTACAGGTGTCATCCTGCTGGGTTATTTTCTGAGCAGGAACAGAAAGGATATGATCACAGATCCCTACAGCGTAATCGGAACTGACGCTGCAATCGTTATTGAAACATTCGACCTCAGAAGCCTTATCAATACTTTGACAACGGGAAATGGTCTGCCGGGGGAACTTAAAAAGGTTAAACAGCTTGAACGCTTCAGCACAAGTCTTCAGTTTATTGCCGATCAGATAAACAGGCCGGGGTATAAAAAGATAATGCTGGAAGGCAGTGCCGTTATATCTTTTCATCCTTCCGGAGAGGGAGGCCTTGTTCCATTCTTCTCGAAAGCTGTTCCCTCGGAGACAGGCATGAGGCAGTTAAAGGAATCATTTAATGCGGCAGGGCTTACCGGCCTGATGGAAAAAAGGACTGCAGGAAAGAGGATCCTTTTTCTTCCATACAAAGTTACAGACCGGAACGACACCCTGTTTGTAACGATTACCTCGGGCCTTTTAACAGGAAGCACCTCGGAGGAAATCCTGGCGAGAGCCCTGTCGCAACCAGGCACAGGCAGGGATATAAGGAACCTTCCGGGTTTTTCAAGGATATTTCTTTCAGCCGGGAAGAAGGCCGACAAGCTGTTCATCGTCTTTGACAACCTCAGGGATATCACCGGAACATTCTTTGATAATGGTGAAAATTCACCGGGCTCACGGATAGGGGAAATGTCAGGATGTGCCGGAGGGGATTTCTTCCTGAACGAAAAAGGATTTTCAATAAGCGGATACAGCGAAATAACCGATTCATCATCCAGATCAATGGTTTATGGCGGGGTGCAGCCTTCTGAATTTCACAGCTTCAAGATCCTGCCTTCCGCCACCTCTCTTTTCAAGACCTCAGTATTCGTTCCCGGAAACATTACGGGAATGACCGGAAGGGGGTCAGGTCTGAAATTATTGAACCTTGCAGGTGAACTTTCAGAGTATATAGGGGATGAGATTACCAGGGCGTATATCGACATAAGGGGAAATCCTGCAGACAGGAATTCACTGCTGATATATGAACTGAAGAACCGGATGCAGTGTGAAAATATAATGTTGAAACATCTTGGTGCTTATCCCCGGATAAGTTATTTCCGGCCCGATGACCAGACAAGCATCCCTGTTTATACGGAAGGGTTCAATGGTCTGGGATCAGTACTAATGCCAGGTTTTGCTTCAGGCTTCATTGATTCGTGTTTTACTTTTTATGACAATTATCTTGTGACAGGAAATTCATTTGCAACACTTACAAGGTTCCTTTACGATAATATGCTTAACAAGACCCTTGCAAATGATATTTATTACCGTGAATTTGAAAAGACAATTCCGAGCAGGACAGGTTTTCTCTTTTACTGTGTTCCATCGGGATGTCTCGAATATCTTGCTGAATTTCTTGATAAAAAGACTGTTGAAGCTCTGAAGGAAAACAGGGCTTCGCTCGATAAGATAGAATCTGTTGGTTTTCAGCTTGCATCCATAAACGGTATGACCTATAACAACCTGTCGGTTGGTTACAGGGAGGAAGCCAGGGAACAGTCCGTCACAGAATGGGAAACGCTTCTCGATACCACAGCTGCAATAAAACCTTTCTTTTTCACAAATCACAATACGGGGTCGAAGGAGATATTCATACAGGACATCAGGAACAATATTTATCTTATAAACACGGCCGGAAGGGTTTTGTGGAAGGCTCCGATTCAGGAAAGAATTTTTGGCACCGTATATATGGTCGACTATTACCGTAACGGCAAATACCAGCTTCTGTTTTCTGGCAGAAACTACCTTCATCTTATTGACAGGAACGGTAACTATGTCGACAGATATCCTGTAAGGCTAAGATCGCCGGCAACAAACTCTGTAGCCCTTTTTGACTATGATAATAACCGAAACTACAGACTTGTCATTGCCGGAGAGGATAAGTCGGTTTATGAATATGACAAGTCAGGCAATGTGGTGAAAGGCTGGGAGCCTTTCAGAACCGCCGGTACCGTTGTTTCGGAAGCAGGTTATTTCAAGGTCTCAGGAAAGGATTTCATAGTTGTTGCAGATGAGAGCTCAATATATTTTCTCGACCGTTCGGGAAAGGAAAGGATGAGACCCGGAGATGCAGTCACAAGAGCTGCAGGATCGGCCCTGAGGCTTGTCCAGGGATCTGATCCGGCCCTGGTATGCACATCACCCGACGGGACATTGCAGACAATTTCTTTCAACGGGGATGTCAGGAAATTCAGCTTCAGGAAGTTCTCCTTTGACCACTCTTTCGATTTTTTTGACGTAGATGGCGACGGATTTGGCGAATATGTTTTCATTGACAAAGGCAACCTTTATCTTTACGATAACAATCTTAAGGAAATGTTTTCGAAAGATTTCAGTTCGGAAAAACTGGGGGGGCCTATAAATTTCATCTTTTCATCGCACGACAGGAAAATTGGCGTTTTTGATGTCAATAAGAACCTTATTTATCTTATCGACAGCAAGGGTGAAATAATGAAAGGATTTCCGCTGAGGGGTGCATCAATGTTTTCAATAGGCAAGCTCGGGACTGCTGACGACTGGAATCTTATAGTCGGAGGAACAGACAGGTTCTTATATAATTATAAACTGGAGACAGCTCCAAATTAATTCAGACAGCCATGAAACCGAGATTATTTGTTGCATTACTGTTTTCTCTTATCGTTACCGGCAGCGCGGCTCAGAACAGCCAGGTCCTGTATTTTATGAACCTTCCCCAGAGTCATCTTCTGAACCCTGCACTGAGGCAAACTAATTCCATATATGTGGGGCTGCCCGCCCTTTCAGGGATCAATGTTAATGTGACAAACAACTTTCTGAGTTTTTCAGATCTTTTTAGAAAGGGAATGGAGATAAATAAAAACAATCTTGCATTTCTGAGTTCTGATTTTGATGCAGAAGGATTCCTTGGTAAGATCAACGACCTGAACTACATTGAACCAAAGGCATCGGTACAGCTCCTGGGGCTTGGACTCACACTCAAAAACGGATTCTATATTTTTCTCGATATAACAGATAATGCAGATGCCGACATTGTTCTTCCGCGCGATTATTTCAGGCTGGCATTCTTAGGGAATGAGCAGTTTGAAGGGCAGACATTCGATCTGTCGAATATGGAGATGGAATATAAGTACTACAGGGAAGTAGGTTTCGGTACTTCAGGGGAGATTACACCCAGGCTCAGGTTCGGAGCCAGGGCAAAGGTCCTTTTCGGCATAACTGCCGGAAATTTACAGAATTACAGCATGAACCTGAGAGTGAACAATGCCAATAGTAATACTCTTGAGGCCAATATGGCGCTCGATTTCAGCGGACCTGTTCGTGTTGTAAAGGATGAGAATAACAACATTTCCGATTTTGATGTCGAGGATATTGAAGGAGGATCATTTTTCGCTAACATGAAGAATGTGGGCTTTGGTATTGACCTGGGTGCTGAATATTCACTTACCGACAATATCATACTCTCAGCTGCAATAACCGATGTTGGATTCATCAAATGGAAAAGCGATCTTACAAATCTTGAGGCTGTCGGGGATATCGACCTTAACGGGTTGGATTTCAAAGATGTTCAGGAAGGCAGGGCGAGCATTGACGATCTTGCCGGCAGTCTTGCCGATTCTCTCAAACAGGCATTCGTTGTGGCGGATGAAGAGAAAAGGTTCACTACAAAATTTCCGGTCGGATTTATAATGGGAGGTAAATATATCCTGAACGACAAATTTTCCTTCGGGCTTCTGTCGTACAGCAGGATTACCAGCATGCATTTAAGGCAGGCTGTCACCCTTTCAACAAATGTGAACCTGAAAAATTCATTCGGCGCCAGCCTCTGTTACACTGCATGCAACCACGATTACAGTAATATAGGGCTTGGCCTTTACGGGAGGTTATCGGTATTCCAGCTTTACTTCCTTGTCGACAGGATCCCCTTGTCGTGGAAGCGGGCCGGGGTCAGCGGAGATAGTTTCGCACTTCCTTCGAACTGGAATACATTACAGACAAGGTTTGGTCTGAATCTTGTATTTGGTAACGGGGAGCGGGAGAGATGAATGGATTGAAATATTAACTTTAAATTATTGGGATATAATGGTTTTGCTTATTCGTGTCGTTTTAGTTGCCACAATTATTTATCTGTTAGGCAAATCATTTGTTAATTTTTTTGCTGACGAGGCAGAAAAGGAGGAGAGACGTGAAAAGGAAAGGAATACGAAGCAGAAGGGTGTCTCCAAGGAGGTTGGCGAGTATGTCGATTATGAAGAAGTAGACTAGTTTACGGGGCGATTCCCGCTGAGGGTAGTCCTGAGCTGGCGGGCAAGGGCATTTGCAAAAACAAAGTCATTCAGCGTTTTATTGTCGGAACTGAGTATCTCCTTATTGTTCCCTTCCCAGCATATTACGCCGTCGCTGAGGAAGATTATCTTTTCCCCGATTTTCATCACCGAATTCATATCATGGGTGTTGACAATTGTTGTCATGGAATACTCTTCTGTGATCTCTTTTATAAGATCGTCGATAAGGATTGCTGTCAGCGGATCGAGGCCCGAGTTGGGCTCATCACAGAACAGGTATTTCGGATTCAGTGCTATTGCCCGTGCTATGGCCACCCTCTTTTTCATCCCTCCCGATAATTCGGAAGGCAGAAGGTTGTTCGCATTAAGTATATTGACCCTTTTAAGACAGAAGTCGACACGATCTCTCTTTTCTTCATAGCTCTTGTCGGTGAACATGTCAAGAGGGAATCTGACATTCTGTTCCACAGTAAGGGAATCGAACAGGGCGCTTCCCTGAAAAAGCATTCCCATTTCCTTTCTTATTTCCTTCTTGCCTGTGAAGTCGAGCCTGTTGAACAGAACATCATCGTACCATACTTCTCCGTCGTCGATATCGTGTAATCCCACTATCGATTTAAGGAGAACAGTTTTCCCCGAACCGCTCCTGCCGATAATAAGATTCGTTTTTCCCGGTTCAAAGGTAACAGAGATATCTCTCAGTACCGATTTCCCGTTAAATGCCTTATTCAGATTACTGACCCTTATCATGACAGCAGCAGTTGAGTTAGGATAACATTGAAAAGCAATATGAGCACACTGCTGAATACCACTGCCTTTGTGCTGGCCCTTCCGACCTCAAGCGATCCTCCCTCGACATTGTAACCCTGGAAAGCCGATACGCTTGTAATTATGAATGCAAAGAACAATGTCTTTATGATGGCATATGTAACATAATAGGGTATAAAAGCATATTGTATGCCATAAACATAGTCTTGCGAGGTTATTACTCCTGCTGATGTTCCGGCGATCCAGCCGCCGAATATACCAACTGATATGCTGATAAGGGTAAGAACAGGATTAAAGAGCAGGGTTGCGATTATTTTCGGCAGGATGAGGTATGAGGCCGAGTTGACGCCCATTATCTCAAGTGCGTCGATCTGTTCCGTGACTCTCATTGTACCTATTTCTGAAGCAATATTTGATCCCACTTTGCCGGCCAGGATAAGGGCAGTTATCGTGGATGAGAATTCAAGAAGTATTGAGTCGCGGCAGCCAAGTCCGATGAGATATGTCGGGTAGATCGGGTTTTCGGTGTTATATGCTGTCTGCAGTGTAATAACGGCTCCCATGAAGAATGAGATTATTGTTATTATCCCGACCGAATTAAGCCCGAGAAAAACCATTTCATGCATGGTCTGTTTATAATAGACCGAAGGCTTTTCAGGTAAGGAAAACACCTTTTTGAGAAGCAGGAAATAATTACCCAGCTGGGTCAAAAATCTTAACATGCCTGAGTTTTAACGGGCTTAAAATTACAAATATTTATGTTAATTACTGCACATATGTTCAAAGCGGGTTTGGACAAATAAATTATATATTTGCATTACTTTAATCTGATAAAACAGCATAAATGGATAACAGGTATGTAATTATAATGGCTGGAGGAGTAGGCAGCCGTTTCTGGCCTTTGAGCCGGCTGGAGCGCCCGAAACAGTTCCTTGATATTCTGGGTACCGGAGAGACATTGATTCAGCAGACATACAGGAGATTCAGCACAATTTGCCGCAAGGAGAATATTTTCATTGTGACAAGCGCTTTGCATAAGAACCTTGTTATCAGTCAGCTCGATATAAATCCCGAAAATGTGCTTGCCGAGCCTTTCAGGCGTAATACGGCCCCTTGTCTTGCATATGGTACATTCAGGATCATGAAGGACAATCCTGATGCCGTCATTGCCGTGACGCCTGCCGATCACCTTATAATAAAAGAAGAAAAGTTCACTGATGTAATAAAGCAGTGTTTTGAATTTGCCTCGAAGAATGATGCCCTTCTGACTCTTGGGATAAAACCCGACAGGCCCGAGACCGGCTATGGATACATACAGTCGGACAGGAAAAAGAAAGTAAGCGGTTTTGAAAATCTGTTGAAAGTGAAAACTTTTACCGAAAAACCGGATATTGAACTTGCAAAGGTCTTTCTCGAAAGCGGCGATTTTTTCTGGAATGCCGGTATTTTTATCTGGAACATAAAAGCAATAATGAAGGCTTTTGAGAAACATCTGCCGGATATGTTCTCTGCATTTGAGGAAGGGAAGGATTTTTACGGCACTAAACAGGAGGCAAGCTTTATAGGCAGGACCTATGCTGAATGCAGAAATATATCAATCGACTACGGAATTATGGAGAAAGCCGATAATGTGTATGTAATGTGTACCGATATCGGCTGGTCGGATCTCGGAACATGGAGCTCCCTTCATGAGCATTCGGCGCCTGACTCAAAGGGAAACTCAAGGGTCAGGGGTGAGATCTTCTCATACGACTGCAAAGGGAATATATTCAATATAGCTCCTGGAAAGATAGCCGTTGTGCAGGGTTTGAAAGATTATATTGTAGTTGATTCAGACGACGTCATCCTTATTGTTAAAAAGGAGGAAGAACAGAATATAAAAAATTACCTCGAGGACGTCAGGAACACTACAGGCGATAAGTTCCAGTAAACTTCAAAAAAATAACCGCAAAGTTCGCTCAGGTGGCTTGCTTTGCGGTTAAGATAAAGACTTTTCTTTACAGACTGTTCCTGTTATAAGTTATCTGTTAATATTCCCAGAGGTCATGTTCCATGTTGAAAAGCTCGCTCTTGATCTTTTCAGCTTCGTAGAGAGTATATTTACCAACGGTATAATCTGCTATCATACGATCGTCATAGACATTTGATTCACCCCAGATCGTGCTTCCGAATTTTCTCTGCATGAAAAGATCATCAAATGATATTCTCTGAGCATCATTGCTGGCCAGGTATACTTCATTCTTTGCGAGGGCATCGCGCACGTCATCAAATTTGATCCAGAAGAGAGGTTTTCTAAGGGCCCTGCCCATCTGCTGGTCATATCCCATCCAGAATGGCTGTATTCCTATGATCCTTACATCGAGTCGCGAAAGTTTCTTATCGAAGAACCATTCCTCATAGATAAGGAACTGCTTTACTTCTTCGGGTTTGGCCGACATTACTATTGTGGAGTCCCTTGTATTTCCCTCGGCGTCGAGCTGTATTGATTCCACCTTTGTTCCTGCGCCCATATTTGATTCAATATCGGCATAGGTGGTAGGCATATTCGTATCAAGGGGCGAAAATGCGCTTACACGTCCCGACCTGATTTCATCAAGCAGTATGCTTATAAGGCTTTTTCTGCCATCCTGGGTTGGTTTTGTCGGATAATAGAGTGGCTGGTTGATCTTTTCTCTCAGATCGATCAGGCGCCATATTTTTTTCGACCAAATTACATCAGCCTCGCGAAGGTATGGATAATTTATCTTCTTGTTATCGGGCATCGATTTCTGGTAAATATCGCCGAACGACTGTGCATTTGCCAATGCTCCAACTGCAAGAATGATAAGTCCAAAAAAGATCTTCTTATTCATTTTCTTATGTTTTATTATCTAGTCTATTTTCAAAATAATCGGGTTCAGTTCCATAGTTCTCCCGTCGGGAGCAAGGCATTTGATATCCTTTATGAAAAGGTTTTTGCCTCGGGTAAGCCTGTTTATAAGATCCTTCTGTTTAGGTGTCAGTGCACTGCTTGTACTCTTTTCCTCGAAGTCTGATCCTTTTTCGGTATACAGAATAGTGAATCCTGTTATTTTATATACAAGATCAAATTCAAAGTCGGGCATTGAGGCGAAAACTCCTGCCTGTGCAGCTGCTGTATTCTTCGGGATTGAGCCTGTGTTTTTACCTGCAAAAACCGCAACAGGAGCCGGAACAGGTTTAACCCTGAATTCCACCGGGGCATAGGGTGTTGCTTTTCCTGAAGCATCGGTGACAGTTACAATTATCTGTACATTCTGTCCGATAGCTGTCGGGTTTACTGACCAGTTGCCTTTAAAGGCCACACCTTTGGAATTCTTTACCTTATCGTTTGAAACGGTTCCGTTATTGACTTTTATTTTTATTTTATCGGGGCTAACGCCGGGAACGGATACATCTATCGGATTCCATATCCCTTTGTACATCACGTTCATGGCAGTAGGGGAGACAACCACATTAGGTTCGCCTACGTAATAAGCCGATTCGAAAGGATACTCAACTACTGCTCCCGAAGGATTTTTAAGTGAGATGACACCACCCCATTTTTTTGGGCCTGTTGAGGAGGCGCGTACCTTATAAACTCCCCTTCCTGATTCATCGACAGGAAGCGTGGTGCCGTTGACTGTAACAACAGGCGACTGGGTCGAGTCGATGGCGGCAATGAATACTTTTGCTTCATAATCGCTTCCGGCTGTGACATAGCTTGAAGTAGGGACTACTGTCGGGATGATTTTGTTCACCTTGAAAGCGCCTGCATCGATCTGTGTATAAAGATGGTTTAGTACTTCAGTTTCAGCATTCCTGACGTCGACCTGCATTTTTGACAATATCGTTTCTACAGCAACAAGAGGAAGAGTATGAAAAGTGACTGTTTCCCATTTTGAAGGTTGTCCGTCGGGATCGCGGCCGTCGTCGGTATTGAGGCTAATACGGATAGCTTCCTCTGCTGTCGGGTTTTTACCGTCGAGAGTTGATATGAGGTATTCCCTGTAATCGTTAAGGAGAGCCTTCAGAGTGCTTGCCTTTCCATTATAATTGGCGCCTATAAGGATCTGGGAGGGGACATTGTTTTCATCGATCTTTTTTACTTCGTCGATAATTATTTCATCGCCCTGGATAGCCGTGGTTTCGGGTCCTTCAGCAGTTATTATGATCTCCTTTTTCAGGTCCTGGATGTAATTGAAAACTTCGTCTGCCCTGCTTTTGAGTTCATAGGCAGTTGTCTTGAATTTCCCTGCTTTTGTCGGATTCTCGGCAGCGGCCCTGTCAAATTCCGAATAAATAAGATTATTCTTTATCACATAGTTTGCCAGGGTTGTCGTCAGGCTTTTATCAACTTTCTTAAATGCTTCCACAGCCTCCTTTGACACGTTAAGTGCAAGCATGGCGGTAAGAATCAGATACATCATACCGATCATCTTTTGCCGTGGTGATAGCCTCTCGTGAGCCATTTTTCGGGAATTTTATTTTTATTAAAACGTAATGTTACTTAACATTCATTGCAGCAAGCATATTGCCATAAACGTTATTTAATGCTGTAAGATTGTCGTTAAGCCGGGCGATCTGTTCACGATATTTTTTAGCATCACCTGCCGATTCATTAAGATCTTTCATCAGGTTCTGGATCCCTTTCTGAAGGTTATCAGATTCTTTCATATGATCGTCAACGCCTTTCCTCTGAAGCTCATATACTGCATTGAGGGCGGAGAGGTTTTTATTCAGAACCTCAAGTTGCTGCTGGTACGATTTACCACCTGATTCGATGACGGATATTGATTCGGCCATTTTGCCGTATCCCGAATTTGAGTCATTTATTATTCTTGCAGTCGCCTGATAGGTATCGGAAAGTTTTCCGAGTGAATCATTTGCTGAGTTGATAGTGTTCATATATTTTGCCGACGCCGCAGAGACGTCGCCCATAGCGCTTATATTTGATGTAGCGTCGCCCAGTTTTTTCATCCCGACACCGAGTCTCTGGAACAATTCGGGTGTGATGTCGGCTTTTTCAAGCAGCTCATCGAACCTCGACAGTGCAAGGGAACCTCCTCCTGCGCCTCCTCCCGAAATGCTTCCCGCATATTTACCGCCGCCCTGTACGGCACCCGGTTCATCGTTATCGATGCCGGCAAGTTCGGGATATACAAGAGTCCAGTCGACCTCTTCATGTAGTGGTTCAAATGCTGAAAAGAAGAATATTATCGCTTCAGTGAACAAACCAACAGTAAGCATAAAGCCTGCGCCCTGCCAGTGCTGAATTTTAAACAATGCGCCAACGATTACGACAGAAGCACCGATACCATATAATTTGGCCATGAAATTCTTCCATCCGCTTGATTGAACTATTTCTGCTAGGTTCATATACCTGTTAATTTTAAAGTTATTTTAAATCTGCGTGTTCTTTTATTTCTTATTGGTTTACTCCGATATAGGATCTGACATTACGGAAACCGATAAAGGATTTTACAGAATCCTGGTATTCATAATCCCTTGAGCTGGTCTGGAGGAAATAAGCTATATCCTTCCATGAACCGCCCCTGATGACTTTGCGCTTCAGCACGGGTGGATCGTTTGGTCTTGCATTATATTCATAGTTCGGATTAAGGTCGTGCTGGAAAATGTATGCAGAAGGATGGTATGCGCAGAGTGTCCATTCAGCAACGTTACCCGACATATCGAACAATCCGTATTCATTTGGTTCATATGAGCCGACCTTGGCTGTATAAACTGTGCCGTCGTCAATATAATTTCCGCGAAGAGGCTTGAAGTTGGCCAGGAAGCATCCCTGGTAATTGCGTGTATAGGGTCCTCCCCAGGGGTACATCGAAAGGTCGAGACCTCCCCTGGCGGCATATTCCCATTCAGTTTCGAGCGGAAGCCTGTAGGCCTGGACATCTGCAACACCGTTCTGGCGAAGGGCGGTATTCATATAATCGGTTCTCCAGCGGCTGAAAGCATTTGCCTGCGGCCATGAAACACCCACAACCGGATAATCATCAAAGGAAGGATGCCAGAAATAAAGATCGGCCTGGGGATCGTTGAAGGAATATGTGAAATCCCTTATCCAGCACAATGTATCGGGATATATATTTATTGTATCGTGCCTGATGAACGACGAACGGTCTTTTACAGGTGTTACGTTTCCGTTGCGGTCGATGACCTGTCCGACGTATTTCCAGGTGTTATTTGCATAATCGTTAACATATTTGGCTTTTGCTGCCTGCTGGTAGTCGACCCAGAAATAGGTATAATTAAGTTTTCTGACATCGATCTGTTTTTTGCCGTTGAATCTCTCCTCAGGAGGGTAGAACATTTCTTCAAGGACAGCGGCAGTTGTCTCCTCTTCAGGATCTATCCTCTCGTTCCAGTTCAGAACATGAGGTTCAACGGGATTGCCGTCCTGGTCAGTAACGAAATATTCACGATCGGGGACCTGTGCGTCTCCAAGCTTTGTTCTTAGTATGGAGTCGCGGACATAATAAACAAACTGACGGTATTTGTTATTTGTTATTTCTGTCTGGTCCATCCAGAATGCCTCCACAGTGACTACTTTTGAAATAGTGTTCTGTGCAAAAAATGCATCCTGGTCGCTGGGACCCATCGTGAAGCTTCCTGCAGGGATAAATGCCATTTCAAAAGGTTCCGGTTCAAAAAAGTTCTTTCTGCCGGGGACTCCGGTAAGTTCTCCAGTGTTTGAAGTCTTACAGCCACTCAAAAAAACAATAACGACCAGAGCCGAAAGGATTACCTTTTTCATAATTCTTCAGAATTTTGTATTGCAAGTAAGAAGTTTAAATTTCATTTTATAAAAACCTTATGCTTTTGTATCTCATCGGGCTTTTACCCGTACCGAGGCTAAAACAATAATTCACCAAAAATTCATGCGACCCGCTTGTGCTTTTCCTGATATCCGAAGTTGGGAAATCGTATGCATATCCTACTCTTATACCGTTGAATAACTCTATCCCAACAATTCCGACCAGTGCATCTCCGGGTCTGTAAGAAACGCCCCCCCATGCCTTTTTATTGTATCTTACTAAAGAAGTTGCAGAAAATTGTAGAGCTTTTCCATCGCTCATGGCATAAAATGAAGGTAACAGTTCAAGTGCAGGATTGGGCAGCTGAAGCACGTAACCTGCTGTGAAATAGTAATGCCGGCTTAAATATGTTTCTCCTTTTGTGAATTTTATCTTAGGCTGATTAATATGTGTAACTGATAAACCGGCATAGTATTTGTCAGTTGTAAAAAATACCCCGAGCCCGGCATCAAAGGCAACGGCGCTTTCTTTAGATTCAGGGATCAGCGGGTCGCCGGAGGGTGGAGTGAAATCTCCCCCGTCGGGAATATACCATTTGGGATCGAGTGTCATATTGAACATCCCGGCATTAATGCCTATCCCGAGTTTTCCCGGACCTACCTCAGCAATATAGGAATAGATAAGCTTGATATTTACATCCTTATCAAATCCTACATTATCGTTTTCCACCATAAGGCCGACCCCGCTGTTTATATTAAATGGAGAAACCGGGGCGCTTATATTGAATAGTGTGGTTGAGGGACCTCCCTTAAATCCCAGCCACTGCTGGCGGTTAAGTGCTGTTGCGCATATCATCCCCGATGTTCCGGCATAACCCGGATTATATGTAAGCATGTTGAACATATAATTACTGGTGATGGGATCCTGCTGGGAGAAACAGGTGTATACCGATAATACGATGATAATAGCTGCACTGTAGAGTTTTTTCACGTGTTTAATATATAGGAATAAGCCCATTAATAGAACTCCTAAAATAATTAAAAAACTTAAAAGTATGCAAACCGGCAATCTGTTGATGGAATTTTTTGAACATTCCAGTTCACTTATCCACAAAGAATATTCCAAATATTATATAAAACGGAAAAAAAGTTAAATTGTTTGAAAAATCACGACTTTAATCTGTCGGAAGCTTTTACCCATCTGTCGGGTACTTCATTCCTGTTTGCCTTGAGGTAGTCGTCGTGCGAGCAGGAGATGTAAACACATTTGTTTTCGGCATCGGTGAGTTCCAGCCACCATCTTTCGGTGAGGTTGCTTTTTACGAAGATAAGATCGTCATCAAGGTCGGTTACCCTGACATGATATTTCACGAAGCGTCCTGAGTTATTCTCACTAAGGGCAGGCGCCTCATATTGCTTCTGTGAAAAGCCTTCAAGGAAAAACCAGATTACCTGGGCAGCGAGCCCCGAGGTCTGATCCCTGTTGTCAAAGGCGGGATCGACATCAAAAAGACCAAAGATCTTCAGGTTGTCCGAAATACCCGCATATCTTGAGAGAAGGCAGATCTCTTCGCCGTAAAAGCCATTCGGTGAGGGGAGGGCAGTACCCGGGGCATCCGACTGTCTGACAGCCGAAATATCGAAGACGGCGGCATGGGAGTCCCTGAACAACGGCTCGGTAAGATAAATCGCCTGCCTTACATCACCAATTCTTATTAGCTCCGAATTGCGTCTTATAAAACGGTTTAGTACCTGCTGATCATTAAGATAAGTTTGATACCCTATATTTATATAGTGTTTTAATCTGCTTTTACTGCTTGCCGAAATACTGTTAAGATAACTGAATGAACCCGGGATGTCGGGCGAGCTGTTATAATCAATCCTCGGATCCACGGCAATGAGAGTATAGCTCTCCCTTAGATTTGATAATGACCTGTCGATTGAACTTACAAGCGCGCTGCTTCCCCCTATTATAACAGGGAACACATTTTCCCTTAATAATGTTCCAAGGATATCTGCAAGTCCGGCCAGAGTGTCGCCAAAAGAAGAGCCCTGTTTCATATTACCAAGGTCAATGATTCTGGTCTTGCCCGGGATCCTTCCCAGTGAATACAGCTGCCGCCTTATTGAATCGGGGGCATCCGATGAACCGTTGCTGAGCGAATTTCTTCCGTCGGGAACACCTAATATGGCTACCTTGAATCCGCTTATATCCCTGAGAGGGTTGTTTTCGGTATGGATGAAAATGTTATGCGGGAAGCCGGCATTGCCCGACAGACTTTGAAAATAAGGCCTCTCAATGCTTACAGGATTGAAATAGTCATTCAGATCAAGCATGATTCACTCTTTATGTTTTTTTGTTTTTTCGCTGTTCTCGATAATCCTTATGCAGTCTTCTTCTGTAAGTTCTTCAGCCTTTGATCCTTTCGGGAGCCTGTAGTTGTTCTTGTCCCTTGTAAGATATGGCCCGAAACGGCCGTTAAGCACCTTTATCGCTCCAAAATCCTTAATCACCTTTTTCTTATCGCTCTCACCCTTTTCCCTGATTATTTCCAGGGCTCTCTCAATTGTTACTGAATAAGGATCATCTACTCCCTTCTTCAGGGAATAGAACTTGCTCATATATCTCACATATGGGCCGAACCTGCCGGTTCCAACCACAAGCTCTTCTCCTTCATGGACTCCCAGTGATCTTGGCAAACGGAAAAGGTTAAGCGCTTCATCAAGTGTTATAGTTTCAATAAGCTGGTTTTTGCCAAGGCTTGCAAACCTGGGTTTGCTTTCTTCCGACTGCTCACCAATCTGGGCTACCGGACCAAACCTGCCCATCCTGACTGAGACCTGTTCTCCTGATGAAGGATCAGTTCCAAGTATCCTTACTGCTGTTTTTCTTGTCTTTTTCTCGAGAGTATTTTCGACGGTCTTGTGGAAAGGTGCATAGAACTTTTTCAGCATGCCAGTCCATTTAATATCTCCTTCAGCGATAAGGTCAAACTGTTCCTCAACTTCAGCGGTGAAATTATAGTCAACAATCTCGGGGAAGTTCTCAACGAGGAAATCGTTCACAATCATGCCAATATCCTGGGGGAATAATTTCGATTTTTCTTTACCGGCAGCTTCGGTTTTGGTTGTCGAAGTGATCTTTCCCTTCGACAGGGCAATGACTTTCAACTGCCTTTTCTCACCTGGCCTGTCCTCTCTCATCACATAGCCCCTGTTCTGGATTGTTGAAATGGTGGGTGCATATGTTGAAGGCCTGCCGATCCCGAGCTCCTCAAGCTTCTTGACAAGGCTGGCTTCGGTATATCTTGGTGGTGGTGAGGTGTATTTCTGTGTTGCTGTTATGCTGTCGCAGAAAAGAGGCATTCCTTTTTTAACCGGAGGGATTATTGATTTTTCCTCATCGCCGTTTTCAGCATCGCTCGATTCGGTATAAACCTTAAGGAAACCGTCGAATTTTATCACCTCACCGACAGCGGAGAAAGTAACGGGTGAATTGTTCATGGCAATACCGATAGTGGTCCTTTCCACTTCAGCATCGGCCATCTGCGATGCAATTGTCCGTTTCCAGATGAGCTCATAAAGCTTTTTCTCGTTCTGGTTACCAGTAGTTGTAGATGATTCAAGATAAGCCGGCCTTATTGCTTCGTGGGCTTCCTGTGCACCTTTCGATTTTGTTTTGAACTGCCTGGTCTTAGAATATTTCTCCCCGAAAGAGGAAACGATTACTTCCCTTGATTTCGACAATGCCAGCTTTGACAGATTTGTCGAATCGGTACGCATATATGTTATTTTCCCGGCCTCATAAAGCTTCTGTGCCACTGTCATTGTCTGCGATACCGAAAAGCCGAGTTTGCGGTAAGCTTCCTGCTGAAGCGTTGAAGTTGTAAAAGGAGGTGCGGGCGAACGGGTTCCGGGTTTTACAGTGATGCCGGCAATGCTGAACTGGGCTGAACGGCATAGCTCGAGGAATGCCAGGGCATCCTTTTCGCCCGGGAATCTCTTCGCAGCCTCGGCCCTTAACATGTTGGTCGGGGACGACAAATTATCAGTGACAAAAATGCCTGTTACCCTGAATGATGATTCGGTCGTGAATGCAATGATTTCCCGTTCCCTTTCAACAATAAGCCTTACGGCAACCGACTGTACCCTGCCGGCGGAGAGAGCGGGCTGGACCTTTTTCCATAAAACCGGTGATATTTCAAAACCGACAATCCTGTCGAGTATACGGCGGGCCTGCTGGGAATTGACAAGGTTCATGTCGACCTGCCTGGGACTCAATATGGCATTTGTGATTGCATCTTTCGTAATTTCGTGGAATACAATCCTTTTTGTTGTGGAGAGGTCGAGGTTAAGTACATTAACAAGATGCCAGGCAATGGCTTCCCCTTCACGGTCCTCATCAGATGCTATCCAGATATTCTTAGATTCTGAAGCTGCCTTCTTAAGTTCTCCTACAACTTTTGCCTTTTCTTTAGGGATTTCGTATTCGGGTGCAAAATCATTGTCTATGTCAATCCCCAGGTTTTTCTTTTTCAGATCGCGGATATGGCCGAAACTTGAAACTACCCTGAAATCCTTGCCAAGGTATTTCTCAATGGTTTTTGCTTTTGCCGGCGACTCAACAATAACAAGGTTTTCGATCATATCAAATGGATTTTTCACAAAATAAAAACACGGCAAAGTAAATCATTTAGGTTCCAATCTTCAAAATAAACCATTAAGATTCTTTATTAATTACTATTTTTGGGCCAAATTCCGGAATCGAATGAAAGCCAATTCATCAAACAAAAAATACGTGATCTGGTTCTGGTCATTGTTTTCCCTTCCCTTTGTTATAGTAGCTTTGCTGTTCATACTCATTTCACAGGGAAGGCTTGGTCCGATGCCCTCATTCAGTGAACTTGAGAATCCTGAATATAATCTTGCAGCCGAGGTTTATTCCGAAGACGGCGTACTGCTTGGAAAGATAAGCATCGAAAACCGGACCTGGACTGATTATGAGCAACTTTCGCCATACCTAGTCAATGCCCTTGTTGCAACCGAAGACATCAGGTACCACAGGCATTCGGGAATAGATGTAAGGGGCCTTGGACGAGCCCTCGTCCGTACAATACTTCTCGGACAGAATACAGGAGGAGGAAGCACAATCACCCAGCAGCTTGCAAAGCAGCTTTATCCCCGCGACACTGCGCAGGTATCTGCCATCGTCAGAAAAATAAGGCTTGGCGTCTCAAAATTCAAGGAATGGCAGACAGCGGCCAAACTGGAGAGGAGCTATACAAAAGAGGAAATTATTGCCATGTACCTTAATAAATACGACTTCCTCTACCAGGCAATAGGAATAAGATCAGCTGCAAGGGTATATTTCAACACAACGCCCGACTCGCTCCTTATAGAGGAAGCTGCCGTTCTTGTAGGCATGCTCAAGAATTCCAGCGCGTTCAATCCGGTGAAATACCCCGAAAGGATGCTGAAAAGGAGGAACATAGTAATTTCACAGATGGCAAAATACGGGTATATCAAGCCCGATTATGCCGATTCTGTAAAACAGCTTCCGATGGTTCTCGACCTTAAAATGGAGGATCATAATACCGGTCCGGCTACATACCTTCGTGAATATCTAAGAAATATAATGAGAAGGCCGGAGCCTGACCCGGCAAGGTATCAGCAACAGGCATCATATGAGGATGCATTGTGGGAGTGGCAGAACAATGCCCTTTACGGCTGGTGTAACAAGAACAGGAAACCCGACGGGACAAATTATGATATCTACAAGGACGGATTGAAGATATATACAACCTTAAACTCGAAAATGCAGCAATATGCCGAGGAGGCTGTAACAGAACACCTGTCGAAAGAAGTCCAGCCCGATTTTTACAAGCGTGCAAAAACATTCAGAAATCCTCCTTATTCGAACGACATAACAAAGAAAGAGGTTGATGAGCTTCTGATGAGATCAATCATCGACAGCGACAGATATATAAGGATGAAGGCGCGCGGAGTTCCTATGGATTCAATAATGCTTGCCTTCAATACAAAGGTTCCCATGAGGGTCTTCTCATGGAAGGGGGAGGTGGATACATTGATGACGCCGTACGACTCAGTCAGATATTATAAATATTTTGTTAGGTCGGCTTTCCTTGTCGAGGATCCCCATACAGGATATGTAAAAGCATATGTGGGAGGACCGGATTTCAGGTATTTCAAATGGGATGCCGTGACGCAGCAGCGTAAACAGGTCGGCAGCACGATAAAGCCCTTCCTTTATACAATAGCCATGCAGAATGGCTATACCCCGTGCGATGAAGTGGAGAACATCCCACGTTCGTTCGATTTGCCGGGCGACTCCGTTCCATGGATCCCGAGAAGCTCAGGCCCGAAGGAATATCATGGTAAAATGGTTACATTAAAATGGGGACTGGCCCAGTCAGAAAACTATATCTCCGCATGGCTCATGCAGCAGTTCAGACCGTCGGCTGTAACCGATCTGATGAAGAAAATGGGAATAAGGAGTTTTATCGATCCTGTCCCTTCTATTTTCCTTGGCACATCTGATATCAAACTTGAGGAGATGGTCGGCGCTTATGGTACTTTCGCCAACAAGGGAGTCTATACCCGGCCCATGTATGTGACCCGCATAGAAGATAAAAACGGCAATGTGATTTCGAGGTTCACACCTAAAATAGAAGAGGTCCTCAGTGAGGAACAGGCATATCTTATGCTTGACCTTCTTCAGGGTGTTGTACTTATAGGATCGGGTAACAGGCTCAGAAGGGAACCCTATATGCTTCTTAACCAGGTTGGAGGCAAAACCGGTACAACACAGAATCATGCAAACGGATGGTTTATGGGCGTTACTCCGAACCTTGTGGGAGGAGTCTGGAGCGGATGGGAGGACCAGTCAATCCATTTTGAGACGCTGAGCGAGGGGCAGGGGGCCCAGATGGCCCTTCCGGTTTTCGGGATCTTCATGCGGAAGGTTTACAACGATCCCCAGTTCGGTATTATGGAATCTGACGAATTCGAACGTCCTTCGGGTTTCAATATTGAAACCGATTGCGATAAGGTCAAAAAGGAAAGCTCAAGAAGGGGGAGCTATATAAGGGAGAAGTACTAGGAAGTTGCAAGTTGCAGGTTGCAAGTTGCAGGTTGTGATCCCCTCCCGGGAGAGCCTGCCACGCACCAGCGTGGGGGCAGGGGTGGGTTGTTTTGCGGAGCGCAAGCAAGGAGTCAGCTGAAGAGGGAGCGTACAAGCGATTCGACCTTGCCGACCTGAATGACGTCGATTCCAGTTCCTTTTATTGAAATGTTCCTGTGGAATTTTGATATATATATTTTTTCGAATCCCATCTTTGATGCTTCCCTTATCCTCTGCTCGATTCTCGAAACAGGCCTGATCTCGCCCGAAAGGCCGACCTCACCTGTGAAGCAGACATTTTTTCCGACTGGTATATCGAGGTTTGAAGAGAGCACAGATGCAATTATTGCAAGATCAATAGCGGGATCAACAACTTTGATCCCACCGGCTATATTCAGAAATACATCCTTGACTCCAAGCCTGAAACCGGCTCTTTTCTCGAGGACTGCCAGCAGCATGTTAAGACGCCGGATATCGAATCCGGTTGAGCTGCGCTGGGGTGTGCCATAAACAGCGCTGCTTACAAGAGCCTGTGTTTCAATTAAAAAGGGCCTCAGTCCATCGATAGTTGCGGCAATGGTAATACCACTCAGTGGTTCATCATGCTGGTTAATGAACATTTCCGAAGGGTTCGCCACCTCTCTCAGCCCGTTTTCAACCATTTCAAATATTGCAAGTTCAGAGGTCGAGCCAAACCTGTTCTTAACAGACCTGAGTAAACGGTAAATGTAATTGTTGTCGCCCTCGAAATACAGTACCACATCGACAATATGCTCCAGGACCTTGGGTCCGGCAAGTGTTCCGTCCTTTGTGATATGACCGATCAAAAAGACAGGTATGCCTGTTATCTTTGAGAATTTGAGCAAACCGGCTGCACACTCACGCACCTGTGACACTGATCCGGCCGATGATTCCAGAATACCTGAATGGATAGTCTGAATCGAATCAATTATTATTAATCCGGGCCTGAGGTTCTCAGCCTGGACAAGAATATTTTCAAGATCTGTTTCGCTGAAGATATAGCATGAAGGATTTGATTTACCAAGCCGTTTTGCCCTAAGCCCTATCTGTTCCCCGCTCTCTTCGCCCGAGACGTAAAGGATACTTTTGTTGTTCATTGCCAGAGCAAGCTGAAGGGCGAGTGTGGATTTGCCAACTCCTGGCTCACCGCCGAGCAGTATTAGCGATCCGGCAACCATTCCTCCGCCCAGAATCCTGTCGAGTTCCGCGATCCCTGTTCCAAGACGGTGGTGTTCGTCGGTCTTTATTTCGTGAAGAAGTTCAGGTTTTTTATGTTCACGATCAGAGATCCAGGCGCTTTCACGCGGAGAAGCGGCAGGGATTATCTCCTCATGATATGTATTCCATTCCTTGCATGAAGGGCACCTTCCGATCCATTTCGGAGATTCGGCCCCGCAGTTCTGGCAGACGAAGACAGTTTTGGATTTTGCCATGATTTAAATTTAAATCTATTTTGGAAATAGTTGGTGGAAGCGGGGTTATTTCTTTTTGGCCATGAAATTGAATTTGGGGAATAAATATTTAACCGCAAAGGGCGCAGAGTGATCTGCAAAGATCGCAAAGAGGGAGGTCAGGAAGAAGAGGATTTTTCACTGTTTTTCCTGAAGATCATGAAGAAGGATATTGCGCCCACGATGATCACGAAAAGCATCTGAGACTCATGGGTAAGAAAAGCATAAACGAGACCGTCTTCAATTTTCACACCTTCAACAAATGCCAGTCCGCGGGAGATTATATAATGAAAGGCTCCCAATCCGCTCTGAACCGGTGCCGACATTGCAAGTCCGCCTATTACAAGCAGAAACACGCCATCGCCCAGAGTGAGATGGGATGTAGGATCAATTGCAAATACAACGACCCAGGTCATGAGGGTATAATTAATCCAGATAAATATTGTATGGAAAATAAATTCCCATTTATGATTCAGGCTTGTTATTGTCTTAAGGCCGTTGATAATACCTCTTGCAAGATCAAAGAACTTTGCGAAAAGCTTGTTTTTCCGCAGTTGCTTTCTGTAGCGGACCAGGAGGAACAAAGAAATAAGGAAAATCACTGCAAGGAGTACCCATAATACCCAGGCAGCCCCGAAAGCTGAAAATACTTTCTCTCTCAGAGGGATGAAGATGCTTACCTTCAGGAACTGGTTTACCTGTTCTCCCCTTGCAATAATCAGTCCGGCAAGTATTGACAACAGTGCAACCAGGTCGACAGTCCTTTCGATGACTACAGTTCCGATAAGCTGGTCGACGGGGACCTTTTCCTTTTTGCCCAGAGCCACGCAACGTGTTATTTCTCCTATCCTCGGAAGGGCCAGGTTTGCCATGTAACCTGTCATCAGGGCATAAAATGTGGATGAGAATGAAGGCTTATAACCGAGCGGATGTACAAGAATTACCCATCGGCGGGCTCTGCTCAGGTAGGCAAGCGATGCGAATACAAGTGAAAGCACAACCCATTTGTAGTCTGCATTTTTCAAACCCTGAAGAAGCCTGTCGAATTCCACATTCCTGAAAGCTATCCAGAGAAGAAAAATGCCTGCTGCAAGAAAGATAAGAAATTGTATGGTTTGTTTAATACCTTTCTTCAACTATATGAGCTTATTTGTGTTTGTATCGGGGAAAATGATTGAGGGTCTGAATGATTTTGCCTCCTCGAAATCGAGAGATGCAAATGACATAATTATGATTACATCGCCGACTGCAACTTTCCTTGCTGCCGGACCGTTCATGCAGATCTCACCCGAACCTCTTTTCCCTTTTATGACGTAGGTTTCGAGACGTTCTCCGTTATTGATGTCAAGAACCTGTACTTTTTCGTTTTCAATAATCCCTGATGCATCCATCAGATCCTCATCGATAGTTACGCTTCCGACATAATTCAGGTTAGCCTCTGTGACAGTCACCTGGTGGATCTTCGATTTGAGTATTTCTATTAGCATCCTGATACCGTTATTTTCAAGCCGCAAATTTAGCTATCCTTTTGATTGATTACAAGGGAATTTCAATATTATCTATCAAACGTATCCTTCCCGCCTTAACAGCGATGCAGCCAAAATACCGTTTCCCGGGTTGCATTTCTTTCCTCGAAGCAACGGGTATTAACTCCCGGTCATCCACAATTTCAAAATATTCAACCTTAAATCCCTCTTTTTTTTCGATATCCCTTTTAACCTTATTCTTCAGCGATGGAATATCGAGGGCTGTAATTTTTTCAGCCGCTGAGGAAATTGAAGAATAAATGACAGGGGCATCTAAGCGTATCTGTGGCTCAAGGAGCTGATTCCTGCTGCTCATTGCAAGTCCATCCTTCTCCCTTACTATCGGGCAGGCTATAATCTTTACCTTATAACCGTTCTGCCTTACCAGTTCACGTATGACAGCTACCTGCTGGAAATCCTTCTGCCCGAAAAAGGCAATATCAGGATTTACTATATCGAACAACTTTGATACTACCTGCGCAACGCCATTAAAATGACCGGGCCGGTGGAGGGCCTCCATTACATTCGCGAGGTTACCGAAATCAAATATTCTTTTATCCTCTTCAGGGTACATTTCCCTGTCGTCGGGAATAAATACAACATCATTTTCACGCATCGCACCTGCAAGAAGCTTAAGATCGTCGGGAAGACAGCGGGGATAGTTACGCAGGTCATTTTTATCATTGAACTGTGTGGGATTCACGTAGATACTAACCACGGTGAGAGGGCACTGCAACACAGCATTTTCAACAAGGGAGATATGTCCCTGATGGAGAGCTCCCATCGTAGGAACAAAGCCCACGGGCGATAATCCGGCCTCCTTTATGAACCCCGACAGTTCGTCTTTTTTGGCAATGACTTTCATTTCCGAAAGATTTTCTGCAAACCTAAATGAAAATAAGGATTAAAAGCCCCGGTTAATAAAATATTTTAAAACATAGGGAACTCTGTATTTCCGCCATTTGTGTGTTGGCAATTATGTCATTTTTTATTATTATCTTTGCAACTTGTTACGGAATGGTATATCCAGGCATGTAAATGGAAAGCAAAAAGGTATTATTCATTTCTCAGGAAATCACTCCCTATCTTGGTGAAACTAAGTTGTCAAAAATTGGCAGGTATCTTCCTCAGGGTATTCAGGATAAAGGGAAGGAGATAAGGACTTTCATGCCACGTTACGGCAGTATCAATGAAAGGAGGAATCAGCTTCATGAGGTGATAAGGCTTTCAGGGATGAATCTCATCATCGACGACACCGACCATCCGCTCATCATTAAGGTAGCCTCAATTCAGTCGGCCCGCATGCAGGTCTACTTCATTGACAATGAAGATTATTTTCAGCGCAAGCATACTGTGGCCGATGCCGGGGGCAAGGAGTTTGAAGACAATGATGAGAGGGCGCTCTTCTTTGCCAGGGGTGTCATTGAGACTGTAAAAAAACTGAGGTGGGCTCCCGATATTGTTCATTGTCACGGCTGGATGGCTGCTCTTGTTCCTGTTTATCTCAGGAATATCTACAATGATGATCCTTTGTTCCATAATTATAAGATTGTTTACTCGGTATATAACAACGATTTCAAAACACCCTTCCGTCCGACATTCGCCGATAAACTGAGGTTTGACGGTATTGACGGGGAAAGCCTTAAGCTTGTCAAAACCCCCGATTTTGTTAATGTCTCAAAACTTGCAATTAAATATTCTGATGCAGTGATTGTAGGCAGCGAGGAGATAAACAGCGAGCTGCAGAAGCATATCAGGTCGATTAATAAACCTGTGCTTGAGTTCCAGGATGAATCGAAATATATAGATGCCTATAACGACTTTTATGACACCTTGCTTTCCTGATCATCTTCTTTCTGTGTATCAGCAATAATTGCGTTTCTTTATACGTTTTCTTACCTATGATATGGCCTGATTTTATCAGGACGTTTTATTAACTTTTATATAATCCGGTTATGTGTGGAATTGTAGGATATATTGGAACAAAACCAGCCCGCGAGATAGTGATCAAGGGCCTGAAACGGCTCGAATACAGGGGTTATGACTCGGCAGGCCTTGCCATTGTTAACGGAGAAACGAAGATATTCAAATGCAAAGGCAGGGTTACTGACCTTGAGGAGATGGTGAATCAGACTGATTTCAACGGCTCTGTTGGTATGGGGCATACAAGATGGGCCACACATGGTGAGCCCAATGAGCTGAATGCCCATCCCCAGGTTTCCTATAAAGGTAATTTTGTCGTTGTACACAACGGCATTATCGAAAATTATGCCCTTATAAAAAAACATCTTCAAAGCCGGGGAATCGAATTCACCAGCCAGACCGACACTGAAGTCCTGGCCAACCTGATTGAACATTTGTATCTTGAAGGGGATCTTACGGCTGAACAGGCAATATCACTGGCTCTGAACAGGGTCGAGGGCGCCTATGGCCTTGTCATAATCTGTACAAAGGAGACAGATAAGCTTTTTGCCGCACGCAAGGGCAGTCCACTTGTAATCGGAGTGGGGGAAGGAGAGAATTTTATAGCATCTGATGCCACACCCATTGTAGAACATACCCAGAGAGTTATTTACCTTAAGGATGATGATATTGCCATTGTAAAAAGGGATGAGCTTATCCTGAAAAATATAAGGCCCGGAAGAAGGGAACCAGAGGTAAAACAGGTCGACCTGAAAATCGGGGAGATCGACAAGGAGGGTTTCGCCCATTTTATGCTCAAGGAGATCAATGAACAGCCCAGGGCAATCCATGATACCTTCAGGGGAAGAGTTCTTCCCGACCATAGTGGTATAATGCTCGGGGGCCTGCACAGCGTCCTTGAGACGATATCGCAATCGGAAAGGATAATAATTGTCGCCTGCGGCACATCATGGCATGCAGGTTTACTTGGAGAATATCTTTTTGAGGAATATACAAGAATACCTGTCGAGGTCGAATATGCTTCGGAGTTCCGGTACAGGGATCCGATAATAAAAAAGGGAGATATCGTAATAGCCATCAGCCAGAGCGGCGAAACAGCAGATACTCTTGCTGCCGTAAAACTTGCAAAGGAAAAGGGCGCAATAGTGCTTGGCATCTGCAATGTGGTTGGCTCCAGCATCCCGCGTGAAACCAATGCTGGCGTATATACCCATGCCGGACCTGAAATAGGAGTTGCATCAACAAAGGCTTTCACAACACAGGTGACAGTACTTGCAATGATGGCTTTTGAGATAGGTTTCCTGAAAGGCATCATTTCGCCTGAGAAATACAAACTTCTTATCGACGAACTTGTTTCAATACCTTCAAAAATTGAAAAGGCCCTTAAAATGAATGACCAGGTATTTGAACTTGCAACCAAATACCAGCAAACCCGGAATGCCCTGTATCTTGGCAGGGGTTTCCTTTTTCCCGTGGCTCTCGAAGGAGCTCTTAAACTGAAGGAGATCTCCTACATACATGCTGAAGGATATCCCGCAGCCGAGATGAAGCACGGACCAATTGCACTTATTGATGAGAATATGCCGGTGGTGGTTGTAGCCACGAAAGATGATACATACGAGAAAATAATAAGCAATATTCAGGAGATAAAAGCACGCAAGGGTAATGTGATTGCCATTGTTACAGAAGGCGATGAGCTGATAAAAAGGATGGCCGACTTTGTTCTCGAAGTGCCTGAGACGCTGCCTGCATTCTCGGCTGTACTGGCTGTAATCCCCCTTCAGCTTCTGTCATATCATATAGCTGTCCTCAGAGGCTGCAATGTAGATCAACCCAGAAACCTTGCCAAATCAGTTACAGTTGAATAAATAACACCGGTATGAATCCTTCAGAAGAATTCAGGAAGCTCAATCAGGAAGAGATAAGTAAACTGCAATTAAATGGTTGTTCCTGTGATGAATGGAGCAGGATTTTTGTGAAAGAAGGCTTCGATCCCTCCAGGTGTCACAATGTTATTTTTTCGGGTGATATTAAGCTGGGTACATTCAACAATACCCGTACCGATGAGTCGGGAGTAAGCCTCAGGTCAGGCATATCAAATGCACATATCCATAACTGTGAGATCGGATCGGATGTTCATATCAGCAATATCGGCGATTATATAGCAAATTATATTATCGAAGATGATGTTGTTATAAAAAATTGCGGCAAGATAAATACAGAAGGGATCTCTTCATTCGGAAACGGAACCGAGGTCGCTGTATTAAACGAAACAGGAGGCAGGTCGATAAGAATTTGGGATCAGCTATCGGCACATCAGGCATATATAATGGCGCTCTACAGGCATCGTATAAAAGCCATCAGGAGGATGGAGCAGATGATAAATGATTACTCCTCAGCAATATCTTCATCTGCTGGTGTGATCGGAGCCGGATCAAGGATTACAAGCTGCCGTCATATCAGGAACGTAAGGATAGGTCCGTTCAGTCATGTTGAAGGAGCCATAAGCCTTAATGAAGGATCAGTCAACAGTTGCAGTGAGGATCCCGTTCTTATTGGTCCCGGTGTCATCATGGAGCATTTCATAGTATGTTCAGGATCAAGTGTAACCGAATCGACGCTTATTGACAAATGCTTTGTCGGTCAGGGTTGTGTGCTCGGAAAACACTATTCGGCTGAGAACTCATTGTTCTTTGCGAACTGCGGAGGTTATCACGGCGAGGCGTGTTCAATTTTCGCAGGGCCTTATACTGTAACGCATCATAAATCGACACTGCTCATTGCCGGTATCTTCTCATTCATGAATGCCGGAAGCGGATCGAACCAGAGCAATCATATGTACAAGCTGGGGCCGATACACCAGGGAATAATGGAAAGAGGCTCGAAGACAACGAGTGATTCCTACGTCCTGTGGCCGGCACGCATAGGCCCATACACACTTGTTATGGGGCGTCATTATAAAAACATGGATACCTCTTCGCTTCCTTTTTCATACCTTATCGAAAGCAATGATGAAAGCATCCTGGTGCCGGGTATCAACCTCAGGAGCGTCGGGACTATACGTGATGCCCAGAAATGGCCAGTCAGGGACAAGAGAAAAGATCCTTTGAAACACGACCAGGTGAATTTCAACCTTCTGAGTCCCTATACTATAAGGAAGATGTTTGAAGGGAGGGATCTGTTACGAAGGCTGAAGGCTGTTTCGGGATCAGAATCAGGGTCATATTCATATAACAACATGATAATCAAAGGGCCTTCTCTTGAACGAGGACTTGAACTTTATAAAATGGGTATTGATAAATTCCTGGGCAACTCCCTTATCAAAAGGCTTGAGAACATTGATTTCACAACAAACAGGGAACTTCAGGACAGGTTGAGACCCGATCAGCCGATGGGAAAAGGCGAATGGGTCGATCTGGCAGGGCTCATAGCTCCCAAGCAGGCAGTCAGCGAGCTTCTCGATGATATCGAATCGGGAAAAATACACACTGTTGATGGCGTCGCCACTGCATTCACAAATATGCACAGGTCATACTATGACTGGGAATGGGCATGGGCATGGGAGCGTATCGAGGAGGAAGAAAACAAGTCTGTTAACGAATTCACAGCAGGCGATGTAATACGGCTTGTTGAGAAATGGAAAAAAAGCGTTGTCGATCTCGATAAAATGCTGTATGAAGATGCACGAAAGGAATTTACACTTTCATCAATGACAGGGTTCGGTATCGATGGAGGCGATGATATCCGGAAGCAGGATTTTGAAGAGGTCAGGGGCGATTTCAATTCAAACAGTGTCGTGGCCGCAATACAGGATCACATTAAACAGAAAAGCGCACTCGGCGATGAGCTTATTGAGCGTATGAGGAAGATAAAGAACTGAATCCTTTACCTTCCTGAATACATTTTTTCATAATACTTTTCATAATCGCCCGAGATAACCCTTTCAAGCCATAAGGTGTTCGAGAGATACCAGTCGACAGTAAGTTCAAGGCCTTCGGCAAAATCGGGTATTGGCGCCCAGCCAAGTTCGTTCTGAAGCCTTGAGGAATCGATTGCATAACGCAGGTCATGACCCGGACGATCCTTAACATATGTTATAAGCTTTTCGGAGCTGCCTTCAGGCCTTCCAAGCTTTTTATCCATTATCCTGCATAAAAGCTTAATAAGATCAATATTCTTCCACTCATTATTCCCTCCTATATTGTATGTTTCCCCGGTTCTTCCCCTGTGGAAGATAAGATCGATCGCTGCCACATGGTCACCCACATACAGCCAGTCGCGGATATTTTCACCCTTTCCGTAAACAGGGACAGGCTTGTTGTTCTTTATGTTGTTAATGGCCAGCGGGATAAGTTTTTCAGGAAACTGATTCGGGCCATAGTTGTTTGAGCAGTTAGATACGACCACAGGGATCCCGAAGGTATGACCATATGCCCTTACAAGATGATCGGAGCTTGCCTTTGAGGCTGAATAAGGGCTTCTGGGATCATACGGAGTAGTTTCGGTAAACTTTCCTTCCCTGCCTAGCGATCCGAAAACTTCATCGGTGGAAATATGATAGAACTTTTTCCCTTCCTTGTTTTCTTTCCAGGTATGAAGAGCGGCATTCAGTAAATTTACAGTTCCGATGATATTTGTAAAAACAAATTCATCAGGTGATGAGATAGAACGGTCGACATGTGATTCGGCTGCCAGATGGATCACCCCGTCGAAATTATATCTGACAAAAAGATCGGCCACCGCATGTTTATCCACAATATCTGTTTTTTCAAAAATGTAGTTTCCGCACGATTCTATATCAGTAAGGTTTTCTAGGTTGCCTGCATATGTGAGTTTATCGCCGTTAACGATGGTGTACCGGGGATATCTGGTAACGAATCTTCTGACCACATGCGACCCTATAAAACCTGCTCCTCCGGTTATCAGGATAGTTTTTTCAGATCTCATTTTTTTATGGTGTTTCTAATGAATTTCTCCCATTCCCATGCTGTTCTCAATGCCTCATCGAGAGTGCTCACCGTCTTCCATCCAAGTTCGCTGTTTGCCAGTGCGGGATCGGCCCAGATCTTTTCAATGTCGCCTTCCCTTCTGCCGGTTATCCTGTATTTCACTTTTACTCCTGTTGCGCGTTCGAACGATTTAATTGCTTCGAGAACAGATACCCCTGTTCCTGTGCCAAGGTTGAATATTTCGAAAGCCGACTTGTTCTTTTCACTGATAAGCCGGTCGACGGCCGTCACATGTGCTTTCGCGAGGTCAACAACATGAAGGTAATCTCTTATACATGATCCGTCGGGAGTATCATAATCGTCTCCGAATACTTTGAGCTCATCGCGCAGGCCGTATGCAGTTTGTGTTATATAAGGCACCAGGTTCTCAGGAACACCTCTCGGGAGCTCGCCTATGAGGCCTGAAGGGTGGGCGCCAATGGGGTTGAAATACCTGAGAGCAATTGCCCTGATACCGTTAGAAGAGGTTACCGTATCCCTTATGATCTCTTCACCTATCTGCTTCGTATTACCATAAGGAGATACAGCAGGCTGGATGGGCGAGTCTTCGGAAACCGGCAATTTTTCAGGCTGGCCATAAACTGTGCATGATGAAGAAAAGACGAATGCAGGGATACCGTTTTTTTTCATGTGACCAAGAAGGTTCATCAGCGATACAAGGTTATTCCTGTAATACTCAAGCGGCTTATGCACTGATTCACCAACTGCCTTATATGCTGCAAAATGTATTATCCCATCAATGTTTTTATGTTTTCTGAAAAATGAATCGAGAAGAGATTCATCGCAGAGATCAAAGACCTCAAGCGGAGGAGTGGTTCCTGTGATCTTTGCGATCCTGTCAATAACTTCGGCTTCCGAATTATAAAGGTTATCTATAATTACCACATCATATCCGTTTTCAATGAGTTCCACAACTGTATGGGAACCAATATATCCAGTTCCGCCTGTAACGAGAATTTGCTTTTTCATCAGAGACTCCAATAAGTATGATTTTTAATTTTCCCTCTAAGTGTTCCTTTTATATCAATTATTATCCCATCGCCATTGAGGACAGGGCTGAAGAACTCCTCGCCAAGTCCAAGATATTCCTTATGGCTTACGGCAAGAATTACAGCATCATATTTGCCTTCGGGCTTATCTTTCAGAGAAAGTCCGTATTCTTCACCGACTTCATGGGCGCTGGCTCCCGGATCTATAACATCGACAGATACGCTGAAATCGGCAAGTTCCTTTATAACGTCGACTACCTTTGAATTTCTTATATCGGTAACGTTCTCCTTGAAAGTGATACCCATTACAAGCACCCGTGAATGCGTCGGATTTTTCCCGGCAGCAATTATCTTTTTGACAGTGGTTTTGCCTATATATCTTCCCATGCTGTCGTTTGTGAAACGGCCCGAGTCGATCATATGGGGGTGATAACCAAGGGCTTTGGCCTTGTATGACAAATAATAAGGATCAACGCCAATACAATGGCCTCCAACAAGACCAGGATAAAATTTCAGGAAATTCCATTTTGTTCCCGCAGCCTCAAGTACTTCATAAGTGTTGACGCCAAGACGGTTAAAAATGATGGAAAGCTCATTCATGAAGGCTATATTTATATCACGCTGGGTGTTTTCAATGATCTTTGCCGACTCGGCTACTTTTATCGAACTTGCCCTGTGCACTCCTGCCTCAATAATAAGCTCGTATACTCTTGCTATATTTTCGGCCGATTCGGCATCACATCCGCTTGTGACCTTCACAATTTTGGTAAGGGTATGGTCCCTGTCGCCGGGGTTTATTCTTTCAGGTGAGAATCCCACCTTGAAATCCGTTCCGCATTTTAGTCCTGAAAATCTTTCAAGTACAGGAACGCAATCTTCTTCTGTACAACCGGGATATACTGTTGATTCATAAACAACATAATCACCTTTTTTCAGGATTTTTCCAACGGTCTCCGAGGCTTTCAGGACGGGTGTAAGATCGGGAAGATTATAAATATTTGTTGGTGTGGGAACGGCAATAATATGAAAGGACGCCATTTTGAGATCGTGGGGATCGCTTGTGAAAAGAATGTCGGTGTTACTGAAATCCCCGGCAGTCAGTTCGTTGCTTGGATCAATTCCCTTTTCCATAAGTGCGATCCTGTCGGGTTTAATATCAAAGCCGACAACTTTTATTTTTTTAGCAAACTCAAGTGCAATAGGAAGGCCTACATAGCCCAGACCAATCAGCGAGAGTCTTGTTTCCCTGTTCAGAAGCTTGTTATACATTTTAATTATTATTGTTTTAACATCGGATGGTAATCTCCCACAAGTCCTACCGGATTTGAATTCCTTATTGTAAATGCTGTTATGACCGACTGGCGGGCATCCGACAATCCAAATCCTTTACCGCCAATGATTTCCCTGTAGGAAGTAGTATGAAGATCGCCAAAGCCTTCACTGAATTCAATTTCCTCACCTTCGACAGTAATTGACCTGAACGTCCTTTTTCCTGACTGTTTGACTGTTTCAGGCAGATCGTTATAATCAATGCTGAGGAACCACCTGACCCTTGCATTCTCAAGCTCAAGATAACCTGCAGCCTTATTTGGCCTGGAGACATGAACAATGATCTTTGTCGTGTCGCCGAAAATCCAGCCAAGCATATCGAAGAAATGAATTCCTATGTTTGTAGCCACCCCTCCCGATTTCTGGACATCGCCTTTCCAGGATATGTAATACCAGTTACCGCGACTAGTAATATACGAAAGGTCAATGTCATATACTTTGTCCTTAGGTCCGTTCTTTATTTTCTCACGAAGCTCGATTATCCTTGGATGATGACGAAGCTGGAGTATCGTGAATATCTTCCTTCCAGTCTCATTTTCAATTTCCTGGAGCGCATCCACATTCCATGGGTTCAGGACAATGGGCTTTTCACAGATTGCTTCGGCCTGATGTCTCAGAGCGAATCGTATATGCGAATCGTGGAGGTAATTTGGGGAACAGATGCTTACATAGTCAATTTTTGTCCCGGTTCTCTTGAGCTTGTCGAAGTGCCTGTCGAATCTTTCGAATTCGACAAAAAAATCACTGTTTGGGAAATAGCTGTCGAGAAGTCCGACACTGTCGAACCTGTCGAGACTGGCAAGGAGGTTATTGCCTGTATCCTTTATTGCCTTAAGATGGCGAACGGCTATATAACCTGCTACGCCGATAAGGCCGAAATTTTTCTGAATATGTTCCATTTACCTGATTTTCAAGTTTCTAAAATCATTGCACCTTAAAAACACTTCCATTCATAAGCCTGTATTTCTCACCGCTTTCGGGGCAGACGGCAAAGCCTGCTTCATCGAACCTGAGCTTATGTCCGTATTCACTCATCCATCCCGTTTGCCGGGCCGGATTACCCACGACAAGGGCATAGGGCTTAACGTCTTTGGTGACTACGGCTCCTGCGCCTATGAATGCATAAGAACCAATAGTATGTCCGCAGACAATTGTGGCGTTGGCGCCTATTGATGCTCCTTTTTCAACGATTGTCGTGACATAGCTGTCTTTCCTGATGATGGCGCTCCTGGGGTTTACAATGTTTGTAAAAACCATCGAAGGACCCAGAAAAACATCATCCTCACAAATAACGCCGGTGTATATTGATACATTGTTCTGGACCTTGACATTTCTGCCAAGCCTTACATCGGGAGAAATTACCACGTTCTGGCCTATATTGCAGCATTCACCGATGACGGCGCCTTTCATCACATGGCTGAAATGCCATATCTTTGTTCCCTGGCCTATTGAACAGCCTTCATCTATAACGGCTGTACCGTGGGCAAAATAGTCCTTTTCCATCTTAATGTTTTTCAAAAAATTCAAGGATCGTTCCAGTGATATATTGCATCTGATCGTGGTCAAGCTCGGTATGCATGGGCAATGAAAGAACTTCACTGCATAATTTCCGTGTCACGGGAAAGTCGGTATCACCATATCCCAGATACCTGTAAGCCTGCTGCATATGAAGGGGGCCGGGATAATATATCATCGAAGGTATATTGTTTTCTTCAAGATATTTCTTCAGCTCATCCCTTCTGCCGTCCCTTACTTTCACAGTATACTGGTGAAATATATGTGAGGAGTATTTCTTCCTTTCAGGAACCACGATCCCGCGACAGTCTGCAAATGCTTCATCATAAAAAGCAGCAGCTGCCTGCCTGGCTCTGTTATAATTATCAAGATGCCTCAGCTTTACCCTTAATAAGGCGGCCTGCAGGGTATCGAGCCTTGAATTCAGTCCGATATCATCATAATGGTATCTTACTTTCATACCATGGTTTGCTATGCTGCGGATTTTAGCTGCCAGCCCGTCATCATCAGTATAAACGGCTCCTCCGTCGCCGTAACACCCAAGATTCTTGGAAGGAAAGAATGAGGTTGTCCCGGCGATTCCGATAGTCCCGGCTTTCTTACTTTTTCCGTCACTGAAAATGTAATCAGCCCCCGTTGCCTGGGCAGCATCTTCAATTACATAAAGGTTGTTATTACGGGCAAGCTCAACTATCCCTTCCATGTCGGCACACTGGCCGAAAAGATGAACCGGTATAATTGCCCTGGTCCCTGGGGTTATTGCCCTGGCGATCTCGCTTACTGAAATATTGAAGCTGTCTGATTCGGGTTCGACAATCACCGGTTTCAGTCCAAGAAGCGCTACAGTCTCAAGGGTGGCTATGAAAGTGAAATTGGTGGTTATAACCTCATCGCCGGGTTTAAGTCCGAGCGACATCATTACCATCTGAAGGGCATCAGTTCCGTTTCCGCACGAGATGACGTTCCTTACGCCGAGGTATGATTTTAACTCCTCTTCAAACTGTCTGACATCGGGTCCTTTAATAAAGGATGAAGAATTTATTACTGAAAAAATTGCATCATCGATTTCAGACCTGATCCTTTCGTACTGCTTTTTCAGGTCAACCATTTGAATTTGTAGCATTCTGTACAGAATTATTTAACCTACGAATATAATGTTTTTTCGGCCAGGTATGAAAGGAAGTGTGAAGCAGGTTGAACAGGCTTGCGACAAAAAAAAATTACCAACAGGGTGTTGTTAAAATGTTAATAACATCCATTGTGTTTTTTAGCTAAAGCCTGCAGGATGATCTTATTTTGTTCAGGAATAAAACCTGTTTGATTTGGATATAAAGGCTGTCATAAGAGAATTGTTATTTGAGCACGACTGTGTGATCATTCCGGGGTTTGGAGGCTTTATAGGGAATTTTTCGCCGGCAAGGATCGACAGGGTAAGCGGTATGTTTTATCCTCCCGTGAAACAGATTTCCTTTAACAGGAACCTGAATCACAACGACGGACTGCTTATCAGCAAAATCTCGAAACTGACAGGCCTGAACTATGGCGACTCACGGAGACTTGTTGAGGAATTCGTCATGCTTATCACCGGGAAGTTATCGAGAGGTGAAAAGGTAAGCTTCGATCATATTGGCTGGTTCGTCAATAATCGTGAGAACAATGTCGTGTTCGAGCCCGAGGCCAATATAAACTATTATGCAGGATCATTCGGCCTTGAATCATTCCATTGCATGCCGTCAGGAAATTATGATGTCCGCAAAAGGGTGACCAGGCATATCGACAAGGAACCGGCATTAAATCGTCAGACTGCCCGAAACCTGTGGAGAGCTGCCGTAATTGTTCCCCTTCTTGCACTTCTCATCGCCGTCCCCTTAAAAACAGATCTTTTCAAGGCAAAAGTGGAGGCTACATCGATGAATCCTCTTGTTACGGCTGAGTTCGAAAGCAACAGGAGGGCTGTGGATGCTGCAGTTGTCACATTGCCGGCCTCTGTTCCTGAAACCGTTGAGGAGGCGCCTGCCCCTTACCCTGAGCCGGCAGCAATTTCTATAAGTCAGTACAGCATTATAACCGGCAGCTTTAAATCGGAAAAGAATGCCATGGAGCACATTGAGATACTCAGGGCAGAAGGATTCTCCCCCGAGATCAAACAGGCTTCAAATGGATTTTTCAGGGTTACGGCAGCACGATGCAAAGATATTGAGACTGCCGTCACAACACGCGACAGCATTACCGGGAAATTTCCCGGCGCCTGGATAACAAGGCTTTAGCTATTTTATTGTACTTCCGTTGCTGACTTTCGCTTCCGGCGAGACCATCACAAGCTTTCCATCCTTATCTTCAGCCATCAGGATCATGCCTGAGGATTGGATGCCTTTTATTTTACGAGGCTCAAGATTGGCAACTATTGATATCTGCCTGCCAATAATATTTTCCGGCTCATAGTACTCGGCAATACCTGATACTATGGTACGGACATCAAGTCCGGTATCGATTTTAAGTTTCAGGAGCTTTGTTGTCTTTGGGACTTTTTCAGCTTCAAGAATAGTGGCAGTACGAATATCGATACGGCCGAAGTCATCAAAGGTAACGGGATCCTTCGAAGGCAGTAATTTTGCTGAAGCAGCTTCATTGGTTTTCTTTGCCGCTTCAAGCTTTTCGATCTGTTTCCTGATATCGTCATCTTCGATCTTTTCGAAAAGAAGTCCGGGCTTCTTAATAAGATGCCCCGGTTTTAAGATATCGTCCCTGCCGGCATCGTCCCACCCGATCTTTTCAATGCTTAGCCATGTGCGCAGCTTTTCCATCGAAAAGGGAATGAAGGGCTCGAGAATTATTGTAAGATTGGCGGTGATCTGAAGGGAGATGTTCATTATTGTCTTTACTCTCTCAGGATCTGTCTTTATTACTTTCCAGGGTTCAGAATCTGCAAGATATTTGTTACCGAGCCGTGCAAGGTTCATTGCCTCCCTCAGGGCTTCACGGAACCTGAATGAGTCGAGGCTTGCCGCGGCATTTTCCTTTATTCTGCCAATCTCGGCAAGAACCGATCTGTCTGTCTCATCTGTCGATCCCCTTTCAGGAACCCTGCCTTCGTAATAATTATTTGTAAGGACAAGTGTCCGGTTAACGAAATTTCCAAGTATTGCAACAAGTTCATTATTATTGCGGGCCTGGAAATCTTTCCATGTGAAATCGTTATCTTTTGTCTCGGGTGCATTTGAACAAAGCGTATAACGCAACACATCCTGCTTGCCCGGGAAATCCTCGAGGTACTCATGCAGCCATACAGCCCAGTTCCGGGAAGTGGAGATCTTGTCGTTCTCGAGATTGAGAAACTCATTTGCCGGTACATTATCGGGGAGGATGAACGAGCCTTCTGCTTTAAGCATTGCGGGGAAAATTATGCAATGGAAGACTATGTTATCCTTTCCTATAAAATGTATCATCCTTGTTTCAGGATCTTTCCAGTAAAGTTCCCAGTCGGGAGTAAGCTCCTTTGTAGCAGATATATATCCAATGGGTGCATCAAACCATACATAAAGAACCTTGCCTTCGGCACCTTTTACGGGAACCGGAACCCCCCAGTCGAGGTCGCGGCTCACAGCCCTGGGCTGAAGCCCCTGGTCGATCCATGATTTGCACTGTCCATAGACATTGGTCTTCCACTCCTTATGACCTTCAAGGATCCATTCTTTAAGCCATCCCTCATATCTGTCGAGGGGAAGGTACCAGTGAAGTGTTTCCCTGAGCACAGGCTTGCTTCCACTTACTGTGGAGTGAGGATTGATAAGGTCGTTGGGACTGAGTGAAGTGCCGCATTTCTCGCACTGGTCGCCATAGGCATTCTCATTTCCGCAATGAGGGCATGTGCCCATAATATACCTGTCGGCAAGAAAACAGCCGGCTTCTTCGTCATAATACTGCTCGGTTGTCTTTTCAACAAATTCACCCTTTTTATATAGGGTAAGAAAGAAATCCGATGCAGTTTCGTAATGTATTTTATTAGAAGTTCTTGAATAAATATCGAATGCGATTCCAAAATCCTCGAAGGCTTTTTTATTCAGCGAATGATACCTGTCGACTATCTCCTGTGGCGTAACACCTTCGTTTCTCGCTTTCAGGGTTATCGGAACCCCATGTTCATCCGATCCGCAGATTGAAATTACATCTGCTCCTTTCATCCTGAGATATCTGGTATATATGTCGGACGGGACATATACTCCTGCAAGATGACCTATGTGCAATGGGCCGTTAGCGTATGGTAGAGCCGAAGTTATAAGATATCTTTTGTACTTCTTCATGACATTTAAAGGTGATCAGCTGTTTTTAAAATTGCACAAAGATAATGTTTATTCAACCGGTTGGACAGGTTGCAGATAAGGATTATTTTTACATTTTAAATTACTGTAATGGCAAAGGGAAAAACAGTTCCGCCGTTTCTGAAGCCGGGAGATGAGGTCGCAATAGTATCACCTTCGTGGGCCATAGACGAGGATAAAATAGGACCTGCAGTTCAGCTTCTTGAAAGCTGGGGACTGAAGGTCAGGACGGGAAAGAATGTTCTGAAAAGGTCGGGCCCTTTTGCCGGAACTGATGAGGAACGGTTATCAGACCTCCGGGAGGTGACTGATGACAGGAATATTAAAGCAGTGTTCTGTTCCAGGGGAGGGTACGGTTTGCTCAGGATTATAGGGCAGATGGACTTCTCGGCACTTAAAAAAAATCCAAAATGGTATGTAGGGTTCAGCGACATCACCGTTCTGCATATGTGGCTCAGTGAGGTATGCAATATAGTTACCGTGCACGGTGAGATGCCGCTTCATTATTCAGGTACGGAAAAGACAAAGGCGGCCTTCGATACACTCAGGGATTCACTTTTCGGAGGGTATGAGACCGTCGGGTGGGAAGGGAATTTTATAAACCCGCAGAAGATATCGGGTGAAATTACCGGGGGAAACCTGTCGCTGATCTGCAGCCTTACCGGGACTAAAGCCGAACCGGCGACAAAGGGTAAGATCCTTTTTATTGAAGAAGTCGGAGAATATTATTATCATCTCGACAGGATGATGACATCTCTTAAGCTGGCAGGTAAGCTTAAGGATCTGGCAGCCCTTCTGGTAGGAGGCCTGACAAAGATGGAGGATACCAGGATCCCCTGGGGCAAAAGCGCTGAGGAAACCATTGCAGATATAGTTTCGGAATATGACTATCCTGTATTCTTTGGATTTCCGGCTGGTCACATTGAAGATAACCGGGCTCTTTATATCGGACGGGAAGCCACAATAATTCCAGGTGCGAACAAAGCTGTTCTGAGATACGGCCCGTGATCAGAATGCAGAAATAAGGAGGTCGAGATCTTTGGATATTGCTCCGAATTTCTGGCCCAGTGTCTCGTTGGTGAGTATTCCGTTGAAAAGATAAACGCCGTTGCGGATTCCCCTGTCGTTCTTAATGAGCTGGATTATACCACCCGATTCGGCGATGTTCTGCAACAATGGGTTGAATATATTGCTAAGTGCGATTGATGCAGTGCGAGCCACCCTTGAAGGGAGGTTCCATGCCGAGAAATGAATTACACCATGTTTCTCATAAACGGGATCCCTCAATGCCCTGCATTCGGTTGTTTCGATACAGCCTCCGCGGTCGATACTGAGGTCGATCACTACCGCTCCTTTTTTCATGCTTCTGACCATATCCTCGGTGATGTAGTACAGTGGGCGGAGATCTTCAAGTTCAATTGCCCCGATAAGGACATCGGCCGATTTAATTGCTTTTCTCAGCACCTGAGGATGAAAGACAGAGGTCTGGAGACGTTGGCCGATCAGATTCTGGAACCTTCTCAGCTTATGAAGCGACTTGTCGAAGACCTTTACCTGTGATCCAAGGCCCAGCGCCGCCCTTGCCGCATATTCGCCTGCCGTATTGGCTCCTATTATCACCACTTCGGTTGGGGTGACCCCTGTAATTCCTCCGAGGAGGACTCCCTTTCCGCCGTGATGGTTGCTCAGATAGTCGGATGCAATAAGGACTGATGTTACGCCGCTTATCTCGCTCATCGATTCCATCACGGGCATCACACCATTGGTGTCCCTTATCTTTTCAAGCGCTATGGCAGTCACTTTTTTCCTTATAAGCCTGCCCAGGGTTTCCTCGCTTAAAAGAAGAACATTCAGGAAGGACAATACTATCTGGTTCCCTTTCAGGAATTCCGCTTCCTGGAGGGTGAATGGAGCAACTTTTATAACTGCATCGGCGCTGAAGACCCTTGCCGGCGATTCGGTAATAAGGGCGCCGTTTTCGGCGTAATCCTTATCAGAGTAGTTTGCCCCTGCCCCGGCGCCCTTCTGTACAATTACTTCATTGCCGCTTTCGACGAGTATGTTTACTGCCTCAGGCGTAAGGGCAACTCTTTTCTCGTCATTTTTTTTGTCGCACGGAATTCCGATTGTTATTTTCCTTTGTCTGACAGCCGTCTCAAGCTGTTCTTCCTTTGGCATAAAGGCAGTGTTCCCAA
>CAZWHC010000012.1:0-81260 GCA_964633505.1 uncultured Rikenellaceae bacterium | reverse complement strand
CAGCCGCAGGCTGACCGGAGGATAAGGTTGAAAGGTCCCCCCAAACCGGATCACCTCCGGTAATCCGCTTTTAGATTAAAGAGTCCTGAAAATTCATGAAAAATTCATTTTCGTGATTTTACATTTGGTCCATGATCAGCGGGAATATTATGTTAAACTTAAATAAAAAATCATGAAGAAGTTATTGTTTATTCTGGTTGCTGCAGCATTGTTTATGTCAGGCTGCAATAAGACAGAAACAAATGGCGGGCCCGGCAGGCTGTCAATCAGAATCACCGACGCTCCTCTCAACATTGCCGATGTGGGAGCTGCATATATTACAATCTCAAAGATCGAAATCCGCCAGGCCAATATGGATGACTCATATCCATTTCTTGAACTGCCGATGGGTCCTGTGACACTGAATGTATTTGAACTCCGTAACGGGATCACCGAAGAACTTGTTAACCTCGAGGTTCCGGTTGGAGATTATGATCTTGTCAGGATTTATGTCGATGAGGCAAAACTGAAAATCAAGGATGTTGCTGAGGAATTCGAGATGAAGGTTCCGAGCGGCGAGCAGACCGGAATTAAACTGTTTGTTGATCCTGTTATACATGTAGAAGGCGGCATTTCGGCTGAATTGCTCCTCGATTTTGACCTGTCACAGTCATTTGTAATGCGTGGACATGATGCCAGGAATGGTTTTATTTTCAAGCCATGTATCAGGGCTGCTAACATCTCAATTGCAGGAAGAATCGAAGGTTTTGTTACCGATGATACTGAAGCTCCGATTGAAAATGCAAAGGTTGACCTCCAGAAGGGAACTGATGCACCACTGACTGCCCTGACTGATGAAACAGGTCATTACGCCTTTATAGGTGTGCCTGCAGGAACATATTCAATGAAAGCATCCATGGATAATTATGTTGAGGCAATCGCGGAAAGTGTTTCCGTAGTCGCAGGAAACAGGACAGAAAAGAGTTTTGTACTTAAAGGTCTTCCTGTATATGTAAGCTCACAGATTGCAAAAGAGGTTCCGGGGGTAATTGAAATAACGTTCAGCAAACCTCTTGTCAGTACCAGTGTTCCGGATGCTGCAGCTTTTGCTGTTACAGTCGGCACTGTTGCAAGAGGAGTAAGCTCAGTTGCTGTTAATGGCACAAAGGTCAATCTGACGCTGGCAAGCCCTGCTATTAAAGGCGATGTGGTTAAGGTTGCATATACGAAACCCTCCGCGAATCCGCTCAAAACTGAAGACAACCTTGAAGTTCCGTCTTTTGATGCTAAGGAAGTGGCAAACAACGTTCAATAACAGTCACTCATAACTTTTATCAACCCGGGGCAAGTGCTCCGGGTTTTTTATTAATTTTAGCTCAGACAAATCAAAACCTCACGGAGGTGTCAGATAAAATATAGTTTAAAAATCAATAATCAGCAGTATGGTATTCTTTGGTCCGAAAAGCAGGTTTAATGAGTTCAGGGAAGAATTCACAAAGGAGACAGGCATAGCCAATGTCGACGAGAACATGACTTTGTACACACAATATGTCACAGCACGGTTCACCGATATGAACAACCGGATGCTGACTGATCTGAACCGGGATATTCAGGAATTGCAGAAAGTGTTGAAAAAAGTATAGGTCTTTATTTCAGGGATTTTACTGCAACTTCTCTGTAATATACTGTTGATAATGAATCGTGGTTTTGCAAACCAATATAGCCTGTAGGCGGACGAGGCCCCCTGTCAGGTTCAAAATCGCGTGTCTTGGCAGGAACAGAATCTCCTTCAGTAAAATCAGTTATTTTTTCGTCATTCACAAATACAATTGTCCTGGGTCCGTCAAGGGTTATTTCCATTGTATTCCATTCTCCGGGCAGTTTCTGTGGATGAGCCATTGCTTTTGTGAGTGAATATAACACTCCAGTGCAATGATAATCGCCGCCCACATGCCGGGTACCATTGTCAATCTGAACTTCATACCCTTTATTAACGGCATACCATTCATCGGTGGGTTTTTCAGGTATTCTTATAAAAACACCCCCATTGCAGTCGTTATCCTTAACCTTGTAGACAACGCGTATAACAGCATCGCCGAATTTCTCAGAGGGATAAAGTATCATACCCATGCCTCCGACTGTTTTCAACACACCGTCTTCAACCTCGAACTTACCAGGACCCACCTGCTCCCATCCGGTCAGATCCTTGCCATTGAAAAGCTGACGCCAGCTCTTTTCCTTAACAGAGCAGGAAACCAGAAGTACCATAAAAAAGCAAACCAGGAGATTTTTTTTCATAGCATAAAAATTTAGTTAAAACTAAATTACGAATAATTAAGGCAATTTATGAGAGTGCTGATGTAAATTTTACCTTCTCCGCTCAGTTTCGCAGGGGCATGGTACGGCTTTATGCTTTTTGTACCTGCCATTTACTGAACAACCGGTGACTGTCAATATAAGGATTAGCGCTATTGCAGCAGGAAATGACCTTCTGATTCCGGATTTTATCTTTTTTAATTCCATATATAATTCACCTCCCAGATACTTTATTCAGCTAAAATAATCGATTTAATCGCGATTTTCGCTGAATTTGGTGATTGGTAAAAACGGGATATGCCGGTGAATTATTTTACAGTGGCCGGTTAATGACAAATGTCAGAACGAGGCTCTTACAAGGACATTGTTTTCGTATTTGTAGTCGCTTACCCTGTAAACAACTGATGAGTCATTTTCAATCTGGTAAGTCCAGTTGCCATGAATATCGGGAGTCGAATACAACCTCCTGAGATATAGCTTGTCGCCGACAGAAAAGTCACATTTGTTACCATAGGCCGACAATTTCCCGAATGAACTGAACAGGGTTGTTTTGATCCAGATCAGGTTTGAATTTCCGAATATTTCGGGACCTGTATGCCTGAAGTCGATAAACTCCCCCACATACCTTCTTGTATTTATGAGCTCTCCCTCCCTGACCTGGGAGCTTACTTTCCTGGTTGTATTGCAGGAAGCACAAACAAAAATTATAAGGACAAGTAGAATTTGTTTCATATGCGCTGTTATTTGATGTAAAAATAGCATGGAAACATATGCTTGTCAAGTCCCATTAGCCCATCTGATGGCCGTATGAGTTGTTTGGAAAAATGTTTTGTCAATAGAATTACTGACATGGCGGCGCAACGGGAGTTACTCCTCTATAAATTGCTCAGTTTCGTCAAAAGCCGGGTCATATTTACCTGTTATCCTTCATCCCGGACTGTCTGAGGTGTTCTGTTAATGTTTTAACAGTCAGAATAACAGACAGATACTTTATTTGGGGGTTGAATATTAAGATAAAAGCCGATTTTGACAAACTATATGATATTTATGATCGGCTCAGGTGTTTTTGCACCCGCAAACCGGCTTCGGATGCCTCCTGCGAGTGCTGATCACCCCAGTTTGTACCTGTATGCATTGGTTTCCCGTCTGACAAATCCCAGCTTCGTGTATAACAGATTGGCTTCAATTCTTTCGGGCCTCGATGTCAGATCTATTTCCCTTGCCCCGGCTGACCGGGCAAAATCAATAGCAAAAAGCATCATGGCTTTTCCTATTCCCTTTCCTCTTTCCGATTCATCGACTACCACATCTTCGATCCAGTATTTCTTTCCCGTTGGGATGTCATATGTTACAAGTGTGAATAATCCTGCTGATTTCCCTCCTTTTATTTCTGCAACGAACAAACGGGTATTCTTCGAGCCTAAGATGCCCTTTATATGTTCCCGCGAGGGAAGCGGCTTGTCGGGATTTAGCTGTGGAAGCAGTTTTAGTATGGCATCATAAATCTTTTCTGAGAATCTTTTTATTTCCCTTATTGTTATTGATCCTTCCGGTTTACCGCTTATCGCTTTTGCCATGGCAGCAGCCTGATTTTTATTTATAAATATACTTAATTCCTGACTTATATTTCAGGTTATTATTGATCCGCGCCGGTTATCAAAATATTATACTCATTTTTTAATAAACCACTGTATATTATTATATAAAGAAGTATTTTTGATATATGGAATTACTGACCGTGATATTTTTTAGAAGACAGACAGTTTAAAAATATTATTATATGCCCGACAATTTTTTCAACCTCAATAATCCTGATTTCTTCGGGATACTTCTGAGATTTGTAATAAATACGGCTTTCCTGATCGTTCTGATCGGGGTTGTATATTTCCGGTATACAAAGAAGGAGAAGTTCCTCTTCACCTTTTTCCTGATGGGTATAATAGTATTTTTTATTACCGCCATGCTCAAGTCGGTCTTCATAGAATTCGGCATGGCAGTGGGATTAATTGCAATATTTGCAGTGCTGAGGTTCAGGACCAGGAATTTCAGTCTGAAAGACATGTCGTATATGTTTGCGACAATAGGTGTTTCTGTTATAAACTCCCTTAAACTTGTCGGATTCCCGGTTCTTGGAGTTATAATTTTCAACCTGATAATTATAGCCTCAGCAGTAGTACTCGAAGAGTTCACTATCAGGCATAATACAACGACCTATACAATTGTCATCGAGGATCTCGACATGCTTAAAAACGGTAAAAGGCAGAAACTGCTTAAGGAGCTCAGCTCTCTTACGGGGAAAGAAATCGTAAGATTCAAGATCCGGGAAGTCGATTACAAGCAAAAGGAAGCCAAAATCGACATCTTTTTCAAGGATATTTAGTTCTCATTTCGGAGGTTTCTTTTCCAGCTTCATTTCTCCGGAAGGTCTTCTTATTTCCACCCCAACCGGTATGGCATCGCCAAAGACTGGATATCCGTTATGATCCCATGTGAATTTCTGTGCCCTTATATCCCTGTCCCAGTTTTCCTTTGTGCTTTTCTTTGAATGGTATATAATCCAGTCTTCCTTACCATCGGGCGATTTTACAAAAGAACAATGCCCCGTCCCGAACGGACCGCTGAAGACCGGACCTGATTTAAGCCACGAAGAGGGATCCGTCAGCGGGCTTTCAGGATCTTTCAGCTCAAGCATTCCGAGCCTGTAGTCGATTGTCCACGATTCACGGCATGAATATATGATGAACAGTCTGTCGCCTCTGGTCAGTATTTCGGGACCCTCCTGAAGATTGAGAGGCCCGCCTGTCTCCCATGGTTCTTCAGGGGATGAGATCTTAACCCTGGGGCTTTTCATTGTGAAGGGATTCTCCATTTCGGCGATAAAAAGGTGCTGGGAAGTCTTGTCAGTATCGGCAGGCTTTTCCCAGCCCGACCATACAGCATACAGCTTTCCCATGTATCTGAAAACTGTCATGTCGATTGCCCAGGTATTTTCAGTTTTCATATCCGGATTATCACCAGTATAAAGCATCCCCATATCCCTGTAAGGTCCCATGGGATCTTCAGTGGCCGACTGGAGTACGCCTGTCTTCTGATGAATGTAAGGCGGCCCCGATTCACCGGCTGTATAATAGATATACCATCTGCCATTGAGGAAGTGCAGCTCCGGAGCCCAGATACATGATCTGTTCCATCCTGTGCCGGGAGCTTCCCAGACTTTCTTTGTTTCTTCCTTTCTTGTTATAAAACGGGATCTGGATATGCTTATCCCGCGGCCTGAAGCTGAAGAATAGTAATAGTATCCGTCTTTCATGACAAGCCAGGGATCGGCTCCGTCGAAAATAGGGTTTGTGAAAAATCCGTTTTTTAATTGTTCCGGAGCCTCATTATCCGCATGCCTTAAGGACGTCGATGCAGATATTATTACAAACAGGATGATATACCTGAACATAATTTATTGAAATCTGGCTAGCAGGTCTTTCACGGCATCTTTATGCACCATGAAATCCATCATTTTAAGCTTTACATATTCCTCAGAGAAGAAATAATATCCGAATTCCTTTGCAGCAGGATCATTATTCTTTGATCCCGAGCCTGAATCCTTTATAAGGTACCAGTCTTTCCCGTCCTTTTCCAGATATCCGACAAGATGCATTCCATGGTCATCGGTAGTGGTCTGGTTTGAAAAGCGGAACTGACGGGCCTCATCATTTATAAATGCCGATGGTATGTCGAAATCGGGGATTACGGCGCACTGAGTCGTCCTGTCGAGACCGGGTTCGGAAACATCACCTCCAATGCTTACAGTAAATCCTTTTCTTACAGCATTCTTAAGTGCAGCCATGAAATCACTTAAAGGAACATTGTAATAATCATCGCTGTGCCACCAGTTGTCGGGAACCTTGTATTCAACCTGCTTATAATACGGCTCCTGCATATACGAGAGAATATCAACATAATCATCAGGATTTACCTTTACCACTTCAGCAAGATACTGTACAGGAGTCATCTTTTTCCCGTTAACTGTCACTTCCGAGGGGGGAACTCCGATAAAATGGTTCATTATCGATTTTACAGTCTCAACAGCAGCGTCTTCATTCCATGATGAAGTTTCCCTTAGCGATTTTAAATACTTTTCCAGCTCATCGAACATTTCAACATGATTATGGAATTTTCGTCCTCCTGTTAGGCCGGTATATGATTCGAGAGGCACAACTCCGTATTTCTTCCACATCCTTGTTACTGCATTGGCTTCGGAACCTTCTGCAAAGGCCGAATTTCCTCTTTCCTGAACGAACCTCCTGGTTTTTTCGACATATTCCCAGTAAACGGTGTACATTTCCGAAAGCCTTACCTGGACTTTGTTTAACCTGTATGCTTCCGATTCGAGAAATGAAGTAGTGCTGAAACACCAGCATGTGTTTGTTGCGCCCTGTGAAACAGGAGGGGTATGCCATTGCCTGATTTTATAAAGGTCGATTTTATTTGGCAGGGAAACGCCCGACAGGTCAACCGAAAACCTTCTGGACGGACTTACCGGCTCAGCCTTTTCCTTTACTTCCCTGTCGTCGCGGAGTATTGAGTTTTCATAATAGCCCGGTTTATATTCCCGGAAAAATGACTTATCCCTTGTCTGAGAATTGAGATTGATACTATTTGATAACCATACGATTGCAATTATGAGCAGGATTGATCTTTTCATATTAATTAAATTTTATTTACTAAAGCTGAAATAAAGAATTTGTGAAGATATAAAGTTTTTGCTTTTTGTAGGGAGGATACTGGCTTATTGTGTGAATCCTGCTGACGGGGGAGTGGGATCGTTTTCCTTTATCCTTTTCCTGCAAAACTGCTCAACTTCAAACACATCAGGTATGCCTGCAATGTAAATATTATCAGGAACATACTGGTCGGGTCCGTTTTTCCGGCTTACCATCCTGCCTGTCCTCATGCCCAGTGTTATATTTCCGTTCTTTTCATTTCCCGCTACTTCAATGTCGCCCGAAAACTGCTCCCAGTCGATTGACCTGAATTTCCCCCTTTCAAGACTTATCAGCCTTTTGGAAGTCCCTACGAAATATCCGCCTTTCCTGAAAAGCATCCTGAAACCTGCATATACAAGAAGCAGTCCGATAAGTACAAACACACCAATAATAACGCCGGGGAGCAATATGGGCTTCAGGTTTCCCGGTCCTGCAACAGTCGGGACATCGTTGGTAAGAAAATGAACTTCCTTACCCTGAAAAAGCGGACCGAGGAATAGTATAAAAAACAACATTGAAAATCCGAGCCAGACAAATCCGAATATAAGCATTGCAATCGATGCCTTTGGTTGCGTGGCATGTTTTGCCTTGACTGCAAAATCCCTGGTTTCAGATCCTATATAGGAGACCAGTTCAGGCGGAAGGGAAACGGATTCGTACATAATTAAGTTATTTAAGATTTTTATCGTATTTAGCAATCCTGATAAGTTCGTCTGACTCGTAAATCATTTTGCCTGAAGGGAAACCTGAAATCTTTATCATACATCGTGCAACATCTGATGCCTTTATGCCTCTGTACCGTGCAAGAGGGCCTGTAAATATCCATCCTGAGGCCTTCATGAAAAAGACTGCAATTTTCTCTCCGAACCTGAATTCCTTCCTGTCGCCCATAAGAAGAGAGGGACGGACGAATTTAAGATTACCGTGGTATGCTTCCGCTACTTTCCTTTCCATCTGACCTTTTGTCTTCAGATAGAAATTTGAAGATTTCTCATCTGCACCAAGCGATGAAATGACAACAAGTGATGGAACTGCCAATGTTTCAGCAAGCTCTGCAACAGCAACAGGAATATCAAGGTCCACTTTCCGGAAAGAATCCTGTGAACCTGCTTTTTTGATTGTGGTTCCGATACAGCAGAAGAAGGCATCAGCGTTAAGAGCTTCCCCTCGTTCATTAAGTTTTGAAAAATCAGGCAGGATTATCTGTTTAATTTTATCAGATAAAAAGTCCTGCCGGGTTCTAACAAATATTTTAATTTCATCAGATTCATTACCCTCCGAAAGAATCCTGCAAAGCTCTTTCCCGACAAGACCAGATGCTCCGAAGATGACTGCTGTTTTTTTCATGTTATGTTATTTTCTCTTGATATCCATTTCTCAACAGAAGGTGCAGTATAATTTTCCATCATGTCGAGAAGTTCAGTTATTTCTTCGCTCATAAGCAGCATCTTCCTGTTTTCCTCCTTTAAAAAGCCTTCCGTAACCATCTTATGTGTAAGGACTCTGAGAGGATCATAGAAGCCGTTTATATTCAGCAATCCCACCGGCTTTTTATGAAGTCCAAGCTGGCCCCAGGTAAGGACCTCAAAAAACTCCTCCAGCGTACCGAATCCACCCGGCATCGCAATGACCCCATCCGAAAGCTCGTACATTTTTCTTTTCCTGTCGTGCATCGAATTGACAAGAATAAGTTTTGTAAGCTTAACATGGGCGATCCCTTTTTTACTTATGAACTCGGGCAGAACACCTATCACTTCCCCTCCTTTGCCTAGGGCACCATTAGCCACATGGTTCATTAATCCAACATTGGTACCTCCGTAAACAAGGCCAATTTTGCGTTCAGCCAATATCTCCCCTAACCGTTCTGCTGCTTTTTCATATATACCGGCCCTGCCGGTACTCGATCCACAAAATACAGAGATTCTTATCATGATTTTTTCCCGTAATATTCAATTACATTCATGGCAAATCTGGCTGCAACGGTTCCGGGCCCTCCGCTCATCTCAATACCCACTTCCACTGCTTCAATAAGCTCATTTTCATCTGCACCTCCATCCATTGCCTGCTTTATATGCCATTCCATGCACGATTCACAGTTCAGCGCAACTGATATACCAATGGCAATAAGCTCTTTATCCTTTTTCTTTAGAATACCGTCAGTATAAGTAGCTTTTTCCATTTCAGCAAAGGCTCTGAAAACATTTGAGTTCGCGTTAAAGTATCCATTTGCCCTTTTCCTCTGGTTGATTATTCTTTCGATTTTTTCCTTTTCATAGGGGTCCATACAGATGAGATTGTTTAATTTCTTTCATTACTTTTATGCTAATTTACATTATTCCTGATTCAGGTCTGTTTCGACAGGCAATTAAAATTTATTGTAGCAATGAAAAACATACTAAGAATTTCATCCGTGATTTTCCTGATACTTTTTGTTTCAGTGAGCAGGATGGCCGGACAGTCGGATTTTGGCTTCAAGCCGGCGGCATCAAATATTCAGGGGGCCGACTTTCCAAAGATTTCGATGGATAAGAGCGTTTACGTGAGGTTGATGGCTCCGGGTGCACAGAAGGTTCAGGTCCAGGGAGGTGACGGATTATGCCCGAAACCTCTTGATCTTAAAAAAGACAGTACAGGAAACTGGAACGCGATCATTCCAACTGCCGGACCCGGTTTTCATTATTACTGGTTCATCGTCGACGGCCTGAGGGTAAATGATCCCGGAAGCGATACTTATTTTGGTTACGGGAGGCCGACAAGCGGCATTGAGATCCCCATTGCAGATGAGGATTTCTTCACTGCAAAGAATGTACCCCACGGAGAAATAAGGGAGCACTGGTATTATTCAGAAATTACAGGGAAATGGAGAAGGGCATTTGTCTATACCCCTGCCGAATATGAGCTTAATCCCAAAAAGAGATACCCTGTTCTTTATCTCCTTCATGGTGCAGGCGAAAATGAAAGAGGCTGGTCATTCCAGGGAAGGATGAATTTCATAATGGACAATCTCATAGCTGAAGGCAAGGTTGTACCAATGATTATTGTCAACGACAACGGTTACGCCACGGCAAAGGATGCTCCACAGGCGCCGGCAGGCTTTTCAGCACGCGACATGACTAAAATGGCAGAAACTCTCGAAAAAGTATATGTCCAGGAGATTATTCCGGGCATTGACAAATTCTACAGGACAAAGGCCGACAGGGAAAACAGGGCAATGGCAGGATTATCGATGGGAGGTCTTCAGACTATGCTTATAGGGTTCAATCATCCCGATCTCTTCTCATATTATGGTCTTTTCAGCGCTGCCATAATCGGTAATATAATGGATAATCCAAAGACTGCCTTCAATGGATTGTTTGCCGATGCAGCTTCGTTCAACAAGAAAATAAAAGTCCTCTGGTTCGGGGCAGGATCGGGAGAAACGCAGTTCGTCACAATGATGAATGACTCAAGGAAAAAACTTGAGGATCTGGGGATAAAATCTACAGGCTATGTCTCCCAGGGTACATTCCATGAGTGGCACAGCTGGAGAAGGGACCTCAGGGAATTTGCTCCGCTGTTATTCAGGAAGTAGTTCAGCAGATTAATTCAGAAGCATCAGAACCCTGTAAGGGAGTCCGCTGTTATTAAATTTCTTATAATGAAAAATTTCCGGGAGATCCGTTAATGTTGCTTTCCCGGGAATTGCCGGTCTGATTAAAACTGAAGACCAAGTAGCAGAATTGGCTGTAAAGACCGTTGTCTGAATGAATTTGGACGGGGGTATTCCATGTCAAAGATACCATTGCCACTTTCAATTCTTGATTCGACTACAATAAACATATTGTTGAGGATCCCTATTTTAACTCCTGCACCGGCTGAAACACCTATTTCTAATTTCTTGAATATCATGTTATTATCTTCAGAGGTATAAACATTGTGATTAGGAGTTTCAGTTTCGCTTATATGATAATAATTCTTTTTCAGCAAATATGTTCCCGTAACTCCTCCATTTATATAAGGGATGAAGGTCGAACCGCCAAATGAATATTTTAAAAAGAGTGGAATTTTAACCGCGCTGAAATTAAAAAATGCGTCATTTCTTACCAGATTGCCAATTTCTGTTTCTGTCTCATTATAAGAATAGAATGAATGTCTTAGCCATGACAATCCGGTGTGTACTGAAAGCCTGTCGGTTCTCCTTGAAATAATCCTCTCATAAAACAATCCGAATATCGGGTTTGTAACATGGCCGGGTTCAGGGACATATATTTCGGATTCGGGAGAAATGTCAAGGTTATAAATATTAATTCCGGCGAATATTCCGTAACTGTTTCTTTTCATGGTAGCCATCCATGTTAATTTCTCACGTCCGGTTTTCTGCGTTAAGAGCTTATCATACTTCTTATAAGGCAGGCTGCTCTTTTGATTATGTGATATGACTAAAGGCAACAGATCCTTTTCAAAGTCCGGTTCTTTTTTGACTTCAACGCCGCTCTGTTCCGTCAGATGTCTTAGATATTCCTCAGGTCCGCCGTATTCCTCCTGTTTATCTCCCTCACTGATAATTATTCTACCTTTTTTCAGGAGAACCGGATTTTTTCCTGACTTCCGGACCACATAACCATCTTTCCCTATGAACAGGTTTAAATCCCCCAAAACAAGTGTTTCATAGAAGGAGTACCTGCCGCCGATATGCAGGGATTCATAACGCATGCCGTTTCTGAAGCCGAAAGCTTTAATTTCTGTGGCATCAAGGATCTCCTTCTCAGCAATTTCAAATCTTTTAAAAACACAAACAGACTGGTTTTTACTTTCCGGATGAAATTCAACAAGGCCCTCGATAAAATTACCTGAATTCCTTATTATGTAACCTTCCTTGTATATTTCCTGACTAATGACACTGCCAGGGATAAAGGCCAGGAGAATAAATATGTTTCTGATTTTCAGGAGGGGCATGTTCTTTCACATTAAGGCATCATAAAAATAAAAAACCTTTTTGTTTAACGCCACAATAATATTTTTTATTATTTTGAAGTTAATATACTACTGTCAACAAATGTTACCAGATCGATGATTTTCTCTAAGTCAAGGGTAAAGCACAAGTTTTATTTTTTTTGCTTGCTGCTGTTACCTGTCAGCCTGTTTTTCAGCGCCTGTGAAGAGGAAGAGGCGGTGTCGCGTGACTATCCCAGACTGCGGGACGTTCAGGTTGTCAATGTAAGCGACAGCGGTGCAACCTTTATGGCTGAACTGTATTCCCTGGGAAATGAAACTATTCTCGATCATGGTTTTGTCTGGGGAACTGACTTAGCTCTGGATGCAAAGTATTCTGACAGGATTTTACTTGGAGAAATTGATGAAGAGGGCACTTTTAATGCAAAAATAAGGTCTTCCTTAAAGACAGAAAAGGTATACTTCGTAAAAGCATTTGTCAGAACAGATAAAAGAACAGTTTACAGTTCAGAAAGGAAATTTTCAAGCCTTGGAAGTTTGGGGGCAACAATCACCGGATTTACTCCCAAAACAGCTGGCTTGCGCGATACATTGCTGATCAGGGGAAGGAATTTCTCCTGGATCAATAATCAGAATATTGTAAAGGTGGGACCTGTGACCTCTTATCCTTTTGAATCGACCGACAGTACTATTAAAATCGAAGTTCCTCCAGGGATAAAGGAAATAAAAAACTTCATTTCAGTTGATGTTGCCGGTTCGGTTTCATATTTTACAAGAGATACTTTTAAACTGATTCCTCCCTCGGTTACCGACTATTATCCCAAGACAGGGTATTGGGGAGATACAATTACCCTGACAGGTAATTACCTTTATGCCTTTGGTTATCTTTCTACAGATTATATTAAGATAAATAATTACATCTGCCCCCGTATATATTCAGCTTCCGGTTCAAAGAACATGCTTAAAATCCAGATTCCGGATGATCTAGATGAAGCATCAGGCATTTTCAGTCTCGAAATTGCGGGCTTTCCGTTTTCGTTACCTGTGCCGTTTGAACTGAAGGAACCATATTTTACTTTTACTCCAACTTCGGGGACCTGGGCTGACAGGGTAATCCTCAAGGGAAGATTTTGTGGAAAAGCCTCCAGAAACCTTGTTTATTTCGGGAGCAGTCCGGCTACTGTGCTTTCATCTTCCTACTCGGAACTTCAGGTTCGTGTTCCTTATGCTGTGTATGAATCGCCGGCCTCTGTAAGACTATTATCAAATCCTTTTACAGTTACTTCTTCCAGCCTTTTCAGTCTACTGCCTCCTGAGATAAGAACATTTTCACCTGCATCAGGAGCAGCAGGATCAATTATTACTATATATGGCAAACACTTAGGCAGTCCTGCCGGAAATGTTTATCCCGCAGTTTATTTCGGGGACCAGAGAGTTGAAGTTAGGTCATATAATGACAGTACCATATTGGCTTTGGTTCCAAATACCGAAGGCGGACAGGTTAGAATTAAAGTCGTAGTGGCCTCTATGACAGCAGAATCGACGGGTTTGTTCTCAATCAAAAATCCTTATATTACATCAGTTTATCCACTGACTGGTACTTTTAATGATGAAATAACTGTTGAAGGAGCAAATTTCACATCGGAAGGAAATGCAACACAGGTGTTTTTTGACGGGTTTGAATCTGAGATAGTCTCGCTTTCGTCAGGAAAAGTTGTTGTTAAGGTTCCTGCTTCAATTGACAGTATTCCTCATAATATAAGAATCTATACAGGAGGCAATAATTGTGTATCAGATAATATGTTCACCCTATTACCACCATCTGTAAGTTCCTTTACTCCTGCGAATATTACTCCTGGTTCTGATGTTATAATCAACGGTATGAATTTCAATCCTGTTGCCGGAAATAACAGTGTTTCGTGGTGCGGATTCCAGTTAGTTGTAAAAAGCTCAACAGCAAACCAGCTTACCGCAACATGGCCTGAAATACTTGTCAGATCTGAGGGACCTTTGAGAATTAATGTTGGAGGATACACAAGGGCTTCTTCGCAGAACATTATTTTCACGAATTCAAAATGGCGAAAAATACAATCACCTCTAATCTGGCCCATAAGTGAGTTTTATGGTCATTGGGCAGGCGATCATTTGTACGGGAAAGCTATTAACGGATACGGTTATGTGGTGACACTGGCGCACAAAGTCTACAGATTCAATCCTGCAGCACTGGAATGGACTGAGATCAGCTCTGAAAATCCGGCCATTTCATTTCCTCACAGCAGCGCTGAAGTTATTGCAGGCGATTCATTATATCTTATATCCGGATATGAATGTTATTCACGCGATATAATCCGGTTGTATTCGCCGTTATCAAACACATGGAGGCTGATACCTGAAGGCCCGTATAATCAAATGGGTGTTGGTTTCTATCTTAATGGGAAAATCTACTTCGGACTTGACAATTATTCATGGTCAGGAATCTTTTATCAGAGTGATATTCAGGATAATTACAAATGGACACGTATTGGAGATTTTCCTGAGCAGGTACCTTCAAGATTCAGTACATATTTCACATCAGGTAATCGGGGATATGTACTATTTGCCAGAGGAGCGCTCTGGGAGTTCAATCCCGGCACTTTAGGCTGGACAAGGAAAAACAATTTTCCCGGTGAGCCAAGAGATGAGAGTTTTACCTTTGAACTAAACGGCAGGAAGTATATCGGCGGCGGCCAGAACGGATACCAGGTATTTGACGACATCTGGGAATATGACGCAGACAGCGATAATTGGAACTTCTATACCAAAATGCCTTTTAAACGTTTCGGGTCTGTTGCTTTTACGATTAACGGAAAACTATATATCGGTTACGGTTTTAATTATGACAATGGCCTTAATACATTAATGGATTTCTATGAATATGATCCGGAATATCCTGTTTTCTAGAAAATAATACCATGCCAAAAAAGAATTCAATTTTTCTCATGTTACTGTTCCTGATCTCAGCCGTACCTGTATTAAAATCACAGGCCAGGCTGGAATTCGGCAATATCTCCATAAAGGATTTGTCGAACCAGCCGTATAAGCCTGATCCAGGTGCAGGTGCTGTTATCCTTTCGGATATTGGTTTGGTAACAGTGAATTATAATGATGGATTTTATGTTGAATTTGAAAGGGATGTAAAAATCCGTATCATAAACAGTAAGGGATTTGATTATGCAAATATTGAAATACCTCTTTTATCAGATGATATTATTAGCAGTTACCGGGCATCTTCTTTTAATCTCCGTAATGGTGAAAAAGCTGAAACGAAACTGACCAGGAAAGACTTTATTTCTGAACGGGTTTCGAGATACAGGAGATCTCTGAAATTCAATATGCCGGATGTTCAGGAAGGTACCGTAATTGAATATGCTTATAGAATAAGATCAAAAGGCGGGGCAGTAAGTACTCTTGTCACATGGGCTTTTCAGAAGGAGATTCCGATTGTAAATACTTCCCTTACAATAATATATCCCGAGTATCTTTCATATAAAAACATAATATCCGGAAATCCGCTTATTGTAGCCAGCAATTCGGAAATAAAAAAGCAATATTTTGGAGGCGAACTTGTAGATACACATCATGATACATGGTTCGCAGCAAATATTCCTGCTTTTGTTCCTGAAACAAAAATAAAGAGTCTTGCAGATAACCAGACAAAGATCCGGTTTGAACTGGGAAGTGTAAACTATTCAAAACATTACTCAGAGGAAATAACCCCTACCTATGCCACTCTTTCAAAAAAATTACTACAGAGAGAAGATTTTGGGAGAGCTTTGCAAACAGCATTTTTTACAAAAAAACTGGCAGCGGAGATAACCGCAGGAATAAATGATGATGTTGAGAAGCTTAAGGCGATTCATAAATTTGTTTCAGAAAAAATGCTCTGGAACGGTATTGAAGATTTTACAGCATCGACAAAACTTTCTACATCATTTAGAAAGGGAAAAGGCAACAGTGCTGATATTAACCTGTTGTTGATAGCTATTCTTCGACAAGCCGGTTTCAAATCCGATCCTGTTATTCTGAGCACCCGGTCGAATGGAAGTATAAACGAGTATTTTGCGATGATCCAGCAATTTAATTATGTAATTGCTTTGGTTCAGAATGGTGAAGCAAAATACCTTATCGATGCAACCGATCCGGAAAGGCCTTTTAATATTCTTCCCTTCGAATGCCTGAATGGCAAAGGCCGTCTGATAAGTGAAAATGATTCCAGGTTTGTGGATCTTAAAAATCAGGAGCGAAGGCTTGTATCATATGATGCGGAATTAAATGTAAATGATGACGGCAATATTAACGGGGAGCTATTTCTTCGCAACTCGGGGTATGAAGCCCTGGGCGACCGAGAACTGATTAAACTTGAAGGCGAGGATGGTTATAAGGAGATTATTAAAAGTATTCTTTCAGGATTCGATATAAGTGATATTTCAGTTAACAATATAACCCTGCCTGACTCCGACCTGACAGTTAATGCAGTTATCAGCTCCGACAGGGAACTTTTTCAGTCGGGCAATGACGTTATACTCAATCCTTTCTTCTCATTTGTTTCAAATAGTAATCCATTTAAAAATCCGGAAAGGAATCTTCCTGTCGATTTTGGAAGCCCTGAGGACTTTATCTTTACAATGACACTGAGTTTATCTGACGGATATTCAATAGCAGAGATACCTGATAACTTCTCTTACAACCTTGGAGGCGATGAATGTACTTATGAATTCAGGTGTGAAACAGATAACAATAGGATAAAACTAAAAAGCATATTCAGGGTAAATAAGCCGGTATATGCGCCTAACGAATATTCAGGACTGAGGGATTTTTATTCCAGGGTTCTTTCAAGTCAGTCGAGACCTGTCATTCTGAGAAAGAAATCCGGAAGCTAAAGCATTATGAGAAAGATAATTATAATATCGATATTGGCAGCAGCCTCATTAAGGTGCTTTCCTCAGTTTTATCCGTTTGACTCGATCCCCGGATATCTTAAGAAAAATGCAGATGCTGTGGTCAGAACTGAACAGTGCCTTTATACTGTATCTGCGCCAGGCAAAGCAGTGCAGAAAATGAAGAAAGCCGTTACTCTTCTGAATGAGGATGCTACTTATTACAGGTATCTCGACATCCCTTACGATAAATACTCAAAGGTAAACTATATAAAAGGCGCTGTTTATGATGAAAAGGGAGAACTGATCCAGTTCCTCGGGATGCAGAACGTATTTGATCTGAGCGCGGTAACCGGAGGAACTTTCTATTCTGACGACAGGATAAAAAGAATGTATTTCCCTGTAAACAGGTACCCCTTTACTATTGAATATGAGTATGAGATATCTTATACGAGCCTGTTTGGATATCCCGACTGGAGTTTTCAGAATTATGGGAATATAAGCGTCGAAAAATCAGGCATTCAATATGTTCTGCCATCGGGTATGAGATTGAGATTCTCCCAGCAGAATCTGAAGAACAATGCTGACTCGGTAATAACAGGTGATAAGCGGATTTATACCTGGCAGGAAACAAATATTCCGGCAAGATCATATCTCGCGTCCAATGCCCGGTTCAGATTTTCCACTCCGGTACTCTATGCTGCACCTGAGGATTTTGAATACGGAGGTATAAGGGGATCAATGCGGTCATGGAAGGAATTGGGAACATGGGTTTATGAAGTGAACAAGGGAAGAGATGCATTGCCTCCCGATGATATGGCGGTAATCAAAGGTATTGTAGAAAAATATTCAGGAATAAAGGAAAGGATAAAGGCAATTTACGAGTACATGCAATCAAGAACAAGGTATGTCTCAATCCAGATAGGCATAGGCGGATACCAGACTGCTGATGCCATTTCGGTTTCAAGAAACGGATTCGGCGATTGCAAGGGACTTGTCAATTATACAATGGCTCTGCTGAAAGAAGCCGGAATTCCTTCATATTTTTCTCTTGTAAAAGCCGGCACCTCCGCGACTGATATAAACACAAGGTTTGTCGACAACCAGTTCAACCATATCATATTATGTGTCCCTGCAGCCAGGGATACAGTCTGGCTCGAATGTACTAGCCAGGAATTGCCCTTTAATTACCTCGGGACTTTTACTTGTAACAGGCATGTCCTTTTATTAACTCCTGAAGGAGGGAAGATTGTTAAAACACCCGATTTCAAAAGTGAACAGAATATCCTGAGCCGGACAGGCTCTGTCTTTATGAATATTACAGGAAAGTCGGCAATGAGACTATCTACATTTTACGGTGGGTATAACTTCGATGCTGCAAGCGGGATGTTTTCGTTGCAGTCGGTGCAGGGAATGAAAAGAGACCTTTATTCCTTACTTGATTATAACGATTTTTCAGTTGAATCAGCTGAGTATTCCGAAGAAAAATCGGAGAATCCGTCGTGTGTCTTCAAATTCACTACAGAAATAAATTCCCTGGGGACAAAACAGGGCGACAGGATATATTTTACTCCTTCAATTGTAAAAGAGGAATATCTTCCGGGCGATACTCTTGCTCTTTATATAATAAATTCAGATATCACCCTTGATTCGATAGTCTATTATTTGCCGGAAGGTTATAAAATCCGCTCAGAACCAGTCAATTATTCCGTAAAGAACGAATATGGAACTTATTCCTATTCTCTCCGGAATGAAACCGGTAAAGTAATCTTCATAAGACGGGTTTCCTTTACCCGGAGCATTGTACCTGCTGATAAATACATCTATTTCAGGAAGTTCTGGAATGATATTGCCAAAACTGACAGGGGCATAATTGTCCTTGACAAGACAACGAATACCTGATATTTACCTTAGCTGGTAGCGAAAATTATTACTGCGACCAACTTGATGGCTTTCTTTCCCAGCGATGTTTTTCAAGCTCGCCCATGAGTGCGGGATCAAGGAGGCCTTTATCGCTTGCCGAAAGGTTCAACAGGGTATGTGAAGGTTTTCTCATCCCCGGAATGATCGTACTCACTGCTGGTTCCCCGAGGATGAACCTCAGAGCCATTTCTGGCATTGTCATTCCTTCAGGCATGATCTTCTTCAGCGCCTCTGCACGATCAACACTTGCGATAAGGTTTTCCGGGACAAAATAAGTGTTACGCCAGTCTCCAAAAGGCCATTTGCTGTTCTTTGTCAGGGTGCCGGTAAGAGTGCCTTCATCAAAAGGTACTCTTGCAATAACTGCCACATCCATTTCACGGCATGCGGGGAATAGTTCGTCTTTAGGATTCTGATCGAAGATGTTGTAAATTACCTGGACAGAGTCGATGAGTCCGCTCCTTACGGCCTTAACGCCGTTCCAGGGCTCCCAGCGGTTAAGGCTGATACCTATTGCATGAAATAATCCCTGTTTTTTAAGTTCGAGCATCTTATTGATACCACGTTCATCCTCAAGCCAGTGATCCTCCCAGGTATGGAACTGCATTATGTCGAACGATTCGAGTCCGGCATTCTTAAGGCTTTTGCTTACATATTCCTCGATATGATCGGGAGGGAAACAGTCGTCAAGGGAGAATTCGCGTCTTGCGGGCCATTTGAAGTTCTTCGGAGGCATTTTTGTTGCAGTATAGAGCTTTTTATCCTTGTTTGCCCTTATGAGCTGCCCGAGGAGACCTTCACTTTTGCCTGAACCGTAACCCCAGGCAGTATCAAAAAAGTTGCAACCGTTGTCGGCAGCAAGCTGAAGCGATTCTGATGATTCGCTGTCATCCGATCCTGTCCAGCCTGCCATTCCCCACATCCCGTAGCCGATCTCGCTGACCTGCCAGTTTGTTCTTCCGAATCTTCTGTATTTCATAATATAGTGTTTTTCTGATGTTATTTCAAGAAATGAGTGTAAGCAAATATAATTAAAGAGTTAAAAAAGTACAAGCTTTTCCCCCCTGGGGGAAACGGGAAAGGGGGTCATATAAAACAGGATACTCAGTAAATCTACCTCACTTTCTTTTCTTAGTAAAATCGATTATAATGCTCTTTTCATCTTTTTTCAGATCCGCCTCCCTCGATTCGCCATTCACAGTTATCCTGTATTTCCCATAAAAAGCGCTTGTTGAAAAAGTCCCGTCTTTCCCGGCGCTACCCGACTCTTTTGTCCACCACTCATTGAAAATAAGTTCCTTATATGCTTTGGCAGCTGGTGTCGGTGTCCAGTCGCGCTTGTAAAGCGATGAAACAGGAATCCAGTTGGCTCCTTCCCAGAATCCCCACATCAGGATTCCCTCAACAGCAGGATGTGCAAAGCAGATCCTGTAATAATCAGTCAGTTCCTTTGCCTTTAGTTCTTCCTCCGCTGGTGTCATTGTCATGATTTTCTGACTGTAATATTTCGAACGCTGACCGGGCATATTGAATTCCGTAACACGTATCGGCAGTTTGAATTTTGCAAGTGAATCGAGAACATTTTTAAGCTGTTCCCTGTCGAACGTTTCTGAATGAAGATGGCCCTGCACACCAATGCCGGCAACCGGAACGCCCTGCTTCAGTAATTTACGGATATGGGCCATGTATTCCGGGAGTTTATTGCCTGTAAGTATATCGTAATCATTGACGTAAAGTTTAGCATCAGGGTCGCCGTTATGGGCCCATTGTGCCATAAGCTTTGTTATATCGGGCCCCAGTCGGTCTTCATAGTAATTCCCGTGTATCATTTCATTGTTGAGATCATATTCGGCAAACCTGCCTTTATAACGGGCTGTGACAGTCTCTGACCTGTTCTGTAATGTCAGGCGCAGTTCATCATTATTCAGCTCCTTCACCCAGGGCTGGATAAACTGCGGTATGCCCCAGAAGAGGTTATGCCCCCTGAGAGGTATGTTGTTCTCTTCTGTCCATTTGAGTATCCCGTCAATAACAGAATAGTCGACCTCTCCCTTGCGGGGTTCCATTGTACCCCATTTGACGGCGTTTTCGGTTACTGCCGAGTTGAAGTTCTCAAGGAATTTTTCCTTATACTGGTTAAGATCATTTTCTGACATTTTTCCGCTGCCAAGGCCGTTGCTTATTGCACATCCGAACCAGAATTCGTGCTTTAGCTGTTCAACCGTTATCTTTGATCCGGGCTTTGCCTTTACAATTATTTCCCCTTTTCTGTATCGTGAAATTGCAAGGTCAAGCCTTTCCTTTTTCACCCACGCTGCCACGTTATGGATATTATCTATCCAGATGCCGTTGGCAGGATCGGAGGCATATTTGCATATTGCCTCAATTGTCTCAAGCCTTGATGTTTGATAACCTTCAACATTCATTTCGTGTCCCGCAAGTATCAGCCAGCCGCCTGCAGCCTTTGCAGCTTCTATCATTTTTATGACCTGGTCGAACGATTTGCCGTCAAGTTCGGAGGCATTAAGCTGGGCCATATCGCAGAAAGAAGGATCGTTCGGGGCTTCATTAAGCCATCCCCGGCCGCTTTCAAACATCGAGGCAATAAGCGGCACATAACTTCTGGTTGTGATACTTCTTCCTGTAAAGGTCTGGCCGCAGGGATAGGCAAATGATACAGGCGTTGTGCCAAGCACTTCGGTGATTATTCTGTTTGCGGAATCAAGTTCCGATTTCATTTTTTCCGGAGTATATTCTTCAAGGGCTTTATTTCTTGACCATGCAAAATTCCCCGAGCAGGGATGATATACCGAGTGATTTCCTATATCATGTCCATTCAAAACAGCTTTCTTCCATCCTTCGGTTCGTTGAACCATGCTTCCCGGGGATATGTAAAATGTGGCTTTTATCCCGTATTTATCGAGCAGCGGGATACCTGTATCGATCTGCGACAGCCGTGCATCATCGAAAGTAAGGCTGATTGCCACTTTCTTTCCTTCAGGCCAGGAAAAAGAATTATCCATTCCCGAAGAGGTAAGGCTGGCGTATTCTTGTGCTAAACCATCCCTTTGTCCGGCAAAGGAGAAGATTAATAAAAGGATCAGTAAACCGTAGATCTCGTGCTTTGTATTCATCTTATGAGATTTTGCTTTTATAAAGTTAGCGATTTCAAAATGTGGTTATTTTAATTTTCGTAATTTTATTATGATTCATCCGGATACCGGAATAGCATTGTTATGGAAGAGAAAATTCTTTACAAGATACATGTCACCGGATATGTCCAGGGCGTCGGATTCAGATGGAGAACGGTGAGGGAAGCAGGAGGACGCGGCATAAAAGGATATGTCAGAAACCTCTCCGACGGAAGTGTCTACATTGAAGCGGAAGGAACCCGGAGCCAGCTTAAATCATTTGTTGAATGGTGCAAAAAAGGTCCGGGATATGTCGAAGCGGTGACAACTGATATATATCCTCCGGTCAATTACACTGATTTCAGGGTGGAATACTAAAGCCAGATATTATTCATTACATTCATTACCAGGGAAATACAAAAACAAAATCAAGCTATGAAAAAACTTTTACTGCTTTTTCTTGTAATCCCTTTCTCAGCATCTGTCAGCGCTCAGAAATACGGGCTCACTTCCCCCGACGGAAAACTGACTGCAGGAATTGAAATAGACAACGGCATTTTCGCGGCTCTGTTCAAAGGACGGGAATCTTTAATCAGATTGGGCAATATCGCCCTTGAAACGCAGTATATGACCGGCGACAGGGATGCATTTAAAGTACTGAAAGTTATCCCACGGTCTGTGAACGAATCCATATCAACCGAGATCCGTGAAAAGGCAGCAACATACATAAATTCATACAACGAACTTGAGATCAGGTTAAAAGGTCCTTTTTCTGTTGTCTTCAGACTGTTCAATGAAGGCCTTGCTTACCGTCTGACAACTTCATCGAGGGATTCACTGAAGATCCTTAACGAGAACCTCGATATCTATCTCGATACAGGAGATTCAGCCAGGTTTCAGTCATCCGAAACTTTCAATTCCCCTTATGAGACTCCATATGAGCACCTGCAGATTGAGAAGATCGACAGCGGAAAACTTTGCAGCCTGCCTTTACTTGTTGAAAAAGGGAACGGACCATTTGTCATGATAACAGAGGCCGATCTGTATGATTTTCCCGGATTATGGTTAAAGGGGACGGGGAATACGCGGTTAACCGGAGTTCATCCTGCATATCCGAAGTCACTTACCACAACTGGCAGCAACTACAATATGGGACAGGTTTCATCTACTTACGATTATGCGGCAAAGGTAAAAGGCACCCGCAGCTATCCATGGCGTATTTTTGCTGTTGCAGACAGCGAAAAGGACCTTATCGCCAATGATATGGTCTATCTGCTCTCTTCCCCTTCAGCTCTTGAAGATATTTCATGGATCAGACCCGGAGTTGTGATGTTCGACTGGTGGGCAAAACATAATATTTACGGTGTCGGTTTCAAGGCAGGAATAAACACTGAAACAGCTAAATATTTTATTGATTTCTGTGCAAAGTACGGATTCAGGTATTTCATGTTCGACGACGGCTGGAGCCCTGAGGATGATCTTCTTACAACTGTTCCCGGACTTGATATGGCCGAAGTAACATCCTATGGGAGGTCAAAAGGCGTTGATATTATGGTGTGGATGATCTGGCACACTCTTGAAGAGCAGTGGGATAAAGCATTCGATCAGTTTGAGAAGTGGGGTATAAAGGGCATAAAGGTCGATTTCATGAACCGCGATGACCAGCCTATGGTTATGTTCTATGAAAAAGTTGCCAGGGAGGCTGCAAAAAGGAAGATGATCGTTGACTTCCACGGGGCTTACAAACCCTGCGGACTGAGCCGAAAATTCCCGAATGTTCTTACACGGGAGGCTCTTATTGAGTTTGAATACAACGGCTGGACAAACCATGATGATCCTGTTCATCATAATCTGCTGCCATATATCCGCATGTTCACCGGGCCGATGGATTATATCCCGGCAACAATGCGGAATGCTTCAAAGGACAATTTCCGGCCAATCGGAGATTACCCTATGGGGCAGGGGACAAGGGCCCACGCGATGGCGCTTTTCGTGATCCTGAGCAGTCCGCTTACAATGTTGCCCGATTCTCCTTCAGATTATTACCGCGAAAAGGAATGTACCGAATTCATTTCAAGGATCCCGGTTTTGTGGGATGAGACACGTCTGCTCGACGGCAAAATCGCAAAATATACGGTCATTGCAAGAAGATCGGGGAGTGAATGGTATATAGGAGCCATAACAGACTGGGATGAGCGTAATATAAACATCAATACAGATTTTCTGGCGCCTGGAAAATACAGACTTGAAGCCATTGAGGACGGGATAAATGCAAATAAAAGAGCAGAGGATTTTAAAAGGACTGAAAAGGAATTTCAGTCGGGCGATATCCTTAACCTTCATCTTGCATCCGGCGGAGGATGGATTGGGCTTATTGTACCTTTAAAATAAAAATTTCGGATTTCGGATTTTCGAATTCGGATTTAAATCCAAAATCCCAATTCCGAATTTCCTCAAATCCGAAATCCCAAATCCGAATTCCGAAATTATTTAATTCCTACTTCTGCCTTTATTATGTTCCAGCCGTCAATAGCAAATACTGGTTTTTCATTATGCAGATCGCGTTCGCTGAATTCAACCTTAAGCTGCTTCTTTTCACCGGGGAGGAGAGCGAAATAATTGTCGTCCCAGAAGACAGGAAGGACAAGGTCTTTTGAAACATTTCCCACGATTTTCGGATTTACTGCAAAGGCAAGTGAAGAGGAAGGATTTTCAATCTCAACAGAAACCTTATATTTCCCGTTCTCACGGCTTACCGTTGAAACCGAACATTTAAGCTCAACTTCGGGAAGATTATTCAGAGCCGTGAAATCAGCATCTTTGTCCCCTTTTCCGGAAAGCCAGTAGAAATTTGATGAGACTGATTTCCCGTCACTGTCATTCAAAGTCAGTTTAATGAATGTTATCTCACCAGCATTGGCCTGCATTCCCGGGAAAGGAACCTTCAGGCTTTCATCAGATCTGATATCTACAGCTGCCTCGCCCGAGAATTTCTCCTGCATTGCCAGATCGTAGACTTTTACATTAGCCCTGAGTCCGCTGAAATCCTTATATGTGCTGTTGACGACGCGTATTGATCCGTCATCATATGCATACTGGATATGGAGTTTTTCATTGGCTTTCCTGGTTCCGTAGAATGCTCCGTTGGGCGCCATGAAATAGTCGTACAACTGCCAGTACAATGATGGCCATGCGGAATTATACATCCAGTAAATTATACCGCTCGACCTGTACTTATTAGCTGCAAAAGCCTCAAACATTGCTCTTGTTGCTTCATATTGATGAACCTGCGATTTGATACTGTATTCCTCAACACTCTGAGGTTCCCCGTACCTTGCAAACAGGGCTTTCCTCATCTGCGGATAAAAAGCTTTGTGAAGCCTTATGTTCCATGATTCGCTCATCGGCCAAAGATCTTTTTCAGGCATCATCTTCCTCATTGTCTCGAGAGGGGGTATCTGCTCCCCTGCAGGAGCGGCTTCAGTGTTGAATTCAAGTTTTGTATACCAGTATGATGGTACCTCGTAGGCATATACATCAGGATAGGGACCCATCCATACTCCTGTATTACCTGTTACTGCGCTTGAGTCCTGCGTTGCCGACGACTCATATGGCCTTGTGGTGTCAAGTTCGTTCAGGGTTTTAATGTACATCCTTTCGACATCCTCGGTAGGATGATTATCGCTTCCCATCAGCCAGGTAAATACTGAAGGATGATTTCTGAGTCTTATTATCTGATCGTTCCAGCTTTTCTGGGCGATCATTGTAACATGCGGAGTCCATCTTTTCCATTGCTCCCACGAGCTGCAACAGCACCATCCAACCATAAGAAGTATTCCTTCCTCATCGCATTTCTCGAACAGATGATCCGATCCCCTTGGAGCCTCAAGTCTTAAAGTATTAAGGCCCATATGCTTGGCATAGGCAATGTCGGCATCTATCCTTTCGTCGGAAGGGCGAAGCATCATATCCTCAACATAGCCGCCTCCCTTTATTACTATATTCTTTCCGTTTATCTGGAAAACCTTGGTATGCTTTTTATCAAAATTGTTCATCCATGCCGATATTTCACGGATCCCGAAGCGTAAATCCTTTACATCCGAGGGCTTTCCTTTTATGTTAAACGAAAGCTGCAGGTCATAGAGGTTCTGTGGTCCGACTGTGTGCGGCCACCAAAGTCTTGGGTTTGATACTGTCAGCTGTGTATATTTTTCAGGATCAAATGTCACGTTCCGTGATTCGTTGGGGGCCAGTGTTATCTCCTGCGAGAAAATAATGTTTTCAATTTTTCCGGTCAGGATGCCTGAGACCTTTTTGTCTGAAGAATTCACCACATCAGCCGAAACAGTAAGTAAGGCCTTGTCAGTAGAGGGCAGATTAAGTTTGGTTATTACATGCGGATTCTGTATCGAAACAGGTCCGGTTGTCTGCAGCGTGATATCATACCAGATTCCCATTCCTCTGTCGGGCGGAGTCGGGTTCCAGTCGACCCAGGTAATTGTAAGGTCGGTACCTTTCGGAGGAAAGATCTCGACTGCAAGGCAGTTCTCCTTACCGGGCTGAGCAAATCTGGTGATATTGAAGTTATATAACCTGTAAGCTCCTTCAACAGTTGTCGTATCGGCCACCAGGTTACCGTTCAGCCAGATATTTGCCTTGTAATTTATGCTGTGAAATTTTATCCAGGTATTATTTCCTTTAAAACCGGCAGGCAAGGTAAATGTGGTTCTGTACCACCAAGAGGATTTGAAAGGGCTGTCGCCTGGTATCTCGCCTCCCCTCCGTGAAATATAACCAGGGACATTCAGGATGTTTGTCCCGAAATACGGATCAGGATATACTTTATTTTCGACCAGGGTCCCGAATACAGTCGACGGAACTGTTGCCGGATACCAGTTTTCTGGTTTCCACGATGCGGTAGAAAGGATGCTTCCGCTTACCTTAACCACTTTCGAGGACTGGATCGACCAGTTATTACCGAGCGTTATTTTTGCAGCACTGGCAGGCGTGGCAAAGAACAGATTAAACAAAAGAAGGTTTGCCACAACAATTACAAGTCTTATATAAGTTTTCATGTTGGACTGGTTTGATTAAAAAGATATATTTTCAGTTTATTCCGGGATTTAGAATATTTAAGAATGTTACTGACCGCCTCCCTCAGTCAGATATATCCTGAATGACGGAGTGGCAGAAACGGGTTTAAGCGAATCGGGAGTTGTTTCAAGGATCCTGAACCTGCCTGAAGGAAGAGCCCTTTCAACACCAAGATAATTGCTCATAAATCCTGTCTGAAGTTTACTCAGAGAATCAAGTCTGACATTCAGCTTCTCCCTTCCAATATGTTCAACATAAAGAGCCCCGGCATTCCCTGATACAAGAGATGTATCCGCTGGATTCCTTGCAAGGACAAACCTGATAAGAGTGGAATCAGGAATTTTCCTGTCATCGGATGTACTGCTACCTGTCGACCTGAGGAAATCATTTCTTGTATAAATGTATGCAAGCGAATCAATTGCCTTTTCCCTGTTTATACAATAGAAAAGATCGAGGTTCAGGAGAGGCTTTTTATTCAGGATATCAGATAAAATATCAACGGATTTGAGTCCTTTTTCGTCCGGACTTTCATTTGTAAGATCAAGGCCTATCTGTTTAAGTGATTCTTCATCAACTCCCTGCAGTTGAGAGATAAGGTTGAAAGGAGAAAGGGCTGCCTTTACGAACAGGTTACCTATGACGCGGAATATTATCCTTCCCAGGTTGATGATTTTAACCTCATCTCCTTTCATTTTGACTGGAGCTTTGAGGTCAATTATTCCATCCTTGTCGGAAAGGATCCCGATTGCAAGCCTCAACGGCACATTATAATCAGTCTTTTCGGGCAACTTTTTGTCAAGACTGAACCTCCTGAAATAAATATGATTTGTGCTCTCAAGCGAACGGGGACGAAGAACGTTTGTCGTCGAGAAATTCATGAGACCGCCCGTTACCGGAAATCCAAAATACTGCCTGAAATATGCATCAACATCAGCCATCCTGAACTGTTTGATCTCCAGATTAATGTCGAGATCATTTGACGGATCAAGAATATTGATGGTTCCTTTGGTGCTTATCATACCTGTCTTATTCAGCAAGGCCGACAACTTTACAGCAATCCTGTCCTTGTTTTCCGGCATTTCTGAAAGATCCAGTTTCAGGCTGTCGATCCTGTATCCGAAGGGATATTTGAGATTTCTGTCGCTTAACAACACTGTTCCTCCTGTAATTTCAACATGAGGGATGTTGTATGAAAATTCACTTTCTGATGCCGTTGTATCTACAGGCTGTACAAGCGAATCAGCCTGGCCTGCAGCTGAGGATTTCATAAGGGTTGTCCAGTTATTGACTGAATCTGTAAGCTCAAAAAGTACCTGAGGATTTTTAAGTTTAACATCTTTTATCCTCAGAAGGTTATTTGCAAGATCAAATGTATCGAGACCGATGTCAAGGCCGCTGAATGAAAGTATTGTCCGGTTAAGTGTGTCGTTGAGCCTGAAGTCTGAAACATGGTTTTCTCCTTTCACAAACAACTGCATGACACTGGTTATGCTTCCCTTTATCATGAGGTCACCCGAATAGTACCCTTTAAGATCAGAGATATTAAGGTTGCCGGCAACATAGGGCTCGATGATTTCAAGATTCAGGCTGTCAATATTAAGATCGATGGAGTAAGTGCTGTCGGCCTGATTCACTGAAAAACCTGACCTTATCCCGCCGCCTTCAACGAAATTAAACCCGACATCAAGATTTGCAGTGTCGCTGTTCCATGTAAATCCCGGTATCTGAAGATCAAGGCTATCGAGCGAAATCGTATGTTTCAGAGGGATATCAGTGTATTTCACGAATCCCCTTGAAATACGGATGTTGTTGATTATGTATTTTGTAGGTTCTTCGGGTATTGTGTCTTTTTCAGCGATGGTGGAATCAGAGGGCATGAGATCGGAGAAGTTGAATTTACTGCCGTCCTGCTGAACCTGAACATATGGATCGTCAAGCGATATATACCTGACCACAAACTCATTGCTGAACAGGGGCAGATAATCGAGATTGACCTTAAGCTGGCGGAAGCTCACAAATGCAGTTGTGCCGTCAGCCTCAAACAGCTTCAGGTCAGTTATCCGCAGGGTACCTGTAAAATAATTGATCCTGATCATTCCGATAGAGACCTTCCTGCCTATAAGTTCGGGCGAGTGCTTTACAATATAAGTTTTTGCTATACGGGGAGCGGCAAAGAGAATTATTGAAATAAGGAGTATTACGCCAGGAATTATAAGGTGCCTTTTTTTGAACGACTTGTTTTTCATCCCCGGATTTTTATCTTTCAAAGATAAGGAAGCTTTTAAAAAAGTAAATCATTTCTTCCTTACAACTATTCCCTTTGACCTGTGCGAAAATACTGTTTCTTTTTTAGACCCGGGCTCAGATATCTGCAGATTCCGGAGTGTTGCATTTTCCACATCATCCATCACAATGGCGGTGCGGTAGTCTTTTTTTGAACAGACCAGGCTTACATTTTCAAATGTGATGCCTGAGGCATGCCTGATATAAAATCCCCATGCAGGAAGTTCTTTGAACATCGAGAATTCCGGATAACTTGCAGCCATCTCGGGTACTTTGTCGAGTTCATCGAGACCCACCTTTGCGTATGAGGGATCCCCACCTCCGGGGTAGTGGATCTCGATATTTTTCAGGGTTACATTCTCGATTTTTACATCCGGCATTCCTACTATAGAAGAAGGACTGATATTTCTTGGCAGGTCTTCGACAGGACCCTCGTAATTGTATCCTGCATCGGGTTTTGTTGAGGGCACTTCGGCATAAACATTCGAAATCGAGATGTTTTTCATGCTGCCTTTTTCCCCTGCCCTTCGCTCTCCAATTCTCAGAAATATTACATTTCCTGTATTTATCGACCTGAGGCTGTCGACAATTACATCTTCCACAATTCCACCATCGACGGCAGCAAATGTTATTGCCGACCTGTAAGTGTCATACACAAGATTGTTTATGATACGGATATTTTTAAACCCCCCAAGTGAGGCCGTCCCGAACTTTATCCCGTTGGCGCTGGTCCGCATTGTGTTATTATGTATGAACACATTCCGGCATATGAAATCGGCTGAATGCGATTTGAGGCAGATACCGTCATCGGCTGCATCGAAATATGAATTTGTAACACTTACGCTGTCGCAATCGACAATATCGACACCGTCGTTGTTCCAGTACGATTTACTGTCGACGCTTATGCCGTCAATAACGACATTAGTGCACTGATCATATTGCTGGTTCCAGCTTCCGGGATTTTTAAGCAGAATGCCGCGGATAGTTACGTTCCTGCAAGCCCTGAAATAAATATTCTGAGGGCGTATTGTCTCACGTGGCCTGTCATATTTCAGAGGATCGCTGATGACTCCCTTGTGTATGAGATCAACAAGGTTTGTCGCCACCTCAAAGCCCCGGCCGTCAATCACTCCCTTGCCTGTTATTCCTATGTTTTGCTGGTCAAGCGCGAATATCAATGCGGTCCAGTTCCTGTTCATCCCATAGTCGAGAGGATTGTCGGATCCGACAAGTATGGCTCCTTCCTCAAGCTGTATCGTAACGTTCGATTTCAGGTAAATGGTTCCTGTAAGGTATCTTCCCACATAGAAAACAAGTCTTCCCCCTCCGTTTTCATGTATGAAATCTATTCCTTTCTGAATAGAAGTTGTATTAAGAGTGGTGCCGTTCGATTTCACTCCGAACAGGGAGGCATTGTAGTCTTTCGCTGTTAAGGCCTGTATGGATATCGAGAGGAAAAGGAGAAGGAGGAGTTTTTTTGTTTTCATGATGGTTTTTTTGTTATGCGGTTATGCGGTTATGCTGTTATGTTGTTATGCGGTTATGCGGTTATGCGGTTATGTGTTATGCGGTTATGCGGTTATGCGGTAATGCGGTTATGGGTTATCGTTAAACAGTTGGTCAATACATTGTTACAGGTCCGAGGAGGCCCATTGACTGAAGGGGCTGGATCTTGTTCTTTTCGTTTGTCCAGTACTGGGCAATTGGGTTATCTGTAAGCGATTTCATATAATTTCCCATTGTCGTTGTAATCTTTATTTCGATAAGATTGGTTCCGGATACGAGGTGATTTTTAATATTGAAAATTCTTCTTCCGAACCATTTCACTCCACAATCCTTACCATTTACCCTGAGCTCTGCAACACCATATACCTTGCCGAGATTCAGATATCTAGACTTAGCCCCGGAAATATTGATATAATTACGGTAAATGATTGTTCCTGCAAAGTTTGAGAATTCAGGCATCTCTTTAATGTCAGCAAGGTTTTCAGCCAGTATATTTTTCACTGATCCGTCGCGGCAATGCCTGAACTCAAGGCTCCACCCGTTTTTTATTTCAGTTTGAGGGGAACCTGATACAGGAACAGGTATCCAGTCGGGGCCTCTTTTGTTCCGGTCAAATACTATCACAAAAGAATCGGCAGGTCCGAAATCAATTTCCAGACCATTGTTCTTGTCAGGATATATTTTATACCTAAGCCCGTCAACCGGATCCCAAATCCAGCCCTGCCGGCCCTTAACAATCACTGAAGGGAATGTGATCCTTGTAGAATGAGAATTATGGAGATGTGAATGGACCAGGAAATAAATATCTGATCCGTCGTCTGACCTGTAGTGGTTTGCCATAAGAAAAGGATCAGGATGTTCTATCTTTATTTCAGGAACAATTCCGTATTCTTCCTGTATTCCCCTGTACCACCCGATAAAGTCCTTTTCGGGCTTTTTAAGAAGCACAAACCTTTCAGGAACTGATTTCATCTTTTCAACGTATTCCCTTACAAGTTTATCTTTTGACTCATGGTCGTTCCACCCGGGGGACTTAACAGGGAATGTCCCGATACAGAAAACCAGTCCTCCCGATGATACAAATTCATATATTTTACGCGCAGCTTCGGGATGAAGGCTTTCTATCTGAACCAGAAACAGGATGTTGTAAGATCTTTTCCCGTAATTCAGACTGCCCTTTTTGATGTCAGCATTGCTTATTACCCTCTGTGATACGTAATCACAGCCATTCCCATTTTTATTTATAGCCTCCCAGACAAGAGTAAAATAGTCAGCATTTGTAATTGATGGAAATGGTTCCATCTGGGCCCCTATTGTTCCCCACATATCATCGTTGGGAGGGAGGATTGCAATATTCGTCAGCATCGTGACATTCTGAAGAAGAGCTGAAAGCCGCGCCTTATATTCGTTATACAAGTGAAAAAAGGGCCACCATGTGTTGTTTTCATTGTAATATCCACCATATCTTATCCAGCCCGGGTATGGAGCTTCAGGAGGCGAATAATTGAATCCGTGAAAGACAGAGTGGGTAACACCCGTGATAGCGCTTTGATCACCTCCAATTTTAAGGTTTTCCGGCGTTGTATTGAAGACAGTATATGTATCTGTCATCTCCTCACAACTGACTACCCTTTTCCCCGTAAGATTGGCTGCCGAAGAAACATATTTGCAAATCATTGTATAAGCCCGCCCGCGACGGTAATCATCTTCCGGCATCTCTTCACCTATTCTGTGTTTAAGCCAGTTCATCGTCCATGACTCCGATTCGGGGATATCATAATAAAAGCTGCTTTCAAGAGGGAAGAAATTCCTGCCGTAGGCCTGGGCCCTGGATTTGACTTTCAGTGTTGTGCACCATTCGGTAAATGTCTTTATGAATCTTTCCTCAAGCATCTCTGCTTTTGTAAGCTCAAAATCATATCTCATCCTCCTGACCATATCCTCAATTTCAGGAGACAATACCGCCGTGTACCTGAAATCGGTGACATTACCCATTGCGCCTGTTTTGAATAATACCAGGCTTAGAAAGGGATAAATGTCATATCCTCTTCGCCTTTTGAATTCTTCCATCATGTCAGGGGTCCAGTTTGCTCCCTCAAGTTCCATGCTGTCGGTGAAAAGAGAACGGATATTTTTTGAAAGCGGGCCAGTAAGTTTCTCTATTGAATCCGACATCCTTTCCAGGTATCTTTTTACTGCCGCTTTATTATAATGATCCAGTACGGGTCCTGTTGCACCGGGAGCACCGTTTATTACCTGCATGAATCCATTTATCCTGACAAGGGCATACAAGGCATAGCTGCCCTCAGGTATGCTGAACCTTAAAACATCCTGTTCCTTAAGGTCGCCAAGGTCCTTTATGCTGGCCAAATTGTCGAGAGGATCAGGAACAAGGTGAAGTGACATAAGTTCCATTGTTCTTCCCGGGAATGGAGAACTCACGGGGGGATCTGCCTCACGGAAGATTTCATATTCAGATATTTCATAATCAACCGGACCCTTGAGTTTCTTTATACCAATCACCACAATCTGAGCCCGTTCTTCGTCTTTGAGATTTTCAGCCCCGAAGGGCCAGCCCGATCCGACTATCAGATCGCACGTCATGCCAAGAGTTTTAGCCTCATTGAATACAATCTTCAGCATGTCGATCCATTCGTCACTTAGCCATTTTATTGATGGTACTCCAAGATCGTCGCCTGTGAACCGTGAAGGAAACTCAACGGGATTGATTTCCACTCCTGCTATGCCTGCGTCCTTAAGGAGTCTAAGCTCTCTTTTAAGTTCTTCAGCAACAACTTTATTACCGTTCCACCACCAGCGTACGAACGGATGGAAGGAGAAGTCAGGATCCCTGAATATTTCGAAAAGATTGCGACCCGATTCGGGAGTCATTAAGGAGCAGTTTGTTGAAGGGACAGTGGGGACTTTCCTGTAAAATAAGGTGACAGCAGATCCGATTACACTGTTCATTATGAATTTACGGCGGTTCATCTGTGGATTTTCCCTCGGGTCAGTTTAGGTTATGGTTTTATCGTTTCGTGCAAAATTTTTCTGATTCTGAAATTAATCATTTAACTTCAGAAAAGAAAAGAAGGTATTCTTTTCTGTATAATCAAATAAAACCCTTGCTCAATGAAATCAGGAAAACTTACACGCCGTCAGGCTATTACGGCAACATCAGCAGGTATCGCCGGATTGATGTTCGGATTCCCGTTCCGTTCGTTCGGCATAAAGAACAGTGTTCAGGTTCAGAAACTTGCCATTAACGGCGGGGAGAAAGTTCATAAGGCATCATGGCCTCAGTGGCCTTACTGGGATCAGTCGGCAGAACACGGGATCATTGATATGTTCAGGTCGGGACGTTGGTGGAGGGGGAACGGTGAGCATGTTACCGAATTTGAGCTAAAATATGCAGAGCTCATGGGAGCAAAACGCTGCCTGGCAACGGCAAGCGGAACAACAGCGCTTCTGACAGCAATGAATGTCCTCGGGGTGGATGCAGGCGATGAGGTGCTGGTCTCCCCATATACGTTCATTGCTACTTATAATGTGATATTTGCTCATAAAGCCCTTCCTGTATTTGTGGATTCTGATCCCGGGACCTTTCTTATCGATCCTTCAAAAATAGAGGGCAGGATCACTGAAAACAGCGTTGCAATAATTCCTGTCCATATCTATGGCCTTCCTGTCGACATGGATAGTGTCAATTCGGTGGCAAAGGCGCACAGCCTGAAAGTGATTGAAGATGCCTGCCAGGCCTGGCTGGCGGAATACAGGGGGAAACGGGTGGGTTCGCTAGGCGATCTTGGATGCTTCAGTTTCCAGAACTCAAAACACCTTGCATCAGGTGAAGGAGGTGCAATACTTGGGAACGATGAAGATCTCATGGACCGCTGCCATGCATACCATAACTGCGGCCGGCCATACGGCAAAATGAAACCAGTTTCAGGGAATCAGTATAATGGGCTGAATTACAGGATGCAGCAATCGCAGGCTCTCATTCTGATGTCGCAGATGAAGAGGATAGAGAAGGATAATGATGTACGTCTTGCCAATGCCCTGTACCTCAGCGAAAAGCTTAAGGAGATACCTGGGATAATACCTGTAAAACCTGCAAACGGAGCCACAAGAGCGGTGTATCATATGTATCCTTTCAGATATGTTAAGGAACAATTCAATAACATTCCGAAGGACAGATTCATAAGGGCTCTCAATGCTGAGGGGATACCATGCAGCGGCGGTTATGGCAAACAGAACAGGGATGGTCTAATCGAGGAGCAGCTTACCTCAAAGGGGTACAAGCGTCTTTTCTCCGAGTCGAGGCTTAACCGCTGGCGTGAAGAGAACCAGCTACCTGGAAATGACCTGCTCAGCGATCAGGCCGTTACGTTTTATCAGAGCCTGCTTCTCGGTACAAGGTCGGATATGGATGATATTGTCAATGCAATAACAAAGGTATACGAGAACAGGAATTTGCTTGGCTGATTAAACACCGACCTCTCCCCAACCCCTCTCCCAAAGTGAGAGGGGCTTAAGTCTTTGGTGACTTTTTTTATGATTTGATGATTTTCAATATGTAGGATCTCATCCCCATCTCCTCCGGGAGAGGGGGATCAGAGGGGGTGAGGCCAAAGGCGGCGATCAAATAATAATCCCTCCGGCACGGTAATGATAATTCTTATTTTATAAATTTACCCTGAATCACGAAAGCATGAAAATTTTCAGGTTGATATTATATGTATTTTCCTCATTGCTATTATCAGGCTGCGGGAATACACCCTATGATTGTAAAATACTTTCAGACAAAATTATAACTGAATTCGCCAAAGGGAATTTCACAGGCATGGATTCCGTTGCAGACTCATTAAGACTGTCATGCACCGACCTGAATACCCTAAGGAAAGCAGACTCCCTTTGCCAGATTGCCGATAGAATTGAACTTGATTTCCCGTATAACGAAACAGAAATAGCTGACAAGCTGAAACAAAGGATTGGAATATATTCAGACGAGGAAAAAGCCCGGTGGGAGGACATGAACTGGCTCGAATCCACGTTGATAAATGGTGAAAAGAGATACTTTAGCAGGGCTGTTTCGAACCTTGCCCTTTTAAAAAGCTTCCACCTTGACCGTCAGACCAGGGACACTGTGAAAGCACGTGACCCTGAAATACTTTTTCGTAAAAAGCATACCGGAGAAATAATTATGAATTCAGAACAGGGCAACAAACCTGTTCTTCCGGTGAGCATGACCATAAGTTATACATTAACTGTTGATACGGATGCGATTCCTGAAGGCAAAACTATAAGGTGCTGGCTTCCTTATCCCAGGTCAGATCAGGGACGTCAGAATGATGTACAACTTATATCCGCATCTGCGGATAAGTATCTGATATCTCCCGATTCGGCTGCTCACATGACCATTTACATGGAATCAAAGGCTGTAAAGGGAATGCCGGCGGTTTTCAATGTAAAATACAGTTACCAGTCATCAGGTCAGTACTTTGATCCCTCATCAATCTTATATCTGCCATACAGAACAGAGTCGGAGCTTTACCGGAGATATACTGCGGAACAGCCTCCGCAGATAAATTTCAGCGATCCGGTAAGGAAACTTGCCGACAGCATAACAGGTGACGAAACAGAACCTTACAAAATTGTGAGGAAGATGTATAGCTGGTTCAGTCAGAACATCCCATGGGCAGGGGCCCTTGAATATTCTACAATGCCCGATATCCCGTGGTACCTAATCCGGAACAGGAGGGGCGACTGCGGCATGCAGACATTCCTTATGATGTCAATGCTGAGGTACAAAGGAATTCCGGTACGCTGGCAGAGCGGATGGATGATGCCCCCGGGCGCGGAGAACCTGCATGACTGGTGTGAAGTTTATTACGAAGGAACAGGATGGGTTCCCCTCGATGTATCATACGGACTGCAATATTCAGACAATATCAGAATAAAGGAATTTTATATCACTGGGATTGATTCCTACAGGCTCATTATCAACGACGGTATAGCAGGAGAACTTTATCCCGGAAAGCTTTACCTCAGGAGCGAACCATACGATTTTCAAAGGGGAGAAGTGGAATGGGAGGGAGGTAATCTCTATTTTGACAAGTGGGATTATAACATGGAAATAACTTATAATTAATGATACATTTTATTACAATGAAACTATACAGGCTCGTATTTGCCATCGCTTTTATTTCCTTACTGGTTCCGGGATGCCAAAAAACCACCCCCTATTTATTTAAAAATGAAATTGATTCCATCGGGATTGTCTGGGTGCCCGACCTGCGTGAGGGAATTTTTGACGCTGATCTGAAATCTTCAGGTGATAAATTTGTGTTGAAAGGTGAGACAAATATTCCTGAAGCAAAAGAGGCTATTGTTACAATCTTGAAAAATAAGGAGGTTAGTTTTACTGACAGCCTCACGCTCCTTCCTGATCCTGCTGACATCGCTAAGCTATGGGGATTAGTAAATGTAAGTGTTTGCAATATCAGGTTTTTCTCTTCATTTGATGCGGAGATGGTCACCCAGGCCGTGATGGGTACCCCTGTTAAGCTTCTTAAGAGAAGCGGGGACTGGCTCCTCATTCAAACTCCTGATAAATACATCGGCTGGGTCGATGAAGAAGCAATATCCGGGAAAAGTGAAAATGAGCATAACCTCTGGAAATCAGCTCCCCGGTTGTTTTATACAGGCAAAACGGGTGATGTGTTCACTGATCAGTCGGGTAAAAAGGTTATTTCAGACATAGTGGCGGGCTGTATTGTGGAAAAAGCCGGTAATGCAGGAAAAGACTACATAGTGAAGCTGCCCGACGGAAGAGAAGGGTATATCACGGCCGACAGGGCAATTCCGTTCGAAGATCTTGATGCTGCAAAGCTTCTTAGGCCTGAAACCCTTGCTGCAACTGCTGAATCATTTATGGGGATCCCTTATCTCTGGGGGGGTACTTCAGCAAAAGGATTCGATTGCAGCGGATTTACAAAAACAATATATTATCTCAACGGAATAATCCTGTCAAGGGATGCATCGCAGCAGTTTCAGTACGGGATAAGGATAAGAAGGGATAATGTCCCCGACTCCCTTAAAGCAGGGGATCTGTTATTTTTCGGAACCGGGAGGCGGGGAAGGCCAAGACCGACTCACGTTGGGATGTATATCGGCAATTCAGAGTTCATCCATTGTTCCGGAATGGTAAAAATAAACAGCCTCGATTCGACAAAAGCTAATTTCAGCCGTGCCAGGCGGGATACCTTTATCGGGGCAAGAAGAATAATCGGCGTCGGCCCCGGCCCCGGAACAGAACCTGTATTGCAACACAGCTGGTATAAATAACCATTACAATGAACAAAAGAGAGTTTTTAAAATACAGCAGCTATCTTATTGGCGGGACTTACATTGGAGGAAACACTGCCCTCACTATCCCTTCCTTTTCGGAAATGACAGGCATCAAAAAGCAAAAAGGGAAGCTTGTCCTGAGATATAATCCTTATACACTTCAGCTTAAACATACCTTTACTCTGGCTACAAGCTCGAGGACGACGACTCCTGTCGTACTTACAGAGATCGAATATGACGGTATAACAGGTTACGGCGAAGCCTCAATGCCTCCATACCTTGGCGAGAGCCATGAATCGGTAATGAAGTTCCTTTCATTGTTAAACCTTTCACAGTTCTCCGATCCTTTTCTCCTTGTAGATATCCTCGAATATGTTGACAAAGTAATGCCGGGAAATTATGCAGCAAAGGCTTCGGTCGACATCGCCCTTCACGATCTTATAGGGAAGCTGGTCAATGAACCTTTTTACAGGCTTTTCGGACTTAATCCGGCAAAAGCGCCTCTTACCAGTTTCACAATCGGACTGGATTCGCCGGAAATAATAAGACAGAAAGTTGCAGAAGCAGAGCCTTATAAAATACTAAAGGTAAAACTGGGGAGGGATAACGACAGGGAAATGGTTGAAGTGATCAGATCAGTCACTGACAAACCATTATGCGTCGACGTAAACCAGGGATGGAAAGACAGGAGTAAGGCGCTTGATATGGCAGGATGGCTTAAGGAAAAAGGTATCGTATTCCTTGAGCAGCCTATGCCGAAGGAAATGAAGGATGATATTGCATGGCTTACTGAAAGAAGTCCTTTGCCTGTCATCGGCGATGAGGCTATCCAGAATGTTAAGGATATAATGGATAATAAGAATATTTATTCGGGCATAAATATCAAACTTATGAAATGCGGCGGCATCAACGCTGCGATGAAGATGATAAATGTTGCCAGGGCTCTGGGTATGAAAGTAATGATAGGGTGCATGACTGAGACATCATGTGCGGTTACTGCCGCCGCCCAGCTTGCACCGCTTGTCGACTGGTGCGATCTCGACGGCAACCTGTTGATAGCCAATGATCCTTTTGATGGTTTGAAAATTGTGGATGGCCGAGTCACTTTACCAGCCAGGTCCGGGATAGGGGTAAAGAAATTATGATATAATACTTATCTGATATGAAGACTTATTTATTTTCACTTATCGTGGCATCCCTTATATACCTTTCATCGTCAGCAGTTGCAGGCCCTCAGACACCGCTTGATACAATCCTCCCGGTACGTGGTTTTTGTATTGCTGCCCCACGAACTTCCGGACTTTCAGAATTCATAAAATTCATTGATGAGGAGCTTGCCCCGGCAAAGGTCAACACATTGATAATCAGAGTCGATTATAACTACCAGTACGAAAGCCATCCTGAGCTGAGAGATTCGTCGGCCCTTTCAAAAAGCGATGTCAAAAAACTCGTCGCCGCCTGTAAAAGGAACAATATCAGAATAATCCCGCAGGTAAACCTTCTTGGCCATCAATCGTGGGCCGGAACAATTGGCAACCTTCTCAGGGTCTATCCCGAATTTAATGAGACACCTCTTGTAAAGATGCCTGAGAAATATGTCTGGCCTAACCCCGACGGATTATATTGTCTTAGCTATTGCCCGCTGCATCCTGCTGTCCATGATATTGTTTTTGATCTTATCGACGAGATTTGCGATGTCTTTGAAACTGACGCTTTTCATGCAGGGATGGATGAGGTTTTCTACATCGGCGAAAAGCAGTGCCCCAGATGTGCCGGAAGAGATCCATCGGAATTATTTGCAGGCGAGGTCAGAACTTTAAGGGATCATCTGTCGCTCAAAGGCCGTAAACTATGGATATGGGGCGACCGTCTCATCGACGGAAAGACGACAGGCCTTGGCGAATGGGAGGCAAGCTATAACAACACATGGAGGGCTGTTGATATGATACCAAAAGATGTTGTAATCTGCGACTGGCATTACGAGCGGCCCGATAAAACTCCTGTTTATTTTGCCATGAAAGGACTGGGAGTTGTGACATGCCCATGGCGTATGCCCGGCAATGCAGTATTGCAGGTTCAGGACATGGTAAACTTCAGAAACCAGTCAACCCCCGAAATGAAGGACCGTTTTCTCGGAATGGTGCAAACCGTATGGTCGGGAGCCGAACAGTTTCTCAACAGCTATTACGGCAGGAGAAAGGAAGATGGTAATAACAATCCTGTCAATTGCTTCAGGGCGCTGTACAAAGAAATAGGGAGGCTTGAAAAATGACAACCTAATTCAATCCAAACCTGTAACTGAATTTTACAAGAAAAATATTATGCGGCCTGATATGGAACAGATCACCCATATCATCATAATAATCCATTGTACCTGAAGAGTTGTATCCGCTTCTTGTCTGGCTCCAGACAAGATACACCGATGATCCCGGGTTATATTCCCACCTGATCACAAGGTTCGAAAGAAATTCCTTTACATTGAAATCGGGTTTATCGAATGAATAATCCTCAACGCCATCCATATTTTCATCAATGCTGTAGTATTCGTCATTAATGAGTTCCGACTGGCCTGTGCTGTATACCGAGAACCTTTCATTGTATTCAGAGGCCATAGGATCTGTTATACGCTTCAGATCATAATATCGTCCGGTTGCTATAAAGGGCTGACCCCAGTACTGAAGTGTAAGGTCGGGATTCAGATTGAAATTCACCCTGAATGACATATTTACTGTTTTCTGTTCAATTGTTGCAAATACATATCTGTCAGCTGCTCCGTAGCTTGTTTGGGTAATGTACTGGAGCTCATTGTAAGACTTTCTGAATGAAGGACTTACTGTTATGTTAAGAGTGTTTGCAGGTTTATACGTAATTCCCGGTGTCAGACCAAAGCTGTGTGCAGAACCGCTGAACATTGTATAGGAACTTCCGTTCAGGCTAAAAACAAGCTTTTTCCTGTTGTCGGATACAACATAGAACCAGTCATTAATTGTTCCGGGCATCTTCATTAAGGGTCCGCCTCTGAGAGTTGAGTTGCTTACCTGATTGAATGCAACTTCAATACCTCCGTTAGCCTGCCAGTAATTTTTGAAATTGATATAACCATTTATGTTTCCACCGTCCATAAGGTGATCCCCTGCAAAGGTCCAGGCAGAATACTGGTTGAAATTAATATTAACCTGACGGTAAAATGATTTAGGCTCATAGAGCCTGTATCCAACCCATACTACTTCGAGAAGCTGGTCGGCCTCGGTCTGGTATCCCAGATCATTTATTTCAAATCCCGGTGTTTTCCATAAAAGCGCTGAGAGGAACTGAAATCTTCCCTTTCCGGATTTCTGAAACTGAATCCTTCCACCGCTTCCTGAAAGTGAGGTTCTTGACGAATCGAGTCCGATACTGCCACCCGGTCTCTGGAAATACCTTGCAGAAGAACGTTGCGCTCTTACCATTGCCAGTTCGGTACCCGTGATCCTGCTGAATGCGGCATTTATATTGAACATATAGGTCTTATCCTTGAAATATTGCGTAAAATCAAGCCCTCCCGAATATGCAGTACCGGGAAGCCTGTTAATCAGGTTACGCGAATCCTCACCTATAAGCGGTATATCCTTCATGTCCCTGTTCACACCCGTCAAAATACCTCCGATAATTGTATTTCCCTCTTTGATGTCTTTCTGTACCCTTCCAATAAAGTAATTTGTAAAGGGTTCGACAGTCTGGTATGTTCTGGTCCCGTCATTATCTATCTCTGCTGTTTCTTTAGCGGTAACAGCATCAAGAAAGCCTACTGAAAGGCCGTTTTTTGTCTTCCCTGAAATCTTTGCGGCGCCTATTATGGATGTGTTTACCGGGAAATCATAATAGCCGCCATTATCAACAACGCTTCCCTGAGGTCTGCGTCCGATCCGCCGGGAATAAAAAAGATTATCATTACCCAGGCCCCCGTCGCCGATTCCAATCCCGAAATTTGTAATGTTGTTACCCTCAATAAAAAAAGGTCGTTTTTCTTCAAAGAATGTTTCAAAAGCAGAGAGATTTACCACAGAAGGATCAGCCTCAACCTGTCCGAAATCGGGATTTACAGTAAGGTCGAGTGTAAGATTGTTTGTTATGCCTATTTTGGCGTCGAGACCTGCATTTAACTTTGACCCTTTTCCCGTTGCAAACGGATTGCCTTCTTCAGATTTGTAGCGTTCTGTTTTTGCAACGACATAAGGGGTTATGTCAAGGATTTTTCTGGGTTTCACTTCTTCCAGGCCTGTCATTTCCCCCATCATATGTATCAATCCCGGAGAATCCCTAGGTATAGCCTGCCATAAATCCATTTCGTTCTTCCTGTAGATATGCCTTAAAATCTCGAGGCCCCAGACATCACCTGAATTCTTGTCAAAGCGCAGCTGGCTGAATGGGATCCTCATCTCTGCAAAGAATCCTTCACTGTTTACAGAGGTTTTTGCCCACCAGTTTGCATCCCATGACGAGTCTTCGTTGTTACCGTCATTCGACATAATCTCATCGGCTTTGACTCCTCCGGCACTGATTCCAAGCATAAATCCGGTTCTGAGATCATGATAGCTGTCGAAGATTACAGATACCATATCACCATCCGAATAGTCCTTCCTGGAAAGACGTCTGATTATACTGTCAGGATCAGTGTCGAAGGCTTTTATTCCGACATAAAGATTGTCATCATCAAAAAGGATTTTAAACTCGGTCTTCTGTGATGCAGGCCTGCCGTTGTAAGGTTGCCATTGTGAAAAATTACCCTCCCAGATACCTTCATTCCATGATTCTTCGTTAAGCAGACCGTCAATCTGAGGCGGATTTGCAATCCTTGTTGCCCTGTACTGTCTCTTTTCAGGTGATTGTCCGGTTGCGGCGGCAAAATGAAGAAACAGCAGAATGAAAATCAACAACGAATTTTTCATCAGCTTTTAAGGGTTTAGGTAATATGAAAAGACCTTTCTGATCATTTGAGTCCGAACCTGTAACTGAATTTTACAAGAAAAATGTTATGCGGAACATTAAGATCCTGATTGAAAAGATCGCCCATATCATTCAGGTAATCCATCCTGCCTGTATCATTGAAACCACTTCTGGTCTGGCTCCAGACGAGGTATACTGAGGATCCCGGTGAATATTCCCATCTCACAACAAGGTTTGAAAGGAACTCCTGGACGTTGAAATCATTTCTGTCGAAACTGTAATCTGTCACACCGTCACTGTTCTCATCAATATCAAAAGATTCGCTTAATGCGATGATTTCCTGGTTTGTATAAGTATGAAACCTGTCATGGTATTTATCCGCGGCAGGATCGAGAATATATTTATAATCATAATATCTGCCTGAAGCCACGAAGGGCTGACCCCAGTACTGAATTGTAAGATCGGGGCTTACATTGAAATTCACCCTTAAAGAGGCATTGAGTGTCTTCCTGTCGATACTGGCAAATACATATCTGTCATTACCATTATTCGTTGTCTGGGTTACGTACTGCAGTTCGTTGAACGATTTGGAGAAACCCGGACTCAGGGAAATTCTGAGTGAATTAATTGGTTTGTATGAGAATCCGATTTCGGTATAGTTGTTCCTGGAGTAATTCTCAAAGCCTTTATTGAAGTTAGTAAAGAATTCTATTTCGAATTTTTTTCTGCTGTCGGTTCCAAAACCGATACGGGTATTCATCCTTCCGGGAGTTTTCATTACAGGTCCGCCTCTCAGCATTGAGGGATCATTGCCCTTTGATCCCAGATTTCCGCCTGTCCATGCATTCCAGTAATTTTTAAAAGTCATGCTCATATTCCATTCAAATCCGTTCTGAACGTTTATACCGCCGAAATTATAAATCGACCATACATCAGCATTTATATTGTACCGTCTGTAGATGCCTTTTGGCTCCCACTGGCTGTATCCTGCCCAGACTATCGGCATTATCCTGTCGGCCTGCTGAAGATAACCCAGGTCATTTATCTCAAATCCCGGCGACTTCCACATTACAACTCCCATCAGATTAAGATGCCCGTCGTTTTTCGCTATCTGTACCTTCCCGCCTGATCCGGTAAGGGATGTCCTGTTTGGATCAAATTCGGCATAATCCTTGTCGGGCCGCTGGAAGAAATGAGCGCTTGATTTCTGAGTTTCAGCAAGCGCTTCCTTAGTACCCTTAACCTGACTTAATGCAGCGTTTATCCTGAACTCCCACTTCTTATCCTTGAAATACTGCGTGAAATCCAATCCTCCTGAGTATGCCGATTTGTGCATGATGTCGTCAAGATTTGTATCAAGCTTCCTGTTTGTCCCGGTAAAGATGCCTCCGACTATTGTTTTTCCCTCATTGAAATCTTTCTGTACACGACCAACCAGATAATTTGTAAAAGGCTCAACTGTCCTGAAGGTCCGTTCACCTTCATTGTCTATTTCTGCCATTTCCTCACCGGTGACCGCGTCAATAAATCCGAGCGAGAGGCCGTCGGCCGTTTTACCAGTAAGCTTTGCTGCTCCGATAATTGTGGTATATGTGGGAACATCGGCATACATTCCGTCGTCGAGATCAGGATCACCCTGGGGCCTGCGGCCGATACGCCTTGAATAAAAAAGGTTATCGTTTCCAACATCGCCATCGCCAATGCCTATATTAAAGTTCGTAATGTTGTTTCCTTCAATGAAGAATGGCCTTTTTTCACTGAAGAATGTCTCGTAAGCCGAGAGATTCACTTCAGACGGGTCGGCTTCAACCTGACCAAAATCGGGGTTGATTGTCAGGTCCATTGTCATATTATTAGTGACGCCGATCTTTGCGTCGATCCCGCCGTTAAGATTGAATTTCCTGCCTTTGGCAAGAAAAGGATTCTCAGGTTCAGACTTAAAAGTTTCGGCTTTTCCAACAGTATAAGGGGTTACGTCGAAAATTTTCCGGGGTTTTATCTTATCGAGCCCTGTAAGTTCCCCGAACATATGAACCAGCCCGGGTGCATCCTTCGGAACGTGCTGCCAGAATGTTGTTTCATTCTTCCTGTAAAGGATCCTTGCAACCTCAAGACCCCAGAGATTAGCTGAGTTTTTATCAAACCTAACCTGGCTGAACGGGATCTTCATCTCGGCAATCCATCCTTCTTCATTTATGGAGGTTTTCACCCACCAGTTAGGATCCCATGTACTTATTTCATTCTGACCGTCATTTGTGAACATCTGGTCGAATTTAACACCGCTCACCGAGACTCCGAAAAGAAATCCGGTACGCAGGTCGTGGAAACTGTCAAAAATAACCGCCACAACTTCCCCGTCGGTATTATCCCGCCTTGTGAGCCTGCTGACTATGCTGTCGGGACTGGTGTCATAGGCCTTGAATGCAACATAAAGGTTATCGTCATCAAAAAGGATCTTGAATTCAGTTCTCTGCGATGCCTTGCTGCCGTTATAAGGTTCATGCTGTGTAAAATCATCTGTCCAGGAGCCTGCGTTCCAGGCATCATCATTCAATATGCCGTCGATTGAAGGCGCTGTGGTAAGCCTTTCTGCCTTATACTGTTTCTTTTCAGGCGCCTGCCCTGCCAGAAAAGGAAACAGCAATATCAATGTCAAAAATGTAATCAGGATTCTTTTCATGGGATATTCAAGTTTTGTCTGTCCGGAATAAAGACGTATTAAAGCCGGATTTGATGCAGAAAGCATCAATTTTTTTTAATTCCGACCTTTTCAGGCTGATATTATGATCACTATAAAGCATAATATCCTTAGATGGTAAATCAAATCAGGAAAATTTCTATCTTAGACTAAAATCTTTCAGCTATGGTTTCACGCAGATCTTTTATAATTAAAAGTGCAGCCCTTGCCGCTGCTGCAATAATAACCCCTTCATTATCCGGACGCAGTCCGAAGACACAGGCTCCCTCGCCGCTGAGCGGCAAGAAAGTCCTTTATGTATGGGGAGGCTGGATGGGTCATGAACCCGATAAATGCCGCGATATATTTGTCCCATGGATGCAGTCGGAAGGTGCATCTGTAACGGTTTCGGATACACTCGAAGCATATACGAAGTACAACCTGATTACCGATTTTGACCTTATTGTTCAGGCCTGGACAATGGGAACAATTGAAAACAAACAGGAAAAAGCGCTGCTTGACGCTGTAAAAAACGGTATTGGCATAGCGGGATGGCATGGCGGTCTGGGCGATTCGTTCAGGAATAACACCGAATATCAGTTCATGGTGGGAGGTCAGTGGGTTGCCCATCCCGGAGGAGTAATTGACTACAGGGTAAATATCGTCGACCATAAGGATCCGGTTACCAAAGGACTCGAGGATTTCGACATGCATTCGGAACAGTATTATATCCATCTCGATCCAAACGTAAAAGTCCTTGCAACCACAACATTCAGCGATAAAAATGCCAGCTGGATTGGAGGCAATGTTGTCCCGGTAGCATGGAAAAAATATTACGGGAAGGGACGTGTGTTTTATTCCTCACTGGGCCATGTGGCTGCCGACTTCAGCGTTCCGCAGGCTCTCGAGATACAAAAGAGAGGGATACTATGGGCCTGCATGAGCAAATATGAACCCTTCGAGGAATGGAAGCAGCCTGTTTATAAGGATTTCAATCGTAGAGCTTTATAAACTCGTATGAGTTACCTGTACTGTCGAGGAACTTAAGGAAATCTGTCCTGGAGATTACAAGCGAAGCAGTATTTACGTTTGGATGAAATGCCAGCCGTTCGGACTCGTTAAGCTTTTCATCGATAAAAAGGTGAACATGGTTCTCAATGTCGTTTATAAGCCCGAAAGGTGATACAGAACCGGGCTCAACGCCGAGATATTTCATCAGACGCTGATCGGATGCAAATGTAAGTTTGCCCTGGTGCAGCCGTTTTTCAAGATCATGAATATCGAGCAGGCGCAGATGTTCAAGGATGACAAGATAATGCCTGTTCCCCTTATGATTCCTGAAAAAGATGTTTTTACACCTTCCCGAGTTGTAATCTTTCCAGTGTATTTTTGCATCCTCAATGGTGGCAAGGGGAGGATGCTCATGATATTCAAAGCTTATTCCGAGCCTCTCAAGAATCTGATATAATTCCTCCTGTCCTCTCATTATTGCTGAATAAACAGATCTTCATCCGAATTATCCGGGTTATATCCCGTATCCTCCGATAATTTTCCGCTTTTATATGCTTCAACCGCCAGTCTGTCGCACAGTTCATTTTCCGGATCGCTGGCATGTCCCTTTATCCAGACGAACCTCACATGATGTTTCCTGTAAATATCCAGGAATCTGAGCCAGAGATCGGGATTCTTCTTCTTTTTAAAACCTTTGGCTTCCCACCCGAATACCCATCCTTTCTCAACCGAATCGGCAACATATTTCGAATCGGTATAAATTGTAACCCTGCTCCCCGGTATTTTAAGCGATTCGAGCCCGATAATTACAGCAAGCAACTCCATCCTGTTGTTTGTAGTATGTCTGAAACCTTCAGATTTCTCAAGACGGTGTCTTCCCGATTTAAGCACCACCCCGTATCCACCGGGACCAGGATTACCGCTCGCGGCTCCGTCGGTATAGATTGTTATCTCACTTGCCATTAAAAATGACTATTCCCGTATTTGTAAGGAAAAGCTTGATGGCGATCGAAAGAAGTATCACGCCAAATACCTTTTTAAGTATCTGAAGTCCGCCTTTGCCGAGAAGCCGTTCGAACATCTTTGTCAGCCGTAATACGAGATAAACGACCACCATATTGAGGGTGAGCCCTATGAATATGTTAATGGTCTGGAATTCAGCCTTAAGCGACAGGATTGTTGTGAGCGATCCGGCGCCGGCAATAAGGGGAAAGGCAATCGGAAAGACTGCTCCTTCCCCCTGTGATTCCTGTTTGAACAATTCAATGCCGAGTATCATCTCCATGGCTATCAGGAATATTATAAAGGATCCGGCAATAGCAAAAGAAGAAACATCAATTCCGAAAACTCCAAGGAGCGGATTCCCGATGAAAAGGAATGCAAGAAAAATAATGTACGACACAACGGTCACCTTCATTGGATGAACGGCGCCTGACTTTGCTTTGATATCGATAATTATAGGTATCGAGCCCGTAATATCGATTATTGCAAAGAGTACCATAAAAGCCGCAAGTATTTCCCTTACATCCAGTCCCATGGCATTGAGATGTTAAAAGAATAATTTAATCCTGTCTGACAACAGTCATTTCATTTACAAGATGACCTGCACCTGCATAGACATCCATAATCCATAACACATACCTGATATCGACAGCTATAGTCCGCTGAAGCTCAGTCTCGTAAGCTATATCGCCGCTCATAGCCTCCCAGTTCCCGTCGAAGGCAAGGCCAATAAGTTCCCCGTTTGCATTTATAACGGGACTGCCAGAGTTGCCGCCTGTAATATCATTTGTGGTGAGGAAGCATACGGGCATATAACCTTGCGGAGATGCATACCTTCCGAATTCCTTTTTACTGTTGAGGTCGATAAGCCTTTGCGGAAGATCGAACTCATAATCACCGGGCTTGTATTTGTCGATAACACCCTGAAGTGTTGTATAATATTTATATGTAACGGCATCCTTCGGATCATATTCCCTTATTATCCCATAGGTAAGGCGCATGGTTGAATTTGCATCGGGATAAAGAGTCTTTTCAGGGATCATGTCTTTCAGGGCAGCTATCCATAATCTTCTCCCAGTTGAAAGATTCTCGTCAAACCGGCTTAGCCCTTTTGCAACTTCGCTGCTTGTCGCGTTTATTGATGTTGCCGCCAGCCTGACAGGGTCATTCTCAAGGGTTTTAAGATTTGGCTTGTCGAGGAAGGCCGTAAGCTTTTCCTCACTTGCAAATACCGATTTTGCAAAAAGATCATCAACATAACCGTCGATATTTCCCTTGAATTTTTTGTCAACGATGTTGGCATAAAAATCAGGATGATATTGAGAAGGGATATCAGTCCTGTAAAGTTTCAGCATTGCTTTCATCGCCTTCTTGTCAGTAGGCGGATTGAAATCCTTGTAAAACATGCTAATCCTGCCTTTAAGATTTGATGCCAGTTCGGCAGTCCGGCCTGCATCACCCGATTTCATAGCTTCGATAAGCGCCGAAGCAACAGAATTCAGGCTGAGGATTTCACAACCCTGGATGAAACATTCGCTGATGTATTGCTGTGCGTTCGCAAATTCAGCCCTTCCTTCGACGGCTGTATGGATCATGTTCAGCGATTCCCCGTATTTTGCCTTCCTTGAAGCATCGGCATTTACCCATGTATTGAACTGGTCTTCGATCAGCTGTTTCTTTGCTTTCACATTAAGCCTCTCGAGACCTGCCTTCTGGCCTATTGAATATTTCCAGTAGTTCGATGAGCCTGAATATTTTGATGCATACTGAATGTTTACCTTCTGGTCGGCCTGCATGTCGGCCATAAGTATCTCCTGACGCATCCCGCGGATCTTTATCCTGTTGGGATGGGTGATTTTAAGGAGTTCATCAACTTCGTATGATGTGGCATACCTTTGTGTCCTTCCCGGATATCCGAGTATCATGGCATAATCACCTTCCTTAAGGTCCTTTATTGAGACAGGCAGCCAGTGTTTTGGTCTGAGCGGGATATTGTCCTTCGAATAGGGCGCCGGTTTGCCGTCGGGACCTGAATAGACCCTGAAAACGCTGAAATCGCCTGTGTGACGGGGCCATTCCCAGTTGTCGGTATCGAAACCGAATTTGCCAATTGATGACGGAGGTGCGCCTACAAATCTTACATCATTATATCGCTCCGATACAATGAGATAGAAGTAATTGCCGCCATAGAATGAAGAAACGTCGGCCCTGTAGCCTGTGCCTTCAGATGCTTTTTTCTCAATGGCAGCCCTTGTTTCATTTATTACTGAATTCCGTTCCTGTTCGCTCATACCTGGTTTTACGCTTGCAAGAACCTGGTCTGTCACATCTTCTATCCTGATGAGGAAGGTAACTGAAAGACCGGGATTAGGAAGTTCCTGGTCCCTTGTCATTGCCCAGTATCCATCCTGAAGATAATCATGTTCAACAGTACTGTGGGCTTGTATCTGTCCGTAACCGCAATGATGATTTGTAAGAAGGAGTCCTTCTGATGATACTATCTCGCCTGTGCATCCACCGCCGAAACGTACAATGGCATCCTTAATGCTTGCCCGGTTAAGGCTGTAAATATCTTCGGCAGAGAGCTTAAGGCCCAGTTCGGTCATTTTGCCAATATTGAGCTTCTCAATGAGAGGCAGAATCCACATTCCCTCATCAGCCCTCAACCTGAACCCGATGCCGGTAACAAGTATAAGTATAAGTGTAAAGAGTTTTTTCATGATATTGATTTTGGATTAAAATTTAAGCGACAAAGATAATTGTATTATTTGAATGAAGAATCAGAATTTGATAGTCAGCTGGGTGTTGAAGAGGCTGAATGATTTTCTGTGATACGGCGTCAGGCCGTATTTTAAAAGCGCTTCCCTGTGAAATGAAGTAGGATAACCCTTGTTCCTTTTCCAGCCGTATTCGGGATATTCATTGTGTATGTTTTCCATATATTCGTCGCGGAATGTCTTAGCCAGCACCGAAGCTGCTGCAATCGGAAAATAAAGGCTGTCGCCCTTTATTATTGTCTTATAGCCGGTATCTCCGTACGGGAAGAACCTGTTCCCGTCTATCAGCAGGAACTGGGGCTGTTTTGTCAGGCCTGCTATCGCAAGATGCATGGCTTTTATCGAAGCCCTCAGGATGTTGATCTCGTCGATTTCCTCATTATTCACAAAAGCAACATTCCACGCAATGGCCGAACCTGTAATCTCATCCCTCAGTTCACTGCGTTGTCGGGCAGTGAGCTTTTTGGAATCATTAAGTACAGGGTGCTTGTAGTTTTTCGGAAGTATGACAGCTGCAGCAGTTACCGGACCGGCAAGGCATCCTCTCCCTGCTTCATCGCACCCGGCTTCAATAAGATTATGGTATAGAAATGATCGAAGCATCCTTTGTTAATAGGGCTTTTAAAATTAAACAAAGAATCCATACCAGATGAAGTTTGGAAGAAAGTTCAATTAAAACTAAATTTGCCCAAAATCTGAAACTGAATGATTACTATCGAGCAGATCAAAAGCTTGTCGGAACGCCGGGATGCTTTGAGGAGGTATCTTTGACATCGACGGAAAGATAATACAGATAGCTGAAAAAGAACTTGTTACGCAAAGACCTGATTTCTGGAACGATCCGAAATCGGCCGAGGAGCTTCTTAAGGAAATCTCACAGATCAAAAGCTGGACCAGTGAATATGAGAAGGTTAACCGCGGATTCGAAGATCTTCAGGTGATCTATGAGTTTTTTAAGGAAGGAGAAGCTACCGAAGAGGATGTCGACAAACAATATGAAGCCAGCCTAACACTGGTTGAAGACCTGGAGGTCAGGAACATGCTCCAGAAGGAGGAAGACCAGCTTGGCGCCATTCTTAAGATAAACTCAGGCGCCGGAGGTACGGAAAGCAACGACTGGGCCTCAATGTTGCTGAGGATGTATCTGAGGTGGGCCGAAAGAAATGATTATAAGGTCAGGGAACTTGATTTCCAGGCAGGTGATGAAGTTGGCGTAAAATCTGTTACCATCGAGGTAGAAGGCGAAAGGGCTTATGGGTATCTTAAAAGTGAGAACGGTGTTCACCGTCTTGTCAGGATATCACCCTTCAACGCACAGGGTAAAAGACAGACCACCTTTGCTTCAGTCTTTATTTCCCCGCTCGTCGACGACAATATAGAAATAGAAATAAATCCATCGGATATAACCTGGGAGACCTACCGTTCGAGCGGAGCCGGCGGACAGAATGTGAACAAAGTTGAGACAGCCGTCAGACTCAGGCACCACCCTACAGGCATTGTTATTGAGAACCAGGAAACACGTTCCCAGCTTAACAATAAGGAAAATGCCATGCGTATCCTGAGATCACAGCTTTATGAGATGGAACTCAGCAAAAGAAGGGAAGAACAGTCAAAGATAGAAGGTGAAAAGAAAAAGATAGAATGGGGATCACAGATCAGATCCTACACGCTGCATCCCTACAAAATGGTAAAGGACCACAGGACAGGCCATGAGTCGGGCAATGTGCTCGCAGTACTCGACGGCGATCTGAATGCATTCATAAAATCATATTTAATGGAATTCGCAGGTAAATGATTTTGGCATAATATCCTTTGCGCCTGCTTGCGACAATAAGCGCACTTTGATTTTTTTGTGGTGATGCAAAGGATCGGCCATTTAACATAAAAAATATCAGGCAAGGTGTCAGATTTAAAACAAAAGAAACTCTTTGAACAGTTTCCCCCGGTAACCACTCAGGAATGGATCGATAAAATCAATGCCGACCTTAAAGGCGCTGATTTCAACAGGAAAATGGTCTGGAAAACAGGTGAAGGCTTCGATGTGATGCCTTTTTACAGAAGCGAAGACCTTAAAAACCTGAATCATGTTAACGGCTTCGGTAAACTGCTTGAAAGCACAGATGAAAAGGCAAATAATGTCGACGAAATAAACAAAATAGTCGACAAATCATGGCTGGTAAGGCAGGATATAGCAGTCAGCGACTACAGGGCTTCGAATGCCAGGGCATTGGATATACTAATGAAAGGTATCGATTCAATCGGATTTATTATTAAGGATCCCGGATCGATTACTGAAGAGAACCTCGAAGTCCTGCTCGACAATATTATTCCTGAAGGCGTTGAGATAAATTTCCTGTCTGAAGGTAAGGCGCGCGAACTAATTGGTTATCTCCTCAGGATAATTGAAAAAAGGGGGATTCCGGCAGGTACGCTTAGGGGAGCTGTTGAGGCCGATCCTCTGGGCAGGCTTATGATTAACGGTACCCTGTGTATTCCTGTTGAGGCCGGTTTTGACTACCTGGCATCGCTGACAAAGGAGACTTCGCAGCTTCCCTTGTACAGGAACATTCAGATAAACGGCTCAAATTTCAGAAATGCAGGTACGGGAATAGTACAGGAACTTGGATTTTCAATCTCGATGGCAGTTGAATATCTCTCCCAGCTTACCGATCGTGGAATAAACGCTGAAACTGCAGCCTCCCGGATCCGTTTCAGCTTCGGTACCGGCACCGATTATTTCATGGAAATAGCAAAGCTGAGGGCAGCCAGGATACTTTGGTCGCTGATAGCCGACGGATACGGATTTGCAGGAGCTCCGGCGTCCAGGATGGAGATACATTCTGTGACAAGCCGGTGGAACGCGACAGTATTTGATCCTTATGTCAACATGCTGCGTACCCAGACAGAAGCAATGTCGGCAATTCTCGGTGGAACCGATTCACTGACAGTAAATCATTTTGATATTGCATCCGGCAAGCCCGGCGAGTTCTCAGAAAGGATAGCAAGGAACCAGCAGCTCATACTCAGGGAGGAGGCTTTCTTTGGCAGGGTAACTGATCCTGCATCAGGTTCATATTATATTGAAAACCTGACATCCCTGATCGCTGACAATGCATGGAAGCTGTTCCTGGAAGTAGGGGAAAAAGGCGGATTCCTTTCCGCATTGAGATCGGGAATTGTCCAGGATACAATAGAGAAATCAGCACTGGAGAAGAAAGAAAATATAAGCAAAAGAAAAGTAATCATCCTTGGGACAAACCAGTATCCAAATCCGGATGAGGTCAGCAGGCTTGCATGTCCGGAATTTACTGATCCCGTCAGTTCAGATACGGAGGTTAAGGAGGTAAGGCCTGTCAGGTTTGCGAGGGCCTCTGACGATTTTGAAAGGATAAGGCTTGCAGTTGAAAAAGCTCCTTTCAGGCCTGTTGTTTTTCTCCTTCAGGCCGGAAACCATACAATGCGGCGTGCCAGAGCACAGTTTTCATCAGGCTTTTTCGGTTGTGCCGGATACAGGATAATCGTGAACGACGGCTATGACGATCCCGGAAAAGGTGTTGAGGATGCTTTAGCCTCCGGGGCACACCTAATAGTGATCTGCAGTTCCGATGAAGAGTATTCAGTTATCGCTCCCCGCGTGCTTGCCGGCGCCGGCGAAAAGGCAATAATAATTGTTGCAGGAAACCCTCCGGATATTGAAGACCTTAAGGTAAAAGGGCTTAAGAATTTCATAAGCCTCCGCTCGGATCATGGTGCAACGCTCAGATATTACAATGAATGCCTTGGTATAAAAGAATGATCAATTTACAGGAATATTTATGAGACCGCAATTCAAATATACAGACCTTAAATCAAAGAAATTCAGCGAGACCAATGCCCACTCATTTTCCGGTACTGAGCCATGGGTCACTCCCGAAAAAATTCCTGTAAAGGGATATTACAATGAGGATGACCTGGATGGGATGGAGCATCTCGGTTATGCAGCAGGTATTCCTCCTTTTCTCCGGGGTCCTTATTCGGGCATGTATGTCACCAGGCCATGGACTATCAGGCAGTATGCAGGATTTTCAACTGCCGAGGAATCGAATGCTTTTTACAGGCGAAACCTTGCAGCCGGTCAGAAAGGTCTTTCCGTCGCTTTCGACCTTCCTACACACAGGGGATATGACTCTGATCATGAAAGGGTGGCAGGCGATGTGGGGAAAGCAGGCGTCGCAGTCGATTCTGTCCTTGACATGAAGATCCTGTTCGACAGGATACCCCTCGACAGGATGTCGGTTTCGATGACGATGAACGGAGCTGTATTGCCAATAATGGCTTTTTATATTGTTGCCGCCCTCGAACAGGGAGCAAAGCTTGAAGAGCTTTCGGGAACAATTCAGAATGATATCCTCAAGGAATTCATGGTCAGGAATACATATATCTATCCGCCCGGTTTCTCGATGAGGATAATTGCCGACATCTTCCGCTATACTTCTGCCAGGATGCCTAAATTCAATTCGATAAGCATATCGGGTTACCATATGCAGGAAGCAGGCGCCACCTGCGACCTGGAGCTCGCCTATACCCTGGCCGACGGTCTTGAATATCTCAGGGCAGGAGTAAATGCAGGTCTTGACATTGATGATTTTGCACCACGACTGTCATTTTTCTGGGCTGTGGGCATGAACCATTTCATGGAAATTGCAAAGATGAGGGCCGCCAGGATGCTATGGGCCAAAATCGTAAAAGGATTTAATCCTTCGAATCCTAAGTCGCTGGCGCTGAGAACACATTGCCAGACATCGGGATGGAGCCTTACCGAGCAGGATCCCTTCAACAATGTAGGACGGACCTGCATCGAAGCAATGGCTGCCGCTATGGGACATACCCAGAGCCTTCATACAAACGCCCTCGATGAAGCGCTTGCCCTTCCGACGGATTTCTCGGCAAGAATTGCAAGGAACACCCAGATATATCTGCAGGAAGAAACAAATATCTGCAAAGCTATAGATCCCTGGGCCGGATCATATTATGTTGAAAGCCTGACGCATGAAATTGCAAAAAGAGCATGGGATCTCATTGAAGAAATTGAAAACATGGGCGGTATGGCCAGGGCAATTGAATCGGGTCTGCCAAAGATGAGGATTGAGGAAGCAGCCGCCAGGACTCAGGCAAGGATCGACTCGGGTCAGCAGACGATTGTCGGGACAAACAAATACAGGCTGGAAAAGGAAGAGCCTCTCGAGCTCCTTGAGGTTGACAATACTGCAGTAAGAGAGTCGCAGATAAGGCGTATTGCAGTGCTGAAGGCAGAAAGAAACGAAAAGGAATGCAGCGAAGCGCTCGATGCTATTACAAAATGTGTAACTTCGGGCGAGGGTAATCTCCTTGAACTTGCTGTCGATGCTGCAGCAAAGAGGGCAACTCTCGGGGAGATCTCGTTTGCCTGTGAAAAAGTCGTAGGGAGGTATAAAGCAGTGATAAGAACAATCTCGGGGGCATATTCTTCGGAATACAAAAAAGACAGTGATTTTGCGGAGGCAAAAGCGCTGGTGGAGAAATTTGCGGCAAGGGAAGGCCGGCAGCCAAGGATAATGATAGCAAAGATAGGGCAGGACGGACACGACAGAGGCGCCAAGGTTGTTTCAACGGGTTATGCCGACCTGGGCTTTGACGTCGATATAGGACCATTGTTTCAGACCCCGTCGGAAGCAGCAAAACAGGCCGTCGAAAATGATGTCCATGTTCTTGGCATATCAAGTCTTGCTGCAGGCCATAAAACACTTATCCCTCAGGTAATCGGGGAACTCAGGAAGCTTGGCAGGGAGGATATCCTTGTGATTGCCGGAGGAGTCATACCTCCGCACGATTATAAATTCCTGTATGATGCGGGCGTTGCCGCAATATTCGGCCCCGGCACCTCTGTTGCAAAAGCAGCCCGCCAGATACTTGAGATACTGATGCATGTATTTGAATAAAATATAGTTATATTGCCATTTGTAATTTGAAACTGAATTAATCAAACGCTGGCAAAGATGAGAAAAGCAATATTTTATGTATCGCTTATGACGATGATCTCAGCAGGTTGCGGGACAGTGAAGCCGCCACTCGAGAATCTCACCTCAGGCAAACCGGATGCAAATAATACTGCCATGACAAATTTCTCGGAACCTTCAACCTGGCTTCTCGGGTATATTCAGCTGTTTCAGTTCAAAGCTTTGCCTCACGCAGATTGGTATGTTAAAGGATTCGATTCATACAACCCGGGCCAGGATGTAATTGAAAAGCTTAAGGCAGTAAATCAGGATGATCTTTCGATTAAGATAGTTCTTGGCACCTGGTGCCCCGACAGCCGGAGAGAAGTTCCTCGATTCATGAAAGTACTTGAGCAATGGGGTTTCGCAGCAGAAAAGGTTATATTCATAGGAGTCGACATTTCAAAAAATGCACCTGTGGGAGGATATGAAGAGCTTGGTATTGAAAGGGTACCGACATTTATCATTATGAAAAATAAAGTTGAGACAGGACGCATCATTGAAAATCCTGTAACGTCTTTAGAACAGGATATGCTAAATATCCTGACACGGAATGAAAACAACAATAAATAATAATTGTCATGGAAGACTTCACAAATAACCCTGTACAGAATACCGTTCAGCCGTCGGGGCCTCAGCCCAGGCCAGCCGGCCAGAATCTGGGTATTGCAGCTCTCATCACAGCCATTGTCACGTTTGTCCTTGCGGTCATACCCTGTGTGGGTCTTATAGCCATCATACCCGCAATAATCGCCATCGTACTTTCCGCAGTCGGATTATCGCAGGCATCCCGGGCCGATTCGCCGAAAGGTGTTATCGTTGCAGCTCTTGTGATTGGAATTGTCGCATTTATGATCTCAGTATCACAGATATTCGTGGCCGGGAAAATAGGCGACAAATTTGATAAGGAATGGGGAGGTAAAATTGAAAATGTGGTAAACGATGTCCAGGAAAACGTTCTTGAAGGACTGGAAGATGCAAATGTCAATATAAAGGTTGAAAGCGGGGATGAAAAGATAGAGATATCCACAGGTGTCAACAAAAAAGACCGTGTGAAGGAACTTGAAGATCTTGAGAAGGCCGACACATTGAAAAATGACAGCCTCAGCACAAAAAAGTAATCCGGCTTCATATCTGATGCACAGGATTACAGGAGAACCATATCTGACAGTGAATACTATCATTGCCGGAGTAATATTTCTGATTTTCATTTACTCCGGCATTTTTTCACCCGAAAAAAATAACTATCCTGTTGTATGCATACATGAGAAACTGACGGGTATACCCTGCGCATCGTGCGGATTATCACACAGTTTCTCGCTAATCGTAAGAGGAAGGATCTCAGAAGCCTATGACTGGAACGCCAACGGTCTGAGGGTTTTTATCTTTTTTGCAGGGCAATTCCTGATGCGTATATTCTTTTCCTTCTTTTATATTAAAAAACCGGGCTACGGACGCGGGCTAATTATATATGATTCGGCGGTTTCATTCATGCTCTTCCTCGTATGTTTCCTTCCCCTGATTAAAAGTATATTCCTGTTTCTTTAGCTTAGTATAAGGGATTGACGGGGATTGTTAAAAGCTTTCAGTCAATATCATTCATCAGGTCGTAAAGCAGATTACTTTCAAATCCTTTCGACAGACCGAACCGCATCAGCTTTCCTTTAAGATCATACTTGTTTTTGGCTTTTATTGAGCTCCTGTGCGACATTACTATTTCCCTGACAGTCTGCCTGTATTCATCCTCGTCTATAGCCTTCAGAGCCGAATCTATAATGTCTCCCGGAATATTCTTCATCCTCAGCATTGAAGTTATTTTTATCCGTCCCCATTTGTTCTGCCTGTATTTGTCCTTTACAAATGCTTCGGCATATCTCCTGTCGTCGAGGAATTTTTCCTTTACAAGGGTTTCAAGGATTTTGCCGGCATCATCACTGCTGATACCCCACGATCCGAGCTTGCTTCGGATATCATCGCTGCAATATTCCCGCCCGGCACATAATGCCATCGCTTTGTTCAGGGCCGTCTTGAAAAGATCGTTCTCATTCATATAAGGTTGCTTTGACTATGCGGTCCTTTCCGTTAATATCTTTCAGGATCATGATCCGCCTGTAATTGTATGAATCCAGAAGGCCGGAGATTTCATTTCCCAGGGCCTCATTAATTTCGAAATAAATTTTTCCGGGGTGAATGGATATTTCACGTGCAGCCTCAAGAATTGCCCTGTAGTACAGGAGGGGATCCTGATCCGGGACAAACAGCGCTTCGTGAGGCTCATGGTCAAGAACATTCCTGTGCATCAGAGCTTTTTCAGATTCCCTGACATAGGGCGGGTTACTTACAATTATGCCTGCCTTAATAATATCCTTATCGTTCAGGTTCATAATATCGGCGACATGGAATGCCGCACCCACATTGTTGAGTTCAGCATTTTGTCTTGCAATGTCAACCGCCTGACCTGAAATATCAATCCCTGTGACTTCCGACGAAGGGAGGTTTTTTGCAATGGCTATGGCAATACATCCCGATCCTGTGCCTATATCGAGGATACTTCCCTTATAACCTTTATTTTCACTGATAACCAAAGCAGCAAGTTCTTCGGTTTCAGGCCTCGGGATAAGCACTCCGGGTCCTACCCTTATTTCACAGTCGAGAAACCAGGTTTTGCCCAGGACATATTGCACAGGTTTGCCTGTAACCAGTGATTTGCAAATTGTCATTATCCTCCCGGCTAAGTCCTTTTCCACAGGATAATCGTTCATAAGCAGAACGGATGAAAGCGAATTAAGTTCAAGGACATCTGCAATTACAAGACCGGCAATAGCCGATGATTCATTTTCGGGATAAAACTCCGATAACTCTTTTTTAAGATAGTTCCTGATATCCTTTATTGTTTGTAATTTAACCGCCATAAGCCAAAATTAGCAATTCTAAGGAAATGACCCCGGATGATGATCTGAAATTCATGCGACGATGCCTCGACCTGGCAATAAAAGCTGAAGGTATGACATATCCTAATCCGATGGTAGGCGCAGTTGTCGTAAATAACGGCAGCATAATAGGGGAGGGTTATCATCTTAAGTCGGGGGGACCCCATGCCGAAGTTATGGCAATTGAATCGGTAACAGACAAAAGCCTTCTGGCATCCTCGGTCATTTATGTAAACCTTGAGCCGTGTTCGCATTATGGCAAGACGCCGCCGTGTGCTGATCTTATAATTTCGAAGGGGATACCGGCAGTTGTTGCCGGCACGGCAGATACGAGTCCTAAAGTCGCGGGAAGAGGCATTGCAAAATTAAGGGAAGCCGGATGTGATGTCAGAGTGGGCATTGCTGAAGAAGAATGCAGGTGGATCAACAGGAGGTTCTTCACATTTCAGGAAAAGAAACGGCCATACATAATTCTCAAATGGGCTCAGAGCTCCGATGGTTTCATTGATGTAAACAGGAGCAGCTACGGGAGCAGCGGACCGGTATGGATTACAGGCAGCCCCGAAAAAATACTTGTCCATCGGTGGAGGGCTTCCGAACAGGCAGTACTGGTAGGAGCTGCGACGGTGAGGACCGATGATCCACTCCTGAATGTAAGAGAATGGTATGGCAATAATCCTGTCAGGCTTATTCTTTCAGGATCAGGATCGTTGCCTGAAAAGCCGGCCATGAGCAGTGTTATAGGATCGCAGGTGATCTTTACCTTTTACCCCGAAAAAGTAAACCAGCCCGGATCGGTGGTTGTTAAACTTAATAACCGCGAAGCATCTGCCTCACAGGTAGTTGAATACCTGTTTCAATGGGGTATACAGTCGTTATTCATTGAAGGAGGTGCGAAGGTGCTTAACCATTTTATCCTTAACGGATTATGGGATGAAGCGAGGATATTTTACGGAAGGCAGAAATTCACTGAAGGGGTGAGGGCGCCTGAATCAGGAGGAAAGCTGTTCAGGGAGCAGGAATTCGCCGGAAGCACTCTCAGAATATTTTTAAACTCCCTGTGATTGTAAAAGAGGTTCAGAAATCAGATCCTGGCTATTTTCCTTGGATCATCCATCCATCCTTTGTCATTTGACAATAGATCTATCACTTCTCCGGGAGTTGAGGCAATATTCCACATTCCCTTATGCTCGTCGCGCATGAAATTACCTTCAATCATACGCTCAAGAAGATAAATCAGAGGCTCATAGAATCCGAGAGTATTCAGGATTATTACCGGACCTTTGAAAAGTCCAAGCTGTTTCAGGGTTATGGCTTCAGTGAGTTCTTCAAGGGTTCCTATTCCTCCCGGAAGTGCAACAACGGCGTCAGCCCTGGCAAACATGTTCTTTTTCCTTTCACCCATGTCGCCGGTCACTATCATTTCCCTTACATGGGGATGACCCCAGCCTTCATCGTTCATGAACGATGGGATGACACCTGTAATGGTTCCCCCTTTTTCAATGACCGCGTCGGCAAGGACGCCCATGAGGCCAATTCCTCCGCCACCATAAATGACGCCTGTCCCCGACATGGCAAAAAGTGATCCAAGCTCAGCAGCGGCAACGGCATAAATGTTGTCGATGCGGCTGCTCGAGGAGGCAAAAACGCATACTGTCATCGATAATGTGCTATTGAAGCAGTTTTGTTAATTTATTAACAAAATTGACTTTCGGAACAGCTCCTATCTGTTTGTCGGCCACAACACCATTTTTGAAGAAAAGGACTGTGGGGATATTGCGTATTCCAAAGCGGGCAGCTACACCAGGGCTGTTATCGACATCGCATTTTGCAACTATTGCCTGTCCTGCATATTCTTTGGATATCTCTTCAACAAAAGGAGCGATCATCCTGCAGGGGCCGCACCATTCTGCCCAGAAATCAACCATAACAGGCCTATCGGCCTTTACAACAACCTCTTCAAAATTCGTATCATTTACTTCTAATGCCATAATATTTAGTTTTCAGGATTTTTACAGGTCATGATCCGCCAAATATAGCTAATTAACTTTATATTCTATTCCCGGGAAGTCATCAAGAAAGTCGATAAGTTCGTTGTTCAATCTTACTCTCAGGGTTCTTGAGAACATGGGGAGAGATATCTTGTCGTCGGGATCATAAAAGAGGAATTTCAGTTCTGTATCGCCTTTGTTCTCCCTTACTATTTCGAGAAGCTCGTTTATCATTTCACTTGTAATATCCTCAGGTTTTATTTTCAGTGTAACCGACTTGATAAGTTCATCTTTCACGCTCGATAAAAGGTTTATTGTCCTTATATGGAATTCAAGCTCATCCTCCCTGAATTTTCTTTTCTGGACGCGTCCCCTTACAAGAAGGTAATAACCTGTTATGAAGAACTTGCTGAATTCCACGTACTCCTTGTCGAACATCATGAACCTGAATGAATCAGTATAATCCTGGAGTGTGAATGATCCGTAAGGTTTCCCGTTTTTCCCGATACCGTTTTTTGTGTCTGTAACCATTCCGGCAACGACCACATCCCTGTCGGCCCATTCGCTGAGGTTCTGGAGGTCGGCAAGGGTGGCAGTCGTGAATGTGTTTATTTCAAGCCTGAAGTCATCGAGCGGATGGGATGAAAGGTATATGCCTATCACTTCCTTTTCCCTGTTAAGCTTTTCGAGTTTCGGCCAGTCGGGGCATGGGGTAACTTCGGGCCTGATGATTTCGAAACCGCCCGACCCTCCGAAAAGAGTCTGCTGGCTTGAGTTTTTCATCACCTTCACGCTGTTGCCGTATCTGATAAGGTTTTCGATGAAGCTTGTGCCTTTCTGATCAGTCGAGAAATACTGGGCCCTTGTAAACTCAGGAAAGCAGTCGAGAGCTCCGGCAACAGCCATTGCCTCAAGGTTTTTCTTGTTAAGCGAGTTAAGGTTCACCCGTTCAACAAGGTCGTGGATACTCTTATAGTTTCCGTTCTGTTCTCTTTCCTGGATAAGCTGTATCACAGCGCTTTCGCCTACCCCTTTTATCGCGCCAAGTCCGAATCTGATGTTTCCGTCCCTGTTCACTGTGAATTTCACATTACTTTCGTTGACATCCGGACCAAGGACTTCCATTCCCATCCTTCTTGTCTCATCCATGAAGGTGGTTATCTTTTTTATATCGCTTATATTACGGCTAAGGACCGCAGCCATATATTCAGCCGGATAATTGGCCTTCAGGTAACCGGTCTGGAATGCTACAAGAGCATAGCAGGTTGAGTGTGATTTATTGAAGGCATACTGGGCGAATGCCTCCCAGTCGGACCATATCTTATTTACTTTTTCCTCCTCATAGCCATTTTTCCTGCATCCTTCCTGGAATTTGATCTTCATCTCATCCATTATGGACTTTTTCTTTTTCCCCATCGCCTTACGCAGGTTATCGGCTTCGCCTTTTGTAAAACCGGCAAGTTCCTGGGAAAGGAGCATCACCTGCTCCTGGTACACTGTTATTCCGTATGAGTCGTCGAGATATTTTTCCATCACCGGAAGAAGGTATTCTATCTTCTCCTGTCCGTGCTTCCTGCGGATAAATTGCGGGATGTACTCCATCGGTCCGGGCCTGTACAGGGCGTTCATCGCGATTAGATCCTCAAACCTGTTGGGTTTTAACTCCTTAAGGTATCTTTTCATACCCGCCGATTCGAACTGGAAGATACCTGTTGTTTCCCCGTTGCTGAAAAGTTCGTAAGTTTTTTTGTCATCAAGCGGCAGGGCGTCAAGGTCGATGTCGATCCCCTTTGATCTCTTTATATTCTCGAGGCAGTCCTTAATTATTGAAAGGGTTTTCAACCCGAGGAAATCCATTTTGAGAAGACCTACCGATTCGACCTGGCTGCCTTCATACTGTGTCGAATACAGATCAGTATCCTTGGCAGTGCAAAGGGGTATATAGTTATCGAGCGAATCCTTTCCGATGATTATTCCGCAGGCATGAATACCTGTCTGCCGCACTGAACCCTCAAGCACTTCAGCATATTTGAGAGTCTGTGAAACAAGTTTGTTTGATGAGTTTCTTTCTTTTGCAAGTTCGGGAACCTCCGAGTATGCGGCCGAAAGTGTTATTCCCGGGCGTTCCGGAACCATTTTGGCAAGCCTGTCAGCCTCAGGGAGTGGAAGCTTCTGAACCCTTGCCACATCCCTTATTGCCATTTTAGCGGCCATCGTACCGAAAGTAATTATATGGGCTACCTTGTCGTGCCCATATTTATTAACAACATAATGAAGGACATCTTCCCTTCCGTCTTCATCAAAGTCGATATCTATATCGGGCATTGAGATTCGGTCGAGGTTAAGGAAGCGCTCGAACAGAAGCCCGTATTTAATCGGATCAATATCGGTTATCCTCAGGCAGAAGGCCACCGCCGATCCTGCGGCCGATCCTCTTCCGGGGCCTACCGAGACACCCATTTCCCTTGCAGCCTTTAAGAAATCCTGGACTATCAGGAAATATCCGGGAAACCCCATCTTTGCAATAGTGTCGAGTTCGAAATCTATACGTTCAATCTGTTCTTTTGCCAGCTCGCCCCATCTTTCTTTTGCTCCCTTATAGGTAAGGAACCGAAGGTATTCATTATCGTCCTTATATCCTTCGGGAAGGTCGAAGTCGGGCATGATAGGATCGTGATCGAGCTTGTACTTCTCTATCTTTTCAAGTAGATGTCCGATGTTATCTATTGCCTCGGGGATATCGGTGAAGATGCTCCTCATCTCCTCCTCGCTCTTCAGATACTCCTGCCGTGTATATCTCAGCCTGTCGGGGTCATCGAGGTCCTTTGCGGTGTTCAGGCAGATCAGCCTGTCGTGGGCAGCTGCATCCTCGGCATTGATAAAATGAACATCGTTTGTGGCGATTATATTTACATTATATTTTGCCGACAACTTTTTAAAGGCTTCGATAACTTTCTGCTGAAGAGGAAATACAGTACGGTCGGCTTCAGGATCAAGGGTTTCATGCCGCTGTATCTCAAGATAGAAATCATCGCCGAAAAGGTCGATATAGCTTTTTAGCGCCTCCTCAGCGCCTGTGATTGAACCATTGAGGATCTCATCCTGAACTTCGCCTGCAAGGCAGGCCGATGATGCAATCAGCCCTTCCCTGTACTGGGCGAGAAGCGCCTTGTCAATCCTTGGCTTATAGTAAAAACCTTTTATCCAGGCTGTTGAAACGAGCTTGACAAGGTTCTTATAACCTTTCAGATTTTTTGCAAGAAGAATAAGGTGGTCGCCTGACCTGTCTTCCTTTCCCGAGGTATCACCTATCGACCGTTTGGCGACATAGATTTCGCATCCTATTACAGGTTTGATACCTTTTTTCAATGCGGTGGAATGGAATTCCTTAACCCCGAACATGTTCCCATGATCGGTTATTGCCACTGCCTCCATGCCCAGAGCTTTTACCCTGTCGATAAGCAGTGATATGTTGGAAGCACCGTCGAGTATTGAATACTGTGTGTGGACGTGAAGATGGGCGAACGAACTCATATGGGCGAAAAAATCGTTAGGGATTGGAATACAAAAATAGCCAAAAACGGCCAGATTTTTTGTCTGATTGATCCTTAAAGCAAAACAAATTTCGGTTTCCTGAACGAAAATCCTTCTTTGTAATTACTATCATTGGAAAAAATCATATTTTTGCTTTTAAATGCCATTGTTTTTTAAGGACAGTAAAAGGAATTGATTAATTCCTGAAAATTATTAACTACCTAAACCAAAAATTATGAAAAAGTTTTTGTTGCTATTTTTTGTCCTGTTTGGTTTTTTGCTGCCTGCGGTAAGCCAGCAGAAGACCATAACGGGAACCGTCACCAGTTCTGAAGACGGGGAACCGGTGATTGGTGCCACGGTAATGATTAAAGGCACCACCGTTGGTACAAGTACCGACATTAACGGCAAATACCAGATTTCAGCTGCGCCCGGAGCTGTACTTGAGTTTCGTTTCGTGGGTATGACGACCAGGGAAACGACGGTAGGGACATCCAATGTTATTGATGTATCCCTTGAAATGGAAATGCTTGGGGTTGATGAAGTTGTGGTCGTTGGTTATGGATCAGCCATTAAAAGAACGGTTTCAGGGGCAATAACGAAAGTCGACACCAAAGGACTATCCGATATGCCTAATTCAAGCTTTGAATCGGCAATTCAGGGTAAGACCGCGGGTGTTTTTATCGAGCAGGCCAGCGGCAAGCTTGGTGAGTCGGTTAAGATGAGGATCAGGGGATCTTCATCAGTATCGGCCGATAACCAGCCTCTGTATGTAGTAGATGGTGTGCCGATTACAACACAGAGCATCAGCAACGGATCCAACCAGCCTGTCAGCCCTCTGGCCGACCTCGCCATGGCCGATGTTGAATCGATACAGGTGCTTAAGGATGCTTCGGCAGCCGCCATATATGGTTCAAGGGCCTCAAACGGTGTTGTTATCATTACAACAAAAAGAGGGAAAAAAGGAGCAACCAAATTCAATATTGATTATACAACCGGCATAAGCGAGCCAAGCCACCTTATGAAATGGCTCAATGCCGACCAGTACCTCGAGCTTGTGGACGAATCGATGGAAAACGTATCGGACGGTGATGGTCTTGTATGGGGATGGCTTCCCAAGGAAGACATCTGGGATATGTTCGTGCCCCGCTGGAATGAAGGCTGGGATACCGACTGGCAGAAGGAAGCATTTCAGAAGGGGATGCTTAACAGGATCAATGTCTCGGGAAGTGGCGGCAATGAAAATACTACATATTATGCCGGACTGAGCTATGATCATACAAAGGGTATCCTTCTCGGGAACGATATGAACAAGCTTAGCGGTCGTCTTAACCTCGACCAGAAAGCAACTGACAAACTGACCTTCGGTGTTCAGATGAACCTTATGAGGACCGAAATGGACAGGGTCGAAAATGACAATGCTTTTGCAACTCCTCTTCAACTTGTTGCCCAGGCCCCTGTGACTCCGGTATATGATCCCGATACAGGTGAACTGAATACTAATACCATATATTATAATAGTCTGATATCGCTGAGGGACGGATTTAACAACCAGACAGTGTTCAGGTCGCTGGCAAATGCCTATGCATCATATAAAATACTTAAGGACCTGTCGTTCAAAACTGAATTTGGTACCGACATCATGGACATGCGTGAAAAGAACTTCTGGGGAAGGCTTACAATCGGGGCCGGACCTGCAGGTGAAGCCCAGAACAGATCGGTGAGGGTTGTGAATTACAACTGGGAAAACTACTTTACCTATGCAAAGACATTTGATGCCCACGATATAAATATTGTTGCAGGTATGTCGTACCAGGAGTCCAATACAACCGGATCGAATGTTTACGGCAAAGGTTTCCCGACCGACGATTTCCACAATATAGCAAATGCTGCTGAGGCAGTTGAATTTTCGAGCTGGGATGAGGGACACAGTTATCTTTCATATTTTGCCAGGGCAAACTACAAGCTCAAGGACAGATATCTGTTCTCTTTTTCAGGAAGGGTTGACGGTTCGTCACGTTTCGGTATCGATAACAGGTACGGGTTTTTCCCGGCAGTATCGGCAGGATGGATAATTTCGGAAGAAGATTTCATGCAGGGGATTAAAAATACCCTCAGCTACCTTAAACTTCGCGGCAGCTTCGGTATAACAGGCAACTCGGGAATTCCCGATTATGCTCATCTTGCTCTTTATGCAGGCGTAAACTATGCAGGCAGAAATGCACTCCAGCCCGCACAGCTCCAGAGCAGAGAACTGGGATGGGAAAATACTGCCCAGACAGATATCGGACTTGATTTCGGATTGTTTAATAACAGACTGACAGGAGAACTTGACCTTTACTATAAAAAGACAACCGATCTGCTTCTTTACAGGACTCTGCCTTCCACCTCAGGATTTACAGGAGTTTGGAGCAATATAGGCGAACTTGAGAACAAAGGTCTTGAATTTGCCCTTCATTCAAACAACTTTGTCGGAGACTTCAAATGGACAACTGACTTCAATATTGCATTCAATAAAAATAAGATCCTGAATATCAATGGTCCGGAAATCACCCCGAACGGAATAAATTATGTTATTGAAGGACAGCCCATTGGTGTGTTCAAAACGAGAAAATACGCAGGTGTCGATCCCGATAACGGTGATGCTATCTATTACATCAACGATACAAGTGATGAAGCCACAAGCAACTATAACCTTGCAGGCGACCTGATTGTCGGATCACCAAACCCCGATTTCACGGGAGGTCTGAATAACTACATGGAATACAAGGGATTTGATCTTAATATTCTGCTCAGTTTCGTTTATGGCAACAAGGTATTCAACGGCGGTGGCAGGTATCAGTCAGCAAATGCCGACTGGTTCGACAACCAGACAGCCGATCAGCTTAACAGGTGGCAGAATCCCGGCGACATTACGGATGTTCCGCAGGCAAGACTTGGTGAGAGCAACGGTATCAATACCTCAAGCAGATACCTTTCGGATGCATCATATCTTCGGGTAAGGAATATAAATCTCGGCTACAATCTTCCCACGCGGCTCGTAAACAGAATGAAGCTTTCTGCAACGAGAATTTATATCGGGGTACAGAACCTTTATACATTTACGAAATACAAAGGATGGGATCCGGAAGTTAACTACACCGGGACGGGAAGAAGTACTCAGAACACAAACATCATTCAAGGGTATGATTTCTATACTGCTCCACAGGCCCGTACTTATACAATTGGTATAAACCTCTCATTTTAAACGCTAACAATGAATATCATGAAAAATATATTATTTGCCGGTAAAAAATGGTTACTGATCTTACCACTCCTCGCCGCGGTTTTTGCCTGCGACGACAAGCTGGATATGAAGCCTCAGCAATCGATTGATGCAAGTATTGCACTTACTTCACCTGAGAACATTAAGACTGCCCTTGTCGGAGCATATCTGCAGGCAAGGAGTACCAATACTTTCGGAAGCAGTTTTAATGAGTTCAGTGAATTGCTTGCTGCTACCTCAGACATGAATTTTATTGGTACCTATGAACAACCAAGGGAGATCATTCAGAAGGAAATAACTGTGACAAACAGCTACGTTGAGGACTGCTGGATTGACGGATACGGACTTGTAAACATTTGTAATACTCTTCTTGATCCTGAAATACTTGCTGTTCTTGAAACTCAGGAGGATAAGGATCTTGTTGAAGGGGAGGCCAGGTTCCTTCGCGGATGGGTAATTTTTGAAATGACAAGGCTTTTCGGTCTTCCCTATGAGCCAGGTGGTCAGAACACTCAACCAGGCATTCCTATCGTACTTACTCCGACTAAAGATGTTTCAGATGCTGTCGCTGTTGCCAGGAACACTGTTGAAGAATGCTATACCCAGGCTCTGACGGACCTTACTGCTGCCCGCGACCTTCTGCCCGAAGATAACGGGGTTTATGCAAGTACCTATGCTGCAAGCGCTATTCTTGCACGCCTTTATCTGCAGCAGGGTAATTTCACAGGTGCAGCCACAGAAGCCAGCAGGGTTATTGAAAGCGGATCATTTTCACTTGAAGCCAGCCCGCTCATGGCATTCAACAACAGGGCGTCATCTCAGGAGGTAATTTTTGCTCTTCAAAATAATATCGCTTCAAATACTGCCACACTTACAGTCATGTATGCCTCACTTAATGGAATGGGAAGAGGTGATTATGACATCCAGCCGGGTTTTCTTGCAAAATTTGATCCGTCAGATCTGAGGGGTATGCTGCAGGAAGATACAGAGCCCTCATATACTATTTCCGAAATATCAGATATGTATTATATAGGTGTCGGCACGATCCTTAATAACGGTGGTATCAACACCTCCAAATGGGGTGATTATTATGCAAATATCCCTCTTATCCGTCTGGCCGAGATGTACCTTATCAGGGCTGAAGCAAACTTTGAAAAGGGTGGTTCGCCAATCGGTCCCAATACTCCTACACAGGATATTAATATTGTAAGGGCCCGGTCGCTTGCACCTGTATATACAGGCACTGTAACACAGGCACAGATAAGGGCCGAACGTTATTTTGAGCTCTGCTGGGAAGGTCACAGGCTCCACGACCTCAAGAGATGGCATACGAATGTCGGTACTCTGGCATACAATGCAGGGAATCTTATCCTTCCGATACCATTCAGGGAGCTTGAGGTAAACGATCTTCTTGAACAGAACCCATGGTATTCCGGCGAATAGGCAGGATTACAGAATAAAATGGTTCGATGAGGCTGTTATAAAATAAAGCTTTAACCGCAAAGTTCGCAAAGCAGTAGCAAAGATCGGTAAGCTTACTTACTTGCATTATTTTTCTCTGCGATCATGGCGAAAAAACTTTGCGCCCTTTGCGGTTAAATTGCTTTTTAAAGCAGCCTCATTCTTATCTGACGATTTTTGATTGTTTCGTATATAATTTTGATTATCTTTGCACCCACATTTTAAAAAAGTAGGTTAAATAAAAGCGTAAAAATTTAATGGCAGTTAGAATCAGATTAGCTAGGAAAGGCCGTAAGAGAAAGGCCTTCTACCACATAGTGGTAGCTGATAGCAGGTCGCCACGGGATGGCAGATATATTGAAAAAATCGGATCATATAATCCGGTTACTAATCCGGCAACAATCGAACTCGATTTCGATAAGGCGCTGGGTTGGCTGCAGAATGGCGCACTACCTACAGAAACATGCAGGGCTATCCTCTCAACAAATGGAGTTCTTATTAAAAAGCATCTTCTCGAAGGAGTAAAAAAAGGCGCTTTTGATGATGCTGAAGCAACACGCAGGTTTGAAGCATGGATGAAGCAGAATGACGAGAAGCTTGAAGCCTTACGTGCAGGCCTTGAAAAATCCAAGGATGACGAAATCGTTAAAAAGCTTGCTGCTGAAAAGAAAGTGAATGAAGCCCGTGCAGCTCTTCTCGCAAAAAAACAGGCTGAACTGGCTGCTAAAGAAGCAGCTGAAAGCCAGCCTGAAACAACTGCTGAAGAAGCCCCTGCCGAACCGGCAGCTGAAGCCGCAGAAAATACAACCCCGTCTGAAGAAACTTCAGGGGAAACTGCTCAGGAATAGACAAATGAGTCATAGGGATCCTGAATCCGGTGACTTACAAACCTCATATATTGCTTGGGAAAATATCCAGGGTAAACGGATATGACGGTTCTGTAATAATCAGGCTCGAAAAGGTCTTTATTGAAAATATACCGGAAATGGAATCGGTATTCGTCGAAACAGACGGACGACCGGTTCCATTTTTTATTTTATCATCCGATTACAACGGCTCCGATATCCTTAAGATAAAATTTGAAGGATATGAATCAGGAGATAAAGCCGGCGAGTTCACAGGCTGCAGGGTCTTCCTTACCTCGGGTGACGAAAAAGCGCAGCAAAAAAGCCGTTCACGTGATATTCAGGGATTCAGGGCGTTGATTCCCGGGTCCGGATTCATCGGCACCGTAAGCGGTATAATTGAGAATCCGGGACAGGATCTTATCAGCATACTATCAGCCGGCAATAAGGAGATACTGGTTCCTTTACATGATGATTTCATTACCGGCATCGACTGGAAAAAAAAGATAATAAGCCTCAGCCTTCCTGAAGGACTGCTTGATCTGAACTGATTTTCATCCCCTGTTGCAATCAGAATTCATTTTGCGTGCAACTAAACGGAATTTCATCCGTCTTTAGTTACAAATGCCTATTATTAAAACCATAATAAAATGAAAAAATCAATCTATTCAGCAGTGTTCCTGTTAAGCTTAATCCTTTCGGCAGGTGTTGCATCGGGACAGTCAAAGGAGACAAGGGATGTCCGTGGATTTAAAAGTGTCGGCTTCGGGATTTCCGGCGAGCTGTTCATAAAAATCGGTCCTGAATTCAAGCTCGTGATGGAAGGCGACAGAGATGTACTTGAGGATATCGAGACAATTGTCAGGGACGGGAAGCTTATTATAAGGAAGGAAAACTGGCGGCTGTCGTTTAACAATGAAAATGTAACAATAAACCTTACAATGCCTGAACTTGAGGGTGTGGGCGTTTCAGGTTCGGGGAAAGTGCAGATCCTCGATAAAATTGAAGCAGACGACCTTGATTTCGGAGTCAGCGGAAGCGGCAAGCTTATCACATCGGGGCTGAATGTCGACAGGTTTGTTTGCGGGATATCAGGATCGGGCGATGTTATACTGGGTTCAGACGGGAGCATTGATAACGGGGAGATCTCAATCAGCGGATCCGGAGGCTTCTCAGGCGAAGACATCGAGATAGACGACCTTGAGGTTCATATTTCAGGAAGCGGAAACTGCAGGTGCAGGGCAGGCGATAACCTTGAAGCCTACATCTCGGGAAGCGGAAACGTAACTTATTCAGGCAATCCGAAAGTGGATGCAAAAGTTTCAGGATCAGGCCATGTAAGATCGAAATAGCAAATTATTTTCTGATAATTTGGATCACGCCGTCATCTTCTACTTTTATGACAGATGACGGCGTTTTTATTTCGGTATCCCACTGCCTGTGCTTTACAACATAATCGGCCGACATTAAAATTTCCTCGCTTATTTCCGGGAAGTTTCTCGGGGAAGGCGTATCGCTGATGTTGGCTGAAGTGGAAACAATTGGTTTCCTGAACCTTGTTATGAGCTCATTGCAGAAATCGTCGCCACATATTCTTATTCCCACCGATCCGTCGGGGCTTAGAACGGCAGAAGCAAGGCTTTTTCCTTTAGGATAAATTATTGTAATTGGCTTGTCGGCTACTTCAAGGATTCCTGCTGCTGCTTCCGGAATGCTCTCTACATATCTTTCAAGCATCTGGTAGCCGTTTACAAGGATAATAAGACTTTTGCTCTCCTCACGTTTCTTTATAGCAAAAATCTTTTCAACAGCCTGCTGATTTGTGGCATCGCATCCAAGTCCCCAGATGGTATCGGTAGGATATATAATTACTCCTCCTTCCCTGAGGGCTTTCAGCGCCCCGTTTATATCTTCCCTGTAATCCATAATCTGAACATATGGCTTTTTCAGAATCTAAGTTTTAATCTTTCGATCCTGTTCTTCAGTTCTCTTATCACTTCAACCTCTTTCTCTGGTGAATCAGCCTCGAAAGTCACGGAGAACCTTACATATTTTCCTGCATCATCCCAGGGAACAGTTGAGATCAGGGCTTCTTTGATAAGAAATTCCGAAAATTCCGATGCGGTATTGAATGTTCTGCCATCGTGTGTGCCTGCCGGAGCTTTTACATAGCAATAGAAAGTGCCTCCCGGCTTTTTTGCAGTAAACCCGGTTTCATTCAAGGCTTCGACAAGAAGGTCGAACCTTCTTGAATATTTTTCGACTGTTCTCTTTGTAATTTCCGGATTACTTAAGGCTTGGATTCCTGCCTTCTGTATTGCCCTGAACTGGCCCGAGTCGGAATTGTCCTTTACAGTTGCAAATGCCTTGACAGCTTTAGCGTTGCCGCATATAAACCCTATTCTCCAGCCTGTCATATTGAAAGCTTTTGACAGTGAATGGACTTCAATACCGACATCCATGGCGCCCTCGACCGACAGGAAGCTGAGAGGCCTGTTACCGTCATATGTTAATGCTCCGTATGCGGCATCATTGACAACAACAATATTGTTTTCCTTTGCAAATTTCACTACTTCGGCAAAGAAGTCCTTGCCGGCAATGGCTCCCGTTGGGTTATTCGGATAATTTATATAAAGCAACTTTGCTTTTTTCAGAACAGGTTCCGGGATGTTTTTCAGGTTGGGCAGAAAACCGTTTGACTCCAGGAGGGGAAGTTCGAATACTTCACCGCCAAGGTATTTTGTATATGTTGCCGTGACCGGATATCCCGGTACTGTTGTAAGAAGGATATCGCCTGGATTAATGAAACAGACAGGGAGCATTGCAAGAATGGGCTTTGATCCTATTCCGTGGATTATGTTTTCGGAAGGTACGAGGCCCCTGACGCCATATGTCTTTTCCATGTACATGGCGGCTGCTTCCTGGAATTCGGGGATTCCGTTGTCGGCATACCAGCGGTTTGAGGCTTTACCGGCTTCCTTTGCAAGTTCATTAACAACAATTTCGTCGGCTGGCCAGTCGGGCTCGCCGACACCCATATCGATAAGCTCCACTCCGGGATGGGCTATCCTGGCGGCTGCCTTTGCCCTCTTTATAAGTTCGAACTTATATATAGTTGTTGATTTCCCGAAGTTTATGCCTCCGAGCCGTTCAGAGATCTTATCATCAAAAAAGCTGTCCATCGATTTAATAATTGAAAATTGGAATTATGTTAATGCCGCAAATGTAATAAAAGAAACATCGTATTAAAAGCAGTACCCTAATACGTTGCAAAGTCTTAACAACCTGGGTCAGGCTTAAGGTTTCATTCGGGAACAAGCAGGGGATTCCTCGTTACGCCCCACTGCGTGTGCGAAATGAGGGATCCCCTCAACATACAGGGATGTGTCAATTGTCCCTTTCACAGGAAACAGTTAGCATCAACGTATTAAAAGCAGTACCTTAATACGTTGCAATTTGTTAACGACCTGGGTCAGGGTTAAGGTTTCATACGGGAACAAGCAGGGGATTCCTCATCACGCTGGGGCGTGATTCGGAATGACAAATTACCTTTGGAGAAAGTAACAACCAAAACTTATCCTTCTGACAGCTTAAATGAATATCTTTGAATATCATGTTTCACTCTGTTAAAACAATAACAATGTTAAAGAAGATAGTACTATTTGCAGCTGCCTGTATTTTGATTATGCCTGCTGCCAGTTCACAGGAAGCCCTGAAATACCAGCTTCCTCCCGATGAGATTGTTAAAATTGTCGATGCCCAGGCAACACCTATGGTATCCGTAAGTCCCGACAAATCAATGATGCTGATTATTGAACGTCCGCCTTTGATCACTATCCGTGAGCTCAGCGCAGAGGAATTAAGGCTGGCGGGATTGAGGATTGATCCTTCCACAAATGGTCCAAGCCGGCAGACATTCAACAAGGGCTACAGGCTGATGGATATCAAAGGCACAAATATCCGGGAAATACCTGGCATGCCTTCCAACCCGGAACTGGGATACCCGATATGGTCACCCGACGGGAAGAAGTTTGCATTTACAAACACGCTCCCCGACGGGATTGAACTCTGGGTATGCGATGTCACATTGCTTAAAGCTCAGAAAATAGCTGATAATGTAAACATGATCTTTGGTAATATGATAAGCTGGCTTCCCGGTAATAAAGGCCTTGTTTATCCTTTAATTGACATGTCAAGGGGTAAAAAACCTGAAAGAAGCCCAGTACCTGACGGCCCTGTCGTCCAGGAGAATCTTGGGGATAAAGGCCAGGCCCCGACATACCAGGATCTGCTTAAGGATCCTGTCGATGAGGCTTTATTTGAATTCTTCTCAAAATCCCAGCTCATGTACTGGGATGGTAATGGTAGTCGCAAAATCGGCTTACCTTTCCTTATTACAGATGTGTCTCCATCACCCGACGGCAACTATCTGCTTGTTTCCAGGATGAGGCGTCCTTTTTCATATACAGTACCGTACTATAATTTCCCTGCTATTACCAGCATATGGGATCTGGCCGGAAACGAGATCAAAATCCTTCATGAAAGTCCTCTTATTGAAAATGAACCAAGGGGTTACGACATGGTGCTTCCGGGTCCGAGATTCTATGACTGGCGTTCCGACAAACCTTCAACAGTTTACTGGGTTGAGGCCCTTGACGGAGGGGACATTAAAAAGGAAATGGAATTTCACGATCAGGTATTTTCACTCAGTCAGCCTTTTTCAGGTGAGCCTGTTAAGCTTGCTGCCACGAATCTCAGATTCGGCGGAATTACATGGGGGAGGGATGATTTTGCGATAATCACGGAAGGATCTTCGAAATCGAGGATGCGGATTGTGAGTTCTTTCAATCCGTCGGAGCCAATGTCGGCAAAGAAAAAAATCCAGGAATATAACAGCGACGACGGTTACAGGAATCCGGGGAGATTCATTACAGATCGGAATCTTTACGGAAGGAATACACTTCTGTTTGCAGATAAGGGGAAATCTCTGTTGCTTTCAGGAACCGGGGCCTCACCTGAAGGTGACCGTCCTTTCCTTGATAAATACGATATTCTGACCGGGAAAACAATCAGGCTCTGGAGATCGGAAGCGCCTTATTATGAGGTAATGTCGGATGTTCTTGATATTTCCTTAGGACTTATTTTAACAAGCAGGCAATCGGTATCTGAAGTTCCGAATTATCATATAAGGAATCTGAAAAACGGAAAGACAACACAGGTCACCTTTTTTGAGAATCCATATCCACAGCTTGCCGGTGTACGGAAGGAGCTTGTAAAGTACAAGCGGAATGACAGTCTGGAGTTATCTTTTATCCTTTATCTTCCCGAAGGATTCACAAAAGGGAAGGACAAACCTTTGCCAACCCTTTTATGGGCATATCCGCGCGAATTCAACGATCCTTCAGCTGCCGGCCAGGTAAGCGGCTCACCGTATATGTTCACAAGAATTAGCCCGGCTTCCGCACTTGTTTATGTAACACAGGGTTACGCAATTCTTATGGATGCTTCTTTCCCGATTGTCGGTGTTGAGGGGAAAGAGCCCAATGATACCTTTGTAGGCCAGCTTGTTGCAAATGCCGAAGCCGCAGTCGGAAAGGCCGTTTCCATGGGTGTTACCGATCCGGGAAGAGTAGCTGTAAGCGGACATTCGTACGGTGCCTTTATGACAGCGAACCTTCTGTCGCGAAGCAGGCTGTTCGCTGCAGGTATTGCCGAGAGCGGCGCCTATAACAGGACTCTTACCCCATTTGGTTTCCAGAATGAGAGAAGGAGCTACTGGGAGGCCCCCGACATTTACAATTCAATGTCGCCATTCATGAATGCGGATAAGGTAAAGGATCCGATCCTTCTGATACATGGTATGGCGGATAATAACACCGGGACATTCCCGATACAGAGTGAGAGGTATTATGCTGCCCTCAAGGGATTCGGCGCCACGGTAAGGCTTGTTCTCCTTCCTGCCGAGAGTCATGGCTATGCAGCAAGGGAATCGATCCTTCACAAGCACTGGGAAGTCCTTAACTGGATGAACAAATATGTAAGGGATAAAAAATAAAGCGAATGATCACATCAGGGGCTTTTTTTTGTCTGAAAAGAAGGTTACATTTGATATAGGTTTTGATTCTGGTTCTTTGCAGCGGAAATTGATGGGTAGGTAGAAGGTCCTTAAACACTATATATTATGAGCAAGTACATTTATTTAACCTGCACCCCTGAAGCCCTTGTGGCTTCGATGCTTCCTCCCGAAGGATTTGGTATGTATCTTTCGACCGGAACCAAGAAGCGAAACAAAAGCCAGACCATCTTTTTTGAGGTTGATATTGAAAAGATTGAGCATCTGATCGATATGGACAGCCTCAACAGGAGATGCGTACCAAAGGAAGACGGCAGCCCCAAAAGTTCTGTTTACCTTTCAGTTTACAGAGTCCTGGAGACTATTCCGCTTGATGCTCTTAAGTCACTTTATCTCACCACTGATCACGGGTGTGTTCTGGAGTTAAAAAAAGCCTCATATGATAAAAACAAGGAGGTAAGCAAGGTCCTTCATCTGTACCAGGAGCTTAACCCGGTTTCTCCACTTGTGGCAAGTGAACTTCCGCCGTCTGTATTTATGAAGAGGCTTACCGACGGGTCAATTCCCATAGTACTTCCAAAGTTGTTTTTCGTTGAGCTGAAGCTCGGTGAGCTAGCAACAAATCCCCTTTATGGGTCAGCCGAACACCTTCCTTACCTGAACATTGGCCATTTAAGGGATTGCCTCGAAATCCTGAGGGGAGAATATGAAAAACATATGAAAACTGTTCAGAGGATCTTTACCGGAGAGCTTTTATACAGGACAATTGAAACCGGCTTTTATGTAGGGGCAAAGGATGATATTCTCTTTTATCCTTATCCCGGCATGAAGCAACTTGAGAATACAAACTACGAGTTTTTCAGGGCAATCTGACAGGCCGGCCCGAAAGGATTTCAGCAAGGTCATTTTATGGAATTGACCATTTAAGCTTTTTTATCATTTCAGAGGTGATATTTTTATTTGCATTAATAAAAAACTGAATTAGTTTTGTACCGGCAAAATTTTTTCATTTACTAAACCTATTTTTCTAATTAAAAACAGATATCATGATTAGTAGTATTTTTTGGATTGTGCCGGTCTCAGCGCTCATGGCATTGCTGTTTGCCTGGATCTTCTACCGGAGCATGAAAGCTCAGGAAGAAGGCACCGACAAGATGAAAGAGATCGCGGCTTACGTCAGGGAGGGAGCAATGGCTTACCTGAGTCGTCAGTACAGTGTTGTGATAAAAGTATTCATTATACTTGTTGTCCTCCTGAGTATACTGGCATATTTCGGGATTCAGAACCCTTTCGTCCCGATAGCTTTCCTCACGGGAGGATTCTTCTCGGGCCTTTGCGGTTACCTTGGAATGAAAACTGCAACATTTGCTTCGAACAGGACAGCATGGGCTGCATCAAAATCGCTTAACAAAGGCCTGCAGGTTGCTCTCAGGAGCGGCGCAGTTATGGGTCTTGTAGTTGTTGGTTTCGGCCTTCTCGATATTGCGTTATGGTTCCTTATTCTCAATGGACTTGTTTTCACACCTGAAAATATGGAATCAGGGCTTAAATTCCTGGGCCTTACTTTTGTTCACCCTGGTACTACTCCTCATGAGAAACTTATTGAGATCACAGCTGTTATGCTTACCTTCGGTATGGGTGCATCGACACAGGCATTGTTTGCACGTGTCGGCGGAGGTATTTTCACAAAAGCTGCTGACGTTGGCGCTGACCTTGTTGGTAAGGTTGAAGCAGGCATTCCGGAGGACGATCCAAGGAATCCCGCAACTATCGCTGATAACGTAGGTGATAATGTTGGTGATGTTGCCGGTATGGGTGCTGACCTATACGAATCTTATGCAGGATCTATTCTTGCAACAGCAGCTCTGGGTGCGGCCCTCCCGGCAGTAACAGGCGACGTTCAGATGAAGGCAGTCATTGCTCCGATGCTGGTTTCGGCCATCGGTATCCTGCTTTCAATTGCCGGCGTTTATCTTGTAAGGACTAAAGAATCGGCTACTCCAAAGGCTCTTCTCCGGGCACTTCTTCTGGGAACCGGGGGCAGTTCAGCTCTTATACTCGTTGTACTTGCTGTAATGGCAGGCATGGATTGGATAACCTGGGGAGTATTCGGATCAGCCGTTGCAGGTCTTGTTGCGGGTGTGATAATCGGACAATCAACAGAATATTATACTTCAGACGGTAACAAACCCACACAGGGTATTGCAAAACAGGCTGTTCAGGGTCCTGCAACAGTAATTATAGAGGGTATGGCCGTCGGTATGTCTTCCACATGGGTTCCGGTCGTAACTATCGTTGGTGGTATTATAGCCGCTTACGGCTTCGCCGGAGGTTTCTCCAACTTTGCAATGGGTGTCTACGGGATTGGTTTTGCAGCTGTTGGAATGCTTTCAACACTTGGCATCACACTTGCCACTGACGCATTTGGACCAATAGCAGATAACGCCGGTGGGAACGCCGAGATGTCGGAACTTCCCAAGGAAGTAAGGGAAAGGACAGATGCACTTGACGGACTTGGCAATACAACTGCCGCAACAGGTAAAGGATTTGCAATCGGTTCAGCAGCTCTAACAGCCCTTGCTCTTATGGCTGCCTATATGGAAGAAGTAAGACTTTGGCTTGGCAGGCTTATTGACAACTCTCCCGAAGGATTCAAGCAGATTGGCGATACACTTTTCTATAACAGCACTGTTCCCCAGACAGGGGACGGTCAGCTTGCAATAAACATTACTTCAGCCACTGTAAGGGATTTTGCTAATGCATACGACCTTTCGCTGTTTAACCCCATTCTTCTGGGAGGTGTTTTCATCGGAGGTATGATGGCTTTCCTTTTCAGCTCAATGAGCATGAAAGCTGTCGGCCGTGCTGCAGGTAAGATGGTGGACGAAGTCCGCCGCCAGTTCAGGGAGATCCCCGGTATCATGGAAGGAAAAGCAAAGCCTGAATATGCAAAATGCGTGGAGATCTCTACAAAAGGAGCACAGAGTGAAATGCTCATTCCTTCAATGATAGCAATAGTTGTTCCATTGGCGGTAGGTGTAATTTTTGGTGTCCCTGGTGTAATTGGTCTTCTTGCAGGCGGAATGAGCACAGGCTTCGTACTTGCTACAATGCTTAATAATTCAGGAGGTGCATGGGACAATGCAAAGAAATATATTGAACGCGGCAACTATGGCGGCAAAAGAAGCGAGCCTCACAAAGCCTCAGTTGTTGGCGATACAGTAGGCGATCCTTTCAAGGACACCTCTGGCCCTGCCCTTAATATCCTTATCAAACTGATGTCGATGGTATCAGTTGTTCTGGCAGGTCTTACCGTAGCATGGAGTATTCTCGGATAATAAACGGAATATAATATAAAAGAAAAGGGTGTCTCAGCAAGGCACCCTTTTTTTATCGGTGGTTGCAAAATCCTCATAGCTTAAATTCTTTCATGTACGACCAGTCGCTTCGACTTATTCTCAGAACCAGGGGAACATCATAGAATTTGGTGTTCCCTTATAACAAGTCTGTGTCTTTTCAGTATTTTTACCTGAACTTTAACCACACACATGGAACTTCCGGCACTTTCAGATATTCAGTCAGCGCACAGACGTATAAGCCCGTTTATACACAGGACACCTGTGCTCACTTCACGTCAGCTTAACACGATCGCAGGATGTGAGCTGTATTTCAAATGCGAGAATTTCCAGAAGGTCGGAGCTTTTAAATTCAGGGGAGCGACAAATGCCGTGATGTCGCTGACCGGCGAACAGAAAAGGGCCGGAGTTGTGACCCATTCATCGGGGAACCATGCAGCAGCCCTTGCCCTTGCAGCAGGGATGAACGGGATCAGGGCTTTCATTGTGATGCCTGATAATGCTCCTTCAGTAAAGAAAGATGCAGTAGCCTGGTACGGCGCTTCAATAACATTTTGTAAGCCTACACTTCAGGCCCGCGAGGAGACATGCCGGAAAATAATGGAGACCGAAGGAGCCACTCTTGTACATCCTTACGACAATTTCAATGTCATATGCGGACAGGGCACCGCATCGCTTGAACTTCTTGATGAAGTAAATGACCTGGATGTGGTAATTGCTCCGGTGGGAGGAGGGGGACTGATGAGCGGAACATCGACATGCGTAAAGGGAATCAGCTCAAAAACAAAAGTGATCGGGGCAGAACCCATCAACGCAAATGATGCATGGAAATCGTTCACCACGGGGACGCTCACGCCTTCTGTTAATCCTTTAACAATTGCCGACGGACTTCTTACCTCATTAAGCGAACTTACATTTTCAATAATCCGGAAGAATGTTGACGATATTTTTACTGTAAGCGAAGAGTCGATAATAAGTTCGATGAAGCTTGTCTGGGAAAGGATGAAAATCATTATCGAGCCTTCATCTGCAACAGTTTTTGCAGCTGTTATGGAAAACCGGCAGTTCTTCAGCGGGAAGAGAGTCGGGCTTATTATTTCGGGCGGAAATGTAGATCTGAAAAAGCTTCCCTTCTGAAATCCTTATCAGTTTTCAGGCTTTGCTTTCCGGAAATATGCAGTTATAGGATAATGGTCAGAATACCTGAT
>CAZWHC010000011.1:50298-156406 GCA_964633505.1 uncultured Rikenellaceae bacterium | reverse complement strand
TTGTTTCCTTCTTGTTCCTTACCCTGAACAGGGGAGTCTGAAGAATATATACATGCCCTTTTCTAACAAGATCGGGAAAGAACTGCAGAAAGAAGGTAAGCAGAAGTAATCGTATGTGCATTCCGTCGACATCTGCGTCGGTGGCAATGACAACGTTATTGTACCTGAGGTCTTCAATGCTTTCTTCTACATTAAGGGCAGCCTGAAGCAGGTTGAACTCCTCATTCTCATACACAATTTTCTTTGTAAGGCCATACGAGTTGAGAGGCTTTCCCCTCAGACTGAATACAGCCTGAGTTTCAACATCCCTCGACTTTGTTATTGAACCGCTTGCAGAATCACCTTCAGTAATAAATATTGTGGATTCGAGCTTTCGTGCATCATTTGTATTGAAATGTAACCTGCAATCGCGGAGCTTTTTGTTATGGAGGTTTACTTTCTTTGCCCTTTCCCTTGCAAGTTTCTGAATTGAGGAAATTGCTTTCCTTTCCTTTTCCGATTCCTGGATCTTTTTCTGAAGAATTCCGGCAGTCTCCAGGTTTTTATGAAGATAATCGTCGAGTTGTTTTTTGATGAACTCACCAATAAAATATCTCACCGATGGTCCTTCAGGCCCCATATCCTTTGATCCCAGCTTTGTTTTTGTCTGCGACTCAAAGATAGGTTCCTCGATCTTGACGCTTACTGCGGCAATTATTGAAGATTTTATATCGGCAGGATCATAGTCTTTCTTGTAAAAATCACGTATTGTCTTTACAAAAGCCTCCCTGAAAGCCAGAAGGTGTGTTCCTCCCTGGGTAGTATTCTGACCATTAACGAAGCTGTAGTAATCTTCACCGTACTGTAATCCGTGGGTAAATGCAATTTCAATATCCTCGCCTTTAAGGTGTACTATCGGATAAAGGCCCTCCTTGCTCATGTTTTCGTTCAGGAGGTCAACCAGGCCATTCCTTGAAAGGAACTTGTTCCCATTGAAGTTTATCACAAGGCCCGAATTGAGATATACGTAGTTTTTTAACATCGAATCCACGTATTCGGATATGAAGAAATAATTGCCGAACATTGCCTCATCAGGCTGAAAGATCACCTCAACGCCATTTTCTTCAGCCGTGCTTTGAACAGGGTGGTCCTTCATTGTAATGCCATGTTCGAACTCACTTATCTTGATCTGCCCGTCGCGGACCGATCTGATAATGAATTTGCTCGACAGGGCGTTTACAGCCTTTACACCGACTCCGTTCAGTCCGACAGATTTCTTAAAAGCCTTGGAATCGTATTTTGCACCGGTATTCATTTTTGATACCGCCTCAGTGACCTTGCCCAGGGGAATGCCTCTGCCATAGTCCCTCACCCTTACTTCCTTGCCATTAATTGAAACGTCGATCTTCTTGCCAAAACCCATCATGTACTCATCGATGGCATTATCCATCACCTCCTTCAGAAGCACATAAATCCCGTCGTCCTGCGAAGATCCGTCACCCAACTTGCCGATATACATACCCGGCCTTAGCCTGATATGCTCCCGCCATTCAAGAGTTTTAATATGCTCCTCAGAATATCCTACGACTGACATATTCAAAATTTTGGGGCAAATATAGTTTTTTTAAGAAAGGCCGAATCTCTCATTTTTTCAACAAAATGTCATACTTATAAACGCAGAAAGAGGGCGAAATACCACTATCATAAACATTTAGGAGTAGTTTTGGGCTGAATCCCCGGCCGAAGACTGTTGATAAATGACAGTTGTCACACAATACCCATCTGCTTCATAAGTACGGCAGCGTTCATTCTGACAGTAATCCCGTCGCGAAGCAGATAATCGAATCTGATGTTTTCTCCATCAATCTCGATCTCAAAGCATTTGTTTATAATTCTGTCCGGGAACTCTTTTTCCAAAGCACCGAGTGAAATATCATGGGTGGCGATCATCCCTGTTCCGCCAAGCCCTATCATCTTTTGGAGGAATTGTTTTGAGCCGAGACTTTTATCTGTTGAGTTTGTACCTTTGAGTATCTCATCGAGGATGAAGAATATCCTGTCGCCGGCTTCGAGCCTTATCTTAAGCATTTTCAGCCTTTTAAGCTCGGCATAGAAATAAGACTCATGAGAGCTCAGTGAATCTGTTGTCCGCATACTTGTAAAAAGCCTGACAGTCCTGAACCTCATACTACCGGCGCAGACAGGGGCTCCTGCCATCGCAAGTATAAGATTCACAGCCACTGTTCTGAGAAAAGTACTTTTACCAGCCATATTGGCTCCGGTGATTATAAATATTTTTCCAGGATGCGGGACTGAAAAATCGTTTGTTACCCGCGACTCTTCGTTCAACAGCGGATGGCCAAGGCTGACGGCATCAATTATTACTGAATTCCCGACAGGTTCAGGGAATGCATATGCGGGATTATTGTATGCAAAATTTGCAAGGCTTATAAAAGCGTCAATATCTCCGATCGAGTTTAGCCATACAGGGAGGCTGGAAGCGCCTGAACTTCGCCATTTTTCAAGTCGTATGATGCATTGAAAATCCCAAAGAGCAAGGCCGTTAAGGACGAATCCGGCTATAAAGTTGAGACGGCTGTCGAATGCCTTTATAATGCTGTTGAGCTTTCTGATCTCAACAGAAGCTGAATGTTCCCTGCCACATATTTTCTCTCTGGCTTCGACAAGGATCGCGGAGTTGAAATGCTCCGCTTCAATTGCCTCGATAAGCTTAGTGTAAGAAGAAAGGATAAGATGCTTTCTTGAGATCCTGTCGTGTATCCTGTTTGTCTTTCTTATAAAATAACCAACAAGGAAGAGGTTTATAAAGAATAAAAAAAGAAAAAATGAATAAGGCGCCATACCTGTTATTACAAACAAAAACATCAATATTGTTGCCACAGGCATTACACGGGCAGTTATTCTTAAAAATCGCGACGAGAAAAAGCTGTCTTTTTCATTCAGCCATTCCGTAAGACTTTGTATTTCCGCTCTGCTTAAAGCTTTATCGAGTCCGTGAGCCAGGAGTTGCTGTCGCCAGGCGATCATGCCCGACAGCTCCCTGACAGCTGTCTGCCGTTCAATTATGGAATCTTTAAGCAGATATGGCTCACTAAGCCAGCGTGCCAGGCATTCCCTTCCTGCTCCGGTCACCGTTCTGTTCAGGAACCTGAACAGCGAATCATCGCCGAACAGATCAATATCTGCAGAAAAATCATGTCCGGGATCATTGAAATCACCTCCGCCGTCGAAATCAGAATAATCTCCGTCGAGGGCTTTTATTTCGCTTCGGTTGATCTTTATAATATTTTGAATCAAAGCAATTTTCTGAGAAAGTGAGTCGTATATTTTTACAAGATAAAGAAACATCCCTGCGACGACGACAGAACAGGCTGTTCCCGTAATCACAGACCTGGTGAATGCAAATGCAGACAAAATAATACCTCCGATGAAAACAAAAAGACGAAATACTGCTATTATCAGATGTCTTCTCTGTAATACGGGAAGGACCGATTCGTTTTCCCTTAGTAATTCCTTATAGACTTCTTTTCTGCTGCCTGCATCCATAATTTTTCAGATCAACAATGCTTTTACTTTAAATACCGACTTTTTCCTGTAAAAATCCGATTTTTTGAAATCAAAATCCCATGTCCATTCCTGTTCCATTACGGCATCTGGCATATCAGCAAGCAATGAAGGTACTTCCTCTGTCGCTCCCGAACTGTCGCTAATCAATTCCGAAATATCGGTAATAAGCACTGCCCTCTGCTTTTTAAGAAACCTTATATGCATCTGCTGTATCCTTTTTCTGAAATTCAGCATTTCATCCGCATCCACCCTCGACTTTTTGACAAGGAGGGCAACCGGCAGAGTCTCGAGCTGAGTAAGTATGTTCAGGGAAATTACCAATCCGGGATCGAACCCGGGTTTGTATTCATTGATTTCAATACCGGAAAGCGACTTCAACCTGTTGAAAACAGTTCTTTTTCCGGCTTTCCTCCATACCTCATCTATCAGCCCGCCTGAAACATCATCTTCAGTAAGTATCACATTCTTAAGATCCTTTACCTGTTCCTTTACCTCGGGGGGATGGACAATATCAACAAGATTGATGGTCGCGGCCATAGCGGTTATTTCAGAAAGAGGAAGGTCGAGGAGCCAGCCGCTTCCTAGGACGGTGACCACGGGAGGTTTGTACCTTTCGACTGCCTCAAGGATGAAACTTCTGCATTTCCGGAGGTGGTCGTTCCAGCTTCCCTCTTCATCAAGGTGATGGTAAATGAGGCCGCGCTGATAGTTGTAGTAGCCCATTTTATGAAGTATCCTCCTGTATGAAAGGCTTTGGGTCATTTCAGATAAGTTCTTCCCTCCATTTCCTGAGAGTCTCCTTCATAAAAGTACTGAATTTTACCGACAGGATATCAGGATCGTCAGTACCGAAATCATCAGGATAAACCGGATCAAAAACTTCTATCCTTATCTTGTGGCCTGTGCTGAAAATAAGTCCGTGTTTTGGAAGAACGCCACCGGAGCCGTCGATAACAACAGGCAGAATAGCTTTATTTTCTGCAATGGCAAGCTGGAAAGCTCCTCTTTTGAAAAAGCCGATTTCCCTGTCGGCCGACCTGGTACCCTCGGGGAAGATCATTAATGAAGTATTGTTTCTCAGGCAGCCGGATGATTCTTCCAGCATTTTCTCCTTGCTCTCCTTATTACCCCTGTCGACTGTGATATAAGCGGCCATACGAAGATACCATCCCAGGAACGGCATTCTTGTGTTCTCAATTTTGGAAATCCACTTGTAACTATAACACAGGCAGTTGAGAAGAAGGATATCGAGTATTGACTGGTGATTTGAAATTATTACATATGTCTGGCCCTTTTGTGCCTTTTCCCGGCCTGTGATCCTGACTTTCCATATAGGCATCATTTTTACAAGGATATAGCTCTGATACATAAGTGCCATATGTGTCAGCTGTCGTTTCCCGTCAAAGGGCAGAGCCAAAACCCATAATATGAATGTAAGCGGGAAAAAAACCACAATAAACAACACACCAATAAGCCAGACAATAGCCGATTTCAGGATATCCATAATTAATTGTCAGTTAAAAAAAATCATAAATATCTATTTCCGTTCTGTCAAGGTTTTCTTCACTGAACACAGCAAGGATATCTTCCGGCATATGGCGGAAGCCTGCCAGTTTCCGGACAGTTGTTATAAACTTTTCAGTTCCTCCGGCTTCACACCGGGTAATTATACCATTCCTTACATTAAGGTGACAAAAAGATTCTTCGCCGAGTGCTGTGAATTTATTAACAAACTGATATTCTGGTCCGTATGCGTAGTTCCACTCCCATGTCCTGTACTTTGAAAGTGCCAGTGATCCGATTGTCAGGGTTTCGTCTCCGGTAAGGACGCATTCCTGCATTCCAGGATGGTTATTGAAGAACCATTGTATGATTTCAGACCTGAACTCATCAATGTTTTTAACATTATGATGCTGAATCATATCGCCAAGATTGCCCACATGTGAAGGATTTGAAGGTACAGCCCTTGTGGAATAAGCCGATATGTCTTTCCGCAGGACTCTCCTGAGAATATCAAGATCTGTAGAGTAAAGCAGTGTTCCGTGATGAAGGACCCTGTTCCTGAATACATGTTCTGCATTGCCTGAGATCTTCAGGCCATTCACCTTCAGATCGTTTCTCCCCTCCAGGCTTGCCCTGACTCCAAGTGTACCCAGAAAGGCAATGACCGGAAGCGTATATTTCCTGAAATCAATCTGTTTGCCTTCGGCGCTGTTAAGGATAAATGAGAAATTGAGGTTCCCCTCATCATGAAAGACTGTACCTCCGCCTGATATCCTGCGGATCAGCGGGATTGAATTTTCGAAGGCAAATCCTGTATTGAGTTCCCTGTGTGCAACCTGGTGTTTTCCTGTAATTACCGACCTGTCGTTTACGGAAATTACAAGAAAATCCTCATGTCGTTGTTTAAGAAGGTATTCATCAACTGCAAGGTTGAAGTAAGGATCTGTCGATTTCAGGTTGAGGCAATACATGAATCCGGATTATTCTGATTTATTTTCCAGGCCAGGACGTTTACTTTTTCCGGCAAAACAGAGTTATTCAGGTTGATGCAGCCTTTTTATGTTGAAATTTCCTTGAATCATAAGCCATAAACAGCCTGTATACGCCCCATCCGATCAAAGTCCCGAGCAAGGCTCCGCAAAGCACGTCGCCGGGATAGTGAACGCCAAGGTATATCCTGCTGTAGCTGACGCCTGCAGCCCATATAAGGATAAATAAAGTATACCACCCGTTCCGGATAAGCAAAAGGCTCAGCAGGGCAACATTGAACGAATTTGCAGCGTGCGATGATACAAATCCGTAGGCGCCTCCGCAATGATCCCTTACGGTGTGCACAAGTCCCTGAATTGAAGTCTCATGACATGGTCGGGGCCTCGAAACCAGATCTTTTATCAGTCCGGATATCTGGTCGGCCAGAACAACCGAAAGCAAAATAAAAAGCAGCAGGATTATAAATTTCTTTTTATATATCCTTGCCAGCCAGAATATTATGAAAAGGTACAGAGGAATCCATACTGCCCTCATACTCATGAAGTACATTATGCCGTCCCAACTCTGGGAGTTGGCTGAGTTGAGGATCAGAAACAAATGCCTGTCAAGCTGTTCCACCATTCGATCAATAATTGTTGAGCGTTTTCCAGATCATATCCTTAAGCTGGGTGATTCCTTCGCCAGTAAGTGAAGAGAAGAAAACCCTCGATATGTCGGGAAGTTCCTTTCTTATCTCATTTTTAAGCTCATCATCGAGAAGATCTGATTTTGAAATCCCGAGCAGGCGTTTTTTATCGAGAAGTTCGGGATTATATTCCCTGAGTTCATTTACAAGGACCTCATACTCCTCTTTTATATTTTTACTGTCGGAAGGTACGATGAAAAGCAGCACAGGATTTCGTTCAATATGCCGCAGGAAACGTATTCCCAATCCCTTTCCCTCGTGGGCGCCTTCAATAATTCCAGGGATATCGGCCATCACAAATGATCTGTCGTCGCGGTATTGTACGATTCCCAGGTTCGGGACCAGGGTTGTGAACGGATAATCTGCAATTTTGGGGCGTGCGGCAGAGACAACAGAAAGGAGAGTCGATTTTCCGGCGTTCGGGAATCCCACGAGTCCGACGTCAGCAAGGATTTTAAGTTCAAGTATGAATGCATCTTCGACGCCGGGTTCTCCGGGCTGTGCATATCTTGGAGTCTGGTTTGTGGACGATTTGAAATGTACGTTACCCTGTCCGCCCCGGCCGCCTTTTGCCAGGATTTTTTCATCGCCATGGCCGGTGATTTCGAAAAGCACCTCATCAGAGTTTTCCTTTCTGGCTAATGTCCCGAGAGGCACTTCGATATATATATCTTCGCCGTCGGCTCCTGTCGACTGCTGGACACCTCCCGAACCGCCGTTTTCTGCGAAGATGTGGCGCCTGTATCTCAGATGGAGGAGCGTCCACATCTGGCTGTTTCCCCGGAGTATTATATGCCCTCCCCTTCCGCCGTCGCCACCGTCAGGACCCCCTTTAGGGATAAACTTCTCCCTCCGGAGATGTGCGGAACCAGGTCCACCGTTGCCTGCGCGGCAGTAGATCTTTATATAATCAACAAAGTTGGAAGAGGGCATTTATCTGTATTATATGAAGTTTGATAAAGTTTGAGGTGAGAATTCCGGAATCTCCCGCTCATCATTTCAATGCAAAGTGAAATCCTAAAAATACTCTTCCATAAATTCACAGAGCCTGTCAAAAATTTCATCAATAGAGCCTACGCCGTCAACAGGCTGGTATATGCCTCTCTGGCGGCAGTAATCTATTATAGGTTCTGTTTTTGACCTGTAAACATCTATCCTGTTCTCGATCACGGCAGGATCCTTGTCGTCGGGGCGTCCCGACAGATCGGCCCTTAAAACAAGGCGTTTCACAAGCTCATCATGGTCAACGTCGAGGACAAGCATGCTGTTGATCTTCATTCCCCTTTCATTGAGCATTTTTTCAAGAACTTCAGTCTGGGCCACTGTCCTGGGGAAACCGTCGAAAAGAAAGCCTGCCGCATTCTTCGTTGAATCGATCTTGTTAGCAATCATTTCAATGACAACCTCATCGGGAACCAGTTCGCCTCTTGACATAATGGAACTCATTTTTTTGCCAAGCTCTGTTCCTGCAGCTATTTCAGCGCGGAGCATATCTCCTGTCGACAGATGTTTCAGATTGAATTTTTCAGCCAGTTTTACCGACTGGGTTCCCTTACCCGATCCGGGAGGGCCAAAGATTAAAAAATTAACCATAGAATAAATTTTTAATATTATACAAGTTTATAAATTGACGGAAGGTTACGTCCGAAGCCATCATAATCGAGTCCGTAACCAACAACAAAGTCATTCGGGATCCTGAATCCCGCATAATCAATCGTGATGTCCTTTGAATATGCATCGGGTTTAAGAAGCAGCGTGACAATCCGTATGTCTTTAACACTTCTGATTATCAGGTTATTTATAGTATGCTCCAGAGTCACCCCTGTATCGACGATATCTTCTGCTATTATGACGGATTTGTTTTTGAGATCTTCATTCCAGCCGATTAGTTCCTTTATTTCTCCCGATGAACTTGTTCCCACATACGAAGCAAGTTTAATGAAAGATATCTGTGCATCGAGGGTTATCCTTCTGAACAGGTCGGCAGCGAACATGAAGGATCCGTTCAGCACTCCGAGAAAGACCACTTCATGTCCTTCATAGTCCTTATTAATTTGATCTGCAAGTTCATCAATCCTTTGATGAATCTCATCTTCGCTTATGAATTCCCTGAACTTTTTATCGAGGATCTGTACTTCTTTTATTGCCATGATTTTTGAATAATCAGCCTCTGCGAAAATATGAAAATAATAGCTTATTTTTGCCCTTATCAGGATGTTAAATAAAAAATTCGGGATGGAACCACTTGTAAGTATAATAATGGGGAGCACATCAGATCTGCCTGTGATGGAGAAAGCCGCCCAGGTGCTCAATGATTTCAAAATACCGTTTGAGATTAATGCTTTATCGGCTCACAGAACCCCTGAGGAGGTCGAGAAATTTGCAAAAGGAGCCTCTGCGAGGGGAATAAAGGTGATTATTGCAGCAGCCGGTATGGCGGCCCATCTTCCCGGGGTAATTGCAGCGATGACTCCCCTGCCGGTCATCGGGGTCCCTATTAAAGCATCTCTCGAAGGTCTCGACTCAATTTTCTCAATACTCCAGATGCCTCCGGGAATTCCGGTTGCCACTGTCGGAGTCAATGCAGCCCAGAATGCAGGCATACTTGCCGCTCAGATAATAGGAACTGGGAACCAGGCTGTGCTCGGTGAAATAATTAAACACAAGGAAAACCTGAAAAAAAAGATCGTCGAAGCCAATGAAGAACTGAAAAAGGTTAGTTTTCCTTATAAGACAAATTAAGACGACCCGGAAAACAAGCCCTTACACAGGTTTAAAAATATAATCCGTTTCCATCCGGGGAAACGGATTTTTTTGTATATTGGATGGAAATTATGAAACATTTTGCTCTCGCTGCGCAAAATATACGTTTCGTTTTTGTATTCATTTCTCTTTTTTTCAGTTTCTGCTTCGGATCCTTTTTCCTTTAAGGCAGGAGCTGCAGAATCAGGGATGAACTATTCGTGTGTCATGAAGCCTGATTTCTGGTCATCATTCCATAACCAGGCTCTCCTTCCTGTTTATTCAGGCACAGCATTTGGAATCAACTACCTGAACAGCTTCGGGATATCTGAGCTTGGCACAGGAAGCGCCGGACTCATTCTCCGCAATCAGGGGGCGACCATTGGAGCTTTTTACAGCAATTTCGGGTACCGCGATTTCAGGAGGCATTCGGCCGGACTGGGATGCGGGCTAATGCTTTCGGAAAAAATTTCAGCCGGTGTTCAGGCTGATTTCCTTGCCGAAAAAACACCTGGAGAATATAATGAGAGGAGATCGGTCACTTTCGAGGCGGGTATTCTGATAATTCCGTCTGATAAGGTAAGGATTGGCCTGCATGTATTCAATCCATTGCCAGGTTCATTAAGAAAAAATTTCCTTCCTGCTTCAATAAGGGCCGGGGCAGGCATTTATCTTGGCAGCTCACTTTTTGCGGGTGCCGAGGCAGAGATGAGTACCGGAAGGCCGCTGTCGGTAAAGACAGGTTTTGAATATGAAGCCGGAAAGGGTTTCAGGCTGAGAGGCGGATTCGGTACCCAAAATTATTCCTTCAGTTTCGGGGCAGGGTATTCTGTGAAAGATATGCGGATCGATTTTGGATTTGCATCACATCAGAATCTTGGGATAAGCTCGTCTGTTTCGATCATTTTCAACCTAAAAGGCAAATGAAGAAAAAGCATTTAACCGCAAAGGGCGCTAAGGATTAGCAAAGGACGCAAAGGAAAAATTAAATAATTATGATCATGAACGAAAATGAAATATCCAATCTGATAATAGGTCTGTCAATTGATGTTCACAAATCTTTAGGGCCAGGTTTGCTCGAAAGCTCCTATAAAGAATGTTTGTATTACAAATTAAGAAAAGAAGGACACTTAGTAGAAAAAGAAAAACCAATGCCTTTGATATATGAAGAAGTTAAACTTGATTGTGGTTACCGTATAGATCTATTAGTTGAAAAAAAAGTAGTAATTGAGATTAAGAGCGTAGATGCCCTAAATGATATACACTTTGCACAGGTACTAACTTACTTGAAATTGGGACATTACAAATTGGGATTACTGATAAATTTCAATGTTGTACTGTTAAAGGAAGGTATTAAAAGAGTTGTAAACAAGTTATGATTGCCTGGGCCAAAATGAAGTACAAACTCAGCTCCACATATAGTTCCTTTGCTGGAATCTTTGCGCCCTTTGCGGTTAAAAAAGAAAACTCAGATCTTTTGAAAATCATTTGTCTGTCATTAAGCCTGTCAGTAACATCCCTCAAAACATTATGTCAGGAAGATAACATTTCTGAGTTAATAGAATCGGTTGCGGAGGAGCTTGCAAATGATGAAGACGATCCGGAGGCAGCAGCAGTATTTACTGAACGGCTTTTTGAACTCTCCGAAAGACCAGTCAGAATAAATTCAGCCGATGAATCCGAAATATCACGTCTTTTCTTTCTGACCGATTTTCAGGTCAAATCGCTCGCCGAGTATGTTCATTCCACTGGTCGTATATTTACGAAATACGAAATAGCATCAATAACAGGGTTCAATCGCAGCCTGGTTGAAATGATCACACCCTTCATTTCACTTGAAAGCTCCGGACATTCAGGAAAAGAAACAACTTATATGAACGGAAGCCTTATCTCGAATTTCTCGCTTAAAAGCAATCGCGGCGATACAACATTCCCGGGCCCTCCCTGGAAAGCCCTATGCAGATTCAGCTTTTCAGCAGGTAAAATATCGGGAGGGATAACTGCCGAAAAGGATGCAGGTGAGAAAATAATTTCCGGTAAACCTCCGCTGCCTGATTTCTTTTCAGCAAACCTCGCATGGTCGGGAACAGGAATCATCAGAAAAGTAATTATAGGAGATTTTTCAGCACGATTCGGTACCGGTATCGGCCTCAATACAGGATTGCGTACAGGGATGTCGCTTACCCAGTCGGGTTATATCTCCGGCAACGACGAGATAAGGACATATTCCTCAACATGCGAATATGGTTTCTTCCGCGGTATTGCAGGCCAGCTGAGGGCAGGAAAGACAACAGTTTCACTTTTCTGCTCGGCCGATAAAACTGATGCCGCTATTGATACGATTCCTGATGTAAACACGAAATTCATAAGGACTTTTTACAGGACGGGCCTTCATAACACGAATTCATCATTGCTGTCGAAAGATGTCGTTGCTGAGTTCAGTTATGGCATGAACATACTTTTCGATCTCAACAAAATGAGGGCAGGATTTCTTTTTACGGGGAACATGTTTTCAGCAGCGGCACGAATAAATGATGATGATCCTGAGGAGCTTTTTGATTTTAAAGGAAGTGACAATTATAATGCTTCATTATATTACAAAGCAGGATCCGGGAAAATCATACTTTTTGGTGAGCTTTGCACCGATCGCAGCATGAAAAAGGCTTTTGTCCAGGGATTAGCATTTCGACCTGACAGCAGGCTCACGATAAACACTGTTTACCGTAGTTATGATCCGGGCTTTTCAGGTTTTCACGGGAAAGGCATACTTGGCAGTTCTTCGGGAGATAATATAAGAGGGATATTCGGAAATTTTACTTTTGAGGCGGCAAAGCACCTGTTCATCTCAGCAGGATGCGACCTGAGGCAATATCCCTGGCTGAGCTACAGATGCAGCTGTCCTTCAACATCTGTAAGGAGTGAAGTAAGGGTAAGATACCTTCCGCTTGAGAACCTTGTTTTTGAAGGATTATATTCATGCCGCCGGTATCAGTACGATGATCCTGAAGCCGGCGGTGTAAAAAAGCAACACAATCTGATCACAAATTCATTTAAGGCATCTGTCAGATATTCACCTGCGGCTTATCTTACAACTGCGACGCGTGTTGATTATAAGACAGGAGGTTATGAGTCAGTGAGCCGGGGAACAATGCTTGTTCAGGATATCAGCTACAGGTTAAGGGATCCTGCCCTGTCGTTGTGGCTGAGGTATTGCATTTTCAAGACCGGAAGCTGGGATTCGAGACTTTATGCATACGAAAATGATCTCGTTTACAGCTTCAGTGTCCCTGCATTTTCAGGGACAGGAGAAAGGATGTATATGATGCTCGACTGGCAGATGCGAAAATCGATGCATTTAAGAATAAAATACGGCATAACTGACACTTATGTAATAGCTGATTATCAGGAAGAGGCTGAGGTAACGCGTGAACTCAGGCTTCAGTTAAGATTAAGCTTTTAGCCGTCGTAGCCTGTCATCTTAATGTCCCTTATGTTAAGCTGCAGGTTCCTGTTACCGCGGAATTCATTCATTTCGATCGAATAGCAGATATCAAAGGGTTTTCCTGCCCTGATATGTTCAAAATGTTCTGACTGGCTGAACGCTATTGCGGAAAATGTTTTCGGACCAGTTGATTCATGGCAAAGGTCGAGTTTCAGATGCTCGCCGCTGGAGCCGACCATTCTACCTGATCCCGAGTCGAAGACCTTTCGTGATACAAAAATCGGCGACATGTTTTCAGGTCCGAAGGGCTGGAACTTTTTCAGAAAATTGAAAAAGTCCTCATTTATTTCACTGAACGACAGTTCAGAATCGACAAAAACCCGTGGAACAAGCTGATCTTCAGAGATCGTACTATTAACATACTGTTCAAACCTTTCCATGAAAGGCTTTATATTTTCCTTTTTTAGAGTGAGTCCGGCGGCAAACATATGTCCCCCGAAACTTTCAAGAAGGTCGCTGCATGCTTCTATTGCCTGGTAAAGATCATATCCCTGTACCGAACGTGCTGATCCCGTAGCAAATCCATTTGATTCTGTAAGTATTACTGTCGGGCGGTAATATGTTTCAATAAGGCGTGATGCCACAATTCCGATTACTCCTTTTTTCCATGAGGGATTGAACAGCACCGTTGTCCTTGCATTCACATTACTCTGGTCATCAGAGATCATCCTCATTGCTTCTGTAGTTATTGACCTGTCGACATTACGCCTTTCAATGTTGAAATTGTTTATCTCCTTGCTTATTCCGGTGGCAAGTTTGGTATCATTTGAAATAAGCAATTCGACGGCTTTGCTTCCGGTTTCCATCCTCCCTGCTGCATTTATTCTGGGCCCTATCTTGAATACCACGTCCTCAACAGTCAGAATTCTGCATACTTCTGCTTCCCGGATTATTTCCTTCAATCCGGTTCTGGGATTTTCATTTAACTGTTTCAATCCGAAATATGCGAGTACCCGGTTTTCGCCTGTAAGGGGAACTATATCGGAAGCAATACTGACAGCGACAAGGTCGAGATATCCGGCTATGCGGCTGAACTGTATGCCATGCACCCTCGAAAAAGCATGAACCAGTTTGAATCCCACGCCGCAACCCGAAAGTTCCTTATAGGGATAGTTACATCCCGGCTGTTTTGGATCGAGAACAGCTGCTGCCCTGGGGATCTCATCCCCGGGATAATGATGGTCGCAGATAATTACGTCGATACCTTTGGTTCTGGCATATTTTACCTTTTCCACAGCCTTAATGCCGCAATCGAGGGTGATCATCAGCCTGCAGTTATTCTGGAATGCAAAGTCAATACCCTGAAATGATACGCCATAGCCTTCCTTGTACCGGTCGGGAATGTAATAGTCGACATTTGAATACATCTCCTTCAGGAACGAATACATCAGCGCCACGGCCGTTGTGCCGTCAACATCATAATCGCCGTATACAAGTATTCTTTCGTTCTTTTTTATTGCGGTGGAGATTCTTTCAACTGCCACGTTCATATCCTTCATCAGGAAAGGATCATGCAGATATCTCAGGTCGGGTTCAAAGAAGTTAAGCGCCTCCTCTTTGGTAGTAATACTGCGTTGCACCATAAGGTTGGCAAGCGATTCAGCAATGCCAAGATTTGCGGCAAGCTGTTTTACTACAGCCGGATCACCTTTTTCCTTTATCACCCATTTCTTATCCATATAAATCAATTGATCCAGTTAAGGCCAAAAGTCAATCCCAGGTTCTTCCTGACAAGCAATTTGACAGATTCAAAATCCTGTTTTTCTCCCAGTTCCTTTTCCAGTGATGTCACACCTTTATCGGTAAACCCGCATGGGTTAATATAATTAAAATAATTCAGATCCGTATTTACATTAAAAGCAAATCCGTGCATTGTAACATAACGGCTGGCCTTTACTCCGATAGCGCATATCTTCCTGGCTTTCCCCTTTTTATCAGGGTCGAGCCAAACTCCTGTAGCGCCATCAAGCCTCGAACCTGTTATTCTAAACTCCTGAAGTGTGTTTATAATTGCCTGCTCGAGATAAAAAATATAATCCTTCAGTCCGATGCCAATTTTTTCAAGGTCAAATATGGGATATCCAACAATCTGACCGGGACCATGGTAGGTTATATCGCCGCCCCTGTCGGTTTTTACAAAACTGGCTTCTTTTGCCTGAAGCTGGATATGGTCGATAAGAAGATTGTTTTCGGATCCGCTTCTCCCAAGAGTATAAACATGAGGATGTTCAACAAAAATTAGTGTCCCACGGCAGTTGGTAACATCCTGGCTGCCGGCAGTATTTTTTTTCAGCTTAGAGTCCACAAGTCTTTTGAAGATATCTTCCTGAAGTTTCCAGGTCTCTTCATAACCCCTCCGGCCAATATCTTGATATAAAACGCTATAACCCAATTTATCCTTTATATTGAAAAGCTGATGCAATATAGTAAAATTTAGTCTTTACTAACGTGTTTCCCGGCGTGAAATGATGATCTTACAAGGGGATGGCATTCCACGAATTTAAATCCCATTCCGAGAGCAGTATTTCTGTATTTATCAAATTGTTGCAGGCTTATAAATTCCTTTGGTTCGATATGGCTGAACGAGGGCTGGAGGTACTGGCCTATTGTAATAACGCTGCAGCCTGCATCATAAATATCCCTAATGGTTTCGAGCACTTCATTTTCACTCTCTCCCAGGCCAACCATAAAGCCCGATTTTGCCTTAATTCCGCTTTGTGAAATATATTTCAGGACCTTAAGGCTTGTATCGTATTTTGCTTTTGTTCTTATTTCAGGCGTCAGCCTCCTTACGGTTTCGATATTATGTGAAATAACTTCGGGCCTGGAGTCTGTTACTTTCTTTATGAATTCGGGGTTTCCGTCAAAATCAGGTATAAGGGTTTCGATAGTGGTCAGGGGATTTACGCTTTTCACTGTCGTTACTGTTTCGGCCCAGAAAGATGAGCCCCTGTCAGGAAGATCGTCCCTGTCGACGGATGTTATGACGCAGTGTTTCAGCTGAAGGGTCCGGACTGACTCTGCCAGCCGCATGGGTTCATCAGCGTCAGGAGGCAGCGGCTTTCCGGTTGTGGTGGCGCAGAATTTACATGCACGTGTACAGATATCGCCCAGAATCATGAAAGTCGCAGTTCCGGCGTTCCAGCATTCTCCTATGTTCGGACAATTCCCGCTTGTACATATTGTATGGAGATGGTTTTGTTCAACCAGATGCTTCACCCTTGTATAATTTTCACCGCTTGCCCTTTGCATCTTCAGCCAGACAGGTAATCTTCTCCCCTTTTGCATAACGAAAATATAGATCGGCAAAGGTACGAAAATTTGAGCTTTAAATTTCTTAATTATATTTCACCGACTGTTTTATAAAGAACCTGCACTTAAAGTCACTGTTATGAAGAATCACTTCACCTCATGATGTCATGCATTATTTGAACTTAAAAAATTATATTTGTTAAATTGCTTTTAAGACTTGAAAACATAATATTTTACAAAAATGACACATAACGATTTTACAATAAACCCTGGCTATCAGACGGTTATTGGTGACTTCCCAAAAGTTGGAATTCGTCCCGTCATTGATGCCCGTGAAAACGGCGTCAGGGAATCGCTTGAAAAACAGACAATGGATATGGCCAGGTCAGCGGCCGGACTGATCAGCGCCAGCCTGAGATACGGCAATGGCAGGCCTGTAGAATGTGTCATTGCCGACAGTACCATAGGACGGGTAGCAGAAGCTGCCGCCTGTGCAGAGAAATTTAAAAAATCAGGGGTCGGACTTACCCTTACTGTAACGCCGTGCTGGTGCTATGGCAGCGAAACTATTGACGTAGAGCCCGAAATGCCTAAAGCCATCTGGGGTTTCAATGGTACTGAAAGGCCGGGTGCGGTATATCTTGCAGCTGCCCTTGCCGGTCACAATATGAAAGGATTGCCTGCATTCGGAATTTACGGACGCGATGTTCAGGATGTCGGCGACAGGAATATTCCCGACGACGTCAGGGAGAAGATACTGAGATTTGTAAAGGCCGGCCTTGCAGTTGCCTTCATGAAGGGCAAGTCATACCTTTCGATGGGATCAGTTTCGATGGGTATTGCCGGATCAATCGTAAGAGAAGATTTCTTCCAGGAATATCTTGGCATGAGAAACGAATATGTCGATATGAGCGAATTTACAAGGAGGCTCGACCGGGATATATTCGACAGGGAAGAGTTTGAAAAAGCCCTGGCCTGGACAAAGAAATTTTGCCGTGAAGGGAAAGACTACAATGAGAAGCCATCATCAGGTGAAAGGAAGAATGAAGAGTGGAAGATTGTTGTTAAAATGGCGTTGATTGCCCGCGACCTCATGGTCGGAAATCCAAAGCTCAGGAAACTTGGTTTCGGAGAGGAATCACTTGGTCATAATGCCATATTGTCGGGATTCCAGGGGCAGAGGCAATGGACCGATCATATGCCTAACGGTGATTTCCTTGAGGCCATCCTCTGTTCCTCTTTCGACTGGAACGGTATCAGACCACCTTACCTTGTCGCCACAGAAAATGATGCGATGAACGGTGTACCGATGCTTTTCGGATATCTGCTTACAAATACGGCCCAGATGTTTTCCGATATACGGACATACTGGAGCCCCGAGGCTATCAAAAGAGTGACGGGATCAGCTCCTGAAGGGCTGGCATCCAACGGTATAATACACCTTATAAATTCAGGCGCATCTGCACTCGACTTTTCGGGAAAACAGAAAAAGGACGGGGAAGCATGTATAAAACCATTCTGGGAAATTACATCTGAAGATGCATCCGAATGTCTAAGGGCAACTCAATGGTCGCCGGCAAATACAGGGTATTTCAGAGGCGGTGGTTTTTCATCCCAGTTTACAACTCAGGATGTTATGCCTGTGACAATTTCGAGGGTTAACCTTGTAAAAGGCATAGGTCCAGTGCTTCAGCTTGCAGAAGGCTGGACAGTAGGGCTTCCTGAAAATATGAACAAGGTCCTTACCGACAGGACCGATCCCGGATGGCCGACAACATGGTTTGCACCACGACTTACTGGAAAAGGGCCATTTACTGATGTATATTCCGTTATGGCAAACTGGGGAGCCAACCATTCAGCATCGAGTTATGGACATATAGGGGCCGACCTTATTTCGCTGGCATCGTTGCTAAGAATTCCGGTCAGCATGCATAACCTTCCCGAGTCGCAGATATTCAGACCAAGTTCCTGGAATGCGTTCGGGATGGACAAGGAAGGCTCGGATTACAGGGCATGTACAACTTACGGGCCACTGTACAGGTGAAACTAATTTATGATTTTTTAAGTTAAAAACCGGAACCAGATGGAGAACACTCCCGGGGACAGGAAGCTGGAGATAAGCCCTGAGATCCTTAATAAGCTTAATTCAACAAGGAAATGGACCACCTTTCTGGCGGTGCTGGGTTTCATTTTCCTTGGTCTTGTAATAATTGGCGGACTTGCAGCAGGTCTGTTCCTTTCAATATTCAAAACTCAGGAAAACAACCTTGGTTTTCCTGAATCATTGCTCACTATAGCTTCACTGGTTGTCGGGCTTGTATATTTCCTCCCTGTATTGTTCCTGTTTCGTTTTTCAAGAAATACACGGGATGCAATTCATAACCTCGACAATGTGAAGCTTTTAAAAGGATTCCGGAATCTTTACCTTTTTTTTAAGATCATCGGAATAATTGTAATACTTGTGATAGTGATTTATATAATCGCGCTTGCAGTCTCAGGAGCATCCCTAACTTTTATCAACGGGATCTGATTTATGCCAAAAGATATAGTTATCGTATTCGATTGCGGGGCTACAAATGCAAGGGTTGTTGCACTGGACCGTAAAGGGGCAGTTGTTGCATCCGAATCTTATGCTAACAGCACCTGTGCCGATCCGTTTTTCCCCGCATACAGAATCTGGGATGCCGGGGAGATCTGGAAAAAAATGTGTACAGCATCGGGAAAGGTGGTTGCAAGGGTAAATGCCGACAGGATCCTCGGGGTGACATTTACGACATTCGGAGTTGACGGTACCCTTTTCAGCAAAGAAGGTAAAATGCTTTACCCTGTCATTTCGTGGCAGTGCGAACGTACCCGTCAGATAATGAAAGACATAGGTAAATATATCTCAGTCAGGGACCTTTACAGGGAAAGTGGTGTTCTCCCCTATAATTTCAATACTATCAATAAGCTGATATGGTTTAACGAGAATATGCCCCATCTTCTGAAAAAGAGCTTCCGTTTCCTTTTTATGCCTTCAATCTTCTCATATTTCCTTACGGGTCGTATGGCAAATGATGTCACTATGGCCGGGACCTCAATGCTGACAAGTCTGGCGGGAAGGAAATTATCTGAGAATATTTTCAGAAAGGCAGATTTGCCCTTGGAATTGATCGGAGATCTTCACGAAGCGGGGTCGGTAACAGGTGAGGTAACCGCATCCGGATCGGCCGATACTTCAATCCCGGCCCATACCCCGGTAATAGCGACCGGGCATGATACACAGTTTGCAATCTTCGGATCGGGCGCTGAAAAGAATCAGCCTGTCTTAAGCTCCGGCACCTGGGAGATACTGATGGCCCGTACCGGGAACTTTAAGACTGAACAGACCCAGCTTGAGTCAGGGATCACAACTGAACTCGATTCCAGGCCCGGTTTATACGATGTGGGAAACCAGTGGATCGCATCGGGAATACTGGAATGGGCAAGAAAAAATCTGTTCAGTGATATCAGGGAGAATGCTTACGAAGAAATGATAGCCGGAGCAGAACAGGTTCCTCCCGGATCGAATGGAGTTAATGTTTTACCCGAATTCTATGAGGACCTGAACGGGAAGCCCGGAGGCAGGATAACAGGATTGACGATCGAATCGACGCGCTACGAGATCTACAGGGCAATTCTAGAGGCTCTGGGAAACCGGCTGTCCGAAGGAAGGGCAGCCCTTGAAAACGCTGGCGGATTTAAAACTGAAAATATTATATGTGTGGGAGGTGGTTCCAAAAACAGGCTCTGGAATAAGATAAGGGCAAACAGTGCGGGCGTGCCCATAAAAATACTCGACCAGAAAGAGACCACAGTACTCGGCGCCTCACTTTTTGTTCAGGCCGGATGCGGGAATTATGCATCTCCTGAAGAAGCCAGATCGGCAGTTGAATACCTTACCGAGACCATAATGCCTGATTAAACAAGGCTTCATACGGTCAATACTGTCTTTGCAGCCACTGTTACAAAACAATCTGATAAAAACTGTGTTAAATATAAAAACTTGCAAATGATGGAAATGGCTTATTTTAACGGGAATTATATTCCAAAGAACGAAGTCAGGATCAGTCCCGACGACAGGGGGTTTCTCTTTGCAGAAGGGATTTATGAAGTTGTAAGATGGTACCAGGGTTTCTTTTATGATATGGACAGCCATATGGCAAGAATGAGAAGAAGTCTGAGGGAAATAAAAATCTCCTGGGTTGAAGAGGATACTTTCCCTGTAATTGCCAGAGAGCTTGTCAGAATGAACAATCTTCGTAATTCTTCAGCTCTTGTATATCTTGAAGTAACAAGGGGAGCCGCAAACCGTACACATGCCTTTCCCAATCCCCCGGTGAGCCCGACAGTATATGCATTTGCAAAGGAGTTTGTACCTGAAAACAACGGAAAAGAATCAGGAGTAAGCGTTATGCTGACTGACGATATCAGATGGGGAAGATGCGATATAAAGTCCGTCGCACTCCTTCCTAATACACTGAAGTACCAGGAAGCTATCGACAATGGCTTTTTCGAGGTTGCATTTGTAAGGAACGGGTTGATAACTGAATGTTCACATTCTAATATATTCTTTGTTGTAAACGGTATTCTTTTCACGCATCCTGAATCGGTATTTATTCTGTCGGGCGTAACCAGGAAGAATATCATCAAGATCTCAAGAAAAACGGGGATCCCTGTCAAGGAAGAAGCAATTGATGACAAGATGCTCGGATTGATCAGCGAAGCTTTCATCACCAACACCTCGGGTGAGGTTACAGCGGTTACAAAAATCAATGAAACGGTTATTGGGGAAGGTACTCCGGGCCCTTTGACAAGGATAATAAGAGAAAGGTTCTACGATCATATCTGCTCACTGAAACATTAATGATTGTTCTGATTCCGGAACCCTAATTTTAATATATTTGCAAAAAATTTTCAATCAATATATTATGGGTTTAAGTGAACAGGAGCAGATAAGAAGGGAGTCGCTGGCAGAGCTCAGAAAGCTTGGTATCAATCCATATCCTGCTGCTGAATATAAGACAAATGTCTTTGCAGCTGAGATCCTGGCAAGTTTCAGCGATGAAAGCAACAATTACCAGGATGTCTGTATTGCCGGAAGGATAATGAGCCGCCGCATTATGGGAAATGCTTCCTTTGCCGAATTAATGGATTCATCCGGAAGAATCCAGATTTATGTGAGAAGGGATGATATTTGTCCTGGAGAAGACAAAACTCTTTATAATACTGTATTCAAAAGGCTTCTTGACATCGGAGACATCATCGGCGTCAAAGGTCATGTATTCAGGACACAGATGGGGGAGATAACAGTTCATGTTAATGAATTCACAATCCTTTCCAAATCGCTCAGGCCGCTTCCCATCGTTAAGGAGAAAGATGGCATCCTGTTCGATGCAGTTACCGATCCTGAACTTCGTTACCGCCAGCGATATGTTGATCTTATAGTTAATCCCCAGGTGAGGGATGTCTTCCGGAACAGGACAAGGATTATTCAGTCGATGCGCGAATTGTTCAACTCGAAAGGATATCTTGAGGTTGAAACCCCTATTCTCCAGCCCATCCCCGGGGGAGCCGCTGCAAGGCCGTTCATCACTCATCATAATACTCTTGATATTCCGCTTTATCTCAGGATAGCAAATGAATTGTACCTCAAGAGGCTCATAGTTGGCGGTTTTGAAGGCGTATACGAGTTTGCAAAGGATTTCCGCAATGAAGGCATGGACCGTACCCATAATCCTGAATTCACGGTTATGGAGATCTATATCGCGTATAAGGATTACAACTGGATGATGACCTTTACTGAGGAAATTGTCAAAAAAGCAGCCCTCGACCTGCACGGCAAAACCGAAATTTCCTATGGCGACAGGACGATAAACCTTAATCCTCCCTTCAAGCGCATAAGCATGACAGATGCCATCAGGGAAAATACAGGATATGATATTTCAGGTATGAGTGAAGAGGAGATAAGAAAATTATGCGACAAACTCGATGTTCCCCACTCACCTGAAATGGGAAAAGGGAAACTTATCGATTCAATTTTTGGAGAGAAATGCGAACATACCTATATCCAGCCCACTTTTATTATAGATTATCCTGTTGAGACATCTCCACTTACAAAAATGCACAGGAGCAAGCCCGGTCTCGTTGAAAGGTTTGAACTGATGATAAACGGGAAGGAAATAGCCAATGCATATTCGGAACTCAATGATCCTGTCGATCAGCTGGAAAGGTTCCAGGACCAACTCAGGCTTTCAGAAAAAGGTGATGATGAAGCAATGTTCATAGACCTCGATTTTGTAAAAGCCCTTGAATACGGGATGCCTCCCACATCGGGAATGGGAATTGGCATCGACAGGCTTACCATGTTGCTTACAGATCAGCCCTCGATACAGGATGTTCTGCTTTTTCCCCAGATGAGACCCATTATACAAAAGACCGAGCTGGAAAGCAAAAAAGAAGAATATATCGAAGCAGGAATACCTGAAGAATGGGTTGAAGCTCTGAAAAAGCTAGGATATACTACAATTTCAAAACTTATGGAAGTTGAGAAGGCCGGAAAACTTGCAAACGACCTTAATGGCTTCAATAAAAAGAACAAACTCGGATTGCCGGGCTTAAGTCCGCAAACAGTGGAAGGGTGGCTGAAGAAATAATTTAATTCCGATATCAAGCGAAGGGGTTGTATCAAAAGTAGATTTTTCTCTATATTCACCCATTGAGACCTTTGTGAAAATCTTTGTGATCCTTTGTGGTTCAATGATTTATATTTAACCACAAAGGTGCACAAAGGTAAGAACTAAGGTACACAAAGTACTTTTAATACAACCTCTCTTTAATTCTAAAATCCATAATCGATAAGGCTGCCAAAAAACTTTTGCATTAGTTCAAATGTTGGCATAACTTTATATATTTAAATAACATACACCCGGAGAAATGCATGTAAAACGCAATAAATTCTCCAGACTCCGGCATGAGTTACGACGCCGGAAAACAGACAGGGTGATTGTTGCTTATGCGGCAGCTGCTTTTGCAATCCTGCAGCTCGTTCAGCTACTTTCAGAAGAATTTATACTTCCCTCATGGACAATGACGGCCCTGATAGTTGTTCTTGCAACCGGATTCCCTGTTGCAGCAATTATTTCATGGTTTTTTGACATAACTCCGGGAGGAATTGAAAAAACCCTGCCTGTTTCCGACAAAAAGAAAGCCAGAACTGATACAGAAATACGAAAATGGAAAAACAGTACTCTCATCAGCTTCATAATAATAATTATACTCGTTCTTTACAACATTGTGAATGTATTTGTGGGCAGGGAAAACAAAGGACTGGCGGAAAGATCAATAACTGTCCAGCCTATCGGATGCCTTAGCAAAGAAAGTGATCTGGAACTAAAAGGTGCTTTCTATACTGAATATATTTACAGCACTCTGTCGAACATTGAGGACATTACCCTGCGAACCTGGCCTGCGAACATGAATTATCAGGAAAATAAGAAATCATACCCTGAGATAGGCCGGGAGCTCAATGTCGCATTCATTCTTAAAGGGACAATTTCACAGATTACAGACAATGCTGTTTTTATAGTTCAGCTTATCAGAACGAAAACTGAAAACATAGCATGGGCAAAAAATTATGATCTCGATCCGAAAGACGGTAATTTCTATGAGATCCAGAGGGACATTGCTCTACATATCACCAGTTCACTGAATGCCGGCCTGTCGCAGAAAGAAAGGAGAAGAATAAACAAAAAGCCTTCATTAAATACTTCTGCGATGAAAAGCTATATCCAGGGAAATGCCGTTTCACAACAGGTCATTTTCAATACATCCTCCGGCAAGAGGTTTTTTTCCAGGATGGTCGATGAAAATCTGTTTGCCGATGCCATAAGTTCATTTGACAGGGCAATAGAGCAGGATTCAGCCTTCGCCCTGGCGTACGCCAAAAGGGCAATTATAAGGTCATGGGGATATCATACACGGAACATCGACAGGTCTGCAATAGTTAAATGCAGAGATGATATAGAAAAAGCAATGGCTCTCGATAAGGATCTGGTTGAGAATACAATTGCCCGGGGATTTTACTATTACTATTGCCTGGATGATTACAACAAAGCTCTCAGCTTCTTTTCACGCGCACGAAAAGAACAATCAAATAACTGGCAATGTATTTATTACATGGCCCTTGTTGAAAGAGTACTGGGTGACTGGGAAGAATCGCAGGAATTGATGGCAAGGGTTCTGGAATTCAATCCCCAGGATCCCCTTCTTCTTACCAATATCGGAATTTCTGAGGAGATGCTGAGGAATTATGACAAAGCTGTCTTTTACCACGATCAGGCTATCAGGATCATGCCTGACTGGCCATCGGCATATTCCAATAAAATAACAGCTCTGCTTCTCCGGAACGGAAATACCGCAGAACTCAGAAAGATCATCGATACTGCTTCAAAAAAGACAGAAGCTAACCTGAGGGAATTCAGGATAAGGGCCGACATTTATGACGGCAGGTTCCAGGAGGCGCTTCATGAAATTGAATTATCGGAACCAACAGATTTTGATGACAGGGGAAGGCAGTTACTGATGTATTCAGACATTTACAGGTACATGAATAATCTCAGGGCATCTGTGACCTTTTCAGGATCAGCCCTCGACTGGTATGAGAAAAAAATAAATGAAGATCCTGAACAATGCGAAAATTACAGCTTTATGGGCATTGCCTATGCAGGAATTAACAATAAGGCCTTAGCAATTGAATATGGCGAAAATGCAGTAAGGATGTCGGAAAAAAATTATTTGTGGTACACCGACAGAAGGCTGAATCTGGCTGTTATCTATGTGATGACCGGGGAATATGAAAAATCAGTAAAGGAACTGGATTTTCTTCTCGGACAGCCATCCCTGATCTCAGTAAAGCTCGTTCAGCTCGATCCTGTTTGGAATCCTCTCCGGGAGATGCCTGAATATAAAAAACTAATTGCCAGGTATTCATCCTGAAATATTGTAAACCTGTCCTTTAATTGTTTAACTGAAAAATTTCCAATTATGACAAAAGTTGATTACGTAATGCATTCAAGATCCTGCTCAGCCTTTTATAAGTATCCTGACCTGACAAGAAAGGTAAATTCGCTGCAGAGCAAATTTGTCAGGGATGTCATCAGGGCAAAAAAGGAGCTTGAAGATGGTATCAAAAAAGCTTTTGCTGAGCATGATTTAACTGTGAACCAGCCAAAATCTGGAATTTGACCGGAAATTCGAATAACTGACTTTCCCTCATACCTCCGGCGTGTTATCCAAATAGTTCCTTATATTAATTATTTATATTAAATAAATAATGGATGCTCCTTATGTGCTGTTTGTTGCCTTTGAGGAATTTGACAATCTTGGGATCAGGTATATCTCATCAGTGCTTGCAGGAAATGATTTCAGAATCCGGATTATCGACATACGCAAGGGAAAGAAAAGGATCCTCGAGGCAGTAAGGGACATCAACCCTTTGATAATCGGATTCTCAGTGGTATACCAGTATTATATAATGCGATTCCGGGAAACTGCCAGATTTCTCAGGAACAAAGGAATCACTTCTCACTTCTGTGCCGGAGGACAGTACGCAAGTCTGCGTCAGGAAGAATTATACAGGCTGATGCCTGAAATTGATTCTGTCGTGATGTTCGAAGGGGAATTAACATTCCTTGAACTTGCAAAAAACCTGCGTTCCGGAACCGACTGGAAGAATTCGGAGGGCCTTGCCTTCATGAATGAGGGCCGGATTATCAAAAACCCTCTCCGCAAACCCGAAACAGATCTTGACAGTTTCCCTTATCCCATGCGCCCCCGCCTTCAGGAATATGCCCTCGGGAAGAAATTTGCAACTCTGATTGCAGGAAGAGGGTGTAAGAATAATTGTTCATTCTGCAACAACACAAATTATCTTATAAAATCGTCATTCCCTGCCAGAAGGTTAAGACGCCCTGCTTATGTTGCAGGCGAAATCGAGTTCCTGCACCGTCAGAACGATTGCTCTGTTTTCCTTTTTGATGATGACGATTTTCCTGTCATGACTGAAAACGGTCAGGAATGGATAATGGACTTCTGTGCTGAACTTAAGCACAGAAAACTTGCAGGAAGAATTTTATGGAAGATCAACTGCCGTCCTGATGAGATTGACTATGATGTATTCAGGATGATGAAAAATCACGGATTGTATCTTGTCTTCCTTGGTATAGACGACGGAACCGATGAGGGACTTGCCAGGCTAAATAAAAACATGACAGTTAAACAAAGCATGACTGGTATCAGGATCCTTAAAAAACTCAGGATAAACTTTGATTATGGATTCATGCTTTTCCAGCCGTCATCCGGGTTTGATTCGGTACTCAGGAACATTGAATTCCTTGATAACCTTTGCAGCGATGGAAGTGCACCCCTTAAATTCCTGAAGATCAGGCCATATTTTGAAACGAGGATAGAAAAGGAACTGTTAAGGGAAGGAAGACTCAAAGGGAAACCCGGATTCAGGGATTATGATTTTAGGGATCCTTCACTTAACCATTATTATGAATTCCTCGAAGTCGTGTTCGGTGAATGGATGGCAGGTCCAGGTGGACTGGCAAACGCTGCATTCTGGGCAAGGAATTATATTTCAGTATTTAAGTGCTTTTACAAACCGGATGCAAGAACAGCATCTATAGCTGCCGGCATCGACGAAATCGTTGCCGGTGGTAACATCTTTATGGCCGGCATAATGAAGGAACTTGCATATTTATTTATGTCAGAAAAAAATAAAACACGTGATGAGAGCGATCTGGTCCACTACCATGAAAAGATAAGGACAAAACACCTGACATTAGTAAAGCAGATTGCTGATCATGTTGATCTGATCTGCCGGATTGCAGAGATACAATCGATTTCCAAATCAATAATGTATTAACTTTGCAGCTTAATAAATTATGACCGCTCAGACCACATTAAGCTAAATTTCTTAACTTTAGACCACAAAAAACGTAGTATAAAATTATTTTTGTTGTACCGGATAACATAGAAACTGAGATTATGTTAAGAAAACATATAAACAGAAAAACATTGTTTTTTCTACTCTTTATTTCAGGTCTGTTAAGTGTTTCTGCCCAGCAGATGCCTGTTAATCCGGTATCATACAGGATTTTCAGTCCTTTCATTTTGAATCCGGCAATTTCAGGAAGCAAGGATTATCTCTCGATTGATATTCTGGGGGGATTTACGGGCAAATCGCATTCCCAAATGGTCAGCGGCAATGCCAGGATTGAAAGGAAAACATCAGGTTATGGCCCTTCCGGACGAATCTACTCTTTCACAAATATTGGCACGGGAGGATTTTTCTATAACGATTTCAACAGTAATGATTCAATTCATAATGCCGGGATCGGTGGTACCGGGTCATATCATTTCCCTCTGAACAAACGCGGATTGTCTTTTGTTTCAGTCGGCGCTTCCGTGAAAGGAATGTACCACTTCTATGAAGGCGATCCCGACAGGGGAATGCCGTCGGGTGAGTTCTACTTTCCCAATGTTGACGTTGGTGTTTATTTTTATAATCCGATTTATTATGCAGGTGTTTCAGCAACAAATCTTATTGATCCCCCATCTGATACCCTTGGCGGAATCATTTACAAAGTACCTGTTTCAAGGCAATACAATTTCATTGCAGGATATAAATTTTTAATCAACCGCGATCTGAACCTTATCATAGAGCCCTCTGTAATTATCCATACCGACGACTCACTTGGATTCGATCCAAAGGAAAACATTGAGCCGGCGCTTAAAATCTATGCCGGAAATTTCTGTCTCGGTACATACTTCAATGATTTCAACAAAATATCATTCTTTTTCCAGTACAGGTATCCGAAGTTTTATGTCGGTACCTTTTTTGCAATACCAAAAGATTCGCCATTCTATAAAAAATCTCCTACAGCGGAAATCGCTCTGGGAATTAATTTCTCCCGTAACCAGTCGGGTTATACACAGAACGGTCATTGGTAAAATTTTAATCCGTTATTATGAAAAGACTTCACAACATAGCTTTTATATTTGCGGCCGGCTTCACCCTGGTCTCAGCAGCATCGGCAGGCAGCTTTAGAACAATACCGTCAGCAGGTACGGTACAGGTTCAGGACAATGATACTATTAATGCCGGCAAAATATTGAAAATCAATCCATTCTGGCTCGACATCATTCCTCCTTCGACAGGAGTGCAGTTTTACCGCGACGGCATTGTATTTCTGGCCAATACAAAATCAGAATCAAAGATGCCTGAAAGCCATACATCATTCGGTAAGGTTGAAACTTACTATGCTTCGCTGGACGATACCCTGCCGGGTAACCATGTTTTGTTTTCCTCTTCGGTACCATGGGAAGTACCCACTGATGCAATGACATTCAACACCGATTATTCGCTGATGTATTATACAAAGCTGCCTTCAGGAAGAGAATCAGAAAAGATATACCAGGCAAAATATCAGTCTTTTAAAAACGGAAAACGCGAATGGATAAGCGACACCAAGCCCTTAAGCTTCTGCAACGACAAATCTGCATACACCAATCCGGCATTGTCTGCTGACGGGGAGAAAATGATATTTGCCAGCAACAGAAAGGAAAGTATAGGAGGGCTCGACCTGTTTATTTCGTACAGGGAAGGAGATAACTGGTCGGAACCCATAAACCTTGGTAACCTTATTAATACTCAGGGTAACGAAACCTCTCCTTACCTTGATCAGAGCAATAACCTCTTTTTCTCGTCCGACGGAATTAAGGGTTACGGAGGTTATGATATCTATATGTGCCGGTACAACGGGCGCGGCTGGGATAAACCGGTAAATCTTACACGAATTGTCAATACCCCGGATGATGAACTTGCTTTTACCCTTGATCCCATCAATGCCAGGTCAGCTTTCTATTCATCAAGAAGCGCCAGGGGAAACAGGCAGGCCAGGTTATACAGGATAACCTTCAGGGATCAATATGCAAGCGCCAGACTTACAAATATTTCAAACGCAATAAGGTATATAGCCCAATCGGGTTATGTTCCTGCCGAAGAAACACAATTCATTGCTGAAAAGCCGGCTGAAAAGGTCGAGGCGGTGAAGGAGACAATTATACAGCCCGTGCAGGAACAGCCTGTTCAGGCAGTCACAGAGAAACCTGCTGAACAGCCAAAAACTGAAACACAGAAGCTTGTTGCAGAAAATCAGTACCAGCCTGCTGCAGATATTACAGAGGACCCTGTTGCTGCCTCCTCCGATGCGATTGTATACAGGGTTCAATTCATGTCGCTTTCCAAATCCAGAGGAAGTTTCGACATAAAAGTCGGGGGAAGCACATATAAAACATATGAATATTTCTATAACGGTGTTTACAGGTCATGTGCAGGTGAGTTCAACTCGCCTGCGTCTGCGCTGAGCTTACAGAATCTGATGAAAAGGGAAGGATATCCCGATGCCTTCATTGTAGCTTTTAAGAACAATGAAAGGATAACTGGGCCGGTTCAGGCTGTTGCAAAGGTACAGGAACAAGCTGCAACCAGCAAACCCGCTGTCATTTCACAACCGGTGGAACAAGCTCAAAGACAGGCTGATGTAACAGCTTCCAGCGGAGATGCCATTATATACAGGGTTCAGTATGCAACCGGTGGAAATCCAAGCGGAATCAGGGAAATAACAATTGAAGGCACTGCATATAAAACCTTTGAATACCTGTATAACGGCGCCAACAGATTATGCGCCGGTGAGTTCTCCGACCGGAATTCCGCGCAGGAGCTTCAGTCGGCAATGAGAAGGGGTCAGTATAAGGATGCTTTTATTGTTGCTTTCAGGAATGGGAACAGGGTGACCGATGCCTCGTCGCTAAAATAGGAGGCTCTGTTCAGAAGGAAGATATTTCCTTTATCACAAGAAATCCCGATTCGGCCCGTCCTTTTGTATTTTTTCCGAATCCTGTCACTATTTTTTTCAATATGCTAAAATAAAGCATAACATACATTATCAGCGATACAATCCATATTACTGCGAGGTTGAACCAGAATGTATTAAACCTGATATTCCCAACCACCTTGAAAGGAGAACAGAAATGTGCTCTTCCGGCCTTAGAGGTTGGCATCATGTAGCCCGGCTCATATTTTCTGATAATCTTCCTTTGCCTGTCGATCGACTTTTTCAAACCCGGATCATCATTAAGTATGAATGAAGCAAGACCCTTATTAAAATAATCAGCCTTAAGCTTTATATACCGTTCACTGTCTCGACGGCTTTCCGTTAGCGATCGTACCAGCGAATCGCGTGATTCCTTGAGGGATCTTAGTCTCGCATTGAAATGTCTTTTAAGGGCGTCAAAATAAAGCTGAATTTTTTTCATCGCAAGGGAATCGAGTCTGTTATTTTTAAGGGCATAGCTGATGTCAGAGGGAACTTCGAAACCGGCATTTTCCGACATCTGGTTTACATAATACCTTAGTTTGGAATAATTGTCCCGGATTGTGTCATTTATAACTTTCGCCCTCCGGCACTGATAAAGTTCTTTCTCCAGGTCATAGATCAGATAAGCAGAGTACCAGTTATTTTGGCTGACCGCCATATTATACGGGAATATTGTCTTTTCATAACGGTTATTCCTGAACTGTTCCACCGCAAGCGCTTCAAACGACCACCTGGCGGGCATAAGTTCACCAATTACGGGCACGTATTCATTTTTTATCCCTCCGCTTATATGAAGCTTGTCGTACCTCACAAGAACTCCGCTGAATAATAATTGCGGGATTATAATGAATGGTATGAGAATGTATATTGTTATAACCGAATTGAGCGCCGAGGAAAGGTTCAGACCTATCAGATTGGCACAGCATGAGGTGGTGAAAAGTACGAGCCAGTACTGCAGTGTCATTCCCTTAATTCCAAGTATCATGTTTCCGATAATAACAAACGATATAGTCTGAATTGATGATAAAAGGAACATCATGAATATCTTGGAATTAATATAACTGAACCAGCTGAGGCTAAGGAAAGCCTCCCGCTTCAGTATCTTTCTGTCCCGCAGGATTTCTTCTGAGCTGATTATGAGCCCGAGGAAAAGAGCGGTTATCACGCACATGAACAAATAGGCTGTCAGGTTATCGTTATCAATAAATTCATAGCTGCTTCCCCTCGAATATCTGGTGAAATAACCAAGCAAAAGAGCCAGCAGCGGTGCCCCAAGAAGGCTTATCAGAATGTATTGCCTGTTCGATAATTTTGAAAGGAGATCCCTTGTGAAAAATAAACCTGTCTGCCTGATCAGGCCGGGGATACTGTAAAGGCTTTCCGGCAGCCTTTTAAGTGTGGCTGTTGCCGTACCTGATTTGTTCTTGAAATTCAGCCTGAAACGGTGAGCCCATTCCTCGGGGCCTATTTTTCTTATCGGTGTCAGCTTTCCCCTTTCATCGATAATCTTAGCTTCAACAATCTGCAACAGCTGGTCGGTATTTATGTTGCCGCATTTCGGACACTGGTCTTCCTCGGGATTTGCATGATTACCCTGTTTTTTAAAATAAACAATGGCTTCATTCGGGTTGCCGTAATAAATCTGATATCCGCCTTTGTCGAGTATTATTATTTTGTCGAACAATTTATATAGATCAGAACATGGTTGATGGATGTTGACTATAACAAGTTTGCCTTTATAGGCCTGTTCTTTCAGAAGGTTCATTACAACCTCCGAATCGACCGACGACAGTCCTGAAGTAGGTTCATCCACGAAAAGCACATATGGTTCGCGGATGAGCTCAAGGGCAATATTTATTCTTTTGCGTTGTCCGCCGCTAATCACTTTTTCGAGCGGATTGCCTACCTTCAGTTCTCTTATCTCCCAGAGATCAAGGTCGTTCATTATCTTCGATATTATTTTGCGTATTCTTGCCAGGGGCAGGTTGCTGAGGCAAAGCCTGGCATTGAAATAAAGGTTCTGATAAACTGTAAGCTCCTCAATAAGAAGGTCATCCTGGGGAATATACCCGATGATACCTTTCAATCTTTCCTTTTCCTTTAAATTGTTAATGTCAAATCCGTTGATCAGAACATTTCCCGACTGGGGCTTAAGGTTTCCGTTCAGGAGGTTCAATAGTGTCGATTTTCCGGTTCCGCTTAGTCCGAGAATTCCGATAAGCTGCCCCGACTCTTCATAGAAATTGAAATTCTGAATGCCGTTTTCACTTTCCTTGAAAAGGTAGGTTACTTCATTTGCTGCAAGCGACACTTTGGTCTCGGAGCGGGGCTCGTTGAAATATGACGAGACTTCAGAATAATAGACTGTGTTAAGACCCTCGCCCTTTACCGATGATCCGTTATCGAACATATACGATTGCCGGGGATGTATGTACTGACCATTAAGGAAAATATCCCTTTCGCCCGAATACCTGAGAATAAATGCTTTTGTACTTGGTATATTCAGAAAAAGCAGTTCACCTGAAAAATCAGGATTATAAATATGTTTTATCCTGCGGAATTTACTGACCCTGTTATTATTGATAAGGAGAAGCCTTTCTTTTTCATGGATCTTCGAGACCGGATCGAGAATAAAGGCGCTGATGTCCCTGTATTCATTTTCCGGAATTTTCAATGTGAGAGCAACAGTCATAAGAAAATCCAGCTCATTTATTGTTATTTCCTTGCCCGATGATATGAAATCAATAAGCTGAATCACAATATAAATTTTCTGCTTTTGCCTCAGTTCCCTGTTAATCCCCTCGCATATGCGCTTTATCCTCATAGTCTTGAGGTCGGCTATCTCATAGTCGTCAGTACGTTCGGTGATAGCTTCCCTGATAATGAATAACTGGAGGTATTCGTCAAATATCCCAAGATATTTTTCTACAAGTTCACTGTTCAGATGACGCTCAAGAAATGATCTTACGACATTTTTCTCCTGCTGCGAGATTTCATTGATATTTCCTATATCACTGATAAGAGCAAAGAGTTGCATCAGTGCTCTCAGGACAGGTTCGCTCATAAGAGAATTGTTTCCTACTTCAGGAGATCAAGGGAATAATTAAGGTAAACATTATTAAGCGGACAGTATCCGGTAATCTTTATACTATTCTGACCTTCCTTAAGGACAAAATAGAGAAACTCCAGGATAGCAGGATCAGTGGGTTTACCCATCGATCCAAGCGTCAGTTCACGGCAGAGCTGATCGGGATAGAAGCCTAACCACAAACTTCTGTGGGCTTCCTCAAGGTTATGGAAAGGCTCCTCCGCCCTGTCGATCTTATTGTCGAAGTCAAGGTCGCATGGTATAATCTGAATATCTTTCTTCCTCTCTCCGGTTGCTATGTTAAAAGCATAAGTAAAATTGCAGAACCCTATTGACAGGGGATTTTTCTGAATTGCCTCTATCATTTCCTCATCTCCGGTTACTCCGGTCCCCTTAAGGTCAGAAGCCTTTTTGTAAAAAAAAGCGGCAAAGATATCGGCGGCGCCCGATTCATCAGCCCGTGTGTATACTGACACTCTGTCCCTGGAATCCGATTCAAGAAGCTCGCCCCAGAAAATATCCCTGCCTGAAGTAAAAACCTGCATAAATTCATCGGGACTAAGACCTCGGTCAATTATCATCTGAAGGTTGGGATTCTTCTGATTTACAATCGGAGCCACCCCGTCTTTTGCCACAGGGATCACCCATATCCCTGCATTTATCTCTTCATCGGTCAGCTGCCTTGAGATCATGGCGAGCTGACATTTTCCTGTCAGAAGGCTTTCTATGCCTTTCCCTGTTCCTACCTTTGTGACTTCAATTTTTACCTCCGGATGAATTGCCATGAAATCACCGGCAAGTTTACCGATCAGTGGATAAAGCGCATAGGCTCCGCTTATTGAGAAATTTCCGCTTATATCTTTTTTGACATTTCCGGCAACCCCTGAGTTAATTTTTTCAGCATTGGGCGAACCGCAGCCTGCTATTGTTAATATAATAACAGCAAAAACAAGATCTTTGAACCGGATCATTTTTTTCTCTTAAAATTACTAATTTTCCATATAAATGTCAATATCTGCATAATATCCTTTGGACCGGAAAATTCAGGCTTGTTCATTTCACCCAAAACATTTTCGTTAAATTTGAATCCTGGTTTAACTATCGGGCAATTTGCTTTGTTTATAATTAAGAACAATTTAAAATCCTTAATGAACGATAAGGTTATTGAAGTCAGTAATGTCTGGAAATCATTTAAAACCGTAAAGGCGGTAAAAGGTATTGGCCTTAAGATACCAAAAGGACAGTTCACAGCCCTTCTCGGGCCTAACGGAGCAGGAAAAACCACCCTGGTTGAAATGATTGAAGGCATCCAGAAACCTGACAGCGGCGAAATAAGGATTAAAGGAAAGCTTTGGAAGGGGAACGAGGATGAACTCCATAGAATCATAGGTCTTTCGTTGCAGGAAACAAAGTTTATTGACAAGCTCAGGGTAACCGAGACATTGCTGCTGTTTGCCAGTTTTTTTGAACTGGGAAAGGAAAGAGTTGATGAGATTATTGAACTCGTCGGCCTGGGCGACAAAAGAAAATCATATGTTGTTAACCTTTCGGGTGGACAGAGGCAAAGACTTGCGATCGGAATCGCCCTTATAAACTCTCCTGCCATATTGCTTCTTGACGAGCCCACAACAGGTCTGGATCCAAATGCCAGACGTGAGATATGGAACATTCTGTCGGGATTAAAAAAAGCATCAGATACGTCAATGATCCTTACCACTCATTATATGGAGGAAGCTGAGACCCTTTGCGATTACATAGTGATTATGGATAACGGCTCAATTCTTCGCGAAGGGACACCTGAATTCCTTCTTAAGGATTACAGGTCGCTCGATGACCTGTTTGTCGCTTTAACGGGAAGGAGTATAAATGAATAAGCCTGTAAGGATCAACCAGCTGTGGCAGCTGACCCTGGCCCTGTCGCATGAGCTTACACGTGAACCTGGTGTGCTTTTCTGGGGCATCCTCTTTCCAATACTGATGTCGCTCGGACTTGGTCTGGCATTCACAAGGAAACCTGAAACCATAAGGAAGGTAGCAGTTATAATTACAGATGATTCTCTTTCAAAAAGATCGGATCTTGCCGCCTTTCTTGATCAAAAATGCATAAAAAATCAGCCTGATAAGAAGAACGATTTCAACTGGCAGTACGAAATCAATGATGAAAAACTGGGCCGGACACTGTTCCTTTTTTATGATTATGACTGGAAAACTGCAATGGTCAGCCTGAAGAGAGGGACTGTAAATCTTATTTTAAGCAGCAATAGCGGAAAAACAGAATATAATTTCGATCCTGTCAGTTCGGATGCCGAGCTTACATATCTTAAGCTCAGGAACATTATCGGACGTGATGAAATTAGTTCCGGACAGAACGACCATGAAATAAGGCCGCTTACCATAAAGGGCACAAGGTATATCGATTTTCTTATTCCCGGCCTTATTACAATGGGAGTGATGATGTCGACAATGTGGGGAATAAGCTATGGTATAATCGAAAAACGTTCAAAAAAGCTTCTCCGTCGTCTTGTTGCCACACCAATGAAAAAATCGCACTTCCTTATTGCCCTGATAACCGTGCGTGTGGTAATGAATTTTGTCGAGGCTGCCGTTCTTATCATTTTTGCCGTTGCCGTTTTCGGAATGACAATACAGGGAAGTCTTCCGGCATTGATTCTTTTATTCATTGCCGGGAACCTGGCATTTGCGGGCATAGCCGTTTTTGTTTCTTCACATACTTCTAATACCGAGGTCGGGAACGGCCTTATAAATGCGGTAGTCACACCAATGATGGTACTGTCGGGTATCTTTTTCAGCTATCAGAATTTCCCCGACTGGAGTGTGGGTATAATAAAAGTTCTTCCTTTGACAATTCTTACCGACGGTGTAAGAAGTATTTTCAACGAAGGAGCCGGATTCAGCGAAGCAGCTTTCCCGGTTTTTGTCCTGTCGCTGGCGGGCGTGGTATTTTTCAGTGCGGGTCTTAAGATATTCAAATGGCATTAGCCAGAAAATCACAGTTTTATCAGATTCCCGTCAAATTCCAGGACCTCCCCCTTTGATGTTTCTGATTTGTATTCTTTGCCTCCATATCTGATCAGAAGAGGCGCTCCTGAAACGGAAATGACTTTAAGCCGTGTCAGCCTGCCGCTGCTCCATTCAAAATCAAGTTCAAAGCCTCCCCGTGCCCTGATGCCCCTGATATGGCCTTCAGGAATGCCGTCAGGAAGCGCCGGTAAGATATCTATGCCGGTAAGATGGCTCTGAATCAGCATTTCGACAATGCCGGCAGCTCCGCCGAAGTTGCCGTCGATCTGAAATGGCGGATGGGCATCAAACAGGTTGGGATAGGATCCGCCTCCCGATGAGCCGCCGCCTGTTGCCTGGGATACTGATTTACCCTGCGGCCGTAACAACATGCTTACCATCTTCCATGCATGATTTCCGTCCCTGAACCTTGCCCAGAGGTTAATTTTCCAGGCCAGACTCCATCCTGTTCCTTCATCGCCCCGCGCGATGAGTGAGGTCTTTGCAGCTTCAAGCAGCTCAGGATTTTCTTCCTGGTTTATTTCATTTCCCGGATACACACCCCAGAGATGGGAAACATGCCTGTGCTTGTTATCAGGATCATCAATATCTTCAACCCATTCCTGCAACTGCCCGAACCTGCCCTTTTTGTATGGCGCCACCTGAGGAAGAATCTGTCTGAGGGTGTCGGCAAACGACAGGTCGGTGTTAAGTATTTCGCTGGCTCTGATACATGCCTTGAAGAGGCTTTTAATAATTTCGTGATCCATTGTCGGGCCGGCGACAAGCCCCCCGTTCTCAGGTGAATTTGACGGAGATGAGACAAGCCATCCAGTCTTAGGATCACGAACCAGAAAATCCGTATAGAACAATGCAGCCTTTTGCATCACCGGCCAGGCAGTATCCCTTAAAAATTCCTCATCAAGGCTGAAAAGATAATGCTCCCAGTAATGATGTGCCATCCATCCGCTTCCCGAGACCCATATCCCGTGATCCGAAGCATTTATAGGCGCGGCCCCTCTCCAGAGATCGGTATTGTGGTGTAGTACCCATCCCCTGGCATTGTAATGGTTCCTTGCCACCTTTTCGCCGGAAGTAACAACTTCGTTTATCATCCTGAAAAGCGCATTGTGGCATTCCTGAATATTAAGTACCTCAACAGGCCAGTAATTCATCTCAGTGTTTATATTAACAGTGTATTTACTGTCCCAGGCAGGAGCAAGCTTGTCGTTCCAAATCCCCTGGAGGTTGGCGGGATAGGTTCCCTCCCTGCTGGATGAAAGCATCAGATAACGGCCATATTGGACATAAAGCGCTGCAAGTGAGTTGTCCATTGCCGCTGGTATTTTATCTATCCTTTTATCGGTCGGCAGATCTTCACTTCCCGAGTTCCCCAGGGAAATTGAAAACCTGTTGAAATATTTCCTGTAATCTTCAATATGCTGTTTCCTGAATTCCTTAAATCTATATGCCATGGCTCCGGCAAGCATAGCTTCGCAAAGAGAATCGGGATCTCCCGTCACATCATCCGGAGTAACGAAATTTGTTGCAGCTGTAAGCCAGATTGTTGCTTCATCGGCATTTTCAACATGTAACTTATCCCTTGCAGCCGTGAATTTTCCGCCTTTCAGTGTAAGTCTCGCAAGCGCTGTCCCATAAAGTACTCCGTCCTTAACCCGAACTTTAAGCCGTATGGTCCCGTCCTGTCCGGCGGCTGCAGAAAAATCTTCATGGACTGAGCCCATTGAAATGTCAAAGGTCAGGGAACCTTTGCGGCTGGCTGCAAGATTTACTGCCATTGTATTTCCGGGATAGCTTGCAATGTATTCTCTTGTATATAAAATGTCGCCTTCTTTATAAGTAGTTTTGCAGACTGCTTCGGAAAGGTCAAGTTCACGTCTGTAATCAGAATAATTTTCTTCTCCCTGGAAGGTGAGCCACAGGTCGCCGAATGGCTGATATTTCTTCTGATGCAGTGGTACGCTCATGAATGTTTCCCCAGCGAGTTTTTCAGCCTCATCCTGTTTGCCCTGCCAGAGAAGCTCCCTGATTTTACCCAGGTATTTATAGGCATCCTTGTTCGAATAGTCGTGAGGTTCACCTGACCATAAGGTCTCTTCATTGAACTGGATATGGTCTTCCTTTACACCACCGTAAACCATTGCACCCAGCCTTCCGTTCCCTATTGGCAAGGCTTCTTCCCATTTGGAAGCCGGCTTTTCATACCAAAGCTTCAAATCCTCAGTTTTGCCGGTAAAGCAACCTGAAAAAAGGGAAATACAAAAAACGACAGAAGTTATTCTTATTATCGCTCTCATCTCGATCGATCCGGATTAGTTTATACACCAAGATACAAACTAATTTTTGTTTAGTTGTATATTCTTTTTCATACACTGTGCAGCATTTACATTTTCTTCCGGTCTTTATGACGAACTGGTTCACCAAATCAAATAATTTACAAATGATATGAAAAATCTGAGACATTTCCTTGTAGTAATTCTAGCCCTTGGGATCACATTCAGTGCGGAAGGACAGATCCGCAAAACGGTTTATGGCAACAACCATGTGGTAAAAAAGGACAGGAATGCCGGACGTTTTACCGGAATAAGGGTAAGCAGCGGTATCGATGTATATCTGAAGCAAACTGGCTCCGAATCAATTACTGTGGAGGCAGATGAAAATCTTCATGAATATATATTGACCGAAATAAGGGATGGGGTATTGCATGTTTATTCTGATGCGAATATCCGGGAGGCAGAAATGAAAAGAGTGTATGTTACAATGAAGGACATCAGGTCGCTTAAAACCAGTAGTGCGGGAGATCTGATCGGAGAGTCGCCGGTCACAGCAGGTGTACTTGAACTTTCGGCAAGCAGTGCAGGGGATATCAAGCTAGAGCTCAAGGCTGAAACGGTTAATATCGACATCAGCAGTTCAGGCGATATGACTCTTTCGGGGGAAGCCGATATTATGGATGCCAGTCTGAGCAGCGCCGGCGATCTGAATGCTTATGGCCTTACAGTAAGGGAGGCAGAAATTTCGGTTTCAAGCGCTGGAGATGCCGATATCACAGTCACCGAAAAACTTAAAGCCAGGGCTTCAAGCGCAGGAGATATAAATTACCGGGGCGATCCCAAATATATTGATGCCCATTCATCGAGCGCCGGAGGAATTCACAGGAAGTAGTCTTTTTTCAATATATAGCTTTTGTTTGAGTATTAAAAAGCTGTCGGGGTATATCCTGACGGCTTTTTTTTAATTTTGCAGTCTTAGTATATAACTTAAAATCGACAGGATAAATGAAAGAAAATATCAGTTTGGGTCTGAAAAATGTAGAAAGCTTTATATCATCCGAGGAAATATTAGCGCTTGCACAGCAATCAGTACTTCACCTCGACTCATTGAACAAGAGAACAGGCGCAGGGAGCGATTTTCTGGGCTGGATGAGTTTACCTGAGGATGTCAGGCCGCAGCTTGACAGGATTGAGAAAGTTGCTGAAAGGCTCAGGTCAATTTCAGATCTTACGGTCATTGTCGGGATAGGCGGTTCCTATCTCGGATCAAGGGCTGTCATCGAAGCTCTTTCACATTCTTTTACCTCTCTCAGGAAGGAAAAACATCACGAAATAGTTTTTGCGGGACAGAATCTCTCTGAAGATTATCTCAGCGAGCTTCTTGATATACTTGATGTCAGGAACTATTCCATTGTTGTAATCTCAAAATCAGGTGTAACCACCGAACCGGCAATTGCATTCAGGATAATAAAGAATCATCTTGAAAAGAAAGTAGGAAAAAAAGAAGCTTCGGAAAGGATTGTTGCGATTACCGACAGTAAAAAGGGTGCACTCAGACCACTGGCTGACGCAAACGGATATGAGACCTTTGTCATACCTGATAACATCGGAGGCAGATATTCAGTACTTACTCCTGCAGGTCTTCTTCCTGTTGCCTTAAGCGGAATTGACATCAGAATGCTTGTCGAAGGAGCAGCATCGATGCAGGCAATAACCAGGAACAACAAAAATGCCGCAACAAATCCATCACTGATTTATGCTGCTGCAAGAAACCTCATATTGCAATCGGGAAGAACAACTGAGATAATGGTCAGCTATACTCCAAAGCTTCACTATTTTGCTGAATGGTGGAAACAGCTGTTCGGCGAAAGCGAGGGCAAGGAAGGCAAGGGTATTTTTCCTGCAGCTGTCGATTTCACAACCGACCTTCATTCGCTCGGACAGTATATCCAGGATGGTCAGAGAATAATGTTCGAGACTGTCCTTTCAGTGACAGAACCAAAAAGGGAGCTGAGGGTTCCGAAGGAAGAAGACAATGCCGATCAGCTTAATTATCTGGCAGGCCAGAGGCTTTCTGAAGTCGACCATAATGCCAAAGCAGGTACAATTCTGGCTCACCACGATGGACATGTTCCCGTTATGACGTTAACGATACCCAGTCTTAACGAGTATTACATAGGGCAGCTGTTTTACTTCTTTGAGCTCGCATGCGCTGTAAGCGGATATATACTCGATGTGAATCCGTTCGATCAGCCCGGGGTGGAAGCATACAAGAAAAACATGTTTGCTTTGCTGAACAAGCCAGGTTATGAGGAGGCCGGAAAATTACTCAGAGAAAGACTTAAATAACATGAAAATCGAGCTTAAAAAAGATTGCAGATGGGCTCTGGTCGTACCCTCAAGCATGGGTGTGCGGATCACTCCCCCCGATGGTCAGCCTGTTCATTCCAGCGACATGTTCAGGATGCAGGTGACAAGCGCCGAAACAAATGTTGCCAGCGTGTCGTCATATCTTGGACTCCCTGTAAAGGTCCTCACTACCTTTGTAAAGGATAGTCCCATTGCCCGGATGATTAAGGACAACCTCTCAGCAAGGCATATTGTATATGAAGGAAAGGATGTGGAACAGGGAGGCCCGTGGGGTTATCGTCATCAGTTCAACATTGCCGACAGCGGTTTCGGATCGCGCGGACCCAGGGTACATAACGACCGCGCCGGCGAAGTCGGAAGGACTCTGAGTGTCAAAGATTTCGACCTTCAACGGCTTTTCGGTGAAGAAGGTGTTGCGATCCTGCATCTTTCAGGGCTTATTGCAGCGCTGTCGCCCGAGACCGGAAATTTCTGCCTCGAGCTGGCACGATCAGCACGCAGGAACGGGACCAGGATCTCCTTTGATCTTAACTACAGGGCTTCATTCTGGAAGAACCGGGAAACTGAACTGTCATCAATTTTCAGGGAGATAGCAGGAATTTCAGATATCCTGGTTGGCAATGAAGAGGATTTTCAGCTATGTCTTGGGATACCGGGACCGGAGGAGGGTGGAAATGATCTTTCAGGTAAGATTGAAAGCTTCAGGGAAATGATAGGCAGGGTCAAAAAGGAATTCCCCGGAACTTCTGCATTCGCGACAACCCTCAGGCAGGTCACAAATGCGAATGAGCATCTGTGGGGAGCAATAATGCTCGAGGGAGATCAATGGCATGTGGTTGAACCTCGCGAAATACATGTTCTCGACCGTATTGGCGGGGGTGACGGCTTTGTCGGCGGATTGCTCTATGCTATCCTCAGGGGATGGGAACCTGAAAAATGGATTCAGTTCGGATGGGCTACGGGTGCCCTTGCAACAACCGTACTTACAGATTATGCCCAACCTGCGGATGAGGAACAGGTATGGAGCATATGGAAAGGCAATGCACGTGTAAAAAGGTAACTACGTAGTAAGCTACGTAGTTTAATACGTTGCTTCTACGTAGTTTAATATTTCTTAAATCAGTTTGAATCTCTTAATAAAATCATCAATAACCTGTGAAAGGTTAGGATCGCCTATTTCCTGCAGATCATAATAAACCCTTGTGTTAGGCTTGCTGATCTTAATAATCCTGTTCAGATCGATTGGAGTGGCAATTATCACGCTGTCGCAGTCGGTATTGTTGATTGTCGTCTCGAGATCCCTGAGCTGCTGTTCCCCGTATCCCATTGCAGGAAGAAGTGTTCCGATATTCGGATAGAGCCTGAAGGTCTCACTCAGCTTCCCGACAGTGTAAGGCCTCGGATCAACGAGTTCTGAAGCTCCGAATTTTCTTGCGGCAACAACGCCGGCGCCAAGTTTCATCTCACCATGAGTAAGTGTTGGGCCGTCCTCAACAACCAGAACACGTTTGCCTTTTATTACCGACTGATCATCGACCTTTATAGGTGAGGCGCCGTCGATGACAATTGCCTTCGGATTAACCTTCTCAATGCTTTCCCTGACAATCTGGATGGCCTCGGGTGAAGCGCTGTCGATTTTATTTATCACAACCACATCGGCAATCCTGAGAGTCACCTCTCCGGGATAATATTTCAGTTCATGTCCGGCCCTGTGGGGATCAGTGACAGTGATCATAAGGTCGGAGGTATAAAACGGGAAATCGTTGTTTCCTCCATCCCAAAGTATCACATCACAGCCTTTAGGATCTTTCTCAGCTTCTCTGAGGATAGCTTCATAATCGACTCCTGCATAGATCACGTTACCTCTTACAACATGAGGTTCATATTCCTCCATCTCCTCAACAGTGCACTTATGTTTTTCGAGGTCATCAATTGTTGCAAAGCGCTGGACTTTTTGTTCTGCAAGGTCGCCATATGGCATAGGATGACGGATGGCTACAACCTTTAAACCTTTTTCCATAAGCAGCTCTATCACACGTCTCGATGTCTGGCTCTTTCCGCAACCTGTCCTTATTGCGCCAACGGCAATAACAGGCTTTGTACTTTTGACCATTGTATCTTTTGGCCCCAGCAGAACAAAATTTGCTCCTGCGGAGTTCACAACAGCGCTTACCGACATCACTTTCTGATAAGTGACATCACTGTACGAAAATATACAGTCATCAACTTTGAATTTTCTTATAAGATCGGGAAGTTCCTGTTCAGCAAAGATCGGGATTCCGTCGGGATAGAGCTTTCCGGCAAGGACGGCCGGATATTTCCTTCCATCGATATCAGGAATCTGTGCTGCCGTAAATGCAACAACATTATAATACTCATTGTCCCTGAAATAAGTATTGAAATTGTGAAAATCCCTTCCTGCTGCTCCAATAATAATGACATTTTTTCTGGTCATAGAACCTCCTTTTCCTTTTATTAATTTTGTTATTTGTAAAAGTCAGTCAATTTGATTGGTAAAACGACAAATTTATAATTTGAATACTTAAAACACGAACAAAAGGAACGATTTTTTACTAATACTAATTTGCTTATTATTTATTTGTTTTACTGTGTCTTACAATGCTTTTCAGGATGGTGGAAAAACATGTTAAAGAAAATGTTTCCGGCATAATTGTGTAATTATAATTTCTTTGTACTATTATGCTTTAAAATGAATGTTCTCGCCCACATATATCTGTCCGGTGATTCGGAAAAAATTATCATCGGAAACTACATAGGTGATTATGTAAAAGGGCGTGATTATCTTAAATATCCCGATCAGATAAGGAAAGGAATAATACTTCACAGGAACATTGACGGGTTTACGGACAGGCATCCTGTCGTTCACAGGAGCAAGATCTTTTTTTCAAAGAAGTACCACAAATATTCAGGGGTTATAACAGATATAATTTATGATCATTTTCTTACGACGGAATGGAACTTTTTCTCGCGCAGGCCTCTGGAGAGCGTAACATATAATTTCTACAGGGCGATGGTAAATAATTTCGACATCCTTCCCGAGGATGTCAGGAAGATGATGCCTTTTTTCATTATAAACAACTGGATTGAGACTTACCAGACAGTCCCGGGAATACGGCATGTACTTAATACCCTGAGCAAAAGATCATCGCTTCCCAACGAAACAAAGTTTGCAATAAAGGCGCTCAAAAAGAACTATTATTCCCTCCAGGACGATTTCATGGAATTTTTTCCGCAGCTTATTGATTATGTCGAAAAGGATTTCGGGATTGAGATTTCACACAGGATAACATATCCTTTCTGATCATATCAGGTATTCTGCCCGGCTGGCATCAAGTCTCAGAAAAATAAACAGGAGTATTGTGAATCCCCACAAAGAGCTTCCTCCGTAGCTCAGGAAGGGTAATGGTATCCCGATAACAGGAACAATGCCAATAGCCATTCCTATGTTAATGAAGAAATGAATGAATATTATTGATGCCACTCCGTAGCCATATACTTTCGAGAATAACGACCGTTGCTTTTCAGCAAGGAAAATCAGCCGCAAAAGAAGAACCACATAAAGTGTTATTATTAAAAAAGATCCGAGAAATCCCCATTCCTCGCCTATTGTACAGAAAATAAAATCGGTGCTCTGGGCAGGGACAAATTTAAATTTTGTCTGTGTCCCCTGCAGGTAACCTTTTCCCGAAAAACCTCCTGAGCCAACTGAAATTATCGACTGGTTAACATTGTAACCCGTACCATGCGGATCGGATTTAATGCCAAGCATTATTTCCACCCTTTCTTTCTGATGGGGTTTAAGAAGGCTGTTAAAAGCAAAATTCACCGAGTTGACGAATAAAAGGCTGCCGACAAGAAATATATAGATTACGAACAATGAGACAGCCTTCTTATTGAAAAAATACACCCCGTAAGCCACTCCTGAAAGAATAAGGGCGAAAAAGAGGATCTGGTCATCTTTCAGGGATCTGGTAAAAAACCTGTTAAAAAGCCAGACCACAGCTGAAGATGCTATGAAAACGCCTGCCCCGGCTACGACCACTGTCCATTTTCTTGATGTCAGCCACGCAAGAATAAAGGCTATACCGATAAGGCCTACGGTCAGATAAAGGTTATTGAACAAAAGAGTGAAAAAGAAAAGGATCAGCATAATAAATGCTGATATAAAGATATAGGGGCTCATGCCTTCCCTGAAAAGAACCATGAACAGTGAAAAATATACCAGTGACGATCCCATATCGGGTTGGATGGCAACAAGCACTGCCGGCAGAAGTATTATTCCTCCTGAGATGACAAATGACCTGAACCTGTTCAGATCGAGCTTTCTTGAATTCAGGTAAGCTGCAAGAGCAAGGGCAGTACTGAATTTTGCAAATTCAGAAGGCTGAAGGCTCAGGGTCCCTATCTGGAACCACGACCTGGCACCGTTGATCTCCCTGCCGAGGACCAGTACCAGCATTAAAAGCAAAATTGCGAAGCCATACACAAACCAGGCGAAAAATGTATAAAAACGCGAATCGATTACAACCACAAATACTGCGATAACAAGAGTTGCAAGTATCCAGATGAATTGTTTTCCGTATCGTTGTGAAAGGTCAATTATCCTTGTATGCTCCTCATTATATACCGCAGCATAAATATTGAACCATCCTATTATCACAAGCAGGAGAAAGATCAGCATTACAGGCTTGTCAAGCCGGTTCCATATATTAACGTTCCTGGTCACCGGCTGTAAGATTTAGTTCAATCATTCTCTGTTCAAGCGCCTTGTTCGAGATTTCACCATTTAGATATTTCTCTATCATCAGGCTGGCAACAGGGGCAGCATATGTAGCTCCGAACCCTGCATTCTCAACAAATACCGCAATTGCAATTTTGGGATCTTCCTTTGGTGCAAAAGCAACGAAAACCGAATGGTCTTTCCCGTGAGGGTTCTGGGCTGTTCCTGTCTTACCGCACACTGTAATATCCTTCAATGCAGCAACAGTTGCAGTAGCTCCGCCACCTCCGTTAACGGCAGCTTCCATTCCGTCAATAATAGGCCTGAAAAGTGAAGTATCTATATTTATTACCTGTTTTGTCAGAAATTTCTGATCAATCGATTTATTTTCACCTATCGACCTTACTATATGAGGAATATAGTAATACCCCTTATTGGCTATCGCTGCAGTCATATTTGCCATCTGAAGCGGGGTTGTCTCTATTTCACCCTGACCGATCGACATTGATATTACAGTAAGCGCTTTCCATTTGTTCCGCCCATAATATTTATCGAAATATGCAGGTGAAGGAACAAGGCCCGAAAGCTCGTTGGTAAGCTCTATCCCCAGTTTCTTTCCGAATCCGAATTGATTCAGGTATTCCTTCCATTTGTTGTATGCTTCAGAGACTGATCCGTATTTCGGATTTTCAAGTATCCTTCTGAATGTCTGGCAGAAATATGAATTGCACGAATTTGAAATCCCATGAACAAGGTCAAGAGGTGAGCTGTGGGAATGGCATCCGACAAAAAGGTAACCATTGTTGCAGCCGAACATTGTCGAAGGGGTAATCACGTTTTCAGCAAGCCCGATAAGGCCGTTTATTGGTTTGAAAGTAGATCCTGGAGGATATTTGGCCTGAATTGCCCTGTTAAACAGTGGAAGGTTAATGGTATCGGCGTTTAGCTTTGCAAAGTTCTCCGATCTGACTCTTCCAACAAGCAGGGCAGGATCATAGTTAGGAGAAGAGACAAGGGTGAGCACCTCACCTGTTTTCGGTTCAAGGGCGACAATGCTTCCTGTTTTATTACGCATAAGCAATTCCCCGTATTGCTGAAGGTCAATGTCGATAGTCGAAATGATATCCCTACCCTGAACTGCGGTCGTATCAAGTCGGCCGTCAGCATATGATCCCTTTATCCTGCTGTAAACATCAACAAGGTAAATTTTCACTCCCCGACGGCCCCTGAGGTCTTTCTCATATGCCTCCTCAATTCCCAGTTTGCCTATATAATCGCCGGCTTTGTAATAAGGATCTTTCCTTATTATACCCTCGTCGACTTCGCTTACATATCCGAGAAGGTGAGCGGCTACCGGTTGTGAGTATTTTCTCAACGTCCTTGGCTGCACATAGAACCCGGGAAACAGAAACATTTTTTCCTGTAATCCGGCATAGGTCTCGGCCGATATCTGCTTCAGAAATACTGAAGGGGCCCTCCTTGAATATGAAACCGCTGAGTTCATCCTTTCTCTGAATGAACTTTTTGTTATTCCCAGAAGGCCGCAGAATGAAGCTGTATCGATTTTAGTTACCTGTGCAGGTACTACCATAAGATCGTAGGCAGCCTGATTGTAAACAAGGAATTTATTGTTCCTGTCATAAATAAGGCCTCTTGCAGGGTATTGCGTCACATACCTCAGAACATTATTGTCGGCCGACAGGCGATATGTATCCTTAACCACCTGAATTATGAACAGCCTGACAATAAGGATCAGGGCTGCCAGCACAACGACAGCCATTATCACATATTTCCGGTTGATATATGCATCTTTCATGGGGTGACCTTACCTTCCTTTCCTGTAATACTCCAGAAGGAGAATGAAACCAAGCGTAAAGGCAGAACTAATGATTATCCTTAATATTGTTCTGAAGAATCCGTCAAATCTGAAGACCTCCAGAAAAAAGAGAGTCGTATGATGTATAAGTACAATTGCAGATGCGTAAATAAAAAACCATCTTATGCCATATGCCGACAGCGAAAGGTCTGACCCCGATTCATATCCGTCGCGCGGAGCAATAAGTCGCAGAACCAAAGGCCGGGAAAATGCTGCCAGAACAGTTGCACCGGCATGCATGCCCGGGGAGCCTGAAAACAGATCGATTATGAGCCCGGTAAGAAATGCTGTCAGCAGCAGGAGCCATGACGGAGTCAATGATGGAATCATCAGGATGAACATGATATAAACATAAGGATTGACATACCCGCTGAACTGAATGTTGTTCAGTATAAGAATCTGGAATAATATCAGCAGAATTCCCGACAATCCTAACCTTAGTATTGAATTGATCATTGAAACCTGTTTTCTAGTTCTATCCGTTCGTTCCTTTGCAGATCCGCAATTACGTCAACATAATTCAGCTTTTTGAAATCAGTAAACAGAGCAACTTTTATGACATAAAAATCGCTGCCGCTTTTTTTAGGTTCAACAACAGTGCCTATGGGGATCCCTTCAGGGAATATTGCTGAATATGAAGTTGTTTCGATAGTATCTCCCACATTTATAGTGATATGCTGAGGGATTTCATTCAACAGTGCATATCTGTAGTTTTTCCCATCCCACGTGAGGGATCCGAAATACCCGTTAGTTTTTAACCTGGCGCTGAGCTTAAAATCAAGGTTAAGCATTGATATAGCAACTGAAAAGTTCTCAGAGCATCCCACTATTACTCCTGCGGCGTTGTTACCGCATATTACTGCCATATCAGGCCTGATACCCTGGCGGGTTCCCTTATCGATCGTGAAATAGTTCTTTTGTCTGTTTACTGAATTATTTATGACTCTGGCTGGAGTATATTTATATTTCTGCCGGGCCACAGTATCATCGACTTCAGTAAACTCAAGGCTTTGTTCCTGTGAAAGAATGCGTATTTTGTCGCGAAGAGAAGTGTTTTCGGATGCAAGTCCGGAATTTATTTCACGAAGGTTCAGGTATGTTTTTGTGTTGCTGATACGTTCATTTATGCCCCTGGTGATACCCTGCATCCCGTTCACAATCCTCGAATTATGATAAGCATTGCCGTTTGCGAGTAAATATAATGCTATTCCTTCCAGGATCAGAAAGACAATAAGGTTATTGTATTTCAGAAGAAAGTTTAGCAGATTTCTCATTCACGGCAATATATTATCTCATCAGAAACGGAAATTTATCCACATTCTTCAATGCCACGCCTGTTCCCTTGGCAACGGCATGAAGAGGATCCTCAACAACATTGAAGTTGATGTTTATCTTGTCGGCAAGTCTCTTATCGAGACCTCTCAGCAGAGCTCCTCCTCCTGCGAGGTATATGCCTTTATTTACTATGTCGGCATAGAGTTCGGGCGGGGTCTGCTCAAGAACATTAAGAAGAGCGGCTTCAACTTTTGAAAGGGATTTGTCGAGACAGTATGCAATTTCCTGGTATGAAATCGGTATCTCAATCGGCAGTGAGGTCATGATATTGGGTCCCCTCACGATATAGTCGGGCGGAGGGTTGTCGATATCGGGTAATGCGGCTCCCACAGCAATTTTAATATCCTCGGCTGTTCTCTCACCAATCTTGATGTTATGCTGATGGCGCATATACGACTGTATATCTGCAGTAAATCCGTCGCCTGCTATCCTTATCGATTTGTTACAGACAATACCTCCGAGGGCAATAACTGCAATTTCAGTGGTTCCTCCTCCTATGTCAATAACCATGCATCCTTCAGGGGCTTCAACGTCAACACCGATACCTATTGCAGCGGCCATCGGTTCATATATCATATATACGTCCCTTCCTCCGGCATGCTCCGATGAATCACGTACAGCGCGCAGTTCAACCTCAGTACTTCCCGAAGGTATGCAAACAACCATCTTCAGGGAGGGAGAGAAAAACTTAGAGCCTGTGTTTATCATCCTTATCATGCCTCTGATCATAAGCTCGGCTGCATTAAAGTCGGCAATAACCCCGTCGCGCAGAGGCCTTACAACTTTAATGTTTTCATGTGTTTTCCCATGCATCTGCCTGGCTTCCTCCCCGATCGCAATAAGCTTCCCTGTGTTTTTGTCAATTGCAACTATCGAAGGCTCATCAACTACAATCTTATCATTGTGGATAATTATCGTATTTGCTGTTCCCAGGTCAATTGCAATCTCCTGCGTCAAGAATGAAAATAGTCCCATTTATTGAGATGATTAAAAGTTATTTAGTGTTTAAAATGTCTTTTCCCTGTAAATACCAATGCCATATCGTGCGATGAGCAGAAATCTATCGAATCCTTATCCCTGACTGAGCCTCCTGGTTCGACCACTGCAGTAATTCCTGCATTAAATGCAATTTCGACACAGTCGGGAAAAGGGAAAAATGCGTCGGATGCCATTACGGCTCCCTTAAGGTCGAATCCGAAAGCCCCTGCTTTTTCAATTGCCTGCTTCAGCGCATCGACACGTGAGGTCTGCCCGATCCCGCTTGCGCACAGCTGCCTGTTTTTTGCAAGGACGATTGCATTTGATTTGCTGTGCTTCACTATTTTATTTGCAAAAACAAGGTCCTCAGTTTCTTCTGCCGCCGGCAACTTTGGCGTAACAGGTGTCATATCAGTTGCAGTTTCGGTGCTATAGTCCCTTTCCTGCCACAGTACCCCATTGAGCATCGACCTGAAGTAATTACTGCTGCCAGCCTTGCTTTTCCTCCTCAGGATTATCCTGTTCTTTTTCTGCATAAGTGTATCCAGAGCGGCTTCTGAATATTCAGGAGCAATAATAATCTCAAAAAATATCCTGTCGATCTCCGCAGCCACTGCTTCAGTAACCGGTACATTGCATGCAATAACACCTCCATATGCAGAGACCGGATCGCAGGCAAGTGCATCTCTCCAGGCATCGGCAGGATCTTTTCTTGAAGCCACGCCGCAGGCATTATTGTGCTTTATGACAACAAATGTTGTTTCGTCAAATTCATCAATAAGCCCGAGTGCCGATTCTATATCAAGGAAGTTGTTGTATGAAATTTCCTTCCCATGAAGTTTATCAAATATCTCTGCGGGATCGCCGAAGAAAACACCTTTTTGATGGGGGTTTTCACCATAACGCAGAGGATAAGACGAATCAACGGCCTCTCTGAAGGCGCTTATTCCGGAATCCCGGTTAAAGTATTTAAAAATTGCGGTGTCGTAGCCTGATGAGGTCATGAAGGCCCTTGCTGCAAAATTTCTCCTGTCGTCGATTGATGTAACTCCGTTTTTCTCATTAAGCAGATCGATCAACGGCTTATATTGCGATACTGATGAAACAACAAGTACATCCCTGAAATTTTTTGCAGCAGCGCGGATAAGGGAGATACCTCCGATATCTATCTTTTCGATTATCTCCTCCTCTTTGTCTGATTTTTTTACTGTCTCCTCAAAGGGATAAAGGTCAACTATCACGAGGTCGATCTCAGGTATTCCGTATTTTAAAAGCTGACCGACATCCTCATCGTTTTCCCTTCGCGCCAGTATGCCTCCAAATACCGAGGGGTGCAGGGTTTTTACCCTTCCCCCGAGAATTGAGGGATAGGTCGTAAGGCTCTCAACTGTTTCGGCAGGAACTCCGAGTTCTTTAATAAAACTGAAGGTTCCGCCAGTCGAGTAAATTTTTATTTCAAGTTCGTTAAGCTTTCTGACAATATCCCCGAGATGGTCTTTATAATAGACCGATATCAATGCACTTTTGATTCGTTTATTACTCATAATCTGATTTTTATGATGGGCCCACCCCTTCAGATCCAGGCGGTTAAAAATAGACATTTTTTTATTATCCTCAATACAAATTAATTAGGAATATTATTGTAGTGTGGCGGCTTCAGGAAAATCAAATGATTTTTTTACCTTTGGCTTCCACTTATTCCGTAAAAATCAAAATATGTCATTAAGACTATTCAGGGAGGGCATTTTATTCGCGATCAGTTCAGTAATTACCAACAAGTTGCGGACATTCCTGTCGCTTTTTGGAATAACAATCGGCATATTTTGTATCATTTCAGTATTTACCGTCCTCGACTGGCTCGAAAAATCCATACACGACAGCATTAATTCGATGGGAAACAATGTTGTTTACGTGCAGAAGTTCCCATGGTCGTTCGATAACAACCTTGCATGGTGGGATATAATAAAGTGGCCCACCATCTCAATGGACGATTACCAGGCTGTGATGACAAGGTCGACAAAAGTCGAAGCCGCATCATTTCTTGCTGCTCGCGGCGACCGGATCAAATATGAAAGTAATGTTGCAAATGACGCAGTGGTTGCCGCCGTTACAGAAAACCTTGAAAAGGTAGTATCGTTTGAAATTGAAAAAGGAAGGTATTTCTCCCCATTCGAATATGCAAGCGGTTCAAATGTGGCTGTGCTCGGGGCCGATATTGCAGAAAGGCTTTTCGAGAATGCTGATCCGCTTGGTAAAACCGTTACAATTGCAGGACATAAGGCCAGGATAATCGGAGTTCTTAAGAAGGAAGGAGAAGGAGGCATAAGCCTCAGCAATACAGATGAGATAACCCTTATACCACTGAAATTCGGCAGGAGCTTTATCAACCTTAAAAACAGGTTCGTCGATTCACAGATGATGATAAAGGCAAAACCCGATGTCTCAGTACAGGAACTTTCTGATGATGTGACAATGATTTTAAGGGCAGCCCGGCGGCTGAAACCTGTTGAAACAACAAATTTCTCCGTAAACACAGCTACAATGCTCTCGCAGGGATTTGACGCTGTCTTCGCCGGCATAAACATAGGAGGCTGGATAATAGGCTGCTTTGCTATCCTTGTCGGAGGTTTCGGAATTGCAAACATAATGTTTGTCTCTGTCAGGGAAAGAACAAACATTATCGGCATCCAGAAAGCGCTCGGGGCGAAACGGTCATTTATCCTCCAGCAGTTTCTCACCGAATCGGTGCTGCTTTCAATAACCGGTGGTTTAGTTGGACTTATCCTGATCTTTATCGGAACCCTTATAGTGAATTATTTCTATGATCTGAATATGTTCCTGACAATCGGGAATATCTTTCTTGCACTTTTTATCTCGTGTATTATCGGAATCGTTGCGGGGTATGCTCCTGCCAATGCAGCTGCCAGGATGAATCCTGTCGATGCGATGGGCTTTTCATTCTGACCTTCCCGTATTTTCCTCAATCCATTTTGTCAGGCCGACGAAATCATTAACCGATAGCTGCTCCGGTCTTTGCCTGAGCGCCGCATAATCCTCCGAACTTATATTAAAAGCCGACTTTATGGAGTTTCGCAGCATTTTGCGGCGTTGATTGAAAGCAGCCTTCACAACTTTGAAGAACAGCTTCTCGTCACAGTCAAGACTTTTAATTTCGTTCCTCCTGAGCCTTATTACCCCCGATTTGACTTTAGGAGGAGGCGAAAAGACTGTATTCGGTACTGTGAAAAGGTATTCGGTTGAATAATAGGCCTGAAGAAGCACACTCAGTATTCCATAGGTTTTTGTACCGGGCCCTGCACATATCCTCTCTGCAACTTCTTTCTGAAGCATTCCGCAAACTTCAATGATTTTGTCCCTGTTGTCGAGAAGTTTAAAAAAGATCTGACTTGAAATATTATAAGGGAAGTTTCCGATTATAGCAATCGTGCCTTCAAAACAACTCTCAATATCAAGTTTCAGGAAATCACCTGTAATTATGTTTTTAAGGGCCGGAAAGTTCTCTTTCAGAAAGTGGACTGATTCATTGTCGATTTCAATCACACCGAATTCGGGGAAGTCTCTCTTCAGCAGATACTCGGTGAGAATTCCCATGCCGGGACCTATCTCAAGGACGCCCGAATATCCCTCGCCGGTTAGGGAAGCAACTATTTTCTGAGCTATCGACCTGTCTTTCAGGAAATGCTGTCCGAGATTTTTTTTTGGGAATACCCTTTTCATACTCATACAGGCAGGAGTTCGCGTCCGAATTTTCTCCAGATTGGTATCCTGAGGCTTTCAAGAAAGAAGACGAAGCGCTTAAGGACATCAAGATATAATGTAACAAATAATACAATTGTCATCAGCCAGATTGCACCGGTGTTGAATAAAAGGGTATCAATCCGTGTGTTGCCTAACTTTTTAAAAGGAGCATAGAAATGCGCCCTCCCGTATCGTGAACCCGGAGGCATTAAAACCGGATCAGCCTTCTGAAGAAGCTTTTTTTCAGTCTCATAAATTTTGATTGTTCCAAGCCTGTTCAGGACAATGTCGGCAAGTGTCTCATTATAATCAGCTTCCCTTTGCTTCTGGAAAGCCTGCTCCCCCATTCTGGCCACGATGGCTTTTAAAAGCGAATCCTTGCTTTCGACCATGCTTTTGTTCCTGGCACGGATGAAAATTGCAAGCGAATCGATATAGCTTTTCGCCTGGTCTGAAACTGATTCGCTGAATTTCTCATAGTTAAGGTCGGTAAACCAGGCGCCACTGCTGATCCCTGTTTCAGCAGCCAGTTCTTTTAGGTGGTAATTCAGCTTCCTGAAATTATTCCTTGCGTTTTCCTCAAAATCAGGATTTCTGCCGGCAACCCGGCATTCTTCCACTTTTACCTTAAGCATTGGAAGAAGGAAGGAATTATACCAGCCTGTACGGCTGATTTCCATATCATATTTAAAAAACGGCTTTTCAAATTTGTTGTTTTTATACTCCTCCACCATCAGGGCTTCATAAGACCATCTTGTTACCATAAAATCGCCGATAACCGGCACATATACCTTTTTCGTTATCGTTTTATGAAGATCATCGAATTTTATCATAGCTCCGCCAAGCAGGAGCATTGGGACAAGCAGAAGCGGGATAAGAATATATATGCTTACGGCCGTCCTCATTCCTGCTGAAATGTTCAGTCCAAGCATATTTCCGAAACATGCTGTTGAAAACAGGATAAGCCATTGCTGGAAAAGCATTCCCCTTACCTCAAGCAGTGTGTTGGCAACAATTACAAATGTAAGTGTCTGAATTGCCGACATCAGAAACAGGAAAATGATCTTCGACATAAGATAACTCGACCTGCTTATATTGAGGAATTTCTCCCTTTCGAGGATCTTTCTGTCCCTGAAGATTTCCTCGGCACTCACAGTAAGACCGACGAACAGTGCAACAATAATCGACATGAAAAGAAAGACAGCATAGTTCTTGTTACCGCCGAACGTATAATCTGCGTTAATGCTGTATTTAGAAAGGTATCCAAGGATAAGTGCAAGTATGGGGACCTCCAGAAGGTTGATCATCATATATTGCCTGTCGGCAAGCTTGCGCTTTATATTTCTCAGAATGAATGTCTTAAGCTGTTCCGATTTAACAGGAACACGGAAATTGCTTTTCGGAAGGGCAGCTTTACCAGGAGCATCTCTTAATGCAGGCATCATTTTCTTCCTGTATCTGTCATACCATTCCTTCGGGCTTACCTGTCTTTCCTTTCCAGGGAAACCGGCATTGTCTATTACCTTTACCTCAATAATATGCAGAATATTTTCAGTCTCTATGTTTCCGCAGTTCGGGCATTCGCTCTCTGCGGCATTTGCCTGCGATGTCTCAGTTTTGAAATATACAAGCGCCTCAACGGGGTCGCCGTCATATATCATATAGCCGCCCTTGTCGAGTATCCATAGCCTGTCGAACATCTTTAATATGTCGGATGAGGGCTGATGGATTATCGTAAAGACCAGTTTCCCTGCCAGTGCCTGGTTTTTAAGCAGAGTCATAACCTTTTCGCTGTCGAATGATGAAAGTCCCGATGTGGGTTCATCAACAAACAGGATGCCAGGTTCCCTCATGAGCTCCAGGCCTATGTTCAGCCTTTTCCTCTGCCCTCCGCTTACCTTCTTGTTAAGGACGTCCCCTACCTGAAGATCTTTTATTTCATAAAGGTCGAGGTCGACAAGGACCTTATCTACAGTCTGGTTCAGCTGTTCCTCATTATAATCGCCGAAACACAAACGGGCATTGAAATAGAGATTCTGATATACTGTCAGCTCCTCGATAAGCATATCATCCTGTGGGACAAATCCGATAAGCCCCTGGAGCTGATCTGATTCGTCATAGAGATCATAGCCGTTGATAAACAGGTTTCCGGCAGTCGGCCTGGTCTTCCCATGAAGGACATTGAGCATTGTGGTTTTACCCACGCCGCTGCCTCCCATAAGACCTATCAGGTTTCCCGACTCGATCCTGAAATTCATCTTCCTGACCCCATTTTCGGAATTCTTGAACATGAATTCTATTTCCCTGCCTTCAAAAGTTATCTTTTCAGGGAATTTCCTTGAGACGAACTTCTTGTATATCCTTGAATAGTAAATCGGGTCGATTCCCTGTCCTTTAATGTTTACACCTCTTTCGAGCAGGTATGGCCGGCAGGCAATTATATCACGGCCCTTGAAATAAAGGGTAAGAGTTCCGTCGTAAGTCAGAATAAGCGATCCGGTGCTTTCGATATGAAGTACAAACATATGACCCTTAAATCCCTTTAGCCTTATATGACGCCATTTATCGTAGTTGGCAAAACTGTTCGAGGCCCAGTATTTGGGATTTTCATTTTCAATGATCAGGATGCAGTCGGCCGTAACCTCATCATAATTCCTCCCGATCATGAATGCCATCGCATTGTCGTATTCCTTTTTCGAAATATTGAAAGTCCTTGCAACAATGTCAATTATTGTCTTTTCCTGTTCGGAGATCAGTCCGTCTTCAAAAGCAAATTCAAGAAGCTGAAGGAAGACTATCATTCTTTCCTCGAGGAAAAGGCCCTTTTTGATCTGCCTGCAGATATTTGTTATCTGAAAAGTGATAAGGGAGTCCTCATCCGACAGCTCAGCCTTGTCGACGCTCTTCAGTTCATTGGAGTAGAATTCGAGATTGTTTTCAAAAAGAGCATAATATTCCTCTTCAAGTTCCCGGTTCAGATATCGCCTGAGGTAGCTGCGAAGGATCTTTTTGCCTCTTGTTGAGATACCTCCCGGATTAATTGTGGAAACAATGGCAAAAATATGTATCAGAGCCAGGAGTACAGATTCCCTCATAGAGTAATGATGAAAAAAAGACCGCAAATAATACTCTTTGCGGTCATTAATTTATGAATATGATCTTATAATATTTGATCTCTAACTGTCGTGATAGCTTTTGTGATATTCATTATGTCCTCATTCGTAAGGCTTGTTGTCAAACCGGAATATACCTGCTGGATTGGCCCGAGTTTATCAACAAAATCCTTCAGATTGGGATCATCGAGATAAGGCTTTGTAATATCCATGAAAAGATCGAACGATTTCTTCTGTTCGATGAGAACCTTTGAGATGCCGGCGATCTGATAAGCTGCCTCCGAAACATGTGTTGTCAGATACATGCCTTCAACCCAGGCTCCTCCGACAACAAGCAGAGCAAGCGACTGCTGGTCATTGTCGCTAAGATATGTATAGGTGTTATTGAAAGCTTCGGTAAGTATCTCAACAAGCTTATCCTTATTGTCAAAATTCTCCTTTATCCTGTCATACAGGGTTTCATCATAAATCTTCGACATGTTAAGATCAGCGGCCAGCGATCTTATTGCATCGAGGTAGTTAATAACTTCCTGCTGAATATTATACAGGGTGGCATAACTAAGATCGGCCCCATAGCTTCCAAGGTTGATAGCCTTGCTTGGGCTTGTAAGATATTTTTTGGAATTTTCTACAGGGTTTGATATTCCGAGTATGTAACCAACTTCAAGATCTGAGAGCATCTTTATTACTTCGGCTGATGTAGGCAAAGGATATACATTCTTTTCTATCTCGCTTCTCAGCGTATCGACCTCCTCAAGTTCTATTTTCTTTTGTTCCTTTTTTTCAGCCCGGTTTTTGCACGAACCGAGACCGGTAATGCAAAATATAAGCATTGGAATAATGACAACTGCTATAGCTTTTTTCATCGTGGTTAGTTTAAAATTTTTATCCCTTTAAAACGGTTATAAAAATAATAAATAATATTAATATAGCCTGCTCACTTCAATCTATTTTGCAAAATACTATAATAACTACAATATCAATCATCACCGCTTCATAATTCACCATTCGACTATAAACAAATGGTTGTCAAAATTATTTATCTTTGAGCCCCTGAAAATGATTCAAATTAATGGACTGGAACTTTGATGAACTTGTTCCAAGGGAAGGAACTGACTGCCTTAAATATGACCGCAGAACAGAGGTGTTCGGATCGGACGATGTAATCCCTATGTGGATCGCTGATATGGATTTCAGGACTCCTGATTTTATAATATCAGCTCTGAGGAAAAGACTTGACCATGAGATAATGGGATATTCATACAGGCCTGAAAAGTATTATAAATCAATTGCATCATGGCAGGAACTTAGGCATGGCTGGAAAATAGATGAAGAATGGATATGTTTTAGCCCGGGAATAGTTCCTGCCCTGAATCTATGCACTCTTGCATTCACACGGCCAGGCGACTCGATAATTATACAGCCTCCGGTATATACTCCGTTCTTCGCGGCGGTTGAGAGTCATGGACGCAATTTAGTGTGTAACCAGCTCATTGAAAATGACGGCAGCTGGACAATGGATTTTGATTCACTTGAAAAAGCCATAACTCCCGGGGTCAAAATGATAATCATCTCGAATCCCCATAATCCTGTCGGACGATCATGGACAGTAAATGAGCTTTCGCGGCTGGCTGAAATCTGTCTGAGGCACAACATACTGATCCTTTCGGATGAGATCCATTGCGACCTTGTACTTCCGGGGTATAAACACACCGCGGTAGCCACACTGTCGGAAGAGATCGCCAATATTACAGTCACATGCATCGCACCAAGCAAAACGTTCAACCTGGCAGGTTTGTCGACATCATCGGTTGTTATTTCAAACCCGGTTTTGCGGAAATATTTCAGATCGAAAGTTGAGCATCTGCATATTGAACACGGGAATATATTTGGAACCGTTGCATCGACGGCAGCTTATTCCTTCGGTGAAGAATGGCTCGACCAGCTGCTTGCATATCTTAAGGGCAATGCGGATTATGCGGTTGAATTTTGCAGAAAGAATATTCCTGAGATAGTTCCGTCGACACCTGAGGCAACATATATGATATGGCTCGATTGCAGGAAACTTGGCCTGAATAATGAAGGTCTTAGCGATTTTTTCACAAGAAAGTCGAAAGTGGGTCTCAATGATGGCATTTCTTTCGGTCCGGGAGGCGAAGGCTTTATGAGGATGAACCTTGCTACCTCAAGAGATGTTGTAAAAAAGGCATTCGATCAGATAGCTCAGGCAGTTACTGAATACAGGTAATGATTATAATTATTTAAAGATGAATAAAACCCTTAAAGTAAAGCTTACCCTCGAGGACGGCACTGTTTATCATGGAAAGTCGTTCGGAGCCCCTGTTGCGGCTGCCGGTGAAGTCGTATTCAATACCGCTATGACCGGTTATCCCGAAAGTCTTACGGATCCGTCGTACAAAGGCCAGATATTATGCCTGACGTATCCACTGGTAGGCAACTACGGAGCTCCTGGAAAAGAGGAGGAAAACGATCTTTACAGCTTTTATGAATCGTCATCCATCCATATCTCAGGTCTTCTCGTTTCAGACTATTCGTTTGAATACAGCCACTGGAATGCCGATGAAAGCCTCGACGAATGGCTGAGGCGAAACAACGTTCCGGGCGTCTTTGGCATCGACACAAGAGCTCTTACGAAAAGGATAAGGGAAAAGGGTGTTATGCTTGGGAAAATTGAACCGGAAGGCGCTTCAACAGATTTTTTTGATCCTAACCTGACAAACCTTGTGGCTTCTGTAAGCACCCGTGAGGTAAAAAGATATGGTTCAGGCAGATACAGAATACTGCTTGTTGACTGCGGTGTCAAATACAATATAATAAGGAATCTCCTCAAGAGGGATACTACAATTATAAGGGTTCCGTGGGATTATGATTATACGGCTGAGGATTATGACGGACTTTTCCTTACCAACGGGCCGGGCGATCCGAAGATGTGCGAAAAGACAATCGGGAACATCAGGCGATCATTCTCGGGAAACAAGCCCATCTTCGGAATATGTCTCGGCAACCAGCTTATGGCTCTGGCATCGGGAGCCGACACATATAAACTGAAATACGGTCACAGGAGTCATAATCAGCCTGTTATTGAGGCAGGCACCGATAAGGCTTACATCACTTCCCAGAATCATGGTTTTGCCGTCGACAATAACACACTGGGAGAAGACTGGAAACCATACTTTATAAACATAAACGATAAAACAAACGAGGGAATGAAGCATAAAACATTACCCTTCTTCTCAACCCAGTTCCATCCCGAAGCTTCAGGGGGTCCAACTGATACTGATTACCTTTTCGACGATTTCATTAACAATATCAGAAAGATCACAGGCTGATCATTTTCTCTATCAGGTCCTGGGCCGATCTGTTCATGAAGCCTTTTATCCTTGAACTGAATATCTTTTCTATCCCTGCATTGCACAGGTTTCCGATGCTCCCCTCATGTGTATATTCTGAAAGGGATGTAGGGGTAAATGACGTATCCCCTATTTTTTCACCGACAATCCGGTATGCATCCCTGAAAGGTATCCCCTGTTTTACGAGCCTGTTTACCTCCTCAGTGCTGAAGATACTGTTATATAAAGGATTTGCTGTAATGTTATCATTTATCCTTATCTGGTTCAACATATGGATTGTAATGCCAATGCAATCCTTCAGTTCTGTGAATCCATTGAAAATAAGATCCTTAAGCAGCTGAAGTTCCCTGTTATAGCCCGACGGGAGCCCCGAAACAAGGGCAGATACCTGGCCCGGAAGAGTCTGAATAAGGTTGGCTTTTCCCCTTATTAACTCGAAAACATCAGGGTTTCTTTTCTGGGGCATAATGCTCGATCCGGTCACAAATTCATCGGGAAAATCGACAAATCTCATCTCAGCAGTCATGAAAAGGCACATATCCATCGCAAGCCTCGACAATGTCTGAGCAAGAGAGGCCATTGCCGATGCAGTTGCAAATTCAGCCTTTCCCCTGTTTAAAGCCGCATAGGCCGAATTGTAAAGAAGGTCCTCAAACTCAAGAAGTCCGGTTGTAAGCTTTCTGTTCAGGGGAAGTGTGGAGCCGTACCCGGCTCCGCTTCCCAGTGGATTCCTGTTATTAAGGCTCCGTGCATCAGACAGCATAAGGATGTCATCTGCAATGCTTTCAGCATATGATGCGAACCATAATCCGAATGATGAGACCATTGCCGGCTGCATGTGAGTATAGCCAGGGATAAGTACCTGCCTGTGCTGCTCGCTTAACGAAAGCAGCTGATAGAAAAGCCTCCCGGCTGATTTTGCAGTTTCATCGATCTCCTTCCTGGTGTAAAGCCTGATATCGGTCAGCACCTGATCATTTCTCGACCTTCCCGTATGTATTTTTTTCCCGGTGTCGCCAAGAATTGAAACAAGCTCTTTTTCAATTTGCGAATGAATATCTTCAATCCCTTCGCCGATAGTCAGATCACCTGTTTTCGACCGTTTGAAAAGTGAATGGAGTGCATTCAGAAGACTCTTTTTTTCTGTTTCTGTTATCAATCCGGTTTCACAAAGCATTATGGCATGGGCCATCGATCCGGCTATATCCCATTCAGCCAGACACATATCCGTTGTTCTGTCCTTTCCGGAGGTGAATTCGATGACCCTGCTGTCAGGAACAGCTTTCTTTTCCCAGAGTTTCATTTGCCATGATTTTTATTCTGCCTTTTTAAACACTATATGCCAGAGTAATTATTTTTTGTGTTTGCTGGCCTCGACAATTGCCCGGTGAGCCATGAGACGAATTGCGTTTATACGTATAAATCCCCTGCTGTCGGTCTGGTCAAAGCCACCTTCGATATCCATACTCGACAATTCCTTATTATATAGAGATGAAGGTGATTCGCGGCCTTCAATAAGAATATTACCCTTGTAAAGGCAGAGGTGAACGCTTCCGTCAATTATCTCCTGACTTTTTTCAATGGCTGCCATCAGGAAATCCATTTCGGGGCTGAACCAGAATCCATAATAGATGAGCTCGGCAAACTTGGGTGTGAGCATATTTCTGAGCCGCATTACTTCCCTGTCCATGGCAATGCCCTCGAGGTCCATATGTGCTATATGAAGGACAGTGGCTGCCGGTGTCTCATATACTCCGCGCGATTTAATTCCAACAAATCGGTTTTCGACCATATCGAGGAGACCGATACCGTTTTTGCCTGCAAGATCGTTAAGGTATGTGAACAGCTCATAGGAATCGTCCTTTACGGTTCCGTCGTCCTTATTAACAAGCTTGACAGGAATTCCGTTTTTGAAGTGTATTGCAATCCTTGTTTCCTTGTCGGGGGCATCCTGAGGCAATACCATCTTTTCGAGCATGCTTCTCTGAGCCGAGAACATTGGATCTTCGAGGATACCGGCTTCATGACTAATGTGCATAAGATTGTCATCTTCGCTGTATGGCTTGTCAATGCTTGCCTTTACAGGGATCTTTTTCTCAGCAGCGTATTTTAGCAGATCGGTCCTGCCTTTGAACTTTTCAAGGAATTCCTTATCCTTCCATGGGGCTATCACCTTGATGTCGGGCTTGAGCGCATAATAGCAAAGCTCAAAACGTACCTGATCATTTCCTTTCCCTGTGGCTCCGTGAGCAACTATTGTAGCATTTTCTGCCATTGCGGCCTCAATCTGTTTTTTGGCAATAAGAGGACGGGCAAGCGCAGTGCCGAGCAGATATCTTCCCTCATAAACAGCATTGCCCATAATGGCCTTCAGAACATAATTTTCGACAAACTCCTTTTTAAGATCTTCCACTATAACCTTTGAGGCTCCCAGAAGAAGAGCCTTTTTTCTGCACTCCTCAAAATCCTCTGACTGACCAACATCAGCAACAAAAGCTATAACTTCATATCCCTTTTCAATCAGCCATTTAAGAATGACTGATGTGTCGAGTCCGCCGCTGTAAGCCAGCACAATTTTTTCTTTCATTTTGCAATTGATTAAATTTTGTTTTTAACTTTTTTATTTAATGTAAGTGTATTCCCCCAGCCTGCTTCGAGCTGCCTGTGCAGCCCTGGAATTATAATTTCGAGGCAGGCATGAACCTGATTCAGAGTAATGCCGTCCCTGGGGATAATTAATATTGTATCGTCGCCGGCAATTGTTCCGGCTATTTCGTACCTCCCTGAATTATCTATATAATATGCCGTGGCGTTTGCGCTTCCCGGAATTGTTTTCATTACCATCAGTCCTCCTGCACCTGCAATCGATTTAATGCCCGGAAGGATATTCAACTTTGGTTCCTGTGCGGCAGAGGAATCGCTCCTGCCTGCAAGGGAATACCTGTATCCTCCTTTCCCGTCGGGAATCCGGCTAACACCCAGCTGCCTTAAATTGCGGGATAATGTAGCCTGCGTACATATTATCCCTTTCCCTTTCAATTTTTTTAGCAGAGCTTCCTGCGAGCCAATATATTCACTCTCTATTATCCTTTCAATTACAAGAAGCCTTTGAGTTTTTTGCATATTTATACATTTTTGTTGCAAATATATGCATTTTTTTATCCTGCAAGATAAAAATCAAAAATTTATAATATTTTTACAGCCTAAAATCTGCAAATGAAAGACAATATCAGGAAAGTAGTGATACTGGGATCAGGAGCTCTTAAAATAGGAGAGGCAGGAGAATTCGATTACTCAGGTTCACAGGCACTTAAAGCTCTGAGGGAGGAGGGGATCCTGACAGTTCTTATAAATCCTAATATTGCCACGGTTCAGACCTCCGAGGATCTGGCCGACAAAATATATTTTCTTCCTGTCACTCCCTTTTTCGTAGAAAAGGTTATCGCGAAGGAATCTCCCGATGGCATACTGCTTTCTTTCGGGGGGCAGACTGCCCTCAATTGCGGAACTGAGCTTTTCAGAAAAGGTATTTTTGAAAAATACAATGTACGGGTTCTGGGGACGCCAGTCGAGGCAATAATCGAGACTGAGGACAGGGAGCTTTTTGTAAGGAAGCTCGATGAAATCGATGTAAAAACTCCGCGAAGCATTGCCGTAACAGGGGTTGAGGAAGCAGCTGAAGCCGCTGGAAAACTTGGATATCCTGTCATAATCAGGGCTGCATATACCCTGGGAGGCCAGGGAAGCGGATTTGCTTCGGATGCCGGTGAGTTAAGAGCCCTGGCAACAAAAGCCTTTTCATATACAAACCAGATCCTGGTCGAGGAGTCGCTTAAGGGATGGAAAGAGGTCGAATATGAAGTTGTAAGGGATAAATATGACAACTGCATCACTGTCTGTAATATGGAAAACTTCGACCCCCTGGGAATTCATACAGGTGAAAGCATAGTTGTTGCTCCATCGCAGACCCTCACAAATAGTGAATATCATAAGTTAAGGGAGCTTTCCATAAGGATCATAAGGCATATCGGCATTGTTGGTGAATGCAATGTCCAGTACGCACTCTCGCCCGAATCGGAAGACTATCGTGTTATTGAAGTAAATGCCAGGCTTTCCCGTTCGAGCGCCCTTGCCTCAAAAGCCACAGGATATCCGCTTGCCTTCATTGCGGCTAAACTTGCAACAGGGTATGGCCTTCATGAACTTAAGAATTCTGTAACAAAAAATACCACTGCCTGCTTTGAACCGGCACTCGATTATATTGTTTGCAAGATCCCGCGCTGGGATCTGAATAAATTCAAGGGTGTATCCCATCTCATCGGAAGCAGCATGAAGAGTGTGGGTGAGGTGATGGCTATTGGCAGGTCGTTCGAAGAGGTGATCCAGAAAGCCCTGAGGATGATAGGTCAGGGCATGCATGGTTTTACGGGTAACATCAGGCTTGCTTATGGCGACATCGAAAAGGAGCTTGCTGAACCGACAGATATGAGGATATTTGTTATAGCAGAAGCCCTCGAGAAAGGTATATCCGTCGAAAGGATACACCAACTCACAAAAATAGATAAATGGTTCCTTTATAAGCTCAGGAACATAATTTCGATAAAGGAGGAACTCTGCTCACACAGATCTCTTGAAGCTCTGCCGGTGGAACTTCTTTCGACAGCCAAGGTATACGGGTTCAGCGATTTCCAGATCGCGCGTCATGTTATGAGATCGTCTTCGTCTGATATAAACAGGCACATGATGAATGTCAGGGAACTTCGTAAAAAATACGGAATCACACCCTGTGTTAAGCAGATCGACACCCTTGCTGCAGAGTATCCTGCCGTAACAAACTACCTTTATATTACATACGGCGGTACAGAGCACGACGTCTCTTTCGTGGACGACAAGAAATCGATTGTTGTGCTTGGATCGGGCGCTTACAGAATAGGATCGAGCGTCGAATTTGACTGGTGTTCAGTTAATGCGGCCGACACAATCAGAAAACATGGTTTCAGATCTATAATGATCAACTATAACCCCGAAACTGTAAGCACCGACTATGATATATGCGACAGGCTGTATTTCGACGAACTTACCTTCGAAAGGGTTCTCGATATAATTGAGCTTGAATCGCCCGGGGGTGTGATAGTATCTGTCGGTGGGCAGATACCTAACAATCTTGCCATGAGGCTCCATGAGTGTAATATTCCGGTCCTCGGCACTTCACCCGTTTCGATCGACAGGGCCGAAAACAGGCATAAGTTCTCGGAGATGTGCGATAATCTGCTGATCGATCAGCCACGTTGGAAGGAGCTTTCCTCCATTGATGACATTTACGGCTTCGTCGACCAGATTGGCTTCCCGGTCCTTATCCGTCCGTCATATGTACTGTCGGGAGCCGCCATGAACGTGGTATCGAACAGGAATGAATTATCCCATTATCTCGATCTGGCAGCCAGGGTATCAAAGCAGTATCCTGTAGTTGTATCGAAATTCATCGAAGATGCAAAGGAGATAGAGATCGATGCCGTTGCAAAGGACGGGGAGATATATGCTTATGCAATAAGCGAACACGTTGAGTTCGCAGGAGTCCATTCGGGTGATGCAACAATGGTCTTTCCGGCACAGAAGATCTATTTCGAGACTGCAAGGCGCATAAAAAGGATATCGAGGCAGATATCAAAGGAGCTGAATATTACTGGTCCGTTCAACATACAGTTTCTTGCCAAGGACAACGACATAAAGGTTATAGAATGCAACCTCAGGGCAAGCCGTAGCATGCCGTTCGTTTCAAAAGTCCTGAAGACAAATCTCATCGAACTTGCCACGCTCCTGATGCTCGACATACCTGTTGAAAAGCCTCATAAATCGGTGTTTGAACTTGATTATGTAGGTGTAAAAGCTCCTCAGTTCAGCTTCTCACGACTTGCAAAGGCTGATCCTGTTCTTGGTGTCGACATGTCGTCGACAGGTGAAGTAGGCTGTATCGGCGAAGGTTTCTATGAAGCTATTTTAAAAGCCATGTTCTCTGTTGGTTACAGGGTGCCAAAGAAAAGCATCCTCCTGTCGACAGGCCCGGCCCGCTCAAAAGTTGAGCTTCTTAACAGCGCCAGGGCGCTACGCGAAAAAGGGCACAAACTGTATGCGACCAGAGGTACCTGGCAGTTCCTTCAAAATGCAGGCGTCGAGGCACATGTTGCATACTGGCCCGATGAGGATAAATCGCCAAATACAATTGATCTCATTAGGACCCGCGAGGTCGATCTGGTGGTAAACATCCCTAAAGACCTTTCCACATCGGAGCTTAACAATGATTATTCGATAAGGCGAAGCGCAGTCGATTTCAACGTACCGCTTCTGACAAATGCACGTCTGGCCAGCGCATTCATACTTGCTTTCTGCAGAATGAGCGAAGACGACCTGGCAATTAAAAGCTGGGATCAGTATAAATAACTGATAAAGGAAGAATCAGAATAAATTTTAAAGTCGGAAAATAACAAATGTCCTGGCTGCTTTTAGCTCTTCTTTTTCCATATTTCGTCCTGCTCCTGAGGATTTACAGGGGACTGCTGACAATAAAGCAGTTCCATAGTGAAAAACACGGCACAGCATTTCTTACAGTTATTATTCCATGCAGGAACGAAGAAAAAAACCTGCCTTCCCTCCTTGCCGATATTTCGCGGCAAACACTTAACAATAGCCTTTTTGAACTTTTTGTCGTCGACGACAATTCAACTGATTCCACATTTCAAACTGCATCGCAGTTCACAGGCATAAACAGGGCAAGGGTGATCAGTAATACCGGAAAGGGAAAGAAAAGCGCCATACGTACCGGGGTTGAAGCCTCGGCAGGAGAACTGATAATTACAATTGATGCCGACTGCAGGATATCCAATACCTTTCTTGAAACAATATCATCATTCTTCAGTGAATCAGGTACGGCAATGATAATCTGCCCGGTAATGCCTGAACGCGGCAAAGGTTTTTTTGAAAAATTCCAGGAGCTAGAGTTCCTCAGTCTGCAGGGAGTTACAGCAGGATCAGCGATGCTCGGCGACCCTGTAATGTGCAACGGGGCCGGACTTGCGTTCACAAAAGAAGCTTTTCTTGACCATTCTGACGGGCTGCATTATGAGCTGGCATCAGGAGATGACATTTTCCTTCTTCAGAGTCTGAAAAAGCAAAGCAGGAAAAGTATTAAGTGGATAGAATCGGCTGCTGCAACAGTAACGACGAAGTTGTCCGGTTCGCCAGCATCCCTTCTACGACAGAGGGCAAGGTGGATTTCGAAAACCGGGCATTACAGCGATAAATCTGCAATAGTTCTTGCAATTGTAACATTTGTTACAATTTTAGCCCAGATTGCAATCCTTGCAGCCGGGATCTTTTCCCCTTCAATCCTTCTGATTTTTGCCGTTTTTGTTCTTATAAAATCGGTGCCGGATTTTCTTATTCTGAGAAATACTGCAGCGCGTTATGGCAGAAGAAACCTGTTGCTCTGGTTTCTGCCGTCACAGCTTATTTATCCTTTTTATGTTTTTGCAGTTGTAGTATATTCTCTTATCATGAAACGGACAACTCATTTTTAGTTGCCCATTTCCGAGAGGAATTTGATCCTCATAAGACGAATTTCCTCTTCCTCGAATTCATTGCCAAGTTCCGCAATAGCCTCTTCGAGCGAGTCGGATTCAGCTTCTTCCCTGAAATATGAAAAAATATCGTGCTGGCGTTCCTCATCCATCACCATATTAATATAATAGTCGAGATTGATCCTGGTCCCTGAGTTAACGATCGCCTCAATTTCCGAAACAAGTTCATTCATTTCAAGGCCTTTGGCTTCGGCGATGTCTTCAAGCGGCCGTTTCATATCGATGCTCTGGATAATATATACCTTTATGCCTGACTTGTTCACAACCGATTTAACGACCATATCGAGAGGCCGTATTATCTCTTTTTCCTCAACATATTTCTTTATTATCTCAATGAATTCCTTGCCGTACCTCTGGGCTTTTCCGGCGCCTACACCTGAGATATTCTGAAGCTCGTCGAGTGTAACCGGGTATTGTATGGCCATATCCTCGAGCGAGGGATCCTGGAAAATTACAAATGGGGGGACATCCTTAAGCTTGGATATTTTCTTGCGCAGATCTTTCAGGATACTGAAAAGCTCCTCGTCGACGGCGGCAGTCCGTGCACCGAAAGCATTCTCCTCGTCGGCTGTGTCGGCATAATCGTGATCTTCGGCAAGCATGAAGGATGTCGGCTTTTCAAGGAAATCGAGTCCTTTTTGTGTCAGCTTCAGCAAACCGTAATTCTCAATGTCCTTTACAAGAAGCTTTGCTATGAGCGCCTGACGGATAACCATATTCCAGAACTTCTCGTCTTTATCCTCTCCTATTCCGAAATATTCGAGTTTATGGTGTTTGTACGACTTTATTGCTGAGGTAACCTTCCCGGCCAGGATATTTGCAACATGGTCGGCTTTGAATTTTTCTTTAACCGCGAGTATTGTTTCGAGGGCATTTACAACAGCCTCGCTCCCTTCGAATTGCGATTTTGGATGCAGACAGTTGTCGCATGCCTCACAGTTTTCCTTCGGATATTCTTCGCCGAAATAATGAAGGAGAAGCTTTCTCCGGCACACCGACGACTCGGCATATGAAACCGTTTCAAGCAGAAGCTGCTTTCCTATCTCCTGCTCGGCTATGGGTTTCCCCTGCATGAACTTCTCGAGTTTGAGGATATCGTTGTAGCTGTAATATGCAATACAGTTTCCCTCTCCGCCGTCGCGGCCTGCCCTGCCTGTCTCCTGGTAATATCCCTCGAGACTTTTTGGTATGTCGTAATGGATAACGAACCTGACGTCAGGCTTGTCGATACCCATTCCGAATGCAATCGTTGCAACAATAATGTCAGCCTCTTCCATCAGGAACTTATCCTGGTTGGCCGTCCGTGTAGCCGAATCCATTCCTGCATGGTAAGGAAGAGCCTTTATGCCGTTTACCTTAAGTGTCTCAGCCATTTCTTCAACCTTTTTCCTGCTGAGGCAATAGATTATCCCCGATTTGCCGGGATTGTTCTTTATATACTTAATAATTTCCTTCGTGACATCCTGTTTCGACTTAACCTCATAATAAAGGTTGGGACGATTAAAGGATGATTTGAATACTTCCGCGTCGAGTATTCCAAGGTTTTTCTGAATATCATGCTGTACCTTGGGAGTTGCAGTGGCTGTAAGTGCAATTATCGGTGAACGCCCTATTGTGTCGATTATCGGACGTATGCGCCTGTATTCAGGCCTGAAGTCATGGCCCCATTCAGATATGCAGTGCGCCTCATCGACGGCATAAAATGATATTTCGATATTCTTGAGGAATTCAATGTTATCTTCTTTTGTAAGCGATTCGGGGGCGACATACAGCAATTTTGCCTTCCCTGAGAGAACGTCTTTCTTTACCCTTGCGGTTTCAGTTTTTGTGAGTGATGAATTCAGGAAGTGGGCGACGTCATCGTCTGTGCTGAAATTTCTCATGGCGTCGACCTGATTTTTCATCAGGGCAATAAGCGGAGAGATCACTATGGCAGTGCCGGCCGTCATTACGGCCGGAAGCTGATAGCACAGCGATTTCCCTCCTCCTGTCGGCATAAGTACAAATGTATCATTTCCCCCCAGGACATTCTTTATAATATTTTCCTGATTACCCTTGAAAGTATCGAACCCAAAATACTTTTTTAGATAATCATGTATTGTTGCATCATTCATCATTTTCCTCCGCTCCTGTTAATTATTCAAATGTTTGCGGCCTGTAGTTTATATAAAGTTAAAAAATTTATGATTCAAATCCCATTTTAATTTTTTTTAACCTTAAAAAAATGAATGCCATCAGTTATAAAAAATCTCAGAGACCAAAATGAAAGGAAATTTCCTCTCAGACATACTTTTATTTTTACCCCTTTCTTATTTCCTCCTGGCGGAAAGGATGGTTCGCATCACGGTTTTTTTCTTTGTGCTTCTCTGGATATTCTGTGCTCCGTTTTAAAATTTTTTCTTAAACACAGGGTAACTCCGTGGTTAAATCTTTTTTCTTAACTCAGTGTCACACCGTGGTTAAATCTTTTTTCTTAACCACTGCGTAACACTGTCCCGAAAGCTTTCGGGATAAACACGGAGTATACTGTTTTGAAAATACTCCGTGAAACTCCGTGGTTAAATCTTTTTTCTTAACCACTGCGTAACACAGTCCCGAAAGCTTTCGGGATAAACACGGAGTATACTGTTTTGAAAATACTCCGTGAAACTCCGTGGTTAAATCTTTTTTCTTAACCACTGCGTAACACAGTCCCGAAAGCTTTCGGGATAAACACGGAGTATACTGTTTTGAAAATACTCCGTGAAATTATTTTCCCTGAAGATTTATCTGTTACATAAAGAATTGTTGTTTTGCAAAATAAGATTTATAATCTTTACAGGCTGAATTTTAAGACAATTATCCGAAGGAAATATGGCTGTAACTAATAAAAAAGGAAAGGGTAAAGAGGGGGAGATGTCTTTCCTTGAACATCTTGAAGAGCTCAGATGGCATATAATAAGATCCATAATTGCAATCGTGGTCATGATGATCATTGCATTTGTCTTTAAAAATATTCTTTTTGACAAGGTGGTTCTGGCGCCGAAAGAACCTACTTTTATATCAAACAGGATGTTTTGCGAGTTTGGTCATTACCTTGCGGATAAATTCAGTTTCATTAAGAATCCTGATATATTGTGCATAAATACAAAACCTCCGAACCTTATCAGCATCAAAATGGCCGGGCAGATCACAACTCATATAACAGTGGCGCTTGTGGCAGGTCTTATCCTTGCTTTTCCCTTTGTAATACGGGAATTCTGGCTGTTTTTCAAGCCTGCTCTCCATTCCAATGAAGCAAAACATGCAAGGGGCGCTGTTCTTGCCTCATCCATGCTTTTTTTCATTGGCGTTCTGTTTGGATATTTCCTGCTTGCACCTCTTTCAATACATTTCCTGAACACCTATCAGATCAGCGAAAGCGTTGTCAACCAGATAAATGTCAGGTCGTTCATTGGTACTATGACATCAATCTGTCTGGCAACGGGAGTTGTATTCGAGCTGCCGATTGTTGCGTATTTTCTTACCAAGATCGGTATTTTAACACCTGCTTTCATGAGAAAATACAGAAAGCACTCGATCGTCGTAATTTTCATTCTTGCTGCCATCATTACGCCTCCCGATATATTTTCACAGACCCTTGTCGCAATACCGCTTCTTATTCTATATGAAGTAAGTATCTTTATTTCCGCCGGGGTAATCAGGAAAAAAGCCAAAGAACACGACGCATTCATGAGTGATGACTCATCGGTCAAAACAGAAAATGCATAAAGAGCCTACCGGATGAAACTATATACTGAGAACCTTGTAAAGAAATACCGGACCAGGACAGTCGTCGACCATGTTTCAATTCAGGTTGAACAGGGTGAGATCGTCGGATTGCTCGGACCTAACGGCGCAGGTAAAACAACTTCGTTTTATATGATAGTCGGTCTTATCAGACCGAGGGAAGGAAGGATCTTCCTCGATGATGAGGATATAACCTCAATGCCTGTCTATATGCGGGCCCGGAGGGGAATAGGTTATCTTGCCCAGGAGGCATCTGTTTTCAGGAATCTTTCCGTTGAAGATAATATCAGGGCAGTCCTCGAGATGTCGGGATTACCAAAGGCTGAACAGGCTGAACGGCTCGAAAGCCTGCTTTCTGAATTCGGACTGCATAAGATCAGAAAAAGCATGGGGATTCAGCTTTCAGGCGGCGAAAGGAGAAGGACCGAGATTGCCCGGGCCCTGGCTCTTAAACCCCGGTTCATACTCCTCGATGAACCTTTTGCCGGAGTCGACCCCATTGCAGTGGAAGATATACAGGATATTGTGTCGAAACTGAAGGTCAAAAACATTGGAATTATTATTACCGACCACAACGTTCACGAAACCCTTGCAATAACCGACCGTGCATACCTGCTTTATGAAGGAAGGATACTTATGTCTGGCACTTCGACGCAACTTGCTGAAGATGAACATGTAAGAAAAGTATATCTTGGCAAGAACTTTGAGCTGCGCAGGTAATTTCATCTCTTTGTAATAATAATTATTTTCTATACTTTTGCGGGGATTTTCCGCGGATGTGTCGTAATTGGTAGCCGAGCAAGACTTAGGATCTTGTGTCTTAATGACGTGGGGGTTCGAGTCCCTTCATCCGCACCAGAATTTTTACCGCCTTTACCAGCCTTTTAATCAGAGTATTGGCGGTATTTTCAAATACTCAATAACAATAAAATGAATATTACCAGGGAAAACATTGATGATCTGAATGCTGTACTCAGGGTACAGGTTGAAAAAGCTGATTACGAGGGAAATGTTGAGAAAGTACTTAGGGACTACCGCAAAAAGGCAAATATTAAAGGCTTCCGTCCGGGAATGGTACCTTTCGGACTAATAAAAAAGATGTATGGCAAGGCTGTTCAGATCGAGGAGATCAATAAGCTTGTAGGTGAAAGCATCCAGAAATATCTTACTGATGAAAAAGTTGAGATTCTCGGGGATCCATTGGCAAAAGCTGATGAGCATGAGAATATTGATTTCGACACACAGGAATCGTTCACATTTTCATTCGATCTAGGCCTCGCACCCGAATTCGAAGTAAAGCTTTCACACAAGAACAAGGTAAGTTACTATGAGATAGAGGCTGATGAGAAGATGAAAAACGACTATCTCGATAATTATACGCGCCGCTACGGAACATTTATCAAGGCAGAGACATCAGAGGAAAAGGATATGCTGAAAGGAAGAATTGAAAACCTTGATGCTGAAGGAAATCCTGTTGAAGGAGGTCTGTCGGCCGATGATACAACCCTTTCAATAGATATAATTAAAGAAAAGAAGATAAAGAAGCAGTTTACAGGAAAGGCTGTCAATGATTCAATTGATTTTGACCTGAGAAAAGCCTTCCCTAATGATTATGAAATAGCTGGCCTCCTTAAAAAACAAAAGGATGAGGTTGCCGATGTCAATGGAGATTTCAGGTTCACGATCACCGAGATATCAAGGTTCACTCCCGCCGAAATCAACCAGGAACTGTTCGACAGGATATATGGGGAGGGAGTAGTGAATTCCGAAGAGGAATTCAGGAATAAAATCAATGATGAGATCTCTGCCAACCTTAAAAATGAGAGCGATTATAAACTTTCGATCGACCTGAAGGCCGCTGCTACCGAAAAAACCGAATTCAGCCTGCCGGAGGAATTCCTTAAAAGATGGCTTCTCCGGGTAAACGAAAAAACCACTGAAGAACAGATTGAGAAAGAATTCGATACTTTCAGGAAGGATCTTAAATGGCAGCTTATCAGGAACAAGATTGCCAGGGCCAGTGAGCTGAAAATTACTGAAGAAGAGCTGTTGAAGGAGGCCGAAAACATTACCCGTATGCAGTTCAGGCAATATGGACTCTTCTATGCAACTGATGAACAGGTCACAAGCTATGCAAAAGAGACACTGAAACGGGAGGAAGACGCAAAAAGAATCGCCGACAAGATACTCGAGGAAAAAGTGACAGAGATCCTTAAGGGAATGGTAAAGCTTGAAAACAAGAAAGTCACTCTCGAAGAGTTCAACAAACTGTTCGAATAGCTGTTTAGTCTTACAGACCTTTCTATTACAATATTTTTGTACCTTTGCAGTTTAATCTTAAGAATTTCACTATGAGTAAAATAGATGACTTCGGAAAATATGCAAGGAGCAATCGCGGAATAAGCAGTCTCTCCCTGCACAAATACAGTACAATAACCAGCAGCTATATTTCCCCGACAATAATTGAGGAAAGACAGTTGAACGTAGCCTCGATGGATGTCTTTTCGAGGCTGATGATGGATCGTATAATATTCCTTGGACTGCCTATCGACGATTATGTAGCAAACATAGTACAGGCTCAGCTTCTCTACCTCGATTCATCGGATCCCGGTAAAGACATACAGATATATTTCAACACCCCGGGCGGATCTGTAAGTGCAGGTTTGGGTATTTACGACACTATGCAGTACATCTCATCCGACATTGCCACTATCTGTACCGGTATGGCCGCATCGATGGGAGCGGTTTTGCTTACTGCAGGGAAAAAAGGCAAGCGTTCGGCGCTTAAGCATTCGAGGATCATGATCCATCAGCCCATGGGAGGATTTGAAGGACAGGCTTCCGACATTGAAATTCAGGCCCGTGAGATACTGAAACTGAAAACTGAGCTTTACCAGATAATAGCTTTCCATACAGGAAATCCGCTTGAAAAGGTTGAAAAGGATTCTGACCGTGACCACTGGATGACTTCCCAGGAAGCAGTTGATTACGGAATGATAGATGAGATTCTGCAGAAATCTGAAAAATAGTAATAATGGATAAATGTTCATTTTGCGGCCGTACCAAGAAGGAGGTCAGCATGCTTATCGCAGGCCTTGAGGGACATATCTGCGATCATTGCATCGAGCAGGCCTACAGCATCATGAACGAGGAACTCGGCTCAAAAAAGAACATTTCATTCGATACAATCAATCTCCTTAAGCCTTCAGAAATAAAGCATTTTCTTGACCAGTATGTAATTGGTCAGGACCAGGCTAAAAAAATCATTTCCGTTGCTGTCTACAACCATTACAAAAGGCTTATGCAAAAGCCTGATCCGGATGATATTGATATTGAAAAATCAAATATAATCCTGGTTGGGGAGACCGGCACCGGAAAAACGCTTCTTGCAAGGACTGTTGCAAGGATGCTCCATGTACCCTTTACAATTGTTGATGCCACAGTCCTTACCGAGGCAGGATATGTCGGCGAGGATATAGAGAGCCTCCTTACACGTCTTCTCCAGAATGCCAATTATGATGTAAAGGCAGCTGAAAAGGGAATTGTATTTATTGATGAGATCGACAAAATTGCCAGAAAAGGCGATAACCCCTCAATTACCAGGGATGTATCGGGTGAAGGAGTTCAGCAGGGCCTTCTGAAGCTGCTCGAAGGATCAATTGTCAATGTGCCGCCCCAGGGCGGAAGGAAGCATCCCGAGCAGAAGATGATACCTGTCGACACAAAAAACATTCTTTTCATCTGCGGAGGAGCCTTCGAAGGAATCCAGAGGAAGATCGCCCAGAGGCTCAATACACAGGTCGTCGGTTACGGAGCCTCAAAAAAGAGGGAGATGATCGACAGGAACAATCTTCTTCAATATATTGCACCACAGGATCTCAGGGCATACGGAATGATACCTGAAATAGTCGGAAGGCTGCCCGTCCTCAGTCACCTTAATCCTCTCGACAGGAAAGCCCTCAGGGATATACTCACTGAACCCAAAAATGCAATAATCAAGCAGTATATCAAGCTCTTCAAGATGGACAATATAGAACTTACATTCAGCGAGGGGGTTCTGGATTTTATTGTTGATAAGGCAGTTGAATTCAAGCTGGGAGCGCGCGGATTAAGATCGATATGTGAGGCAATAATGCTTGATGCCATGTTCGATTCGCCATCGACCGGAGCGGGAGAACTGACCATCACAACCGATTATGCAAGCAGCAAGCTCGAGAGAATCGACTTGCAGGTGCTCAAAGCATCATAAATAATTACCTTACTACTTTTCTTTTACGTTTCCGTTCATATACAACATACGTATATGGCACCGGATTATCACTGTTCTGTGAATAATCTTCCTTCTCCAATATCTTCCAGCTCCGCTTGTCTATCTTCGGGAAATAAACATCTGCAGGCGCCCGGCGGTGAACATGAGTAATATATAGACGGTCGGCAATACGCATGAACTGCCTGTATACGCTTCCTCCGCCGATGACAAAGACCTCCCCGCTCGCATCGCACTTGCCCAGGGCATCATCGATCGAATAGGCTGTCACCGAACAGTCGATACATTCATCAGGAACATCTGTAAGCACTACATTCTTCCTTCCGGGCAAGGGTCTTTTCGGAAGTGATTCCCATGTCTTCTTACCCATAATAATGCATTTGCCAAGGGTAAGCCTTTTAAATCTTCTGAGATCTTCCGGGATATGCCATAGCAGCTCATTATTCTTTCCTATCCCCCAGTCGTCCGATACTGCAACAATTATTGATATCATCTTCGGTAATTAAACTGAAATTTCTCCCCTGATGTGCGGATGGGCAATATAATCTGACAATGTGAAATCCTCATATCTGAAACTGGTTATATCAGTTACTGAGGGGTTAAGAGCCATTTGCGGAAGGTCATAAGGCTGCCGTGTCAGCTGAATCTTAACCTGGTCGATATGATTGAGGTAAATATGTGCATCGCCCAGGGTATGAATGAACTCTCCGGGCTTATAGCCGGTAACCTGTGCAACCATAAGAGTAAGAAGTGCATAGGAAGCAATATTGAACGGGATGCCTATAAAAATATCGCAGCTACGCTGATATAGCTGACACGAGAGTTTACCATCGGCGACATAGAATTGAAAAAGAATATGGCATGGAGGCAGGGCCATTTTCTCAAGCTCACCGACATTCCATGCGCTTACAATATGCCGGCGTGAATCGGGTGATCGCTTTATCGATTCGATTACATTCTGAAGCTGATCGATCTTCACTCCGTCAGATGAAGGCCATGAACGCCATTGATAACCATACACGGGACCGAGGTTGCCATCTTTGTCGGCCCATTCGTTCCAGATCCTCACGCCGTTATCTGTAAGATATTTTATGTTTGTGTTTCCCGAAATGAACCAGAGCAGCTCATGAATAATCGATTTAAGATGCAGCTTTTTGGTAGTCATCAGGGGGAAGCCCCGGCTGAGGTCAAATCTCATCTGATATCCGAATACACTTATTGTCCCTGTACCGGTGCGGTCAGATTTATTACTTCCGTTTTTTAAAACATGATCAAGGAGATCCAAATACTGTTTCATAGGGCTGTTGCCGGCTTAATATTTATTTCATCGTGGTGATAATCTGGCAACCCAGCCTCCTCCGGGGGCCAGATGTATTGTCATTTTATCGCCCGATCTGATATTGGTTTTGACACGTTTGTAATCCTGTGCATGGCGGTCGGCATTGACTCCATCATGGAAGATCTCCATACCATATTCGCCTGCAGGAAGGAACGAAAGGTCAAGTTCAAGGTCGCGGGCGTTCCAGTCAGTCATCGCGCCTACATACCACTCCCTGCCTGTTCTCCGGGCAAGGAGAAGGTAATCGCCTGTTTTAGCTGCCAGAACTTTAATATCGTCCCACACCACAGGAACTTTTGCGATGAAATCAGTACATTCCTGTTCCTTCATATAGTTTGAAGGTGAATCGGATAGCATCTGCAGCGGACTTTCATAAATAACATACATCGACATCTGATGTACCCTTGTACCCTGGCTTGAGGGACGTGTAAACTGGGGATTGAAATTGTCCCTGTCCATATTGACCATGGCCCCTGGTGTATAATCCATCGGACCTGCAACCATACGGGTAAAAGGAAGTGTAACGTCATGTTCGGGGGTAATGGTCCTTTCCCACTTGTCATTTTCCATTCCCCTGACTCCTTCACGCGTCAGGGCATTCGGATAGGTCCGGTTTAATCCGTCGGGTTTGTACGAACCGTGGAAATCGATAAGCAAATGATGCTCGGCAGTCTTTCGGGCAGCTTCATGATAGAAGTTCACCATCTTCTGGTCGTCCCTCTGCATGAAATCGACCTTTACACCCTTTACCCCCCATTTTTCATAAAGGGCAACAGCATCATTCATTTTATCCTGGAAGGTTTTCCAGACCACCCAGAGTATCACTCCCACATTTTTGCTTTCAGCATATCTGCATAATTCCGGAATATCAATTTCGGGTATTGACTCAAGGACGGTACCTGTCTTATACCAGCCTTCATCAAGAATTATATATTCCAAACCATTGCGCGAGGCAAAATCAATATAATATTTATATGTTTCATTGTTTATGCCTGCCCTGAAATCAACACCATATATATTGCATGCATTCCACCAGTCCCATGCAACCTTTCCGGGTTTGATCCATTTTGTATCGGGAAGTCTGTTTGGCGATCCCAGCCTGTATACAAGGTCGTTTTCAACAAGCTTCCCGTCATTGTCGGTTATTACGAATACTCTCCATGGAAATGTTCTTGTTCCCTTTGTCGAGGCCACATAATCGAGGGTTTTTGTTACAAAAAGATCCCTGTCCCTGGTAAGCTTCTCTGTTTCAGGATATCCGGGATGGACGCCCCTGAGCCTGCCTGAGCCTGCACCCCTGAGCCACAGGCCCGGATAGTCCTCGACATCCGATTCGGATACAAGAACATTAATCCCGCTGTCGGTTTTAAAGAGTACCGGAAGGCTTGCGAGATGTTTGTCGCTTATTGTATCGAGCGAGGAAAAAGTAAAGATCCTTTCATTATGCGACATAAAACTTTCCTCAAGGGGATACCAGGCTGTAGAACCGGACGGGAGGCTGAAGCCGGCTACCTCATCCTTTATTATGAGGTCGTTCTTCAGAGATGTCTCAAAACGGTAAGCGACGCCATCATTATATGCCCTGAACTGTAACGCAGCTCCCGACCTGAATGTAAGAAGCAGGCTGTTGTATTTGTCTTCGATTACCGATCTTTTATAAGCCACAGCCGGTTCAATCATATTATCCGATTTACCTGCTACTGCTTTTTTTACGATCTCATTTTTTCCGAAAGTCCTGCCGTCGTTCATTATAATCGCGGCATTGGCCGAAGTGATTGTCGCAATATTATTGTAAGTGGCCGACCATGTCAGTTCTGATGCGACTGAAACAGTTACAGTGATTTTCCCGTCGGGAGAGATTACCTTGTAATCCTTTGCAGCTGAATTAACTGCAGGAAAAAGGCAAAGCAGGGCGAATAATAAATTCCTTTTCATATTGTTCAGGTTTAGTTGTCAAAACAAGGAAGAGCAAACAGGTTCGTATACCGGTGTTCAGGCTTTTCTCTTTTTCCTCTTTTCTATTTCATCCCTTATTGATGCAGCACGCTCATAATCTTCGGTCTTGACTGCCTCGTCGATCATTTTATAAAGATCCTCGTCGGAATATGGTTCATATTTCGAGGCGCCGGCCTCAAAAAGTGATTCCGGGTCTTCTTCGGCTTCTGCTTCCGATTCGGAGGGAGTTACAGTAATACCGGCCTTGTCGAGTATTTCCTCAGTTATATAGATCGGGCAGCCAAATCTAAGGGCCAGCGCCACTGCATCGGATGTACGGCTGTCAATTGATATTTCCTTTTCACCGTTATTGCATATCAGCCTCGAATAAAACACTCCCTCTTCAAGTTTATATATCATAACTTCGATGATTGTGATATTGAATTCGACGGCAAAGTTCCGGAAAAGGTCATGAGTAAGCGGCCGTGGGGGCTCAAGGTTTTCAAGCTTAATGACAATTGCCTGAGCTTCAAAGCCTCCGATTATAATAGGTACTCTTCTTACTCCATTTTCCTCAACCAGAATCAGTGCATATGCGCCCGACTGAGTCTGACTGTAGGATATCCCAAGTACCTTCAGCTTTACTCTCTTCATATCAATCAATTAATAACCAGCAGAATACATGTTAACCATTGGCCTATGGCAAATATAAAGATAATAGCAGTAAGTAATAGACCTCTCATCTTCTTTTTTTTAACACACCGCCCAGTTAACCTTTAATAACATTGCCTGTTTTGTTTATGTTCACCTTATAATGCAGGTTTCGCTTAAAATAATAGAATTGAAAATTGACAGTATGGTTTGTAAATAAATGAATTTAATTATCTTTGCAGTCCGAATTTAACTAAATCCACAGGGGCTCAGTTAAGTCACGTGTAAAATACAATGTGCGCCTCCCGGAGTAACTTAATAAAGATTCATAAATGTACGCAATCGTAGAAATTGCAGGACAGCAGTTTAAAGTAGAAGAAGGAAAGAAGATCTTTGTACATCGCCTCGAGGCCGAAAAGGATGCAATCCTTGAATTTGACAGGGTTTTGCTTCTGGAAGACAACGACAAGGTGCTTGTCGGGGAACCAGTTTTGGCAAATTATGTTGTTGAAGGAAAAGTCCTTGATCATGTTAGGGGCGACAAGGTGATTGTATTCAAGAAGAAAAGGAAAAAAGGCTACAGAGTGAAAAATGGTCACCGCCAGAACTTTTCTCAGCTTGAAATAATCGGCATTGGTGAAAAAGGCTCCATCGTACGCAAAGAGACTGTAAAAAAGGAAAAAGTAAAAGCTGCTCCAGTTGCAACTGAAGAACCTGCAGAAGAAAAGAAAACTGTTGTTAAAAAAGCTGCAGTAAAGAAGACAGGTTCGAAAAAAGAGGAGACTGCAGCCAAAACTGTTAAGACTGAAGGAAAAAAGGCAGCTGAAAAGAAGCCGGCCGCAAAAAAGGCATCAAAAAAGAAAGAATAGAATAATAAGGAATATAAAACTATAAAATTATGGCACACAAGAAAGGGGCAGGCAGTTCACGTAACGGCCGTGATTCTGAAAGCAAAAGGCTTGGCGTGAAACTCTTCGGAGGCCAGACTGCCAAAGCCGGCAACATTATTGTCCGCCAGAGAGGAACCAGGCATAATCCGGGTCTTAATGTAGGCCTTGGAAAAGACCATACACTTTTTGCTCTTATCGACGGTGAAATTGAATTCAAAAAGAAAAAAGACAACAAGATATTTGTTTCAGTTAAACCCGTTGCTGAACAATAGACAATTTTAAGCCGAATCAGCTCCCGGAAATTCTTTTTCATCAGGAAAAGCATTACCGGGAGTTTTTATATTTTTACAGCGGGCTTTATGGCCTGCTTTTTTATTTAAATATCACGATATGCTTACACTTAATCTCATTCGCGAAAAAAAGGATTTTGTAATTGAAAGGCTGAAGGTCAAAAATTTTGACTCAGAGGAAATAATCGGCAGGATCCTTTCCCTCGATACTTCACGGCGTGAAATACAGCTTAAGACCGACATGCTTCAGGCTGAAATGAACCGTATCTCAAAGGAGATAGGCAATATGATGAAGGCTGGAAAAAAAGCAGAAGCCGATGCCGCGCGTGAAAAAACATATTCAATCAAGGAAGAGATAAAGCAGCTTACTGACAAAATCGCTCCGGTTGAAAATGAGCTTAAGAATGAGATAATAAGGCTTCCAAACCTGCCTCACGAATCAGTTACCGTAGGTTTCGGAGCCGAAAGCAATGTAAAAGTAAGGGAAGGCGGGATCATTCCGGCGCTTCCTGAGACTGCCCTTCCCCACTGGGACCTTATAAAGAAATACGACATCATCGATTTCGAACTTGGTATAAAACTTACCGGTGCAGGGTTTCCTGTATATAAAGGCAAAGGTGCAAAGCTTGAAAGGGCTCTGATAAGCTTTTTCCTCGACGAAGGAGTAAAGGCGGGCTATACAGAGATGATGCCGCCCATAATGGTCAACGAAGACTCAGGCTTCGGAACGGGCCAGCTTCCCGATAAGGAGGGACAGATGTATAATGTTGGGCTCGACGGCTTCTATCTTATACCTACAGCTGAAGTACCTGTTACAAATATTTACAGGGATGTCATCCTTAACGGAGATCAGCTTCCGGTGAAAAATATAGCATATACTCCCTGCTTCAGAAGGGAGGCCGGATCGTGGGGCGCCCATGTGAGGGGCCTGAACAGGCTCCATCAGTTCGACAAGGTAGAAATTGTCCAGATCGCCCATCCCGATAATTCATATAAGGCCCTTGAAGAAATGGTGGCACACGTCGAATGCCTTGTCGCCTCACTTGGTCTTCCATACAGGATTATGAGGCTTTGCGGCGGCGATATGTCGTTCACCTCAGCTCTTACATACGATTTTGAAGTATGGTCTGCAGCCCAGAAAAGATGGCTTGAGGTAAGCTCTGTTTCAAATTTTGAATCATTCCAGGCAAACCGCCTCAAATGCAGGTTCAGGGAGAAAGGCGGGAAACAGACCCAGCTTGTCCATACACTTAACGGAAGCGCTCTTGCATTGCCAAGGATCGTAGCTGCCCTCCTCGAGAACAACCAGTCGGAAAAGGGGATTACAATCCCTCCTGCCCTTGTTCCCTATACAGGATTTGAAATTATAGACTGAATCATATACGGAGGCCGGGCCTGAAAATATGGATAATACCGGAAGATCATATTTCTATGGCATTCTGGCCATATTGTTCTGGGCAACAATTCCGACGGCATTCAAATTATGCCTGGCAAGGATGGAGATATTACACATGCTTGCGATAGCATCGGTGGTATCCGCAATTGCTTTGTTCATAATAATAGTTGTTGAAAACAAGCTGTCGCTTCTTAAAAAAAACACCCCTGCCGACCTGTTGCATTCAGCTCTTCTGGGATTTGTAAATCCATTCCTCTATTATCTTATATTACTGAAAGCCTACCAGATACTGCCGGCACAGGTTGCCCAGCCGTTAAATATGATATGGCCGGTCATTCTGGTATTTTTGTCGGTGCCTGTATTAAAGCAAAGAATAGAAAAAAAGAGTTTTATGGCCCTTCTCATTTCATTCCTCGGGGTATACATCATTTCATCACAGGGCAATATCTTCAGCCCCGGCCATGCCGATATCACGGGAGTTCTGCTTGCAACGGGGAGCTCCGTGTTCTGGGCATTTTACTTTATCCTGAATGTAAAGGATAAAAGAGAAGAATCAGTTAAGTTGTTCCTTAATTTCATGTTTGCATCCTTTTATATCATCCTTACCCTGCTTATAACCGGGCGCTGGCCGGTGAACCTGAAGATATCTGCCGTTGCACCTGCCGTATATATTGGTCTGTTTGAAATGGGAATCACCTTTTACTTGTGGCTCAAGGCATTGCAGCTGGCGCCAACAACCGATAAAATCAGCAATCTAGTCTACCTGGCGCCATTTTTATCATTGATACTTGTTCATTTTGTTTTGCATGAACCCGTTTTTTATACAACTCCGGCAGGATTATTGCTGATAATAACAGGTATTATGATCCAGAACCGGAAACCACGAAGTGTTTAATTTTTTATATTTGCAGATCATATTTAACTGTGGATAAAATATTTGGATGTCTGGCAACAATTTGATCACAAAAAACAAATGCATATGAAAAAACTGATCTCATTAAGCATAATTCTTCTGGCCCTGTTTTCGTCATGTAAAAAAGATGACAACGACCCTGTTATCGTCGACAAGGAAATAACTGATGCAATGGCCCGCGACAGCCTTTATTTTCTTATGAAACAGTGGTATTACTGGTACAACCTGATGCCTTCGGTGGTAAAGGAGACCTATGCCGATCCCTACGAGCTTCTTGAAGCAATGAGGTATAAAGAACTTGACAAATGGAGCTTCGTAGCCGATTATAATGAATTCATTGCCGAGATGCAGGGTGAATTTGTCGGCCATGGCATAAGGATTGGGATCGATGATTCGGATAAAGCCAGGATAGCGATGATATATTCCAAATCTCCGTTATATGCCAGCGGTGTCAGGAGAGGATGGATAGTAAAAACCGTCAATGGCAAGGATATTGCACAGATCATCCTCAGCGGGAATGCCACCGAGTACAACAATGTAATGGGAGCATCAACTGCTGGAGTGACAAATAATTTCGTATTTATAAAACCCGACGGGACCGAAGCTGCGATCGCGTCGACAAAAACCTCATTTACAATCAATTCAGTATTAGTCGCCGATACTCTTCATCTTGCCGGCGGAAAAATTACCGGACACCTGGTTTTTGAATCATTCATCCAGCCATCCTCAGAGGAACTTGCAGAAGCTTTTGCCTACTTTAAATCGTGTAATGTAACAGATCTCATTCTCGACCTGAGATACAACTCGGGCGGATATCTATATGTTGCCCAGGAACTTGCCAGCTACATTGCCGGCAATGCCCTGGCTTCCTCAAAATCTACATTCGCAATCCTTACATATAATGATAAGAACCAGAGATGGAATGAGTCATATCCTTTTAAAACAATTAATTCACCTCTTGGTCTCAGCAGGCTTGTGGTAATAACCTCAAGAATGACTGCATCGGCAAGCGAGGCAGTGATGAACGGGCTCAAGCCATATTTGAACGTTGTTGCCGTTGGCGATACAACACTCGGAAAGCCTATGGGTATGAACGGATGGGAAGTGGGTGAGAAATATTTCTTCTGGCCCATCACATTCAAAATGGTGAATAAAAACAATGAAGGAGAATTCTTTGACGGTATCCCTCCTCAAAAAACTTCATCTGACGACATCACCCACGACTTTGCCAGCAGGAATGAAGAATGTCTGAAGGAAGCCATTAAATACCTTGAAACAGGTTCTTTCTCATCGAAGGGTAAGTCTGATTTCTACCGTCATCCCCAGTATTCCGAAAAACCTTCATGGGTACAGAATGGCCTTGGCATCGTCAGAAAATAATATATAATCCTGTCATTTGAAATTAAAACAGAAAGAAAGGATTATCCTTGGCATCGATCCGGGGACAAGCATTACCGGGTATGGGATAATAAGGGTAAGGGGTCAGGAGCCTGAACTTATTACTATAGGATCGATTGACCTTACAAAATATGATGACCATTATAAAAAACTGAAGTACATATTCGACAGGACTGTTGGTATAATCGATGAATATCACCCTGATGAACTGGCAATTGAAGCGCCATTTTACGGCAAGAATGTACAATCGATGCTCAAGCTCGGAAGGGCACAGGGAGCTGCAATATCTGCAGCTCTGAGCCGTTCAATCCCAATTTTTGAATATGCTCCCAGGAAAATAAAAATGTCGATCACAGGCCGCGGGGCTGCATCAAAGGAACAGGTGGCTGCAATGCTTATGCGTATACTTAAGTTCAGCAAGATAGAGGTTAAGCTCGATGCGACCGACGGGCTTGCGGCAGCGCTTTGCCATTTCTACCAGACCAATAATCCTGTAAGTGATAAGGATTACAACAGCTGGAAAGACTTCATAAATAAGAATCCGAAACGGATAAGGAAACAGTGATGATTCTAGATCACTGAAAAAGCCAGCGCCACCACGCTTACTCTGACATTCCCGGTTTTAAGAAGCTCATTTGCACAGGCTTCAAGTGTCGATCCGGTTGTAATTACATCATCCACAAGCAAAATATGGCTGCCTGTAATATCTTCCCTGTCTGTCACACTGAAAACATCGTCCACATTTGTCCATCTGTCGTACCTCGATTTTTTTGTCTGGGTTTTGGTTCCTGTCTTCCTTATAATTATATCTTTCTTAACAGGTAATCCTGAGACAGCCGACAGGCCCTCAGAAATAAGGTCGCTCTGGTTATATCCTCTCTGGCGTTTCTTCGAAGGATGCAAAGGAACAGGAACGATAAGATCTATATCGTTAAAAAATCCTGATGATTTCAGCACATTGCCGTAAATCCTTCCCAACTCCAGCCCTATCTCCTTAACCCCCTTATATTTAAGCTGATGAATAAGTCGGCGTATCCTGCTGTCTCTCGTATAGAATGAAAATGCAGCAGCCTTTTCAATAAGGCATCTCCCCCAGAACAGGCGGGCAACCGGATTATCTGCCTTCAGATGGTAACCTGTTCTGGGAATCTGAATATAACATTCCGTGCAAATGAGATATTCATTTCTCATCAACGGATTTCCGCAGCCATGGCAGATACGCGGAAAAAGAAGACTGATGAAGTCGTCCCACAGATCATACAGATAATTCATGCAGCGAGCAAACTGAATTATTCCTGTAAAGATATGAAAGCCGGGATTCTGATCCAAAAAGCAGAAGGGGAATTAAAGCACTATTTTCTCGCTTATCTTCTTTGCTATTTTTGTAAACTCCTCCTGCGACAGTTTCATTTTGGGATTATGGAAGTTCAGGTCGTCCATCCTGTCCATCGGAACCAGGTGTATATGTACATGAGGAACCTCGAGCCCGATAACTGCGATTCCGATCCTTCCGCAGGGTATGGCTTTTTCTATGCCTATTGCGACTTTTTTTGAAAACAATACAAGCCCCGAAAGATCTTCATCGCCCATATCAAAGATATAGTCCTTCTCTGTTTTTGGAACAACAAGGGTATGTCCGATTTTCAGCGGATTTATATCAAGAAATGCAAAGTACTTGTCATTTTCAGCGATCTTGTAACAGGGAATCTCGCCATTAATGATCTTTGTAAAGATGGTGGCCATTGTGCCTTGAAATTTATTGTGTTGATATTGAAAGGATTTCAAAAGGAATAACTCCCGAAGGGACCTTTATCTGAACAGTATCTCCTACCTTCCTGCCGATAAGCCCCATTGCAATAGGCGAGTTAACGGCTATTTTCGCGAGTTTTAAGTTGGCTTCACTTTCCGGCACTATCTGGTATTCCATTACAGTGTTGTTCGACTTATTTTTGATCTTTACCCTGTTTAGAATCCTTACTGTCGTTGTATCAATTTTTGATTCATCGATTATCCGTGAACGGGCAACGACATCTTCAAGCTTTGAGATTTTCATCTCAAGCATTCCCTGTGCTTCCTTGGCAGCAGAATATTCTGCATTCTCTGAAAGATCGCCCTTATCCCTGGCTTCCGCTATCAGTTTTGAAATAGCGGGACGTTCGACCAGTCTTAACTGATCAAGCTCTTCCTTAAGCTTTTGAAGCCCCTCCTCCGTTATGTAAATGACATCTGCCATTATTTCTGTCAACAGTTAAAAAACAAGAAGAATCCCGGAGAATCCGGAACTCTTCAGTAACAAATATAGTATTTCTTTAAATAATTCCAAAAAAAATTGAGCTGAAAACAGGTATAATACAAGTAATTATCTGCAGGTACATAGTTACTACTTGTATTTCCTGCCCGTTTTCCGCGATTTTTCCTTCAGGTTCTTTTTTTTCTCCCTGAATTTCTGATCCGATTCCTTTCTGTTCTCAATCATCCGTGTTTTGACTTCGGGCGATTGAATATCGATGTTATGTTTCTTCTGCTTCTTTACATAAGCATAATACTCCTTATCAAGCTTTTTCTGATTTGCAGCCTGTTTTTTCTTTGCCCTTACGACTTCCCTCGATTCCCTGTATTTAACAGTTTTATTGTTAAGGGATTTGCCAAAAAGCTTTCTTTCAGGGTTCCTTATGCTTCGCTTGTATTGTTGTGCTTCGCAAATACCAAGTAACACGAATAAAGATATCAGAAGGATCACTGTCCTCTTTACCGGAAAATTCTTCATTATCCCCTGGCTTAATAATTAATTCACAAAATTGTAGTATTGTAAAGTCTAATACTAATTTTGTCAATGTTAATAACGCTGAAATACATGACCAGATTTTCAGGACCCGTCATTTTTTTCCTTTTTTTCAGTTTCTCACTTTTTCTTGCATCATGCGGGAAAGCTAGCAATGATGTCATCCCCGATGTTTATGTCGATTTCACAATCGACCTTCTTGATCCTGAATTCGTGAATCTTTCAGTAATAAATGTTTCGGATACTGTTGATGCATCAACGAATAACTGGGGTAGCAGGTCGGCCGGATACAGCAGTAACGGGATTATTATTTTTTGCGGACCCGACGATTATTACGCATACGACAGGACCTGCCCGTATGATTATTCTGAAACCGGATCGGCAGTGAAAATAAAGACAGCCGACAATATTTATGCTGTATGCCCCGAATGCGGGACCAGATATTCGCTTTCCACCTACGGTACTCCGCTTTCAGGTCCCGGGAAATTTCCACTTAAGAATTACAAAACCAGCTTCGACGGGGAAAGGTTCATCCGTGTCTGGAATTAATAACGATTGCCTCCGTACAGTCTGCTAATACCTGTAATGATCGGCCTTGAACGGTCCGTTCTGGTCTACACCAATATATTGGGCCTGTTCATCAGTAAGTTTTGTCAGCCTTACTCCAAGCTGGTCGAGATGAAGCCTTGCGACCTCTTCATCGAGATGCTTGGGCAGTCTGTAAACTCCGGTCTTGTATGTATTCTTCCAGAGGTCTATCTGTGCCAGGGTCTGGTTGCTGAACGAATTGCTCATCACAAATGAGGGATGTCCTGTTGCGCAGCCAAGGTTCACAAGGCGTCCTTCGGCCAGAAGGAATATCGCATGACCGTCGGGGAACAGATATTTGTCAACCTGCGGCTTGATATTAACCTTTTGGGTACCTTCTGAAGAATTAAGCCTGTCGACCTGTATCTCATTGTCAAAATGGCCGATATTGCAAACGATGGCCTGGTCTTTCATTTTCAGCATGTGGTCGAGTGTGATGATATCCCTGTTTCCTGTTGCAGTTACGTAAATATTGCCTTCATCAAGGGAATCCTCAACAGTTTTTACTTCAAAGCCTTCCATGGAAGCCTGGAGTGCGCATATAGGATCGATCTCGGTAACAATGACCCTTGCTCCGTATGCCCTCATCGATTTTGCGCATCCTTTTCCCACATCGCCATAACCGCACACTACAACGACTTTTCCGGCGATCATGACATCAAGCGCCCTTTTTAATCCATCGGCCAGCGATTCGCGGCATCCATAGAGATTGTCGAATTTCGATTTTGTAACAGAATCGTTTACATTGATTGCAGGAACAAGCAGTTCACCGTTTTCCATCATCTGATAAAGCCTGTGGACACCAGTGGTAGTCTCCTCTGATATTCCCTTAAGCTCTGCAACCGCGCTGTGCCATTTTCCAGGTTCCGAGGCAAGAAGGTCCTTAAGTGTTTTCAGGATTACGGCTTCCTCGTGGTTCCCTGCCACCTTGTTGAGGATAGCCGGGTCCTTTTCAGCTTTATAGCCAAGATGCACAAGAAGTGATGCATCGCCTCCGTCATCCACGATAAGGTTGGGGCCTTTGCCTTCAGGGAATGAAAGCGCCTGTGCAGTACACCACCAGTATTCCTCAAGAGTCTCTCCCTTCCACGCAAAAACAGGGATACCTCTTTCTGCAATTGCGGCGGCGGCATGATCCTGTGTCGAAAAAATATTACAGCTTGCCCACCTTACATCTGCTCCCAATTCGGCGAGAGTCTCTATAAGAACTGCCGTCTGTATTGTCATATGAAGCGATCCGGTTATCCTGGCTCCCTTAAGAGGCTTTTCTGCCGAATATTTTCTTCTTATCGCCAGAAGCCCCGGCATCTCTTTTTCTGCTATCTCTATTTCCTTCCTTCCGAAAGCTGCAAGTGAAATATCCTTTACTGCATATTGTTTTGACACTGTCATTACGTTCATCATCAATGTATATTAATTTTCAGGATGCAAAGTTAAACAAATAATCTGAAGCTGTTGTTCATACAAGTAATCTCATTGCTTCATCCCTGTCGGCCGCCATCTGTTTTATGAGCTTATCGGTATTTTCAAACTTCTTTTCGTCGCGTAGCCTGTACCTGAAGAAGACGGTCACCGTTTTACCGTAAAGATCATCTTGAAAATCAAAAATATTTACCTCAATCGATCTTTCTTTTCTTTCGGGATCGACTGTCGGATTATAGCCAATACTAAGGACGCCGCGGCGGAGAAAGTTATTAGCAAGAACCTGTACCGCATAAACGCCATTTGCAGGTATAAGCTTATTATCTTCGCCGGGCTTGATGTTTGCCGTGGGAAAACCAAGCGCCCTTCCCAGCTGCTTACCCTCAATTACCCTGCCTGTCAACTGGTAGCTGTATCCCAGCCATGAATTTGCTTTTTCCAGATCGCCTGAAATAAGGGCTTCGCGAATCGCAGTCGAACTGATTATCCCTCCGGGTCCGGCAACACTTTCCGCCTGACTGGTGGTAAACCCGTAAATAGCTGCATATTCGCGTATTTTCGATATGTCTCCTCCCTTCGCTTTCCCGAAATGATTATTATATCCGACCAAAAGGTGTTTTACTCCTATCCTGTCTACAAGAACATTTCTTATGAAATCGCCGGCTTCGATATTTCCGAGATCTATTGTGAAATTAATAACAATAAGGTGATCAATCATGCATTTTTCAAGCAGCTGTATCTTTTCCGCCATTGTGGTAAGGAATGAAATTCCCTCATTGACATTATCGATGACAAGCTTAGGATGTGTATCAAAAGTGATCACAACCGATTCTCCATTGTTTTCCCTTGCCTCCGATACCAGCCTGTGAAGAAGAGCCTGATGGCCAAGATGAACGCCGTCAAAGACACCGATTGTCACAAACGGACCGGCATCCTTCAGATTTATGTAATCATCATGGATTATCATATATCCATAGCATTGAGCTGCAAAATTAACAAAGCCTGCGAAAACCTGCTATCCGGGTGATTTAGATTTTGTATTTTTATGAGACTATCCTTTAAATTATTGTCATGAATCAAGCCATTTATTATTTGTCCGATCCATGGCTGGATCCCTTCAGAAGTATAATCGATGCCCGGATAAACAAATGTATTGAAAAGGAGCGCCAGCTTTCGGGAAGCGTAACATTGAAGGAATTTGCGATGGGTCATTTTTACTATGGCCTTCACATGACTGATGACGGCTGGGTATTCAGGGAATGGGCCCCTAATGCAGAAGAAATTTTTCTGACCGGTACTTTCAACGAATGGAAGGAAAACCCTGCCTGCCAGCTGACAAGGATAAACAAATATGGCGACTGGGAGATCAGGCTTCCGCACGAAGGTCTTAAGCATGGCGACCTGTATAAGCTCTCTGTCCACTGGAAGGGCGGGAAAGGGGAACGGATCCCTTCATATGCAACCCGTCTTTACCAGGATGAAACTACAAAAATCTTCTCGGCACAGGTATGGGATACTGGCTTGCCATACATATGGAAGGTAAAGGATTTCAGGCCCGAAGAAACAGTTCCTGTAATATATGAGGCCCATGTCGGGATGGCTACTGCGGAGGAAAAGACAGGGACATACCGCGAATTCACTGCTAATGTCCTTCCCCAGATTATAAAATCGGGTTATAATACGATCCAGTTAATGGCAATTCAGGAGCATCCGTTCTATGGATCGTTCGGATATCATGTTTCAAGTTTTTTTGCAGCATCATCGCGCTTCGGAGCTCCCGAAGACCTTAAGGAACTCATTGATGAGGCCCATTCTGCGGGTATCCGTGTGATCATGGACCTGGTCCATTCACATTCGGTAAAGAACATTCTTGAAGGCCTTGGATTATTTGACGGAAGCCCGGGGCAGTATTTTCATACCGGAAACCGGAGAAACCATATTGCCTGGGATTCGCTCTGCTTTGACTATGGCAAGGATAACGTCCTGCATTTCCTTCTTTCAAACTGCAGGTACTGGCTTGAGGAATACAAATTCGACGGTTTCAGGTTCGACGGTGTGACAAGCATGATATATTTCAATCATGGACTCGAAAAAAACTTTACTACCTATGGCGACTATTTTGACGGCGGGCAGGATGAAGATGCTTTGATTTACCTATATCTTGCCAACAGGATGATACACGAATTCAGGCCTGAGGCATTGACAATTGCAGAAGAAATGAGCGGCATGCCCGGTATAGCGTGCAGCACGTCGAAGGGAGGATTTGGCTTCGATTTCAGGTTGTCGATGGGCGTGCCCGACCTCTGGATAAAACTTGTGAAGGATACACCCGATGAGAACTGGAACGTTGGCCATCTGTTCCATGAACTTACTCAGCATCGTCCGGAAGAAAGAATTATATCATACTGCGAGTCGCACGACCAGGCGCTTGTTGGCGACAAAACGCTCATATTCCGGATGATAGATGCCGAGATGTATACAGGAATGAATAAAGCCTATCACAGCTTGGCTCTTGACCGCGGTATTGCCCTTCACAAAATGATAAGGCTTATAACTTTCAGTACGGCAGGAGGTGGTTATCTCAATTTCATGGGAAACGAATTCGGTCATCCCGAATGGATCGATTTTCCGCGGGAGGGAAACAACTGGAGCTATAAATATGCCCGGCGGCAATGGCATCTTGCAATGAATGAAGACCTTAAATATTCATTCCTCCTTAAATTCGACAATGCCATGGTTGGGCTGCACCATCATTACAAAATCCTTGATGACCTGTTTGTTAACAGAATATATGAAAATGATTACGATAAGGTGCTTGCATATTCAAGAGGCGAACTCCTTTTCATCTTCAATTTCCATCCGACCCGATCATTCACTGATTACGGCATACCCATAAAAGGGAAGTTCAGGATAATCCTCGACAGTGATGATCCTGTCTTCGGGGGATTCGACAGGATAAACAGGACTACATTGTATATGTCGGCAAGAAAAGCAGAAAGGCCGACACTTGATCAGCCTTTCTATCTTTATTTATATCTGCCTTCGCGTTGTGCCCTCGTGTTAAAAAAAGAAGAGGTAAAACGGGCAATTGATATTTAATCGATCCACCTCAGAAGGTAGAAATCCTGCTTGTGGGGAAGATCCTTGTGCTTCGGATATATCCTTATCCCGTAGAAGAAGGTCCCTGCCTTTTCAGGTACGAGGTTTGCCCTGTAAAGGCATTTGCCGTTCTTGCTGCTGACAAACTTGAACTCCTGGCTGTCAACAAATTCATATTCTCCCTGTTTGTTAAGGAAAGTAAAGACAAATTCAACCCCTACATTGTCCCTGGGAATTTTCTTTATGTCGAGTGCTATCTCGGCTTTGTAGTCATGCCCTGAATGGAAATGACCTTCATCGGGGGTTTCAAAATGATAATTAAGCACCTCGATATTATCCCATTCGTCTCTCATAGTCTTCTTCCAGGCCGCTATGTCCTTAGCCTTTTCAAAGTCGTTGGCGATCAGATATTTGTTCCTCTCCCAAAGCTTATGGTAGTATTTTTCGATATAGTCATCAAGCATCCTTTTCATAGTGAATTCGGGAGCTACCCTGACCATTGTATTTTTTATATAGCTTATCCATTCAACAGGCACCCCTTGTTCATTGGAGGAATAGAAAGCAGGTGTGATTTCGTATTCGAGCATATTGTAAATAGTCTCGGCATCGACATCATCCTGAAGATCCTGGTTGTTAAATGTCCGTTTCTTTGGGAGGGCCCATCCTGCAAAGGCATGATATCCCTCGACCCACCATCCGTCGAGAACGCTGAAATGAAGTGTTCCGTTCATCACAGCTTTTTCACCGCTTGTCCCTGATGCTTCAAGCGGCCTGGTGGGTGTGTTCAGCCATATATCAACTCCCTGAACGAGCAGTTTTGCCAGTTCGATATCATAATTTTCAAGGAAGATAACCTTTCCTGCAAACATAGGCATCTGTGAGATTTCAAAAACCCGCTTAATAAGATCCTGGCCTCCTCCGTCGTGCGGATGTGCCTTGCCTGCATAAATGAACTGCACGGGTCTGTCGGGATCATTTACGATCTTTGCCAGCCTGTCAAGATCCCTGAAAAGAAGAGAAGCCCTCTTATATGTTGCAAACCTGCGGGCAAATCCGATTGTAAGAGCCTTTTCATTGAGATGAGTGCTTATATTCAGGAGGGTCCGCGGACTTACGTGTTTTTCGATCATATCCCCCTGAAGTCTTTTCCTGATATTGGCAAAAAGCTTCTTCTTGAGCCCTGTTTTTACTTCGTAAATCCTCCTGTCATCGAGACCGTATAGTTTTTCCCACTGGCTCCTGTCGGTCTGATCGAAATTAACAGTTCCCGTTAACTCCTTGTAAACCTGCTGCCATTCGGGCGCAATCCATGTCGGATGATGAACGCCGTTTGTTACATAACCTATATACAGTTCCTCCTTTAGATAGCCAGGCCATAATTTATTGAACAGTCCCTGGGTAACCTGGCCATGAAGCTTGCTTACTCCATTCAGCTCCTGCGACATATGGGTGGCAAGATAGCTCATGTTGAATTTCCTGTCTGCCTCACCGGGGCATCTGCCCAGGGCCATCATATCATCCCATGAAATATTAAGGCGCGAATGATAGTGCGATATGTATTTCCTCAGAAGATCCTCCTCAAAAGCATCGTGTCCGGCCGGAACGGGAGTATGTGTTGTGAACAGGGTCGATGATCTGATGGCTTCACAGGCCTGATCAAATGTAAGATGATGATCTTCAATGAGATTTCTCAGACGTTCAAGACTTATGAATGCAGAATGACCTTCATTGCTGTGATAAAGGTCAGGCTTTAAACCAAGGGCAACTATGGTCCTTATCCCGCCTATTCCAAGTATCAGCTCCTGTTTCAGACGGTTTTCATGATCACCGCCGTACAGATAATGGGTTATTGACCGGTCCTCGGGTGAATTATCCTCAAAATCGGTGTCGAGAAGAAAAAGAGATACCTTTCCCACCTTTGCCTCCCATATACGGATCCTGACAGTACGCCCCGGCCATACTACACTCACAGTCAGGTGTTTTCCCTCATTGTCCTTTACAGGGAGTATAGGAAGGCGTGAAAATTCCTCTGCCTCATAAACGGTAAGCTGTTCCCCTTTTGGTCCGAGCTTCTGCCTGAAATAACCGAACCTGTAAAGAAGTCCGATACCATAAATTGTAACATTTGAATCGCTTGCTTCCTTTAGATAATCTCCGGCAAGGATCCCGAGACCACCGGAATATATTTTAAGGCATGGATGGATGCCAAATTCCATGCTGAAATATGCGACCGCTGGTAAGTCTTTGTTATCAGGCCTTCCCAGATATTTGCTGAACTCACCGTATATCCTCTGCAGGTCGGTTACAAATTCATCGTCATCTTCAAGTACAAGCAGTCGTTTGTAATCTATCTTTTCGAGAAGAAGCTTCGGGTTATGCTGAACTTCCTCCCAGAGCGACGGGTCCATCCTCCTGAACAGTGATTCAGCTTCCGAATGCCACGACCACCAGAGGTTGTTTGCTATTTCCTTTAATGATCCGAGCCTGTCGGGTACATCACTCTGAACATATATATCCTTCCATACAGGTATCTGGTGAGGTTTCCTTACTTTAAGGTCGGGAGCTTCGACAAGCTGTGCAAATTCCCTGGGCTCATCGCGCCTGACTTTGCTGTGTTCAAGGGCGATCTCGTAAGCCTCAAAATAATACCTGACAAGATTATCCCACATAGCGATTCGCGAAACTTCATGGGCCTTTATCCTGGCCTGTCTTATATCCTCTTCGGAAAGACCTACAAAATTCTTCATGAAATTTCTGATCCCGGTAACAACGCTGGTTTCATTGTCGTCAGTTCTTTCAATTATGGCAATCCCGTTTCCCGGATCCTTGAAATATTCCTTTACCCACAGCCCGAAACCCGAAAGGGAGGTTGTGACAGTAGGGATTGAGAACATCAGGCTCTCAAGCGGAGTGTAACCCCAGGGTTCATAATACGAAGGGAAGACGGAGAGGTCGAAACCAATAAGAAGATCATAATACGACAAATTGAATATGCCGTCGTTACCGTTAAGGTATGACGGTACAAATATGATCTTTACTATATCATCTTTTTGGTTGTTGAGCCCGTTGGCATTAATGCTATGTAATACCGGATCGCTTTCCGGATAATGAAGACAATGTGTAAGGTATCTGTCAATTCCGTTTACCGGACCATTATTATAAAGAAATTCAATAAGGTCCTGCCTTGGTCCCTTGTGATAGGCAGGCATGAGAATAAAGGCGACACATTGCCGGGGAAGCTCATTCTTGTTCAGCTCTCCCAGTGAATTAATGAAGATATCGACTCCTTTGTTGCGGAATTCGTATCGTCCGCTGTTGGCAATGAACATGCAGTTATCCGGCAGTTCGTAGCCAAGTACTGCTTCTGCAACTTTTCTGAGTTTTGTCCTTGCGTTTTGTCTTCTCTCCTCGAATATTTCTTTTGGCGGTACAAATGAATCCTCGAACCCGTTTGGTGTAACAATATCAACATCTTTCCCAAGGAAAAGAGAACATTCCTTCGAAGTTATTCCGCTCACTGTTGTAAAAACATCGGCTTCGATTGCCGACAGTTTCTCGAGCGATTGTTTTGCCACAACATTGAATTCGCGGGCCACCTGAACAGGGTTATAGTCTTTCATTTTGCCGTAAAGCGGCCTGCTGTTACCTGCAATACAACGGCCAAGCACTGTGGCATGAGTTGTAAATGAGGTCGCAATCCACGGTACGTATTTCTCAATGTAAAGAATTCCTGTTCCGGTCATCCATTCATGGAACTGGGCGACTATGTTCTGGCGGTCGTGGTAGAATGATGTGAAACTCTCGATCACTTTGCCTACTGCATAACCAAAGAGGGCAGGTTCAACATAATCCCATTGCCCGGTTATGCTGTCGAGCTTATATGTCTCCCAGTATTTGGCAAATATCTCATTCTGCTGGCCGAAATATTGTGTGAAATCAATGAGAAAAACAATTGGCTTTCCGGCAATGTTCCATCTTCCGGTCTTGACTCTGAGTCCCTCATTTGAGGCCAGGATTTTCCATTCAGCAAAAAGGTTTTCGTCAGGAATGAATTCGGGATTCGTAACTTCCTCCCTCCACACATCAGGGCCGATAAGAATATAATTATCGCCAAGTTCATTTACTAAATTCAGTGCTTTTGTTGAGATGACAGTGTGAATCCCTCCGACTTTATTACAAACTTCCCAGCTGGTCTCAAAAACTAGTTCAATGTTCATGTATTGGATATGTTGGTTCAAATATTAGTATACGGAATTTCAGGCTATTTATTTGTTTTTTCGTGTTTTTGTTGATTTTGATGATTTTGGTGACTTGGATCTTTTTGCTGTTTTTGTTTTGGAAGAACTGACTAACAGCATGTTACCCGCAAATGCAGCTTCCTTGATGCCTGCTTTTGATGAAGCCGGTTTTCTCTTGCGGTTATTCTTTTTAAGGTTTTCGATTTCGGAAGCCAGCTGATCGATAAGCAGTTCCTTTTCCTTAAGAAGGTCGTTTAGCTTAGAAACCTCATTCTGTTCAACATTGTCGGGAACGAACCGTTTAAGTCTCATTTCAAAATCGCTAAGCACGTTCATATAGTTCATGAAGGCATCATATGGAGTATCATACGGATTGAAGTATGCATGAACGGCGCCGTCGGAAAAGAATTTCGTTGCCATATAGTAGAAATGATCGCTGGCCTGGAGGTATTCCCAGTCCTTCCGTATCAGGGGATCTTCGCACATATTGACTTTGGCTGTAAGGCTGTAGAGCTTTTCGAGAGCCGAAGACTGAAGCTCGTTACCGTTCCATGCGGTAATATCGCGTTCCTCATCGGCCCAGGATATAGGCGATGGAATGCTGATCGCGGAAACCGGCTGAAGGCTTTCAGCAACCTCCGTAGGAGTCATGAACTTAAAAGGTGTCTTTTTGAGAATAGCTCCGGGCATATGCTGAAGGAAATCAAAGATACCTGTATCCTTTCTGTTATGTTCCCCGAAGGTTTCATAATCGAGAAAAACATTTATAAGCTCACTTTTTGGTGCAAGCTTATTGATCCATGATGCATATTTATCGGCTGTAAGCGGCCATTCGCTCCAGTTGCGGTTCGAAAATCTGAAAGCGATATCATCGCTTAAGACAAAATTTCTGAGAAGAACTTTCAACCGTGGATTGATTGAATTGCAATACAGGAAGTTAGGACTCTTCCATCCAAGAACATGCTTGGCTCCCTCCGTCAGTATGGATTTGAATCCCATGTCGGCAACCCATGAGCCAATCTGGTCGGAATAAATAAGTTCGGTATTCCTGAATGATGAGGGTTCGACGCCAAGGTATTCCCTGATCATAGCCTTATGTGCAATTACCTGCTGTTCAAATTCGCTTCTTGTCTTTATTGATGCAAGCGAATGTGATTCGGTCTCTGCCAGAAATTCAACCATTCCCGTAGCTGCAAGTTTCCTGAACGATTCCAGGACTTCAGGGGCATAGAGCCGGAACTGGTTGATTACCAGTCCGGTCAGTGAAAATGTTACCTTAAACTTGCCTTTATTTTTGACTAACAGGTCATATATGATCTCGTTAGCCGGGAGATAACAGTTCTCGGACACCTTTCGCATGATCGATTCATTCGTGAAATCGTCATAATAATAGTGGTCGTGACCAAGATCAAAAAACCTGTACCGTTTTAGCCTGAAAGGCTGGTGGACCTGAAAATAAAAGCATATAGCTTTTTTGCCTGTTAAACTCATATTAGTTCTTATTTTGCCAAATCACTCTATAATATATGTCACGTACGTGTCGTGCTGAATTGTCCCATTTCAGCCTTACCACTTCCTCTTTTCCGTTCTTTATGAACATCTTCGAAAGGGCCGGATAATTAAGTATTCCGTAAATAGCATCAGCCATTGCATCAATGTCCCAGAAATCAGTTTTGACGGCATGGGTAAGGATCTCTGAAACACCCGACTGTTTGCTTATTATTACCGGCACATTTGATTGCATTGCCTCAAGGGGCGAGATACCGAAAGGTTCTGATACTGAAGGCATAATATAAACATCGCTTAAACTCAGCATATTAAAGACATCCTTCCCCTTCAGGAAGCCCGTGAAATGGAATCTGTCGGTCATTTTCAGGGAGGCGGCCCTTCGCATCATTCTTTCCATCATATCTCCCGAGCCTGCCATCACGAAACGGACATTGGGCATAGCTTTCAGCACCTTGTTGGCCGCTTCAATGAAATATTCAGGGCCTTTCTGCATGGTTATCCTTCCCAGGAAAGTAACCACCTTGTCGTCAAATCCCCTGTTTACATCGGCATCGTGTGATATCTTGACAGGTTCCACGGCATTATAAACAGTCTCGACCTTGTCGGGATGGATATTATATTTGTTTATTACAATATCTCTTGTAAGGTTGCTTACTGTAATGATCTTTGAGGCTGCATCCATTCCCATCTTTTCGATCCTGTAAACATCAGGATTCACATTGCCCCCGCTCCTGTCGAAATCAGTGGCATGCACATGTATCACAAGTGGTTTACCTGATACTTCCATTGCAGCTATTCCGGCAGGATAGGCAAGCCAGTCGTGGGCATGTATTATATCAAACTCATTTTCCTGCGCGATGACGGAAGCGACAACTGAATATTTGTAGATCTCATCCAGCAATGAACCGTCATACCTGCCCGAAAAATCTATTGTCCCCTCATTATTTGTCTGGACCACAAGGTTATATCCCGTTGATTCCGAATTTATTTTGCTGTAATATTGTTCCGGGTCGGTATAGGGGACTATTTTCGATGATATCTCAATCTGCTCAATGGGCTTTTTGAATCCCTTATACTGGATCTGCTTAAAAGCTACGGGTACCTTGTTTGCTCCGATGAGCCTGACCTTCGACTGATCTTCATCTCCCCAGGCCTTTGGCACGACAAAAATTACCTCAAGATCATCAAGTGTCGCCATCCCCTTGGTGAGTCCATAGCTGGCGGTGCCCAGCCCTCCCGAGATATGAGGCGGAAATTCCCAACCGAACATTAGTACACGCATATCATACCTGATTTATAGATTTGCATAGTTATTTTCAAGAAGGTCGATGATCCTGAGTACCTCCCCGACGCTCCAGGCCTGCGATATTGCACCATTTGGAGCGTGTGGCGGATCACCGTCATAAATTTCTGAAATTGTGCTCACCCCATGCTCACTCATCACCTCCTCGAGCCCGTAAATAAGTTTTCTGACTTTATGTACGCCCTGTTTTCCGTACACTTTAAGCCAACCCTCACAGAAAGGACCGAAAAGCCATGGCCACACAGTCCCGTTATGGTAGGCCTTGTCGCGTTCTTCCTGGTTGCCATGGTAAGTTCCCTTATATAATGGATTACCCGGCGATAATGTTCTCAGTCCCCTAGGAGTGACAAGCTCCTTGTCGGCGACATCAAGCACCCTCTGCATCTCCTCCTTTGTAAGCATCGAGTATGGAAGCGAAACCGCAATAAGCATATTCGGCCTTACAAAAGTATTCCTGCCCTCCTCATCATTGACATAATCGGCAGGATACCCGTGCTGGACATCGCAAAACACTTCATGGAAGGAATTTTTAATAAGTTCGGGAAGACTTTCGTATTCCTTTATGAATTTCCTGTCTTTTACCTGCCTTGCAAGGTCGAGGACAAAGCTGACAGCATTATACCATAATGCATTTATTTCGACATCATATCCCATCCTCTGGGTAACGGGGATTCCGTTTACAACTGCATCCATCCATGTCAGGGATTTACCCGGAGCTCCTGCATAAATAAGTCCGTTTTCCCTCATCTGTATGTTGAAGACAGTACCTTTCCTGAACGAATCGATGACGGCTTTCATGGCTTCGCCGTACCTGTCCCATGCATCTGTTCCTCCTTTCTGGAGATATTGCTGGACCGACCAGAAAAACCAGAGAGGTGCATCAACAGAGTTGTAGGCAGCATTGTCGAGCGATCCCATATTTGGGAAAAGCCCGTCTTTCATCCTTCCAACCTGTGTGTCGAGAACTTCCCTGTAAAGCTGAAGATTGCCCTTTGCGCGTGCAAGAGCCAGCCCGGGCAGGGCAATGAAGGTATCCCTTCCCCATGATCCGAACCATGGATATCCCGCTACTATCAGCGTTTTGCCATGCCGCTTTTCTATGAACTGCTGTGCAGCATTCCTGAGGCAGTTTATAAAACAGTTTCGTGGTATCTTTCCGTTGACTGTTTTTGTAAATTTTGGTTTAAGCCCTGATGGCTTTTCTTCTTTTGTTGATGCCGAAAGGACAATCACATCTCCTTCTTTTGCCTCGACTTCAAAAAACCCCGGAGTGAAAAGATCCTCCGAATAATCATATCCTCTGAGCTGCTCTTCAATATATTCAACGCCGAGATACCAGTCGGGAACCGGAACAAAATCGACAGGGGTGGAAAACTGAATATTCAGTTCGGGAAATCCTTCATAAAGTTTTGTTTTTATCCCGTTCTGGATGTAGTCAACTTTTGTATTGGCCGCCAGATTGGCATGTGTCAGTTCATGAACATTTCTGAATGCAAGGAAAGGACGGAACTGAAGCTTCATGGGTTCGGAAGCTTCCAGAATTGTTATCCTGGCTAAATACTGTTCTTCATAATGAACAAGAAGCCTTTCATGCCTGAGCCTTACTCCTCCCACCCTGTAAATTCTGGAAGGGATGCTTTCCATTTCAAGCTCCTCAATATATTTATGACCTTTGGGACTATAATAATCCCCGCTGTATTTCCTTAACCCTGTATTGAAGCTCCTGTCGTTATTTACAACAGTAACATCGAGAGATGAGAGCAGGACATGCCTTTCACCACCGAAAGCATCGACCGGACAAACGAGAAGGCCATGGTACTTACGGGTATTGCATCCGACAATTGTTGTGCAGGAATAAGATCCGCCGCGGTTCGTCCGCAGTACCTCCCTTTTTAAGGAATATTCCAGGTTTACCACCTGCCCTTTATCAAACTTAATATAACTCATAAGGTGTCCTTTACTTTATAATCAGGTATTAAAAAGTCTTTTAAGATAATTGTTTTTCATGAACATTCCAACATTATAAGCCTGCTGTGGAAGAAAGTTTTCAGGTTTTGACTTACTTCCGGTACAACAACCTGAGATCTTATAAATTAATACCGCCATTCCGACGGATTAAAAAAAGAATAACTTTGCATCTCAAGAAATCGTTCCAGGCAAATTAATATTTTACTAAATGTGCAGATATCTTTCTTTACTAATATTGTTTTCAGCCTTCTTGCCAGGCTGTAAAAACCGTACAGTTGAAATCACCGGGATCCTCGAAAGCGCCAGGCCGGGGGAATATCTTTTTATCCAGGAGCTTAAATCAAACAAACTTGTTAACGTCGATTCTGCCATAGTTCCGATAGATGGTAGTTTTGAGTTTACACTTAAGATTGATTTCCCTTCTTTTTACCTGCTCAAAATTAATCAAAATAACTTTCTGACAATGCTTCTTGAACCCGGAGAGAAAATAAAAATGACTTCACATTTCGACTCACTGAATTACCCTTCAGTTGTCATGGGATCAAAAGGCACCAAACTACTGGCCGATTATAATAAGACTGTCCTGAAAACCATCAACAAGGTTAAGGTTCTCAGTGAAATACACGACAGAAACCTTGGAAGGTCCGATTTTGCCTTTCTTGTTGATTCTCTCGATAATGCCGGCGATGCCTATCTCGCCGAAATGAATACATTCACAAAGAATTATATTGATAATAACCTTCCGTCGCTTACAACCCTTGTTGTCCTTTATTCGCAGCTCGCTCCCGGCGTTTATATTATGAATCCTGAAAAAGACCTTGGATATTTCGAAAAAGTTGATTCAGTCTTATACAATAAATACCCTGCATACGATCCTGTGATTACTCTCCACAGCCAGCTAAAGGATATGATAGCATATTTCGACAGCCAGAAAATGGCATCAGCAGGATCGGAGGAGAAGAGGGAAGCCCCCGAGATCGCTTTGCCTGGTCCGGAAGGCGATACAATCACGCTGTCGTCAACAAGAGGTTCTTATGTTCTGCTTGATTTCTGGGCATCGTGGTGCCAGCCTTGCAGGGCCGAAAATCCAAATCTTGTGAGAGCATATACTCTTTATCACAACAGGGGCTTTCAGATCTACCAGGTTTCGCTCGACAAAACAAGGGAAGCATGGGTAAAGGGGATAGAGGACGACAAACTCGGCAAATGGATACATGTAAGCGATCTGAAGTACTGGAGCTCATCAGTTGTTCCCCTTTACGGGATTGAATCGATACCTGCCAATTATCTTCTCGACAGCGAAGGCCGCATAATTGCCTCAAATCTGAGGGGCGATGCATTGCAGCGGAAACTTGAAGAATTATTCAAATAAAAAATCCAAAACCAAAAAAGGTAATTTATTTCCTATGATGAAAAGAACTTTGATATTCCTGTTGCCTCTGATCATTCTTGCAGGATGCCGGAGCAAAAACTCTTTCAATATTTCAGGAGTCATTGCAAATCCTGACAGCCTTACTCTCTTATTGAAAAAGGTGAATGTAAATTTACCCGTGATTATCGATTCTGCAAAGGTAGGAAAGAACGGGAAGTTCAAATTTGGAAGCATTAAAGCCACTGAGCCTGATTTTTACCAGATCGGATTCACCGACCAGAATTTCATTACAATTCTTGCCTCACCCGGAGAAAAAATCAATATAAGGTTTAACGACCGTAACCTTTCACGCAGTTATACAGTTTCAGGGTCGGATGGCTCTGAAAAGGTAAGAATGCTCGATATGAGACTGGCTGCAGCCAAAATCAGACTCGATTCACTTAGGAAAGAGTACGTAAGTGCAGCCGGGGAACCGGCAGGATCCGGAAAGTCTGAAATTGAGAGTCTGTTTGACAACATCGTCAGGGACCTGAGGAAAAAGAATATTGAGTTCATTATTAGCAATACCACATCAATGGCTTCAATAAAAGCCCTTTACCAGAGAATCGACGAAAATGCATATGTCCTTTATGATCCCCGCGACCTTCAGTACATGAAAATCATTTCAGATTCGCTGTCGAAATATTATCCGGGATCAAAAACAGTAAAAGCTCTCACCGAGGATGTAAGAAGGGAGCTGGGTGAGATGAATTCAAGGCAGGTCAGGAACATGGCAACCACATCGCCTGAAACAAAACTTGATCCTGATCTTATGGATATAAACGGAAAACGTATCGCACTCTCCTCACTCAAAGGCAAAATCGTTTTGCTGACTTTCTGGTCGGTCGAATCGAGGGATTGCATAGCCGAAAACCTTCAGCTTATTGACATTTATAAGGCTTACAGGTCGAAAGGTTTCGAGATTTATCAGATAAATCTCGACCAGGATGAACAAAAATGGAGGAGGGAAGTACAATTCGATGAGCTTCCCTGGATAAGTACAAGGGAGGACGATCCGTCAAATCCCAAAAACGCAATATTATTCAATGTAAGGACACTTCCTTCCAACTACCTTTACGACAGGCAGGGGAATATTGTGGGAACAAACCTTCACGGGAAGGCGCTTCAGATAAGGCTTAACCAGTTATTCAACGAGTAATAATCATTTTGAGACCTTCAGGTAAAATATTCTTTGCATCCGATTTTCACCTGGGCCTTAATACTGGATCAGATCCGGCCGAAAGGGAAAAAAAGATAGTCAGATGGCTTGATTTTGCCGCATCTGAAGCATCTGAGATATATCTTCTGGGAGATGTCTTCGACTTCTGGTGGGAATATAAACTTGTGGTACCCAGGGGATTCACAAGATTTCTGGGGGCAATTTCTTCGATAACCGATTCGGGGATCACCGTTCATTTTTTTACGGGCAACCACGATATGTGGGTTGGCAATTATCTTTCAGACGAATGCGGGATGATTATCCACGAATCGCCTTATACAACAACCTTCGGCGGCCGCAGGTTCCATCTGGCCCATGGGGAGGGACTGGGATCAAAAAATATTGGTTATAAAATCCTACTCGGAATATTTCATAACCGACCCCTTAGGGTCCTTTATTCATCGATGCACCCGCTCATAGGAATGAGCATCGGACATAGATGGTCGATGAATTCAAGACTCGGTAAGGGTATAAAACTTGATTTCCTTGGCGAGGAAAAAGAAGATCTCATACGGTATTCAAAGTCGATGCTGGTTGCTGACAGAAATATTGACTTTTTCATTTATGGTCACCGGCATCTTGCATACGAATACCCACTTAAGGAAGGCTCCCGTATCATCTTTCTCGGCGACTGGGTGAGGGAAGGCAGTTATGCAGTATGGGATGGAAAAGACCTGACTCTTACAAAACATTTCTCAATCTGAATGCTCGGCTGCCTTTACTGTCAGATTAAAATATGAATAGCGATCATTTATTTTGTTAAAATTATAATCGAGCTTGCTCCCCGATCTTCTGGCCATGCTAACAAAGCCAAGGTTCCCTGTACTATCGGTCTCTATCGACTGCTTTGACAACGATGAATAAAACAAATTCTTAAGCTCCTGCCTGTTCATCCTGTTTATCTGATCGAGCTTGTTGTCGAGTTCATCTATTTGTTCATTCATCACCAGGTTTGCGGTGGTTATAATGAATCTGTCATTTTCATATTTAAGAGCAACAACAGGCATACCGAATTCCTTTTCATCGTCTTTGCCTACATTGTATTTTGAGACATTCTCGATCATCTCAACCATAATATTAAATACCCTCCGGCGCAGGCTCGAATCGACATCATCCTGCGAAAGCCTCGATTCGGAAATTGAAAGGACCTCCTCTCCAATACCCTGGCTTACGTGGCCTGACCATATCATATAAATATTGTTATCAGCCATCATCCTTTCAATCTGAACCACCGAATCACCCCTCAGAGGGGCAACCGGAGAACCGTTATGACTCCCCATGCCTGATGAATCGACTGTTTTGCTCAGGATAAAATAAGAATGTCCGTCGTCTGCAGGCCTGAAATCAAAATCGAGCCTGTTGCCAGTTTTCACTGCCATTTCAATCAATCCCAGACCGGCGCCTCCCTTTTCGCTGAATTCGGAATTCATCAGTATCTTTTTATAAAGATCTTTTATGCCTGCCACATCGAGGCTGTTAACCTGTTCCAGCCTGCCTCTCAGATTTTCAACCTGATCTCCGTCAACAAGATTTGCGGTTATGACCCTGTATCCCTCTCCGATCCTTGAATATGAAACAAGAGGCATCATACCCTGACTGACTTTCGTTCCATGTTTGGCAATATTCTGAAGACTCTCGAGCACAAACATGAATAACCTCTTCCGGCCGGTGATCCCGTACGAATCATCTTTCATCTCATTCTCCAGAAGCGTAATCAGCGGCAATGAATTCTTTTCTGTTATATCTCCCCGGAATATGAACAGAAACTGCTTCTCAGCCATTTTTTCGTGAATTCTCCGAATAATATCCATGCAAAATAAGGTCAGAAGGCTAACTAAAGCACAATGTAAATAATAATTAATATGACTAACTAACGGCAGATTTTTTAGTATATTGTCTGCTGCTTTGTTTGCAGGGAGTCAGGCTCTGCACGATCG
>CAZWHC010000011.1:0-50198 GCA_964633505.1 uncultured Rikenellaceae bacterium | reverse complement strand
TTTTTAGTATATTGTCTGCTGCTTTGTTTGCAGGGAGTCAGGCTCTGCACGATCGCACCCGTAAATTTTTAATAAGGCTTAGCACCTGTAATGCTTTCGGTATTCAATATTCAGAGATATTCACTTCATGACGGCAGCGGGGTCAGGACGACAGTTTTTTTCAAAGGATGCCAGCTGCACTGCCAGTGGTGTAACAACCCCGAAAGCATCGATGCCTTTCCATCGATAATGTTCGATGAACGTTTATGTCAGGCATTCGGCGATTGTATAAAGGCAGGCGAAGGATATATTGCTAAGTCAGACGGAATGCTCCGTATCGACAGGGAACAAATTACAGGTTTTTCCCGCCTCAGGGATGCCTGCCCCTCGAAAGCCCTTCAGGTTGTTGGCAGAATGATGAGTATTGAGGAGATAATGTCAGAAATAAGGAAAGACATCCCCTTCTACAACACAAGCGGAGGAGGGGTGACAATATCAGGGGGCGAACCCTTTGCCCAGGATCCCGTCCTGGCCGTATTACTGTCGGAAATAAAAGCTGAAGGAATACATGTTTCGGCTGAGACTTCGCTCCATGTACCCTGGGAAAATATCGAAAGGTGTCTTCCATATGTCGACGTCTTTCTCGCCGACCTTAAGCATTCCGACCCCTCAATATTCCGGCAGTTCACCGGAGGCAGCCTGGAACTGGTGCTCAGCAATTTTAAAAATCTCGACCTTAGTGGTAAAACAATAGTTGTCAGGGTGCCCGTTATCCCGGAGTTCAATTTTTCGGAGACTGAACTTAAGCGGATTATTGATTTTACCGCCGGCCTCGAAAATGCAAACGAGATAAATTTCATCCCGTTTCATTCCCTGGCAAGAGAAAAATATGCTATGCTCGGGAAGGAATACATCTTCGGCAACCGGAGGAATGTTGAAAAGCATGAATTACTTCCCTTTGCCGTATATGCAGAAAAGAAAGGCCTTATCGCTAAAATCCTGAACTGACATGATAACAGAAACCGCTTCATCACATCTTTCCGGACGTATCTCGGGGCTCAGGGAGAAGATACTCTCAGCAAGGCCTTCAATCTGTACTGAAAGGGCGCGCATCTACACCGAAACCTATAAGGAACACGAAAACGAACCTGTCATACTCAAACGTGCCTATGCCCTCAGGAACACCCTTAGCAGGATGACGATCTATATCGGCGAAGGCGAGCTTATTGCCGGCAACCAGTCATCGGCTGAAAGGGCGGCGCCAATCTTTCCTGAATATGTAACATCGTGGATACTGAAAGAACTTGATGAATTTGACAGGCGTCCGGGCGACGCATTCCATGTTACTGAATCCCAGAAGGCCGAACTCAGGGATCTTTTGCCCTGGTGGGAAGGAAAAACGCTTATAGAAAGAGGTTATGAGCTGATGTCGCCCCTCAACAGGGAGATTCACGAAGCAGGCATCATAAGGGCCGAAGGAAACCTGACCTCGGGTGATGCCCATATTGCAGTTAATTATCAGAAGATCATGCAAACCGGCCTGCCGGGATACCTTTCCGAAATCACCGAAGCCGCAAAAACAATTGATGAGGATGCCGGCGATGCACAGGGAAAGCTCAATTTCTACAAATCGCTGGGGATATGCATCATAGCGCTCTCCGACTTCATACGGAGATATGCTGCGCTGGCAGAGAATATGGCTTTGACTGAGAATGATCCGGCAAGAAAGGAAGAGCTTCTCCAGATTGGCAGGCATTGTACAAACATAGCCTCCGGGCCGCCTTCGGGTTTCCGGGAAGCGCTTCAGCTTACATGGTTTGTCCAGCTTGTCCTTCAGATCGAAAGCAACGGCCATTCGGTATCACTCGGAAGGATGGACCAGTTTCTTTATCCGTTTTACAAAAATGACCTGAATACCGGAAGTCTCACCGAAGATAAGGCTCTTGAACTTCTTGAGAGCCTTTGGATCAAACTACTTTCGGTAAACAAAATAAGGTCGTGGTCGCACACCCGGTTTTCGGCAGGCGGACCTCTTTACCAGAATGTAACCATCGGAGGTCAGACTCCCGAAGGAAAAGACGCCGTAAATGAGTTAAGCTTTCTTATTCTCGATTCTGTAGGAAGGATGAGGCTTACCCAGCCTAACCTTTCAGTGAGGTTCCACAGGAACATCAGCAGGGAGTTCCTCGACAAATGCATAGATGTCATTGCCAAGGGATTCGGGATGCCGGCTTTCAATAACGATGAGATAGTGATCCCCTCATTGCTGAAACTGGGCGTTTCGCACGATGATGCATACAATTATTCAGCAATAGGATGCATCGAAATAGCAGTTCCGGGGAAATGGGGATACAGATGCACCGGGATGAGCTTCCTTAACTTTATGAGAGTCCTCCTTGCAGCAATGAACAACGGTCTCGATACAATGAGCGGGAAAACATTCTGCGCAGGAACCGGGAATTTTGAAGAATTCGCCGGCTTCGACGACATGATGAACGCCTGGAAACGCCAGGTAAAATTCTATACAAAGGCCACTGTTGAAATTGACAAAGCAGCCGATATTGCACTCGAGGAACTTGTTCCCGATATCCTGTGTTCTGCATTCGTTGACGACTGTATCGGACGAGGACTTACTATAAAGGAAGGAGGATCGGTTTATGATTTCATTTCGGGGCTACAGGTCGGCATCGCCAACCTCGGCAATTCGCTCGCAGCAATTAAAAAGCTTGTTTTCGAAGAAGGAAGGATAGGCAAAAGCGCTCTGATGGCTTATCTGAGAAATAATTTTGAAGGACCCGAGGGAGAAAAGGTAAGGCAGATAATTCTCAACTATGCCCCGAAATTTGGAAATGATGACGATTATGTCGACAACCTGCTTGCCGAAGCTTACAAATGCTATATCGATGAGCTTCCTCAATACCATACGACACGATACGGAAGGGGCCCTGTCGGGTGTGCATATTATGCAGGCACGTCGAGCATATCGGCAAATGTGCCTTCAGGAGCAGTGGTGCCTGCTACCCCCGATGGCCGGAAGGCTTTCACTCCTGTCGCGGAAGGATGTTCCCCTACTTCCGGGACTGACGTTCTCGGTCCGACGGCAGTATTCAAATCGGTGTCGAAACTTCCTACAGATAAAATAACCGGAGGAGTTCTTCTTAACCAGAAGCTGGCGCCATCGGCTTTGTCAACGGAGACCGGCAGGCAGAAGCTTGTTTCGATAATAAGCACATTCTTCGCGGTTTTGCACGGATGGCATGTCCAGTACAATATAGTATCGAGGGATACGCTGCTTGCTGCAAAAAAGAATCCTGAGAATTACCGCGACCTTATTGTGCGGGTTGCAGGGTATTCAGCATTTTTCACAACACTCTCGCCCGACACACAGGACGATATCATTGCCCGTACAGAACAAACACTGTAAAAAACAATATATGGAAAAGATACTTTGCGGAGTCGATCTTGGCGGGACAAAGCTTTCTGCCGGACTTGTCAGCCCTGCAGGGAAGATTATCGACAAAAAGATAGTATATGATCATACTGCGATGAGCGAAGACAGTATTGTGAAATATATAACAGAACTTGTCAGTCAGCTTCTGGAATCGAATAAGATGAAAGAGGAAGACCTAATGGGTATCGGCATAGGATTTCCGGGACATGTAAGGTATCGCGATGGCTATACAATTACAACGTCGAACCTTAAGGGATTCAAGAACTTTCCCCTTCGGGATTCGATAGCAAATAATTTCTCAGTACCTGTAAGGCTCGACAATGATGCTAATGCCCAGGCATTCTGTGAATACAAGTTCGGGGCCGGAAGGGGTTATGAAGATCTCATCTTTCTTACGATAAGCACAGGCATCGGGGCAGGCATAATACTCAACGGGAAAGTATTTCGCGGAATTACGGGAACTGCAGGAGAATTCGGGCATACAATAGTGGATCTCAACAGCGAGTTCACATGTACCTGCGGAAACAGGGGATGCCTGATGGGAATAGCATGCGGGCTGTCGCTTCCACAGCGGTTTAAAAGCAAGATTGAAAAGGGTGTTCCGACAAAACTTCCCGTGGGCGCTGATTTTGATTTTTCGAAGGTCGACGGGAAAATAATAAGACAGGGGCTCGATATCGATGACCCGGTTTCAAAATCGATTGTGACAGAATGTGCCGATTATATCGGGATTGGCGTTTACAACATATTCCAGGTTTTCAATCCGCCTGTAATAATCCTTGGCGGCGGGTTAATGAATCTTGGTGATTATTATCTCGAAAGGATAAGGAGCAAATTTTATGAGCTGGCGAGGGATATGATCTTCGATCCCATTGCCATTGTAAGGTCCGAAGCAGAGGCCGATGCAGGGCTCATTGGTGCTGCAGCCCTTCTTCTCGAATAGAATTACAGCATCATCCAGCCCATCCCTCCCGATCGAGGTTCCTGTAGTTTATTGCTTCGGAAATATGTTCGGCAGTGATATTTTCCGATTCGGCAAGATCGGCAATCGTCTTGGAGACTTTCAGGATTCGGTCATAAGTCTTGCTATAAGTTGGCGCATTTGCATTGCGATTGTGGCAGGTTCTGGCGTAAGGCTTTTTATTAACACCTATACATAAATCTATCCAACAGGGCAATGTGAATTCAGGCAGCTATTAAGAAGGAATAGTCATAAGGTGAGAATAATAAGCCATTAAAAAGGCACTCTTACTGGAATAAAGAAAAGGGATCACTAACAAAGGAGCATAGTTGGATTAAAACAATTTTTGGTAAAGGATTTCTCCAGGAGGAAGAAATAGATAAAGAGTTCGGAAAATTAGTATAAAAATCAATGCGGCTACTTAAGCAATTTCAATGATGGATAGGACTTTAAAAAACATTCAATGGATAAAAGGATTTCTCATCGGGATTATTATAGAAGCATTATTTCGATCTAGATTTTGCCACTAAAAGTGAATTAATTGAGCAAAATGTTCAGCAGATTGAGTCATATAAGTTTAAAAGGTTGATTTTGATTTAACCATGATTAGTACTTTTCAAGCAGGTTACATAGAAATTAAGGGCTGGCTCCATGATAAAAAGTCGGTAAGGACAGATAACTTTATTAAACCGGAAAAGAATGAAATTATCTGATATGTAAAAGTTTGGTAATTCGATGAAGCAGATAATATTAAAATTTTAATGACCAGTGCATCAGGAACAGACTATTCTGATCGTAGATTAAGTTTATGTAAAGAACAAAGAAGGGTCTCACTGAGTAGAAGGTTTAGTGAATTTTAATAGTGCTCAGCAAGCTATACGTTTTTTGGTAAAATAACTGTAATTTCCGTTCCTTTGCCCATAATGGTATGTATTCTGATATGACCTTTATTTTTTTCTATAAGTTCCTTACAAATCAACAAACCGAAGCCTGTCCCTTTTTCATTGAAGGTTCCGGGTTGAGATTTTATAAGGCCCCCACGAAGGAATTCATCTATCCTATCCTCACTCATTCCAACTCCTGAGTCTTTAACCGTAATTTCAATACCGGTTTCAGTAGATTTTGAGAAGATCTGTATTACACCGTTTTGGCGGGAAAATTTTATTGCATTTGAAATTAGGTTCCTCAATACAGTTTTTATCATATTATGATCAGCATAAAGGCCAACATTATTGTCATCGGCTTTAAGTTTAAGATTTTTCTTCTCAATATTACTCTGAAGATAAGGTATCACCTCCCTAATTATAACCGGAAGCTCCAGATCGGAAGGGTTATATCTAATACGGCCGATTTGAGTAGTAGCCCAGGTCAATAAATCCTCAAGCAAAGAGAAGGTATTTTGAGATGCTTCCCTGATACTCTCCATAAAGATTTCTGTTGTTTTCTTGTCCTCATTTTGAATACTTCGGGAAAGAATATCAGATGAAACAAGAATATTTCCGATGGGGCTCCTAAGATCGTGAGCAATAATAGAGAACATCTCATCCTTTTTAGAATTCATCTTAACTAAAAGATCGTGACTCATCCTCGCTTCGTCATTAATCTGAATAAGACCTTTATTTATTTCTTCAAGACCACGGGTATATGATTCTAATAGGGTTTCCTTCTGAGTAATACGTACTTCATATATGACTAATATTATAATAAAGGTGAAGAAGGCGAACAGATTAGTAAATATTTTATAAATGTTAACATATTCAGCCGGGTAAGGTGTCTTAACGCTGCTAGGATCAACAAACACTTCAATATATGTAAATGCTAATGCGCAAATAATACCTACCACAAGAACTGTCCTCCATTTACGAATTGGATTTACAATAAAGGCTATCACAGCGAACAGAATAAATAATGAATGCTCCCTGGCATCCCTGCCGAAGTAAAATGCAGCTATGATGAATGTTAAAGAGATACAAGAGAATGCAAGTAAATTTCTGGATGCCGTGTAGAGCTCCTTTTTATTTAAATATAAGGTTAATATTAATAACGGAATGTAAAGGAGGGAAATAAAAATAGGCTCTTTAAGCTGGTTAAATGCGATAATGGAATCAAAAGTGCAAAAAATAAAAATTGCTATTATTGAAATTAAACTGCAATAATTTGCAAATTGGATGTGCCTCGCCTCACTCTGGGTGGTTTCAGCTTTAACACCAAAGTTACTAGTCTTAAAAAGCAAATTAATAATCTTATTCATAAAATAAGGATTGTTTGTTTAGGACTGGTTAAAAAAATTAAAGAAAAACTACAGAACATCAGGGACAGTGGGTGGTGTTAGTTTAGTCAAAGTTGCTGCGAAAATAATGATTATCTGGTAATAACAAAATACTTCAATGAAGATTGTTTTCACTTCGTTGATTTTTAAATAATCCACTGCTAGCCCTCATAAGTCCTACATTATGGGGGCATTTTTTTATAAGGATAGTGCCGCGAAGTGGCACAATATGAATAACCGTGGGTGAAACCCACGGTCAACCACAAATTAAGTGTCTCAGTCCTGAATGGGCTGAATATTAAGCTTTTACAACAAGTTCAATATTCAACCCCTTCAGGGTTGCAGTGTGGAGAGGCGCCTTAACCGTGGGTTGCACCCACGGTTATTCAGATTTAATCCTTTCAGGATAAAATATCTTTCCAAATTAAAAATTAAAGAACTTTTGTAATGCGTTTATTATTACCTTTTCCGCAGCTGAGGCCCCGAATGTTTCACGAAGTGTACTTGCGTCGGGAGGTAATAGCGGTTCAACATCATCAATGTCATCGTTTTTGTCATCGTTGACGCAAAGGTGTCCCTTTGCTTTCATAATAACCAATCCTTATTTCATCGTACTTTCTTTTTTTGGTTTGACAAATATTTCGAAATCAAATTTTTAATCATCAATTTTTCTGTGTGAGCCAAGCCATGGTAAATGCCTGTCAGGCGTTGAATCAGTTTCTCCGCCTACCGATAGTCACCCGTTACCGCTATTTTTGATGTCTCTATCCAATCAATAGGACCAAGTGCTTTTTCAATCCTTTGAATTGTCTTGTCATTAGGTTTAATCCTTCCCAACTCAATTGCAGAAATCGTGCATTGAGTAACTTTTGTGAGTGAGGATAGTTGGATTTGAGTAAATCCCTTCCAGATTCTTTGACTTCGCAAGCTTCTCATATATTGATTATTATATGTCAGAACAAATATATATTTCTGACCTTAGAAGCTATATAATTTTGAGGATCAGGTTATTAACAATTAAAATGGCTCTTTCAAGTAGGTCAAACTATTTTACAATTGGCAAAGGCCTGTTAATAAGTTTTATGGAGATCACAAAAAGATCGTAAAGGTCAATATTTTATGTTGCTTCATTTTTTATTTACCTTTAATCAATCAATTAATTAATGGCAATACTATTCAAATTGATAATTCAATATGAATGATATCTTAAAAACTGATCAGGAGATTGAGTTGGGAAATAATTGATAAGCACCGAGCAAATGCAAGAAGCATTGTTTTCGATATATTAATCTGGGGGCCTTCAGAAACGGATTCATCTTTATACGTAATTCGGAAAGAAATAAAGGACTATTGCAATAGTAATGGGCACTCAGCTAAATTCAGTGAAGATTTAATAAAAGAAGGCACTATTAAATCCGCACCAAATCCAATTATTGATGAGTTTTTTCACGCAGATGCAGCCCAAATAATTATTGTATTATATGAATCCCGGGGGACTCAAACCGAATATGATAGAATATTAAAGTATCACAAATTTCTTACTAAAGCTCTAATTTTTGTTGAGGAAGCAACATGGAAAAGAATTGGAGAAAGTCTCTCAGGATATGAGTGGATTAATAACAGAAACAATATCAAAATAATTAAAGAATTTAACTCCTGTGTCATAATTTCAACTATTACTAAGTGTTTAGAAGATAAACAATTTGATACTTATCTCAGAAGGCTTGAAATGAATTTGATAAGTTTAAAGTAAAAGGCCAATGAAAGTAATAATGCAAAAAACATATGAAGAAATCTTTGATAGAAGTTTTAAAGAAGAGTCGACCTTATTGAAGGACGATAAACTTATGGATATTCTATTAAAGGTTCATCAGGCCGGTAAGGTCAAGATTAGTCAGTTAAAATCACTCGAAGATGAATTAAATAAGTTATTTAGAGATGGATATATAACAAATTTGAATGGAGTTTATATTCTTACTTACAAAGGAGTAAATTTTCTTAAACTTCTAGGGATATCTGGATATTATAATAATCCTGAACTAAAAGATAATATCCACGAGAATACTTCGATTTACAATTATTTTGAAATACAGAATCTAACTAGTATTCAAATTTACAACAACCTGTCAGTTGAGAATCAAGTATCTAATGAGTTCTTAAAATTTGATAAGAAGAATTCTTCTGTTATCTGTGCATTGATGGTAAATTGTCTTCCAAATATTAATGATTTCCTATTTAAGCTTAGGTCATTAATTGATGATAATACGCAAATAACAATTTATTATCAAGATTCACATCAAAGATGGAAATACCTAAGTAAATCATATAGAGGAATTAAGAAGCCTATAGCTTATATTATTGATATTTCCAAGAGAAAACTAAAAAATAGATATTTGAAAAAAGGAACTTTAAACCAGCTACTTTTCTATAATATGAAGACAAGTAGAGCTGAAATGCTAGGTAGAATTAGTTATTCTGGGTATAGAATACTTGAAGAGGAATTTTCGGACGATAATAATAGTATTACATTTCTGCCTTTACGTGGTTATAGAATACCTTCTATAAATGAAGCTAAGTCTTCTCTCTTAATAACACTTCCTCGAATTGGTTTAAATGGCAAGATTATTCATGTTTATAAATTTCGGACTATGTACCCATATTCAGAATACTTGCAAGACTATATTTATCAGGTAGTCGAACTCAAACCAGAAACAGGACTAATTAATGATTTTAGACTAACACCATTTGGGAAATTTGCGAGAAAACTATGGTTAGATGAGTTACCTATGATTATTAATTTCTTCAAAGGTGAACTTAAAATAGTTGGTGTGCGAGCCTTGAGTAATAGTTACTTAGATTTATATCCACCTGAATTAAAACAACTTAGAAGTAAGTATAAGCCTGGATTAATACCATCTTTTTACGCAGATTTACCATATTCTCTTCAAGAAATCATTGAATCGGAATATAGATACCTAAAAAGTTACGCTCTTCATCCAATAAAAACAGACCTCTTGTACTTCTATAAAAGTTTGTTCAATGTCTATTTCCGTAAGGCAAGAAGTATGTAATATTGATGTCTTTGATAATGAGATCACAAAGAATATGCAAATAATTGCTAAGAAAGAGGGGCAGTTTACAGATGATTTCGGCAATATACATTGTGAAAGATTCAAATAATTTCGTTTGAAGTACTACTTGACGGCAAGCGTCCGCAGATTCCGCAATCAAAGTTTGAGACTTTTAAACAATCTGAGAAGAAATCTACTGATAATGACACGCAGATGAAACTTGAAATAAAATAAACAATGAAAAGGGAAACTATACTTTCCATAATTATTACTGCTATTATTTCTGTTATAGTAGGATATTACTTTTGGGGGAGAGATCCAAAAATAAGTAACCCAGTAATTACGATTACAAACTCCCCAGCTCTAATATTTGACAAGTCGGTATCAAGTCCTAAAATAAAGCTAGTTGTAAATGATAGCATTCCAATATCTGAAAATGTTTATTTAATTACAATTGCTGTTTGGAATAATGGGAATAAATCTATTGAAAAAGAAGATGTAAGAAAGGATTTTTATCTTTTATTCCAAGACAGCTCCATCCATATCTTAGATTATAGGATTGTTTCAGAAAATTTATCAGGAACTGCAAACTTTACTCTTCATCAAACTAGTGAAAGACGTTTTAAAATTAACTGGGATTATTTTGACCCAGATTATGGATTTAAGGTTCAATTTATTTTTACTGGGGAAAGACAAACACCAATAAGCTTTTCAGGATCTGCAGTGGGAGCAAAATTTGGAAGCGTAACTTTAAAAGACCCTGATACTAATAAGATGTTAATTGGATTAATCATATTACTTTGCTTGGCAGGTATTATACCTGTAATTCTTATTCCTGTTATCGTTGATAGGATTAAAGAAAAAAAATCTGCTATTTTAAAAACTAGTAATTTCTGGGGCTTTTTATTTGTACTCGTTCTATTTTTATTTGTAGTTGGAGTATTGATAATTGCAATCTATCAATTATTGTCAACTGTTGAAGTTCCTTTTTAACAAAGCGGCACTTCCTCATTTATTTGTGGAATAAACATGTCTCGTTCATTAAAACCTAATCGGTTTAAGGAAGGGAATGCCAATGACTTCAATCAATTAATTAAAGATTTTAATTTTCTGTTTTATTTGTTACTTGGAGGCTTCTGAGGTGGCTTTGACACAGGCGGTTCGGGTCTTTTAACCGGGGGTGGTGGTACTGAATGACGTTTAGGTGGTTCCGGTAATGGCTTTTTTGACGGAAAGTCTTTTTTAACTGGTGGCGGACCAGGTTGTTCCGATTTAATAATCTGCTTAGAAGATTTGAAAGATTTTTCCACTTCATTTAAATATTAAATGTTAAAAACAATACTTGTAATCCGACTCCCATCCCAAGACTTACATAGACACAATTTTTTATTTTCTCGAGACAGTTATGATTTTCTTTCCATAATGCAAATAATTCAGCATCATCTTTCTTTGAATTTGATTTCATGCTAGCTATGAAGTCCAATAGTTTCAAATCATTTGAAGTTGTTTTTGATTTCCTATATAATACCAAGGCAAATGCAAGAAATATGAGAGTTAAGCTTACTATTAGAATTACTCTGTATTTCGCTGTTTGTAGTTCAATAAACTTATCATTTATAGTGATAAAGAATCCTAATGCCCCAATTGAAATATAGCTTAATGTCGTTTCAATTTCTAAGTCTCTATCGGAGAAGTCTTTATCAATAATTTTCCTGTATTCGGTGATTTCGTCTTTTGTCATTTCCTTTTATCAGCAGATAGAATTATCAAATTTCGAATATAGATTTTTAAAAGTCAAGCTTTTGGAAATAAATTTTGAGTCTATTTACTCTGTTACTTTATGTGAATGGTGAAACTCTATTAAAGTTAAACTTAAAGGGGGGGCAATAATTCTCTTCTAGTCATTTTACTAAATTAAACAATGTCTGTAAATGTGAGTTTTTCAACATTGTGGCTTACCTGAAAACTTATTTTGTTTTGACTATTTGTTCGGCATAAATTTTAAAATCTTCTGCATCCTTTATTCTTAAGATTCCATCAAAAACAGAAAGTCGAAACTTTTTTATTGTTTTGGTAGATAGAAGACTTAAATCTGAAATTGTTATTGGGGAAAAGCCGTATATTGAAAATTATCTATTCCTGAATCAACATTTATTTTAACATCGGCTTTATTTACTTTGTTCCGTAAGTAAATAAAATGATGAATATTCAAATAATCTATTTGTAAAATATACTTAATAAAAGGCATCTCCTGCTGATTTTGTTATTTTGAGTCAATCGTCTGTTATAAGAAAGTGAATGCCGCATTCCTATTAAATACGAATTTTTAGAATAGAATTACATAAACTTCAATCTCAAGTTGCATTTCTAAGGTTTCTTGTTATAACAATCACAGTTAATTTCATAATTAAAACAAAACTTAAGTATCAATTCTCAGTGGCCCAGTTTAAAAGTTAAAATAATTTCAACCTGCCCATCCCTCGCGATCGAGGTTCCTGTAGTTTATTGCTTCTGAAATATGTTCGGCAGTGATGTTTTCCGATTCGGCCAGGTCGGCAATCGTCCTTGACACCTTGAGGATGCGGTCATAAGCCCTTGCTGATAGTCCGCGGAGCTCCATTGCTGTTTTAAGCAGCTTTCCACCTGCTTCATCAGGCTGGCAGAATCTCCTCTGCATTGCTGATGTCATCTGGGCATTCGAATAGACCCCTTTGAACTGCTCAAACCGTTTCGACTGTATCGCCCTTGCTTTTATAACTCTTTCGCGTATCGCAGCTGATTTTTCTATTCTTCCGGTATCGGCAAGCTTGTCATATTTTACCGGGACAACTTCAATATGAATGTCTATCCTGTCGAGAAGCGGTCCCGAAATCCTGTTAAGATATTTCTGAACCATCCCTGTTGTACACATGCATTCTTTTTCGGGATGGTTATGAAAGCCGCAGGGGCACGGGTTCATTGAAGCTACTAGCATAAAGCTTGCCGGATAGTCGCATGTCGATTTGGCTCTCGAGATTGTAATAATCCTGTCCTCGAGCGGCTGGCGCATTACTTCAAGCACGCTCCTCTTGAATTCAGGAAGTTCATCGAGGAACAACACCCCGTTATGACCAAGGGAAATTTCTCCAGGCTGGGGAAAAGTGCCCCCGCCGACAAGGGCGACGTCCGATATCGTATGATGAGGGCTTCTGAATGGTCTTCGTGTCATCAGTGCAGTATGATCGTCGATCTTGCCGGCAACGGAATGTATCTTGGTTGTTTCAAGAGCTTCCTCAAGAGTCAGCGGCGGCATTATTGTGCCGAGCCTTTTTGCCAGCATTGTTTTCCCTGCTCCGGGCGGACCGATCATCAGAAGGTTATGATGTCCTGCCGCAGCTACTTCGAGCGCCCGCTTTACATTTTCCTGACCACGGACATCTGAGAAATCGACATCATACTTATTTGCTTCTTCCCTGAAAATTTCCATCAGGTCTACTTTCACCGGTTCAAATTTCCTGGCCGAATTGAAAAAGTCGATTACATCGCCCAGCTTTTCAAGGCCATAGACATCCAGACCGTTCACAACAGCGGCTTCGCGGGCATTCCTTTGAGGCACTATAATCCCCCTGAAACCTTCCTCCCTTGCCCTGAGGGCAATTGGCAGTACTCCCCTCACAGGCTGAAGGGTCCCGTCGAGCGACAGTTCTCCCATTGTCACAAACGATTCCGGCCCTTCTTTTGAAATCTTTCCGTCCGCCGCCAGTATCCCTACTGCCAGCGGAAGATCATAAGCCGATCCCTCCTTCCTTATATCTGCAGGCGCCATATTGATTACAACCTGCCTTCCGGGCCAGTGAAACCCCAGGGTCCTCAGGGCCGATTCAATCCTCTGCTGACTCTCCTTTACGGCAACATCCGGAAGACCTACGAGGAAAAACCGTACTCCCTGCGAAACATTGACTTCAATTGTAACTGTAACGGCATCAATACCGGCAACAGCACTGGCAAATGTCCTTACTAACATCTTTATACATTATAGCACGTTGAGGAAACACATACCAAATATAAGCAAAGATGATCAAACAAAAAAGAGGTAATTGGGAAAAAGTCCTGTAAGCAGGCGCCTGCCTGAAAATTAAAGAATATCTTCCGGCTGTAGCGGTTCCTATTTGTTATTACTGATTACACGTCCCGAACCCGATACGGTTACATCAACGTCGGGATCGCCCTTTAAATATATGTTACCGCTTCCGGAAATCATCCCGGTAAGCTTGTTCTGAACATATGCATAAGCATCCCCCGAACCTGAGATTATTACTGAGGCGGAACCTGTCTGGAAATCCCCTGCATGGATGTTCCCGCTTCCCGATATTTTCAGATTCGATTTATCGCTCTCGCCCGAAACTGCAATATTGCCTGACCCTGAAATAAAGATATCCGAATCGGCACATCCGGCATTATCAACTGTTATGCTTCCGGAGCCCGACAGCATAACGGCAAAACCTGTGCAGATAACATTTTGCACAGTAATATCGCCCGAGCCGCTCAGCCTGATGCTTACTGCCCCTCCTTCGACACGATCGGCAACGAAATTTCCCGAGCCGCTCACAGCAATACCTTTAATGCCGGGAGAAGAGATGTGGATCACCGGACGTTGTGTGTAATTGAAACATGCATCACGCGGTGCGGTCTTGATTTCAAGCGTTGAACCATATGTCTCAGTTACAATATTGTCAATAATGTTTCCATCGGCAGTTACCGAAATTCCCGATGTATCGGCCTTTGTAAAAACGACGTCGAAGGGCGTGGAATTTTCAACCTGATCAAATGCCGACACCCTTCTCCTTTCCGTATCAGTAGCACCGTCGCCCCTGATGCAATTCAGATTGTCGATACATGAAACAAGGCTCATTGCCGCCATCACAGGGATTAATAAAAGTAAAATTCTTTTCATTGCAGGTTCATTTTCCTTATATAACAGAGACGTTTGAAAACCATAATAGTTGCATTGAAACTGCTTTTTTTCGGGGGGTTTTGTTTTCTGTAGGATCGAAAATGTAATTATCCGCGATGATAAAAGCCACAGGGGTAAAAAAACCTGCCGTTTATGGATTACAATGACTCTGATTTTTCAGTAAGGCCCAGGCATTCGTGTACTTTTTTAAGGCTTTCGGAATTCTCGGCGACAATCACCAGTACGTCGTCGGGTTTTATGACAGTCGATCCGTTGGGAGTTATGAATTTCCCATTCCTTTTAATCAGGGCAATGATAGCAGCCCTCGGAAACCCCAGGTCAAGGATCCTTTTTCCTGAAGCTGTACTGTTTTCATCAATTTCAATTTCGGTAAGCTCGGTCTTTATGGAATCGGATAGCTCAATATCGGGAGGTGTCCTCTGTTTTGCCCTTTCAGGCACGGTAACATGAAGAAGCCTTCCTAACCACCTCAGCGTTGTACCCTGCAAAAGGACCGATGTAAATGAAATGAAAAATACAAGATTGAAGATCATCTGCGATTTATCGATTCCGGCCAGCAGTGGAAATGTGGCAAAGACAATGGGAACAGCGCCGCGCAACCCAACCCACGATATAAATGTTATTGTCCTGAGCTTCAGCCTGTATGGCAAAAGGCACGCAAAAACGCTTAAAGGCCTTGCGACGAGCATAAGGAATGCCGAAACAAGCAATCCGGTTCCAAGAACCGGGATTATCTGACTTGGAAATACAAGAAGGCCTAGTGTAAGGAACAGCACTATCTGCATCAGCCAGGCTATTCCGTCAAATACCTGCAGTATTGTCTTTTTATGAATAAGATACTGATTGCCAAGATAGACCGCCAGAAGATAGATTGCAAGGAATCCATTCCCTCCCAGAAACTCAGTAAACGAATATGTAAAGAACATCATTGCTATGACAAGCACAGGATAAAGTCCGGCGTAATCGAGCTCGATACGGTTAATAAGCTCTTTCCCGAGCCGGCCGAAAAGAAAACCTGCAGTCACACCTATAAAAACCTGCTTAACGAATAAAGGAATTATGCTCACTGCCGACTGGTCGCTTTCAAGCATAAGACCCATTACGGCAATTGTAAGAAAATATGCCATGGGGTCATTGCTTCCGCTTTCAAGCTCAAGCAAAGCCCGGATGTTCTTTTTAAGTCCCAGACGGCTTGACCTGAGAATTGAAAAAACCGCTGCCGCATCAGTAGAGGAGACTATCGCTCCCAGAAGAAGGCCCTCGTAAAAAGAGAAGTCTGTTATTGCCCAGACAAAAATACCGACAGATACTGCGGTAAGGAAAACACCTGCCGTAGACAACGTGAGGCCATGCCAGAATACAGGTTTCACAACTTCCCAGCGCGTTTCAAGACCTCCGGAAAACAGTATGAAATTCAATGCTATGATCCCTATAAAACGTGCAACTCCCGGATCGTTGAAATTTATTTTGCCAAGACCCTCCGAACCTGCAAGCATCCCGACAAAAACAAAAAGTATAAGTGTGGGCACTCCAAACCTGAATGATGTCTTTCCGGCAAGGATGCTTATACCGAGCAGAAGAGAACCGATAAGCAGTATATTTTCAAGGGTCAGATTCATCAAATACGTTGTTATCCGGGTATGCAAAAACAGTTTAATGGTATAAATCCGGGGTATTAATATCTCATAGGCAATCCATCAGGTCTCAAAATAGATAATTTTTTTCTTAAATGGTTCGGAAATGTAACAAATGTTACAATTTCTACTATTTAATTTTGATTTTTTTGCAGAAATTTATTGTGAGAAAGATCGACTGGAGTCAGTCTTTAATTACACTAAAAACAATTATTAACTAAAACTATATTAACTATGAGTATGTTTTGCTTTCAGTGCCAGGAAACCGCAAAAGGAACGGGATGCACAATTGCAGGTGTTTGCGGCAAGTCGGAAAAGGTTGCCAACATGATGGATCTCCTTATGTATCTTACAAAGGGAGTATCGTTTTACACTGTCGGGAACAGGGAACTTGGTATAGAGAACAATGCTGCCGACAAGTTCATTGTCGAAAGTCTTTTCATGACTATTACAAATGCAAACTTTGACTACGACAGGTTTGTAACAAGGATCAGGGAAGCGCTTAAGCTGAGGGAGGAATTAAAGGAAACATACCTCAAAGCCGGAGGAAAGCTGCCTGAAAAACTCCATGATTCGGTAACCTGGACAGGAAAGACCGTTGAAGAATTCGAAGCAAAAAATGCTTCTGTCGGCGTTCTCTCAACATCAGATGAAGACGTAAGGTCGCTCAGGGAACTCGTTGTTTACGGGCTAAAGGGGATGGCTGCATATACCGAACATGCATACAACCTTGGCTTTGAGGACAATTCGATTTATAAATTCATTCAGGAGGCTCTGCTTGCAACTTTGGATGATTCCCTTGACGCCGGTCAGCTCGTTGCCCTTGTCAATGAAACGGGTAAATTCGGTGTTACCGCAATGGCCCTCCTTGATAAGGCAAATACAACAAAATACGGGAATCCTGAAATCACAAAGGTTAACATAGGTGTAAGGAACAACCCGGGTATTCTGATAAGCGGCCATGACCTCAGGGATATGGAAGATCTTCTGAAACAGACCGAAGGCACGGGGGTGGATGTTTATACACATAGTGAAATGCTGCCTGCAAATTATTATCCTGCCTTTAAGAAATACGGCCATTTCGTTGGGAATTACGGAAGCTCGTGGTGGAGGCAGAAGGAAGAATTCGAGACCTTCAACGGCCCTGTCCTTTTTACGACAAACTGTATTGTTCCTCCAAGAAAAGATGCTTCATATGCCGACAAGGTTTATACTACAGGAGCAGCCGGGTTCACAGGATTCAAACATATTGGAGCCAGGCCCGAAGGAGGTCATAAGGATTTTTCAGAGATAATTGAACATGCAAAGAGATGCAAGCCTCCTGTAGAAATTGAAAAAGGTGAAATTGTGGGCGGATTTGCACACAACCAGGTGATTGCACTCGCCGACAAGGTTGTGGAAGCTGTAAAATCGGGGGCTATCAGGAAATTCTTTGTCATGGCCGGCTGCGACGGACGTTTCAAGGAACGTAATTACTATACCGAATTTGCACAGGCTCTTCCGAAAGATACTGTAATTCTTACGGCAGGATGTGCAAAATACCGTTACAACAAACTACCACTCGGCGATATCAACGGTATTCCGAGGGTTCTTGATGCCGGGCAATGCAACGATTCATACTCTCTTGCAGTAATAGCATTGAAGCTTAAGGAAGTATTCGGACTCAACGATATCAACGAGCTTCCAATAGCTTTCAATATTGCATGGTATGAGCAGAAAGCAGTTATTGTCCTTCTTGCACTTCTTTATCTGGGAGTCAAGAATATACATCTCGGGCCCACACTTCCGGGATTTCTATCTCCTAACGTTGCCAAAGTCCTCGTTGAGAAATTCGGAATTGCAGGTATCGGAACCGTTGAGGATGATATTAAACTGTTCCTGAATTAATACTTATAATTTTAAAACGAATCAGAGACGCCATCCATGAGCGTCTCTGATTGTTTTAAGGATATTAAATTGCCAGACCGCCTCTTTCACCTGTGCGGATCCTGATGCATTCCTCAAGCGGTGTAATGAATATTTTTCCGTCGCCCACATTTCCTTCCTCTCCGTCGGCTGTCCTTGCTGATTTCAGGATTGTGTCGACAGTTATATCGACAAATGAATCATTAACTCCGATCTCTATTTTTATTTTCGGTATAAGATCGGGTATTATCCTCTGACCTCTGTACATTTCCTCAATTCTTTGCTGTCCATGCCCTGAGACACGGCTTACAGTGATTCTTGTAATTTCAGCCGCGATAAGCGCTTCCCTTACCTTATCGAGCTGAACCTCACGTATAATTGCTGTAATAAGTTTCATATCCTGAGTTTTAAATAAATCATTTAACTGGGATTCAGCATCCCGTAACCTCTTTCACCATGGTACGACCTGTCGAGACCTGCCATTTCATCTTCTTCTGACGACCTGATCCTAATGAATTTATTGAGGATCCATATTATCAGCAGTGTCATTGCCGAAGCAAAGACAATGGCGATGACGACAGCCAGAGCCTGGACACCCAGCTGGTTCCAGACCGTCCATTTACCTCCGGTTGCAGCGGAAGCTGCCTCTTTCATCCATGACTGACGAATAAAGAATGTGAGAAAAAGAGCCCCTACTACCCCTCCCACGCCATGTATTCCGAAAGCATCGAGGCTGTCGTCATAGCCTGCTTTGTTTTTAAGCTGTATTGCCATATAACATATCAGTGATGCAAGTAATCCGAGTATGAGTGCACCATAAGGCTGAACAACGCCTGCAGCCGGGGTTACAGCCACCAGACCTGCGAGTATTCCGCTAGCAAACCCGAGTGCAGTGGCCTTGCCCTGGTGGAAACTTTCAATTATTATCCATGAAAGCGCCCCCGATGCTGCAGCCACCTGAGTGGCTGTAAGCGCCTGTGCTGTGCTGAGTCCGCTTGAGACGCTGCTTCCTGCATTGAACCCGAACCAGCCGACCCATAGAAGACCTGCTCCAAGCATTGTAATTACAAGATTGTTGGGACGTATTACCTGGTAAGGATATCCGCGCCGCGATCCTATGAACAATGCTGCCACCAGTCCGCTGAATCCTGCTGATATATGTACTACCGTGCCGCCAGCAAAATCTATTGCCCCCTTAGCCCCGAGGTTGTAAAGAAATCCGTCGGACGCCCATACCCAGTGGCATAGCGGATTGTAAACAAGAATGCTCCATAGTGCAATAAAAATGCAGTAAGCCTTGAAATTAACCCTTTCGGCAAAAGCTCCTGCAATGAGCGCCGGAGTGATTATCGCAAATTTCCCCTGGAACATCGAAAATACATATTCGGGGATCCTGGTCTCCATTATGTTATTGTCGATGCCTTTCAGGAAAAAGTAGTCGGAGCTCCATCCAAAAAAACCTCCGAGAACATTCTTTCCGAAACTCATGCTATATCCGGCAATGACCCATAATACGCTTATTATGCCCATTGCCGCAAAACTGTGCATTATGGTCCCCAGAACGTTTTTTGACCTTGCCAGTCCTCCATAGAACATGGCGAGACCAGGGATCATAAGTAATACAAGTGCCGTTGAGGTCAGCATCCATGCCGTTGCCCCCGAATCGATTTCCACTCCGTCCGAAGCGTACAAACCTGTTATACCTGCGAATGTCAATACAAGTACAAACAGCATCTTTTTCCAGATAATTTTCATTTTTTTAAGTCTTCCAGTTAAAAAATCGTTTTACAGAACAAACATATATATTTTTTTGGGGGTTGTATCTATTTTTTATGCATATTTTTTATTCTTACCCTATTTTTTTAGGGGTATAGCTTCATTATTATAGCTTTTTTCTAACACACACCCCTGTTTTCTTGAAGGTTATTCGCTTATTTATAAAGAATTTAAATTACAGTCCTGCATTCCGGGAAAGATACCTATTCAGGATACAATCAGAAATTAATCAGATAAAGGTCTTTACCGCAAAAAAGGCAGTATCCGTCCGGTATATTAGTCCAACCGGATCCTGCCTTTTTGCAATACGATAAAAACTTTCTGACAATCAAAGAGTAAAGCCAATAACAAGAAAAAGGCGCTCTTTGTCGGGATTGAAAACAAGCTGCCCCTTTACGGGGATCTCAAATGTCTCGGTAACCTTAATGGTTCTTGTAACCTCTATGCCAGTATTGCATATATTGAAATTACTCTTACCAGTTACAGGATCATATGTATGCCATCCATTTCCGGCGCCTGCAAAAATGCTGAATTTATCAAAGGCGTATCCTGCCTCAAAATACAGATCTCCTCCGGCCGATCCCACACCACCTGCTTCATTGAGTATATAGTTTGCATTCAGGCTGAGGTTCTCCATGGAATACCCCAGATTCAGCTCAAAAGCATGACTACCTGAATTTTTCGAATATTCAAAATATTCAAGATCAGAAAGATAATAATCAGTAATCCCAAAGGAGAAACCTGAAGGCAGCGAAAATGACAAATAAAGATCAACTTCCTGGTATCCCCTGAAATCGAACGATCCCCACGCTCCGCATGTAAAGAAACCTTTACCGTATTCAACCGAAGGCTGGATATGTGGTCCTGTCCCAAGCTGAGACCCCCGCCAGATAAAACTGCTGCAGAAATCGGCCCCTGTCATGAATCCTTTTTCTCCATCTTCCTGGGCCGATGTGGTTAAAAATACCAAAAGTGCAAAAAACCCTGAAAATATGAACCTGATCATAAACCTGTTTGCCATTACTTTTAATTTTTAATAAAACATAGCCGCAATATAAGAAAATAATAGCAAAATGCAATTATTTGTGATTTTTTTAAATTACACCCCCTTTATTTTGGGGGTATCAGGCATTTTTTTATACTATTTTCTGATCATACCCCCATAATTTTCATGACTGATCAGAAATTTTCAAAATATTTCGGCATGGAATCTGGCTGTCATTTTGATTATATTCAGCCATTATATATTCTCATTTCATGTTATTCATTATATTCATCGACAGGTAAGAACTTTTAACAAATCAGCTTCATCATTAAGGTAAATCTAATTATTATTAAAATGAAATATCGGGTGATCATAGGAATTTCCTTAATTATATTAAATGCCGGATCAGGCTGTTATGGAAATAAAAAGGTGGCTCTCAGATCACCTGACGGAAGGAATGAGCTTACAATATTCACAGGGATGAAAGAAGGCGGCAGGATAATGCCGGCTTTCAGCCTGAAGACAGCCAATAAGCAGGTTATACTTCCCTCGCCGGTAAGCATCTCAGCAGATGGTGTTTCTGATATATATGATCTAAAGATAATAAGTGTCAGAAGAGAATCATTCTCAAATACGTGGATTAACAACTTCGGGGAACGGAAAGAAATTCCTGATAATTATAATCAGGCAATAATAGCCCTTGGAAATGAAAAGATATCGATTAACCTCATCTGCCGTGCATACAACGAGGGGGTCGCCTTTTCGGTCGAATTTCCGGAACAAAGCGGGCACGACTCCCTCCATATTACAGATGAATCAATATCCTTCAGGTTTTCAGGCGATCATATGTCATGGTCGGCGCCACGTGCACAGGCTGCTTACACACATGTCCCGATCAGCAAAATTGATAAGGGCTGCGAGAGGCCGCTCGTAATCGAGATCGATAGCTCCCATATAATCGCAATCGGCGAAGCCAAACTTGTCGATTATGCAAGAATGAAGTTCAATCCAGATTCCACTATTCCATATTCCATTAAGAGCGTCCTCGACGGAGAGGCAGTAAGATCCTTACCGTTCCAGACTCCCTGGAGATATATAATAACAGCAGGAAATGCAGGCGATCTGCTGGAAAAAAATTATCTGATCTTAAACCTCAACGATCCCTGTAAAATTGAAGATACTTCCTGGATAAAACCCGGGAAAGTCCTCAGGGAGGTCACTCTGACAACCGAAGGAGCCAAGGCTGCCATCGATTTCACATCTTCACACAAAATGCAATATGTCGAATTCGATGCCGGATGGTACGGACCTGAAAACAACGAACTTTCAGATGCAAGGGCGGTAAACCTCGATCCCGCAAGATCGAAAGGACCTCTCGAAATGCAGGAAGTCATCGATTATGCAAAGTCAAAAGATATAGGTATCCTGCTATACGTGAACAGAAGAGCTTTGGAAGAGCAGCTCGACGAACTGCTCCCTGTCTACAGTAAATGGGGAATAGCAGGCATTAAATTCGGATTTGTAAGGGTGGGAACCCAGGATGCCACCTCATGGCTTCATGAGTCAATAATCAAGGTATCTGAACACAGAATGGTCGTTGATGTACATGACGAATACCGTCCTACAGGCTTTTCGCGAACTTATCCTAATTTCCTGACAATGGAAGGGATAAGGGGTGATGAGGAGAGCCCTTCAAACAGACATACCCTGATAACAATGTTTACCAGGATGATCGCCGGACAGGGCGATAATACCATATGTTATTATAACGAAAGGGTGGATAAAAAAATGGGATCGCATGCTTCCCAGCTTGCAAAGGCTGTTTGTCTTTTCAGCCCGCTTCAGTTTCTTTACTGGTACGACAAGGCAGCTCCTTCGCTGATCAAGAATGACGGCCTTTGGGGTGCAACAAACTATATAGGGAATGAGCCGGAGCTTGAATTTTTCGACAACGTTCCGACAGTTTGGGATGAAACGAAAGTACTTCATGCAAAAATCGGGGAATACGGGGTTATTGCAAGAAGAAAGGGTGATGAATGGTTTATCGGCGGTATCAACGGGGAACATAAAAGAACACTTGACCTTGATTTTAAATTCCTCGGACCTGAAAAGAATTACATGGCAAGAATTTATACTGACGATCCTGATGTAAACACAAGAACACATGTAAGGATTGACAGCCTTGCCGTTGAAAGAAACTCAGTTTACAAGGCACGAATTCAACCGAATAACGGCATTGCAATCCATTTAAGGCCCTCAGATTAAGGGCTAAAGCCCATCATGTATCCGGCGCTCTGCCCCGGCCTGAAGGCCGGGGTTTATGCATAATGGAGTCTGGATCTCATGATTTACCTCATCTGTGTACCTTTTCTGAACTGAAGGCCGGGGTTTATGCATAAAGGAGTTTGGATCTCATGATCTAACTCATCTATGTACCTTTCCCGAACTGAATAGCGGGGGTTATGCATAAAGGAGTTTAAATCTCATGATTTACCTCATCTATGTACCTTTTCCGAACTGAAGGCCGGGATTTATGCATAAAGGATTCAGGATTTAGCAATTCGCAGGTTTTCTGCGCTAACCCTGGCCTTCAGGCCAGGGCAAATTCCTGCCACACTGAGGGGGACTTTAGTCCCCTATCAAATAAAATTCCTGTCGAGGAACTCCTGAAACTTATCCTTATACTGTTCGCTGACGGGGATATACGTTTTCCCGAACACTATCCTGCTCCTTTCAATAGTATCGATCCTTTCAAGGTTCACAATAAACGAGCGGTGTACCCTCATGAATTTAGCTTCAGGCAGCTTTGCCTCAAGCGCTTTTAAGGTGATGAGCGAAAGTACAGGCCTGTCAGAGCCCTGAATGAATACCTTTACATAATCCTTCAGACCTTCTATATATAATATATCATTGAAATTGATCCTCCTGATCTTGTAATCTGATTTCAGAAAGAGGAATTCACTGTTTGTATCAATCTGTTCGGGAACCTCCTTTTCGAGCTTAATAAGTCTTACTGCTTTCTGGACCGCTTTCAGAAACTCCTCATAGCTGAAAGGTTTCAGAAGATAATCAATAACATCAAGCCTGAACCCTTCAAGTGCATACTTCTCATATGCAGTTGTAAAAATCACCTTCGGCCCTTTGGCAAGTGAACGGGTAAACTCAAGTCCCGATAGATCAGGCATCTGTATATCAACAAATATAAGATCGACAGATTCATTGTTTAGGAATTCGATTGCATCGAGAGGATTGTCAAAGCTACCGGAAAGATTCAGTCCGGGGGTCTTTTCAATATAACCCGAAACCAGCTGAAGGGCAAGAGGTTCGTCGTCGATGGCTATTGCATTTATCATCATGACAGGTTTATCCGGAGAATTACATCGAACTGCTTTTCACTCTTACTTATTTTCAGATCATGTTTTGCCGGGAACAGCAGGCTGAGTCTCTTTTTTACATTTTCAAGTCCTATACCTCCCTTGTTTCCTATCGTCCCTGCTTCCCTTCCGGTGTGAATGCTGTTCGAACACCTGAAGTAAAGTGAATCACCATCTATCGTCATCGAAATCTCAATGAACGACTTCTCGCGGTTGCTTATACCGTGTTTGAAAGCATTCTCAATAAACGGAACGAACAAAAGCGGAGCAATTCTCCTGTCTTCGAACTTTTCAGGAAGGCTGATATTAAGTGAAACCTTCTCACTGGTCCTGAGTTTCATCAGATCGATATAATTGTTCATAAAATCGATCTCCTGGCTGAGCATCGTATTACCCTGTTCCGATTCGTACAGAAGATATCTCATCAGTTTTGAAAGTCTCAGTATTGCATTCTGCGAATCCTCCGGGCTTATACTGACAAGTGAGTATATATTATTCAGGGTATTGAAAAAGAAGTGAGGGCTAATCTGGTTCTTAAGAAAAGCAAGTTCCGAATTCAGTTTTTCCCTCTCCATCTCCTCCTGTATCTTTTCAATCTTTGACTGACGTTCCAGTACTTTTAAGCCAAGGGAGAAAAAGACCAGAAAGATTGCTGATGATGTGTAACCCATTATATGCGATGTCCGTAAAGGAAACCGGTATGCAAGTTCTCCTCCTCTCGGCGGACCGGGATTGATTTTCTCATCCGGAGGTCTGTTGAATTGTTCTGTTTCCCTATCTTCCCGTTCCTCTGTATTCAGGATTTTCATTGAAAAATTCGATACAAAATAAAAGCAGGCGATCAGGGCAATTGCCGACAGGTAATACTTGTATTTCCTTTTCTGAAAGAATAGCCGGGGAACCAGAATCAAATAATTTGTATAGAAGATCAGCCCGTTGATAAGGTTTATACCATAAAAAGTCAGAAGAAAATCTCTCTTTACCTCGAACCTTATCATGAGGTACAGCGGCAGACCAAGCAATACTGCCCAGGCCAGCATGTGAAGTATGACCTTGAACAATATCTCCCTTGTTTCCTTTTTCATTCTTACCTCCGTCTGAATTTCCCTAAAATTATTAAAATTATGAATCAGTTATGCAGTTATTCGTATCTCAGTGCGTCGATCGGATTCAGGTTGGCTGCTTTTCTGGCGGGATACCATCCGAAAAACACACCTATTATAAAACACACTGCAAAAGCAAGCACCACCGATCTGGTTGTTACGAATGGGTTCATATTCATGAGGCTGCCGGCACCTTTTGCGATAAGATATCCGAAAATCACACCCAGCGCTCCGCCCAGGATACTGAGTATAATTGATTCTACAAGGAACTGTTTAAGTATATCCTGGCCTCTACCCCCTATCGACATACGAAGTCCTATCTCCCTGGTTCTTTCGGTTACCGACACAAACATAATGTTCATAATCCCTATGCCTCCCACAAGAAGTGAAATACCTGCAATAGCTCCGAGAAGATAGGTCATGATGTCGGTTATCGATGAAACCGTTTCAAGTAGTTCCGATTGCGACATCACCCTGAAGTCGTCTTCTTCAGATTCCTTAAGTTTGTGGGTTCGTCTGAGTATCTCAGAAACTTCGTCGGCTGCAGCGGTACTTTTTTCTTCACTGACGGCGGAAGCATATATCCCGTTTATATAGTCGATTGCGGCAATCCTTCTTTGTACGGTGGTATAGGGAGCAAGTATTAGATCATCCTGATCCTGGCCCATACCGCTTTCACCCTTGTCTTCAAGAACGCCAATTACCGTGAAGGGAAGATTTTTTATCCTGATGGTAACGCCGACAGGATCAGCGTCCTCACCAAAGAGGTCTTCCACAACAGTAGTTCCCAGGATGCATACCTTCGACATTCCCCTTACTTCATTTGAGGTGAACACCCTTCCGCTTGCTATTGTAAGCTTGCGTATACCAAGATATTCCTCACTCACACCGTATACTGTAGTCAGTGTATTCTGGTTGCCGTAGATCACCTGTCCGCTGGCAGTAACCTGAGGAGAGACTTCCGAAAGGTATACCGCTTCATTACGGATGGTTTCAACATCGCTCATTTTGAGAGCCATGGAACTCGAGGCGCCAAGACTGACGCCACCTCTCATCTGCATGTTGGGCATTATCATTATCATGTTCGTTCCCATCGACGACATCTCATTGGTGATGCTTCTTTTCGATCCTTCACCAATGGCAAGCATGGCAATCACCGAAGCCACTCCGATAATTATACCCAGCATAGTCAGGATGGCTCTGAGCTTGTTCCGTACAAGTGCCCGCGCGGCAATTTTAAAAAGATTCTTATAATTCATGGCGCAGTTTTTAAATCAGTTGTCAAATTCTTCAATTTCCTCGACAGGCATGGTCCTGAGTATTTCGCGTGCAAATGACCGCTCAGTGACGATTGACTCTTTCTGTAACCTGCCATCCCTGAATACTACATTGCGGGTAGCAAATTTTGCAATATCTGGTTCATGGGTGACATAGACTATAGTCCTGCCCTTCTCATTCAGATCCTGAAACAGCTCCATTATCTCAAATGAGGTCCTGGTATCGAGGTTTCCGGTTGGCTCATCGGCCAGAATAAGAACAGGATCATTAACGAGTGAGCGGGCAATTGCAACCCTTTGCTGCTGGCCGCCCGAAAGCTGGTTGGGCATATGATGCATCCGCTCCTTCAGTCCTACAGCCTCCAGCGCATTAACTGCCCTTTCGTACCGTTCCTTTGATTTGATCTTTGAATTGTAGAAAAGTGGAAGTTCAACATTTTCAAGCGCTGTTGTCCTTGGCAGAAGATTATATGCCTGGAACACAAATCCAAGCTTTTTGTTTCTCAGCCTGGCAAGCTCATCCCTGTTCATCGAGTTCATGTTTACACCATCGAGGAGGTAGTCGCCGTTGGTAGGTTTGTCGAGACAGCCAAGAATATTAAGCATTGTGGATTTGCCTGATCCACTGGCTCCCATAATAGCAACGAATTCTCCTTCGTGTATCTGAAGATCGACTCCGCGCAATGCATGGACAGTGACCTCCCCGATGTGATAATCCTTCCTGAGATTTTTAATCTCTATAATAGTATTGTTCATAACTGAATGTTCATTATGTTATGCAAAGCTTTGTCAGAACGGCATCGGTCCGCCCGGGCCTCCGTTCTGTCTAGATGAAGAGGCTTTACTGATCTTGTTTGTCATTGATATTATGGCCTCATCGCCCTGATTAAGCCCGGAAAGTATCTCAACTGATGATCCGTTTTCTATGCCTATGGTTACAGGAACCGGCTTTAATGTTAATTTTTCATCCTTCACCCAGACCATCTTCATACCTTCGGGCATAGCAGGCAAAGAACCCGCTGCGGGAGCCCCTGCAGAAAGACCTGCCGGAGCTGATCCACCTGAAGGCATCTGTCCCGAAGGCATCTGCCCTGCCGGCATACCTGCGGCACCTTTGGCCATCAACAATTTCAGATATTCAGCATCGGGAGTGAACCTTAATGCTTTGCCTGAAAGAACAAGCGTGTTCTGCTTCTCCTCAATGAATATTGTTGCGCTTGCAGTCATCCCCGGCATAAGTTTTTTGTCGGGATTCGGAGCATTCAGGATAACAGTATATGTGACAACATTATTTGTTGTTACGGGCTTGAACCTCACCTGCGATACAGAACCTTCAAATTTAAGGTCGGGATAAGCATCGACAGTAAACTCAACGCGCTGACCATCCCTGACCTGGCCTATGTCAGCCTCATCAACACTTGTCTGGACCTCCATCTGAGTCAGGTCCTTTGCTATCGTAAACACTTCAGGTGTATTGAAGCTGGCTGCCACAGTCTGTCCTTCCTCCACAGCCCTGTTAAGAACAACTCCGTCGATAGGCGAATAGATTGTGGCATAAGCAAGCTGCACCTTCGCCCTGTCGAGAGCCGACTTCGCATTCAACAATGACGCTTTTGAATTTTCATAGTTGAAAAGCGCCTGGTCATAATCGGCCTGTGCGATGAGATTCTTCTCAAAAAGCGCTTTCAACCTGTTAAATGTAGCTTCCTGGTATACAAGCTGGGCCTGTGCCTGATCGACCGATGCCTGGCTTTGCTGAACCTGGGCCCTGAGAGGAGTCTCATCGAGCCGTGCAAGTACCTGACCCTGTTTTACATTATCATTGAAATCGGCGTAAATATGCTCTATAATACCCGAAACCTGTGTGCCGACTTCAACTGTTGTAATGGCCTCAAGCGTTCCTGTAGCCGTAACCGTGTTTGTAATATTCCCTTTCTCAACCTTTACGGTATCAAAAGTGTACTCATCCGCTTTCTTTGAGAAACATTTTGTCAGGAGCATTGCAATTAAAATTATTGCAGTAATTCCTGAGATTGCAAATCCTTTTCTTTTCATTGTATTAATAATTACTGATTATTCCTTCTGTTAACCTATAGAGACAGAGGTTTCCCTGTATAAAAGTCAAGTACCTTATAACTGAAGATCAGGTTGAACTTCGACTGAAGAAGTTCACTTTCTGCAACTATCAGATTTGTCTTCGAAACCAGGTAATCGACTGAATTGATCATTCCCTGACGGAATTTCTCATCCGATAATGCAGCCGACTCTGTTGTGGCCCTGAAATTTTCGAGGCTCGCTTCATATTTTATCTGGGCCGACGTTACGTCGACACAGGCCTGCTCAATACTCTTCCTTAGTTCATTTTTGGCGTTGATCTCCGACAATTCAGCATCCTGGTAACCGATCCTGGCGATGGCAACGCTTGTTTTTACCTGATTCTTCTGGAATACCGGTATCGAAAGAGAAAGCCCGAGTGATGGAGATACACCGTCATTGATCTGGGCGAAATACGGATCGGACCCGATGCTTGAATAGTTTGTTCCGAGCCCGGCGCTTGCAGACAGAACAGGATAATATCCTGCCTTTGCTATCTTCTCGTCAAGGGCTGCAATTTCCTTGCTTACAGAAGCATTTTTTATCTGCGGCTTTATCGCCAGGGCTGTTTCAAAAACTGATCCGACATCCGGGACGATGTTCCTGTTTACATTTTCATCAAAACCTGGATGTGCTATCCGGAAATCATTTGAAACAGGAAGTTCCATCAGCTGTTCGAGGTTAACCTTTGCTATTGCAAGCTGGTTCTCTGCATTTGCCAGATTTAACTTTTCAGATGCCAGCTGCGATTTCACCTGGGCATAGTCGGCCTGTGAAATGAGCTGGGTGGCAAGCCTTTCTTTTGCAAGATCAACCTGGCTCGCTGTCGATTCAATCTGCTTTTTGCTGTTATTAACCTGCTCCTCGGCATAAAGAACCTGAAGATATGAATCGAGAATAGTCAGACTGATCGATTCCTTAGTGGTCTCAAGTGAATAGATCCCCGACTCGACATCAAGGCCGGCCTGTTTTATCTGATTCGTAAGCTTTGAAGCATTAAATACGGTTACTCCCGAATTGACGGAAATATTCGATCCGTTAGTCCCGTTGAGCCCGCTCTCTCCCGATACATTGCTTTTGCTCCAGTTGAAATTATGGTTTACAGATGCATTTACGGAAGGGAACCTCTGTGCTTTCGCCTGACCGGCATATGTAAGATTACGTGTGTTTGCCAGTTCGCTTTTCCTGACCTGGATGTTTTTCTCAAGGGCATAATTTATGCATTCCTCAAGCGTCCAGGTTTTGTCCTGCTGAGCCATTAACATCGCAGCCGTAACCAGAAAGACACCAAAAATCATTATTCCTCTTTTCATGTGTAAATAATTTTGACATAAAAATAGAGGACTGATGAAGTGTCTGAAAATTTATTGGAAGTTCACTCAAAATTTGCCGACGGAAAGGCTGGTTTTGACGACAGGTATATTGTGAAAGTCTTAACAGGATATAATAAAAAAGGGTGCCTCCCTGGTTTTTATAAGATTTTGGGGGCACCCTTACAAGTAAGAATGGGAAACCGGGTTGATTAATTCAATGTTGTCCTGATAAGTTTCAGATTGTTCTCAAGACCTTCGAGATATGCAAGGAGCCATGGGTGTACTGGGGCCAGAATGAGATCCGAATCCCAGTTATAGTTTCCGCCAGGGGTCTTTCTGAGGCTAAATACTGAAGGTGCAGCGGCGGCCAGTGATTCACAGCCAGGAGTCTTTTCCATCAATGTAATCAGGTCCTTCAATCCTGACATTAATTTTGAATGCATTGCTCCAGCCTGACTGTCCTTTTTACCTGAAGGCTGTGAAAATGACCATGATGACTGAAAATCAGCAAGATCGCCCTTCCATACATCAGCCGGAATGTTTAAATATCCAAGATAGAGATCTCTGTATTCTTCCGTAATATCTATTACCTCATCAATCTTCTGACTTACCGGCGATTGATGCTTAACCTTAATATTGTCAGTTGTTTTCTCTGAAAGATAGTAATTGCGGACTATGCTAAAACTCTCGCCTAGTTTTTCCTTTGAAACATTAAGTGCAAGAAGGGCTGTAAAGCATGATAGTATCATTAAAAGAAACAACATGTAGACCGTATTGAAGATACTGTGCTCCTTGTTTTTAGATGTAACGACAAGGAAAACAGGAAGGAATACCAGAAACGGGAACGGGATGGAAATCAGCATTAAATATCCTGCCCCAGGCCAATGCTGGATTTTGAACAGCATCCCAGTAAATAAAACAAAGGATGTCAGCCAGGTGATAATGTACAGGAGTCTTTTGCTCTTATTGTCCTCATCTTTAAAGCTGTTGATCAGCGCAACCGGCAAGAATACAATGACCAGAACCGATATTCCTCCAATAAGTAAAATGCCGGCGCCGGGCCAATGGTTGACCTTGAACATTGTTCCAAGGACGATAATCATTGCGGTTGCAAGTCCGAGTATATAGATTTTCTGTTTCATTGCGATATATATTAATATTGGTTACCTTGTTTCTGCAAGTTCCTTTAATGAATAAAGCTCGGCAGCCAGCAGCCTGTTTTTCAGGACTGCCAGAGAATGCAGCTGCGGCATGACATGTACGCCGGAATTGCCTGACGATGCCGCAGGCTGATATCCTGAAACATCAAGGATCATTTCAGCATTAAGGTATGAATCGGGCGGGATGACTGATGAAAGATATGAGCTGTAATCCGCAAGCGCCTTCCCGAGTTCAACAGACTGCCCCGGCTCTTCCGGAGAATTGGCAGAGATCGATTCCTCAGCAGAGGTAATGACCTTCAGTAGGTCATCCGTCTTTGAATCAAGCTGCGCCATTGACTGAAATGAGGAAGAGTCATTATATGACGCCATATACTGACGTTTATTCTGAATCATGTAACTAAACAAGGCATTCTGTTCTTTCAGATTATTTTCAAAACCCTTGTCGAAGGAACTCTGAAGATTAAGGTTCAGCATGGCCGAGGGTATAATTATGGAAAGTGAACCTGCAATAAGGAAAATAAATGCAGGCTTGACATACTTTTCATCCGACCAGGTAAGCCTGGCATAAAAAGGCAGGACAATAAAGAAAATAATTATTAAACCGCTCATCAGTAATGCTGCGCTGCCCTGCCAGTGCATGATCTTGAATATGAATCCGGAAAAAAAGGCAACAAATCCAATGGCCCCAAGCATATATACTATCCTGAGCGACTTGTTTTCTGTCTCCCTCAGCCCGGCCGCCAGAAGAGAAGGAATTAGAAGGAGGACAACAACTATATTAGTCAGCATCAGGATCACACTGCCTCCATCCCAGTGCTGGATCTTGAACAAAATTCCTGAAATAAATAATCCTGCCGAAAGGAATACTGAGATAAAAAGAACGAGCTTGTTGCTGTTATGTGTTTCTTTCCAGAGAACACCGAGGGCTGACGGCATGAAAGCAAACGTAAGTATCATGGCGCCAAGTGTCAGCATAATACCTGCTCCCGGCCAGTGCTGGATTTTGAACAGTGCGGCAATGCCGAACAATGCAATTCCGGCAACTCCCGAAATCTTCATAGTGTTTTTCATAATTTTGTATTTTGTGTCGATTGCATAAAGTGTTTCTTCCTGTATTTCCTTTAACCTTCTCTTTCCAAATTTCTGCTTTACCCTTGCATAGGCTTCATTGAAGTTTAGCCCGTTCCCCATCTCATACTCAACATCACAGCAGATATGATCGATGAGTTCTTCCGCAAGGTGTGAGAAAATAATTTCCTGCTTTCTCACATCATTGGTGATCCTATCAATATTATGAATTGTAAGCTCATGCATAACTAAGACCGGTCTGAGGTTCAATAATTTTCTGAAGCGACTCGATGAATTCCCTGAGCTCATTGATCTTTAAAACCGCTACCGATTCACCTTTGGGCGTAAGAGAATAATAAACCCTTGTCCGGTTGTTATAAATTCCGGTTGTTGTAATAACAGCCTTTTCCTGCTCAAGCTTATGGAGTATGGGATAAAGAGCCCCGTAGGTAAGCTTTATCTTTCCGGCGGTGATCTCCTCCACCCTTCGCGTAAGGGCATAACCGTGTACAGGTCCCTCTTCTTTCAATAGTTTCAGCACTATCGTTTTTAATGATCCGCTGTAAAGCTGGTTTGATATTACTTTCATAGCATATTAAATTTACTTATATATAACAAAGATATAATATAATTATTGTATTAGGTATAAAAATTTTCAGGAATTTTAGGAATCAATAAGTACCTTAACAGACAGGAAAAAGAAAAAAAGTAATATCTTATGAAACCCACATGATTGACCACAATCACAAACACGATAATAATATAATTTTCAATCATGTGCGGTTCCCAGTCTGCCGACAGGCAGGCATCATACTATTAAAATCAAAATTATATTATGATGAAAAATGTTCTGATAACAGGAGGCACAGGATTGATCGGCAGTCATCTTTCAGCATTGCTCCGGCACAGGGGATATAAAGTCTTCATGCTGAGCAGGGCCGCCAGACTATCTGGAGATTTTCCGGTATATTACTGGGATCCTGAAAAGAGGGAAATCGATGCTGAAGCAGTATTGTCAGCCGATTATATTATACATCTTGCCGGCGCCGGAATCGGTGATAAGAGATGGACAGCCGGGAGAAAACAGGAGATAACCGACAGCAGGGTGAAATCAGGGGAGCTTCTGTATGAAACCCTGAAGAAGACCGGAAAAAAGCCTGTCGCCTTTATCTCAGCTTCAGGAACAGGATATTATGGAGCCATGACCTCTGAAAAGATTTTCAGAGAAACTGACGGGCCAGCGGATGATTTCATCGGGCAGGTATGCTACCATTGGGAACAAGTGGCTTCCGGAATTGGGGAACTAGGCATCAGAACAGTTGTCTTCCGGACAGGTATCGTTCTGTCGCCGGAGGGAGGAGCCCTATCCCGAATGCTGCCGGCTATCAGGCTGGGAGCCGGTTCTCCGATAGGCTCAGGCCGGCAGTTCGTCCCGTGGATACATATTGACGACCTGTGCAATATGTATATTAAAGCACTGGAAGACAATAATCTGAGTGGAGCTTACAACGCAGCTGCGCCTTTCCATCTCACCAACAGGGAACTAATGAAAACAATAGCAACTGTGATGAAAAGGCCATTCTTCTTTCCAAATATCCCTGCATTTTTTATGAAGATATTATTCGGGGAGATGGCTGACATCCTTCTTGAGGGTAGCAGGGTTTCAACTGAAAAAATACTAACGGCTGGGTTCTGTTTCAGGTATACTGAACTTAAGGGTGCCCTGGAAAATTTACTTAACCAATCCTGAACAATTACACTTTTTCTCTTGTTTCAGATTCAAACTCAAACAAGATGAAGAATTTTTTAGCTATAACAGTACTTTTAATATCTATGCTGATGCCTGTAACGGGTCAAAATGACTCGGGCACAATAAAAGGAAGGGTATATAATTCCAAAACCAACGAAGGGGTACCATTTGCCACAATTCAAATATGGGGAACAACGAAAGGAGCCATCACCGATGACAATGGTAATTATTCATTTACAGGGATAAAACCCGGATATGTTGAGTTAAGGGCATCTTCGGTCGGGTTTAAGCCTTTCATATCACAGGCCATACTTGTCACAAACAGCAACCATGTCAATTTCGATATACCGCTTGAGGAGAACATTACGTCAATCGGCGAGGTCGTCATTAAAGCCTCCCCCTTCATGAAAAAGATTGAAAGTCCTGTTTCCGCAAGAATAATTGGTATTGATGAGATAGAAAAGAATCCTGGCGGCAACAGGGATATTTCAAAGGTATTACAGTCGTTTCCCGGAGTCGCTTCCACTCCTGCATTCAGGAATGATGTGATTGTAAGGGGAGGCGGACCGAACGAGAACCGCTTTTACATAGATAATATAGAGATCCCTTACCTTAATCATTTTTCGACACAGGGCGCATCGGGCGGCCCGATAGGGATAATAAATGTCGATTTCGTCCAGTCTGTCGATTTCATATCAGGAGCATTCCCGGCTTCAAGGGGGAATGCCCTCAGTTCGGTACTCAGCTTCACCTTCCTCGACGGGAACAAGGACAAGATGAAATACAGGGCAACAGTAGGAGCTTCAGACCTTGGCCTGACTGTCGACGGTCCGGCCGGCAAAAACGGCACACTCCTTTTATCGGCACGACGGTCATATCTGCAATTCCTCTTTTCCGCGCTGGGTCTTCCCTTCCTTCCGAACTATACCGATTTCCAGTTCAAATACAGGGTAAGGCTCGACGATAAGAATGAACTGACTGTGATAGGTCTTGGTGCGAAGGACGATTTCAGCCTTAACCTCAAGGCAAATGAGACAGATTATCAGCGATACCTCCTCGACAACATACCTGTTCAGGAACAATACAGCTATACATTCGGACTTGTCTACAAGCATTTCAGAAAGGGTGGATTTGACACATGGGTGCTCAGCCGTAATTACCTCAACAATTCCCAGTATAAGTATGCAAACAACATCGAACTGCCGCAGAATAAAATTCTCGACTACCTGTCGGGAGAAGGAGAGATAAAAGGCAGGTTTGAAAGGACAATAATAGGCGAAAACGGCTTCAGGTTCAACTTTGGCAGCGGCGCCGAATATGCTCATTACCGCAATTCAACATACAGGAAGATCTTCACCGGCGATGGAGAATCCTCTATCGATTATGAAACCAATCTTTTGCTTGGGAAATTCAACCTTTTCGGACAGATAAGCAAGTCATATCTTGAAGAAAGACTCAGACTGTCGTTAGGGGCCAGGACAGACATCAACTCCTGGTCGAAGACAATGGCCAATCCCCTTACACAAATTTCCCCGAGGTTCTCAGCCTCATACTCACTTTCCGATAAACTTAACATTAATTTCAATGTAGGCAGGTACTACCAGCTCCCGCCGTATACTGCACTTGGATATTCAAATACTGAAGGTGAGTTCGTGAACAAAACAAACGATCTGAAATACATAAGGTCGGATCATTTTGTAACCGGACTGGAGCTCATACCTGAGGAAAACATTCAGATCACACTTGAGGCGTTCTATAAAAAATATGCCTTTTATCCCTTCTCGGTACGCGACCAGGTACCTTTGTCGAGTAAAAGTGCAGGTTATGGCATATTCGGAGATGAAGAGCTTGTTTCAACATCCGGCGGCAGGGCATATGGATTCGAATTGCTGGGACGTCTGAAGGAATTTAAAAATACAAATATGGTGTTTTCATACACCTTTGTGAGAAGCGAGTTCAGGGATGCTGCATCAGGCTGGATACCTTCATCGTGGGACAACCGCCACCTTTTCAATGTAACTGCCACTAAACAATTGAAAAGGAACTGGGATATCGGGATAAAGTGGCGGTTTGTAGGGGGAGCGCCATATACTCCATACGATACAGACAAATCTTCTCTTAAGGCAGCATGGGATCTGCAGGGAGAGGGTTACCTCGACTATGCAAAGTTTAACACCGAAAGGTTAAAGGCATTTCACCAGCTCGATATCAGGATCGACAAGCAGTATTTCTTCAGTGGATGGTCGCTGATGTTGTATGCCGATGTTCAGAATGTGTACAATCATCAGTCCGATCAGCCTGCCATCCTTTTAAGGGAATCGGACCAGAGCGGGAATCCGGTCACCGACCCGAACGATCCGTTGAGGTATTCAATGAAATTTATCGAGGGATCCTCAGGCACTGTCCTGCCTTCAATAGGAATTATGGTCGAATTTTAATTACCAGGGCAAAATACAATATCAGTTGATATCTGCCTTGAATGTATCGCCCTGGTCAAAATCGCCTGATGTGTAACCCCTGCGGAACCATTCCTTGCGTTGTGCGGCTGTTCCATGGGTGAAGGCATCTGGGACGACACGGCCCTGATATCTTTTCTGCAAAACATCATCTCCTACCGATGCGGCAGCATTCATTGCCTCTTCGATATCGCCGGTTTCGAGCGAATTGTACATCTGTTCATCGTAGTGAGCCCACATTCCTGCCAGAAAATCGGCCTGGAGCTCAAGCCTTACCAGCAGCCGGTTGGCATTCACCTCGCTCATACGCGACCTCTGATTGTTTACATCGCTCAGGATGCCAAGCTGGTTCTGGACATGATGGCCTATCTCGTGGGCAACAACATATGCAACCGCAAAATCGCCATATGCGCCGAACCGGGTCTTCAGCTCATCAAAAAACGAAAGATCTATATATACCTTCTCGTCGCCCGGGCAATAGAACGGCCCGCTGGCTCCCGATGCATATCCGCATGCCGACTGGACCTGATCCCTGAACAGTACAAGTGTGGGCATTTTGTAAGTCATATTCGATTCCTGAAAGATCTTTGTCCATACATCTTCAGTCCCGGCAAGTACCCTGGAGACAAAATCCTTCATTGCCTCCTCCTCAGGAGAAGCACTGACAGGACCTGATTCAGTTGTCTGACCTTCCTGCAGATTGTTGACAACCTGAGAGGGATCACCTCCAAGAAGCATCACAATCAATACTATTACTATAGTCCCTATCCCGCCTCCTACTGCCATCCTGCCTTTCGACATTCCTCTGCGGTCTTCTATATTTCCACTTTCCCGCCTTCCTTCTGTTCTCATAATTACATAATTGTATTTAGATATATAAAAATATAAAATCTTCAGCCTTCACCGTGGTTTTTCAATTTGTTTTATTAAAAATATAACTTTTTTGCCCGAAAATTTTGAAATGTGAAATTAAGCTTTTAAATTTGACCACTTGGTTAAACCATTTAATTAGTCTGTTTAGTTAAACTTAATGGTAAAAAGATGACTGAATCTGACAAGCAAACTGAAGACAGGATCTTTGATGCAGCTACAGAGGTTTTTACGGAAAAAGGATTGGACGGCTCAAGGATGCAGGATATAGCTGACAGCGCCGGAATAAATAAATCACTGCTTCATTATTACTACAGGACAAAAGACAGGCTTTTTAATGCGGTGTTCGAGAAGATTGCAACCGAAATGTTTTCGAAATTCGCTCCCGTATTCGACGAAAACCTGTCGCTCGAAGACAAGATCAGGTTCTTTTACAGGGAACATATAACTTTTCTCCGGAAAAATCCGAAGTTGCCTGCTTTTCTTTTAAACGAAATAAACAGGAACCCTGCAAGACTTAAAAAAATCATAAGCAACCTTGATATTGAAAGATTCTGGAACATACTGTATGCCCAGCACAGAAAAGAGCTTGAAGAATACAATATTACAAGAGAGAAGCTACCTCAGCTAATGACGACAATGGCAGCAATCAGTGTATTTCCCTTTGCCGCCAGAGGGATATTCGAATGTATCCTTGAAAAGGCAGGAGTTGATTTTGACTCCTATCTTGAAGAACGCAAGGAATTCGCTGCCGAATTTGTCATAAAGGCGATTAAGGGCAAGTAGTGAGTAGTGAGAAAAAAATAATAATATGAAAAACAGGATTCTGATTTTTTTATTGATTGCATTTGCATGGGTTCCCGAACTGTTCTCCCAGAAGATTCTTACCCTCAGGGAATGCTATGATCTGGCAATGAATGCAAATGCACTGGCTGGAGAAAAAGAAGCATATTCAATTATATCAGGCCTCAACGATGCCAACCTTTCAAAGAGCCGGCTGCCCACAGTTGATGCCGGAGCTACCATCCTGTACAACTCTTCGGTCGTGGATATGAAGAGTGTTCTGGGGGAAATACCAATACCCGGGATTGCCGAACTGATTAAACCTCTGCCCCATGAGCAGTACAAAATAACAGTCGACATTAACCAGGTAATCTATGATGGCGGGATAGTAAGGAATTCGAGGCTCCTTGAAAAAGCTGATCTCGGTGTGAACCAGAAGCAGACGGAAAGCGACCTTTACAAGCTAAGGGCACAAATAAATGCCTGCTATTTCAGCCTTCTTCTTATTGACAGGCAGAAAGAGCTTCTCGTCAACTACCTGGTCCTCATCGAAAAAAGGATCACAGCAATGCAATCGGCGCTGCTAAACAACATGATAATAAAGTCCGATATAGATGTCATGACATCTGAAAAACTAAAGTTACAGCAGCAGATAAAGGAGAACGAGACAATGAAAATCTCGCTTATGAAAGTGCTGTCGGATCTTACGGGCGCTGAGATCAGCCATACGACAGCATTCATTGTTCCCTCAATGCCCAATCCTTCTGATAATGAACTTTCACGACCTGAACTCGAGCTCCTTGATCTCAGGAAAGACCAGCTTTCTGCCGGACTGAAATTAATAGAGAGTAAAAGAATGCCAAGGGCTTTCGGTTTTGCCACACTGGGCTATGGAAATCCTCCCGGCAATAACTTTTTTAAAAATGAATTTGAACCATATTTCGTTGTGGGAGCAAGCCTTAAATGGAACATCCTCGACTGGAACAGGGCAAAAAACGAAAAGCATATTGTGGCGCTCCGCCAGGGCATTCTGGAAAACAGGAAAAACGACCTCAGTGATGCCATTAAGCGCCAGCTCGAAACTAAAAACGCTGAAATAGAGAACCTTAAATCGATGATCGGGACCGACACAATTCTTATTGAACTCAGGAAAAGTATTACATCATCGTCCGAATCTCAATATAATAACGGAACTATAACGGCAACCGAACTGCTTAACCAGATCAATTCGGAAAAACAGGCAGTGATAAGTTATGAAATTCATAAAATAAATCTGGCTATGTCGCGGGTTGAATATTTGAATATCAGCGGGAAGGAAATTGAATAAATTGACAAAACACACTATAATAAAATGAAATACAACGCATTAATAATCGGCACGCTGGCATTTCTGACAGGCTGTAATGACAAGACACAACAGGCTGACGCCTTCGGCACCTTCGAAGCATCTGAAGTAATTGTTTCATCTGAAACAAGCGGTCGTATTCTGGTGTTCGCCGTAACCGAAGGATCGGATATTGAAAAAGGATCTTCCCTTGCTCTTATAGATACAACACTATTCCATTTGCAAAAGGCCGAGATAGATGCCGGAATGAGAGGCATAAGGACAAGGATTGTTTCGATTGATGCACAGAATGATATTCTCAGGCAGCAGATTGAAAATCTGAAAGTCAACATACTCAGGATTGAAAATATGCTTAAAGATGATGCTGCTACCTTAAAGCAATATGACGACCTTACAGGTCAGAAGGCAGTTATTGAAAAACAGATTGCGGCAAACAACACTCAGAAAGCATCGGTGGCTGCCGAGCTTGCCGTATATGAGTCAAAAAAGGCTACCCTCAATGAACAGGTTAAGAGAAGCGATGTTAAAAGCCCTATCGGGGGAACAGTAACTGAAAAATATGCCGAAGCAGGCGAGATGATGATGGCAGGAAAACCTCTGGCAAAAATATCTGACCTTTCGGTAGTGAAGCTTAAGGTTTACGTAAGCGGCGAACAGCTTCCGGAAATAAAAACCGGACAGGAAGTGACAGTCAGAACCGACAAGGGGAAGAAAGAATACTCTACATATAAGGGAGTCATCAGCTATATCTCGGAAAAAGCAGAATTCACCCCGAAAATCATTCAGACAAAAGAAGAACGCGTTGCATTTGTATATTCTGTTACAATTGATGTTGTAAATGACGGCTACCTTAAGTCGGGGATGCCGGGGGAAGCAATATTCTGATCGCAGTGCCATGCTGAAAGCAATTGAATCATCAGGTATAACAAAAACGTTTGGAAACAACAAGGTTCTGAACGACATATCTTTCGCTGTAAATGAGGCGGAGATATTCGGATTCATCGGTCCCGACGGAGCAGGAAAGACCACGCTGTTCAGGATCATAACCACGCTGCTTCTTCCTGATGAGGGCAAGATAACAATCTTCGGCACCGACAGTCTGACAGGTTTCAGGGAACTGCGCAGGCAAATAGGTTATATGCCGGGAAGATTCAGTCTTTATCAGGATCTTACAGTCGAAGAGAATCTTAACTTTTACGCCACAGTTTTCGGGACTACCATCAGCGAAAACTACGACCTTATATCTGATATTTACTCGCATATCGAACCTTTCAGGAAACGGCTTGCCGGGCAGCTTTCGGGAGGTATGAAACAGAAGCTTGCGCTCTCATGTGCCCTTATACATAAACCACGGCTTCTTGTTCTCGATGAGCCTACAACAGGTGTTGATGCTGTATCAAGGTCCGAGTTCTGGGATATGCTTAAAAACCTGCGAAAGCACAATATAACCATACTCGTTTCAACACCTTATATGGATGAGGCGATGAGATGTGACAGAATTGCACTTATCCAGAACGGATCGTTATTGTCTGTCGACAGTCCGCAGAAGATAAAAGAGGGATTCGGAAAGCGTCTTTACAGGATTATGGCGCCCGACAAATACCGCCTGCTGATCGCCCTTAGAAAATATGAATCTGTTGCAACGGCATTCCCCTTCGGCGACTCGGTCCATATTACTTTCAGGGATGATGAATACGATAAGTCGCTCTTAAATCGTCTCAGATCCGACGGGATTGAAAATATTACAATTGAAGAAACTGCTGCGGGAATTGAGGACAGATTCCTCGAACTGATGGAAACAAAGGCCGCTAATGCAACTGAATGAAGTATGAAAGAAGATGTTGTTATATCAGTGAGGAACCTGGTTAAGAAATTTGGCAATTTCACAGCTGTCGACAACCTTGATTTTGATGTTTACAAGGGAGAGATCTTCGGATTCCTGGGTGCAAACGGAGCAGGTAAGACAACAGCTATCAGGATCCTTTCCGGATTATCCGTCCCTACCTCTGGCGATGCTATAGTTTCAGGATTTTCGGCAAAGCATCAGCCTGAAAAGATAAAACAGGTTATTGGCTATATGTGCCAGCGTTTTTCTCTCTATGAAGACCTGACAGTGAGGGAAAATATTACGCTTTATGGCGGGATCTACAGAATGAGCAGGAAGCTGATAAAGGAAAGGACTGCAGAACTCCTCGGCCGGCTTAATTTTGAAATGTATGCCGACACCCTCATTTCTTCACTTCCCCTCGGGCTGAAACAGAAACTTGCATTTTCGGTGGCAGTCCTTCATGACCCGGGAATAGTCTTTCTCGATGAGCCGACAGGAGGTGTCGACCCTGTTACAAGACGCCAGTTCTGGGAAATGATATATGAAACTTCCTCACGGGGGATAACTGTATTTGTTACAACACATTATATGGATGAAGCAGAATATTGCGACAGGATTTCGATAATGAATGAAGGAAGGATTGTAGCCCTCGACACACCTTCAGAACTCAGGAAGAAATATGATGCTTCATCGGTAGAAGAAGTATTTGTTAAAATTGCACGGCCCGACGGCCGCATACATACTGCCTGACATGAAACGATTCATGGGTTTTGTAAAAAAAGAATTCCTCCATATATTCAGGGATTACCGTACCCTGATAATTTTGTTTGGCATCCCTGCAGCCCAGATCATGTTATTTGGCTATGTCGTAAGCACCGACATCAAAAATGCCGGTGTGGCCTTCCTCGACCAGTCGAAGGATGAGATTACAAGGCAGCTTACGGATAAGATCTGCTCATCGGGGTTTTTCACGAAAACAGCCGATCTTGCCAGTTTCGATGATATCGACAGGATATTCAAAAAAGGGAGAACCAAGGCAGTTGTGGTTTTCGAAAATGATTTCGGCCGGCAGCTGACAGGCAGCGGTAAGGGTGAAATATCAATAATAGCTGACGGCTCCGAACCGAATGTGGCCACACTTGTGACAAACTATATGACTGCCATCATAACCGACTTCAACAGGGAGATGGCCGGACAGGCTGCAGGCAATGCACTTTTAGTTGCTCCTGAAGTAAGGATGTACTATAATCCAGGCTTAAAAAGCCATTATATGTTTGTCCCTGGTGTCATAACGCTCATAATGATCCTTATCTGCGCACTTATGACATCGGTAACAATAACCCGTGAAAAAGAGTTCGGAACAATGGAAGTACTGCTTGTTTCACCTCTCCGGCCGGTTCAGATAATATTGGGCAAGGTGATGCCATATTTCCTGCTTTCATTCATTGATGTGATAGTCATTCTCTTACTTTCATGGTTTGTTTTCGACCTTCCTGTAAAGGGGAGCCTTGCACTTCTGCTTGGAGAAAGCATGCTTTATATTCTTATGAGCCTTTCACTTGGCATTCTGATCTCGACGGTATCATCCACAATGCAGCAGGCTATCTTCATATCGCTGGTGGGTATGATGCTTCCTACTATCCTTTTATCCGGATTTATTTTCCCTATTGAAAATATGGCAAAAATATACGGATGGGTAAGTTCTGTATTCCCGCCGCGATATTTCATAGTGATTATTAAGAACATTATGATAAAAGGGACCGGCTTCCTTTATGTCTGGAAGGAAACGCTTATTCTGACAGGGTTTACTGTACTGTTTATAGCCCTGAGCGTCAGGAACTTTAAAATAAGATTACAATGATGAAGAAAATATTTGGTGCATATCAGGCACATTAACCAGGTCAAGATGAGAACTATACTTTATCTGATAAGGAAAGAATTCATCCAGATATTCCGGAACAAGTTTATCGGCAGGGCAATTTTCGCAGTTCCGATAGTGCAGATGCTTATCCTTGTACCGGCAGTGACATTCGAGATCAGGGAATTAAGGATCTGCATTATTGACCAGGACATGTCATCTGAATCGCGCAGCCTTGTTAACAGACTGGAAGGCTCGACATTCTTCAGGATCACCAATACTACATTTTCCGAAGAGGAGGGAAACAGGCTGCTGCTTGAGGACAAATGCAACCTTGTGCTTCATATCCCCGAAGATTTCGGCAGGGAAACCGGGTCGGGCAAACAAGGTCATCTTCTTGCCACTGTTAATGCAATAAATGCCTCAAGCGCACAACTTTCATGGGCTTACCTGAATGGAGTCATCCGCGATTTCAATTCGGACCTTTTAATGAAAAATATAAACAGTATCCAGCCTTTTCATGCCTCAGTTATTAATATCAACAACAGGTACTGGTACAATGAAATGCTCGATTATAAATATTATATGTTGCCCGGGATACTTGGTATACTCGTTACTGCCATCGGATTTCTTCTTGCAGGACTCAACCTTGTCAGGGAAAAAGAGATAGGTACAATTGAGCAGATAAATGTAACGCCGGTCAGAAAACACCAGTTTATAATTGCCAAGATGGTTCCTTTTCTCATTATAGGGCTTGCTGATCTTATTCTGGGTCTTATTATCGGAAGGATATTTTTTCATATCCCTTTTGAGGGAAGTATCGCCTTGCTTTTCCTGAGCGCCTCAGTATTCCTTGTTGCAGTACTCGGATTTGCCATTTTCATTTCAACTTTTTCAGAGACGCAGCAGCAGTTCATGTTCATAGCTTTTTTCTGCATGATAATCTTCATACTGATGAGTGGCATTTTCACCCCTCTCGAGAGTATGCCGGTGTGGGCACAGAAGATCGATCTTGTAAATCCGGTGGCTTATATAATGAGGATCAACAGGATGGTGATGCTTAAAGGGTCGACATTAAGTGATATTCTGACAGACATATATTCACTGGCGGCAATAGCCCTGTTTTTCACGGCCTTTGCAGTGCGGCGTTACAGGAAGACGGCCTGATCAGATTGTCATGAAGGAAGCTTTATGGATATCCTTGCCATTACAGGCCAGTGGTCGGAAATGAAAACCCCGTGAAGCTTCTTTATAAAAGTGCGGTGTTCAAGCACTTCCATACCGTTTCTTACAAAAATGTAATCGATACGCCCGGCGCTTGTGCTGTCGGAAAATCCGTTGAAGGTATAGGCAGGTCCGACAGGTCTTTTATTAGATATGGCATAAGTATCGTTTAGAAGGGGAATACTCTCGAAGGGACCTGTAAGTATCTCATAGCCAGCCGAGGAAATTAACATATTGAAATCGCCGGTAATAACGAATGGAAATCCCGATGAAATGCTGTCGACCTTTTCAAGAAGAAGCTTCGAGCTCATTATCCTTGCCGAGTCAGAATCGTGGGCAAAGTGAGTGTTGAAAAAATAAAAATGCTGATGTGTGTTTTTATCAGATAATTCTGCCCAGGTAACTATCCTGGGAAGGCCGGCGCCCCATGACCGTGATCCTGCAATATCAGGAGTCTCGGAAAGCCAGAATGTCTTTGTCCTTATAAGCTCAAACCTGTCGTTTCTGAAAAATACAGGATTCATCTCCCCGCCCTTTGCCCCGTCGCTTCGGCCTACTCCTATCGAACTGTAGCCTGTAAGAACCGAATCGAGATAATCATACTGATTTACAAGAACTTCCTGCATTCCCAGAAGATCAGGCTTTTCGCCGTTCAGGAAATCGCTTACAAAATCAGCCCTGTTCGGCCATGCATTTATACTGTCGCGCGGATTATCATACCTCAGATTCAATGTCATCACTCTCAGCGTTTCAGAATCGGATTGTTTGCTGCAGCCTGCAGGAAAAAGAAAAAGAATAAGAACCGGAAAAAAGCAGAGTTTTCTCATTATCAGTGAATTTTATCTAAAGATATATAAATGGTCAAACAAACAGAATTATGCCAGCATTAAATGTGAATTTCCCCTTAAAAAGTAATGATACAAATATACTTATATTTGCAGGAGGTTCAAAAATCATGTCCACCCATTTTCATTTGCTGATATCATAATGATCCTGAACCATTTGACTGAAATAAAGATTAACAGATGCCGGATATTATAAAACTTTTGCCCGATTCGGTAGCAAACCAGATTGCCGCAGGAGAGGTGATACAGCGTCCTGCATCAGTTGTAAAGGAACTGGTGGAGAATTCTGTGGATGCAGGGGCCGGAAGCATAAAAGTGATAATCAGGGACTCCGGAAGAACCCTTATCCAGGTGATAGACGACGGGACCGGTATGTCGGAAACAGATGCCAGACTATCGTTTGAGAGGCATGCAACATCCAAGATATCGTCTGCAAACGATCTATTTGCAATAACGACAAAAGGGTTCAGGGGCGAAGCCCTTGCTTCAATAGCAGCGGTTGCCATGGTGGAACTAAAGACACGGAAAGGGGAGGATGATTCGGGCACAATAATTATAATTAACGGATCGAAAGTTGAGCTCCAGGAACCATGCAGCTGTCCCGCCGGAACAGGCTTCTCAGTAAAGAACCTGTTCTATAACATACCGGCAAGGAGAAAATTCCTTAAATCGGATAACACTGAAATGCGGCATATACTTACGGAGTTTCAGAAGATAGCGCTGGCACATCCCGGAATAAGGTTTTCACTTCATCATAATGACAATGAGATCTACAACCTCGCGACCGGGAATCTGAGGCAAAGAATAGTAGGGATCTTCGGACGCCAGATAAACAACGACCTGATAACCCTTGAGACATCCACGACTCTCATAACAATAAAAGGATTTATAGGGAAACCTGAAAATGCAAGGAGGACCTATGGTGAACAGTTTTTCTTTGTGAACAACCGTTTCATGAAGCATGCTTATTTCCATAAGGCGGTCGTGGAAGCATATCAGAATATCCTTCCCCCCGAATCTGTTCCTTCTTATTTCATTTTCATGGAAACAGATCCGGCATCTATAGATATTAATATCCATCCCACAAAAACGGAAATAAAATTTGAGGACGAGAGGTCGATATGGCAGATCCTGATGGCATCAGTCAGGGAAGCTTTGGGAAGGTTCAATATTGTACCGTCGATCGATTTTAAAGGCGAATCGCTTATAGATATTCCGGTCAGCTCTTCATTCAAAGGTATCCCCTCACCGCCTCCCATTGAACTCGATCCGGCATACGATCCTTTCGCGGGAGATGAACGCCCGGCAGACCACAACAGGTTGATTGAGAAGTTTGAAAGGGAAAATGTATCGGGATGGGAGCGTCTCTATGCCGCACTCGGAAGGGAAGAGGAAGAGTCGCTGAAAATTGAGACGGAGAGGAGGTTCTTCCAGATAAAAAGTAAATACATAGTGTGCCCTGTCCGGTCGGGATTGATGATCATCGATCAGAAAAGGGCTCATGAGAGGATACTTTATGAAAAGTTCCTGTCTTATATTAATAACAACAGGAATATCAGCCAGACAGAGCTTTATCCAGTCACCACCCAGATGAACCCTGCAGATATTCTCCTTCTCAGGGAAATTGAGGGAGAACTTGAGCTTCTCGGATTCAGGTTCGCATTTCCGGAGGGCGGCAATGTTACAATTACCGCACGTCCGGCCGACATAGGATCGGCCGATCCGCTGATGATGCTCGAGATTTTGCTTGAGGAGTATAAAAATTCACAGTCTGACCCGTCGACCGATGCCAGGGAAAAGGTTGCGGCTGCGATGGCCGGCGCTTCGGCAATTCCTTACGGCAAGACCCTCCTTAAAAATGAAATGGAGGAACTTTTTGACACCCTGTTCTCATGCAAAGCCCCAAACTATTCTCCAAAAGGGAAACCCGTAATAAACATTTTAACCCTTGAAGAAATTGATAAAAGATTACGATAATATTATATTTACGCGCAATTTTGACAAAAGAACTCTTTAACTGACAATTAATGAACGGATACGGAAGAGGATTTCTGGCATTGCCCCCGGTTGTTAAAAACCTTATTCTGCTGAACATCTTAATGCTTATTGCCACCTGGGCAGCCCAGGGTGTTTTCGGCATTGATATAACCACGATGCTTGGTCTTTACTTCCCTAAATCGGACATGTTCAGGCCGCTTCAGATCCTTACACACATGTTCATGCATGCGAACTTCTGGCATCTGTTTTTCAATATGTATGCACTCTATATGTTCGGAGGGATACTTGAAAATGTCTGGGGACCGAAAAGATTTTTCATTTTCTACATGATATGCGGGCTGGGCGCGGCCTTTACACACGAAACTGTAATAATGTTTCAGTATATGAAACTTATGGATGTGATCAGCCCCGACCAGCTTCAGGATGTTCTAAGCGACGGCGCCGCATATCTAAGTCAGGGACAGGTCTTTACAAACGATGTGATGAAAGATCTGCAGATGGTCCTTTACATCCCCACTGTAGGAGCTTCCGGCGCCATCTTCGGCGTGCTTCTCGCATTCGGAATGCTTTTCCCGAATACCGAACTTATGCTCCTTTTCCCTCCGATTCCGCTAAAAGCAAAATGGTTTGTTCTCGGCTATGGAGCCCTCGAACTCGTTCTTGCAGTCACCCAGCCGGGCAGTAATGTTGCTCATGCGGCTCATCTGGGAGGGATGCTTTTTGGATATTTTCTTATTAAATACTGGAGGAAAACAACAAAAACATTTTATTAATGGGTATCTGGGACGATATTAAAAAGACCTTCAGGAACGGGAATACTCTTATTAAATTAATTTACATCAATATAGGGGTCTTCCTGGTGATCTCCGCAGGATCAGTAATAGGCTATCTTCTGAAGAATGAAAACCTCTCCCTCAACATTCTGAATTTCTTTTCTGTTCCATCCTCCCTCCATGCTCTTTTGCTCAGGCCCTGGACTGTCATTACATACATGTTCACACACAAGGATATTCTTCATATCCTCTTCAATATGCTGTGGTTATGGTGGTTCGGTACTATTTTCCTTGAATATCTCGACCAGAAGAAGCTTGTATCAGTTTATCTACTCGGTGGCGTGGCAGGAGCTGCAGTATACATTTTGTCATTCAATATCTTTCCTGTATTCAGGGATGTCACTGCTGAATCTGTTGCCATAGGCGCCTCAGCATCTGTCATGGCTATTGTAATAGCAATTGCAGCCTATGTCCCCGATTACACGGTAACCCTGTTCCTGATCGGACGAGTGAAAATAAAATGGATTGCACTTGCAATATTTGTACTGACTTCGGTAATGGATTTTTCGGTAAACTCAGGCGGAAAACTAGCACATATGGGAGGGGCATTGTTCGGGTATCTCTATACTGTTAACCTTCGCCGAGGCCGCGATCTTGGAAAGGGAATAAACAAAATAATCGATTCTGTTGTCACTTTTTTCAGGCCTGGCAGAAAGATGAAAGTGACTTACAAAAAAAAGACGGCAACCGATTACGAATATAATAAGGCCAAAGCTGAACGACAGGAAAAGATCAACAAGATCCTTGACAAAATATCCAAAGGTGGGTACGACAGCCTTACAAGCGATGAGAAAGATCTTCTGTTCAGGGAAAGCCAGAAGAAAAACTGACCCGGTCATCAGCGTCGTTCGTAAACCGGAAACCATGTCTTGTCAAAAACCGGTTCATCCTGTTTCCATAAATTAAGGAATTAAGATAAATTCGCCATTACCAAAAAGTGTAACTTGAGAAAAATACTCTACCGGATCGCCCTTGGAGCAAATATTCTGTTTGCACTGGCGTTGGTTTTATCATACCTGTCGGTAAATATAAATCCGGGAGTTTTTGCATTTCCAGCCTTATTTGGACTTGCATACCCCTATCTTCTCTTTATCAATATTGTTTTTGCCTTTATATGGGCTGTTATAATAAAATGGGAGGCATTGATCTCAATAATAGTGATTGCAGGAGGATTTACGCATTTTTCAAACTATATAAAACTGAACAAGCCATCCGGGGACAAGACCGGTACCTTCAAGGTTCAAAGCTACAATGTCAGGTTGTTCAACCATTTCGAAGGTAAAAAGAACACCATTTCGGAAAAAAGAATCCTTGATCTCTTGAAAAACAACCAGTCAGAAATAATTTGTCTTCAGGAGATATTTATTCTGGGCGATCCGGCTGCCAAAGAAAGAGAGATAAAGGCCGCTCTTGGAGGAAAATATTATTCTCATTTCAAAGTCATACCTACAGGCAAAAACCGTTATTACGGGATAGCAACACTTTCAAAATTTCCCATTGCCCGCAGAGGTGATATAGTTCACGAAAAATCATCCAGCCTTTCAATATATTCTGATCTTGTAAAAGGGAAGGATACAATACGGCTTTTCAATAACCATCTCCAGTCGTTTCAGCTTCACAGGATGGAAAAGACCTTTCTTAACGAACTTACAGCCAGCGATGATAACAGGGAGGCCTTCGATGAGCTGCGCGATATTTCAGCGAGCCTGAGGAAGGGCTTCGCAAAAAGAGCTTCGCAGGCAAAGAAAGTAAAGGAAAGGATCAACAAATCGCCATATCCGGTAATTGTTGCAGGCGATTTCAACGACACACCTGTATCATACTCATACAGGAAGATAAGGAAAGGATTGAATGATGCCTTTGTAAAATCGGGATATGGGGCAGGTTTCACATACAAGGGTAACTATCCGCCCAACCGGATCGACTATATCCTTTATAGCGATGAATTCAACTGTACATGGTTTGAGATACGGAAAATCAGGTATTCTGACCATTATCCTATAACTGCATATTTCCGGAAAGCAAAGCCTG
>CAZWHC010000010.1:0-160408 GCA_964633505.1 uncultured Rikenellaceae bacterium | reverse complement strand
AGAAATTTCAAAACAGTGGTACTCCGTGTTTAAACTCAGTGTTACCCTGTGGTTAAGAAAAAATTTTACCACGGGGTTTCACGGGGTTAAGAGGAAAGATTTAACCACGGAGTTTCACGGAGAAATTTCAAAACAGTGGTACTCCGTGTTTAAACTCAGTGTTACCCTGTGGTTAGACAAAGGTTTGAACATGTGGTTTCACGGAGTTGAGAAAAAGATTTAACCACGGAGTTTCACGGTGATTTAACTCAATGTTCCCGTGTGTAGGTTCTTCTGTTTTTTCGGTTAATTATTGAGGTATCTATTTACTCTTTAATAAGGCAAATTCATCGAACATGCCGTAATCTATAAGCTGGTAATCCTTCCATGCAGGATATTCCTTTACATTCCTGAATAGCCACGGCGAGACAAGTCCCGGAGCCGGATCGTTGAAATGCGGTCCCATAAGATTTTTAAGGCTGCCTGTAACAACAACTGAAATATTATTGGATCCCTTTCTGAGCCTGCCGCTTATATCGAGCCTGTAAGGAGGGAATCCGATGATTCCTGCTAAGTCCCCGTTTACTTCAACTTCAGCAACGGTTCCGTTCCACTTCCCAAGCTCAACAATATAGCCACCTTCCGGATCTTCTATGCTAAACACTTTACTGTAAACAAAATCCCACGAGTAAAATGGAAATCCCTGTTCTTTCCATGACCCTAATGATAAACTGCCTCCGGGAGCATCAATGCTCCAGCCTTTCGATTCAGGATTCACTATAAAATCACCTTTAATGTAAATGGGCTCAACCTCAGCATGGACCTTAAAAGGCGAAGTTTTAAGGGTGATTGTATTATCTCCCTTTCGTACCAGGGATCCTATATGAAAAACAGAAAATTCCCTGTCGAGCCACCATTCTCCGACCGCAGGTTTAATTTCTGTTCCGTTCAATGTAACATTCCACAAATCAGGTCTTTCAATGACTGCTTTAAAAGATGAAAAGTCAAAATTGTTCTTTACTGTGAAGTGATAAGTTACAGTGAAGCCCGTATTGGTACCAAAGGTATCACGATCAACGGTTCGGGTCCTGAACTGGACCGATGTATTCCACGGATTACCATTAGTAAAGCCGTAATATTTGAATATCTTATCAGCTGCATTGTAAGTGTGCATGTCCTTTGTCTGAATACCACCCAGTTCAATGTCGCAGAATTCCAGCGGCAATACATTTTCATCAGCAGGATTCACAGTTACCTGTGATTCAGATACTGTCTTCTCATATTCCAGTAGTGACTTTTCCATTGCAGGTTCTGCAGTCTTACCGTCACTTATAAAAACAAGCAAACTGCCTGCAGGAGGAAGGTCGACAGGTATATTCAAATATTCACCATCCCGTGTGTACATAAATCCACCGATATCTCCGGTAAGTGTATTCAGAAGGCTGCCACCCTTGCCCCTGACCTTTAATACTCCTGTAACAGTGCTGTCGGGACTTGAGTTGGCAATAAAAACGAGCTGTCCGTCTTCCAGAATCCTGCGGTGATGATAAATATTGCCAACAGGTATACCTGTAAAATCAATATCCTTATTCCTGAAATGCCTGTTAATCACTTCGTCTGTAAGTGCGCCTTCAACAACTATCTTATCTGCCTGTAAGGAAAGAAATTCCTTCAGACCTTCAATGGGAGATCCTTCAACAAGAGATGGGAGCGAAAATGCAATGAGCTTTCCCCCGTTGACCACAAACTTTTCGAGCAGCTTGTAGGTCTCGAGATCGATATTTTCCATCATCGGTGGCAGGACGACCGTCGAATAACCGCATTTTCCGACAACAAATTTTCCATTTTCAACAGAGCCCCTGTCTTTTATAATGTTCTCAGAACCTAGGTCATATTCGACCTGGCTTTTTTCGAGCCGTGTAACAAAGTTCTGGAACGATTTCCCGATTACCTTTACGGTGTCGCTGTCTTCAGCATACGAATCGTAAAGCCATATTGTGGAATTCGGTTCCAGAACGAGTATGTCGTTTATCTGCCTGCCTGCAGATAACGCAAAAGACAGTCTTGCAAAATGGTCATTTATATATTTGTAATTGTTCCACCATGGTTCGTGGTAGTCAAAAGTGGGAGGGTAGTCATATTTTCTGGCTCCGGCCATTGAGAAATATGTAAGATGTTGATTCATGAGGTTTACACCAAGGGCATACTCCCAGTCGCCGTTCTTTTTCATGTCGGCAAATGTAAGTTCCCAGCCTGATCCTCCGTAGGTCTCGCTCATTTTCCGGTTCCAGCCGGCCTGGTTTGCAGCGCTTGCAAGCTCCTTCACGGCCCTTACATTGCCGAACTGGGCATTTGGCGAATGATCGTTCCACTGATTGAACAGCATGTCTATAGCCGGCACCTGGTGCCAGACATACATCGCCATGTTATCGCCGCCGTTACTCATGTCGGGCCATGAGTGCTCCCAGTAATGACCTGTGAACTTCAGTCCTTTCTGTTCACAATATGCCGAATAGGGTTTCGCCCACCTGTCGATGAACAACTGAAGGAGGGTCTGGGTATAATTGTGCCTTACCCGTTTCCAGTCGCCTGTCTGTTCATACAGAGATGGCAGGTTTGTCCTGAGATCGTAATGCCATTTTTCCCAAAAGACATCAAAGAGGTCGGGCGTCCATCTTATGTCGCCTGGAGAACTTATCTGGGGCTCATCTGTAAATATTCCCGGTACCGTCAGTCCAAATTCGCTGCCTGCAGATTTTTCGTATCCGGGCATTGTCACATCAAGGAATTTCTCAGTTACTCCAGGATACAGGAGGTCGACATATGAGAATCCTCCATACCAGTCGCTTTTACTGTTGAATGTTTTATGGAACAGGCAGTATTTCCCGGATTTTCCTTTTTCCGGAGCAAGGGAGGAAGTTATGTCAATGAATTTTCCGTTTTCTTCCTTCAAACATAAAAAGTATTTGTCGGCAGTATCAGGAAGCAAATCAAACCTTGTCATCCGTAGTCCCTGCCCCTGATTGAATGATTCCGGCATCTGATCGGGCACATGACCGCCTGCAAAACCGCTTGGATAGGAGTTCTCATCGTAAATCCAGATTTTCATTCCAAGCTCTTTGCCTTTCTGAACAGTGTAACTGAAAAGGTCGAACCACTCATCGGAAAGATATTCGGTTATGAGCCCCGGACGCGGATGTACAAATACCTGGCTGCTGCCCTGCGCCTTGAATTCGTGAAGGAAATTATCGATTTCCGGTTTCGTGATCTTATAATTCCATACAAAGAACGGGGCAGTTGTATACTCGGCGGCAGGTGATTTGAATCCGGCAGCAAGAGACTGATAGTCATTGACTTTGATTTCACCTGAAATTTCCTTTTTGCAGGAGGTCTGTGAAATGATTAACAATAGAATCGAAAAAAGAAAGCATAGGCGGAGATTGAAAGAATACTTCATTTCAGTAAATGGTTAGGTTTTGGCTTATCAAATATAAGACAAAAGATGCAGCGATGGGAGCAAAGAGGATATTAAGGTTTGCTATAATTTCCCTGAGAACCTTATGCTGTAATTGATTGGAGGCTGAATATCACCAGGCCGGCCCATATACTCGGTATTGGTTATATTTTTCACCGCCAGTGAGATCCTGTACTTTTCATTGAGGCTGTATCCGCAGGACAGATCCAGTGCAGTATATCCTGTGTTATGCCTCTGCCAGTATCCACCAAATCCGGGAAGTATGGGAGTTGTTATGAAGACATCGTCGATATTGAGGATCTTCGATTTTATGTACATGCTCAGGCCAAGGCTGAATTTCTTATAACTGTTTTCGAGTGAAACAATTCCTGAGTGTTTTCTTCTGTATTTCAGATAGGTGTCTGTGTTTTTTCCCGTCATCCGGTTTACCTGGACCGGATACATGAATGTGTATCCTCCGGAAAGAGTTGTCTGCCACTGCCCGTACTGGCGCGACAGCATAAGTTCAGTTTCGAGACCGTAAACCCTTGCCTGTTCGACATTCGTGGCCATGAATCCCAATCCTTCAGGGAAAATGCCGAAGATGTACTCTATCAGGTTCTTATTGTTCAGCATGAAAATTGACATATCAGCCTGACCGGCAATATTCCCTGCAAGAATACCCTGTTTGATCCCAAGTTCTGTGCTCCAACCCGATTCAGAAAGGAGATCGGGATTTGCAAATATTCTTACTGAACCTATCGTTGTCGCTGCGAATTTCTCGGCCATTGAGGGGAATCTGTAGCCCTGACCGAATGATGCGCGTATGAAGGTCGCTTCCGCTGCCTGCCAGTTCAGTCCGGCCCTTATGATCGGGACCAGCTTTTCGCTTTCGCCGTCGAGTGAGTAATGTTCAACACGCACACCTGCCACGGCTTTCAGCCTGTCTGCAGGCCTTATATCGAGCTGGCCGTATCCGGCCAGATTGAAGGAATTATGATCATTGAAGAATTTTGATTTCACTGAGGCATAATTTTCAGACAGTCCGGCAGTGATATCCATGAAATCGGCAAGGTGTGCCCAGACCTGGTATTCGGCGTACAGCGACACCGCATCACTGTTGTTTTGTTCGCTTTCAGGAAGTCTGTTCGTTGTAGACTGAAGCCTCAAACGGAGATCGTGCTGAATGCGGCCCGGTTTTTTCAATGAAATAAAGGGATCGACGGTAATGAACGAGCCGACATACTTGTTTGCAGTTGAAGGAGACTGTTTAAGGGCTCCTGTTGCGGCATCCTCCCAGAGAACAAAATCCGTTTTGCGGTTATATCCGCCGTTGAAGGAAAGGCCGTAGGTAAGTCCTTCTGTTTTTGAGTTGTAATGCTTCAGCTTAAGAGTTAGTCTGGCAAGCTTTTCATCATTAAGCCTGCGGTAACTTTCATCGATGAAAAGGTTTCCCCCCAATCCTATGTCAGTCTTACCAGATTTCTGAAGGTGTGAAAATGATACAGTTGAAAACACTCTTGGTGTATCCCACCACTTCCAGTCCCTGTTCTTTGGGGTACCATAAAGCCCGCCTTCGGCAAAGAACTGTGTTACAGGGATGTTTGATGCATTGGCAGTGCGGAAGTTTATAATGCCGTTAAGAGCTGATGATCCGTAAAGAACTGACGAGGCTCCTTTTATTATTTCGATCTGTGAAAGGTTTTCAAGAGGGATGTACTGCCACTTAATGTTTCCGGCATCTGCCGACAGCATTGGAAGTCCGTCAATAAGGGCCATCACCCTGCTTCCAGCTCCATAGCTGAAACCGCTTCCGCCTCTTATTGATGCCTGGCCGTCGAGTACCTCTATGCCTGATGTCTTGTTGATAATCTCCTGGGGATCTGTCAGATGGTTCTCTGAAAGGAATGATGTTTTTATAACATCCATTGAAACCGACAATTCGGCTATCCTCTTTTCGACCTTGTCGGCGCTTACAACAATCTGGTCTATTTCCCTGACCTTCATCTCAAGGCCTACATTCAGCTCTGTTGTTTCTCCCCTTCCGATGCTGAGGTCACGGGTTACAGATTCATAGCCAATGAACTGGAATGTTACAGACACATGTCCTGCGGCCGGGCTTATCTGATAAAATCCTTCCTCATTGGTTGTTGTACCAAGGTTTTTGCCATAGATAACATACACCCCCGGAAGTGGCTCTCCGGAACTAAGATCCGTTATCCTTCCCCTGATAATGCCATTATCCTGGGCATTACCGGCAAGCGTGGATAGCAGGAAAAATAAAACTGAAATGAAGCTTTGCATCATTTAGTTCTGAAAGTCATCTCAATACTTATTGGCGGACCAGTAAGATTATTGGGATCAGGGAATGAACCCTTCAGTTTGAGTGAAGCGCTTGTAAGTTCTGCAATATTAAGTGTGATGGAAATGGGAAGGTTGGGAGATCCGATTATTATCTTCTCTTCGTTTGCATCAAACATCCAGGTTCCTGTGTATGTCCCGAAGGTACCGGTTCCGTCGGTATTGAATTTTGCATCGCCCACGAATCCGGCAAGGATACCGCCTGTTCCAGTTGCGTCAACGCCGTTTGCGAGAAGGCTTACAGGCACCCAGGTAGGACCTGTAAGAAGCTTGAAGCGTTCCGAATCGCCTTTGCTGCACGAAACGATAAGGAAGAAGGCAGCTAAAAAAGAGAATGTCATTATTTTTTTCATGGGATTCTGCATATTTCTGTTAAACCTCCAACAATTTAATAAAAGAATATGTTCAAAGTTACAAAATATTTCAGGACGTTATTGTGCTGCAGATTATCAGCCGGGTTTCAGGGGAAATGGCAACTAGCCTATTTTATCTCTCTAATCCGGATATTTCTGAATGATACCATGTTCCCGTGATCCTGCAGAAGTATCCTTCCTTCTGCAGCTTCACCGAATCCCTTAACAGGTTTGAATTTGCTTTTTGCGACGAGCTCCCTCCATGCCGGTGTTCCCCTTTCATATTCTACAGTCATGTAACCGTTGAGCCAGTGCTGAACTTTATTACCGTTTACAACTATTCTGGCAGTATTCCATTTATCAGGACCATTGTCGTGCTTGTTTTGCGGAGCAATGAGATCGTACAAGCCTGCAAGGGTCCTGTTTCCCTCAAAGCCTGCTTTTGCATCAGGATGCTTAACATCATCAAGGATCTGGTATTCGCATCCGATAGAAGCGAGTGATCCGTTTTCAGCTTCAGTGTTGATGAAATATTTAATTCCGCTGTTTGCGCCTTTAGTATACATGAAGTCGACTGAGAGCTCGAAATTCCTGTAAATCCCTGTTGATACAATATCTCCTCCTTCACCTTCTTTTTTCAGTTCAGGGTTTACTGACAGAACGCCATCCTTAATTTCCCATCCGCTGGCCGGGAACTTATCGGTTTTGGCACTGATCCATCCTGAAGGAGTAAGACCGTCGAACAACAGCTTCCAACCTTCAGCAATTTCCTTTTCAGTTAGAACATTCGAGGATGAAACTTGCCTGGCTTTGGTTTTCAATATTTTAACTCCCGATTTGTCAATAGTGAATTCATCGATCCATTTTATTACAGGAATACTGCCTTCCCATTCAACCGGCAGCCAGATATGCCTGCTGTCGGTAAGATTATCAGGAAACCATCTGTCGCCCATATATATGAAGCTGTCATCCTTGCCGGGTAACGGCAAAACAAAAGTGCTTTGTGATCCGAAAGTGATCTTGTTCTCCTCATCTGTTCCCCTGCAGGGATTTCCAAGAGGAGTCCATTCACCAGTAAGCTTATCTGCAGTGGCCAGCCTGCCCGGATTAGGCTTCCAGCCTGTTGTGCCCGAGGTAAACATAAAATATTTACCTGAAGCGAAGAAGATTGCAGGTGCCTCATTTGATTCACCCGGCAATACCCTGTAATACTTACCCGTAAAGCCGAGGTAATCATCGGTAAGTTCAGAAAAATGGAGAGTCATGTTCTCTTCCGAAGAGTGCACATGCCAGGCTCTGCCGTCGCTGTCGGCATAAAGTGTCATGTCGCGTGCCATCTGGCCGCCACTGAAGTCGCGTCTCACGAACAATCCTTCCTTCACGGCTTTTACCCATTCGTCCGACCAGCTTTTGAGGTCATTTTCACCAGCTGAAGTCTTTTTAAATTCTTCCGGGAAATTCACCGGCCATATGCCCGCATTCGGGCGTACGCTGTGGATATACTTATATGGCCCAGTTACATTGTCGCTTACTGCGACACCGGTAAGCGCTGCCTTGTAACCCTGCCCATTCAGTTCGTGATGAAACCACATCACAAACTTTTTTGTCTTTTTATTGTAGATGACTTTCGGGCGTTCGATAACACATCCCGGCTGAAGAAGGCTCGTTGTATCATTTATTACCCTGAGCGCCAGACCTTCGTTTTTCCAGTTTAAAAGATCACCTGACGAATAACAGCCGACTCCATACCTGGTTCTGTCTTTTTCACCCTTTTCAAGACGGCTTTCGCCGAACCAGTAATAAATCCCATTATGGAAAAGGATTCCACCGCCATGGGCATTGATATGTTTTCCTTCAGTGTCGGGCCATACAGCACCGGGTTTTATCGAGAAATTATTCTGTGCTGAAACACCGATTACAATAAAGATCAGAATTGACGTGACAATGATTTTTTTCATTTTAGATCCCAATTGGTTATACAAAAGTTAAGGAAAGATACAGATTTTGTAAATCTCATTTATTTTCCTGTTGAAGAAGCCTGGGTTAAAGGGAAAATAGGTCAAGACATGCAGGTAAAGAATAATATTACTACTGGAGCCCTGATTTTTTCCATAACCTGTGCCTGCAGAACAGGGTTTTATGCAAATCCATATGGTGATCTGAAGATGATGTTTAGTTTTCCATATCATATTTGATACCGAAAACCTTTCCCTGGGAAAACCTGTAAAGTAAGCAGAATAGAAGTTGTCAATTGTTCTTGTTCCACCTGTAAATTACAGATAACCTGCAGTATTCATTATCAAGCTTAAAAGTCCCCTTAACATTTTCTGTTTTTACTTTTTCTATACCTGAGTCTACCAATTCGAGCTTTTGATTAGCTGAATAAGAGAAAATTATTTCCGGAACTATCTCCGCTGCAATAAGCAAATTGTCTGTTATTCTTGCAATGAATCCTGAATTAAAAGCAAATCCGGAACTAATACCATATGTATCCAGAAACTGTAAATTAGAGGGTTGGTCCTGGTAATAGTGCTTTAATCTTGTAAAGCCCCCTCCTAATATAAGATTTCCGCTAATGAATGCTTCAAATCTTTTATTTATCGGTTTTCTTTTTTCTATTCCCAGCTCAAATCTACCTCTAAATTCAGAAGTAATTGAGTAAGGGGAATTAATAGGGCTTGGATCCTCATACATTGTCTTATCAACATTTAGGTATAAGTTGCTAATACCAAGCCTCAGGTAAGTATTAGTTTTATATTCAGACTTATATTCCATACCAAAATCCTTTAACTGGAGGTAATTCCCAGTCAGATAAATTTCTCTATTTTTAATGGTGTCGTTTTCTTGAGCGATTATTTCAGAAGTCAATAAGACCGCAGATATGATTATTAATGTGTGAATAGTTACTCTTTTCATTTTAATTGATTTATTATTTTATTCATGGGAAATATGATACTTATTATTTAGGATCTAAGGTATGAATGTGGACAGTTAATATGATTAGTGCTTTACAATAAATTGTTGACGGTAAATATTATTGCCATCATTAACTTCAAGTAAGTAAGTGCCATTTTTTAAATTCTGAACTGGCAAATTAAATTCTTTACTACTTTTATTAAATGTATTCATTAATGTGCTTTGGGATGTAAGAATGTTAACTTTTAGGTTTGAATATTTTAAATTCCCAATTTCTTCAACTATAATATTAGTTGAAATAGAATCGACTGAATTAGCAAGTTCTATGTTATCAGGCATAATAACATTAAGGACATCAGATGCAGGATTTGGATATAAGGTCATTCCTGAAAGCAATGTACAACCACTGGTCTTTTTAGATAAGTAAAAATAGTAATTAGTACCAATACCACATGAGTTTGCAGCTTTGGCTGAGATTGCAATACTGGAAGAATTAAATGGGAGAGTGAAATCCAGAGTGTTATTTCCTACAAAATAAACAATCCCTGATGGGACTGTCCATGTAGAAGGATTTCCATCACTACCAACTGGTGTAACGCTTAACCAATGGTTGCCAGGGCATATCTGCTTTCCAGAATAATAAGTAGAACCATCAACTTTTTGATTAGTAATTTGAGGTGTGCCAACCCACAAATTTGGTTTTGTCAAAGTTAAAGAACCACAACTGGATGAATTAGTAACTACCTGAATTGACCCACTTCCGGTACCATTAGGATTAAAATAAAATGGATTTGATCCAGGGGATGAGACCTTAGAAATATTAGTACTACAGGTCCAGTTGAAAGTAATAGACGGGAGTACATCTGTTACAAGATAGCTGGTATTATTGCATACAAATAAAGGGCCGGTAAGTGAAGGCAACTTATAACCTAGATTTAGAGTATTAATTGCACTCTGCTGATTACATTTTTGAACTTTAACACTGATTTTGTCTGTGTAGTTACAGCCATTAGTTGTGATATCTAAAGATGGCGCTGTTGTGATAATTTCACCTGTTGATCCGGTACTTGTTCTGGTATATCCGTTTGGCAGATTCCATATATAGGCCAAACTGTTATTTGGTCTGTTTGTAGTTGCAGTCGCAGTAAAGCTCTTAGTTTCACCCCATAAGATATTCCCCGAAACATTCGATGTCAATCCTGTTATATAAGGTGCATCACGTTGAACTTTTAAAATGAATTCACTCCCTTCCTGTAGTTTATTATCGATTATACATTGTTCAGGAGTTATTATTTTGATCTTTAAATTATTTGTTGTTCCGATTGAATATCCCCAACATGGTGGTATCATTGATACTGAATATCCATCGGTAAATTCTGTTCCTGAATAACCAGTCGCAGTCCAGTTCAAAGGTAAACTCCAGTATATCTGATCGGGATAAACTGTTTTAATAAAACCAATACTGTTTGGAGGATAGTTTATTGGCAAAGAACCCAAAGTTGCATTTACATTGCCTTCATAATTTGTGACATTAATTTGACTATTTGTAGTTTTTGTCTCACTTACGGAATAAACAAGATTTATTATTGGAATCTGATATCCCTTTATTGATTTTATTGTAATTTTTTTAGAATCGTTTTTGCCATTATTCGAGGATGGATTGCACTGAACAGTTGTTGCCGAAACCGTCCCCTGAGGATACTTACCTTCATTTATTGTACCGATTATATTATTGTAATAAGAGGGCTCCTCATCCCACCTTACTGTTATTGAAGTTTGTGTTGTTGCGTTTAGTTGGTTTCCAATTTTTACTGATCCATCACTACTATAAATATTACCATTTTCTACTGTCCAGTTAAATTTACAGCCAACGGGATAATCATAGAAAGTGTAAGTACATAAAGCAAGACTTTTTGGACAAGTCTCCCATACACTTCCTGAAATATATGGTTGCGATTGTGAGAATAGATTTTGGCTTATTACACCAAGCATAACTAAACTTATAAATGATTTTAACTTCATGGTTAAAGGTTTTTTGAAGTAATTTAAGAATATTAATAAGTTAAGTTCTATTATTCTAAAGATTATCTTGTTGAATTTATTGTAACATGTCAGGAAGCGGGATTTTGTGACAATGAAAAATGGATTATTTTAATTTGAAAGGCTAATTCAGAATCACTCTAATTAATGCTTTTGCGATTACGTTTACCAATGACCATTTTTATAAACCAATTTTCTTAACTTAGAAAACATTTATTAAGTCGAAATTCAATCAGTTCTTTCTAAGTTGTTTGCTTAGGAGCCGGTTCATACGGTTTTTAATAGATAATTTTTCTAAGGAAAATTGTTGAAAAGGCTTAAATACTAACTAACTTGTAGTAAATTAAAAGCTGAATTATCATATAATTAAAATTGCATCGAAAAAATTATGAAATACAAGGAGATTTATAAAAAATCAAAACTGATATTGATATTTCTTTTCCTCTTAATCACTTGTCATTTGACCGCACAACCTGTTGTCGGTCTCGATAACTGGTTCAACAGGGAGGTAAATCAGAAAACCGGGCAGCCTTTTCATTACCTGTGGTCCGACACGGAATGGAGCGGCTATTCACGCTGGGGTGAGATCTTTACCTCATCCGGCGCAAAAATTACCACTGTCGAAAAGCCGGTTAAGAGTATCCTCGGGACGATCGATATTTATATAATCGTTGATCCCGATACCACTACTGAATCAAAGTCTCCGAATTATATAGGGGATGACGACATCAAAGCAATTAAGAACTGGGTGAAAAGGGGAGGGGTACTCGCAATACTTGCAAATGATGCTCCAAATTGTGAATTCACTCATCTGAATAAACTGATGAGGAATTTCGGAATGTCATTCAACCATGTGACTCTCCATCCCGTAACAGGTACCGAATTTGAGATGGGAGCCTCCACCGCATTGCCCGATCATCCTCTTTTTAAAGGTGTTAAAAAGATCTATATAAAGGAAGTCTCGGACATCAACTTGACAGGAAAAGCACAGCCTGTACTTTCAGAAAAAGGCAAGGTACTGATCGCTGAAACCAGTTACGGGAAGGGCTATGTTTTTGCCATCGGCGACCCCTGGATCTATAATGAATATATTGATCACGACAGGCTGCCTGAGAGCTTTGAGAACAGGAAGGCGGCTGAGAACCTCACAAGACTCCTGATTGGAAAATTAAGGAAGAATTATTGAAAAACAGCGTGAAAGAAAGCATAAGCGAATGGGAGAAGGGGGGATGGGGGGAGAAAAAAGAACAGAAGGGGGGAGTGGGGGAAGAGGGGAGATAATAGATCAAAAGACATAGGAAAATGAAAAAAATTATCTGTCAGTTATTTATCCTGTTTTTTTGCACCGGGATCATTAATTCCCAGTCTATTCCAAAGGAAAGAACCATGTCGGCCATGGTACTTGCCAACACATACTTCATGCAGCTTTGGCCCGATGTCGGAAAGACAATAATAACCGAAAGGGAAAGACCGAGCAACATCTGGACACGCGGGACCTATTATGAAGGGCTGATGGCGCTATATAAGCTGAATCCCGATCCGGCATATCTCGATTATGCTGTAAAATGGGGCGAATTTCACAAGTGGGGACTGCGCAACGGCATAACAACACGAAACGGAGACGATCAGTGCTGCGGCCAGACGTATATTGATCTCTACCTTTTAGATCCCTTGAAGGAAGAGCGCATAAAAGACATTAAAGCCTGCATCGATAATATGATCTCAACCGACAAGATCGATGACTGGAGCTGGATAGACGCAATCCATATGTCGATGCCTGTTTTTGCCAGGCTTGGATTCGTATTTAAGGATAAAAAGTATTTCGACCGTGCACATGAAATGTATATGTATACGAAACTGAAACATGGCACGAACGGGCTGTACAATACTAAGGATCATTTATGGTGGAGGGACAAGGACTTCGATCCGCCCTATGCCGAACCAAACGGAAAAGGATGTTACTGGTCGAGAGGAAACGGATGGGTGGCAGCTGCCCTTGTCAGAACCCTCGAATTTCTTCCTGATGATTCACCATACAGGAAAGAATACATAAAAACTCTCAGGGAAATGTTCAAAGCTCTTGCAAAAGTCCAGCGGGGGGACGGATTCTGGAATGTGAGCCTTCTCGATCCTTCAAATTACGGGGGAAAAGAGGTTTCGGGAACTGCTATGTTTACATATGCAATGGCATGGTGTATAAACAAAGGAATTATAAGTGAAAAGAAATATCTTCCTGTTGTGAACAAGGCATGGTCAGGACTTGTTAATGATGCCCTCCATCCAAACGGTTTCCTTGGCTATGTGCAGGGAACAGGCAAACAACCATCCGACAGCCAGCCTGTGGGATATGATGTCGTTCCCAACTTTGAGGATTTCGGACTGGGATGCTTCCTTCTTGCAGGATCGGAAATGTATAAACTAAAATAACCTGATATCTGAACATAAATACTGGTTGAATGCCGGAAATCAACAAGAATATATAAGAAGGACTTTGAAATGACTTATATTCAGGTATTTTCATCGTTTGCACCTTACCCCCTTTCCCGTTTCCCCCAGGGGGGAAAAGCTTCATGCGATGCACCCTCCACCTTGGGGGAGGGTCGGGGAGGGGGTAAAAATACGCAAGGATATCCCATATTTATAATTTTTGACACTCATTAAATTGCAATTCAAATGAAAAGACTCAACTTCTTCCTGACCCTGGTTCTGCTTTTAATTATTTCTGCCTGTGCTGAAAAAGATGTAAAACAGCTTGTTGTTTCGACTCCCGAATCGGTTCAGGTCTCGCCGGAACGTCTTAACCGCATCGACACCATGCTTATCAAAAGCATCAAGGACGGCTGGATAGCTGGCGCTGTCGGTTTGATTGCCCGTGACGGCAAAATAATCTATAACAGGGCTTTCGGTGAAAGCGATTTAGAAACAAGATCACCTATGCAGACTGACGCCATCTTCCGTATCGCCTCCCAGACAAAGGCAATTACAAGTATCGGTCTTATGATGATGTACGAGGAAGGCAAATTCCTTCTCGATGATCCGATATCGAAATATATTCCCGAGTTTTCTAATCCAACAGTCATTGACAAGTTCAACCCGAAAGACACAACATATACCACAATTCCGGCAAGGCGTCAGGTAACAATCCGTGATCTTCTTACACATACTTCCGGAATTGATTATGCCGGAATTGGTTCACCGATGATGAATGCCATATATACAAAAGGCGGCGTAAGAGGAGGCTTCGGGAATGATAATATTACTATCGGCGACGATATACGGGCGCTAGGAAAACTTCCACTTGTCCACCAGCCGGGAGAAAGATTTACATACGGTCTGAACGTTGATGTGATTGGTCATCTAATTGAAATCCTTTCCGGCAAACCTCTCGACAAATATTTCAAAGAGCGGATTTTCGAACCACTGGGTATGGACGACACATGGTTCTACCTGCCTGAAGACAAAAAGGGAAGACTTGTAAAAGTGAATACTGAAAATGCTGAGCATAAGGTTGCTGCAATGCCCCAGGATGCAGTAAACTATCCGCTCTCAAACGGAAAATATTTCGCAGGCGGCGCAGGCCTCAGTTCAACTGCGCTCGATTATGCAAAATTTCTTCAGATGCTTATCAACAAGGGGGAATACAATGGCAAACGTCTTCTTGCACGGCGCACTGTCGAGCTTATTACTTCCAATCAGATAGGCGACCTGTTTGTCGGGAAGGACAAGTTCGGGCTTGGATTCGAGATTACCACAAAGGAAGGTCAGGCACAACTGGGAATTTCGGAGGGATCATTTGCATGGGGAGGCTATTTTGCGACCACATACTGGGCCGATCCTAAAGAAAGGCTGGTTTGTCTGCTTTTCATGCAACAGGTCCCGTTAAGCCACGGCGAGATACAGAACAAATTTAAGGCGATGGTTTACCAGGCGTTGACAGACTGAAGCCGGGAAAGGATTCGTCTAATATTTCTTCAGCAGATCAAGCAGCTTGCTGTCGAGCTTATGGCCATGCCAGTCGGTATAATCAATATCGGTGCGGCGTGAATCGAGGATACCGAAATCACCCCTGAAATTCCATAGGGCATAACCTATGTTGTTGCTTGTAAGAATGTCAAGTATATCTCCGAACCATGCCAGGAATACCGGGTGAGGAGTTTTATTATAACAACCGCCTTCGCCGCAGTGAACGCCCACTCCTTTATTGACAAGCTCTGTCCACGGTTTGTAGAACTCCTCAAGCTGTGCGCGACCGAACTGTTTTCCGTCAATTATCCCGGGCCATACCGGCATGGGAGCCTTTGAAGGGTCCTTCCACACCCATGACGCCTGGTAATGGGAAACATAATGTGGATAATATGCCCTGCAGCTCTGGGCAATATTAAGATCCGCCAGTTCGGGGATCACATTGCTTCCGCCGCTGTTGCCGTCAGCAACTATCAGCCTGTCCTTGTTATACTTCCATATCACTTTTGAAGTCTCCATGGCGATCTTTCTGTATATTTCCCCAGGCACCGGACCTTTCTGTGCATACTGGTCGTTCATGTCCTCAATATATGCAGGCTCGTTCAGGAGGTCGAAACTCAGTTTCTTCTCAGAAATACCCTTGTATCGTTCAGCCCACATGGCCCAGTGATTGTAAAATGCTTCCTGTGCGTCGCCGTCTTTCCACAGGTTGAATGGCTCATGAAATCCGGCGTTAATGCAATATCCCGGACCACGGTGGAGGTTCAGGCTGACATGCAGATTGTATTTATTTGCAAGGTTTATGATCCTGTCGACCTCCTCAAGGGCTGCAGGATTGAAATTGCAGACCTCGTCCTTACGGATATCCCTTGTTCTGTCGAAAGTAAGATAATGTGGATACGCCATTGGGATCCTTACAAAGTCAAAGCCCCAGTCGGCCATCCAACGCAGATCATCTTCAGTTGTTCCCGATGAAGAAGGATCCCTGGGTGGTTGAGGGGAAAAGAAATCAAGGAGATTGAAGCCTTTCCACCTCGGAAGCTTGTTTTTACCAACCAGCAGAGGTGAGGAAAACGCCTTTGTTCCCGAAAGGCTGATTGCTGCTGCAGCCAGTGATGTATTTTTTAAAAATACCCGGCGCCCGATCTTGTTATTTTCCATTTTGAGAAGGTTTAATTATTATGCTTTATTTCTTTAATTTTTGTAATTGTTACAGGACCTATCAGTCCTGATTCCCTTGGTTCCCACCCAGATGCATCAAAGATACCGTCTATTGTATTTTGCCTCAGTCTGGCTGCCATGTTCACATTATAGAATTTTTTCCAAGGGATATTATTTCTGTCCATATATGCTATCCGGTTGGCCATAAGGTTAGATACGTTTATAACAAGCGTGTTGGTTTGCTTAAGCTGCCTGCTGTCGATGATGACGCTGTAATCAGGACCGATAAGTGTTCCAAGGCTTACACCATTCATTGATACGTTTGCACTCTCGCAGACTTTTCCAGGATCAAGTATCCATGCATCTGCCTTACCGGCAGGTTTGGCAAAGTTTATTGTATACCGGGCAGATCCGGAAAAATTCTTCAGGTCTTCATTTCCCATTTCAGTCCATGATGTAATGCTGTTTACCTCCATCGGATCCGGCAAAACCGGACCACCTTCGGTGAATTCAATTTTCCATTTTCCATTCAGTTCAATTTCCTGTCCGGACTTTTCATAGAATGGATATTCCTTCCCTTTGATCTTATGATTGTAAACATTGATTATCAGCGATTCATATGGTCCTGTCTTAAGCCAGACCCCGGTTCTGTCTTCAGGTAATTTTCTGGTCACTGCCAGCCCTGATTTTTCATTCATAGGGTTGAAAATGGCCGTTGATACTCCGTCTGCCTGAAGATTTATCCATCCTTTAAATTCCTTGTCAGTCTGATTTGTAACAAAATATACAATTCCAGACGGAGTCCTTCTTCTGGTAAATCCAAAATTGCTGTCGGTCATTGATTCTCTTTCAATTGCAGCGTACGACAATAATGTTTCAAGATCGGGACCATTCAGAATAACTCCTTTTCCGTATGGGGCTTTCATTATCCCCGTTTTTTCTGCCGGGACAAAATGAATGCCATCCTTCAGCTTGTTGAAGAAAGCTGTCTTTGCATCCTTGTCGGCCCATCCTGAAACGTAAGCGGGAAGATCACCGAAAAAAATGATTTTTGCACCCTCATTAGCCAGTTTCAGGATCTGTGCAAATGTTTCTGCAGGAATGTAAAGACATTCAGGGATTACAATAGTCCTGTAAATGTTGCCTTCTGTTTCAAGATATTCCCCGTTGAAAAAGGTCTGGGTCAGCTGCAGGTCGGAGATATAATCATAGCAATATCCTTTTTCAACCATGGCATCTGCGGCATTTTTAAAATGGGAACCGTCGAATACCGGACTCAGGGCATCGAAGTGTTCCAGCATGCCTTTGCCGTAGAATGCATACCTGTCGAAGATGGGAAAATAAAGAAGTATGTCATTGTCTGCCCGGCCTGTCTGGAGGAATGACTGGGTGCGGGCAACATAATTATTCAAGGCTTTGAAGTCGTTCCAGAAAGGATTTGCGGGGGTGAATTCCACTGCCGCATAGAAAAGGAAACCGGGCCATGGCTCATTCTGAGGGGTAAAGCATGTTCCATGGTAAAAGACGTGGTTTATTCCTGCCAGGAAGAACAGATCGACTGCTTTTTTCACATCCGAAAGTGATGAAATAAAATGTTCATTGAGCCAGGTTGCAGCTTCGCATGAGGCATATTGTTTACCTGTTAAATTTGATGCCGACGATGCAAATTTGAATCTTGTTATTTCGTTGCCTTCGGTTTCGGGGATATCTGTTGCTGCATAAAGATCGAGTATATTCCCGGGCGATCCGTGTGCCTGATCACGGGTGGTTCTGCCCTGGCGGTGAGCCCATTGCGTCCAGGTGGTGGTGAATTTGTCGAGGATAAGGTCGGAAATTGTCTGTCTGTAATCTGAAAGCACCCTTGCATTTTTATCCTGATCATCTTTCTGGAAAAGAGCAGGGAGGCAGCCTCTCAGGTCATAGCCCCTGCGGAGGTAAAACTCACGGAACATATCGTTTGTCCAGTTTGCCTGGCCCGAAGCGTCATCAACTTCATACGAGTCGTTGAAGTAACCTCTGAGGTTTGTAAGGTCATAACCTTTGAATACCTCATCAAAGTGATTCAAGTAATTTCTTATTGCCTTACCGGAGAAATGATCTATAACATCGCCTTCACCTCCGGGACCTGCACGTTCAGACATTTTCCCGTGCCATCCCTCGAAAAGGCCGTAGATTTTCCAGTTCCCTTCCCCTGCTATCCAGTTTAGTTTTCCGTCTGATGTGACTTTTGATGTCAGATCCACGATATCTCCTTTGTCAGAATATGCAACAAGTGTGACAAGAGGCAGAGGCATTTCAAACCTTATCTGATCGATTGCATAAAGCTGAAGATTATCATTTTTGGCTATAGGGTAGTTTAGCTTTGAGATATCGGGTTTAACCCCGACCGGTCTGACAAGTGGTTGCTGGATAAATTCTATTTTTTCGGTAAGCGAATCGCCGGCATTCAGAGACCATGTTTTATAATTTATGTTCCGGCATGCATCGTCGGGTTCGACCCATGGTCCTCCGAATGGCCAGCCTGAGGCATTTGCAAGGTCTATTCCCATATCAAGCCTGCCTGCCTCCTTAAGGGTATGTGTGAACATTTCCATCCACCCGGGAGAAAGATAGTTTATGAACCTGTCCTCATAGCCCTTTACACCGTAGATGACGGCAATCTCCATACCTCCGAGGCCGGCTCCGCTGTATTTTTCCATTGCAGCGGTAAGATCGGATTTAGTAACGATGCTGCCAGGCCACCACCAACGTGTCCATGGTTTATTCTCTTTTGTTATAGATGGCCATGAGATCTGCTGGGCGGTAGTTACCCGACAAAGAAGAAATAAAAGAATCGCGAATTTCTTAAACATTTTCAATGTTATTTCTCTTTGATTTTTAATTCTATCTAAAGATATAATACATTTCCCTCTTTTATAATAGTCGTATTGGCTTTCAGTACCAAAATATGGTAATTTATGGGATAATGACGTATTGCTCACGTTTATTCAACAGAAGAAAGCTGTTTATTTATCTTTTATGCATCGTACTGAGAGACCAGTATTAACATTTACAGAACTTTGGCCTATTGGGAAGTCTGGATTTGCAAAACCTATACCTATGTTAATTCCAGACATCCACCATCCAGTCGCAGTTCCTATATTCATAAAAGGTCCAGTATAGAATCTAGTGCCGGCAGGAAGAGCCGTAAAACCTGTTTCGTTTGTTGCATCCTGATTCCCTTCTTTCCAATGTATTGTTCCTGTTTCTTTTAATTTACCACTTCCATCATAACTTCCACCTACATAATCAATTAATTCATTCCATTCGTCTTCAGTCGGCAAATGCCAGCCTTTAGGACAGATAATGCCAGAGTTGGCCGCTCTATAGTTATATAGTGCACCATAGACATCTTTATAATCTGAGTTATTATCGTACCAGCAGTATGCACCTATCTGGCAGTTGTCCCAATTAGAATCGTCTGTAACCAGGAAAATAGGATTACCATCAATAAAAGAAGTTGTTTTAAGGTTTTCTTTCAGCCATGTCTGGTTACCTATAACCACTGTGTCATATGAATTCCCGTCCCCGTCCACAGGGAGTTCATTTTTATTTCTTTCACACGAAGAAAAAAACAATAATAAAATAAGTCCTATTAATACGGAAATCTGATCTGAATAGGTTATCGTGCTCTTAGTTAGTTTGTTAGTAAAAAATAAATTCTTAATCATTACTGGGAGATATTTATAGATAATTAAATGTTATTAATATTAGTAAAATGCTTCCTTAGTCTGGATTAATTCGAAAGGAGAATGCTCAATACACTAATGTTGTACAACAAGTTGGATAGTTGATTTTTTACCGTTGTATAAAATGTTAATAAAATAAATCCCTTTGGACAGATTGCTGGTATCAAGAGTATATGGGAATCCTGTAAATTTATTTTTATTTAATATTATACCTGATTTATCTATGACAGTTAAAACACATTCATCATTAAGACTTAAACCGTCTTTTTCAGCCATGCTCTGTATAATGTTAATTTCTGCCGAATTGTTAGCAGGATTAGGGTAAACCATAAAATATCCATCACAATTGGCATCACCAAAATAGACATTTTTAACATTAAGATCAGCACCGCAACAAGTAGTAGCATTTATCTGGAGATAACCATAGGGGGTATCATTGGTGTTAATTGAGACATAGTTTCCATACTGATAGTTTTTTGTCCATCCTGATGGCAAAGTCCATTGAAAATTTGAAACGGAACAGTTAAAATCATTGTTATTATAATAAATGGTGTAATTTTTATTCGCGCACAGGTAGAAAAAGTCTCCCGATCCTTCTGCTGATGCTCCATATGAATCAAGTACTGAAATTGATACCTGGTCTTCGCGGGGGCCACTAATGACAAACCAGAACTTATATGCCTTTACAAGATTCCCGTTGTATTTCAGGTGGTATTCTAGTTTGCATTTTTTACCAATATAGTTTGGCAAAGGATTTACAAATGCAGATGTATCAGAACCTGCTGTGGGAGAGTAAAAATAGCCAGATGGTGATAAACTCCAATCAATGGTAAAACCCATTTGAGACAATTTGTTTGTAAAATTTTTTAAAGGAAATTTTATTCCATCATAGCAAACATATTTATTAGATACATTAGTAATATAAGGTCCGGGCAAAGGATCATAACCATCTCGGAAAATAGTTAATGAGTCGTAATCATTAAAATCCATCATGTTGATTCCGGTGAACCCGCTCGGAGGATATGCATCAAATCCCCATCGGTAAAATCCATCTTTATCATCATCCACTTCCGGAAGAGTAGTAATATAGTTTGAACCATACTCATCTTTGCATGTAAGGTACTTAGTGATACCATTTTCATTATAAACCGGATATATGCAATAAAAATATGGACTATAATCAAAGAGATTGATGCTTACTAAGCTTTGATCAGATCTATCACCTGGCCAGCTGTCTTTTATTTCCCATGATAATACTGTTGTTGAATCCCAGCCTGTGACAAGTATTGAATGGTTAATATTATTGAGCTGATTCCCCGGATGCAATACAATACCAAGACTGTCTCCGGCCTGATTGGCGCCAGTTGACACCATTATTATAGGGCCGTAATCCATTATTGCTTTTTTTAAATCCTTATTGTTTGTAATCGAAAGTGTTTGCAATAGGTTGGTATATTGACCCCACCCTGGTATTTTAACTTTGTAATCGTAAGATGTATAAAGATTGCATTGGGTTTGCAAATAATATGGATAATTATTGTTAATAGGCGAATCAGGATAGGGCCAGCTGTCATCATCAACTGCCCCTGTACTTACAAAAAACGGTAGAGCATTGCCTGCACTACCTTCCGTTATCCCGGCACAAGTCGAATAAAGATTGCCTTCTGATAGATTGAGGTCAGCTCCGGCATTATTAAAATAGATTTGGGTTACAGCCTCCACAGCAGCAACTGTGGCAAATATCCCGCATGGACCCTGCTCTTTCTGGTCTTCGGCAGGTGAAACATAATCGATACCACCATTGGCGTTACCATGACGATTATTCCAGGAAAATGTTCTTGGCTGTGAAGTCAGATAGCAACATGGTAAAATAGAAAGAAATATTAAAATTATCTTTTTCATGACATATTGGTTTAATTGTTATAATATTTGGAAAGTATCCAGATAAAGTACAAGATTTATATTGACATTTATTTGGAAATATACAAAATGATTTTAAAACGATGGGAGAGATGTATAAATCATGGGAAATGGAACAAATAAAGAAATAACATATTGGTAATGTTGAATACTATCATTATCGCTATAAATGAGTTTATTCTATCAATTTTTTCAAAATTTATTTCATCGAACTTTTTCTTGTGGAAGACGCTCCTGATGGTTACGATTAACTGTCACCATGAATAATCCTAACCTAATAGCCCACGTTTGACTTTCTTTTCACAAAATTATTTTCAAGATGAAAAAACAGTATTTTAAAATCAATGATAAGGATCATATTTTTGCCTTTTTACAGCAGAATCTAAGTTGAAATATGAATTTTATCCTATAATTTTCTACCCAATCCCAATCATTATTTTCTTAATCCATCCACATCTATTGCTTTCAGCAATAAGGAAGGAGATATACTACATATAATCGGTCAGTTCACCCCGTCTCTTTGAATAAACCACTTTCTTTACACACCTTTATTCCAAAAATCATTAATTAGGTTGAAATCCTTAAAGAGAAGGAGATAAAAAAATATGCATGAATGATTGAAAATGTGAGATGCCGGAGGCTTCAAAGTTAATTATCCATGGTTACATCCATGGTAAATGGCTGACTGAACTTACAATACCAAAGGTGTTGAAGAAAATCAGGGCTTTATATATGATACATGAATCCACTATATCCGACCTGTCAGCCATGGAACCCGGAAAAAAAGGATCTTTCTCTCAATATTGATTTATAAAGGGCGGAGCACCGGATCGGACTCAAAATATGTATAAAGATTAGTTTTATTTGTTTCGGCTCCAGTCAGTTCCGCTTTTATAAAACATAACAGCAGAATCATTTATGACTATCTGGTAATTTTCTGAAAGTTTCAGCATTTCTGCACCTGCAAGGATAACTGGTCCGTAACCATGGGCTGCAGCCACGTTTACAGGCCGGTGATAATAAAATGCCGGATCAAAGGCCATACCTGTGCCGACGCATGTGCCCTCAACCTGTCCCTTATCATTCACTTTGGTTTTGACAGCATTCCACCCGAGAACGGCTGCAGGGCCAAAGGCTTGTGCATCGAGCCATCCCATATTTATCCCATGGGCGATGCAATATGTAAAAATCGCTGTTGCCGATGTTTCAAGGTAGGAATCAGGCCTGTCGATAAGCTGATGCCAGAATCCTGAACCTGCCTGATATCTGACAATGCCTGAGGCATGAAGCCTGTATTGTTCGAGAATATCTTTTCTGAGAGGATGGTTTGAAGGAAGCACATCAAGCAGTTCTGTCATTGCCAGAATGGCCCATCCGTTACATCTGCCCCAGTAAAATTCGGGGTGCGGCTCCATTCCTTCAATCCAGCCATGCATAAAAAGACCTGTTTCCTTATTGAACATTCTGCGGGAAAATTGAATTACCTGTCTGCAGGCATCATCATAGTAATCCCTGTTTCCGGTAAGTAAACCCATTTGTGCAAGAGCCGGTACGCTCATATAAAGATCGTCGAGCCACAATGCATGGGGCAGGGGCCGGTTCCGGGCAAGAGTGCCGTCGCCAAGCCTTAGCTGGTCGCGGGATATATAATTTATATAGGTATCAATGCATGGCCGGAGATCCTTATCACCGTTTATCTCAAAAGTCTTTATCATGGCAGCGCACATCGAACCGGCATCGTCAAGCGCCCGGGGAGAAAGTACTGATCTGACAGGGCTCTTTTCGATCACCCCTGGATTTCCGGTATTACGGAAATAATCAGCCATTTCCCCGATGAGGCCGATTCTCTTCAGAGTATATTCCTTATATCTGGCATCTCCGGTTATCTCATATGCAGAAAGCATAGCACCATATGCCACACCCCATTCGTAGCTCACAAGCCTGAAGACACCCGGCTCAAATACGGCATCACCGGTAAGCTTCGACACATCAGTAATTACGGCACCGGTCTTTGAATCCTTAATCACGGGTGGTGTCGAAGCATCAATGTAATTGTACAACCTGTCGATAGTTGCAATTATATCTTTCTGATCAGGCGCTCCGTAAGGAACGGGATAATCAGGCTGCAGGGCATGCAGGGGAGTATTGGTATCGGTGATCTTTTGCGTGGCATTCTGTGAAATGGCTGCATTAGTTGTGAATATCACCGTGATAAGCAGTACAGTCAGGTTTCTATTCATGCTTATATTTTTAGGAATATTTTCTTTTTGTAAAGGATATACAGGAATGTCCATCCGACAGCAGTAACGCCTATGCCTTCAATGAAAGGAGTCCATGTTTCAGGCAGTACTGCAATGAATCCGCCAAAAAAGAATTTTGAAGCACGATCGAAATTGATTATCCTGTTGGCAAGGTAAATTGTGATTGGATTCAAACCTATCACAACAAAAAAGAAAGCCCATTTTTTGTAGTTCCACACATCAATTATAAGGTAAAAGACTGTGAAAAGAAGAAGGCTTAGTCCGCCTACCCAGCAAACAAATGAACTGCTCCAGAGGTTCTTATTGATAGGAAATGCAAGATTCCAGATCCTGCCGATTATCATCAATACCACTGCAGCTGCAGCCATAATAAGTACCTTTTTGAGATGCTTGTCATTCAGGTATTTTGACAAAAGGAATTCACCTGTGAACATACCCAGAAGCGCTGTGGATATTGCAGGAATAGTACTGAATATACCTTCCGGATCGTGATTGCCCCTGTAAAGCCTTCCCGGCATTATAAGCCTGTCGATATGGCTGGCAAGGTTGCCTGTCTGCGAAAAAGGATCGGTTGAACCCAGGTCGTGGGCAGGGAAAAGGAGGAACAGGATCCAGTAAACAATCAACAGTCCCCAGAACCATGCTATCCTGTAAACCAGCTTTGTGTTCATGAAGATAAGCGCCGCGAACATCCAGGCAAGACCAATACGTCCCAGAACGCTGCCATACCGCAACTCCCCGAGGTTGAACCTGACGCCATTATTATAAATTATACCCAGAACGACAAGTATAATACCCCTGTAAATAACATGTTTGTATATCGATATCCTGCTGTCGTTGTTTGCAGTTCTTTTTGCGTAGGAAAAAGGAAAAGAGATCCCTGCGATAAAAAGGAACAGGGGAAATATCATATCGTAAAATACAAAACCATGCCACTGTACATGTTCAAGTTGTGTTGCCCACCAAACCAGAACCGGCCATCCTGTAAGAGTTGCCAGTGCAGCGAAAATAGCTTCTCCCCCCATGATCCAGAACATGTCGAATCCACGAAGCGCATCCAGAGAATACAATCTTTTTGTTTGTGATTTTTTAATGTCTTCCATATATTATTTTGTTAGCAATTTGGTTTAAAATGAGCGCCATTAATCATGGAATAAGGATATTCTCGTAGATATTTTTACCCCCTCTCCGGCCCCCGCTGCAGCGGGGCAGGCTCTCCCCCAAGGTGGAGGGAGCATCGCAAGAAGCTTTTCCCCCCTGGGGGAAACGGGAAAGGGGGTTGTTAACAAACAAAGAAAATGCCAGGATATGATTCTTTTTAAAGTTGTTCCTGAATTTAGGCCGATGATTTCCAATGCTCAAATATTTCAATATAATTCCTTAGCCAAATATATAAAAATCAAAAGTCACTTTTCCATACTTTAGAAATCTATTATATTCGAAGCAATTATTGGATTCTTTAGCTACCGGTGCTGGTTGCTGGTTGCAAGTTGCTGGTTGCCAGCCTTCGCTGAAGCTACGGCTGGTAAGACTGGTTGCAGGGTGAACCAAACCAGCAACCTGCAACCTGCAACAACTATTAATAACCTTATCTAATACATTGAAGAGCATGTTATTTGGAAAATCCCTCAGATCAGTTCTGGTTGCTTTAATTGCAGCTTTACCTGTATGCCTTTACTCACAGCCATCTTTGATCCATCTAAGTGTCGATTCAGAAGAAAAGAAAGGAAAATCAGATCCGGTGACAATTACCTGGTTCTCCGAAAAAAGTCCTGACGCACAGTATGTTGTTTTTGGAACAAGTCCCGATCCTTCAAAAAAGGTCAAAGCCGGAGAATCAGATTTTCATGAGGGCTCAGTATTCAGTACAGGGCTTTCAAGGCTCAAGCCAGGAAAGAAATACTATTACAGATGCGGATCGGATGAGACAGGATGGAGCAAAGTATATTCCTTTGCCTCCGAACCGCGAAACGGAAGTTTCAGGGTTGCAGTAATTGGCGATACTCAGGACAATACAAATAATGAAGACTTTGTAAAAACTGCCGCGGTAATAAATTCCGTAATTGGATATGATCCTGCAATCACCCTGCACATGGGTGACATTGTGAATGACGGTTCAAAGACTGCAAGCTGGAAAGGATTTTTGAATGTGTCGCAGGATCTTTATGCTGAGTCGCCCCTGATGCCTGTTCTCGGGAATCATGATGTGGACAATGAAAAAGGAGAGAATTTCCAGAAGCCTTTCAGGGATTTTTATGATCTTTTCAATTTACCCGGAGATGAGATTAATTATTCCTTTACATACGGCAAGGTTCGTTTTATCGGGATCTTTTCAGGCTGGGCACAGGGCGCTGAACCGTTGGGTGAGGTGAAATATAAACCAGGGTCGACGGAATATGCATGGCTGGAAAATGAACTTTCTCTGGCTGAGGCCGACCGGGGAGTAAACTGGATTATTGTATGGATGCATTATCCCGTTAATTCGTTCGGATGGAGTAACATAAAGAGTTGGAAAGAAAATATCCTTCCTTTGCTCGAAAAACACCGGGTTGATCTTTGCCTTGCCGGTCACAGGCATGTTTATGAGCGTCATCTCCAGATGAAAAACGGGAAAATGGCCGGGAAGAATGAGGCAAACTCATTATCCGCGAATGAGGGGACAGTTTTCATAACGAACGGCACTGCCGGAGGAAATCCGACAGGCCCGGGAGGAAAGGAGATAGGCACAATGGCTTTTACGCCCGAAAAAGCAATGTACTGTTATTCGATAATGGATATCACCCCGGCATCAATAAAATATCAGGTTTATGATATTAATAAGATTTTGATTGATAGCTTTTTAATTACTAAATAACCCTGGACTCTTGCCTGTAACTCCGGATTTTCAATCCGGGTTTAACCATTTTTTATCCGGTTTGAAATAATTGTGTAAAAACCGATTTACAATTTTGCATTGTCAATTTCGGGATTGCAAAATGACTCCAAAAAGAGCATTTCCTTTGAATATTGTTGTAACATTTTTGTAACAAGTATTAACTTTATACATTCTAATATTTAACGAAGAATGATTATTCCTTAACTAACCAAATTAAAACTCTATGAAAAAACTATTGTTTCTTTTGTTATTGCTGGCATCGTCCGAGATTTATGCGCAGCAAATAACAATTACGGGGACTGTGACTGACGGTACCGGTGCGCCCCTGCCCGGTTCGACAGTCCAGCTTAAAAATTCAAATGTAGGGAGTCTGACCGACCTTGAGGGCAAGTACTCCATTCAGGTTCCAGGTCCCAATTCAGTACTCGTTTTTTCTTTTGTGGGATATGTCCCGAAAGAGGTACAGGTTCTGAACCAGACCGTTATCAATACAACCCTTCGTGAGGATGTACAGGGGCTCGAGGAGGTAGTCGTTGTAGGATACAGCACCCAGAAAAAACTCAATCTTACCGCTGCTGTCGACCAGGTTACAAATGAAACTCTCGAAAACCGTCCGGTTCCAAACGTCACACAGGGTCTTCAGGGTGTGATGCCAAACCTGAATATCAGGCTTCTTGATGGAAAGCCGATTCAGGCTCCCAGCTATAATATCAGAGGAACTACCTCAATTGGTCAGGGAGGAAGCGCACTCATCCTCATCGATGGTGTTGAAGGGGATCCGAGCCTGCTCAACCCAAATGACATTGCAAGCGTCTCGATGCTGAAGGATGCAGCTTCGGCATCTATTTACGGTGCACGCGGCGCATTCGGGGTTGTCCTTATCACAACAAAGAACCCCGAGAAGGGAAGGACAAATGTTACCTTCTCATCAAATTATTCATTCAAGAGTCCGGTAGCTCGCCCTGATTTTGTCACAGACGGGTATACCTATGTAAGGATGTTTGTTGATGCATTCCTCAATGGTGACGGATCATTTCCGCAGAACATTAACAAGACACAGAAAGTGTCGCAGGCTTACCTTGATGAGTTCAAGAGAAGAGTGGACTCGGGGCAGCCTTATAATGATGTCGAGATCAATCCTGTTACCGGAGAATATGTATATTATGCAAGCACCGACTGGTATGATCAGCTGTATAAAAATTCAACAGGCGCCACTGAAAGCAACCTTGCCATTTCGGGGAGCGGTGAAAAAACAGCTTATCTCGTTTCCGGAAGATATATGTCGCAGAACGGGCTTTTCAGGTACAACACCGATGACTATAACATGAAAAATATCAGGGCAAAGGGATCAATACAGGTATTCCCCTGGCTCGAGATAACCAACAATGCCGATTATTCGGAAATGATGTATCACAACCCCATGAACGTTGGGGAGGGCAGCGGTATCTGGAGGAATATTGCCGATGAAGGCCATCCAAGCTCACCAATGTTCAATCCTGACGGCACACTGACAATGTCATCGGTATATACTGTCGGAGACTTATGGTATGGCAAGAACGGTATTGATACCAAAAGGCGGGTATTGAAGAATACCGCCGGAGCAACAGCTTCATTCTTTAATAATAAACTCAGGGTCAAGAGCGATTTTACATTCCAGAATACCGACAATGATGTCTTCAGAAAGAGGGTACAGGTGCCATACAGCAATAAACCCGGTACAATAGCTTATGTCGGAACTACAACCAACGACCTTACATTCGAACAGAGATCGACAAATTACATTGCTACGAACCTCTATTCCGAATATGAGAATACATTTAAGGAAGATCATTATGTTAAGTTCATGGCTGGTATCAACTATGAGCAGTCGACATATCAGCGTCTTTCAGTTCAGAGGAACGGGATTATCTATGATAATGCCAACGATATCAACCTTACACTCGGACAATCGATTACCACAGGAGGCGGATGGGAAAGGTGGGAGATATTCGGCGGTTTTTCGAGGCTTAACTATTCTTTCCGCGACAAATATCTTGTTGAAGTAAATGCAAGGTATGACGGATCTTCAAAATTCCCTTCCAATCAGCGTTATGCTTTCTTCCCGTCGATATCGGCCGGATGGAGAATATCCAAGGAAGGATTCTGGAATGTAGATCCGAAGCTAGTCTCTGACCTGAAACTAAGAGCTTCTTACGGTTCGCTGGGAAATGGAAATATCGGATCATATGTTTATATGGAGCAATTCTCAATTTCCCAGTCGAGTATGATACTTAATGGTGTCAGACCTCAGTATACCAGCCGGCCCAGCGTCCTTCCCGACGGTATTACATGGGAAACATCCACTACCTCTAACTTTGGTCTCGACCTTGGCATGTTATCCGACAGGCTCAGGTTTGTAGGAGATTATTATATACGTAACACTTTCGACATGTATACCATTGGTCTTACCCTGCCTGCTATATTCGGCGCCACTGCACCGAAAGGCAACTATGCTGACCTGAAGACACGCGGCTGGGAGATCACCTTATCATGGAGAGACATGTTCAATGTTGCAACAAAGCCTCTGAACTATAACATCAGGCTTACGCTCGCCGATAACAGGTCGGAGATAACAAGGTATAACAATCCCGACAAACTTCTTACCGACTATTATGAAGGCCAGGTAATTGGCGAGATCTGGGGTTATACGACGGAAGGGTTCTTTTTAAATGATGAGGACGTGGCAAGTCATGCAAAACAGAGCCCGGAAATGAGGGCTTCGCCAACCAATATCTGGTATGCAGGTGATATAAAGCTGAAGGACCTCAACGAAGACGGATTCATCAACAGGGGAACCAACAGGGTTTCAAATCCCGGCGACAGGAAGATTATCGGGAACAATGCACCACGGTATATGTTCGGGATCAATGTGAATGCTGACTGGAACAACTTCTTCTTCTCCACTTTCTTCCAGGGTGTGGGTAAGCAGGACTGGTATCCAAGCACCGAGGCTGAATTCTTCTGGGGCCAGTATAACAGACCATATAATAATATCCCGAAATTTCATCTCGGGAATATGTGGACACCCGACAATACCGACGCCTATTTCCCACGCACGATGTCGCGTGCTGCCTCAAGCAGCACTGCAAGGGAACTCGGGGTTGCCCAGACGAAATATCTGCAGAATGTTGCTTACATAAGAATGAAAAACATACAGTTCGGTTATGTTCTGCCAAAGAGCCTTACATCACGGATCAGGGCAAACGATGTCAAAGTTTATGTATCGGGCGAGAACCTCTGGACATGGTCGCCACTGTATAAACTTGTACGCCACATAGATGTTGAAAACACGGGGCCATCAGACCAGTTGTTCACATCAAGCAATGCAGGTGACGGATATAACTATCCGATGCTTAAAAGCCTGACATTCGGCCTGTCAATAGGTTTCTAACATTTAAAAAGTTACAGTTATGAAAAAGATATATATATGGTTCATTTTACTCGGAGCGATCCTGGCAGGTTGTGAGCTTGAACAATTACCCGAGTCGACAACCTCAAAAGAAGCTGTTTTCAACAGTGCCCAGGGATTGTCTTTGTATTCCAATTCATTCTATACGATGCTGCCAAACGGTAATGGAAGCACTACGAGAGATGCAATGTCAGATTACCTGGCAGTGAAAACAATACCATCATTTCTTCAACCGGCTTTTGCACCCACCAACAGCTCGGGATGGGACTGGGGAGATCTCAGGAATATCAATTATTTTCTTGAGAATAATGTTGATCCTGCAGTTTCTGCTGACGTGAAGAAAAACTACAACGGGATTGCAAAATTCTTCAGGGCGTATTTTTATTTTGAAAAAGTAAAGCGTTTCGGAGATGTTCCATGGATCGGCAGAACACTTTCAGTAACCGATGAAGATATTCTTTACGGACCCAGGGATCCGCGTACTCTTGTGATGGATTCAGTTCTTGCAGACATTGATTATGCATGTGAGAATATTACAGCAGCCAGCGATGCTACAAGAAGCCTGATTACAAAATATGTTGCCTATACGCTCAAGTCGAGGATCTGTCTTTTTGAAGGAACTTATAGAAAATACCACACCGAGCTAGGCCTTGCCTCAACCGCCAATACATGGCTGAATGAAGCAGCCTCAGCAGCCAGGGAAGTAATGGATGCAGGTGTTTATTCCCTTTATACCTCAGGAGGTTCCACCAAAGCATACAGAACCCTGTTTACCAACACCACCCCGATAGCTTCTGAAGTAATGCTTGCAGCCGTCATGGACCTGACACTGAATGAGCTTCATGATGCAAACTGGTACTGGACGAGCGGTACTTACGGCGACAAGGCCAGCTTTATACGTTCTTTCATCAATACTTATCTGATGGAAGACGGAACGCCCTTTACAAATACCACGGGCTGGGAGACTTTGCTTTTCAAGGATGAAGTTAAAGGAAGAGACAAGAGGCTTCAGCAGACTATCCGCGTGGGCGATTATAAAAGGATCAGCGGTGGAGCCCTTATCCCTTCACCCCCTCTTTTCTCATATACATTCACAGGTTACCAGCCTATCAAATGGGCACTCGATGATATGTATTATGATACAAGGGACCTGAATATAAACTCAGTTGCATTGTTCAGGTATGCTGAGGTTCTTCTTAACTTTGCTGAGGCAAAGGCTGAACTTGGAACTCTTACTGATGAAGAATGGGCATCAACAATTGGAGCTCTCCGGGCAAGAGCTGGTATTACCGGCGGGCTAACCACAAAACCCACAGTGGTAGATACTTATCTTCAGTCAGTCTATTTCCCCGATATCACGGACCCTGTGATACTTGAAGTCAGGAGGGAAAGAGGAATCGAGCTTTGTCTGGAAGGATTCAGATTCCCCGATATCCTCAGATGGAAAAGAGGCGAGCTTATGAAGATGGAATGGAACGGTTTTTATGTTCCTGAACTTGTCACTCCAATGGACCTCAATGAAGACGGGATACTTGATGTTGCTTTCTACCAGGGAACAAAACCATCACCTGCTGTAAGCGGTGTTACCTATGTCGACGTATCGGCACAGGTTGGCGGCAAGGATAATTCACAACGCCTCAAGAACGATACATACGGCGAACTCACCTGGATGAATAACCTTACAAGGAATTGGGAGGATAAACACTATTATTATCCGATCCCTGAAACCGACAGGCTTCTGAATCCGAATTTGGGACAGAATCCGGGTTGGTAGCTGGTAATTAACATTATAACCGCAAAGTTTCCCTGGCTTTATTTTTTAGCTTAGAGAACTTTGCGGTTAAATTTTTTAAAACTAATAAGATGAAAATACGTAAGCTTATTTTATTAATTGCAATTCTTCCTGTTATCCTTTTATCCGCTGGAAACCAGGCTTCAGGTCAGTCTAAAAAAACGACTCCTTTCAACATCATAACCTATAATATCAGGATGAATACTCCTGATGACGGGGATAATGCCTGGCCTCTAAGGAAGGAAAAAGTAGCCGGACTTCTGAAATTCCATGGGGCTGATATTTTCAATGTCCAGGAAGCTTTGCCGGAACAGATGGATGATCTTGTAAGTTTATTCCCCGATTTCGATCATGTGGGTGTTGGACGCGACGACGGTAAACGTGCTGGGGAGCATATGGCGATTTTTTTCAGCAAGAAGAGATTCACTAAAATTGAAGATGGGATGTTCTGGCTGAGTGAGACTCCCGATAAGCCGGGGATGGGCTGGGATGCTGCCTGCAACAGGACATGCACCTGGATAAAATTAAAGGATAACATTACAGGAAAGAAGTTCTATGTACTTGATACCCATCTCGACCACAGGGGAAACAAAGCCAGGGAAGAAGGAGCAAAACTTATTATTAAAAGGATTTCGGAAATTAATAAGGAAAATCTGCCTTTGATCCTTACCGGCGATTTCAACCTTGTGAAGGATTCGTCTCCGATTCAGTCAATACTTAAAGTACTCGACGATGCACGTGATAAATCAGTCACCTTACCTTACGGACCCGAAGGTACGAGCGGCGGGTTTGCCGTAAGGGCCAAATCGCGCACTATCGATTTTATTTTTATAAACCAGAAAGTTAAAGTCCTTCGCCATGGTGTTTTGTCCGATTCTTTCAATATGTTTCATCCTTCGGATCACCTTCCTGTTCTTGCAGAGGTACAACTTAACTGACATGTAAAAGAAATATTATTCAGGTGTATTATGAAAAGCTCCTTTTGCATTATGGCAGAAGGAGCTTTTCTATTTCCTTCCAGTCATTAACTCTCCTGTGCCTGGTATCGGTGACAAGCATATTGGGAGGTTGTGTGAACATAAGAGTCTCTCCCCTGAAATGATCGAGGTTCTTAAAATGATCGTCAATCATTATATCGGCTTTAATAATACTCTTATCACCGCAAAAGACAATATTCTGCCAGCCGATAAAAGGGAAATTCTCGTTTAGCCAAAGTTGTTTATCTGTAAGTGCATAAGGGAATTCAGTTGCCATCGATACTACCATTACCCTGTAATGATGATTAAGTTTCAGAAGAGCTTCACGACTTCCTTCCATAACCGGCAAATGTCTGAAAAAACCAGGGGCTGTGACCCAGATCCGCTGATTGACAAATGCTTCTGCTTCGAGTTTCCCTGCAACGTCGTTTATTGTAAGCCTTTGGCCTGTCTCGTGCTCGTGGATCTCAAAAAATCTCGAATAAACGTCTGCCAGAACGCCATCCATATCAACAAGAATCCGTTTTTTCATCTTTCATTTGTTTGTTATCTGCCTGTCATAAATTTCCAGGTTATCTTTCCGATATTATCCGGTTTCCCTTTTTCTGCGGCTGAAACTGATCCGGCCATTTCACCCTTTTTGCTTTTTGTGACTTTTAGTTCACGCCATGAATATAAACCTAAGTCATAATTAAAAGACTCGCCGTCATCATCATAAAGCAGATAACTGCTTTCACGCGTTCCATAATGCCTGACCTCTATGTCATATTTTTCTCCTGAACCGGGAGCATGCAGGGAGGGCTTCATCATCGGAATTATACCTCCTTCCTTTACATAGACAGGTATGACCGACAGGCCGGGAGTCACAGTAATTACCTCTCCTTCACCTGCAAATTCTCCTGTATAAAAGTCGTACCATTTTCCTCGGGGAAGGACAACTTTGCGGGATTTCTGACCTGTAAACAATGGAGCTATCAAAAGGTATTCGCCAGTCATATACTGGTCTTTTATTTCTTTTATCACAGCCTTGCCATAAGGATTTTCTTCCTGATCAGTATTTCTTAATTCGGTGGTCGTTTTAAAATCAAATCCTGGTTCAAGATTCATTCCGCGAAAAGGGGGTGTACCTTCAAAATGATACTTTGCAAATTCTGAGTACAGGTATGGCATAAGTTCCATTCTGAGCAATGCATATCTTTTAATATCTTCTTCTACTTCAGGGAAGGACCATGGTTTGGTTCCGCTTGACCAGGCATTTATCATTGCCATTGGAGAGAAACATACTGTCTGGAATCTTCTAAGCCACTCTTCTGCTGTCCGGGAACTGCGTACCTCAGGTGTCCATAACACACCTGAATACCCGCTGTTTATAAGTGCCGTTATAAAATCTTCATGACTGTAATAGTCGTTATAGATCACATAAGGGAATGAAGAACCTCCTCCGTTGGATGCCCTGACAAGACCCCATGTTCTGCGATTATACCGGCGGAAAAGGTCTGTTGTCATCCTCTGAAGCAAAAGGCCGTATGTCTGTCTGAGCTGAACGGCAGTTTTCCCAGATGGAAAAGTCGCGACATCGGGCCACAGCCAGTTGTCATAACCGTCGCATTCGTCAATTTTATAACCGCTGATACCTATATTTATCTGTTTCTCATTAATATGATCTGAGAATATTCCCATTGCCTCATTGATTGTAAGGTCGGGAACAACGCCTCCCCATACCGTATGAGAACCTGTAAACGGCAAGATCCTATTGTATAACGACGACCTGGATGAGATATACGGATTTGTCCAGAGGTTAAGCCTGATCTTCATTTCATCCATGGTCCTGATAAATGCAGAAGGATCGGGATATCGGGTTGTATCCCATTCAAGAGTACATGGGTATGATCGGCTTTGCCAGCCAGGTTCAAGTCCTATGAAATCGAGCGGGAATCCTCTTTTTTCAAACTCTTTTGCCTCACCTTCTACCTGGGAAGAAGTATAGAGAGTTGGTACACGTTGAGTGAAACCAAGTCCCCACCGGGGGGGAAGCGGGCCTCCTCCCGAGTACAGAATAAACCTTCTGACCGCATCAAGTATCGAAGGACCGGCAAATACATAGATCTCCACGCCGCCTGCAGGAACAAGCATTTCAACAGCATCAGAATAGGGCTGGGCACTCCAGCTCCTGTCGGTATTACGGTCTTTCTCCTCCGGGGCATCACGACTGTCTTTTCTTACACCTGTACCGGCATACACCTTTATATATTCTGAACTGTTAATAAATACTCCATAACCCAGATCGGAGACATAAAACGGAACTGGAGCATGCGTCCTTCCATTATCTGTACCTCCATAATGATCCACGTGAAGCTCTATTATCCTGCCTCTCTGATAAACATTCTTGAAATTAAGTCCGAAACCAAAAATTTTTTCTTCCTTTTCAAGCGGAAATCTTAAGAAGGTCTGTCCGTCTTTAATCTTAATATTGATTTTTTCAGGTTTAATAGGGAATGGAGAGCTTCCCAGTTTCGTCAATGCCTCCATGGCGGGTTTGATTTGTGCTGCCTTAAAAAGGTTAAAATCGTCAGGATTGCCGGCTGTTGTTTTCCATACGCCGGCTGCCACTTCGGTCCATTCAGGTCTCTGGCCTGATACAATCCATGGTAATGTTAAAAGGAATATACCTGATATCAATCGGTTAAGATGCTTCATTGTCCCTTTGCTTTTAACTATATTTAAGATTTGAAAATAAAAAAAGGTGACCTAATTTTCTGTAATAATCTTAATTAATTTACTTTTACTTTCATATTAATCAGTCTATAACAGTCATTGAATCATGAAAATCCTGAAAAGAAAAATTCTGAATCCTAAAATCCTGCTGGCAATTACCTCAATAAAGATACTGATAATGGCTACCGGAATTGTCATCAGCGCTCAGGTCCCGGGCAAAAAAGGTATCAGGCTCGAAAGGCTCGACGATCAGAAAAAGGTAAATATATATGTAGACGGGAAATTGTTTACATCGTATATGTATCCTTCAAATCTTGAAAAGCCCTTTTTATTTCCCGTTAATGCGCCAAACGGTTCGGTGATCACCCGCGGATTCCCCCTTGAACCAAGAAAAGGGGAGAGGATCGATCATCCCCATCATATAGGGATATGGTTTAATCATGGAAATGTCAATGGTCTCGATTTCTGGAATAACTCATCAGCAATACCGGAAGACAAAAAAGATGCTTACGGACATATAGTTGTTAAGGAAATAACAAAGGCTGCCGGCGGGAAGAAAGGCGTTCTTGAAGTCACCTCCGAATGGAAGGATAGCAAGGGGAACACCCTGCTTGCCGAGACTGCCAGGTATATTTTTAACAGTGATAAATCGTCAAGGACTATCGATCACGTTTCAACACTCACAGCCGTAAACGGACCGGTTATATTAACGGATAACAAGGAAGGGATGTTTGCGATCAGGGTCGACAGGGCTTTTGAAATGCCGTCGAACGAATCGCTTATCTTTACCGACGAGAAAGGTAATCCCACGACTGTCAAGGCAACTGATAATACAGGCGTAACGGGTATGTACACATCATCGAACGGTAACAAGGGTGATGCTGTATGGGGAACAAGGAATGAGTGGGTATATCTCTCAGGCACAAAGGATAATACTAAAATAGCATTTGCTATTTTTGATCATCCTTCAAATCCGGGATTTCCTGCTTATGCGCATGCAAGAGGCTACGGACTCTTCTCCATGAACGACCTCGGTCAGAATGCCTATGATCCTAAACAGGAAAAGAAAGTATGGACCCTCGCAAAGGGTGAATCGATGACCCTACGTCACAGGTTTTATGTACAGTCGGGGGAGGACCTTTCACCAGAAAAAGCAACAAAGATTTTCAAGGCGTTTTCGAAGTTATATTAATAATCAATTCACTAACTTCCATATCTGTGCCTGAGCATGGAATGGGGAAAAAACTCTAAACTATGAAAGGTAAAAACTTAATCAGAACATTTTCAGCGGTACTGGCAGTATTGATACTTGCCTCGGCTTACAGCTTCACTTCAGCGGCACCGCCAAAGAAGCAGCAGTATTTTGAGATCAAAATTTACAGGATCAGCACACCTGAGCAGGCTTTAGTTACTGACAACTACCTTAAGAATGCTTTCATTCCGGCCATGCATAAGGCAGGAATAAGTAAAGTCGGGGTTTTCAAACCGGTTGAGGCAGACACCGCATTTGGAAAACTTATTTATGTATTCATACCTTACACGACACCTGACCGGTATTTTGAGATTACAGCAACACTGGAGAATGATAAGGACTATCAGGCAGCCGGAAAGGATTTTCTTGATGCCCCATATAACAATCCTCCTTATCTCAGGTACGAAAGTGTTTTCCTTAAAGCTTTTGCCTTCATGCCCGAATTTAAGGTTTATTCGTATTCAACTCCTGTAAATGAAAGGATTTATGAGCTGAGAAGCTATGAGAGCGCCACAGAGGCGAAGGCTCTTAAAAAGATCCATATGTTCAATGAAGGAGGGGAAATGAAGATCTTTGAAAGCATTGGTTCCAATGCAGTATTTTACGGGCAGGTCCTTCTTGGAAGCCAGAAGCCCCGGCTTATGTACATGACAACCTATGCCGATATGAAATCGCATGATGATCACTGGAAGGCGTTCCGGGAATCGCCAGACTGGAAGAGAATGTCGTCAATGGAAGAATACAAGAACACTACCTCAAAAACGAAGGCATACCTTCTTCATCCAACTGACTATTCGGATTTCTAAAATTATCCCTGATGTCCCTGTGCTTCCCTGGATTCTCTGTGTAAGGATGAGATTATTAAGAACTTACACGGAGAATACAGAGGAGGCACAGGGCTCAGGGCTCAGGGGAAATCAAATCCTACTAACCAATATACTTTTTAAATTTCACTGTTTGCTATTGCGGTTTCAACTTCAGTACTGGTCATCTCATGGTCAGGAAGATTGCCTTCAAAGTACTTTTCGTAGGCAGAAATGTCAAAATGGCCATGACCGCTGAGGTTGAAAAGTATTGTTTTTGAAACGCCTTCAATATCAGCTTTGCGGGCTTCATCGAGCGCCCCGGCGATAGCATACGTAGATTCGGGTGCAGGAAGGATACCTTCTGTCTTTGCGAACAGCACTCCTCCCTCAAAGCATTCCCTCTGCATCTTTGCCCTTGCTTCGACAAATCCGTCTTTAAGGAGCTGGCTTACAAGCACACCTGCTCCATGATACCTTAATCCGCCTGCATGAATCTTTTCGGGGATGAAATTATGTCCCAGGGTGTACATGGGCAGAAGAGGTGTCATACCAGCCGAATCGCCAAAGTCGTACATGAATTTGCCTTTGGTAAGTTTAGGGCATGAGGCTGGTTCAACGGCAACAAGCCGGATGTTCTTACCGTTAAGTAATTTCTCACGAAGGAAGGGGAATGCAATCCCTGAGAAATTTGAACCTCCTCCAAAACAGCCTAAAACAACATCGGGATAGTCACCTGCCTTTTCCATCTGCAGCAATGCTTCCTGGCCTATTATTGTCTGATGAAGGATTACATGATTCAGGACGCTTCCAAGCGAGTACTTTGTATAAGGATCCTGGGATGCAATTTCCATAGCTTCAGAGATGGCTATGCCAAGGCTGCCCGGAGAGTCGGGATCCTTTTCAAGAATTCTTCTGCCCGACGCTGTCATAGTGCTTGGCGATGGCACGACTCTGGCGTTGTATGAATTCATAAGGAGCTTTCGTCCTGGTTTCTGCTGGTAACTAACCTTAACCATGAAGACCAGCAGTTCAATACCAAAATGATGACATGCCCAGCTTAATGCACTTCCCCACTGGCCTGCTCCGGTTTCGGTAGTTATCCTTTTTATCCCTTCCTGTTTATTGTAATAGGCCTGGGCGATGGCGGTGTTGGCTTTATGTGAACCGCTGTAATTACCTCCTTCATATTTGTAATATATCTTGCTTTTAGTGCCAATAGCCTTTTCCAGATTAATAGCCCTGAAGAGGGGTGCTGGTCTGTACATTTTGTAAAGATCAATAACCTCGTCAGGGATATCGATATAGCGTTCTGTTGATACCTCCTGTTTAATAAGTTCCATCGGGAAAACAGCAGCTAAAGCTTCGGGGCCGATAGGTTCACGTGTTGCCGGATGAAGAGGCGGCAGTGGTTTATTAGGCATGTCGGCCACGATATTATACCATTGACGCGGCATTTCTTTTTCGCTTAATAAAATCTTTGATGTCTTTTTCATGTTATTATTATTTATTGGTTAAAAATTTGCAAACAAAAAAGGCACGCTGTGAACAGCATGCCTTTACGGGTAATATCTTATGAAGATTATATATCGGCCTTATTCACAGCTTAAAATTTTGAGCTGCGCCAGGACCAGATATATAATTTTCCTGTTTTCATGGCTTCAAAAGTAAATAAAATTTTGAATTTTCAATAAAAAAGTGAAAAAAATTTACTCACGTACAATTGCCCCTGTATTTTTTATGTCGTCAAAAAATCCCGGATACGATTTTCCGACACAATGTGAATCCTTTATATATACCGTTCCCTCGGCTCCAAGAGCCGCCACAGCGGCCGCCATCGCGATGCGGTGGTCTTCATGCGAATTTACCCTTGCGCCTGTAACTTTACCACCTGTAACATAGAAATAATCGTCGCGGATTTCGGTGATGATGTTCATTTTGCCAAATTCCTCCGACAGGGCAGCAGCCCTGTTGCTTTCCTTATGCAGCAGCCTCGAGGCTCCTTTAATTGTCGATACCCCTTTGCAGTATGCTGCAAGGGCCACGAGGGGAGGGAAGAGGTCGGGAGAATCGGTTGCATCGAATTCAAAAGCTTTTAACTCAGATTTAGAGACTTCTATGGTATTTCCTGAAATTTTAATATCGGCTCCTGCATCCCCGAGAGCTTTAAGTATTGCCATATCGCTCTGGAAACTGTTGGCAGACAGACCCTTTATTTTCAGGTTGCCATTTATTGCGGCGGCAACAAGAAGGAAAGCTCCTCCGCTCCAGTCGCCTTCAACCTCATAGGTGCCTGGGAGATATTCCTGCATCCCTTCGATAGTGAAGAGAGAATAATTGTCGTTAGTTACCCTTATGCCTGAATTTTGAAGCACCTGAAGCGTCATATCGATATAAGGCCTGCTTTTAAGATTGCTGACCCTTATCTCTGAGTTTCTCGATGCGAGCGGCAGCGCCATAAGGAGTCCGGTAAGAAGCTGCGAGCTTACAGAACCGTCGATCTCGCACTTACCTCCCTTTAGCGGGCCTTTTATTTTAAGGGGCAGGAATCCGTTGTTGCTGATGCACTCAACGTTAAATTGTGAAAGTGCATCCATAATCATGCCCAGCGGCCTTTTTTTGAGTGAACCGGCGCCCGTAAGAGTGATTTCTTCATCGAACAAAGCAGCAACCGGCGAGAACATTCTGATGGCAAGTCCCGACTCTCCGCAGTTAAGTTTCCTTTCCTTAAGCTCCCACGATCCGGTGATCTTCATCTGCCCGGCCTCGGGCTCAACCCTTGCCCCCAGACTTACAGCGATGCTCATTGCCGCCAGCGAGTCGTCGCAATAGGAGGGATTAAGAATGATGCTCTGTCCGTTTGCCATCATTGCAGCAGCAATGATCCTCTGTGTCATGCTTTTTGACGGCGGGGCGCTGAGCTCTCCGGATACAAATGAAGGTTCTACCGATCTTTCCATGTAATGGTCTGTTTCTTATTTTCCGTTATGGGTTTCGAGACCTGCGTTCATGACCTTCATCTGATGGTTTATTGATTCCTGGTGAATTGCCTTGAACACTGTGTCGATAAGCTCCTTGCTGAGCCCTTTCGACTGTCCGGAAATCATTACTTTCCTTATGATCTCATCCCATCGTGTAGGTTGCAAGATAGTAATATTATTTTCCTTTTTGTACCTTCCGATGGTTTCTGCAACCTTCATTCTTTTTTCAAGGATCTCAATAAGAGCGTCGTCATATACATTAATCTGCTGCCTCAGTTCACCGAGCATATCGAGAAGCCGGGGATCGGCAGGGACCGGACTTCTCAGGATAAGCCTGCTGAGCAGTTCTCTGAGATCGTTTGGTGTAAGCTGCTGTGCTGAATCGCTGAGAGCCTTGTCGGGATCGATATGCGATTCGATCATCAGTCCGTCAAAGTTGAGGTCCATTGCCTTCTGGGATATCTCATACAGGTATTCCCTTGCGCCCGATATGTGACTTGGATCACATATAATGGGCAGATCAGGTATACGGCGTCGAAGTTCTATTGGAAGCTGCCAGTTCGGCTGATTCCTGTAGACTGTCTTTTCAAATGCCGAGAATCCCCTGTGTATGGCGCCAAGACGTGTAATGCCTGCCCTGGCAATGCGTTCGATGGCTCCGATCCAGAGTTCCAGGTCGGGATTTATTGGATTTTTAACAAGGACCATCACGTCGACACCATTAAGGGCGTCAGATATTTCCTGGACTGTAAAAGGATTAACAGATGTCCTGGCCCCGATCCAGAGCATGTCGATCCCGTATTTGAGGGCCTCGTACACATGTTTTTCATTAGCCACCTCGGTGCCTACCATCAGACCTGTTTCCTGTTTTACCCGCCGCAGCCATTTAAGGCCTTCTGAACCAATACCTTCAAATGAATTAGGGCGGGTCCGCGGTTTCCATATGCCTGCCCTGAATACGCAGACTTCCTTCATCCGGGCAAGCTGACGGGCTGTCTCCATGACCTGTTCTTCAGTTTCGGCGCTGCAAGGACCTGCAATGAGGAAAGGCCTTGACTTGTAACCTCTCCATTCAGTAACTGACGTCGTTTTTAATTCTGTTTCCATCGGGTAAGAATTTTAATTCAGGATCTTTCTTATTTTATTTGCCTCATCCATAAGGGCTTTGAGCCCCTCAAGGTCTTTTTCCGCTATCATTTTCCTGAAAAGGTTCATCTTTTCAATATAGTTATCGAGAACTTCAATTATGTAGTGTGAGTTTTCGAGGAATATCGGAGCCCATGTGTCGCCGTTGCTTTTGGCAAGGCGAACAGTACTTTCAAAACCACCCCCTGCAAGAGCAAGGATGTTCTGTTCCTCGCGTTCCTTGTCAAGCACACTGAGAGCAAGCGAGAAGGAAGTTATGTGCGAAATATGCGATACATATGCAACATGGACGTCATGATCGCTCGAGTTCATATATACCTTCCGCATGTTAAGAACATCGAGCATCTTTTCAACAAGCCGGAGCGCATCCTTGTCGCTTAATTCGGGATCGCAGATTATGGCAGTCTTATAATCGAAGAGCCTGCCGATAGCCGCAAGCGGCCCTGAGAATTCGGTTCCGGCCATGGGGTGAAGCGCCACATATCTTCCCCTGTTGGGGTGGTCTGCGGATACCCTCGCAATGCTGCCTTTGGTCGAACCCATATCGGTCACCACTTTTGAAGTCCCGTTGATCCTGTCGAGTATCGGCGGAAGCATCTCACAGTTGGCATCGACAGGCGTGCTCAGTATTATCAGATCGCTTCGGTCGACAGCATTTTCAAGTGTATCCGTTTCATCAACCAGACCGCATAACTGGGCAATATTCCGGTGCTGGAGATTTGAATCGACTCCTATTATTCTGTCGGCGAATCCTCTTTTACGAAGATCGATCATCAGTGATCCGCCTATAAGTCCTATGCCGATTACAGCGATTGTCATGTGTTTGAGTGTTTCTGGTTATTTGTTGCAGGTTGCAGGTTGCTGGTTGCTGGTTGCTGGTTGCTGGTTAAGAAGTTGTTATGCTGAATTATAGTTACTGATTTGTAAAATTAAATTTTCAAAGATAGTATTCTTTCCCTTGCTTCCTTAAGCCTGCTGTTGTCAGCACATAATGAGATTCTTATATATCTGTTTCCACGGCTTCCGAAAATAAATCCGGGAGTAATGAATACAAGTGCCTTATTTAGTATCTCCTCAACGAACGATTCGCAGTTTCCTATGCTTTCGGGGATTTTTCCCCAGAGGAACATTCCCGACTGGCTTTTGTCCCAGGTACAGCCAAGGATATCCATTATCGATCCGGCTGTAATCCGGCGTTCTGCATATGCTTCATTTACGGTAAGGTACCACGATTCGGGATTGTTTAACGCTTCAACTGCAGCAAGCTGAAGGGGAAGGAATATACCTGAGTCCATATTGCTTTTTACTTTCAGAATATTCTTTATATAACCGCTATGGCCTGCTACCATGCCTATTCTCCATCCTGCCATGTTGTGCGATTTACTCAGGGAGTTAAGTTCGAGAACTGTCTCCATAGCCCCTTCTGATGAGAGAATACTCATGTAATCGTTGTTCAGGATAAAGCTGTAGGGATTATCGTTTATAAGGAGAATGTTGTGTTCCCGTGAAAATGAAGCAAGATCAGTGAAAAGACGCTTTGAGGCTAAGGCTCCTGTCGGCATGTTCGGATAATTAGTCCACATCAGCTTTACCCCTGAGAGATCCGTTTTTTCAAGCGATTTAAGGTCGGGATGCCAGCTGTTCCCTTCATCAAGATCGTAATATCTTATCTTTCCACCGACAAGATTTGTGACTGACGAATATGTAGGATAACCCGGATTTGGAATGAGCACCTCATCGCCGGGATTGACAAATGCCATGCTTATATGCATAATTCCCTCCTTGCTTCCCATCAGAGGTAGAATTTCGTTTTCCGGATCGAGCTTTACCCCGAAATATTTCAGGTACCACTCCGACAGCGCCTTCCGGAGCAAAGGGCTGCCGTTGTAGCTCTGGTAGCCATGAACGCCAGGCTTGCGCGCTTCAACGGCAAGCCTCTCAATAGTATTCTCAGATGGCGGACGGTCGGGGCTTCCGATGCCGAGACTAATGACATCGGCGCCGTTTCTGCGCATCTGATCGATCTGGCGTAGTTTAGTCGAGAAATAGTATTCCTGAACGGATTCAGTACGTAATGCAGGTTTAACTTTCATATAGCATATCTCCTTTATTATAAATCCCAAGTATTTCAAGATTGCTTGTATGATCCTGAAGAACCGATTCTATCATTTCGAGAGTTACCCCTTCAGGCAGTTCAAGATCGAGATAGAACATGTATTCCCAGTCGCCGTTCAGTCGTGGAACCGACTGTATTTTCGAAAGGTTGATATTCATTCCGGCAAGCTTCACAAGGACGGTAGCAAGAGATCCCGGTTTATGTCCGGTTGCAAAGCATACTGATACCTTGTTGCCATCCCTGTTTCCTTTTTCCCTGCTTCCAATAACCAGGAACCTTGTATAGTTTTTTGGGTAAGTTTCAATACCTGAAGCGATTATCTCAAGACCATATATCTCTGCAGCATTTGCAGATGCAATAGCTGCAATTTTTTTGAGCTTGTGTCCGGCAATCAGCTTTGCGCTTCCTGCCGTATCGTCGGTTTCGACAAGAGTGATTTCGGGAAATTTGTTAAGGAACGTCATGCACTGCGAAAGGGCAATGGGGTGCGATCGGATCTGCTTTATGTCATGTATTGTCTGACCCGGAAGCGCCATAAGATTCTGCCTGATCCTCAGATTATGTTCACCGAGCATTTTAAGTCCCGATTCCCTTATAAGGGTATAATTGTAAAGTATGCTTCCTGAGCGGGCATTTTCAATAGCCATCATGGCATAGTCGGCCAGGCCTTCCTTAACCTTCGCCAGTGTAAGGTCGAAGGTGGAGCATGGGACTATTTCTATTTCGTCGTAGCAGAAGTACTGCCTTGCCGCTACCTCGTGAAAACAACCCGTTTCTCCCTGTACTGATATTTTCATTTCATATGTGTATTAAAAAAGCAAGGGTCCCTTTCGGGGACCCTTGCTTTCATATATTTCTTTTACATGTATACAACAATCCCCTTATCTCTTTTCGCTATAAAAAAAGTAAAAGAAATAAAAGGAGATGTTGTAAACAATATTCATTTTTTCGCTTTATTGGGTTACAAAAGTAATGTAAAATTCAAATAATACAAACAAATATTAAAATTTATTTAAAAACTCAGTTTGCCTGGGTGGCGGGAATATTTGAAGCAGTCTCGTTCGCCAGTTTCTTTTTATGTATTAATATACGAGTTAATTACGTAATTAATTACGATTTCATTTTTTAACGCATTTTTGGTATGATCAATTTAAATATTGATATTTCATACCTTATGTCTTGATCTGAGAACTTCTTCAATTTCGGTGAAAGATGTTTGCTTTGCTTTCAGGAGAATCAGAAAATGATAAAGGAGATCGGCTGCCTCATTTCTGAACAGTTCGTCATTATCATCCTTTGCCTCGATGACAAGTTCGACAGCTTCCTCGCCTACCTTCTGTGCTACTTTGTTAATACCCTTTTTATATAGTTTGTTTGTATAGGAGTTTTCAGCGTTCTCAGCGATCCTCCTGCAGATTATCTGTTCGAGCTGATAGATAAAGCCTTTTGCAGGCTCATCGCCGAAACATGATTTTCTGCCAGTATGGCAGACCGGACCAGCCGGATCGACCTTAATAAGGAGTGTGTCGTTGTCGCAATCTGTTGTTATTTCCTTAACAAACAGAAAATTGCCTGATGTTTCGCCTTTTGTCCATAGCCGGTTTCTGGATCGGCTGAAGAATGTCACTTTTCCTTCGGAGAGGGTAAGGCTGAGGGCTTCCTCGTTCATGAAGCCTGTCATGAGGACCTGAAGTGTTGTATTGTCCTGGATGACTGCAGGAACAAGGCCGTTAAGTTTTGTGTAATCGATATTCATTTCTTCTTATGTTAAGGGCTAAAGCCCGGTTATATCTGCATCTTTTATCTCCGGCCTGAAGGCCGGAGTTAGGGCATAGATCCAAGAGTTCCGAATGCCTTATTCTCATCAGCCTGAAGGCCGGAGTTAAGGCATAAAGCAGGTATACCTTTCTGACCTATGCCACTACGGCCCTGAGCCAGGAGTTGCGGCATGTTCATATCAGGCTCCCTGGTTCTGCTGCTCATCGGCCTGAAATCCGGAGTTAAAGCATTGATCCTATCATAGTTCCATACCTTAGCCCCGGCCTTCAGGCCGGGGTGGGTGAGCCCGATGATCCCCGGGCTTTAGCCCTCAGATCCTGACATTGATTCCCCTGGCCGCCAGATACTTCTTCAGCTCAGGTATAGGGACTTCACCATAATGGAAGATGCTTGCCGCAAGCGCTGCACTGCATGAAGTTTTTACAAACACTTCCCTGAAATGATCCATGGTCCCTGCACCCCCCGACGCTATGACAGGGATGCTTACCAGATGGCTTACCTCCGACGTAATGCCGACCGAGAAACCCGATTTCGTCCCGTCAGCATTCATTGATGTAAGCAAAATCTCTCCTGCACCATGTCTTTCTGCCGACAAAGCCCAGTCTTTTGCCGTAACACCGGTGGGCGTCCGTCCCCCGTCGACATACACAAACCACTCGTTGTTTACCATTCTTGTATCGATGGCCACAACAACGCACTGGCTCCCGAACTGTTTTGCCACTTTCGAGATCAGCTGAGGGTTCCTGAAAGCTGAACTGTTGATGCTTATCTTGTCGGCGCCTGCATTCAGCAGTACCGAAACATCATCAATAACTTCAATGCCCCCTCCGACCGTGAACGGGATATTGATCTCACGTGCAATTCTCTTTACCAGTTCAGCAAGGGTCTTCCTCTTCTCAACGGTTGCCGTAATGTCAAGAAATACAAGTTCGTCGGCACGTTGTTCCACATATTTTGCTGCAAGCTCAACCGGGTCGCCTGCATCATGTATGTCAACGAAATTAATGCCCTTGACTGTCCTTCCGTCCCTGATATCAAGGCATGGTATTATTCTTTTCTTCAACATAGCCTTACCAGTTCCTTTAGATTCAACAATCCTTCATATAAAGCTTTACCGATGATAGCTCCTTCACATCCGGCAGAATCAAGTTCTGCGATCTGATCAACAGACGAGATCCCTCCGCTTGCAATAAGTCTGATACCTGGTATTTCGACGATCTCCTTATAAAGATCAGTTGCCGGCCCGCCAAGCATCCCATCTTTATCTATATCAGTACAGATTGTATATGTTATGCCTTTTGACCGGTATCCCGATATAAAATTAATGATATCCCTGTCAGAACTTTCAAGCCATCCCTCTGTCGCGATTTTCCTGTCTTTTGAGTCGGCGCCAAGAATAATTTTTTCCGTTCCGTATCCTTCAAGCCATTTCAGGACAAGGGCGGGATCGCTGACTGCCACACTACCGCATGTAACCTGTTTTGCTCCGCTGTTGAAGGCGATCTTCACGTCGTCGTCCGACCTTATTCCTCCTCCGAAGTCGATTTCAAGATTTGTTGCTGAGGCAATTTTCTCAAGAAGCCTGTAATTCACCACTTTTTTATTCAGGGCTCCGTCGAGATCAACGAGATGGATGTATTTTAAACCGTTATCCTCTATCTGCCTTGCTACTTCGACAGGATTACCGCTGTAAACCTTTGCTGTGGAAAACTCACCTCTTGAAAGCCTGACGCACCGGCCGCCAATAATATCGATTGCAATAATGATCCTCATAATGCAAGGAAATTAAGAAGAATTTTCTCACCGGTATCAGCTGACTTTTCGGGATGGAACTGAACAGCATAAAAGTTATCCCTGTGCATTGCTGCGCTGAATGGCAGTACATAATCACATATGGCAGAAGTATAGTCGGTGATTCCTGCATAGTAGCTGTGAACAAAATATACATCTTCGCCGGGATTTAATCCCCTGAAAAGACTTCCCTTAATGGCTGAAAAGTTATTCCAGCCCATGTGTGGCACCTTATCGAAAGGCGGAAATTTCTTCACGACAGCATCAAATATTCCCAGACCCCTTGTCTCTCCTTCATCCGACCAGGCGCACATTATCTGGAGGCCGAGGCAGATTCCGAGCACTGGTTGTTTCAGACCTGTAATAACCCCGTCGAGCTTCTTTTCCCTCAGATAGCGCATTGCGCTAAAGGCCTCACCTACACCAGGGATAATTACTTTTCCGGCTGAAATTATTTCTTCGGGATCGTCGGTTACCCTGCTTTCGTAACCCAGCCTGATAAGTGCATTCTGCACCGACTGAATATTCCCGGCATTATATTTTAAAACAGCGATCATAATACTCCTTTTGTTGATGGAAGATTGAAGCTGCCTGATCGTCCGACTGCCATTTTCAGGGCTCTGGCAAATGATTTAAATACAGCTTCTATAAGATGATGGTCGTTTTCCCCTTCAGCTTTTATATTGAGGTTGCATCTGGCACTGTCGCTTAATGATTTGAAAAAATGAAAGAACATTTCGGAAGGGATACCTCCTGTCATATCATGTTTGAAGTTTACATTCCAGACAAGCCATGGCCGTCCGCTGAAGTCGATAGCTGTCTGTGCAAGCGAATCGTCCATTGGCAGAAGGAATCCGTATCTTTCTATTCCTCTTTTGCTTCCCAGGGCATCCGAAAGACATTCTCCAAGGGCAATAGCCACATCTTCAATTGTATGATGTGTATCAACATGGAGGTCACCTTCCGCTCTGATAATCAAGTCGATCTCAGCATGCCTTGCGATCTGTTCAAGCATATGGTCAAAAAATCCGATACCTGTCGAGATCTCGTTACTGCCTGTACCATCGAGGTTTAACTCAACATATATCCTGGTTTCCTTTGTATTTCTCCCTACTGAAGCCGTTCGTGAAAGCGTTGTGAGGAATCTGTGCACCTCATGCCAGTTGTTTGTGCAAAATGCCGCACCCGGGTGCTTTTCTGAATTGAAAAAGATTGCTTTGCATCCAAGATTTTTTGCCAGCTGGATATCGGTGACCCTGTCGCCGATCACATATGATGCTTCTAGATTTATCCCCTGCGAAAGATATTTTGTCAGCATTGCGGTACCAGGTTTGCGTGTTGGCCTGTTCTCCTCAGGCATGGATCTGTCGATAAAGACTTCGGTAAAAATAACACCTTCATTGGCAAGTATCTGGAGCATCTTGTTATGCGATGGCCAGAACATTTCCTCGGGAAACATTTCGGTTCCCAGACCGTCCTGGTTCGTGACCATCACAAGCTCGAAGTCGGTTTGTCTGGCAATGCAGGAAAGGGCTGTGATGGCTCCCGGAAGAAACTGAAAGTCCTCCACAGTATCGGCCATACCGTTTGCCGGTTCGGCAAGTATTGTAGAGTCCCTGTCGATGAATAATACCTTCTTCATATTTTGATTTGTCGCATTGTTCTTAAAAGAATGTTGTTTTCCTTAATGCTCCCGACCGTAATGCGTATACAACCCGGCACCACCCTGTTCCTGTTCCTCACAATTATTTTCTTTTCAATCAGCATTGAATAAACAAGATCGGCATTTTTTGTTTTAACGAGCAGAAAATTTGAATCTGAAGGATACACTTTTTCAACTATACTGATTTTCAAAAGGTTTCGCTCCAATCGCGCTCTTTCCGACCTTATCCTTGCAACCTTTTTAAAAACAGAGGCTGTATGGTTTATGGCATTAAGTACAGCTTTCTGATTAATTGAACTTATGTTGTACGGTGGTTTCAGCTTATTGAAAATGTTGACAACCGAACTGTCGGCAAAGGCCATTCCCACTCTGACGGCTGCCATACCCATAGCCTTGCTGAAAGTCTGCATCACGATAAGGTTGTTGTACCGTTCAAGCAGATTCATAAAGGAGGGTTGTCGGGCAAAGTCTATATAAGCCTCGTCAATAACGACTATTCCCCCGAACCCCGAGATAATTGATTCCACCCGCGACGGCTCCATTGAATTTCCTGTCGGATTGTTTGGGGAGCAGATGAAGATGAGTTTCAGGTCAGGTTCGCTAAGATATGGCTCGATTGTCTTCAGGTCGATCTGAAAATTGTCATCAAGAGGAATCTTTATGAGCCCGACATCATTTATTCCGGATGATACTTCGTACATACCGTATGAAGGCACGAAGGTCATAGCCCTGTCAACTCCAGGATTACAGAATGCCCTGTAACACAGGTCGATAATTTCGTCGCTTCCGTTTCCGAGGAATATTTTTTCTACAGCTATGTTCCTGAACCTGCTGACAGCCGATTTCAGTTCTCTCTGGTATGGATCAGGATACCGGTTCAGAGTGCCGTAAGGATTTTCGTTGGCATCGAGAAAGATCCCGACATCACCCTTATATTCATCTCTTGCGCAGGAGTAGGGGATAAGCCTTTTTATGTTTTCCCTTACAAGTGAATTTATGTCAATCATTACTCAGGGATTTTAGGCGTAGAGTAACTGCATTTTTATGTCCAAGCAGATGCTCAGCAGCTGCCATCTTTTCAATAACAGGTCCTATCTTTTTCATCCCGGGTCCTGATATCTCCTGGAATGTTATTTTTTTTACAAAGCTTTCTGCAGAAACGCCGCCAAGGCTTTTTGCAAATCCGCCGGTCGGAAGGGTATGGTTAGTTCCCGATGCATAATCGCCGGCGCTTTCACAACTGTATTTCCCAAGGAATACCGATCCTGCATTCCTGACTTTACCTGCAAGAATATGCGGATCTGAGGTCGATATTATGAGATGTTCCGGAGCATATCTGTTACTGAATTCCATGCATTCCTCAAGCGATTCAAAAAGAATAAATCGACTGTTCTCTAATGACTTAATTGCAATGTCCTTTCTGGGAAGCTGTTGTAGCTGTTTTTCAGTCTCTGCAATTGCGGCGTTCAGGAGATCATTATTATCGGAAAGCAGGATTACCTGGGAATCGGTTCCGTGTTCAGCCTGCGACAACAGATCGGCAGCTACAAAAGACGGATCTGAATCTGTTCCTGCAATGACAAGTACCTCGCTTGGCCCTGCAGGCATGTCGACCGGGGTGCCTTCCAGCTGTGCCAGGGCCTTGGCTCTTGTCACATACTGGTTACCGGGACCGAAAATTTTATCTGCTTTGGGGATGGTCTCCGTACCAAAGGCCATGGCAGCAATTGCCTGGGCTCCACCGACCCTGTAAACATCACTGACTCCTGCATAATGTGCCGCATAAAGTATAAGCGGATCGACATTTCCGCTCCTGTCGGGAGGAGTGCATATTATGACCTCCCTGCAGCCGGCTATTCCTGCCGGGATAGCCAGCATGAGAACAGTTGAGAACAGCGGAGCCGTCCCTCCGGGGATATATAATCCCGCCCTGTCGAGCGGAACTGATCTTCTCCAGCATTTTACTCCCGGAGTCGTTTCCACAACGTCCCCGTCATAAAGCTGGGTTCTGTGGAAGCCGGCAATGTTTTCCCCGGCAATTCTGATCGCTTCCTTCAGGTCGGAAGGAACTGAATTCAGCGCTGATTCCATTGCAGAGGAAGGCACTCTCAGGTTTTTGAAAACAGCGCCGTCATATTTCCCGGAAAGTTCGAAAAGTGCCTTGTCTCCATCCTTTTTGACCTGCTCAAAGATAGAGGATACAATACTGTCGAGGCTGGAATTGTCAAGCAACGGCCGTTTGCAAAGTGAGTCCCATGTTTCCCGTGAGGGATATGATATGATATTCATTAAGAGGAGGTTATTGTGATATATTATTACAGTACCATCTTCTCGATAGGAATGACAAGTATACCCTGTGCCCCCGCATTTTTCAGCTGGTCAATCCTTTCCCAGAATTCATCTTCCTTAACTACCGAATGGATGCTGCACCAGCCTTTTTCTTCGAGAGGCAGGATAGTAGGGCTTTTCATGCCCGGGAGTATTTTGCAGATATCAGGAAGTGCTTCGAGAGGAGCATTCAGCAGGATATATTTGTTTTCCCTTGCATTTTTAACTGCCCGTACCCTGAATAACAGCTTGCCGAGTATAAGCTTTCTGGGTTCATCAAGGTTCCTGTTGGCGATTATTACAGCCTGGCTTTTCATTATAGTAAGCACCTCTTTCAGGCCGTTTGTCATCAATGTACTGCCCGAACTTACAATATCGCATACAGCATCGGCAAGCCCTATACCCGGAGCTATTTCGACGCTTCCGCTAATTTCCTCGATCTCGGCAGTAATATTGTTCTCATTCAGGTAATTTGTAAGGAGCCTCGGATAGCTTGTTGCGATTTTCCTGTTGCTGAAATATTCAATTCCTGTGAATTCAGCTTCCTTTGGTATGGCGAGGCTCAGCCTGCAATGTGCAAATCCAAGCTTTTCAAGGATATCGACATCCTTGTTCTTTTCGAAAACAATGTTCTCGCCAAGGATCCCGATATCGGCAACCTGTTGTTCAACATATTGAGGAATATCATCATCCCTCAGGAAAAGGATCTCGACAGGGAAATTAGCAGCCCGTGTTTTAAGCACGTCAGCTCCGTTTGAAAATTTTATTCCGCATTCCTCAAGAAGTTTATGAGAGGTTTCACTTAGCCGCCCTTTCTTCTGAATTGCGATTTTTAAACAAGTCATTTTATTTTGTGTTTTGGCCGGGCAGACTGTGCGGGAATAAAAAACCCGCCTGATCTGCTCAGCCGGGTTTATGATATTTTAATCAGATGCATACCATTTTCATCCCGCCTGAGCGAAGCAACGAAAATGATGATGGTATGACTGAAATGTCGGCATTAATTCTGATTTAAAGGCAAAGATATAGTTTTTTTATAAATTATTACATTTTAGGCAAAATATGTAACAGTTACACCCTTTCAGCAACCAGATCGCCGACTTCAGTTGTTGAATAGCCCATTTTACCTGCTCCCAGGTCCTTCAGTTTGTTTGCGGTAACGTCAATTATCGCATTTTCGACAGCCTTTGCTGCTTTTTCCTCTCCAAGATGTTCAAGCATCATTCCTCCGCATGCAATGGCTGCCAGCGGATTAATTACGTTGAGTCCAGTATATTTTGGCGCTGACCCGCCTATGGGTTCAAACATCGATACACCTTCGGGATTTATATTTCCTCCTGCAGCAATACCCATTCCTCCCTGGGTGATGGCTCCAAGGTCGGTAATGATATCCCCGAACATGTTTGTTGTAACAATTACATCGAACCATTCAGGATTCTTTACCATCCACATGCATGTTGCATCAACATGGTAATACTCTCTCTTAATATCAGGGTATTCAGCCTGTCCGATTTCATGAAATGCCCTTTCCCAGAGGTCGAAGACATATGTAAGAACATTAGTCTTTCCGCATAAGGCAAGTGTTTTTCTTTTGTTCCTTTTCCTTGTATAATCGAAGGCATATCTCAGGCAGCGGTCAACCTGCATTCTCGAGTATACCATATTCTGTATTGCTATTTCGTTTGGTGTGCCTTTCATTGTCACCCCTCCGCTTCCGGTGTAAACATCTCCCGAGTTTTCCCTTACAACAACATAATCGATATGTTCCGGACCCTTGTCTTTAAGGGGAGTTGCCACTCCCGGATAGAGTTTGACCGGACGGAGGTTTATGTATTGGTCGAGTTCAAACCTGAGTTTAAGCAGGATGCCTTTTTCGAGGATTCCTGGTTTAACATCAGGATGACCTATGGCTCCGAGAAAAATAGAGTCGAATTTTTTAAGCTGTTCCGTGGCAGATTCGGGCAGAACCTCACCTGTCCTGAGATAACGCTCACCTCCAAAATCAAATTCAGTGAAATTGAGGCTGAACCCGTATTTTGAGGCAGCGGCGTCAAGTACTTTTCTTCCTTCCCTGACTACTTCAGGACCGGTTCCGTCGCCGGGTATCGCAGCAATGTTGTAAGATTTGTTCATAAGGCAGTTTTAATATTTATAATTCGTTAGTTGTGCTTATAAGGAGTTTGTCGACTATCCTGATCTCGTTGTTTTCGACGATATTAAGCATTTTTTCCGTGGCTTTTATCGCCGATTCAGTCTGGTCGGCATCGAGACCTTTTGTTCTGAATTCCCTGTTACGGAAATTCCAGGTGATAACTGTCTCTACAAGAGCATCGGTTTTACCTCCCGGAGGGATCGAAACCTCATAGTCAATAAGTGAAGGAAGCTCTTTTCCAAGCCTGTCATATACTATCCTGATTGCTTTCATAAAGGCATCATATTGTCCGTCGCCCGAAGAGGTCTCCTGGTACAGATTTCCTTCAATTTCTATCTGAACGCTTGCAGAAGGCTTCAGTCCGTACGAAAGCGAAAGCGAATAGTTTTTTATAAAGATCTTGTAATCAGCCCTGTCGTTTCCAAGGACATCCGAGATTATGAACGGCAGATCTTCTGTTGTTACATCCTCTTTCTTATCCCCGAGTTCTATAACACGCTGTGTGACCTTGGCCAGTGATTCGGGACTCAGGTTAAGGCCAAATTCCTCGAGGTTCTTCTTAATGGTAGCTTTCCCCGATTGTTTTCCAAGGGCATATTTCCTTTTTCTTCCGAACCTTTCGGGAAGAAGGTTATTATAATAGAGGTTGTCTTTTGAGTCGCCGTCGGCATGCACACCGGAAGTCTGGGTGAAAACATTTTCCCCGATCACCGGCTTGTTTACAGGAATCCTTATTCCGCTGAATGTTTCGACAATTTTGCTTGCATTTGTAATCTGAAACTCATCGACTCCCGTTTCAAATTCAAGCTGATCGTGGATGACGCCGATAACGCTTGAAAGCGGAGCATTCCCTGCCCTCTCACCGAGACCGTTAACAGTGGTATGTACACCTTTAATGCCGGCTCTGACTGCCGAAAAGACGTTTGCAACAGCCAGATCATAATCGTTGTGGGAATGGAAATCGAAATGAAGATCAGGGTATCTGCTGGTCACCTTTTTACAGAATGCATAAGTCTGTTCAGGATTCAGTATGCCGAGGGTGTCGGGAAGCATGAATCGTGAAATACGTTCGTTTTTAAGGTTGTCGATCATATAAAAGACATAATCTTCTGAATGTATCATTCCATTAGACCAGTCTTCAAGATAGATGTTGACCTGCATGTCGAGTTCCCCTGCCCTTCTGATTATATCGCTTATTTCTGCGACATGCTGCTCCGGTGTTTTCCGGAGTTGTTTTTCGAGATGACGCAGCGAACCTTTGCAAAGGAGGTTTATTACTTTGCCTCCTGCATCATGTATCCAGTTCAGGGAGATATCACCATCGACGAATCCGAGAACCTCCACCTTATGATGCAGGTTGTGTTGCCGGGCCCAGCATGTGATCTTCTTCAAAGCCTCAAATTCACCCGAAGATACGCGTGCTGAAGCCACTTCGATACGGTCGACCTTTACATCCCTGAGGAGAAGGCTGGCTATATGAAGCTTTTCGAGCGGCGTGTATGATACTCCCTGTGTCTGTTCACCGTCGCGGAGGGTAGTATCCATTATTTCTATTCTCATTTTACCTGTTTTTTGCAGATTCGAATGAATTAATAAGATCCTTCAGGCCAAGAAGGTAGTCAATGTCGTCGAGTCCTTTTATAAGGCATTCCTTCTTGTACGGGTTGATCTCGAAAGAGTGCCGTTCTCCTGTTGAAGGAATTGTAATAAGCTGGTTTTCAACATCAATTCTGACAGTCGTTTCAGGATTTTTCTGAACCATGCTTAGAAGATTCTGAAGGAATTTTTCAGATACAATTACAGGAAGCAATCCATTATTAAGGGCATTGTTCCTGAAAATATCTGCGAAAAAGCTCGAAACCACTGCCCTGAATCCATAGTCGTATACTGCCCATACAGCATGTTCGCGGCTCGATCCGCTCCCGAAGTTTTTACCAGCTACAAGGATTTTACCTGAATATGTTGGGTCGTTAAGTACAAAACCAGGCTTCTGGTTTCCTTCCTTATCGTATCTCCAGTCGCGAAAAAGGTTTTCCCCAAAGCCTTCCCTCGATGTTGCGCTGAGAAACCTGGCAGGGATTATCTGATCTGTGTCCACATTTTCAAGTGGAAGGGGAACACATCCTGATTCAAGAATATTTAGTTTTTCTTTTGGCATCTGATGATTTATTAACTTACATTTAATCAATGAATTCCCTGGGGTCGGTGATTTTTCCGGTAATAGCTGCGGCAGCTGCGGTGAGAGGGCTTGCCAGGAGAGTCCTGGCGCCCGGACCCTGGCGGCCTTCAAAATTACGGTTCGATGTCGAGACAGCATATTTACCGGCAGGGATCTTATCTTCATTCATTGCCAGGCATGATGAACATCCGGGTTGCCGGAGCTCAAAGCCTGCGTTTTTCAGGATAAGATCAAGACCTTCCTCAATAGCCTGTCTTTCAACTGCTTTGGATCCAGGGACAATAAGAGTTGTTACATTCGGCGCTTTTTTTCTGCCTTTGACAAGTGCCGCAAAAGCCCTCAGATCCTCTATTCTTCCATTTGTACAGCTTCCGAGAAATACATAATCGACAGGATGTCCCTCGAGTTTCATGCCCGGGACAAATCCCATATAAGCCAGTGATTTATGAAAAGATGCATTGTCTCCGCCGGCTATATCTTCAGGTACCGGAATTGAGTCGTCGATTGCAATTCCCATTCCAGGATTTGTTCCGAATGTTATCATCGGTTTTATCAGGTCGCCATTGAATGTGAGTTCCCTGTCGAATTCTGCATCAGGATCGGTTTTTAGTTCTTTCCAGTTCAGGATCAGCGAATTCCAGTCAAAATCGTGTGGCGCTGATTGTAATTCTTTAAAATACCTGAATGTGACCTCATCAGGAGCTATCAGTCCGCCCCTGGCGCCCATCTCGATGCTCATATTGCAGATTGTCATTCTGCCTTCCATGCTGAGGCCTGTGATAACAGGCCCTGCATATTCGACGAAATATCCGGTGGCCCCGCTGGTGGATATCTGTGAAATAATATACATAATCACATCTTTGGCTGTAACTCCTTTCCGCAGCTTGCCGGTAACTGTTATCCGCATCTTTTTCGGCTTTGGCTGAAGTATGCACTGGGTGGCCAGAACCATTTCCACTTCGCTTGTCCCGATCCCGAAGGCTATAGCGCCAAAGGCCCCGTGTGTTGAAGTATGGCTGTCGCCGCATACTATTGTCATACCCGGCCTTGTGTAGCCAAGCTCAGGTCCGATAACATGGACTATTCCGTTATTCTGATGGTTCAGTCCGAAATATTCTATGCCAAATTCGTCGCAGTTACGGGCAAGAGTACTTACCTGGTTCCTGGAAAGTTCGTCCTTTATCGGTTTGTCCTGGTCGATAGTCGGGATATTGTGGTCGGCAGTTGCAAGAGTCTTCCCGGGACGGAATACCCTGATGCCCCGTGCCCGTAGTCCGTTGAATGCCTGCGGGCTTGTTACCTCATGTATGAATTGCCTGTCGATATAAAGGACATCCGGTCCGCCCTCAATTGATTTCACAACATGTGAATCCCATATCTTATCAAAAAGTGTCTTTTTTCCCATCATTTGATTTTTGAAATAGCATCTATGAATGCCTCCACCGAGGCTGTGACAATGTCGACATTTGCCGAGAATCCGTAATATATTTTGCCCTGGTGTTCCACCTGTATATGGACTTTCCCGATATCGTCGCTTCCTTTTGTTATTGCCTGGATAAGGAATTCCTCGAGATGTACAGTCTTGCTTATCAGCTGTTTCACGGCTGTAAAGGCGGCATCGATAGGTCCGTTCCCTGCCGAGGTTGCCGTATGTATCTCGCCATTTATCTTAACACCTACAGTGGCCACAGGAACTGCAGACTTGCCGCATGCAACCTGGAGCAGTTCAAGTTTAAGCGATTTTTCGCCCGCGAAAACCTCGCCTGAGAGAATCCTCAGGTCTTCGTCATTTATTTCTTTCTTTTTATCGGCAAGAATCAGAAAGCGGTGATATATATCGTCAAGTTCTTCCTTTCCGAAAGTATAACCGAGGGCTTCGAGCCGGTGGTTAAGGGCAGCCCTTCCGCTGCGGGCGGTAAGGATGATTGACGATTCCTTGATGCCTACTTCATGAGGATCGATTATCTCATAGTTTTCCCTGTATTTCAGAACTCCGTCCTGGTGTATCCCTGAAGAATGGGCGAAGGCATTTCTTCCGACAATAGCCTTGTTTGGCTGAACAGGCATGCTCATGAGATTCGAGACAAGCCTGCTTGTGCTGAAGATGAGCTTGGAATTGATATCTGTCTTCAGGTTGAGGCCATGGTGGCTTTTAATTATCATTGCCACCTCTTCAAGGGATGTGTTTCCGGCTCTTTCACCTATTCCGTTCATTGTCACTTCCACCTGCCTGGCGCCGTTTATTACACCCATTATTGAATTGGCAGTGGCCATTCCAAGGTCGTTATGACAATGGGTGGAGATAACTGCCTTATGGATGTTAGCTACATTTTCTTTCAGATATTTTATCTTGGCGCCATATTCTTCTGGCAGGCAATATCCTGTTGTGTCGGGAATATTAACTACAGTCGCTCCAGCATCGATGACTGCTTCAATCACTCTTGCCAGATATTCATTTTCGCTCCTGCCGGCATCTTCAGCATAGAATTCAACATCCTCAACGAATTTTTTGGCATATTTTACCGCATCTACCGCTCTTCTCAGTATTTCCTCAGGAGTGGTCTTTATTTTATATTGTATATGAAAAGGAGAAGTGCCGATGCCGGTATGTATCCTTTTCTTTTTAGCGAATTGAAGAGCGTCAGCTGCAACTTCGATATCCTTTTTTACAGCTCTGGTAAGAGCACAGATCACAGGATTGGAAATCGCCTTTGAGATCTCCACCACTGATTTGAAGTCCCCCGGGCTCGAAATTGGAAATCCGGCTTCAATCACATCGACGCCCAGGGCTTCGAGAGCCTGAGCGACCTGGATCTTTTCAACCGTATTAAGCTGGCAGCCCGGCACCTGCTCTCCATCCCTGAGCGTCGTGTCGAAAATTATTACCTTCTCTTCCATATTATTATCTATTATCTTAATTTACTTTTACCTTTTACCTTTTACCTTTTAGCTTTTATCTCTGTCAGCTCTTTGGCCTCAGTTTCCTTACTGCCGCTCCAGCTCTCCATAATTCTGAATTGCCAAGTTCACTGAGTTCAGCGTCAAGCTTCTTCTTGTAATCTGGTGAGCTTAATGATTCGATAACCCTTACACATTCTTCTCCCGATTTAACCTTATTGTAGAGGTCCTCAAAAACCGGAAGGACTGCCTGTTTGAATTTCGGCCGCCAGTCGAGCGCACCTCTCTGGGCTGTAGCGCTGCAGTTTGCATACATCCAGTCCATACCCTTTTCATCCACAAGCCGGATAAGGCTCTGGGTCAGCTCCTCAACGGTTTCATTGAAGGCTTCGGAGGGCGAATGGCCATAACTGCGAAGCACCTGGTACTGTGCATCCATAATTCCTGCAAGAGCCCCCATAAGAACTCCCCTTTCGCCGGTAAGGTCGGAAAATACCTCCTTTTCAAACGTGGTCGGGAAAAGATAACCCGATCCTATTGCAATGCCAAGGGCCATTATTCTTTCGTTTGCCCTTCCAGTATAATCCTGAAATACAGAAAAGCTTGAGTTGATACCTGTGCCTGCAAGAAAATTCCTTCTTACGCTCGTTCCGGAACCCTTGGGAGCACAAAGAATGACATCCACAAATTCAGGTGGTACAACACCTGTATGCTCCTTATAGGTTATTGAGAAACCATGGGAAAAATACAAGGCATCTCCTTTTTTAAGGCAGGGTTTTACCTTTGGCCACAGTATTCTCTGTGCAGCATCCGATACGAGATACTGTATCACCGTTCCTTTTGTGACTGCTTCTTCAACATTGAAAAGTGTTTTGCCCGGAACAAATCCATCGGCAACAGCTTTGTCCCAGTCGGCTTTGAACTCCGGAGCCTGACCGATAATGACATTTATTCCATTGTCTCTCATGTTCATAGCCTGGGCAGGTCCCTGAACGCCGTAGCCTATTACTGCAACTGTTTCTTTTTTGAGCACTTCACGTGCTTTTTCGAGTGTGAATTCTTCTCTTGTTACAACGTCTTCGATAACTCCGCCGAAATCAATTTTTGCCATGGTGTTTTAATTTATATGTGATTAAATAATGTTAATTAAAAGTTTCAATCTTATCAGGTTTATAAGGGTGTGCTTCATCCATCTCCTCGAGGTATGAATACAGCTCCTTAACCTGTTTTGTGATAGCAACTCTCCCTGATCTTACAAACTGGAGCAGCCCGACAGGTTCAAGTTCATGAAGGAGGTTGTTGATCTCAGTTTTGTGACCTGTTTTCTCAATTACCATAAATTCGGGAGATACTTCAAGTATCCTGGCGTAATGGGTACGGACGATGCGGTCAATTATATCGCCCGACATGAGGCCTTTTGTCTTAACCTTGAACAGGGCAATCTCCTGGTATATAATTTCGTCGGAGGTGTGTACGAATACCTTAAGGACATCGACAAGCTTCTGCATCTGCCTTGCGACTTTCTGTACCATTTCGGCGGTAGTCCTTACAACAAGGGTAAGCATCTGAACGCCCCTGACTGCTGATTCCGAGGCTGTAATACTTTCAATGTTAATTTGCCTTCGGGTCAGAATTATTGTAATCTGGCTGAGGATTCCTATGTGATCCTCAGTAAAAAGTGAAATTGTATATTCCTGTTTCATTTCAAAATTGTTTTTACTGCAATTGTCTGTAATCTCCTCCGTGTTCTCTGCTCTTCTCTGTGCCCTCTGTGTAAGTTCTTTTCAGAGGCCGTTTTATCTTTTATAGGTCAAAGTTACTTCCGATACCGATGCTCCCGGTTCAACCATTGGAAGAACATTTGCCTCCTTGTCAATATTGATTTCCAGCAGGTAAGGTCCTTCGGCATTAAGCATCTCAGAGAGTGAATCATTGAGATTCTTCCTGTCCGAAACACTTTTTGCGGGGATATCGTATCCTAAGGCTATTGTTACAAAATCGGGATTTACCAGAGCAGTGGAAGCATATCTCTTTGAAAAGAACATATCCTGCCACTGGCGGACCATTCCAAGGAAACTGTTATTCAGAATTATAAGCTTAACAGGAATCTTGTACTGAAGGATAGTGCCGAGCTCCTGTATAGTCATCTGAAAACCTCCGTCACCAAGAAATGCAACTACTTGTTTTTCAGGTCTTCCTATCTTTGACCCGACCGCAGCAGGCAAACCGAATCCCATAGTACCCATACCTCCGGAGGTGACAAGGCTTCCCGGAACAGTGAACTCATAATACCGGGCTACTGCCATCTGATTCTGGCCTACATCCGTTACAATAATTGCATCCCCTTTTGTGAGGTCGGATATCATCCTTATAACTTCTCCCATTTTAATTTTTCCGCTGGAAGGCCTGGTTTCAGGTTTTATTACCCTGTCATATTCAACTTTATCACGGATCCTGAATTCCCTTATCCAGTATTCATAGCTTTTCTTTTCAACCATGGGTATGAGTTCGGTCAGTACTTCCCTGGCGTCGTTATTTATTTCGATATCAACTATAACATTTTTATTTATTTCCGCTTCGTCTATTTCTATATGTATGATCCTGGCGTTTTTTGCATATTTCTTAAGGTTGCCGGTTACACGGTCGTCGAAACGCATTCCAATCGCAATAATCAGATCCGCCTCATTTGTAAGGGTGTTGGCCGAATAGTTGCCATGCATCCCGAGAAAGCCGGCATACAGGCGGTGGTTCGAAGGAAATGCCGACAGCCCGAGAAGTGTCATGGCTACGGGTATGCCTGTCTTCTCTGCAAACTGAAGTAGTTCCTTTTCCGCTCCTGAGATAATGATTCCGTGGCCTGCCAGTATAAGAGGCTTCTCCGCATGATTTATCATTATTGCGGCCGATTCTATCTCTCTCCTGTGTAGCGGGATATGGGGATTATAGCTCCTCAGGTAGTTGCATTTCCTGTATTTGAAGTTTAGCTTTTCATATTGAGCGTCCTTTGTTATGTCGATAAGCACTGGTCCGGGCCTGCCTGTTGCTGCAATATAAAATGCCTTTGCAATGGTCTCAGGTATGTCCTGCGGCTTTTTCACCTGTGCGTTCCATTTTACAACGGGCATCGACACGCCCAGGATGTCGGTTTCCTGGAAAGCATCCGACCCGATAAGCGTCGAAACTACCTGTGCTGTTATAAAAACCACAGGTACCGAGTCGAGATAGGCGTTTGCAATCCCTGTAACAAGGTTTGTGGCCCCGGGTCCGGATGTGGCAAAACAAACGCCGGGCTTGCCTGTGACCATTGAATAAGCCTGGGCGGCATGGGCAGCTCCCTGCTCATGACGCGTCAGGATGTGCCTGATCTTATCCTGATAATCCAGCAGTTTGTCATAAACAGGCATGATGGCTCCTCCCGGATAACCGAAGATAGTATCAACACCCTCCTCGATAAGGCATCTTAATAGTGCTTCGGCTCCGGTTATATGCTCACCATTGCTTATCTGCTCGTTAACCTGCATCATTTCGTTGTCAGTCATCATAGGATTGCTTGTTTAATTTATTGTTTACGGTTGCTTGTTGCTTGTTGCTGGTTGCTAATTGCTGGTTGCGTATTACATTAACTCAGTTCAGATTTCAGTTCAAATAATTCTTACGGCTCCCTTGTCGGCAGAGCTTACCAGCTGAGCATAAGCTTTGAGCGACGGGGGAATGTTACGATTCCTTTCAGACGGTTTGAAAGCCTTTATGCCTTTTGACCTTTCTTCATTAAACCTTTCTGACAATTCTTCATCGGAAAGCAAAACATTTATTTTTCTGCCCGTGACATCAATTTCGATAATATCTCCGGTTCTGAGAACTGCAATTTCACCTTCAGAAGCTGCTTCCGGAGAAACATGCCCTAGGGATAGTCCGGATGTGCCCCCGGAGAATCTCCCGTCGGTTATGAGTGCACATTTTTTATCGAGCTGTTTCGATTTAAGATAGGAGGTAGGGTAAAGCATTTCCTGCATTCCGGGTCCGCCTTTGGGACCTTCGTATCTTATAACCACAGCGTCGCCTGCCTTTACTGACCCGTTGAGTATGCCGTCGACAGCTTCTTCCTGCGATTCGAATATTACTGCCGGACCCCTGAAACTGAAAAGCGATGGGTCGATTCCTGCTGTTTTTAAAATGCAGCCATTTCTTGCAATATTACCGTACAGCACAGCCAGGCCTCCGTCTTTGTTATATGCATTCCCGGTACTCCTTATGCATCCTGCCTCCCTGTCGGTATCTGTCATTTCATAATGGTTGTCCTGCGATCCCAGCTCAAGATTCCTTTTCAGTCCCGGAGCGCTCCTGTATAATTCAACAGCTTCGGCGCTGACATTAGCGCTTAGTATGTCCCACGATCCGATTGCCTCACTCAGGGTACTGTAATCGATTCGTCTTACGGATGTGTCGATGAGGTTGCTTCGTTCGAGTTCGCCCATTATCGACATAATGCCTCCTGCCCGGTTCACGTCCTGAATATGATATTTGGAACTCGGCGAAACCTTGCAGATGTTGGGGATCTTTCTGGAAAGCATATCAATATCCTTCATTGAGAAGTCAACCCGGGCTTCATGGGCAATTGCAAGAAGATGGAGAACTGTGTTAGTTGATCCTCCCATTGCAATATCGAGCGACATTGCATTTATGAATGCCTGCCTCGATGCGATTGATCGGGGTAATACACTTTCATCCCCTTCATAATAGTATTTTCTTGTATTTTCAGTAATCAGAGCTGCTGCTTTTTCAAAAAGCTTCATGCGGTTTGAATGCGTTGCAATGAGCGTCCCGTTTCCCGGTAGAGCCAGGCCGAGAGCTTCTGTAAGGCAGTTCATTGAATTTGCAGTGAACATACCCGAGCACGATCCGCATGTAGGACAGGCATTTCTCTCCATCGCACCGAGGGAATCATCGGTAACAGAGTCATCAGCTGCAGCCACCATTGTATCTATAAGGTCGATGCCTGCGCCACGGTAAAGGCCTGCTTCCATGGGTCCTCCTGAAACAAATACAGCCGGAATGTTCAGCCTCATGGCCGCCATGAGCATCCCCGGAGTGATTTTATCACAATTGCTGATGCAGATCATGGCATCGGCCAGATGTGCGTTGCAGACATATTCCACGCTGTCGGCAATAAGCTCGCGCGAAGGAAGCGAATAAAGCATCCCGTCGTGACCCATGGCAATTCCGTCGTCAATTGCAATTGTGTTGAACTCGGCCGCAAAATAGCCCTGCTTTTCGATCTCCTTTTTTATTAACTGCCCGATATTATGCAAATGAACGTGTCCCGGGACAAACTGTGAAAAGGAATTGACTATTGCTATCACGGGTTTGCCAAACTGATCATCCTTCATTCCGTTGGCCCTCCACAGGCTTCTTGCTCCGGCCATGTTCCTGCCGGTTACCGTTCTGGTGCTCCTGAGCTGATTCTTCATCTCAATAATTTGTTAAAAAAAAAAGCTTTCCGGCTGATCCGGAAAGCTTTCTTAGTATATATTACACCATATTCCTCCCGGATCATTTGCCATAGGCAATAATAAGGACGAGGACAATAATATGGATTAAACTTTTAAACACTTTTTTGTTTCAAATCGAGCGACAAAGGTATGCGAATTTTTAATATATCAAATAAAAAGCTGATTTTTTCTTCGATTTATAACAGATATCATAAATTTTGCTGTTTTTCATCTGAACTGCTTCACATATTCGAGAAAAGCTTTTGCGCTTCTGTCGAGGTTATCGATTGAACCTCCTCCCTCGAGCACTTCGCACATTTCATAAGCAATATATCCCTGGTAACCAATCTCCCTGAGGGCATTTATGAAGTTTTTATAATCAAGGAAACCTTCTCCTATTGGCACTGCCCTCATCTGCGATTCTTTCCGTGAATAATTGGTATGGTTAAGATCATATATATACCGGGGGAGTTCCTTATAATCGGCAGTGGTGGTATGCACAATATATGGTTTCATTGTATAAACAGCCTGTTTGATTTCCTCGGGCGATAATCCTTCGAGTGTTGGCGACCAGCAGTCAAATGCAGCCTTAACATTTGTGAGATTGACCTCGTCGAGAAGCCATTTCATTGCGTCATGATGCAGGGCTATGTCGTGATGATTCTGTACCGCCAGAGTGACGCCATAGCGGGCTGCCAGTTTCCCGGCCATCTGCAGTCCCTCAACAACAAGTGAATATTGTTTGTCATAGGGAACATCGGGCCTTTCATAACCGGTATATATCCTTACCATATTTGTTCCAAGATCTTTTGCCAGTTTGGCGAGTTCACCTATATATATTGCCTGTATTTCGGTATTTGGGATGCCTGCCTTATCTACTCCCGCAGTAAAATCGCAATAACCGGCAAGACATACAAGCTCGAGCCCCAGTTCCTTAAGTCTTGCTCTCAGCTTCTGCCGGGCAGCATCATCATAATCGATAAGCGATACATGAGGACGCTTTGCTGCAAGCATCACTCCGTCAAATCCAAGCGCTTTTGCTTTAAGAAGAAACTCGTCGACAGTCAGGGTTGCCTGTCCTCTCCATACACCCATATAACTCACCGAATGAAGACAGGTCTTCACCTTAAAATCAGCCGGATTGCCTGTCGGGAGCTTTTGCGCAGAGATGCACATAACATTTAGCAAAAGGATTGCAAGGGATAAGATTCTCTTTATCATGATATAGTTTTTTTGTTTTTACGATGCGATTAAAAATAATCCAAAGATTGCATCTATGCAAATTATATAAATATTCATATTCATGAATTTTATTAATTTTAAGCTGGTTCTGTTGGTCTCTAAAAAATATCGATTCTTATGAAAAAAATACTTACAATCCTGATAATTGCATTTCTGGCATTGCCTTTATTAATTTCCCAAACTCCTGAGCAGGTTTATAGGAAGCCGCTTAAGGAAGTTCTGGGTGAGATAGAAAAGAGGCATGGCATAAAAATTTTATACAGTGAGAATCTGGTTAAGGGGGTGGAAGTAATGTATCCAACATGGCGGTACAGGGTTGACACTGAAGAAACTCTGACAAATATCCTGCTTCCGCTCGATATGGTGTACTCAAAGCAGGATGAAAATACCTATCAGATTTCAAAGTACGCATATCATGTAAGGCCCGTTGAGGAGGGTAAGAAGCACCTTGACCTCCTTTTATCGCTTTACAGGGATAAAGACGCATGGGAAGCAAGGAAAGAGGAATTGAGAAAATGCTTCCTTAAACAATTGAACCTGTCGCCATTCCCAAAGAAGACTCCATTGAATCCTATCTATACCCCGAAAAGGAAAATGAATGGCTACACTGTCGAAAATGTTGCAATTGAAACAATACCCGGGGTATATCTCTGCGGATCGCTTTACAGGCCATCGAAGGGGAAGGGCCCTTTCCCTGCTGTTCTTTCTCCTCATGGGCATTTCAACACCGCCGACACTAATCTTTATGGACGTTACAGGCCTGAGCAGCAATACAGGTGCGCTATGCTTGCAAAAATGGGAGCAGTTGTTTTTAGCTATGAAATGTTTGCGTGGGGCGAATCGCGCCTTCAGTTCGACAGCGACCTTCACAGGACAGGGCTTGCCCTAACAATGCAGACCTTAAACTCGGTGAGGGTTATCGATTTTCTGACATCACTCCCTTATGTCGACAAAGGCAGAATTGGAATTACTGGAGAATCGGGGGGAGGCACCCAGACCTTCCTTGCCACTGCAATCGATGACAGGATAACAGTCAGCGTTCCTGTTGTAATGGTATCTTCTTATTTTTTTGGCGGATGCCCCTGTGAAAGCGGATTGCCTGTTCATTCGTGCACCGAGGCGGGCACAAATAACGCAGAAATTGCTGCAATGGCTTCGCCACGTCCCATGCTTGTTATATCAGATGGCAGCGACTGGACCCAGAATGTTCCTGAAATAGAATTTCCTTATATTAAAAAAGTATACGCCCTTTATGGCAGCACAGCAAATGTCGGAAACGTGCATCTGAAATCGGAGGGGCACGACTACGGACCTTCCAAAAGATTTGCAATGTACGGTTTCATGGCTCGTCATCTCGGGCTTGATTCAAAAGCCGTCAGAGATAAATCGGGTAATTTTAATGAGTCGGGGGTAACAATTGAAAAATATGATGCACTTCTTGTTTTCGGCAAAAAGGGAATTCTTCCTTCAGGAGCCGTCAGAGGAGAAAAGACTGTCAGGGAAGTTTTGGATTCGTTGCGATAACAACAGTAAAAATTTCTATTTTTACAACTGATAATGCTTAAAGCATTCACTTAAACCTGAAATAACTTGACTTCAAATATTAATATTCAAAACCTTTAAGATGAAAAAAAGAACAATTTTCTCAGCAATCATGTTACTGCTTGTCAGCAGTTTATTAATCACAACTTTTGAATCGTGCACGAAAGCTCCGCGCAAGAACATCGGTCTGCAGCTTTATTCGATCCGCGACTCAATCATGAGGGATGTTCCGGGCGCTGTTGCCAAAGTTGCCAAAATGGGTTACACTTTTGTTGAACCTGCCGGTTACGGTGATGGCAAATTCTATGGAATGGATCCTTCTGCTTTCAAAGATTTGTGCGAAAAAAACGGGTTGCCGGTAATCAGTTCTCATACCGGACAGGCGCTGCCTGATTCTGCAAACTGGGACAAGGTTATGGCATGGTGGGATGTATGTATTGCTTCGCATAAAGCAGCAGGATGCAAATTCCTGGTTCAGCCTTTCATGGGAGGTGAAGCATACAGGAGTCTCGATACTCTTAAGAGATACTGTGACTATTTCAATCTGGTAGGCGAAAAATGTAATGCTGCCGGTATTCGCTTCGGTTACCATAACCACGACAAGGAATTCTCAACACAGCTTGACGGACAGACAATTTATAATTTCATGCTCGAGAATACAGATCCTGCAAAGGTTATGTTTGAGATCGACCTCTACTGGGCAGTTGTCGGAGGAGCAAATCCTGTCGATTATTTCAATAAATATCCGGGCAGATTTGAATTATGGCATATCAAGGACAAAGAGGAAATTGGAGCAAGCGGTATGATGGATTTTGCTTCCATCTGGGCAGGAGCTGAAATATCAGGTATGAAATACGGAGTTGTGGAAGTTGAAAGATACAATTTTGATGTATATACAAGCTGCCAGAAGAGCATTGACTTCCTTAACGCAGCCGAATATGTAAAGATGCCTCTTTAAAAAGGCTGACCATGACCATGAAGTTGCGGATTATGAACCTGCTGCTGCTTTCTGTCTTATCAGGATGCAGCAGCAGGTATTATTCTGAAAACGATTATCCTTCGATCCTGAAGATTGATTCTCATGTTCATATTAACAGCGATAAGGGATATTTTGAAGAAGCAGCGATGGCCGACAATTTTGCACTGATCACACTTGGCGTTGATCATGGTGATTCAGCAAGTGTCGGCCGTCAGCAGGAGAATGCTGTATTATCCTCTCAAAAATTTCCGGGAAGAGTCTTCTACGGCCCTACTTTTTATTTCGACACCACAGGCTGGGAAACTCCCGGATGGAGCAGCAGGGTAATCTCCTCTCTCGATAATTATCTCAGCCAGGGAGGTATCACAGTGAAGATATGGAAAAACATTGGTATGACTGTCCGCGACAGATCAGGGAAGTTCATTATGGCTGATAACCCGGCGCTCGATCCGGTTTATGACTATATTAAAGACAGGGGAATTCCTGTTACAGGACATCTTGGAGAGCCCAGGAACTGCTGGCTGCCTCTCGACCAGATGACGGTTACCAGCGACAGCAACTATTTTGCCGAAAATCCTCAGTACCATATGTTCCTTCATCCCGAATATCCTTCGTATGAAGATCAGATCGACGCCAGGGATAATATGCTTGCCTTACACCCTGACCTTACCTTTATAGGATGTCATCTCGGCAGTCTTGAATGGAATGTTGATTCGCTTGCCTTACGGCTCGACAGGTTTCCAAATATGGCAGTCGATATGTCGGCAAGGATATGCCATCTGCAATATCAGTCTGCAACTGACAGGAAAAGAGTCAGGGACTTTTGTATCAAATACCAGGACAGGCTATTATATGGAACAGATACAGGAGACTCGGGAGGATCCGATCCTGAAGAATTTAAAAAGAGGATGCACGAAACCTGGTTGGATGACTGGAAATACTTTGCCACAGATGAGAAAATGACTTCGGATAAATTCAGGGCTGACTTCACAGGACTTAAGCTCCCCAAGGAAGTCATTAACAAGATATATAATGAAAATGCCGTCCTTTGGTATAAACTAAATGTAAAATGAAAGACAATTTGAATTCGCGCCGTAGCTTTATAAAAAGGGCGGCAATAAGTACAATTGCAGCAATCAGCATTCCTGAGATCCTTTCTGCTTCTATGGCGAAGGAAAAAATTAAGGAGATCAAACTTTCAAAAGATCAGGTGATCCTTTTTCAGGGGGATTCCATTACAGATTCGGGAAGGAATAAGGAAGATGCCGGATTTAATACCAGCCGTAACCTTGGTTCTGGTTATCCAATGCTTGCAGGCGCAGCCCTCCTGAATAAATATGCTGAAATGAACCTTAAGATTTATAACAAGGGTATTTCGGGGAACAAGGTATTTCAGCTGGCTGAAAGATGGGACAAGGACTGTCTTGAGCTTAAACCTGATGTGCTCAGCATTTTAATAGGAGTAAATGATATATGGCATAAGCTTAACGGTAATTATGACGGGACGGTTGATATATACAGGAAAGATTACATTGCCCTTCTTGAACGTACCTTAAAAGCCCTTCCTGATGTTAAGCTGGTAATCTGTGAACCATTTGCAGTTAAGGGAGTTAAAGCCGTTGATGATAAATGGTATCCTGAGTTCTATGAGTATCAGAAAGCTGCAAGGGATATTGCAAAACAGTTCGGAGCCGTCTTTATTCCATATCAGAAAATCTACGATGAGGCTCAGAAAAAAGCTCCCGGGGCATACTGGACAGGCGATGGTGTTCATCCTTCTCTCGCCGGTGCGCAGCTGATGGCAAAAGCATGGATGAAAGCAATTGAATAAATATAAAAACTGCGGAATATGCAAAGGATAACACGACGCGGATTTCTGCGCCGGGCAGCCACTGCCGGCATGGGGGCGGCTGCCCTCAGGTACTTTCCGGAACTGCCGGTTTCAGCCGGATCTTCAATGAGGTTTGGCCTGGTAACCTACCAGTGGGGAAGGGACTGGGATCTCCCCACCCTTATAGCGAATTGTGAGAAAGCCGGTTATGAAGGACTGGAATTGAGGACAGAGCATGCCCATAAGGTTGAATCGAACCTTACACCTGCACAACGGTCGGAGGTGAAAAAACGATTTGCCGACAGCAAAGTGAAATGTCTTGGCTACGGATCCAACTTTGAATACCACAGTCCGGATCCGAAAATACTCCGCGATAATATAGAAAAGACAAAGGAATATATTATTCTCTGCCATGATATCGGCGCTACCGGTATAAAGGTAAAACCAAATGATCTTCCGGCTGACGTCCCGCGGGAAAAGACTATCACACAGATTGGCGCCTCCCTTAATGAAATTGGCAGGTTTGCCCGTGACTATAACCAGCTTGTGAGGGTTGAGGTACACGGCAACCTGACACAGGAAATCCCTAATATGAAAGCCATTTTCGATCATGTCACGGAACCGGATGTAAAAGTTTGCTGGAACTGCAATGACCAGGATCTTCTCCCTCCCGGACTTGAGGCTAATTTCAACATGCTGAAACGATGGTTCGGAGATACAGTTCATGTCCGCGAGCTTAATGAAGGAAATTATCCGTACAGGGAGCTTTTTAAACTGTTCAGAGGAATCGGCTTTGACGGCTGGATTTTGCTTGAAGCACGAACTGAACCGGCCGACCGTGTTGCAGCAATGAAGGAACAACTAAGCATCTTCAAAACCATGATCAGCTTAAATTACTAACCAGCAACCAGCAACCAGCAACCAGCAACCAGCAACCAGCAACCAGCAACCAGCAACAAGCAACCAGCAACCAGCAACAAGCAACCAGCAACAAGCAACCAGCAACATCCTAACAAAAATTATTAACTTAAACATAAACACCAATGACCAACAGACGAAACTTCATAAAGACCACTGCCCTCGGAGCAGCAGGTTTTACAATCGGCGGGATGGGATTAAGTCCCAAAGCTTATTCTTCCGTGATAGGCTCAAATGACAGGATCAACATGGCTGTTGTCGGCGTCCGCAGCCGCGGCAGGGACCATATAAACAGCTGGAGCGTCCTTAAGGATAACCGTAATGTCAGGATCCGGACGATCTGCGATGCTGATGAACAGTTTTTTGGTCCGGCGGTAAAACTGGTCCAGGACAAATCAGGTGAGACCCCACTGACTGAATGGGATATGCGCAAGGTATTTGATGATAAGGAAATTGACGCTGTATCATTCGGACTGCCGAACCACTGGCATGCTTTGAGTGCTATATGGGCCTGTCAGGCAGGCAAACACGTATATGCCGAAAAGCCTGCAAGCCATAATCTGTGGGAAGGAAGAAAAATGGCTGAAGCTGCTGCAAAGTATAATGTACGTGTCCAGACAGGATGTCAGAACAGATCCATACCGAATGTCATTGAAGCAATGAAGTTTCTTCACACAGGTGGAATCGGGGATGTGTTTATGGCCAAGGGGTTGTGCTACAAGCCCCGTGATTCATTTGGTATTGCACCCGATGGCACTGCTCCTGCATCACTTCATTATGATATGTGGCTGGGTCCGGCGCCAAACCGCCCGTACAATGAGAAAAGAGTTCATTACAACTGGCACTGGTTCTGGGCTACAGGAAACGGTGACACAGGGAACCAGGGTCCCCACCAGTTCGATATCGCCCGCTGGGGACTCAACAAGAATGAGCACCCGGTAACAGTTTATTCCATGGGAGGTATTTATGGCATTGATCCTGCAGAATGTGCACAGGAGACTCCAAATACCCAGACATCATTGTTTAAGTACAGGGATGGCAAGATACTCGAGTTTGAGACCAGGGGAAGATATACAAATGATGAATCTAGCCTGGGAATAAGGATAGGAAATATATTTTACGGAACCGAAGGTTACCTTGAACTCGATGGCGATACATGGAAAGCATTCAGGAAAAGGGAAAAAGAACCATTTGCAGGATCAAAAACCAGTGAGGGAAAACCGGCTGATCCTACATTCCTTGCTGCTCCCGGCGGAACTGAACATTTTGCAAATTTCCTTGATGCAATTCGTTCAGGTAAAGACGAAACCCTGAATTGCCAGATAAGTGAAGGACATATGTCATCGTCGCTGCCACTTATTGCAAATATATCATACCTCCTCGGAAGACAGCTTACTTTCGACGGTGCGAAGGAGAAATTTGTTAATGACAGGGAGGCTGATGCACTCCTTACCAGGGAATACCGTAAACCTTTCATAATCCCGGATAAGGTCTGAATATTTTAATTTTTTTTGTTGCCATACTAAAATAGGAATCATGGGAGCTTGTAATCCCGGTTTCTGCAGTATCTGCAAATCAGCGGTGAGAATCATTATTCTTCTGTTTTTGCAGGTGATGCTTAATTGCAATATTGCATTTTCACAGGATGACCTTAATGTAATCCGGGGCAAATGGCTTATCTTTAATAATGCCCCGGATTTTCTTTATAACCATCTTGCACGGCAGGCATTCGATTTGCTTAAAAAAAGAGCGGATGAGGTTTCTTCAATAAACACAAAGGAGAGATGGATTGAAAGGCAGGCTTTCATAAGAAAAACTCTTGATGATATAATTGGTCCTTTTCCTGAAAAGACCCCTTTGAATGCCACGATACTACGGGTGATTGATAAAAAGGATTACTGGATTGAACATATTGTTTTTGAATCTCAACCCGGCTTTTACGTGACTTCATCGCTTTTTGTTCCATCGGGGATCAAAAAGGGAGCCAAAGCACCGGCAATCATTTACTGCAGTGGTCATTCCGAAGATGGATACAGGAGCAATGTGTATATGCATGTGATCCTGAACCTTGTCAGCAAGGGATTTATAGTATTTGCCTTCGATCCGGTCGGACAGGGGGAACGTCTTGAATATTTTGATCCGCAAACCGGTAAGTCAAAAGCTGGAGGACCCACAAACGAGCATTCATATCCGGGCGCACAGGCATTTATTTCAGGAAGTTCACAGGCATATCATATGATCTGGGACGGGATAAGGGCGATCGATTACCTGATCTCAAGAAAAGAGGTTGATCCCCTGCGAATTGGAATTACCGGCAGGTCGGGAGGAGGAACCCAGTCAGCATATATTGCAGCATATGATGACCGTATTTATGCTGCTGCGCCTGAGAACTACATTACAAATTATACCAGGTTGCTTCAGACAATCGGGCCACAGGACGCTGAACAGAATCTTTTCAACCTGATCTCTAGTGGACTTGATCATCCTGACTTTCTAATTGTCAGGGCGCCCAGACCAATGCTGATGATTACCACCTCTTCAGATATGTTCAGTATTCAGGGAGCAATCGAAACTGAAAAAGAAGTTTCTAAGATTTACAGCGTATTTGAAAAGAGTGAAAATTTTAAAAGGATTGAGGATGACGCCGGTCATGCTTCGACAAAGAAGAACAGGGAAGCAATGTATGCTTTTTTCAGCAAACATCTGGCCAATCCCTGCGATATGTCAGATAAAGAAATTCAACTCCCTTCCGCAGAAGAAATGAAAGTAACTTCTACAGGTCAGATCTCGACCTCATTTAATTCGAGAACTATTTTCCTTCTAAACAGGGAAATATCTGAAAAGGAGGAAATAATACTGAGAAAACATAGGGAAACACCTTATGAATTCAGGATAACGGCAATTAACTCGGCAAAAAGACTTTCAGGCTATATAGAGCCTGTCGCATGTGAAGATCCTGTTCTGACAGGGAGGATAGTCAGGGATGGATATGTGGTGGAGAAGTATTTCGTCAGGGGAGAAGGCGATTATGTGATTCCCTGTCTGTTGTTTAAGCCTGAAAATGAAGGGAAACGATATATGATCTACCTGCATCCGTCAGGTAAATCGAAGGAAGCCTCACAGGGAGGAGAAATTGAAATGTACGTAAAAGAAGGTTATACAGTTATTGCTCCCGATCTGCCGGGAACAGGCGAACTGCGATCCGATAATTTCAGAGGAGATGCTTATTTTGACGGTGTATCGCATAACTTATGGTATGCATCGATGCTGATAGGCAGAAGTATAACAGGTATTCAGGCAGGCGATGTGACCAGGCTTCTTATTTTGCTTAAAAACAGAAACAGGGAAGCTGTCATCGATGGATTTGCAAGGGGCGAAATGACTCCTGTATTGCTTCACACAGCAGCGTTTACAAAATCGTTCAACTCGTTAATTCTCATTAATCCATATTGCTCGTACAGATCAATAGTCATGAACCAATTTTACAATCACAGCTATATCCCGTCGGCTGTTCCCGGCTCAGTTAAAAGTTATGATCTGCCTGATCTGGCTGCTTCTCTTGCCCCTGCACAGCTTATAATTGCAGGAATAAGAGACGGCGACGGAAAAACGGATGATATTGACAGGATAAACGAAGCAGTAGAAATAATCCGTAGAAGTTACAACCTGGAAAAGGCCGGCGATAAGCTTGTTATATTGCCTGAAAACTCCGATGAAGCTGTTAATGGGCTCTTAACCGGGAAAAATTGACCAGTAAAATCAGATTGATATAATCCTTTAAAACAGATAATATATGAGCCAGATTAAAAGACGTGATTTTATTAAAACAGCCTCTGCCGGAGTAGTCGGAATTGGTTTAGCCGGAAAAGCGTCAGGGAGCGTTTATCAGAAAAGGGAACAGCCTGGTAAAAGAGTAGGGATCATTGGTCTGGATACCTCCCATGCCACAGCATTTGCAAAAGCCCTTAATGATCCGTCAGCAGGACCTGAATTTGCAGGATACAGGGTGACAGCCGCTTATCCAAAAGGCAGTAACGACATCAAATCGAGTGTCGACAGGATCCCTGGCTATATTGAAGAAGTAAAAAAATCAGGAGTCGAAATAGTGAGCTCCATTGATGAGCTTCTGAAAAGAACCGATTTCATTCTTCTCGAAACCAACGATGGAAGGCTCCATCTTGATCAGGCAGTTCAGGTTATGAAGGCAGGCAAAACAATGTTCATTGACAAACCTGTGGCAGCATCTCTTGCCGATGCAATAGCAATTTACAAACTGTCTGCAAAGTTTAATGTGGCTGTATTCTCAGCGTCTTCCCTGAGATATATTCCGGGAGCAGATGAGGTGGCCTTAGGATCTATAGGTCAGGTTCTGGGCGCTGACACCTATAGCCCTGCAACCCTCGAGAAAACCCATCCCGACCTGTTCTGGTACGGTATTCATGGGGTTGAGACTCTTTTCACTGTGATGGGTACAGGCTGCCTTAGCGTTTCAGGAACCTTTACGGATGACTGGGATCAGGTTACAGGACTCTGGACCGGCAACCGGATCGGAACTTTCAGAGGAATACGAAAAGGTAAGTCCGACTACGGAGGGATCGTCTTCGGAGAAAAAGGAATAATAACCCTTGGAAAATACAGCGGATATAACGCTTTACTTGCCGAAATAATAAAATTCTTTCAATCGGGTACACCCCCTGTGTCAGCTGAAGAGACAACTGAGATTTTTGCATTTATGCAGGCGGCATCGGAAAGTAAGAAACTGGAAGGAGCCCCGGTTCTTGTAAAAAGTGTATTGAAGGAGGCGGAAATTGAGGCAGATATTAAAGTTAATGCTTACAGCATATAAAGACCTTCAAATGGAAAAACAACTTTTACCGCGACTATCCTTTGCCCTGATGATGATTTTATCTGTTAATTCTTTAACAGTGAAAAGTCAGTCAGGTGAAGAAGGCAGGATCAGGTTTATTGTAAATGAATCCGATAAGAAAGTCGATGTGATTATTGAAGGCAGAAACGTGACTTCATTATGCTGGCCTGATAATGTTTACAAACCTGTTCTGTATCCGATAAGAACATTGTCAGGCACGGAGATCACAAGAGGATTTCCATTGAATCCGAGAGCAGGGGAGAGGAACGATCATATTCACCAGGTCGGTTCGTGGCTTAACTATGGAAATGTAAACGGATTTGATTTCTGGGGTAATGGCTCCACAGGCAAAAAAAGTGAAAATGGAGGCGTCATCAGGTTGCTGGGAATTGAAAAAGCTGAGGACGGGACTAAGGATGGGAATCTCCGTATAAATGCTGTCTGGGATGATCCGGCAGGGAAGGGAATGATGAAAGAGCTAACGGAATACAGGTTTTCATGTGCGAACAAATACTGGATTGTCGACAGGATTACCACCCTCACCGCAGGAAACCAGGATATCAGTATGCCCGATACTAAGGAAGGAATGTTTGCGATACGCGTAGCAAGGCAACTTGAATTACCTTCGAAAGAAAATGTCGTTTTGCTTGATGCAAACGGAAAACCGGGTAATGAGAAAGCAATGGAAAACAGAGGAGTTACGGGCAATTACAGGAGCAGCACTGGTATTACCGGTGAGGCTGTCTGGGGGACACGCGCCAGGTGGATGGACCTTTACGGAACGATAGGCAATGAAAAGATATCCATCGTGATATGTGATCATCCCCTTAATCCCTCATATCCAACATTCTGGCATGCACGTGGTTATGGATTATTCTCTGCAAATCCGCTGGGTGCAAAGGACTTCACGAACGGAAAGGAAACAATAAATTTTTCAATACCTGCAAATAAATCTGTGACTTTCAGGTACAGAACCATAATTTCATCTGGATCGCATATGACAGATGATGAAATAAATATGCTGGCTGACGAATTTGCAGCCTTATACTAGAGTATTTATTTCCGTTTTAAAGGTTTATTGTCATCCTATTTCTATTAACTTTAGAATCTAATAATATTAATATTCAGAAACCATGGCACATAAGGTTACACGACTCGACTTTTTAAGAACAGCCGGCCTGGCTACAACCGGAGCCATCATCGGCAATAAGGTTTCGGCAGGCGTTCCTGAAAATGCACAATCTTCAGCCGGCATTTCAAGAGGGCCGTCAGGAAAGGTTAATCTGGCCCTGATAGGCATTGCCAATCAGGGAGCTTCCGACGCCAGACAGTTTATTAATTCTGGCCTGGCCAACATAGTGGCTGTCTGCGATGTAGACCTTGATTCGCAGGGTTCGCAGGAGACAATCAAGCTGGCTCCCAAGGCAAAACAGTTCAGGGATTTCAGAGTCATGTTCGACACTATGGCAGGAGACATTGATGCCGTACAGGTTGCAATACCCGATTTTGCACATTTCCCTGTTTGCATGGCAGCTATGCAGCTCGGTAAGAGTGTTTATGTGGAAAAACCTATGGCCAGGACTTATTTGGAGGCAGAATTAATGGCTCAGATGGCTCTTAAAAATCCGAAGATTGTGACCCAGGTAGGTAATCAGGGCCATTCGGGTGAGAACTATTTTCAATTCAAGGCATGGAAGGAAGCAGGGATCATTAAAGATGTCACTTCTGTTACGGCATTTATGAATGGTGGCCGCAGATGGCACCCTTACGATCCGAATATTATTAAATATCCTGAAGCCCAGCCTCTTCCAAAAGGCATGACTGACAAGGACTGGGATACATGGCTTACAACAGCTGCATACCACGACTTCAATGAAAAATATCACCCGGGCAACTGGCGCGGATGGTACGATTTCGGACTGGGTGCTCTTGGCGACTGGGGTGCTCATATCCTCGACACCATACATGAGTTTCTTGATCTTGGGCTGCCATACGAGATTGAACCGGTTCATGTTGTAAACCTCAACGACTATTTCTTCCCGCTTGAATCAACAATTAAATTCCGGTTTCCAAGCAGGGGAGATATGCCTCCGGTCGATATAACCTGGTACGACGGTGTTAAGAATATTCCACCTGTACCTGAGGGTTATTTTTCTGTTGACGCCACAGTTGACAATACAATACCGCCTCCGGGAGGTGTGCCGCAGCAGAAACCCGCCCAGCAGAAAATGCCGGGCGCCGGTAAGATCATTTATAGTAAGGAACTTACATTCAAGGGAGGCACGCACTCTGCACCGCTTGTTATAATTCCTGCTGAAAAAGCGAAGGAGATGGCCCCCAGGCTTCCCAAATACCCGGAAAGCCCGTCGAACCATTATGAAAATTTCCTTAAATCCTGTCTTGGACAGGAAAAGTCGAGATCTCCATTTCAGACATTCGCACCCCTGGCACAGATATTCTCACTGGGCATTATCGCCCTGCGCAGGAATAAGAAACTGGTTTTCAATCGCGAAACAAAGGAAATTGTAAATGATAAATTTGCAAATTCAATGCTGACCGACAGGCCTCCTCGCAAAGGATGGGAGAGTTATTATATTTAAAATCTTATGTTTTTATATTCGGTTAAGAGGATTCTTTTTTCTATGATCCTCGTCGCTGTTTCGTCGGTACAGCTCCCGGCGCAAACAAGATGGCATATTGAACCTGATGGTAGTATCACATGGACAGTAGCAAAAGGTGATGTTCATGGCGACAACATTGAAATGAGCGGAAAGTATGTGTCGCTGATCGCCTCCTACGGAGTTGGCGATAATGGAAAACTTCAGCTTTCGCGACAGATCGTTTTCCCGATGCTCAGGACAATTCCGAATGATACCCATGCCCACACTATGTACACCTTCGGACCTGAGTCTGCTCCTGTCATCAAAATCAATAACCGTCAATTAAATGAACAGGTTAAATGGTTTAATATTAGAGGGTTGTTGAGTGTGGAGTCAATGGCTAATAATATTATTATAAGGCGTCAATTATTCCCTTCAACTGATAAGCCGGCAGTAATTGAAAAATATACCCTGAAAAACTCCTCAGATCGCCAGGTTTCGGTCGATGTTGAGGACTTCGAAAAGGTCACAAAAAGCCATCCTGAAAAAAGTGTCTATGGGATTTATGAATTGTCGGCAAAATCAGCAGGAGCTGGTCTTTACAGGGTGAATCCGGGTGACAGCATAACTTTTTCAGTGATTTTTTCAGGTCATGTGGCCGGCAAAGCACCTGAACTGGTGGATCCTGATGAGGAGCTGGTTAAAAGGAAAGGATTCGTTGACCTGATGTTCAGCTCTCTGAGGTTCAGATCCCCTGATCCTGTTCTTAACAGAATGTTCGACTTTGCCAAAATAAGGGCGATGGAAAGCATTTATGAGACCAAAGGCGGCCTTGTCCATAGTCCGGGGGGAGCAACATATTATGCTGCAATATGGGCAAATGACCAGGCTGAATATGCCTTTCCGTTTTTTGCATATACGGGATACAATACTGCCATAGAAGCAGCCAGGGTATCATGGAGATGGTTCTCTAAATACATGAATAATGAATATAAACCCATCCCAAGTTCAATAATAGCTGAAGGGACTGACTTTTGGAATGGTGCAGGGGACAGGGGCGATCAGGCTATGATAGCATATGGAGCATCACGTTTTGCCCTGGCCCTGGGTGACAGGAAAACCGCAGAAGAGGTGTGGCCGCTTATTGAATGGTGTATCGAATACTGCAAAAGAAAAATAAATGATTCCGGAGTCGTTGAATCAGACAGTGATGAACTTGAGGGCAGGTTCCCTGCAGGAAAAGCAAATTTGTGTACATCCTCTTTGTTTTATGATGCACTTATCTCTGCTGCCTGTCTTGGGAGGGATCTCGAAAAACCATCTAAGCAGATATCCGGTTACCTGAGTATTGCAAAAGAAATTAAAGCAAATATTGAAAAATATTTTGGTGCCACGATTGATGGATTTGATACTTACAGATATTACGACGGCAACGATCTATTACGCTCCTGGATCTGTATCCCGCTTACGGTTGGCATTTTTGACAGGTCTGAAGGTACCACCAACGCTTTGTTTTCTCCAAAGTTATGGACTGATCAGGGATTGCTGACACAGGCAGGTACCAGTACATTCTGGGACCGCTCGACGCTGTACGGATTAAGAGGCGTGTTTGCAGCCGGAGCTATTGACAGAGGGCTTAAATTTTTTGCAGATTATTCAACACACCGTCTTCTTGGAGAACACGTGCCCTATGCTGTTGAAGCATGGCCCGAGGGGAACCAGCGTCATCTTTCCGCTGAAAGCGCCCTGTATTGCCGTGTTGTAACTGAAGGAATATTCGGCATAAGACCCACTGGATTGCATTCATTCTCAATCACACCGCAGTTGCCTTCACAATGGCCGGGAATGACATTGGAAAATATTGTTGCTTTCGGGGGAAAAACAATAGATATATCGGTTTCCCGCAAAGCGGATAAGATTTTTGTGGAAGTAATTTCAGACGGGAAAAGAATTAAAAGCTCTCTTGTAAATAACGGTACGAAAATAGAGATCAAATTATAAATTATTATCCCTTATCACTGGGCACTTCGCCCTGTGCTTCGGACCTGTACATTAACCCACCCCAGCCCCTCCCAGGAGGGGATTTTTTCATGAAGCCTGTGCCTTCACGCACCCCTGAGCCTTTTGAGCTCATTGAAATGAGCCATCGACATTTTCTCCCGTGCTTCCCTTGAAGCTTTCCGGTATGCTTCGAATTCCTTTTTCAGGTCTTCGATCTCTTTCCTTGTAATTAAAGTGACTGTCCTGTTCCTTTTGAAGGTCAGAAATCCGATTATAAGAAGCACTGCAAGAATTGTTATTATGGACCACATTATTGTATTATAGACTCCCTTGCCGGTTTGAATTCCAAGGAAGCTGATGCTGTTCTTTGTCTTTGTCATTTTATCAAGGTCAGCCTTTAAGGAACCGACCTGGTTATTGAGTGAATCAATCTCCGACGTCCCTGCCTTCATTTCATCTTTCAGGGTTGTAATTTCATTTCTGGCTGATCTCAGTGAATCAAGAGTATTGTTTTTTATCTGACGGAACATATCTTCCCTTATTGCACGATAATCCTCATATATCCTTGTCTTTTCCTGGATAAAATCCAGTTGCTCCCTTATTGAGCCTTTTAAAAGTATTTCAGGCATGGATGTCTGGCCTTTTCCGGGTTGATGAATGAATACCAGGAAAAGCAGTAGTACAGAACAAATTTTCCCGCCATTATTAAACTTTCGCATTTCCCCTCCGCTTTTTAAGATTAACAACTTCCCTGTCAATGGAAAACGCTGATATACATAAAATATTATGGAAATAAATGGTAGGAATAAAGAAAGAAATTGTTAAATTTACTGTATTACTGACCTAACTAAGTATCTGACCTAACTAAATCTGCCTATGGAAATATTCTGCTTTTTTCAAGGGGAATGATATTTTCTTTTTCCCAATTTTCAACCACAAGATTAACTTTCTTTTAACCTAACAAACCTAATTTTAATGATGAAAGAAAATCCCAATCAAGGGATGCCTTTTTTCGGGCATCTGAGAAGGTTTTTGCTGGACCTGAAGATCATTATCCTGGCCCTTATGCTTGGAGCTTCAGGTGCTCTGAACGGAGCCTGGCTTCAGCAGATGAATGTTACAGGAACAGTAACCGACAAGTCGACAGGCGATGCCATGCCTGGAGTTAATGTCATAGTAAAGGGTACTGTTCTTGGCGCTTTGACCGGTCCTGATGGTAAATATTCTCTGGCCGTGTCTGATCCAAATGCAGTTCTTATTTTTTCATTCATTGGTTATAACACAATCGAACAACCAGTTTCAGGACGTACGGTTGTGAATATTGCCCTTGAATCTGCAACAACTGCTCTTGATGAAGTTATTGTAACAGGTTACGGAACGCAAAAGAAAAGCGATCTGACCGGTTCTGTTGTCAGGGTATCCATGGATGAAAAAGCCACACTGGCAAACCTGAACCTTTCGCAGGCTCTTTCGGGAGCGACTGCCGGAGTAAACGTACAGGGGTCAGGACTTGCAGGAGGCGATCCAAGCCTTTCGATAAGAGGACAGACTTCATTATCTGCAAGTGACGCACCGCTTATTGTTCTTGACGGTGTTATTTATAACGGTTCAATAAGTAATATAAATGTCAGCGATATTGAATCGGTTGATATTCTGAAGGATGCCAGCGCTGCAGCGGTTTACGGATCTCGTTCTGCAAACGGAGTAATGCTGATAACCACCAAAAAAGGGAAATCGGAAAAACCACTCATTTCCTTCAATATGTATTATGGTTACCAGGATATGACGAATAATCCGATGAGGGTCATGAATGCGCAGGAATATGCTGTAAGGCTTGTAGACTATTATTACCAGCAGGATCTTTATGCATGGTATAAAACAAAACCTACAAGTGCAACCGGAAAACCAGTAAGGCCCGATATCACTAACAAGGACCTTGTTGCAGCCAGGCTCAGGACCCAGGAAGAGAGGGACAACTATCTTGCCGGGAATGAGATTGACTGGGTCGATGAGGTACTACGCATAGCGCCTATCCAGAATTATAACCTTAGTATGTCGGGTAAAAGTAACAGATCAAATTATTATGTATCTGCATCATATACAAATGAGCAGGGTATTCAGACAAATGATGAATTCAGCAGGATCACCCTTCACTCCAATGTTGAGAGCAAAATTACGGAATGGCTTACCGTAGGCTTAAATTCGTCATATTCATTGCGCGATTATTCAGGCCTGGAAGCAAGTCTTGGCAATGCCAGGGCATGCAGTCCATTGGCAAACAATAAGATAGGTCTGCCAAATTATGACATGTATCTTACAGGTGAAGCCTATATGCCTTATCCTCTTAATAATACCTATGTTGATCATAAGGATATAAGGAATGATCTTTTGCTTACCGGTAATGCGAAGATAACTGTTCCATGGATAAAGGGACTTACATATGAATTCAACTATTCCAATAACCTTTACACCCGTAAGTATAACAGATTTTATCCTTCTACTGTTCCTGAAGGCTCAGGCAATAAAGGGCAGGCATACAAAATCCCTTCCGAAGAAAGAAACTGGATTTACAACAATATTCTCACATATGTGAGAACATTCGGCGACCATCAGGTAAATGCCACTTTACTTTATTCGCAGGAAGGCAGGAATGCTGAAAGCTCGACAATTAATGCACAGGGATTTGATAATCCCGTACTGGGGTATAATAATGTAGGCCTTGGCACTACAGTATCCGTGGCATCCTCAGCATGGAAGGAAAACAGTATTTCTTATATGGCCCGTCTTAATTACTCATTCCTGAACCGTTATTTGCTTACAGCAACAATAAGAAGGGATGGATTCTCAGGGTTCGGACCTGCACAAAAATTTGCAAACTTCCCATCGGTATCCCTTGGATGGATTGTTTCCGATGAATCATTTATGGATAATATCCCAGGTTTGTATCTGAAATTCAGGGCTTCCTATGGTGAAAACGGAAACCAGGGTATTGGCCGTTATTCGAGCTTTTCAAGGATGACTGCCGATGCATATGTTTTCGGTGCAGCTACGGCGGTTGCAGTATACCCGAGCGTACTTGGAAACGCAAGCCTGGCATGGGAAAAAACCGGTTCACTTAATATCGGCTTTGATTTCGGATTGTTTGACCGAAGGATAAACGGATCACTCGACCTGTATAAGGCCAGGACCACCGATGTCCTTGTCAGCAGGGCCCTTCCGCCAACAACTGGTTATGCAAGTGTATGGACAAATATTGGAGGAATTGACAACAAAGGAATTGAACTTGAACTGAACTCCGTAAACCTCACTGGAGAACTTGGCTGGGAAACCAACTTTGTATTTTCATTGAACCGTGATAAAATTTCCAAGCTTTATGGTGATGAAAATGATAAGGATGTTGGCAACTCGTGGTTCGTCGGAGAACCGATTAGCGCTATTTACGACTATGAGATGATGGGAGGAATGTGGACCGAGGCAGAACTTTATGCAGGTCAGACCTATAATAACTGGTATCCCGGTCAGTTTAAATATGTCGATCAGAACGGTGACGGTGTCATCGAACCAAACAATGACAGGAAAGTAATTGGATACAGGACACCAAGTTACCGGTTCAGTATAAATAACACCCTTACCTACAAGAATTTCACCCTGACTATCTTCTTAAATTCAATACAGGGAGGAAAGAAATATTACAGGCTCGATAATGCAGGAGTCACCAACGTTGCATGGCGTTCCGACGACGTTTTAAGAATTAACGCATCCGCTGTAAGACCATACTGGACACCCGACAACGGAGTTACTAATGCAACAGGAGTGTATAACTCTCCGGCTGTTTCAAGCGGTATTTATCAGAGCAGAAGCTTTGTCAGATTGCAGGATGTTTCCCTTTCGTACAAATTCAGTCAGAGCATTCTTGATCGTCTTAATATTCAGTCGCTTCAGGTATTTATTGCCAGCAAAAACCCCTATATATGGACAGGCTGGTCGGGCTGGGATCCGGAAGTACTGGGCTGGAATGCTACAGATGGAAATACAAACACAAATGCTCCTCTGATGAGAAACATAACTGCAGGTTTCAGGGTAACATTTTAACTACTTATAAATGATTATGAAACAGAAAAATACAAATGTTATGAAAAGATATCTTAATCTGTTTACTAAGAAGTTTTTACTGTATGCAGGCATCATTTTGCTCCTAATGCCTGCCTGTAGTGAAGATGTACTCGATGAAACTCCGCTTGACTTCCTTGCACCTGAGAATGCATATAAGACTCTACCAGGTATAAAGCAGGGAATTACAGGTCTTCATTTCTCAGTCCGTCAGAGATGGTTCTACGGTACTGATCAGGATGCCGGTGCTATAATGAAAGGACTTGGTTCTGACATTGCTTTCCATGGTGAGGATCCAAACAGTACAAGGTTCCTGTGTAATTATGTGAATTATGTAACATCGGAGAATGGTTACCTGAGAAATTTCTGGACCTGGAATTATGAACTGATACAGAGGTCTAACGTACTTATTGAAGGTATAAATGTTTCCGATCCTGCCATTTGGACAAGTGAGGCACAGAAAAATGCATACCTGGCCGAGGCGATGTTTTTCAGGGCTTTTGCCTATCGTATACTTGTATCAACCTATGGAGATGTTCCTCTTGTAACCGAAGTAATTAAAGGTGTTAAAACTGATTTTACAAGAACACCCAAAGCCCAGGTCTATGCACAGATGGAACAGGACCTTTTATTTGGCACTACAAATCTGCCTGAACCCGGCAAGGAAGAAGCACCGGGTAGGGTTACCCAGGGAGCCGCCTGGCATATGCTCAGCGAATGTTACCTTGCACAGGCTAAATATCAGGCTGCAGCCGACGCTGCCACTCAGGTGATAGACGGATACAATTATGCCCTTATGACCACACGCTTTGGAGACAGACAGAACGTGGTCTTCGGGAAAGGTGATCCCTATTATGATCTGTTTGCATTCGGAAATCAGACTCTGGGAACAAACACCGAGGCCATATGGGTTATTCAGGTCGAGCCGCCGCCAACAATAGGCGGAGGGTCGGTTGAAGGAAACAGGACATTTGGGCCTGCATATTTCAGAATCGGGAATACTCCTGACGGAAAGGTAGCTTTCAGGGGCCAGCTGGTAGCGGGAAAATACACAGGTTATTCCGATACTCTGGGCCGTCCCGTTGCCTGGGTTCACCCGACCAATTATTCTGCCTATGACATCTGGAAGAGTGACTGGAATAATGATGTCCGCAACGCTGAATATAATATCAAAAGGAATTTCTACTATGACAATCCGGCTTCGACATTCAACAAGAAAAAGATCAATCTTCTGGTCGACTATGCCTCTTTTTACGCAGCCGGTACAAGAGATGCCATGAGGGATTCCTGCCAGTATATCTATCCTTACTGGATGAAATTCGCCGATCCCTGCCATTATTTCACCGATCCTGCCCGCTCGGGAGGTGGTAACGACCACAAGGACAGATATGCAATTCGTCTCGCAGAAACATTACTTCTTCGGGCTGAAGCATATGTCGGCCTTAACCAGCCGGACCTTGCGGCAGCAGATATTAACCTTATAAGAGCCAGGGCAAATGCAACTCCAGTACTGCCTGAGGATGTCGATCTGGATTATATCCTTGACGAAAGGGCAAGGGAACTTTACGGTGAGGAGTGGAGGCATATTACACTCCGCCGGATGGGTAAACTCGTGGAGAGAGTTAGATTGTATAACAATAATCCCAAGAATCCGGGACTGAATATCCAGGATTATCATGCCCTCTGGCCAATACCTCAGTCGCAGATTGACCTTAATATCGATGCTGATTTTCCTCAGAATCCAGGATATCCGACTAATTAGGATTACAGGAAGCTGGGTTGAAATGATTATAAACAGCGGGAATAACTCCCGCTGTTTTTTATAAATACGGTTATTATTAAGTACTTATGACTGATTAAGAGCCTTCCACATAGCCATTATGTTCTCAGGAGGTACTTCGGCCTGAATGTTATGAACGGCGGCAAAGACAAAACCTCCTCCCGGAGCAAGGGCATCAATATTTCTTTTTACATCATCTACAACCTCTTTTTCCGTACCGTAAGCTAGTATCTTCTGGGTATCGACGCCTCCTCCCCAGAATACTATGTCGCTGCCAAAATCCCTTTTGAGCTGATAAGGCTCCATACCAGAGGCGTTTATATGAACCGGATTTAGAATGTCAACCCCCATCTCAATGAAATCGGGTATCAGCGGCCTTACATTTCCGCATGAATGGAACATGATCTTTGAAGCAGGGGCAGATAATCTTATTTCTTTAATGATCCTGGCAATATGCGGTTTGTAGTACTGTCTGAAATGATCCGGGTCGATTAGTTGGGATTCCTGGGTGCCATAATCATCCGCTTCAGCAATTACATCAACGACATCCGCAAGTTCTGAAAGGGCCATTTTCCAGAATGCAATTTTGATATCGGCGAGTTTACCAATCAGAAGGTCGGAGAAATCGCTGTACAAAAACGGATCGACAAGAGCATTGCTTACTCCGCGGAACCTCTGATGCATCTCAAAAATACCTGCGCATATTCCTTTCAGCATCACAAGTTTTCCCTGTTCCCTGAACCTGAGGGCTTTTTCCCGCAGGCCTGATATCCTCACCCTGTTCAACGGATCAGGCCAGTTATATGCCTGAATAATTCGAGGATCAGGCAGAATGTTCTCCATCGGATGCCTGACAATAGAAAACCAGTATCCGTTTTCTTTCGGGAAATGATGAATAAATCCCCATTCATCTTTATATTCCCAATTGGCGCCTTCATCCCTGAGCCTGCCGTAAACATCCCAGTTGTGACTTGTAAGGGGAAACAGCCCACGTGTATCGATGTCAAGCCTGCTAAGGACCTCGTCTGAGGGGATGACTATCTGCTGAATTACATCGGCCCATTGTGGCTCCCTGTTGGTTATATCAAGGAGTCCTGTCAGTTTTCTGTATGCCTCCGATGTTATACCTGTCCATGTGGTTCCTGCCAGATCGAATGGTATTTTATCCGGTTCCCTGTGGTCGAGGGCGGTAAGGATCCTTTCCCTGCCGTTCATTGAAGACCTGCAAGAACACCCCTGAAATATCCAATCGATTCGGCAATACCAGGCAATGGATCATCCATATCTTTCCCATATTCCAGACTGCAGGTGCCGCTATAGTTGTTATCGCGAAGGACTTTAAAGAATTTCGGAAAATCGATTATCCCGCGACCTGCTTCAACACACCATCCGGCTTTCTCAGGTTTGTCACAATCCCATATATGGAAATCGTAGATCCTGTCCTTGTATTTCAGGTATGCGGCAATCGGATCAAGCCCAAGCCTCGTCTCGTGTGCAATATCAAAGCAGAATCCGATTCTGGGATCAAGATCTTTTATCTCCTTCCAGACGTCGTCAGTACTTGGATATAAAGGCAGATCGGGCCCGTGATTATGAATTGCCAGCCTGAAATCATATTCTTTTACCTTTTTCTCCACGTATGGCAGGAACTGGATGTCGGGGACACCTACAACAAGTTTTACACCAACAAGCTTTGCGTACGCAAAAGCCTGGTCGACAGCTGCTTCAGACTTCATGTAGATGGGTCCTACACCATATGGTTCAACGCCGAATGATTTCATTTTGGCAAGGGTCTGGTCGATTACTTCCTTGGTGCTGTTAAGAGGCAGGTGGAAGTCTTTTACACCAAGAAGGCCAATGTTGACCCTTTTCATCATTTTAAGGGAATCATCGAGGTTTATTTTTGCAAATGAGTAGCCTGCAATTGCCAGCCTGAATTTATCTGATGCTGGCCCTGATTGACGAATCATGGATTCAGATGCCAGCGATGGGAGTCCGGATGCCAGTAATCCTGCTCCGGTTGTTCTGATAAAATTGCGTCTTGAGAATTTCATGTATTTCAGGTGATTAAGGATTGTTTTCATAAAAAATATACTGTTGGTCCTTTCTTTCAGGACTAAACAGCAAGGTATTAGAATTTAAAATATTTCTCCCTGATGGGGATATTAAGCAGGGCCGAAGCTGCATTATCGCCAATAAATTCTTCTGTTTCAGGGTTCCACGTTAATGGAGAACCGGTTTTAATTGCAATTAAACCGAGCTGGCACATTGAAATGGTCCGGTGAGCGGTCTCCAGAGGTTCAAAGGATTGTCGTCCGGCCTTGATAGCCTCGAGAAAATCTTCCTTGTCAGTAAGAAGGTTACCGAATGAAATTTCACCGCGACCAGGCTGGTAGTCAAGTATCTCCTGAGAGCTGGCAGTGAGTTTGTCGGGATATTCAACTTCTATCCATCCATCTGTTCCTTCGAATCTTACATATGGTCTTTCGATTTTGAAGAATACTTCAATTCCGTTTGCATAACGATATTTAATATCAAACCTGTTTAGTGTATTCCACAATCCCCTGTCGAAATCTCCTGTTCCTTCAATTGAAACAGGGCCTGTATATTCTGTGTTGTTTCCCCATTGTACTATTCCCATAAGATGGGCGCCCCAGTTACTTATCATGCCGTTGCAGTACGAGTCGACCCTCATCCACCCGGGTCTGCCGTATGCTTTGATTGCATGAACTCTTTTCTCAGTATACGGGGCTTCCCAGGCCGGGCCGAGCCACATATCGTAATTAAGTTCAGGCGGGACCGGCATTGTGGGTTCAGGTTTTAAAGAATCGCCTGATAATTCTGGAGGTACTGCCACGTAAATACGCACGATTTTTCCAAGCCTTCCGTTTCTTACGATTTCAACAGCTTTCGAAAATTTTGGCAATGGTCTGAATTCTGAATCGTTACGGGTTATCACGTTGTATTTCTTAATTGCTTTTACAAGCTGGCGGCCATGTTCGATACATGTTGATATCGGCTTTTCAAGAGAAATGTGCTTTCCTGCCCTGGCGGCTTCTATTGCCAGAGGTACATGCCAGTGATCAGGAGTGGCAATCATAACTGCATCCACATCTTTACGGGTCATAATTTCGCGGAAATCAGAAAAGGCATCACAACCTTTATATGAAAATCCCTTCTGTTGCGAATAGTAATCATTAACCTGTTTTTTGCCGTTTTCGAGCCTCCACGAATCCACATCGCATACTGCAACAACCTGGGCATTGTCCGACTTCAGGAACTGGGGAATATTCGGATTAACAGTTTGCCTGCCCAGTCCTATGACAGCAATGTTTATCCTGTTTGAAGGTGCGGTCGGTTTCAGAAGATATCCCGGAATGATCTCTGGTGCGACAATGGCTCCGGCAGTAAGAACTCCGGTATTTCTGAGGAAATCTCTTCTTTTTATTTTCATGAGATAATTAAATCAGGTTGGCGGTAAAGTCCATTAAAGATAATCAAATCCTCTCTTGTAAGTATGTACTAACAAACGAAAACTTTTTTTTAAATATCTGTTTTCTTAGGCCGGGATAACCGATTAACAGGTCTTCCTATATTAATTCAATTTGATTTTCCGGTAATATGTTACTACCTTTAAGACCATAGTTCATTAAGTAACTTATAAGGATATTACCATGAAAGACAAGACGATTTCGAGGCGCAGGTTCCTGGGTACTGCTGCAGCCGCCACAGTTTTGGGCGCTGTACCGTTTAATTTTTCAATTATTCCTGATCTGAAAGGGAAAAAGCCCAATTCCAGGGCTGGAGGCGTTCAACTGGGTGTTACAACATACAGCTACAATAGTATGCCCCATAAAGTGGATGAAGTAATTCCATATTTACTTTATGCAGGTGTTAACTCGATTGAACTCAGGAATGTCGCTGAGGAGGATCTTGGAATTCCTCAGGTCAAAAGGCCCGCTCCGGGAACCCAGCTGACCGATAAGGAAAGGCAGGAACTGGCAAAGGCAGCAGAAAATTTAAAAGAGGAACAACGCAAGTGGAGGCTGTCGCTACCTATGGACAGATATGCTGAAATGCGAAAAAAATTCAACAAGGCAGGGATAGAGGTATATATTGCAAAATTTGCCCCGTCGGGGTGGTCAGACGAAGAAATAGATTATGCATATAAAGCTGCAAAAGTACTTGGATCTATTGGAATAACCGACGAACTTACAGACGCCAACTGTCAGAGGCTCGGTAAATTTGCTGAAAAACATAACAGCCTGGCAATGTTTCATACTCACGGTCAGGTTGCCGATCCCGGCTTTTCATTCGACAGGTCTCTTTCATATTCCCCGGCAAACATGCTGAACCTCGATGCGGGACATTATTACGGAGCAACAGGCCTGCATCCCAATGATGTGATAATTAAGTATCACGACAGGATGAGGAGTATTCATATCAAGGATAAAACAGGTCCTAAAAATGCCACACCCAATACGAACAAACCTTTCGGAGAAGGTGAAACTCCCATCGCAGATGTTCTGCTTCTGCTTAAGAAAGAAAAATGGCCGATACGTGTCGATGTTGAACTCGAATACAGGATCCCTGAAGGCTCAGATGCAGCTAAGGAAGTGAAGAAATGCATTGATTATATGAGAAATATTCTCGAATAGTCCATATGCCATGAGACCGGCGTTCCTGATTTTACTTACTTTGCTTGTTTGCTTTTCATTTCCTCTGTCGGCACAGAAAGCAAAAAAGATAACCATTACTGGTAAAGTGACCGATGAAAAAGGAAATCCTGTTTCAGGGGTCAACATTTTTATTGATAGGATCAAAACTGATGCCGTTACCGGCAGAGATGGCTCTTATTCTGTAAGATTAAAACCCGGAGCTGAGGAGATTCTGGCTTTTTCTGTCTTTAAAGGTGCAAAGGAAGAACAAATAGCAGGAAGGGTAAAAATCGATTTTATCCTCGATGGGAAGTCTGCTGATGATAAAAATGACAAAAATTCTGCCCCGGGAGACAAGGTTCTTAGCATAAAGGATTCTTCTGTTCCAGTTTACCAGGATATTTATGATATGATCAGGGGACGGGTACCCGGAGTTGAGGTTTCCGGCAAATCGATCAGAATAAGAGGGTCAAATTCACTGAATGTAAGTACTGAACCATTAATTGTAGTTGACGGTGTGATAACAAAAGATATAGATGGCATTGCACCTGAAACTGTAAAGTCAATTGAGATACTTAAAGGTCCAGATGCTTCAGTTTACGGAACAAGGGGATCTAACGGCGTTATTTTGATCAAAAGGCGAACAGGAAACGATTGAAACACTGCAATCTTTCCGCAGGTAAGTATCAATGAATTTAAACCTGGTAAATAATAACAAATGATAATGATTAACAGGCATTTAACTAATGCGGCATTCCTTGCCGTTATTATTGGTTTTGCTTGCGGATGCTCACGGAAATGGAGTGAGGAGACTGCCGGCGGATACAATATTATCCATAATGAAGAAGGCCTTACACTTGGATATTCACCTGCTTCAGGTGTGAAAATATTAACAATGAACAGGCTTGCATTCAAAGATTTAAACAAAAACGGGATGCTTGATCCTTATGAAGACTGGCGGCTTCCATTTGATGAGAGGGCCCGTAACCTGGCATCCTTACTTTCGGTCGAACAAATTGCCGGCCTTATGTTGTACAGCAGCCATCAGTCAATCCCTGCAGCCGGAGGAGGCCCGATAGGCGGAGGTACCTATGGAGGTTTACCTTTTGCTGAAAGCGGGGCAAATCCGGGAGATCTCTCTGATCAGCAAAAGACATTTCTTGCCGACGACAATGTAAGGCACGTCCTTATTACTAGTGTACAGAGTCCTGAAGTGGCAGCTACCTGGAATAACAATGCACAGTCGTTTGTTGAAGGCATAGGGTTGGGCATTCCTGTCAATACAAGTTCAGATCCAAGGCACGGAAGCGATTCCTATGCCGAATTTAATGCGGGAGCAGGCGGAAAAATATCCATGTGGCCGGGTACGCTCGGGATAGCAGCCACTTTCGATCCGTCGCTTATGAGAAAATTCGGAGAAGTGGCTTCGGCTGAATACAGGGCGCTGGGCATTGCTACAGCTTTGTCGCCACAGATCGACCTTGCGACTGAACCAAGATGGAGCCGCTTTGACGGAACAATGGGGGAGGATCCCCGACTTTCAGCTGATATGGCCCGTGCTTATGTTGACGGATTCCAGACATCTTCAGACAGCGATGAAATTTCAGGAGGGTGGGGTTTTCACAGTGTTAATGCTATGGTAAAGCACTGGCCTGGAGGAGGGCCTGAGGAAGGCGGCAGGGATGGTCATTATGGTTATGGAGCATACGCTGTTTATCCGGGGAACAATCTGAAAGATAATCTTATACCTTTCACTGAAGGTGCATTTAAACTTGAAGGTCCGACAGGCATGGCATCAGCTGTTATGCCTTATTATACAATATCGTATAACCAGGATACAAAATACGGTGAAAATGTAGGTAACGGTTACAGCAGGTACATTGTCAACGACCTTCTCCGAGGAGAATATAAATATGATGGCGTTGTATGCACCGACTGGGGTGTTACAGGCAATGTTACAGGCCTGGATAAATTTGAAGGAAAACCATGGGGCGCTGAAAACCTTATTGAAGGACAACGGCATTATAAAATTCTTATGGCCGGAGTTGACCAGTTCGGCGGAAATAATGTCAGGGGCCCCGTCCTTGAAGCTTATAACATTGGCGTAAAGGAAAACGGTGAAGAATTCATGAGAAAGAGATTCGAAGAATCGGCGGTCAGACTTTTAAGAAACATCTTCAGAGTCGGCCTTTTTGAAAATCCATATCTTGATGCCGAAAAAACAAAAAGCCTTGTAGGCAATCCCGATTTCATGAAGGCAGGCTATGAAGCACAGGTTCGATCTGTTGTAATGCTTAAGAACAGCTCCAGTACCCTGCCACTCAAAAAGCAATTGAAAGTATACATTCCCAGGAGGTTTACTCCTGCAGGCCGCAACTGGTTTGGACAGGAAATACCTGAGAGCTGGACAGATCCCGTTAATCTTAATGTAGTTACAAAATACTTTGAGGTAGTTCAGAAACCAGCTGATGCTGATTTTGCACTTGTTTCAATCGCAAGTCCGTCAGGTGGTTCAGGGTACAGCGCAGATGACCTGAAGGCCAGGGGGAACGGATATGTGCCAATCACTCTTCAATATGGAAAATACAGGGCTGAGGCGGCAAGAGATAAAAGCATTGCCGGAGGAAGTCCGTTTGAAAACTTCACAAACCGCTCATATAAAGGGAAGACAGCTATTGCACAAAATACCTATGATATGAAGATGGTAAATGAGACAAAGGCAGAGATGGGAAAGAAACCTGTTGTTGTGCTTATCGACGTGTCGAATCCAATGGTTTTTTCGGAGATAGAGAAAAATGCATCAGCAATACTCGTGCATTTCGGAGTCCAGGATCAGGCTTTGCTTGATCTTTTAACCGGCGCAAGTGAACCGGAAGGCCTGCTTCCTTTTCAAATGCCCTCAGATATGCTTACTGTTGAAGAACAGTCTGAGGATGTCCCCCGTGATATGAAGTGTTATTCCGACAGCGACGGCAACCTTTATGATTTCGGCTTCGGCCTTAACTGGAAGGGCATCATAAACGATGCACGGACACAAAAGTATATACACTGATCGAAGTACCTGAATATTAAGGCATAGAGAAAATCATCCATTCACGGATGATTTTCTTTTATTGGTCAAATTAAATGAAGGTCAATTACATTATTATGTAATTTAGCCAAAGATGTTTGAATTCAATACAGGCAGAAGCTGATTTTTATCCTGATTTGGACTGTCTTGTTTTAACAACGAATTTATTCCAGTCAGGAAAGCGGTTTTCTGTATGATTTTTGATAAACGATATTTTAAGTTATCACTGAAATACTTTTACATCATTTTATAGACCTGAACCTGAAAAACATAAAAGAACATCTGATGAAATTAATAAAAGCCGGTTTATTCCTTTTAGGCCTGATATTGTCAGTGAACATGACAAAAGCACAGGGGACATGTATAGTACTGACATCAGGGTCAGATAACCAGAGTGGCTGTATTAACTCCCCCATCACTAACATTGTATATACGCTGGCAACGGGTGTGACTGCAACAGTAAACGGTTTGCCTACCGGCGTGACAGGATCACAGGTTGGAACGCTTTTCACAATAAGCGGGACACCTGTTGTTACCGGAAAATTTGATTATATTGTCAGCACAACAGGTATATGTACAGGTACCCCCAGTGCCGGCGGTTCAATTACATCATCACCGGTCCCATTGGCTCCATCAGCAGTGTCACCCCAGTCATTCTGTCAGATAAGTGCACCAACAGTAGCAAATCTAACGGCGACCGGTTCAAATATCAGATGGTATACTGCATCCTCCGGCGGCACCCCACTGCTTTCAACTACGCCCCTCGTCTCAGGTACTTATTATGCATCGCAGACTGTTGACGGATGTGAATCGACATCGAGGACTTTGGTACTTGTTGTAGTCAGCGATTCGCCGGCTCCCACTTCTCTTACCCCTCAGTCATTCTGCCAGATAAACAATCCAACTCTTGCAAATATATTTATTTCAGGAACCAATATCAGATGGTATACGTCCCCGACTGGAGGAACAGCCCTGCCTTCATCAACTCCGCTTACATCGACTACATATTATGCAAGCCAGACATCGGTTGGTGGATGCGAATCGAGTACCCGTGCAGCCGTTGTGGTGATAGTCAATGATCCACCGGCTCCTACAGGTTCTGCAACACAGAATTTTTGTGTTGCTGACAATCCGACAGTGGCAAGCCTTACAGCTACGGGGCTGTCGATAAGATGGTATCTTTTTGCAACCGGAGGAACAGCACTCTCCTCGTCAACCCCTGTCAGCACCGGTACATATTATGCAAGTCAGACAGTGGGTTCATGCGAATCAGCCCTTCGCCTGGCAGTTTCGGTTACAGTTGCCAATCCGGATGCCCCAACCGGTACCTCGCCGCAAATATTCTGCCTGATCAATGCCCCGACAGTTGCCAACCTTGTTGCAACCGGAACTGGTATAAAATGGTATCTGACGGCTAACGGAGGAACACCCCTTACATCTACAACTTCTCTTACTACAAGGACTTATTATGCAAGCCAGACATATGGAAGCTGTGAATCCACAAGTCGTCTGGCCGTGTCGGTGGTAGTAAGCAATCCCACGGCGCCTTCCGGAACATCTCCCCAGAATTTCTGTGCAATTGACAATCCGACCGTTGCAAATCTTTCTGCCACAGGAAGCGGAATACTATGGTACACTGTTTCAACTGGCGGAACTTCACTGGCGACCACCACACCGCTTAGCAGCAGAACTTATTATGCAAGTCAGACTATAAGTGGCTGCGAATCTACTTCACGGCTGGCCGTCGTTGTTTCAATTAGTAATCCTGCCGCTCCAACAGCGTCATCTCCCCAGACTTTTTGTGCAAGCAGCAGTCCGACAGTTGCAAACCTTGCAGCCACAGGCAGCGGGATAAAATGGTATACAACATCGACCGGAGGAACAGCCCTTCCTTCAACAACAGCATTGGGCACGGGAGTTTATTATGCAAGCCAGACAATAGGTGGATGTGAGTCGGTGGCACGTGTTGCTGTCGTTGTTACCGTAAATAATCCGACTCCCCCGACAGGTTCATCACCCCAGAACTTTTGTGCTGTAAACAATCCCACGGTGGCAAATCTTTCAGCAGCCGGAACTGGTATAAGATGGTATACAACTGCTACAGGAGGTACCGCTATGGTTTCGACGACACCGCTGGTTACAGGTAATTATTATGCCAGTCAGACCGTAAGTGGCTGTGAATCAACTTCACGACTTGCAGTTAGTGTGATAGTTAATAATCCTGGCGCTCCTTCCGGAAGCGCAACCCAGACTTTCTGTTCGATACCAGGTCCTACAGTCGCCAGTCTTACAGCGACAGGGACAGGAATTCTCTGGTATCTTACATCAACAGGGGGAACATCACTTGCAACCACTACTCCTCTGGCAACAGGAAATTATTATGCCAGCCAGACGGCAGGCGGCTGTGAATCGACTGCCCGCCTTGCTGTTGCTGTTACAGTTAACCAGACCCCGACTGCAAATGCAGGAACGGGGGGAAATGTTTGCGGACTTTCATTTACTCTTGGTGCAACCCCGGTAACTACAGGCACGGGCACATGGTCGCAGACCTCGGGACCCGGAACGTCGACCTTCTTACCAAATGCAAATGCCCCAAATGCAACGGTTACGGTTACATTGTACGGAACTTATGTCTTTACCTGGACTGTGGTCAGCAACAATTGTACAAATACTTCAGCGGTAACTGTTGTGTTTTATCAGATTCCTGTAGCCAATGCCGGTACAGGAGGAACAGAATGTGACCTTAATTTTGTCCTTAATGCCGTTCCGACAGTCGGGCTTGGTGTATGGTCACTTGCTACCGGACCGGGAACTGCAGCATTTACACCTTCGGCAAGCCTGCCTGCAGCAACTGTAACAGTATCGGTATACGGAACTTATACATTCAGATGGACCGAGACAAACGGCCCCTGCATAAGCAGTTCCGTTGTGACAGTTAATTTTTATCAGCTGCCGGTTGCCAATGCAGGAACAGCAGGTGATGCCTGTGGCCTGTCATTCCCGCTGAATGCGGTACCAAGCGCTGGCGTGGGTACATGGACAATGACAGCAGGGACAGGCACAGCTACGTTTGTTCCTGACGCAAACAGCCCAACAGCCACAGTGACTGTTTCAGAATATGGCGCAAAAGTATTTACCTGGACTGAAGTAAACGGAATATGCACAAGCAGTTCAATGATAACTGTCAATTTCTATCAGGAGCCTGTGGCAAACGCAGGAACAGGAGGTAATAATTGCGGCTATTTATTTAATCTCGCAGCAGTTCCAAGCCTGGGAACCGGAACATGGACAAGGGAAAGCGGACCCGGTAATGCAACTTTTGCTCCAAATGCAAACACTCCAAATGCTGCAGTGACTGTTACTGCATATGGCGTTTACGTTTTCAGATGGACGGAGATGAACGGAACCTGCTCGAGCACTGCCACAATTTCGGTTACTTTTATCCAGCAGCCTTCGGCTGATGCTGGAAGGGGAGGCAACGAATGCGACCTGAACTTCGTTCTCAATGCTGTACAGGGTCCTGGTGTTGGAACATGGTCAAAGGTGAGCGGCCCGGGTAATGTAACATTTACACCAAATGCAAATGCTCATAACGCGACTGTTACAGTGACTCAGTTTGGCGCCTACGATCTGGCATGGACCGAGGTAAACAGCCAGTGCACCTCAAACGACATAATCAGGGTGACATTTCATGATCTTCCTCCTGTAAGCGCAGGCTCCGACGCAATTATTTGCAAGGGAAGCAATATGCAGCTAAATGCATCGGGAACTGGTTCATTTTCGTGGCTTCCGGCCGGCTCGCTTAACAACCCTTTTGTTCCTAATCCGGTTGCCTCTCCCTCAGAAACCACAGTATATACTGTAACACTTACCGACCAGTGGCTCTGTAAAAACACAGATCAGGTGAATGTTGAGGTCCGTGAGCAGCCTGTTGCAGACGCCGGACCCGACCAGACACTTGAATTCAGGTTCGACACCAGGTTTGCTGCTAATTCACTGGAAAGCAATCAGACAGGAGAATGGACAATATTTGAGGGAAACGGAGATATTTCGGATAAAAATGATCCGGTTGCCAGGGTAACCAACCTGGGCATCGAGAATAACAGTTTCGTATGGACTGTCAGCAATGGAGCCTGTCCATCTTCGACTGATACTGTAAACATAATGGTTCACAATCTTATAATACCGACCCTTATCACACCGAATCTCGACCGCAATAACGACTACTTCGTTATTAAAGGCATTGAGACACTGGGAAAATGTTCCCTGATGATTTTCAACCGCTGGGGAGCCCAGGTTTATAAGAACGATGATTATGACAACAGCTGGGACGGTACTGACGATAAAAAGAATGTGCTCCTGGAAGATACATATTTCTATATACTTAAATCTGATGAGGGCATGACTTTCAAAGGTTATGTGCTGATAAGGAGATAGGTAAAGACTTAATGGGAAAGGAAGCCAAAATACTGATTGTTCTTTCTGTACTGATTGTGATTTCGGTATCTAAAACCTTTGCCCAGCCTTCATGGGTTGCCGGTACTCCATCGGTAGCGCTTACCGGTCCGTTATCAATAACTCTTAACTACGGGCTTAATATGACCGGAACGATATATATAATAGTGTATAATTTCAATAATTCGGAAAACCTGAGCTCATCGACTGTCAGGAACCGTGCTATTCTGGGTCAGTCAGGAAATCTTACCGAAGCAAGGGTAATTACCGGAAGAAGGGCCGACATAGGAAAGACCCTCCAGGTAGTTCTTGAAGTCAGTGATCCGAACCAGATCCATACAATTTATATTGTAGCCGCTGACAGCAAAGGTAAACTTCAGCTTCTCCCGGTGCGCCTGAATGCAACTACATTGCCATGTCCTCAGGCAGATGCCGGGCAGGGTGGTAATGAATGTGACCTCAGTTATGTCCTTAATGCAATTCCAAAACTGGCAACAGGTACATGGACAAGGGTATCAGGGCCGGGAAATGCTTCCTTTTCACCCAATTCAAATACTCCAAACGCAACAGTAAATGTGACAGTCTTTGGGACATATGTTTTCCGTTGGACTGAAAATCAGGGTGTTTGCAGGTCGAGCGATGAAATAACAGTGGTCTTCGCGCGGCCTCCTGTATCAAATGGAGGAAGCGGCGGCAGCACATGTGGACTGGATTTTCACCTTGGTGCAGTAACGGGATCGGCAGATATAAAGGGCACATGGATCATGAAGAGCGGTTCAGGAACTGCCAGATTCTCTCCCGGTCCTGGTGACCCATCAGCAGTGGTGTCAGTTTCAGAATACGGAAGAAAGGTATTTACCTGGATAGTGACAAGTGGTTTTTGTACTGACTCGGCCGACGTCGCTGTCGATTTTATTCAGCCACCCGTTGCAAATGCAGGAACAAATGAAAACAACTGCGGACGCGAATATTATCTGAGGGCTGTGCCGAGTATCGGTACCGGAACATGGACAAGAGTAAGCGGGCCGGGTACAGCTTCGTTCAGCCCTGATAACCATGAACCAATGGCAAAAGTAACGGTCTCTGCCTATGGCACCTACGTTTTTAGATGGACCGAAGTAAACGGACAATGCTCTTCAGGCGCCACGGTATCAATAGGCTTTTTCGAGCAGGTCACAGCAAATGGAGGTAATGGCGGTGATGAGTGCGATCTTAATTTCAGACTTAATGCGGTACCGGGGACAGGCACCGGAACATGGTCGCTTGTCAGTGGCCCGGGAAGTGCAACATTTAGTCCTGATAATCATCAGTATAATGCGACTGTTACAGTCACTGTCCCCGGAGCTTACGATTTTGAATGGAGAGAGGTGAGCAGCAATTGCACATCAGGCGACATTATAAGGGTAACATTCCATCCTGCGCCTTATGTTTCGGCAGGTGCTGATGCATCAATTTGCAAAGGGAACTCCCTAAGACTTCAGGCACAGGGAAGCGGAACGTTTTTGTGGAACCCCCCTGCTTCTCTGAGCAATCCGGGTATTGCCAATCCCTTAGCTTCACCTTCAGTAACTACGGTTTATACTGTAACGCTGACCGATCAGTGGGGCTGCAGAAATACAGATCAGGTTACAGTCACGGTAAATGAAAAGCCGGCTGCCGATGCAGGCTCCGATCAGATACTTGAATATGTCTTTAGTACTATGCTTGCTGCCTCCGGAGTTCAGCCCGGCCAGAACGGTGAATGGAATGTACTTGGAGGTTCAGGGACATTTTCCGACAGGAACGACAATAATGCCAGTGTGGCTGACCTGTCGTTGGGCGAAAATACATTTGTCTGGAGCGTAACCGATGGAGTTTGTCCGTCATCATCCGATACCGTTTCAATCACTGTCAGGGAACTCCTGATTCCGTCGCTTATCACTCCCAACCTTGACAGGAGGAACGACTATTTTGTTGTCAGAGGAATAGAATCACTTGGCACCACAGGCCTGGATATATTTAACAGGTGGGGATCAAATGTTTATCATTCAGGTGATTATAAAAATGACTGGGACGGCAGGGACATGGAAGGAAGGCCCCTTGGGGACGATACTTATTTTTATGTGCTTAAACCGGAGAAAACTGTTCCTATTAAAGGATATGTTGTAATAAAAAGATAAAATGAAAAAGACACTCAAATTGTTGTTTTTCCTGGCAATGCCGCTGACTCTTTCGGGCCAGCTCACTCCTTATTCAAACCAGTACATACTAAACCCGCTGGCCATAAATCCTGCTTTTGCAGGCAACAGGGGTATCCTTAACCTTACTGCATTCTACAGAAAGCAATGGGTCGGGGTGAAAGGCTCGCCTGAGACCATATCACTTACGGCTGATATCCCTTTCAGTAACAATAAAATGGGACTTGGTTTTAATATCCTGAACGACAAGCTGGGTGTTACACGGGAGACACAACTCAGTTCAAGCTATGCATATAAAATTGCCATGAAGAAGGGGACTCTTTCCTTTGGCCTGTCAGCAGGGCTTGTGATGACAAATACCGCATGGTCCGACCTGGTCGTACTTGATCCGGGTGATGAGTTTTTACTTATTGATTCCAAAGTATTTCTTGTTCCGACCTTCAGTTTCGGTACCTGGTATGCGGGAGAGAAATATTTTGCAGGGTTCTCGATACCACGGCTGGTTGGCTATAAATTTGATTTTGAAAAGAATAAGTATGTTCTTAATAATAATATGAACGATTATTACTATCAGTTGAATACCGGATATCTTATTAATATCTCACCTGAACTGAAATTTGTACCTTCGGTTCTTGTAAGTTATTCACCTAAAGACAAGATACTATATGATATAAATGCCCATCTGAGGATGATGGACCGTTTCTGGGTCGGCGCTTCATACAGAAACGACCGGGCATTTGCAGCCATGTTCCAGGTGCAGCTGACAAACCAGATAAAATGTGCATATACATACGACTTCGACTTTGCAAAACTTAGAACATTCAGTTCAGGCTCTCATGAAATAATGTTCAGGTATGAATTCCGTTATAGAGTTGAAGCAATAAGTCCTTTGAATTTCTAATATCAGGTCATGAAAATTTTAAAAACAGCAGTTTTTCTACTTTTAATATCATTTACGCCTGACCTCTTTGGTCAGACGGAGACCTATTCGGTTAGTGCGGCAGGATTCAATTCGAAGATAAATGATGAATTTTCCCCGGTATATTATAAGAACGGACTGGTATTCAGTTCCAACAGAAACTGGAATCTGTTCAGAAACTACCAGACTTCTGATAACAAGGGACTTTTAAAAATCAATTTTGCAGATACCCTTACCAATAAGGTAAGACTTTTTTCGAGGAGTCTGAGCACCAGGTATAATGATGGTCCGGCTTCTTTCACAAAAAATGGTGATACTATTTATTTTTCCCGGAACCTGAAAGTTGATGGTGTTGCCGAACAGGAGATCAGCCCCAGGAACAAGCTTGGGATTTTTACTGCAACACTTGAAGGCAACGACTGGGTCAAGATCCTTGATGTCAGGTTCAATAATGAGTATTACAACATAACTACTCCGTACATTTCTCCCGACGGAAAGAGGCTTTTCTTTGCTTCCGACAATCCTTCAGGGATCGGAGGCACTGATATATATTACTGCAACTGGAAAAGTGATTACTGGGACGAGCCTGTCAATATGGGACCTACAGTCAATACTACTGGTAATGAATCCTATCCTTTTGTTAACAGTGAGGGGGGCGTGTTCTTTGCATCCGACGGGCATCCGGGTCTTGGGGGGAAAGATATTTTCTATACAAAGGAAGTTAAAAACAAATGGCTTCCTCCCGTTCATCTTGATGCTCCGGTAAATTCAAAATATGATGATTTCGGACTTATAACCGACTCGGTAATGGGTAAAGGTTATTTCAGCTCAAAAAGAGGTTCATCTGTAGATATTTATAAGTTCAGGACGAATATAAACCAACTTTTCTATTGTGATAAGCAAAGGGTAAATCAATACTGTTTCAAGTTCAATGATGAAGGTAAGATACCGGTCGACAGCAGGTATGTTCAGCTTGTCTGGAATTTTGGCGACGGGGAAACAGCTGCCGGGCAGAATGCTGAACATTGTTATAAAGGTCCGGGCAAGTATCCTGTTAGGCTCGATGTTACAGACAGGAAAACCGGGAAGGTTTTTTTCTCCAAATTGTCATATGAGCTTGACTTAAAGGACATTGAACAGCCGGTTATAACATCATTGTCATCTGCAATGGTTGGTCAGCCTGTTAACCTCGACGGACTGGCATCACATTTCCCCGGATCAGAGATACTCAATTATACATGGTATTTTGGCGACGGAGACCGGGCAAAAGGAGAAAAGCAGAGTCATGTATTTCTCGAAAAGGGAAATTTTGATGTAAAACTGGGACTAACGGTAAGGAATTCAGCAACAGGTGTTATCAGTCAGGCATGCGTCATAAAGCCTGTAAGGATATTCAGCGACAAGAATGAAAAAGCTGCGTTTGACAACAGGCCGCCGGAACAAGTAGTTCCTGTTAACGTATTTGATTATGATCATATAACGACAACCAGTTTATATTCGGCTGAGAAGAACTTAAGTCCTGATATGGTTTATCGCCTTGAGATAACAAGGTCAAAAAGGAGATTGTCGCCTGATGAGGATATCCTTAAAAAGATTCCAGGCAAATTCAATCTGAAGGAGGAATTTATTTCCGGTGAAAGGATTTATTCATATTCTGTGATGGATGAAATGAACCTGATGGATATTTATCCTTCATACAGTGAGCTTGCTGGTATGGGATATTCAGATGCAAGGATCATTACCCACCAGATTACCGATCCTGCAATGAAGGAACTTCTTAATCTCAAGAGGATATTCGGGACAACGGCAGATGCATTCTTTACGGCCAATGGATCTTCTCTTTCGTCTTCAGGAACACAGATGCTCGACCTTCTTCTTGGATTTATGTCGAAATACCCGGCGCTGAAACTCGAGATTGAATGCCATTCCGACAACCAGGGTACACCCTCAGCAACCCTGTCATCGACCCAGAAAAAAGCTGAGTTAATGCTTAATTATCTTGTTATGAATGGAATATCCGGTCAGCGACTCAGGGCTAAAGGGTATGGGGGTGTAAAACCCGTAGCCCCGAACTACCAGGAGAACGACAGAAAACGAAACAGAAGGATCGATTTCAGGATAATAGAAAACAAACCCTGACCTGTATCAAATTATATCTGTAAGATTAATTGGCTACAACCAGTTTCTGCGAGAACATTGTTATTGAACCTTTACCCATCTGGATAAGGTAAATGCCCTTTTTGAAATTCACAGGAATCTGAAGAAGCCTTTTGTCGGGCTCTATAATATTCGTATATATAATTTTCCCTGTAAGAGTAAGTATGTTAATAAAATCAGGTACAAAGGAAGGCTCGTCAATCTTTACATTAACAATTTCGGTGGCAGGATTAGGGTAAATCTTTACAATCTGTTCCTCATATGAAGGATTTCTGTACCTGAAACCGAAGATCCTGAATTCGGCAATGTAATTCCATTGATCGGTGGAGTTCCCCTGACCGACAACCTTTACATACTTGAATTCTCTTTCTGCTTTCGATGCCGGGAAATCGAAGACCTGCAGATTACCAGAAAAAGCACATGAGCTTGTCTTTGAAAGGATAGGTTCCCATGTCTCCTTGTCGTTGGAACCATAAACGTCGAAATAAAATTCCCTTTTCTGATTTGGCTGAAAAGCCAGCTTTACATGCTGTATGCTGAACGCCGTTTTCAGTTCAAGGATTATCCATTGATCTCTTCCCTGCACTGCCCATGTTGTTCCTATATTGCCATCCACGATATTGTATGGCTGACTTGATGATTGCGATTCGTCTGTTTCAATGGCAATGATCTCAGCGCTTTCAAGCTGGGGTTGATAAGGCACTATTTCCACAGGAATAACCTTTGTCTGTGGCGATTTGCCATCGCTCACGACAAGAGTAAAGTCGAAGGTTTGCTTTGAGTCAACTACCGGTGCAAGATATTGAATCACCGGTCCGTTTACCGAAGATACAGGAATATTTGCAGGTGCTTTCCACGTATATGTAAGATTATCCTTGTTTGCATCATAGCTTCCGCTTGCATTAAGTGTACCTACAAATCCCGAGTTTATTGCCTTAACATAGTTGATTGTGACAACCGGTGGTGTATTTGTAGCTGCAGGTGGTGTAACAACTGACGGAGGTGTCACAGTGGCGCTTACATTGTTTGTAACGGGCTGCGCGCTGAAAGTGGCTGCCTGTCCACCGGCTGTTGTCTGCAAAGGACTTGTTGAAGGTTTTGTATAAGCGACAGTTACAGTGTTCCCGTTTGCAACAGGGGAAGCGAGTGTCAGCTTGACCTGTGTTCCGGAAACAAAAACTGAACTAACTGCCCGGGCTGCAGAATTCACGTTAACTGCAAAAGCAGAGGCGGCAGGAGTAATTCCTGCAAGTGAAAGGCTGAAATTCAAAACCACTACAGAAGGCGCAGCGTTTTCCACAGTGGCTCCTGTAAATGCAGGTACCGGAGGAGGCGTAACATTATTTGTAACATTCTGCCCGCTTATCGATGCAGCTTTTCCTCCGGCAGGAGTCTGGATGGGATTTGAAGAAGGCGCAGTGTATGATACTTTAACAGTATTTCCGGATGCAACTGGACTGGCAAGTGTAAGCCTGACTCTGGTTCCTGAAATTGTAACAGATGTTACATTTCTGGCAGCAGAATTTACCTGTACTGAAAATGCCGATGTTGCCGGAATTATATTGGCAAGGCTAAGATTATAGTTCATTTCAATAACCGACGGAGCGCTGTTTTCAACTGATGCACTTACAAAAGCTGGTGTTGCAGGCGGTGCTGAAGGATTAGGATCAACCATCAGAACAACAGATGAGTAGGGAGCAAGTGTCAGGGAACCTGAATATTTTGCCCCTTTGACATCAATATAACTGCCGTCGAGTGATACCACCTTATTTGAATTAGACGCATTGTACTCAAATCTTATCTTATTGACGTCTGATAAGGAAATAGGTGATGGTTTTGAGTTCCAGTCCTGATCGGTAAACGACTGCCAGTTTGAAAGCGAACGGTTGTATTGCTGGCTGTACCACCCCTGGCTCCAGGTTCTGGCCATAGAGGAATTATCCAGAGGTCTGGCGAAATAGTTGTAATCAGCACTTCCGAAGCTCGGGATATCATTGTCTGCAGTGCAGAAGGCCAGCAAAGCCTGTTCGTCTGTCCTTGCAAAGAAAATATTGTTTGTCATGTTGATATTCCTGATGGGATCATCTGGACTGTAACCATCATGCACGAACAATATCTGACTGCCATGGTCCTTTCTGCCACTGCCGTTATTATAAACAGTATTTTCAGTTATATTTATTTCGTGTGCATTATGAAGGAATATTCCTGACGCGCTACAATTAAAAATTGTGTTTTTTGATATTGTAACATTTCTTGACCTCTCATCCATATAAATTCCTAAGGCTAAAACGCTCTTATCGGGTGTAGCTTCGCCAAAGCCTACACCGTTCATGATTATGTTTCCTGTAATTTTCAGACCTGATACGGCTGCGCCTGTCCCGTTCCAGGTATAGATGGCTCCACCGTCATTTTTTACCAGGTCAAAATCAGATATTACATTATTTGAAACGGAAGCGTTGTTACCGCCGAAATATACACCGATATAGCCAGTGTTCCTTATTGTGTTGGAAATAATCGACACATTGTCGGCAACAACATTTATGGCCATATAAGTACCATCACCACTGTCTCCCATGCCTATTATAAGTCCGTTATTGGTAAGGGTATTGCCTGTAACCGTTGCATTGGGATGATCGCCTGCCAGCTGAATCCCGTTATTGTTACAATTATCGATCACATTATTGGCGATTCTGCAATAAGGCGCGTCTCCCCACCAGGGCCCGAAAATTCCGGTTTTTCCAATAAAGGATATCCTGCAATTCTGAATGGTTACATTGGCAGAATTCTTTACCTGAACAGCATAGACATTTGCACCCTCGAATGCAAGATTATCAATCGTTATGTTGCTATTTGCATCAAGGAACAAAAGTTGGTCAATGGAACTTACCTTTACATTATAGTTTTCAGGATTGTTGCTCCCGAAATACATATAGAAGTCTTCTCCATCATAATACCATTCGCCAACCTGGTCGAGAGTGCTTATATGATTCTGAATGAAAAATCCATATCCGTCTTCTGCATGATAGTCAGATCCACTCTGATAGTAAATTGTTGTACCCGAATGATTTGTTATTCTATTTCTGTCCCATACATGCTGTGATTTCCTTATAACCACCTCTCCTCCGGTCCAAGTAGGATAAGAGGGAAGTTCAGAACCTGTAACAGAAGTATTTGAAACATGTGAGTCGATAGGTATAAATCCTGAATTCGGCCATTTGCCGATTGGAGTGTTCTTTCCATTGACAAGAACTATATTGGGATTTGACTCACAAGACAGGCTTCTGTAATAAATACCATTTCCGTAGGAAGTCCATCCGCTAACCTGTGTAAAGCCTGAAATAACAGGATTTTCTCCGGTTCCATAGGCTCCGATTGTAATTGGAGATCCCGATGCTCCTGAAGAACCCAGTTCAAGAGAACCTTTAAAGGTATCACCTCTTCTGAAAAGTAGCCTGTCACCGCCTCTGAGCCCGGAGGAAATCGAATTCACCTTGTTTATTGATTGCCAGGGAGTTGATGATGAAAGTCCGTTTGCTGCATCATTGCCTGATGAACTTATGTAATAATCTGTAGCTGAAGCAATAATGTTTAACGAGCATAAAAACAGCATCAAAACCTTTCTCATAGATATCTGCTAATGAATATTATTGACTAACCGGAATTAAAAATTGATTAACGCTGCAAAATAAACGATAAAATTCAACTTTTCTTGTATATAATTACTTTTTTACGTTAAAAATATTACAAATTTTTTGTTGTACATATCTGATTTATCAGCAAAAATATTAAACCACATGTATTAAAATGTTGTTTTACAGCGCATTGTGCTTGTTAATAAAAAACAAGAACCAACCTGTAGTAGAGTAAATCAAAAAACTCCTTCAAAACTTTAGAATACGTTTTAAGTCCGTTTTGGCTTTTAGACATATCTTCAACGGATATTACACCAATATTAGAATCATTTCCCAATATTTTTTTATATGTTATCCAGGTTCTTCTTGAATGAGTTCCAAGGCTAATGATATTAATGCCCTTCACAATTCCACTGTATCCCTTTCTCCAGTCCCGGAATTCAGTAACACTTGAAAGTGTCCTGTTAAATGCAGTTTTTTCCGCAGTAACAGAAACTACCATATTTGAATCAATACCTTTATTTATGAGAGTATTCCTGACAATATCTGCATTCGAATTGTAGTTGTTTACTTTCCTTTTCATTCCGTCGAGACGCCCCATATCGAATTCGGAATGGAACTGATAGGGAATAATATAAATTCCGTCAACGATTATTTCCTTTACATATAAGTTAATATCTCCTTTTTCATCAACATAGTCATTATCAAAATGGACAAGCAATGAGTCAATATTTCTGAGGTCTCCATCCCAGTAAATTCTGAATTTCTGAACCTTTTCTTCAGCTATAAAATCTTCAACTATTGTGTCATTTACAAAAAATTCGAAATGTGAACTGTATTTATCACCCATTTTGCTGTGAGCCGTAATTTCAATAAGGTGCTTTTTTACAATGGAACCGGCTTGTAGTAACGTTCCCGGATAAAAGACAAGGTATCCGTTTGAATACATATTGAAATATTCGACATCGGGTGTGATGAGTCCTGTAGTTACTATTAAATCGTAGTTGCCGGATTTGAATTCATTATATGCCTCATCAATTGCATAATCGGGTAACCATCCTTCCACAATCAGGAGATTTGCATCTGTCCTTGAAGTATGGGAAAGGAAGCTGATTATCCTGTCGCCTGCAAATATGAAAAGCAGAAGGAAGGATAGGATTGGAACAAAAAATAATAGAATTTTTTTCAATATGCTGTGCACTTTGCCTTAGAAAAGATCGTTTTAAATTAAAAGTTAAAACACTTGGTATTCAAACATAGCAAATATTCTTTATTTTGCAGGCCCGTGACCGGGGAATATTCATCATATTAAAAATGCAGTAAATGGGGCTATTTATTAAAGACATTCTTTTTGAGATATTTCTGTTATTTATGAATAGCTGATAACTAAGAATTCGTCATTCAAATATATTACTTTACTATGGACAGAAGAATCAAAGCTGATCTTTACCGATATGACGGACTGGAGGGATTTAAGGGTCTTCTAAGAGGATTATCGGATTCCGGATTCAGATATACCTTTTTCCTGAGGAAAGTGATGCGTCATAAAGCAGTCTCTCCTATTGGATTTTTTTTCAGGATTATGAAACGGCTTTTTACATACCGGGGATATCATATCAGTAATGAGGCGCAGATTGGTCCTGGTTTCTCGCTTTACCACAGAGGAACAGTTTATATCGGGCCCATTAAAATAGGTAAGAACTGTACTGTGTCACATAATGTGGTTATCGGAAGATCGTATAAAAAAGGGATATTCGGAAGACCAACCCTGGGGGACAATGTCTGGATTGGAACCGGAGCTGTAGTTGTAGGCCCTGTAAATATAGGGAATGATGTTCTTATTGCACCTAATGCCTTCGTGAACTTTGACGTACCCGACCATTCTCTGGTAATAGGTAACCCCGGAAAGATAATTGCAAAGGAAAACCCGACCAAACATTATATTACTCACACACTTGAATAGTAATTATCCCGAATATCTTCAGGTGATTTTTCAGATATTGGAGACATGCCTGGTAAAATTATTTTTGGAACAAAATATAGCTTAAAGATTGTCGTTTGAGACTGTGAGCTATTGTTAAAAAGCTTGAGTATTTTCATAAAATCATTGGCAGAACATATGTGACCGATGTGGCGAAGCTGTAAGCGCCTCATATTTAATAAAATAATAAAACAGCTTTTAAAATGCTCCCACAAATTAAGGAGTTACCCGTATGGTTAGTCCGATAAAGAAAAAAATAAAGAAGTATCTAGACGATAACTTCAGAACAGGTCATGTAAGAAGTATCAAGGCAAAGAAAAACATTTTTGCCTCCATTATAATCAAAGGTCTTAGCATATGCATAAGTCTAATACTGGTGCCATTAACAATTAATTATGTAGATTCATCACGATATGGTATATGGCTTACAATTAGTTCTGTTGTGGCATGGCTAAGTTTTTTTGACATAGGGTTGTCTCAGGGTTTGAGAAATAAGTTTGCTGAAGCCAAGGCAAGACAGGAAGATGATAAAGCTCAGATATATGTTAGTACTTCCTATGCCTTACTTGGAATCATCTTTTTTCTTATTTGGATAACCTTTGTGATAACCAATCAGTTCCTAAATTGGTCTGATATCCTGCACATCAATAATTCATTGGAGGGAGACGTCTCAGTCCTGGGAATAATTGTTTTTACATATTTCTGTATTTCATTCGTATTAAAAATATTAACAACAGTATTACTTGCTGATCAACATCCAGCCAAATCGGCTTTTTTAGATTTTCTAGGGCAGATGATATCTTTGATACTGATCATTATTCTTGTAAAAACAACAGAAGGTTCTCTTATTAGACTTGGAATTGCACTTTGTTTTTCACCATTTATAGTACTTGTTGCTGCCAATTTGTTTTTTTTTAATGGCCCATACAGGAGATATAAACCAACGATCAAAAAAGTGGACTTTAAATATGCCAAAGACCTTTTTAACCTAGGTTTGGTATTTTTTGTCATCCAAATAGCCGCCATAATACAATTTCAGACAGCCAATATAATAATTGCCAGAAACTTCGGAACCGAAGATGTCACTGCTTATAATATTGTATTTAAATATTTTGGAATAGTAAATATGGTTTTTACAATTTTTATTACTCCATTCTGGTCTGCATCGACTGAAGCCTATCAGAATAATGATATTCAGTGGATAAAAAATGGAATAAAGAAATATACCAAGCTAAATATTCTTTTGATTTTTATCGGTCTGATAATGCTTATCGTTTCTGATGACATATACAAATTATGGCTTGGCGAAGGTAAGGTCTCGATTGCTTTTTCACTATCCCTTTGGGGATTTTTATATTTTAATGTTCTTATATATGGAGGGAAGTACGTCAATTTCCTGAACGGAATAAGTGCACTTCGTTTGCAGTTCATTTCAAGCCTAATCAGCCCGTTCATTTATATTGGAGTTGCGATGGTCCTTATAAAAGTGTATCACCTTGGCGTATATTCTCTTTTTATAGCTTCAATTATTGCCAATTTCAATGCCTATTTGCTTTCTCCTATCCAATATCGTATGGTCATTGTTAAAAAATCTAACAGCCCCATATGGTATAAATGAATTTATTGGAGCAAAACGCTATTTCACCTTTAATGAATGTGAATTACTAAAAGAAAATATAATTATAAAGGTGGTCCGGTTTGTTCTAAAAGTAACACGCAGGTACTTTTTTTGAATAAATAGAACAACTTATTACTTTAAGATTTATTGATTTTGGAAAATGTGATGATAGACGACCTGCACTTAAGCATAAATATTTCAGAATTAAATTAGCTATTACAGTACCGATAATATTTGATTCAGATACAGATGGGAAATGTCTTGAATGATATTTTGACAAAAGCTAAAGTTTTAATTAATAGTGGTCATGAAAGAAGTGTCAGGGCTAAAAAGAATATTATAGCCTCTTTGTTCATGAGAGGCATAAATATAGGTGTGAGTTTAATTCTGGTCCCTTTAACAATTAACTATGTCAATTCCTCCAGATATGGCATTTGGTTAACCATCAGCTCAATAGTGGCATGGCTGAGCTTTTTTGATGTGGGTCTTACCCAGGGATTGCGTAATAAATTGGCAGAAGCAAAAGCTCATAATGATGATTTAATGGCTCAGGTATACATAAGTACTACATATGCGATCTTAACTGTAATTTTTGTACTTGTATGGCTTGCTTTTCTTGTTCTGAATAACTTCTTAGACTGGTCAAAAATATTGAATATTTCAGATTCAATGCAATCTGAAGTTTCATTGTTGGCTATAATAGTGTTTACTTATTTTTGTTTGTCATTCATCCTTAAAATAGTTACTACAATACTGCTGGCTGACCAACACCCTGCAAAAGTATCGTTTATAGAATTGTTAGGTCAGATAATTTCTCTCGCTATCATTTTTGTTCTTGTCAAATTTTCGGCTGGATCTCTAATTAAATTGGGATTAGCATTATGTGTTTCTCCTATTGTTGTATTAGTGTTAGCGAATATCATTTTGTTCAGCGGGACTTATAGGCATTATCGTCCCACATTCAATAAAGTGAAATTAAAGTATGCAAAGGGATTGTTTAATTTGGGATTAGTCTTTTTTCTGATTCAAATTGCAGGTATCATTCAATATCAAACTGCAAATATTATTATTGCCCGTAATTTTGGAACTGATGATGTTACTTCATATAATATTGTTTATAAATATTTTGGCGTTCTAAATATGATTTTTACTATATTTTTAACACCATTTTGGTCTGCCTCTACTGAAGCTTATCATAAGAACGAAACAGAATGGATTAAAAATGGGATAAAAAGATACAATCAGCTCTTTGCAGCGATTCTATTGGCAGGAATTGCAATGCTGATTTTTTCAGATCAGGTGTATAAATTATGGCTGGGAGAAGGGAAAGTATATATTGCTTTAAGTCTTTCTGTTTGGGGGTTCCTTTATTTTAATGTAATGATGTTCGGAAATATTTATGTGAACTTTTTAAATGGGATTAGCGCTCTGAGGATACAATTTATTTCCTGTGCGATAAGTCCTTTTTTATATATACTTGTCGCAATATTATTAATAAAACAACTAAATATTGGTGTTCATGCTTTATTTATTGCATCAATAGTTGCAAATTTTAATGGATATCTCCTTGCGCCTCTTCAATATTATAATATTATTATTCGAAAATCGAAATCCGCTATTTGGTATAAATGACTTTTATTCAGATCAATTTCCAATTCTGTTTTTTCAAGATGCTGTCAGATGAGAGTATTATTTGATCATCAAATATTTTCTTCTCAAAAATACGGAGGGATATCCCGGTATTTTTCCGAGTTAATGAAAAATTTCCCTGTTAGTCATAGCTTTAAACTTGCTTTGATTTTTTCAGATAATTATTACCTAAATGAAAAGACCTCTAATTTTAGGACAAAGAATATTCTGCCGGATAAAAGGTTTAAAGGCAAATATTTTCTTAAGAAAAGATTATATGATTTAAACCAGTGCTATTCGAAATTTTGCATCTCGAAGAATGATTTTGATTTATTCCACCCTACGTATTATGATAATTACTTTGAATCTGTTGCAAAGAAACCTTATGTAATAACAGTTCATGATTTGATCTTATTCAAATTTGAAAATTATTATAATACACCGGAAGTGAATAAAATAAAATCACAAATGCTAAAATCTATAAATAATTCAAGAAGAATAATAGCAATTAGTCAATTTACAAAAAATGATCTGGTAAATACATTTGGATTGAATAAGGAAAAAATTGATATCATATATCATGGGTATTCACCAATGAACAAAATAGATTCCAGCACATTTGACATATCGGATCTTGGGAGATATTTACTCTTTGTTGGACGAAGAGATCCCTATAAAAATTTTAATACATTTACTGAATCAATACGCTTTCTTTTAATTAAAGAAAGAAACCTTAAACTAATTTGCGTCGGAGATCCCTTCAATAGTGAAGAAATAGATCATCTTAAAAAACTTGGCATTAAGGATCAAATTATTCAAATGAATGTGAGCGATTCAAAATTGAATGTTTTGTATTCAAAAGCGTTGGCATTTGTTTTCCCATCTCTTTATGAAGGATTTGGCATGCCTATCTTAGAGGCATTTTCCAATAATTGTCCTGTATGTTTGAGTAATTCAAGTTGTTTCCCTGAAATTGCTGGAGAAGCCGGTGCTTATTTTAATCCTTATGACCATTCTTCTATAGCTAATACTGTTGAGAGAGTAATCTATGATAAGAATTATTCTGCAGAACTTGTTACGGCTGGTCAGAAAAGATTAGCAAGTTTTTCGTGGAAAAAGACACTTGAGGAAACATTAAATACCTATTCAAAAGCTGTTGAATTGGAAATTAATTGATTTTTTACGAATTGATAATTTCACAAACATGGTCAAGTTGTACCTATAATTTCATATAACATCCTAACCTTATTAGAAAATCAAAATATGTCAATAAATAAAGAGGATTCATATAATTCAGAAGTCAGTAAAAATACTGGATTATTTTCAACACTATTCTGGTTGGGTTTCATTATCTATATTGCTAGTTATACTATTTCAACAACTGATAAGGTAAATTATATAATATGTAATGTATTTCAAGTAATTGGGCTTGGTTTACTAATACCATCAGCATTCTACACTCTTCAAAATAAAATCAGGAATCAATATTTAAAAACCATTTTCTTTATTTACATCCTGTGGTCACTTGGAATTGTTCTAAGAGGGTTTAAATTTGAGTATGATTTTTATAAACAATTATTATTTGACACTGATTCTGGTCTCTTTTTGTATTTAGTCCCAATTTTAATTTTCTACCCACTGGAACCTGGCTATTTGAAAAAAATCTTTAGTGTGATTTTTATCTTTAGTATATTCTATTTTATTTATGATATTTTGTTCATAAAACAAATTTTTAATCCCTTGAATGACAGCCGAAGTAGGGATATCATAGAAAACTTTACTCTGCATCTTAGCTTACCATCTGGATTTGTTCTAATTACATATGTCTATAATAATATGAAGAAGAATTTCCTGGCTTTAATTACACTTGTTGTCACTTTTATTTTAGTTGTTATTAGAGCTAGAAGGGGCCTTATGCTAATGTCATTTAGTCTGCTGATTTTCTCATATATTATCTATCAATATGCCAATAAGGCTAAAGTAGTAAATATCATTATGTCAGTATTTATAATGATTTTTTTGGGGTATTTTTCAGTTTATATTTACCAGGCGCAAAGAGAAGAAACTTTTGGGTTGATTACGGAAAGGTTTGGTCAACGAACAAGAAATGCTGTTGAAGAATATTTTTATCAGGATTTAAAGTTGCAGGACTGGATATTGGGTAAGGGAATAAACGGAGAGTATTTTTGTCCTGGCGTCGAAGAAGGGATTGGAAGAATTTCTATTTATCGAAAGGTAATTGAAACAGGTTATCTTCAGGTTATCCTGAATGGTGGAATTATTTCATGGATTTTGTTTTTACTTATTGCAATTCCTGCTGTTTTTAAAGGATTATTTAGATCAAAAAATGTACTTTCCAAGGCTGCTTCTATCTGGATTATTTCATTTTTATTGTATATGTATCCAGGCACAATGAATTCATTTTCTTTGTATTACATGCTTGTGTGGGTCTCCATAGGAATATGCTTTTCTGATGATATTATAAAGAAAGATGATGAGAAATTGAAATTGCTATTTCAAAACACTTGACTACAATTGCTTACCTTTTAATCAGGTGTTAGAGAAGTAAACCCCCAGAAACAATAAATATTAAATTGTTTAACCCATTATCAAATTTGCAAAGATCCGTATTTAATTGATTTTCCTTGTATTAATGTATTTTAATCATTGAATGGAACTATTTTTCTGATTAAGGAAATAGCATCGAAATAAGCTAAAATTAAAAATCGGAAAATGTCTTTCTTATAAGTATTGTTAATGTGAGTATGATTAAAAAATGAAAGTTGTTCAGGTTCAATATTCAGCCAAATCAGGAGGTGGTGCTGCCATAAAACTTCATAATGCGTTTCTTGAAGAAGGTGTTGATTCTTATGTTTTGACCTTGCATTATGATGTAAATGATTCTGATAGAGTGATTTATTGTGGCTGGAAGGCTATGGTAACCGCATTTATAGAGGAAAAGATACATGAGTTTTCTCTTAGGAACAGTAATAAGGAATATGGACTTTTTACGTACCCAACCTTAGGCACAGATATTTCCAAAAACAAATACATCCGCGATGCCGATGTCATTTATCTTCATTGGGTGCAGAAAAAATTCTTGAACTTTACAAGCTATAGAAAAATTGCGAAACTCGGGAAGCCGGTAATTCTGTTCATGCATGATATGTGGTACATCACAGGCGGATGCCATCATAGTTTTGCATGCGAAAAATATAGGTCAAAATGTTATGATTGCCAGGTCTTTTCAGTAAATAAGAATAATGATATTTCTGCAAGGGGGTTTAAGAAAAAAGTGAAGCTATATTCCAGATTCAATAATTTCTATTTTATCTCGCCAAGCAAATGGTTGAAAGAATGTGCAGAAGCCTCCTCCCTGACAAAGATGAAGCAGACGTGGCTAATTCCAAATTTTATAGATAGGAATATTTTTAAACCCATCGACAAGAAGGCAGCAAGGATGCTCTTAGGCATTGATAATGAAAGTCTTGTAATATCATTTGGTGCTGTTTCAATTGACAGTCCTTATAAAGGATGGCAATATCTCCGGGATGCGTTTGGAATTTTAAGGAAGAACTTTTCAGATGATGCTATTAATATTTTGATTTTTGGAAAATGCAATATCTCTGAAATGCGGAAAATGATACCTTTCAAATCTGTTTTCACAGGCTTTATTAAAGATGAATATTCTGCGGCTATTGTTTACAATGCTTCAGATGTTTTCGTAACACCTTCACTTGCTGATAATTTGCCAACTACAGTTCTTGAAAGTCTTTCTTGTGGTACACCTGTGGTTGGCTTCAGGACTGGTGGAATACCAGATATGATTGAACATAAAGTAAATGGATATCTTGCTGAATACAGGAACACAGAAGACCTGGCTGAGGGTGTTAAATATTGCCTTAAATATAAGATCAGCGGAAAAATATCCGACAAATTCGAAAAAGGCAATATAATCAGCCAGCACATGGAGCTTTTAAATATGCTTACAGGTAAGCATCCTAATTCAAAGACATCAGACGGAATTTGATAGAATTCACATATGGAAGTACGTATTAATAAATGCATTCTGGCATTACTAAATAAATAATTTGTATTCGTTTCTTGCCAGACCATTTTGAACAGGTATTGATGTGTATAGGACATGGTTTTGTAACATTCTAAATGTTAAATTCTGATATTTCTTTAGTACTCCAATGCATTGACAAGCAGGATACTCCGTATAAATATCGACTCTGCACTTAAAGTAGATTTATTATTTTCAAAGTACATTCTAACTTAAAAGTATATGCCATTTAAAAGGATTTTAATATTTGGACAACCCTTTAACAATTTCACCGGAGGTGGCATCACCCTTACAAATCTTTTTAAGGGCTGGCCAAAGGATAAAATAGCTGTTGCTTATATGGGGCATGGTCTGTATAATGTAAGCACAGATGTATGCGATACAGTTTATCAGCTTGGCAATGAAGAGCATAAGTGGATTTTCCCTTTTAGCCTGATACAAAGGAAATTTCCGTCGGGTCTTAAAAAATACGATCCTGATAAGAAACCAGCTTTTAATTTTATTCAGACAGGATTAAGGTATAAAATTGTAACCAGATTTTTCTATCCTCTCCTGAGATTGACAGGTATTTTTCATTTTATTTCCAAAATTCACATATCTGAAAGGTTTGCCGGCTTTTTAGAAGAATTCAAGCCTGAATTATTATACCTTCAGGTCTCAACAAGGGATGAGATAATTTTCAGCCTCGCCCTGATTAACCATTTGAAAATACCTTCAATTATCCATATGATGGACGACTGGCCTTCAACCATTAGCAGGCAGGGCCTTTTTCATAAAAGAATTGAAAAGCGTATTGACAGGGAGTTGAAAGCTCTTTTCGACAAGGTAGATCTACATCTGAGCATAAGCGACGCCATGTCGTCGGCCTATTCAAAAAGGTATGGAAAGGACTTTATAGCTTTCCATAACCCGATAGAAACATCATCTTGGCTTCCATTTTGTAAAAAGGATTACTCGATTAAAAACGAAAGGGTATCTGTACTTTATTCCGGAAGAATTGGTATGGGTATAACTGAATCGATCTACGAAGTGGCAGAAGCTGTCGACAGTATGAATATGAACGGGATGAAAATTGACCTTCATATTCAGACGCCGACCAAAGATGAAAGGATACTCAACCAGCTCAAAAAGTATAAAAGCATAATAATAAATCCATTTGCTGAATTATCGCGTTTACCGCAAATATTTTCCGATGCCGATATCCTGCTTCTGGCAAATGATTTCTCTGATGATGCCCTTGATTATCTGAGGTTATCAATGCCGACAAAAGCCTCAGAATATATGGTTTCAGGTACACCTGTGTTTATTTATTCTCCTGAAGAAACTGCCGTGACAAAATTCTTTATTGAAAATGAGTGCGGATATTGTGTTAACAGACAGGACCAGAATGGAATTATAAAAGCTTTAGGCTACCTGATAAATAATGAGGAATACAGAAGAAAGACAGGACTAAGGGCAAATGAAATTGCAAGATCACGATTCAGCGCTGAAAAGGTAAGAAAGGAATTTCAGGACCTGCTTTTAGCTCAGGGCCTCAAATAAATATCTGAAATTTAGACTTTAACAGAAAATGCCATTTCTTTCAATAATTGTTCCTGTTTATAATAAAGTGATTTACATAGATGCATGTATTGTCTCGATCCTTGACCAGACATACAGCGATTTTGAACTGATACTTGTCGACGACGGATCAACTGACGGAAGTGGAGACAGATGTGATCATTACGGTAAAATTGATAACCGGGTTGTTGTAATACATCAGGAAAACATGGGCGTATCAGCTGCCAGAAACAATGGCCTGGCAAAATGCACCGGTAAATACATCGGATTCGTCGACAGTGATGATACACTTGAAAAGGATATGTACGAACTTCTCATCAGGAATGCTGTAAATTACGGATCTGATATCTCAGTATGCGGTATTATGAGGATTCACGGAAATCATGTTAAGAACAGGACAAATGAAAAGGATGTTTCTGTTTATGGAACTGATGAAGGTTTATTCGAAGTCCTTTCCGGATTGTTCGATATGAGCGCCAACAATAAAATATATAGATCCGAAATAGCCCAGAGTGTCCAGTTTGAAGGGAAATTCAAGGAAGACCTTCTTTATAATGTAAGAATATTTTTGAAAGCAGGCAGAATTGTATTTCAAAACATCTCAAAATATATATACACGCTTAGAGAGAATTCGGTGAGCGTGAGAAAATTCAGCATACGTGATATGGAGGGGCTTATGATAGACAGACAGATAATTGATCTGGTTTCTGGAAGAAATGAAAAGATAATTCAGGAAGCTCAGAAAAATTTCTTTGTACAAAATCTGTCAACACTAAATCTGATACTGTTATTTTCAGAAATCCCTTATCCTGATGATTACAGAATAATAAAAGACAATCTGAAAGAATATTCCTTCCTCACAACAGGAACGGCTCTGAACATAAAACACCGACTGGCATATTTATTTTTCAGATTCAGCCCTTTACTCTACAGGAATCTGCTGAAACTATATGTTGAGCTTGTTCCTTCTGAAGTCGGGATAAGGGACAGATAATTGAGATTTCCAAACAAGAAAATATAAATCACTCAAGCATGAGAATTCTGATCTCAAACAAGTTTTACTACAATAGGGGAGGTGGTGATGTTTATACCCTCGAGCTGGAGAAACTCCTCAAAAAGAACGGACATGAAGTTGCTGTGTTTTCAATGCAACACACCCTTAATGATCCTTCAAAGTATTCAGAGTACTTTCCATCAGAGGTGGATATTAACAGGAAGGATTTTAATAACCTTTTCAAGCTTTTAATTCGTCCCTTTGGCTCTCTTGAGGTAAGAAGAAAGTTTAAAGCTCTCCTTAAATCGTTCAGACCCGATATTGTTCATCTTAATAATATCCATTCCCAGCTTTCGCCAATCCTCGCAGTCATTGCGAAAAAGCATGGCATTCGCGTGGTCTGGACCCTTCATGATCATAAACTGCTTTGCCCTAGATATGATTGTATCCGTGATCAGAAGCCATGTGAACTCTGCTTTACCGATAAATTCAACGTTGTAAGGTATAAATGCATGAAAAACAGTGTTCTGGCAAGTATTGTTGCCTACGCCGAGGCCCTGACCTGGAACAGGAAAGTCTTAGGGAATTCGACAGATGAATTTATTTGCCCAAGCAGTTTCCTGAAAGAAAACATGAAGAAAGGAGGATTCGAATCAGAAAAACTCAGGGTAATTTCAAATTTCATTCTTGGTGAAAAATTATCATCTGTTGCTCAGGAAAGGAAAGATTATTATTGCTATGTAGGCCGTTTGTCTGCTGAAAAAGGTGTTGTCTCACTTCTGGAAGCTGCTTCTGTCATGCCACAGTTTGAATTGAAGGTGATAGGAACTGGTCCTCTTGAAGGTGAACTTAAAGAAAGATACGCACAAAGCCATATTAAATTTGAGGGATATAAAAAATGGAATGAACTGAAAGAAATTCTTGGCTATTCAAAATTCATGGTAATGCCATCAGTATGTTATGAAAATAATCCCCTGAGCGTCATTGAGTCGCTTTGCCTTGGAACACCAGTTGTTGGCGCCAGGATAGGAGGCATTCCTGAACTCATAGATGAAGGTGTCAACGGATTTTGTTTTATTTCAGGAAATGTTGAGGATATGAAGGCAAAGATAAAACTGATGTTCGATAATACTACAAAGTTTAATTATCATGAAATTTCAGTAGGAGCAATAAATAGATATGATTCAGAAAATTATTATGGTGAAATAATGATGATTTATAAAAACATTCTGACTGCCAAATAGTAACACAAATGTTCCCATTGGGATATTATTTCTAAATCACGCTCAGCTTTTTCTGAAAGACAGAAGTTTATTTGTCAGAGCTTTTATTTGTTCCTGAACATTTTCTTCCTAGTGTAATTACATACGTATTTCCATATGAGAATAACGGTAATTGGTACCCGAGGAATCCCTGACATACAGGGTGGGGTTGAAACTCATTGTGAAGAGTTGTATCCGCGTATGGTAAAGCTTAACCACTCTGTTCGTCTGATCCGTCGGTCATGTTATGTTCCCGAGGGTGACAGGCTTACAGAATATAAAGGAGTTAAGCTTACCAATCTGTTCACTGTCCGCCGAAGGACAACTGAAACCCTGCTTCATACTTTTCTTGCAGTATTCTGGACAAGGTTCAAGGGAACCGATATACTGCATATTCATGCTATAGGACCTGCATTATTTGTTCCTATGGCAAGGTTTCTGGGACTTAAGGTGGTATTTACCCACCATGGACCCGATTATAACAGGGCTAAATGGGGCCCTATAGCAAAATCGGTTTTGAAGCTTGGTGAAAAGTGGGGAACTTCATGTGCAAATGAAATTATTGTCATTTCAGAAGTAATCAGAAAATCCCTTGAAGAAAGATATAAAAGGTTCGATACCAATCTGATATTCAACGGGGTTACCCCTCCTGTTTTTTCGGAACGAACCGACTATATTGAAAAGAATGGACTGGAACCACGCAAATATGTTCTGGCCCTTGGCCGCTTTGTCGAGGAAAAAGGATTTGACCTGCTTATAAAAGCATTCACAAGCCTCAACAAAAGGGATATCAGGCTAGTAATTGCCGGAGATGCCGATCATGACATGCCATATACACGGCAGCTCAGAAAGCTTGCAGAAGAGAACAATGTGCTTCTTCCGGGATTTGTAAGAGGAGAAGCACTTCATCAGCTTCTGACGCATGCACGGCTTTTCGTTCTGCCTTCATATCATGAAGGACTTCCAATTTCTCTTCTTGAAGCCATGAGTTATTACCTGCCGGTAGTCGTAAGCGATATACCCGCAAACAAGCAGATCGCTCTTCAGGATGATGTATATTTTACGACAGGAAATATTGAATCGCTCAGGGCTGGTCTTGAAAGAGTACTTGGTTCTCAGTTCCGGGAGGTTAAATACGATATGACTCCTTACGACTGGGACAAGATAGCCATTCAGACCGAGGAGGTTTATAAAAAAGCACTCACAAAGAAGAAAAATTTATAAACGAGAGAAGTTTGATTCAAAAATATTAGACCACCTGCAGCCAGGTTTACAGAACTGATGAATAACAAACTTAAAATAGCTATTCTCCTTAACAGCAACAGCGTTCAGGCATGGGTATACAGCGTGATTGAAAAGCTTGTGGCATCTGATTATGCCGCAATCACTCTTACCGTACACTGCGCCGACCCGGATAATCACGAAGACCACCCCGAATCTGCCGGCTCCATTATTTCCAGGGCTCAAAGAAAGCTCGACAGGTTTTTGTTCAGCAGGGCTGATAGCTATGATACAGTCAAAGATATTGGCCTGCTTGTAAAAGGGATAAAAGAAATCAGTGTAAGAGCTATTAAAAACAATGGATCTGATGAGTTTACATCAGAGGATATAGCAACAATACAGAATTACAATCCCGATATTATATTGAAATTCCGTGAGGGCAATCTGTCAGGTCAGATTCTGCAACTGGCAAAGTATGGCGTATGGGGATTTTCAATGAATTCCCGGACTGGTAATACAGAATTTGGTTCAGGATATTATGAAGTTGTTTCAGGGGATACTGTAACCTCAGGCAGACTTATGATTCTGAAAGATCAGGGGGAGAGGGATATTACGATATCCAGGACCTGGGAATCGACATGCTCCCATTCGATTCATCTGAACAGGAACAAACTGTACTGGAGGGCTTCTCTTGTAATCCCCCGTATTATACATGGAATTCATAATTACGGAAATCCTTATTTTGAAGAATTAGTAAAAAGGGGTTCTGAAACCGATACTATTTCAGAGGGCAGTGGTGAAAATGAAATAATAAGGATCCCGGCTGCAAAACCATTCACTGCCATTAAATTGCTGATCAGAAAATCACTGAAGAAAATTTTCTATACTGATCCTTTTTCATGGATACTTCTGTTCAATCCTTCAAACAATAAGGGATTTCCTGGTAATTCCTATGGCAGTTACAGTCGATTGCGGCCATCAAAGGACAGATTCTGGGCCGATCCGTTTGTTGTATCCCCAGGTGACAGACATTTTGTTTTTGTTGAAGAATTCATGTACAGAAAAAACAGGGGACATATTTCCGTACTTGAGCTCGGCAGGCAGGGCGAAATAATTAAATCACTCCCGGTGATAGAACATCCTTACCATATGTCGTATCCTTATGTATTTCAGTTTGAAGGATCATATTACATGATCCCCGAAACATGCGAAAATCATACCATTGATCTTTATAAATCGACTGATTTCCCATATAAATGGACATTTGTCAGGCATATAATGTGTGATATCGAGGCAATGGATTCCACTCTTTTCCATTATCGCGACAAATGGTGGCTTTTTACTCTTGTCGAAAAGATAAGTTTTGCAAGCGATAACAGTCCTGAACTTTATATTTATTACAGTGACGATTTCATGTCGGATAATTGGGTAAGTCATCCTTTGAATCCTGTAGTTTCGGATGTCAGGACAGCACGCCCGGCAGGTAATATTTTCACAGTCGATGGTGCGATCTACAGGCCATCGCAGGATTGTTCAGAACGCTACGGTCAGGCCCTTAATATCAACCAGATATTGGTGCTTACGGAAACGGATTATGTTGAGAAGGAAGTGATAAAGGTAAATCCCGACTGGGATAATAAGCTGAAAGGAATCCATACACTTAACTTCAGTGATAGCTTTTCAATAGCCGATGCTTACTATTTCAGGAGAAGACTTTTTTAAAGGAACTGCTGCATGGAAAAGAAGCTGAATCTGATTGTTTTTATGCGTGAATACCCTGCAGGAATGGCCGGTACCAAAAGAATACAGAATTTTCTGGATTACCTTGTTGAGAATGATATTAACATAAATGTCATTGCTTTCAGGGGTCAGATAAAACAACAGGCTTCAGAAGGGATTTATAAATCCATTCCATATATCAGTGTCGGATCAGGAGTTAAAATGAAATTCTCCCAATTTCACAGGATAATCGGGTATTATATAAAAGGTTTGGTTGCTGTTTCCAGGCTGAAGAAAAAGGGCTATTCAAATATCATTTATAATTCCGGTGGTATTAACATTGAAAACTTCTTATTTATTCTTTATGCAAGAATATTGGGATTCAGACTTGTCCTGGCAATTGAGGAAGATTATTCTTTCTTCAGGGATGACATAAAAGCTATTTCACGATTTAAATGCTGGACGATAGAAAAGTTTGATTTTCTTAACTGCCGATGGTCCGATGCAATTATTGCAATATCAAATTATCTGAAAATGAAGTACGAAAAGATGGGTGCCTTAAATGTATATCTTATACCCATCACTGCTTATCCTAATAATGATCCTGAAAAGAAATCATTCAACAGCCCTCTTCAGGTACTTTATGCAGGAACTTTTACTGACAAGGATGGAGTAGGAGAGATAATAGAAGGTTTTATCGAATTCTCAAAGAGGCATGCTGATTCAAGGCTCATTCTGACTGGCGAGAGTGCCCAGCAATTAAAATACAGGGATAAATATAAATACAATGAAAGGATAATATTTACAGGAAGGGTTGACGATCATGAGTTTTACGGGTTGTTGCGAAATGCGGATATACTTTGTATGTGCAGAACAAATTCAGGATTTGCCCAGGCGGGCTTCCCTTTCAAGCTTGGAGAATACCTCGCAACCGGCAATCCTGTGATAAGTACCCGTGTCAGTGATGTCGACCTGTATCTTACAGATGCTGATGCATATCTTATCGACAGGGCTGATCCGGAAATGATATCTCATACTCTTTCACGGATCGTTGAGGATCCTTTAACCGCCAGACAAAAAGGACTCAGCGGATTGTCAAAATGCTCGGAGTATTTCAATCCAGGTATAAATGGGGAGAAACTTTTACAAATTTTAAAAAAGGTGTCTGCAAATTAATGTTTACCAGGTTCATCACAGGAAATACAATGAATGTTGCTATTCTTTGCAAGACTTTACATAAGGGAGGTGCGGAAAAACAGGCCCTGATTCTTGCAAAGCTTCTTTCAAACAAGGGAATAGATGTCAGTCTTATAAACTGGTATGGGAATAAGATTGACCATAAATACCAGCGGTACATCACAGATAACTCAATTAAGTATTTTCCTCTCAGCGGCAACTATCTGAAAAGATTCAGGATGTTCAGAACTACGATCAGGCAAAGGGATGTTTCAATAATTGTAAGTTATCTTACACTTCCAAACTTTGTATCCGGACTGACAAGAATGTTTAACAAAGAACTTATAAGTATTGGGGGAATAAGAAATGAAAAGCTGCCTTATCATAAGTTCTTTTTCGAAATATTGATTCATAACTTTCTGAATGATGCCACAGTTTTCAATAATTTCTCAGCAAAAAGGAAATTTGTCAGGCTCGGATTCAAACCTGATAAAATACATGTCATACATAATGCTCTTGCCCTGGATGCCAATCATCTGAAAGATGACAAACCCGATGGTGAGATAAGGATAATAACAGTGGGCAGGTTTGTAAAACAGAAGGATTACACTACGGCTCTGAAAGCGTTCAACAACCTGCTTCGGAAGAACGAACGGATTAAGCTTGCATACTATATCGTAGGTTATGGGCCTCTTGAAAATAAGATCAGGAAACTTGTCCGGAGGCTTGATATTAATGACAAAGTTAAAATCTTCCTGAATCCTCCGGACATCCATGGAATCCTTAATACATGCGATATTTTTCTGAGCACCTCATTATTTGAAGGAGTGTCGAATTCCATAATGGAAGCTATGGCTGCAGGATTGCCTGTTGTTGCAACAAACGTAGGTGACAACAATTATCTTGTCAAGGACAGCTTTAATGGATATCTTGTTCCCTGCAGGGATATAGATAGAATTGTTGAAAGACTGGAGCTACTCTCAAATTCACAGACTATGCGAAAGGATTTTGGAAGGAACAGCCACACCCTGATAAAAAGGGAGTTTTCGAATGAGAAACTGCTTGAAAACTATCTGAAGCTTTTTTCGGAACTTTCTCATAGCCGAACATTATTTTAATCCAATGAAATTCAGTAACTTAAATAGCACTAACAAATAAGGTCTTTCAGGCCTTTCTCACCATATCTTAAATATGAAAATCGGAGTAATTGGTACAAGAGGTTTCCCTGAGATCCAGGGAGGAGTGGAGACTCACTGTCATGAATTGTATACACGGTTGTCGACTCTTGATGATACAAAAATCATTGTATACAGAAGAAAACCGTATATAACGGAAAGGAACAAAAATTCGGATAATGAAAATATCCGTTTTGTTGATTTCAGGGTACCTAAGAGTATGTACTTTGAGACAATCCTTCACTCATTCTACTCGGCAATCCATGCCCTGTTCCAGAATTTTGACATAATCCATATCCATAATATCGGCCCGGGATTTTTTATACCTATTCTGAAACTAAGCGGAGCAAAAATAGTGCTTACCTATCATAGTATAAGTTACCAGCATCTTAAATGGAATTATCTGGCAAAGCAATTCCTTCATTTGTCAGAAAAAATAAGCCTGCCTCATTCCGATTTCGTAATTTTTATTTCAAAAGTCATTGAGGCTGAAATGGTTGAGAAGTATGGATTTAAAAACCATAAGTATATCTCAAATGGTGTGAATATCCCTGAAAAATCAAAGGAAACCGATTTCCTTGAATCACTCGGACTAGAAAGCAACAAATATATCATTGCCGTAGGAAGATATCTCGAGGAAAAAGGTTTTGATTATCTGATAAGAGCATTTAAAAAATCTGATCAGAAGGGATACAGGCTGGCAATAGTAGGAGATTCGGATTATGTAACACCATATTCAAAAAAGTTTAAAGCATTTGCACAGGAGAATGATGTAGTGCTTACCGGATTTATAAAGGGGGAGAAACTGAACCAGATATTCTCACACACTAAATTGTTTGTCATGCCTTCATTCTCAGAAGGCTTGCCGATAGCCCTTCTTGAGGCAATGAGCTATAACCTCGATGTTCTTGTCAGTGATATACCCGCTAACCTGCAGGTCGGACTTAACGAGACTGACTATTTTAAGGTTGGTGATGAGGAGGAACTGGCCGTAAAACTGAAATATAAACTATCAGGTTCACAGCAATACAATTATCAGGAAATACTTCTTAAGAATTTCAACTGGGACAGTATTGCAGCTGAAACATACGAAATTTACAGGGATATATTGAAAAAATGATATCACTTTCGGGTTTGTGTTTGGAAGTGAAACAATCCGATATTAAAGTAGTTACTTACAGTTATTGTCATTTATATTCTAAACATATTTTGAAGCTTAATTAATGGGATATTTAAAGAGAGTCTGGCAGAGCTTTTACAAGCTACTGATGCTTAAAGCCACTGATGAAAGAAGGATCAGATACCTGCGCACACTTGGTATAAAAATAGGGGAGAGGTGCAGGGTCAGGACAATGGATTTTTCAACGGAACCTTACCTGATTGAAATAGGAAACCATGTTGCAATTGCAGCCGGAACTGAGTTCATAACGCACGACGGAGCCACCTGGGTCTTTGAAGATGATGTTGAAGGAGGAGGTGTCTTTGGCAAAATTAAGATCGGAAATAATACCTTTATAGGGATTAACTGTATTATTCTTTCAAATACCGAGATAGGAGATAATTGCATCGTAGGAGCTGGAAGCGTGGTCCGCGGTCATTTCCCCGAAAATTCTGTAATTGCTGGAAATCCTGCACAGGTAATTTCCAAAACCGGTATCCAACGTATGCTTTCAAAGCAGAGCCCGGGACTTATTAAAACAAAGAACCTCACAGCCGAACAGAAAGATAAATTGGTAAAGCAGCATTTCGGACTTTAAAACCTTTAAAGCTGCCATTGATAAGTAGTTATGCCTGGAGGATGTGTTCAGGATAATAGCTCTGCTCTTTCGTCGGTGTCGATAAGCTCTATATTAATTCCGTATTTTGCGAGGAGAAAAGCTATTTTGTTATTATTAAAAGCTTCGCCCGGCTGTGGCGGAACAAGTGTAATCAGTCCCTTTTCTTTCAGGTCTTTAACACCCTTGTCTATTTGAGGGCACTTGAAACAGATATGATGAAATCCCCCGCCGCGGTTTACAAAATTCACGAGTGATATATTATCCTCAAGAGGCTCAATCAGTTTTATATCAAGGCTGTTGCCTTTTCTGAGGAACACCACTTTTACCTTCTGAAGGGTGTTTGTCACTATCCCGGTCAGCTGGGAGTATCCAAAAGTCATTTCCCAGTAAGCAATCCCTTCCTTAAGGTCCTTAACTGCAAAACAGATATGATCAATTATCATATCAGAGCTTTCCTTTGATTTTCTTTCCTGTTGCACTTATAACCAGCTGTTCTTTAAGTTCAAATACCTGGGGTACCTTGTAAAGCGCGAGATGTTTCGCGCAATGTTCCTTCAGCCTTTCTTTCATCATCTCCTTCCCGTTTTCTCCCCTTACAACAACAGTAGCCTTAAGGGCCTCTCCCAGGAGCTGATCTTCAATTCCTTCTATTGTACAATCAACAACTTCAGGTAATTCAAGGATTACCGCCTCAATCTCCTTTGGACTTATCCTTTTCCCGCCAACCTTGATTATCTCCTTTTTCCTGGCCGTAAGGAAGATATACCCATCTTCGTCAACAGTGCCAAGATCACCTGTATAAAGCCATCCGTTCCTGATGGCATTTTTTGTACCCTCTTCGTCCCTGAAATAGCCAAGCATTATATTGCCGCCCCTGGCAATTACTTCGCCGGTCTCACCGGGTTTTATCGGCTTGCCCTTCTCATTTATTACCCTGAGTTCAACCCCGGGGATCCCCTTGCCCATTGATCCCCTCTTTGCTTCATAAAGTTCGGGAGGCAGATATGAGAGACGTGCTGTTGCCTCGGTCTGGCCGTACATAACAATAAATGTTATTTCGGGATGGCTGGCACGGAATTCATCGATAAAAATGGGGGCCAGCTTCCCGCCGGCCTGTGTCACATATTTGAGATCCGGAAATTTTGTTGTCTTGAAATTGTCGGATTTCCTCAGCAATATCTGAAAATGGCTTGGCACGCCTGCAAACCCTGTGCATTTATACTCGAGGAGGTTGTTGATAATGCTTCCCAGAAATATGAATGAATTGTTAAGTACAATTGATCCTCCTGCTCTCAGATGGGTATGCAGAAGCGATAGCCCATAGCAGTAATAGAAAGGCAAAACCACAAGCATCCTGTCATTTTCAGTCAGCTTCAGATAGGTGATTATCGATTCGGTGTTGGCCCTCAGATTCCTGTGTGATATCATTACACCCTTTGGAATCCCTGTCGATCCTGATGTAAATATTATTTCTGCACAGTCGTCATCGCTTTCAGTACCTGTCGCTTCAGGGAAAGACGATTTAAATCCTTCGTTGCCTATTGTATCGGGGAATATGGCTTTTATGTTGCCGTCAGGTATTTTCTTCTCAATATCCCTTGTCATGAAAATCATAACAGGCTCAGTGAGCTTTGAGATATAATCGAGGTTTTCCTTTTCAATATTAGGATCGAGGGGAATGCAAACATTACCCGATTTGATGATGGCAAAATATGCTTTCAGGAAGAACGGGTTGTTCACCGACAGAAGAAGAATATTCCTGTGTTGTCCGAATTCTCTCCTGAGATATCCGGCTAAGGCAAGTGAAGAGTCAAAAAGTTCCCTGAACGAAAGAGACTCCTTTCCGGCAAGAAAAGGTTTTTCAAGATGTGAAGTCTTTTCGAAGAAATAATCAAATGCATTCATTGCAGTAACTGTTTATGAAGCGTAATAATCTCTTAAAGGAGCCATCCTTAAATATTCGGTAGTTTTACGTTTTCTTTCAAAATTCCTGAACAATGCTTCAACCCTTTCAGGTGTTTCACCCATAACAGCGCCTACCTCTTCAGGTGGATATCCATTCTCAAAACCAAACCAGAAGATATCCATGAGTTCAAAAGGAAGCTGATAGAAAAACTCCTCCTGTGTCTGCGTAGCGGAATATGTATCAGTTGTAGGGGTTCTCGACAGGATACCTTCCGGCACACCAAGATGCCTGGCAAGCTGGTACACCTGTGTTTTATACAGGTTCCCTATTGGCATCAGATCAGCGCCTCCATCTCCGTACTTAACGAAGAAGCCCTGTTCCTGCTCGTGCTTGTTGGGAGTTCCGATGACAGCATAATGAAGGGCTTCAGCATGATAGTACAGTATCGACATTCTCGATCTTTGCTTGAAATTGGAAGCAGCGACAATCTGAAGATACTCTTTTGCATGCAGGATACTGTCTTTCTGGTTCCCTTCCGGGTCGATAATGCTGAGAATAAACAAAGGGGGAAGATTATTGTAAAGCCCCGTCTGTCTGACACCTATTTTCATTTTGTAGGTTTCAGGATCATACTCGGGAAAAACCCTTTTTACGGCTTCGTCACGCCTTTCATAGCACCTGAATCCGTTCAGTGCATCAGTAATAACCTCCTTTACAGTTCTTACACCGAATTTGGCAGCCAGTTCGAGGGCGAGCTCTTCACTGTCGGGACTTGAATCCTTCTCAGGCATTATTATTCCAAGTACCTTATCGGGCCCGAAAGCTTTAACCGACAGCGCCAGACAAGCGGAAGAATCAATTCCGCCGCTGATTCCCACAACGGCCCCGTTCCTTTTGAAATCCACAAGGACATCCTTCTGAAGTTTTGTTGTTATTTCCTTAACAACTGCTTCAGGATCCTGGAGCAGTATTATATCTTTTGAAAAAGGTTTTCTGGTTTTCATAGTTATTTTTTGGTCTCGTCAATAATTTTCAGATTGCTAACTTTACCCTGGCCGAAATCGTTATACGATCTTTCGGGGAACATTTTGAAAAGCAGATGGGTTGAGATAACTGATGCAAGAACCATATCGTCAACCTCTGATGAATTTCCTGTTTTTTCTATTTTCTGAAGCAGGTTCGAAATTGAAGTGTAATCAAATATCCCGGCTTTCCTGAATAACTCCGGAGAAAGCATTTCCTTAACATATTCGGGAGCATTTTCAGTCATAAAGGCACTTTTAATAGGCGCCCTGTAAGCCTGCTTGGAACGTTTTACTATCGAATCGGGTATTTTCCCCTGCATTAGTTTTTTAAGGAAAAATTTCTCGTTCAGCCCGTTAAGCTTGAAATCAGCAGGCAGCTTGTTGCAGAACTCTATGACCCGGTAGTCGAGGAACGGATAACGTCCTTCCACCGAATTTGCCATTGCCATCCTGTCGCCCTGCGATGAAAGGAGATATCCCGACATGAAGATCGATGTCTCGAGCCACTGCGATTTTTCAAGATAATCCCATTTCCCGAAATCTCCCGGAAGATACTGTTCAAGGTGATCAAGCGGCGAATAGCCGTTTAGTTGAGATTTCAGCTGTTCCGAGAAATGTTTCTTAATATGGTTTGAATTATTCCATCTTAACAGATGAGAATAAAATGGATTGTCAGTTTCTTCAAGCTTATAGCCGTAAAACATCTTCAGTATTGCAGGATTTGCCTGCCTCATCTGCGGCAGGTAGGGATAAAGCTTTGTAAGAAGTTTCGGTCTGATAGCCGAATCGGGCTGACTTGCCCAGAACCTTCTTATCTTGGCCTCCTTGAAGATGTCGTATCCGGCAAGCATTTCATCGGCTCCTTCTCCTGTGATTACAACCTTGATATTGTTTTCTCTTACAAGCTTCGATAAAAGGAACATCGGAGCCGGGGCGGTTCTTGTAACAGGTGTTTCGGTATGCCATATCACCTTCGGAAAGCTGCGCGAGATGTCATCCGATGAGCATGTTATTGATTTGTGACGGGTATTAAGAAATTTTACGGCCTCATTCTGATAGGCTGTTTCATCAAAATCCCTGTCCCTGAAACCAATTGAAAAAGTATTGAGAACGCCTGGCTCAATATCCTTTATATATGCAACAGTTGAGCTGGAATCAATACCTCCGCTCAGATAGGCCGCAACCTCGACGTCGGCCCGCAGCCTGATCCTTACTGCATCATAAAAAAGCTCCCGGAAATTTTCCAAAGCTTCAGGCATTGTTATCCCTTTGAAGGTATCATTGTAATTAAGCTCCCAGTAACGCCCGGTCTTTATGCCTTCCCTGTTGTAAACCATGTAATGACCTGGCGACAGTTCGTAAATGTCTTTGAACGCAGTGCCAGGAGTGATGGCGGTCCAGAAAGTATATATCTGGGAAAGGTTCTCATAGGAAAATTCCGGAACTATGTCCTTTTGTGTGAAGATTGATTTGATCTCGGAAGCAAATGTGAACCTGCCATCGGCAAGGTGGTAAAACAGGGGGCGAATGCCAATCCTGTCGCGGGCTATGAAAACCTCATCCTTTACCTTGTCCCAGATCGCAAATGCGAACTGCCCGTTAAGCATTTGAAGACATTCACTGCCATAAAGGGCATAGAGCTGAACAAGAACCTCGGTATCAGAATGTGTTTTTAGATTATAACCCTTTTTAACGAGAGTCTCCCTGAGCTCAGGATAGTTGAAAATCTCACCGTTAAAAACTATCCAGAAGCGTCCGGATAAATCCGAAAGAGGCTGCTGCCCTGTCGAGAGATCGATTATGCTTAATCGTACATTACCGATTCCTGTATGGTTAGAAAGATAAATACCGCTTTCATCCGGGCCACGATAATTGATGGCGCAGAGCATCTTTTCGATCACAGGCCCGTCAACTCTCTTGCCGCTGTAATCTACTATGCCCGCGATTCCGCACATTTTCAGTTACTGTTTTTACGAATTATGAAATCTGTAATGGCATTTATCGATTCAAAGTTCTCTTCAACCAGATCGGAATCAGTGGTCTTTATCCCGAAGTTTTCCTCGAGATATGTGATGAGAACGACAAACCCCATCGAGTCGAAATATCCCTCCTTGAAGATCAGCGAATCATCCTTGATCTTATCTTTTTCGACAAATGTGGCCTGTTTGATATAGTCCTTTACCTTTTCTTTTATCGCAGTTGCATCAGCATTCATAATCATATGAATAATAAAAAGTTAATATAAATATTTGAACATGAGACTTATATCTCACTAATTCTTTATGTAATAGTTGCTGTAATGCCTGTAGGAGCTCTTATGCAGACTAAGGTCGTTGTAAACTATGTCGAAGTTGTTCATCTTGTTGGTCTTAAGGTTATTAAGAACATTGGCGAAGATATCCTTCCTTGTGTAATTGTTCCTGATCACCATAAGTACCTTCGAAGCATACTTCATCATTAATATTGCATCTGCAACAATTCCGACCGGGGTTGTATCAATAACTATATAGTCATATTTTGTTTTAAGGTCATTGATGAGATTATCCATCACACCCGATTCAATAAGTTCCGACGGATTCGGGATTACCGGACCGGCGGAGATAAAATCGAGGTTTGTGATATTGGTTCCTCTGATAATTTCATCAGCGGACGCCTTTTTCATCATAAAGTTTGTAAGACCGTAATTATTGTTTTCCTTGAGTTTGATATGAAGGGTAGGCCGCCTTAAGTCGCAGTCGATAAGAATGGTTTTATAACCTACCGATGCTATTGATGATGAAAGGTTGAGCGATACAAAACTCTTACCGTCCTGAGGCTGTGAAGATGTTATAAGTATTACTTTCGATTTTTCATGATCTGATTTCAGGAATAATGAGCTTCGCAGGTTACGGAACGATTCGGAGATTGCCGATTTAGGATGTTCGGCCACAACCGTTTCACTCTTGAGATTATTGCTGTAGATAACACTCATCACAGAACGGTGCAGCATATACTCTGCATCATTGATGCTTCTTATCTTGTCGTCGAAGAAATCTCGGATCATCAGATAAAGTGTCGGAATCAGCAAGCCGAAGAACAGTGCCATTAAGTAATTTATGGCTTTTTTAGGTGCCACTATTTTGGATGTAATAGTTCTTGCCGGCTCAACAATTTCATAGTCGGGATAATTGGATGCAAGAGCAATGGCAGCTTCGGACCTTTTCTGAAGAAGGAATGTATAGATTGCATCGTTCAGGTTGAATTTCCTTTGCATGCTTACCATATTCATCTCGGTCCTTGGCAGCCGTGATATCTCCCTTGAGAGTTTTTCCTGCCTGTAGTCAAGTTCTTTTAGAGAAAGAGTAAGAGTATTAAGGTTGTTTGTAAAATTTTCAATTATTGTCTGCTTTTGGGCAGCTATTTTTGCATCAATCTGATTCAGGAATATGTTTTTCTGAGGATTGCTTCCTGCCAGAAGGGAAGAGCGCTGAAGATTCAGGTCGTTAAGCGTTGTAATAAGCTGGTTTATAATCGGATCTGAAACATTCATGGCTGAGGGAAGTACAACACCTGAGCCGCTCTCATTCATTTTGAAATAATTGAGCACATAGTTATAGTACCTTTCCTGTACCTGGAGGGAGGCCCGTTCAGTTTCAATAGAAGTCAGCTGTTCAAACGTCTGCTGGCCCTGAAAACTAAGATCCATAACCTGGTTGGCCGACCTGTAATTTCTGAGGGCTGATTCAGACTGTACAAGCGAGTCAGAGATCTCGGAGACCTGGGTGTCGATAAACCTGACAGTACTTCTCGCCAGATAATTTTTCTTCTCAAGGTTTTGTTCAAGATATGTATTAAGGAACCTGTTCAGGAATGTGATTGTCTTGTCAAGGTTGCTTTCAGAGAACTTGATATTAATTATTGAAGCAAGCGGCGATGCCTTTTCAATTTCAAGGTTCTTCAGATAATCTTTTGCCAGAAAATCAAGATGATTCAGTACGAAGAAATAATTGTACTTCACTTTTGGGGAAACCGGAAGGTTTTCCTTCTTAAGCCCGACCGAAAAGCTGAACAACCTGTTGCTAATTGTTTCATTGAATTTGCACACAGTATCAAATTCCACTACATTATCCTCACTTATTACCTGATTGTCAACGTAATTGTAAAATGATACCTTTTTACCCGAAACTGACAGCCTGTACGAATTATCATCAAGGATAGAAACATGAAATTTGGCATCAATGGGCTGGTTGTGCGATTTATCAATACTTACAGTCAGCGGTGAATTACTGAACATTTCTTCAGTCTGCCTGATAACCTTTTTAAATTCCCTGAAGTAGCTTACTTCAAGGTTCATGTCACTTACGGTAGAATATACAAGTTCAAATGAGTTCAGATTTGTAATATCATTTTCGATGTTGCTTATCGACTCGAGCGACTGAAGGCTGCTGAACAGCTCATTTGATTTAAGAAGCGATGAGGTTTTGTTCTCAACAGGGCTTAATGAGGCTGATGCTTCGTAAACTTTTGTGGCAAAATGATTATAAAGGAATGCCAGTGCAAAGCACAGAATAATTAAAGCAATATACAAATACTTTAAAGAAGCGACCTTTAAAATGAAATACTTAAAAGGAGCGATCGATGAATCTGGTTCAATAGTCTTTAGCATTGTTTCCGTTTTTTATAATCCCAGCCCTGCAAAAAGCAACACTGCAATCAACGTTGTTACTGATGATAATATTGTCGTGTAGGTAATGTTTGAATAGCTTGTAGAGATCGATTTCAGCGGCTCAACAACAATCACGTCATTTGGCAGTACATAATAATAATCCTTACTTGCAATTTTTGAGTCGGAAAGGTTCAGCTTGTGATGCATTATCTTGTCGCCTTCCTGCCTTATAAGGATAATGTTCCGGCGGTTGCCGTAACGTGTAATGCCACCCCCCAGTGCAAGGGCTTCATAAATATTCATTTTGTCCTGGGCAAACGCGTAAACACCCTGCCTGTTAACCTCTCCGAGGACGGATACCTGATTGTCGATGAATTTAACCACAATAGTTGTGTTCGGAACGTACTCGTTAAGGGCAGTCTGAATTTTTGTGCCGGCATCAGCCAGCGACAATGAGCCGACACCAATCTTTCCAACGAAAGGGAAATCAATGTTCCCTGCTTCATCAACAAGATATCCAAGAACACTTGAGGATGATTCACTATAACGTATCTCATTCGGGAAGTCAAATATCTGTCTTGTCTGAGGATCGATACTAAGAATTCTGATATAGAGCCTGTCGAAGGGTAAAATTGCTTTCTGGGCCTTTGGATTGACAACAGGTTTTGCAAGCTCATCAATATCGTTGAAGTAACTAAGCTGTCTCGTTGGCACACAAGAACTTATAAATGCTAAAATAATAATTGCAAGACTTGCCCTGCATGCGGCTGACTTTAAATTTCTCATAAATTGGTTATATAAAATTATCAAACTCCGGTTCTTTGGAAAACGGTTTTTATGGTTTTGAACAAAATTATAAAATCTAATCGAGGTGACCAATTGTCGATATACGCCAGGTCCATTTCCATCCATTTGTCAAATTTAACACTATTCCGGTCAGGGATTATCTGCCAGAAACATGATAATCCGGGTTTTACTGATAAACGTCTCAACTGCCATCTTTTGTATTTTTCAGTTTCACTTTTTAATGGCGGGCGTGGTCCGATAAGCGACATTTCACCTTTCAGAACGTTTATTAACTGTGGCAATTCATCGAGACCGGTACGTCGCAGTAACCGGCCTACCTTTGTTATCCGTGGATCGTCTTTTATTTTGAACACTGGCCCGTCCATTTCGTTTTTCGATTCAAGATCCAGTTTAAGCTTATCAGCATTCGTAACCATTGTCCTGAACTTGTAAAGATCGAACTGCCTTCCCCTCAGACCAACCCTTGCCTGCCTGTAAACCACAGGGCCCGGAGACGTAAGTATGATGAGCAGGGCAATTATCAACATCACAGGCGACAAAATGAGAAGCAGAATAATAGATACTGTTACATCCATGAATTTCTTAACGGCAAGAGCTGACGATTTGTAAGGAATATTAATGAAGGTAAGAAGCTTTTCAGTTCCTATAGTCGATATGAAGGCGTTTGTAAGGTTAAGGTGCAAATCCCTGTAACTCAACCGAAAAACAACGCCAAGTTCTTCGCACGACCTTATTGTTTTCCTTACTTCCGACGGATTGACTTCATTCTTTATGTAAATGACCTCATCAATTGTATCAACCTCCATGAGATCATTAATCACCATCTTGGTTTTTTCAGGGAGTATTTTATATGTCTTTGAATATCTTTTTATTACCTCTTCAGAACTCGTAAAGATGAAGGTTACCCTGTAACCCCAGTCAATGTTCAGCCTGACATCCTCAATGAACGGGATGGCCGACTCATCAGCAATAAGTACAATGTTGACAAAGTTAAATCCTTTGGCCCTGTAAATCTTGAATACTTTATATTCGAAAGTCCTGGCGAGCAACAGGAAAAGGAATCCGAGAAAAGTAAACTCTATCAGGAATAATCTCGAAAGATAACCAAGTTTGAAGACAAAGTAGAAGATAAGAAGAACGGCGCTCACGGCAACTGCCGACTGTATATATTCAAAAATAAGGGTGCGGTATCTTTTCGTTCTTGGTATCTCAGTTGCGTTTATTATATAAAGAGTAAGAAGCCAGATCGGGAGTATTGCTAAAAAGATCAATGTCAGGTCTCTTCTCTGGAAAAAGAAAATCCCTGCATCTTCTCCGTAATAGTTAAACAAGAATGCAAGTTGGAATGCAAAAGCAATGGCCAATATGTCAATAGCCCCCAGAATGACATTGATAAGATTCCATCTTTCAAGAAATGGAATTACTCTGAGACGGATCAAGGTGTTGAAAATATCCATGCTTTATTAACTCAGAAAACAGTAGTTTATTTTTAAAATTCTCTTCTCCAAAGATTGCAATGCAAATTTAATTAATAACAATAGTTTGCAGGAATTGTTTGTAAATTTTTCTATTCTCCCTGCCGCCTTATGCTCTGGGCCCAGAAATATGTCAGACCGTTAATATCTGTTATGTCAATAACCTTGAAACGGTGCTCCTCCAGAAGCTTTGTGACACCCCGTTTTGTGAGGCTTCTTTCGTTGCCGGCATTGAAAATATTCATGATGCCGTTTATGTATCCCGGCGTATCCTTGAGTCGCGATGAAACGGCATTCTGACTGCAGTTCCTGAAGCAGCCTACAAAATATGCCTTTGCAGGCAAAATCCTGTAAAGAATATGGAGAAAACTTTCAAGATGCCTTACAAGATTAAGCTTTTTGATGTTGACAAGAGTTTTAATCCCCAACAGGTCGTTGTGATCATAATAATAATGGTGATTTGAGGAAAGTACCATAAGGTTGGGATCCTTTGAAAGACCTATCCAGTTCAGGTAATTGTAAAAATCATCACCTCCCTCTGAAAGAATGTTTTTCAGCACCGGATTATTGACACCCTGGTTGTCTCCAAACAGAAACCGTCCGTTTTCTGGCCCGGAATTATGAATCCTGATCTGTGTATTTTTCATTGAGGATAGATTTTCCATTTTTCGGTGTTTTATTGATCAGGTAAAAGTATCCATAATATAAATGGCTGTCAAGTGGATGGAGTCCAATTAATGGGCATTTGCGTTTAATTGACGGAGTCTTTGTCAGTGAAATTCCATCATAAATCATATGATATTATCCATTGGTAAAAGAAAAAGGCGCCCAGGTCAAATTTGAGACTGAATTTACAAACAGATTAAGATAATAAGATAAAACAGGTTTACTGTAATGGAAGTAATATTCAGATTTACAGCAACTTTAAATATTGTGCATGCCATAGAAGCGAGTAACTTCAAATGTTTTGACGAAATGCATTAACTGTTTGATTAAAATTCCCTGACCAGGATTATTTCTTGCTGTTTTCAGCGCAGAAATATGTGATATTGCTAATTTCAGTGATGTCGAGGATGCTGAAATTATGTGTTTCAAGAAGATTTATAACATCCTTTCTTGACATAAACCTGTCGGATTTCGAGTCGAAAAGGTTGATGAGCCCCGAGAGCCATCTGAACGACATATAAAAGGGAACTGCAATACCCCCTCGGATCTTGTTGTCGAGGAAACATCCGATGAACCTTGCTTTATCGGGCAGAACCCTGCCAACATTGTTGAGAAAGGTATCGACGTGATTTATCTGGTTAAGCTTCTTAAGATTGACAAGTATTTTTACTCCCTTGAGGTCGTTGAAATCGTAATAATAATGATGTATCGAAGAGAGAATCATCAGGTTATGATCTTTGTCGAGGCCGAGCCATCTTATATAATGATAAAAATTCTCACCGCCCTCGGCAAGGAGACTTTCAAATACAGGATTATTTTGATAATCATCCATTAAAACACTCTTTCCCCCAGTATCAGCATTAACGGATTGAAAACCTATTTGTTCGGTCTTATCTATTGCAGTCTGCCTTTCCATCAACGGGATACTAAGAATCCGTTGTAAAATTAACAATATTGCCTTTAGCATTCAAGCGTTAAGAATGTGATAACCGGATAAACGGGCAGACATGTCTGTTTTAAACAATATTCTTTTGCCTGATCGTCATCAGAAAATACCTGTTTGTCAATATAAAAATCTGGTTGGTCAAAATATTAACAAAATTTATAGACGATTTATGACACAAAGCATGTTATGTTTAACTGAGATTATTGTAGATGACAAATAATCAATACTATACAGGGTTTTGATTAAAAAAGGTTAAATAATCAGACTGAAGATCTTATTTTGACCAACGATAGTTCCCGGTTGATTAAAATTAAAATCTGTATTTTTAGGAAGGTGTTACCGGGTGCTGGTTACTGGTTGCCGGTGGCAGGTTGGAAAGCGGAATCAATGAGGAGTTCATTTAAGTTGTAAATAAAAAAATTAAAATCACAATTATGAACAGATCAGATAAAGCGCTCGAGTATTTCAGGAATAAATTCAATTGTTCCCAGTCGGTTTTTACGGTATTTGGGACAGATTATGGATTATCTGAAAACGATTGCCTGAAAATAAGCTGTGCTTTCGGAGGAGGCATGGGTCGCCAGCAAATTACCTGCGGCGCTGTGACTGGTGCGCTTATGGCCCTTGGATTGAAATATGGCAAAGCTGTTGGCGATCCTGAAGAAAAAAAACAGCTCACCTACGAGAAAACCCGCGAGTTTTTTAAGGAATTTATAAAACAACATGGTTCAACATCATGCAGGGAGTTACTCGAAGGCCACGACATGAATGACCCTGATGATCATAAGAAAATAATCGACCAGGGGTTATTCGAAAAACTGTGTGAAAAGTATGTTGCCGACGCTGTTGCGATAGCCGAAAGGATATAATTGAAAATCACGGAAACTATATGGTTCACTTTAGGATTCCTGGGAGTTATTATGAAGGCTTATCTTGCTTCTCTGACCCTTTGGCTATCTCTCCATATTTTTCTTTTACTATCAGTTTTAAACCTTAAGAATTCATAATTGTGGTTTTATCTGTATGATATATAATTCATAAAACTTGTTCCTGATCTCATCCCTTACCCTTCGGAATTCAGCCCGGATAAATTCATCGGCACCAGTTACCTTTGACGGGTCTTCAAATCCTAAATGTTGTCGGTGCGTCACTTTGCCCACAAAAACCGGACAGGTTTCGTTGGCATCATCACAGACGGTAATAACATAATCCCAAGCCTCACCAATGTATTTTTCAACCGATTCTGGTTTATGGGAACTGATATCAATACCGACTTCTTTCATTACAGCAACGGCTTTATCATTTATTTTGGAAGCAGGTTGAGTTCCGGCAGAAAAAACTTGGATATTGCTGTCAAATGACTGAAGGAAGCCCTGAGCCATCTGGCTGCGGCAACTGTTTCCAGTACAAAGAATTAAAACTTTCATTCTTGCTAATTATTATTAATACTTCTCTACTTCTTATGCCTTGGTTTCAACTGGCAAACACAAGAACCATCTAACTGTTCGGTAATATCTTTTTTGAGAGGTAGTCCATCACGTTCCCAATCCACAATTCCACCAGCAAGGTTTGCTATATTCGAAAATCCTTTGCTCTGAAGAAAGACCATTGCTTCATGACTTCGTAGTCCAACAGAATCAGCAACAATAAGAGGAATATCTGTAGGAATATTGATGTAATTCTCTGCCAGCGTGCTGTTTGGAATATTAATCACTTTTGGTACGTCAAAATTTTTATAACCGATAAGTCTAAGTTCCCTTACATCAAGAATAATGGCATTGTTTTCTGTAGCCTCTTTATATGCCTCACTTGCATTGAGATTAAGAAAACCTGAACTAACGAATCCATGCCTGAAAAATGTCATGGCTGGATGAATTTGTAATTTAATAAAATGTAATCCAGATTACATAGGCTTAATTTTCTGATATAAACCATTTAAGCATGTCTTGTAGTACTGTCTTATTGTGTTTTCATGTTCCGCCATTGGTTTCACCGGTACAAGGTCAATTACCTTATCATAATTCAATCCAGAATTAAAAAGTGTCTCGGTTGTACCCCTGAGCATTGATGAAATTGTTTCATTTGCTTCACTCTCTGACAAGCCATAAGACAATCCCAGTTCTTTAAGTTGCTGCAACTGATACCAGAAATAGGTGTGTCCCATGGCACTTATCATTGCATATGCTTCAATCTGATTCTCCGGGACAACAGGTACTTTGCCCAACTTTTCAAAGGTTTTAAGGAATTCATTTACAATACTTTCATCAGCAGACATAGCAAAGAAGACAGGATTATAGCCTTTGTTTACATAAGTTCCTGCATTCGGATTCATGCGGGCAAGATTTTGCACATCAGGAAGTACAGATTTGATTTTGTCAATGGTAATTTTTGGTGCTAACGATATCACCAGAGCATCCTTTCTGATGGAATTCTTAACTGTGGTTAATGTTTCTATCAGCACTGGCGGATGTAGTGCAACGAATACCCAATCTGCAGATGAAGCCTCAGATGAGTCAGTGCCTGAACTTTCGATTTGAGGATAATCTTTCTTCAGGGCATTCAGTACTGTTTCATTAGTTTCGTAGACAAAGATTTTTCCGAACGTAACATTGGCATTTTTAAATCCGTTGAGCAGGATTCTGGTAATGCGTCCACCACCGATAAAGCCAACAGTTTTCATAATGGTATATTTTAAGTATTTATTTGGGTCATTACATGATTGCATTAAAAAGAAAACCAACCAACATTATTCCTGCTGCCATTATCCCTGCAAATGTCAGTATGAACTGGACTTTCAGAACTTTTTTCAGAATGATCATTTCCGGAAGGGAAAGACCGATTACAGCCATCATAAATGCCAGTGCGGTTCCAAGTGATGCCCCTTTTTCAATCAGTACCGAAACTATCGGTATGATTCCTGCGGCGTTTGAGTATAGCGGGATTCCAATAATTACCGATAGTGGGACACTATACCAGGCCGACTTGCCCATCAATAAAACCATGAAATCCTCCGGGATATATCCATGTGCCCCAGCACCTATCGCAATACCAATAACAACGTATAGCCAGACTTTACTTACAATTTCTTTAACTGTATTATAGCCATACTGAATGCGGTCAGTAAATTTCATTTTTTCACCCTCAGAATCAGAATTGCCGAATTGAGACTGGTAAACCCAATCCTGAACCCAATGGCGAAGGTTTAGTTTACCAATAACCCATCCTGCAATTATTGCAATAACCAGTCCCGACACAACATATATTACAGCAGTCTTCCAACCGAACATACCGAAAAGTAGAACTATTGCGACCTCGTTAATCATGGGGGAAGCAATTAGGAATGAAAAAGTAACACCAATTGGTATTCCAGCCTCTACGAATCCAAGAAACAGTGGAATTGCAGAGCAGGAACAGAATGGGGTAACAATACCAAGCATTGATGCCAGAACATTACCAGTGAAAAGTGACTTTCCTTCGAGTGCTTTTCGTGTTTTCTCAGGTGAAAAATATGAACGGACAATACCTACAAGAAAAATTATCAGTGTCAGGAGTAATAAGACCTTCGGAACTTCAAAAACAAAAAATCTTAGTGCTTCGGTCAGGTGAGAGCCTGCGGTCATGCCCAAAGCATCATCAATTAGCCAGTCAGTCGCAGGGTGTAAAAAATTATAAATCAAAATCCAGGCTGGAAACAACACAAGTGGAGCAATTATCCTTTTAAATGGATTTACTTTTAAATGCATAAAATATTCAGTTGATCAAGCAAAAATTATCTACCCGGTATCTCACACTCTGCATCTTAATATTTTTTACCTGCACCCTGCAACCATTAACTAGCAACACTTTAACAATACAGCCAGAATTTCTTTAGCCGATGGCACACGACCCTTTATTTCGACATTCTCATTAACAACCAATGCAGGAGTAGCCATGATGTGGTATTTCATGATTTCAGTAATATCTTCCACCTTTGTAATAGTGGCTTGAATTCCATTTTTTTCAACCACATCACGGGTCAGTTTCTCCAGTGATTTACATTTTGCACATCCAGAGCCCAAAATTTTGATTTCCATATTCTTACATTTTAATATTTCGGGATTATCCGAAACATATATTTAAATTTTTTTACTTCATGAAGAATTTAGCGAATATCAGCCTTGCTTCTTCCCAGTTTTCAGGATTGATGCAGTATTTTATATATGGCGGGTTTATTTCACCCTGTATAAGACCTGCTTCTTTCAGTTCTTTCAGGTGTCCGGATAAAGTTGAACGGGCAATAGGAAGAATCTCTGCCATATCACCGCTATAGCAACATTTATTGAGATTCTCTGCCAGATATTCAAGTATGAAAACACGTGTCGGGTTAGACAAAGCCTTACCATAACGTGCTATTTTCTTCTGATTATCTGTTATTGGTTTTGATTTCACAGCCATTATAAATTCATTTCGGAATATCCCGAAACAAAATTATTAATTTTTTTATTTTATAGCATGGCGGATTTAAAGTTTTAAGTATATAAAATAGTTGTGTTTAACAATAAGAAAACCCATTGTGTTGGATTCTTTTACCCTGGGAATCATGCTTATGGACATAACCAGGGAAATTAATCTTAAGATATTAATTCTCAGGGCTTATAATGGGCTAAACATATATATTATAGACATTCAATGTTTTATATGTTATAACTTATAAAGATTCAACCCTTGATTTACATACATAATAAACCCTTAATGCCTTTAATTTACCGTTTTAGCAGTAAAATGGCCGGATTTCCATCTATAAAGTGAGTAATATGTCAATAATTACTGTCATAGCAGTAAAAAATAACCAATTGCTTGGTGGTTTTAAATAAAAAGTTTAATTTTACCGCTATAAAGGTAAAATATGGCACAGACACAAGAATTAGCAGAAGTAATAAGGATGCATAGAAAGGCATCCAAATTAAGCCGTGTACAGTTAGCGGAACTTGCAGGAGTAGGTAAAACCGTAATTTATGATATTGAGAAAGGAAAGGAATCGGTTCAATTGGATACCTTACGTAAGATTCTCAAAGTGTTGAATATAAAAATAATATTAACAAGTCCTTTAATGGAGTCCTTACAAAACAATGGAAATGAGAAAGGCTAAAGTTTATGCAAAAGGGGTTGAGGCTGGTATTCTGACTGAATTAAAACCAGGGAAAGAGTATGTATTTGAGTACTTTGAGGGATATGACGGTCTTGAAATTTCACGAACAATGCCAACAAGGGAAAAGGTCTATAAATTCGATAGCTTTCCACCATTTTTTGATGGGTTACTACCTGAAGGAATCCAGTTGGATGGATTGCTAAAGATTAAAAAAATTGATAAGTATGATTATTTCTCCCAATTAATTGCTGTTGGAGAGGATTTGGTTGGAGTTGTTACAGTAAAAGAAGTTATCGAATGAACCTTTGCCCGATTGCATATATACCTTGTGGAAATAATCGTTACAGTACTGCAGGACTTAGACTCTTGTCAACTGAATTAAAATCACTGAAAGACCTTGAATATACTGCAGAAGAGCAGAGAATAGAGGCTTATAATCGTGCATCAAAGATGTCTATCCAGGGTGTACAACCGAAATTAAGTGCAAAATTGAATATCAAAGAAGAAAAATTTGATATTGTTGACAAAGGAGGAAGATATATTTTTAAACCACAGCATCATTTGTATGCGGAAATGCCTGAGAATGAAGACCTGACTATGAGGCTTGCAGATGAGATTGGTTTGGAAATTCCATTGCACGGTTTAATTTGGTCAAAAGACAACACCTTAACGTACTTTATCAAACGCTTCGACAGAAAGGGGCAAAATGATAAAGTTGCAGTAGAAGATTTTGCACAGCTGGCTGGTTTAAACAGAGATACAAAGTATGAATATAGTATGGAACGGATTGTTAACTTAGTAGATACATATTGTACTTTCCCTGCAATTGAAAAGGTAAAACTTTTTAAACTGGTAATGTTTAATTTTCTAATCGGAAATGAAGATATGCATCTTAAGAATTTCTCAATTTTAACTAAAGATAATAAGGTTATGCTTTCCCCATGTTACGACCTTGTAAATTCTACAATTGAGTATAAGAAGCAAGAAGAAGAAATTGCATTACCCTTAAAAGGCAAAAAGAAAAAATTAACGCGAAGCATTCTGGTTGATTATTTTGGAAAAGAAGTATGTGAACTGACTCCCAGAAGTATTGAGACTGTTCTTGGGACGATCTCTTCATCAATTCCTAAATGGAAAGAACTAATTGATATTAGTTTTTTATCGAAAGAAATGAAAAGCAGGTACAATGAATTATTGTATGCACGGCTCAATATCCTTAATATCCAAAATGACAGGTAGTGTTAAGAATTTTATTGAAAAGCCTGAGTATCAATTTTGACCTTTCAGGTTGGTGTTGCAACAATAATAGCGTTCCATTAAATTTTGATAAATAGTGTGTTGCGCAGGAGAAGTATTGCGTTTCCATAGTATATGAAATTTTCGATGCATTGATAATGGTAAACGCCTGATAATACCTGCGCTTCAGTAGGAGTAAAAAAAACTCCACACTGGAGTAATGTGGAGTTGGGGTGGAGCTGGCGGGATTCGAACCCGCGTCCAAACATGGAGACCATATGTTTTCTACATGCTTAGTCCTGCTTGATTTTCGTGACATCCCAGCTGCAGAACAACCTAAAATGCCCTTAGTCCCTTATTGTTTCGCCGTCAGAGAGGAACCCTCTTCAGACTAGCCCCGGATTGCGTGCGCCTCCTTATCGGGTTGGATCAGGGCATGACCGCCCGGGAGACGTCCCGTCCCGATACATGTATCGGGATAAAGCTCATTAATCTGAGATTAATTAAGCAGCGAGAGCGTAATTAGATTCGCCAGTTATTGTTTTGTAACACTGTTCAAGGAACGCGTCACCACATCCTGCATGCTTGCATACCACCCCTCATGCTGTCAAAACCATGTCAGCCCCAAAGATGGCATAAGGCACCCGGCAAAAGACTCACGCCAGAAAGTTGCTTAATTCCCTGCGTCCTGAATCCTGTGTCTTGCACCTAAGCACAAAGATACAACATTGCCTGAGAACTGCGAAATCTTTCTCAAAAATCAGGCCATCCATTCAAATTATCAGGGATCGAGAGGATCGAGAGAATTTACCTGCAACGTGTTTCTAACAGGATAATATTCACTCGATTCTACATCAAGTTTCTTCAGATCCCTGTATGGCAGACAGCCCAATTCCATTTTAAACCGTCTTTCCATATTAAGGAGAAAGGCATTCTGCAGCGAATCGGTAGTAATCAGAATCTTCTTATCGGCCGGAAGGTTGAACTTATAGACAATCCTGGCTGCATTCCTCATATTCGTTGTGGTATGCCTTGCATGAGGATCAATAATCACAGCCCTGCCGGGAATATTCAAATCATTAACAAGGTATTTCTTCATTTCCACTGCTTCACTGTAGGGAGTCTTATTTGGATGGACATGCCCTCCTGAAACAAGAATAAAGGGAACGACTCCTTCATTATATTTCTGTGCAGCCAGCTTGCACCTGTTGATGCTTTTGGGATCAATATTCACACCTTCAACAGAAGGTCCCTCTCCCGGTACAAGTAACACACTGTAGTTATATTTGTCCCAGTTTATTCCGGAAATACTTTCAAATGGATCTTTATTCATTCCTTCTGTCAATGGTTCGTACCTGGCTGCTTCATCTCTCTCATTAACCAGCATGGCATTTACCACCATATTAATCGGAATATCAAAAAATGAAGAGTTTTCCCTGTTATCCAGTTCTTTCCTCAGATCATTCCTGATAATGGAAAGGAATTTCTCATCACCAGGCACAAATGATATAGCATCTATATTGAAATACCTCGGCCTGTCACCTTTAATATAAACACCAAGAGCCTGGTTAATGCCGGCTGCAACCGATTTCCAGACCGTTCTTACAAATGACGTGTCAAAGTCAGATTCATACACAATGTAATAATCCGAATCCTTCAGTTTCGAAATAAACTGTCTGAATTCAGCTTTTTCAGTATAAAGCTTTACCAGTTCATTGCCAATTGCATTAATGTCCCCCGGTTCGAACTGCACTGACGAAGCCAGGCAGCCGGCATCCCCGCATTCTTTCAAGGAGGCTGTAATTTTTTCCCTCTGTTTCAGAACCTGTTTTTTCAATACCGGATCATTACCTGTGATTTTCATGAGGTCCTTGTTTTCCCTTATCATTGAAATGAAAGGGAAGGCTTTTTCGGTGATTATCGATCCGGTTACCTTCTTGTCCTGTTGTGCTTTAAGTGGGAATGCCAGGGTAAAGAATACCAGCATACTGACAACCATCAGTCTTCCGGCCGATAATCGAATTATCATATTAGTTTTCATTTTAAATATTGATTTGTTTTGAAATTGTTAATATGAGTTTAAAGGTAATGATTTGCCGGAACTCTCCATTCTGCTTTCATTTTAATCTTTTCCTTAAAAAAAATGAACCGGCTCTGATTTTTCTCACGAAAGAATCTTATCTGATTTGCTAATTTTGATTGTAATTCCAATCGCTGATCTATGGAAAAGACAATCAGAATAGGTATTTTGAGAGAAACAAAAAATCCGCCCGACAGAAGGGTGCCACTCACTCCTCCACAGATAATAACACTTCAGGAGCTTTATCCATTTGTAGAGTTCTTTGTCCAGCCAAGCGACTTTCGATGTTATTCCAACGAAGAATATGAGTATCTCGACATTCCAATGAAGGAAGATCTTCGCGACTGCGATATCCTGATGGGGGTAAAGGAAGTTGATAAAAGAACACTGATACCCGGGAAAACTTATATATTCTTTGCCCATGTGGCAAAACGTCAGCCTCATAACCGCGAGATGTTCAGAGAAATGGCAGAAAGAGATATTTCGCTTGTCGATTATGAATACCTGGCTTCCGAAAAGGGCGAGAGAGTCGTCGCCTTCGGCAGGTGGGCAGGTATTGTGGGCGCTTATAATGCATTGAGAGCCCGCGGAATAAGAACCAACAGGTTCAGGCTTAAACCTGCATATCAATGCCGCGATCTTGATGAGATGTGGGCCGGATTGAGGCTTATTGAACTAAAGCCCGGATTGAAGATACTCCTTACCGGCACCGGGAGGGTGGCCGGCGGCGCCCTTGAAACATTGAGTGTTTGCAATATAGTCCAGGTTAATCCCGACGATTTCCTCCACCGCGAATTCGACGTCCCGGTGGTTTGCCAGATCGGTCCCGAACACTATAACCGCCATAAACAGGGGCTGCCTTTCGATTTTGGTAATTACGTATCTCATCCTGAAGATTACGAATCTGTATTCCTTCCATTTACGGAAGTTACGGATATTCTCATCACTGGTCACTACTGGGATCCGCTCTCCCCGTCATTCTTCTCGCGCGACGACATGAAAAAGGAGAGATTCAGGATCTCGGTTATAGCCGATATCAGCTGTGATATTAATGGCCCGATACCATCCACCATGCGGCCTACAACAATCTCCGATCCATTTTACGGCTACAATCCATATCTTGAAATTGAGGAACCTCCGTTTACAAGGCCAACGAATATTACAATTATGGCTATCGACAATCTCCCGGGAGAACTTCCGCGCGATGCTTCCCTTGGCTTCGGGAAACAACTGATGGGCACTGTATTGCATTATCTTTTCACAGATCCGCGACATCCCATGGTTGAAAGGGCCACAATCCTGAGAAATGGGAAACTTGCTCCACGATTTGCATACCTTGAAGATTATCTTAATTTTGAATCCTGATTCCTGAAAAGGTTCTGAATATCCTGGTCTAATTGTTTAAATATGAGAAAACATCTCCTGCTTTTATTGTACCTTTTTCCATTGGTTGCCTTTGGTCAGAAGGATAATTTCCCTGTTAACGGCGTCAGTGATACAAGGTTAGCTGTATATGGGTTCAGAAACGCCCGTATAGTTGTCGACTATCTTACAACGATCGAAAATGCCGATATGCTGGTTTCAGAAGGAAGGATAGCGGAGATCGGCAAAAACCTTGTCTTTCCGAAAGGCACCATAATTACTGACCTTACCGGACTTACTGTTTATCCTTCCTTTGTTGACACTTATGCTGCCAGTTACGGTGTAAAGGCACAGGCCGGATCACAGGAAACTTCCATACCCGGAGCGGGTATGAATGTCTCACAGCTCATGAGGATGATGGGTATGACGCAGACTTCCGAGTCACGGATTGCTGATTACTGGAACGATGGCATAAACGCTGCCTACAATGTTTCATCCGAATTCATCCCCGATTCAAAAACATCGGGGGAATACAGGCAGGCCGGATTCGGAGCTGTTGTTACATTTAAACCGGAAGGCCTGGCGAGAGGCACTTCAGCCCTTGTAACAACCGGCGATGGCAAGGCAAATAATATAATCATCAGGGATAAGGCTTCATTTAATTATTCATTCTCGCGCGGCCGGTCAGCCGATATGTATCCCATGTCGCAGTTCGGTGCCATTGCTCTGCTCAGACAGCTGAACTATGACGCGCAATGGTACAAACAACTTCCCAATGGGTATTTTCACGATAACGGACTGGAAGCCTTTAACCTGAATATGACTCTTCCCCAGGTTTTTGAAGTAACAGACAATCTCGAGGTTATGCGTGTATGCAAACTTGGCAGGGAGTTCAATGTCAATTATATAATCAAAGGCGCCGGAGATGAATACCAGTCTCTTGCTGATATAAAAAAGTCGGGCGCCAGACTGATAGTGCCAGTGAGATTTCCTTCAGCTCCCGATGTAAAAGACCCATATAATGCAATGGCAGTGCCTTTGACTACACTGAAGCATTATGAGATGGCCCCGGCTAATCTTGCTTATCTCTCAAAAGAGGGTATAACATTCAGCATTACATCGGCAGGACTTGAACGCCGCAGCGAATTTCTTGCAAACCTGCGGAAATCCATAAAATACGGCCTTCCTGAATCCGAAGCCCTTAAAGCCCTGACATACACTCCGGCTTCGCTTTTAAATGTATCGGACCTTGTTGGCGCTCTGAAGAAAAACATGCTGGCAAATTTCCTCATAACATCGGGAGATATTTTTAAAGAAGGCTGTATAATATATGAAAACTGGGTTCAGGGAGTACCATACCGGTTTGTTGATTTGAGAATTAAAGACATACGTGGAAATTACAGGCTGACGGCCGGTACCATGGAATATAAAATGTCTGTTTCCGGAACACCCGACAAACCATCAGTAAAAATCAGCTCCGACACTATTGAGCTGAAAGGCGCAACTCTTTCACGCGACAGGGATCTTGTCAGTATATCATTTGACAGGGACCGCATTAAATACCGTCTTGCAGGATATATCTCAGGCAGGAATTTTCAAGGCGAAGGTCAGCTCGACAGCGGACTTTGGATAAAATGGTCAGCAGAGTTCACTTCACCTGACACTGGCGATAAAACCAAACCATCTTCACAGCAGCCAATACCCGCGACCGGGAATATCTTATTACCCTTTTCAGCCTATGGCAGGCCTGAACTCCCTGTCAGAGAAAACATGCTGATAAAAAATGCGACTGTCTGGACAAACGAAAAAGAAGGTATACTTCAGAATTCAGACGTTCTGATAATGGATGGCAAAATTGCCAGGGTGGGGAAAGATCTGAGGGCAGAAGGAGTGAGGATAATTGACGGAACCGGTAAGCATCTGACTCCCGGGATCATTGATGAGCATTCCCATATAGCAAGTGACGCAACCAATGAAGGAGGCCAGGCTATTACATCGGAGGTAAGGATCGAGGATGTTTTAAATCCTGAAGACCCCATCATTTACAGACAGCTCTCAGGAGGTGTCACAGCTGCACACATACTTCATGGTTCCGCAAACCCCATTGGCGGACAGTCAGTCCTGATAAAACACAGATGGGGGCATTCTGCAGGAGAACTCCTGATCGAAAACCAGCCCGGATTTCTTAAACATGCCCTTGGCGAAAATGTGAAGCGCAATACCGGCCGCTACCCAAATACCAGAATGGGTGTCGATCAGATTATCAGGGATGCATATAACAGGGCTATCGACTATAACAGGAAATGGAAGGAATGGAACGCACTCAAACCTTCTCAAAAAGTAGGGAAAATACCTCCCCGCCGCGATCTGGAACTCGATCCTATTGTTGATGTTCTTGAAAAACGGAGTTATATAGAATGTCACACCTATGTGCAGTCGGAAGGCACAATGATCATGAACCTGGCAAAAGACTACGGTCTTAAAGTTAATTCGCTCATACATTTCAATGAAGGCTATAAAGTGGCCGACCAGATAAAGCAAAATGATGCCGGCGCCTCGGTCTTTGCCGACTGGTGGGATTATAAATATGAAGTTTATGAAGGAATAACATATAATGCAGCAGTGCTGCTTAGCCAGGGCGTGCTGACATGCCTTCATTCCGATGACGACGAAATGGGAAGAAGGCTTAACCAGGAAGCAGGGAAAATAGTAAAATACGGAGGCATTGATGAACAGATGGCGCTGAAACTTGTGACACTTAACCCGGCAAAAATGCTTCATATCGACGACAGAATGGGAAGCATCAGAGCAGGGAAGGATGCCGATCTGGTCCTCTGGACAGGTAATCCCCTCTCAGTTTATTCAAGGGCTTCCACGACAATAATTGACGGCACTGTTTATTTTGATGAAGAAACTGATGCCAGGCTTAAAAAGCAAATTGATGAGGAAAGGAACAGGATAATAGCACTTATCCTCCGTGAGCCATCACGTCAGCCAGTATCTGATATGCCAAATTCCCCCAGAAGATGAAGAAGAGATTATTTTACACTGCACTTACAACGCTGACAGTATTTATGACTGCAGCAGCCCAGAGTCCGGTTGTGGCTCCGAAACAGTCAATACCTGTGATTCTCGAAGGCGGTACAATACATACAGGAACAGGGGAGGTTATTGAAAACGGAATTGTCGCATTTTCGGCAGGAAAAATTTCATTTGCAGGAAGCGCCGGCAATTTTAAGGGAGACCGGTCAGGATACCAGGTCATCGACATCAGGGGAAAACAGGTATATCCGGGTCTTATCTTCCCAAATACCAGTCTCGGTCTCATCGAAATCAGCGGAGTCGACGTTACTGTCGACAACCGGGAGTTTGGGGAACTTAATCCTAATGTAAGATCGATAGTGGCTTATAACACCGATTCTCATGTTATCCCTGTTGTAAGGTCAAATGGCGTCCTTTTAGCCCAGATCGTCCCCGGCGGAACACTTCTGCCCGGGACATCAAGTATTGTTCAGCTTGATGCCTGGAACTGGATGGATGCACTTTACAAAGCCGATGAAGGAATAATCCTGGGATGGCCCAGGAAACAGGCGCCTGCCAGAAGGAGGGGAGATTATGATATTCCGGGGCTTTCACAGGGTTCTGGAGAAAGCCAGTACGATAAGAATGTGGAGCAGCTTGAAAAGATTTTTTCCGATGCTTTTGCATATTCACAGATCAGCGATCCGGCTGATAAAAATTTACGTCTGGATGCGCTTAAAGGACTTTTTGACGGAACCAGAAGGCTTTATGTGAATGCACCTGAACCGGGCGGCATTATCTCGGCAATAACATTCGCACAAAGACACGGCGTGAAAAATATTGTACTGACAAATGCCGATGAATCTGCCTGGGCAGTGAAGGATTTCCTTAAAGAAAACAAAATTCCTGTAATTCTTGCCCATATTCATTCTCTTCCAAAATATGAAGACAGTGATACACGTTTTCCATTTAAACTAGCTGCAATGTTTATGAAGGAGGGTATTCTTACCGGATTGACCTATGAAAATCAGGCTTACGGATATAACCTTCCTTTTGTTGCCGGCCAGACGGTTGCCTACGGACTCTCGAAAGAGGAAGCTTTGCAGACCGTCACAGCCAACAATGCAAAGATACTTGGGATTGATGATCTTACCGGGACCCTTGAAACAGGTAAGGATGCAAACATTGTGGTTTCTTCAGGTGATCTTCTTGATATGATGACAAATAATGTTGAGTATGCCTTTATAGCAGGCAGGAATATAAGCCTCGACAATAAACATAAACAATTGTACAGGAGATTCATGGAAAAATATAAGTCTGAATCACAGGGTAAATAAAACTGATTTTATATTTTTACCGATTATTTTCTGATTGATGAAAATTACCTTTCTCGGACCTGCATATCCTTACAGAGGAGGTCTTGCCACTTTTAATGAAAGGCTTGCGCGTCAGCTTATATCAGAATGCAAGGATGTCGATATACGCACATTTAAGCTGCAATATCCCGGATTCTTATTCCCCGGGAAGACACAGTTTACCGATTCTCCTCCTCCTGACGATATAAAGATAGTACGCGAACTCAATTCAATCAATCCACTTAACTGGATAAAAACAGGAATCAGAATAAAAAAAGAAAGAGCTGATATCCTTCTTGTAAGATACTGGATACCATTTCTTGCACCCTGTCTTGGGACCATCGCAAGAATTGTAAGATCGAACAAATATACCGTTGTAGTATCATTAATCGACAACGTGATACCTCATGAAAAACGTCCGGGCGATTCTTTCCTTACAAGATTTTTCATGAAAAGCATCGACGGCGCTGTTGTACTTTCGGAATCGGTAAAAGATGAGGTCGAGGACTTCAGGAACGATATACCGGTTTGCGTCACTCCGCATCCGGTCTTTGATACATACGGAAGGAAACTGACAAGAAATGAAGCCCTTTCGGCTCTAAAACTCGATCCTGAATATTCATATCTTCTGTTCTTCGGATTTATCAGGGATTACAAGGGGCTCGACCTGCTTATCAGGGCATTCTCTGATGCCAGGCTTAAGAGTAAGAAACTGAAGCTGATAGTTGCCGGTGAGTTTTACGAGGATAAAGCTCCTTATCTGGATTTGATAAGGAAATCGGGACGTGAAAATGAAATAATAATATTCGACCGTTTTATACCCGACAATGAAGTTGCCCTCTTCTTCAGCGGTGCCGATCTTGTTGTCCAGCCTTATAAATCTGCAACCCAGAGCGGAGTTACGCAGATAGCATATCATTTCGACAAACCCATGCTGGTGACAAATGTAGGAGGGCTGAATGAAACAGTAAGCCATGCCAGAGGAGGATATGTAGTTAACCCTGAAGCCCAAAGCATAGCCAATGCCATTGTTGATTATTTTGAAAACAACAGGAAAGCCTCTTTCAGCGATTGTGTAAAGAAGGAAAAAGAGAAGTTTTCGTGGAATAAAATGACAAATTCCATTACCGAGGTCTTCTATAAAATAATGCTGAAACAGCTTATCAAGGCGCTGTGATCACGGGGCTCCCGAATGGCAGCGTCAGGAGCCTGTCCCTATTCAATATTAAGCTTTTCCTTTATTAGATAATTGTTTCTTTCTGATGAATTCCTGTTTATAAGCTCTCCAAGGAATCCTGTAAGAAACAGCATGGTCCCGATCACCATGGCAGTAAGCGCTATAAAAAAATAAGGACTGTCGGTAACGAGCGGCGCCCTCAGGTTATTTGAGACAAATACCAGTTTCCTTATTCCAAGATAGAGGGCCATAATAAATCCGACAAAAAACATAAGCGTCCCAAGAGAGCCGAAAAGATGCATGGGACTTTTTCCAAACCTGGTAATAAATCCTATTGTGAGAAGATCAAGGTATCCCTTTATAAACCTGTCGAACCCATATTTTGAGATTCCGTATTTCCTCGGGCTGTGCTGAACGACCTTTTCCCCGATCCTTCCGAATCCTGCCTTCTTAGCCAGTATTGGGATATACCTGTGCATCTCGCCATATACCTCTATGCTTTTCACAACTTCATTTCTGTAAGCCTTGAGGCCGCAGTTAAAGTCGTGCAGCTTTATCCCTGAAGAAAGGCGGGCAGTGCCGTTGTAAAATTTGCTTGTGAAACGCTTAATAAAAGGATCATATCTCTTCTTTTTCCATCCTGAGACCAGGTCGTAGCCATCCTCATTTATCATCTTCATGAGTCCCGGTATCTCATCAGGACTGTCCTGAAGGTCTGAATCCATTGTAACCACAACTTCTCCCTTTGCTTCCATGAAACCAGAATGCAGAGCAGCTGCCTTTCCGTAATTTCTCCGGAATTTAATACCCCTGACTGCACTGTTATGAACAGAAAGATCAGATATCACTTTCCATGATGAGTCGGAGCTTCCGTCATCAATGAAGATTATTTCATAATCGATTTTGCTCACCGTGCAGGTCTGTTCGATCCAGCCGGCAAGCTCCGCGATCGATTCCTCTTCATTATAAACCGGAATAACAACAGAAAGATCCATCGGATTACTATTTGGTTTCCTCTGCATCAAGTAACGGATTACCTTCCTTCTTAGCGAAAATTGCCACGATAAGCGACATTATCACCCCTGTGATCATATTGCTGAATATACCGCTTATGGCTATTATCTCAGGTTTTACAAACTTTTTCTGGAACTTGATCGCTGCATCCGCAGCCTCCTGAGGCATCCTCCTCTTTTCGATCAGATCTTCCGCCATGGCCAGCTGCTTTGAAATAAGGTCGGGATCAATAATCTTGTAAAGAAGATACATGAATATCGATATCAGTATCGCATAATAAAGGAATATTACAACGCCTGCACCAACTGCCTGTCCGTATGTGATATAACCGTAAAGATAATTGTCACGGTAAGATTTGACAAGGTAAAAAAGTGTCACGATCAGCACAAGAAGAAAGACATAACCCTGAACCTGATTGAATGTCAGATCAAGAAAGTACATGACAAGGGTATATACTATGCCGAACAGCCCCAGAATAAGCCCACTTGTAAGATTAGCCTGCCATACATTGACTTTTTGTTCCATTTTGAACCGGTTTTTTTGATTTGAAACAAATATAGTGTAAAAATGAAAAGAGGTGCTTTATTATCCCTTAATATTAATTTTGCAGACGAGGTAAAAAAATGTATCTTTGCACCGGGTAAGTCTTATACGACCAGCTCCTGCTGAACTCCCCCAGGATCGGAAGGTAGCAAGGGTAGGCAGTTGTAGCGGTGCGATATAAGTAGCTTACCCTTTTTTTACCCCCTCCTCGCTCTCCTGAGGAGAGCCCCGGGGTGTAGATAAAAAGAGTATGCTTATACGCATTTATCCTGAAAATCCGAATCCTAAGTATATACGCCAGGTTGTCGACATCCTGGAAGTGGGAGGCATTGTGATTTACCCCACCGATACAGTTTATGCCATCGGCTGCGATATTAAGGCAACAAAAGCAATCGACAGGATAGCCAGGTTCAAGGGCCTCGACCCCCGCAATCCTGACCTTTCGCTGATATTTCACGATATGAGCCAGCTTTCGGAATATACCGTAATCCACGATAATCCCACCTTCAGGCTTCTGAAGCATAATCTTCCAGGTCCTTTTACATTCATCGTCAAAGCAAATAACCAGATCCCAAAGCTTTTCAAAAACAGGAAAAAGACTGTTGGGATAAGAATACCTGACAACAGCATCGTCCTCGAGATCGTTAAGGAACTGTCGAGGCCTATAATAACAACCTCAGTTCATGATCCTGATGAGATAATTGAATATACCACCGATCCGGAACTGATTCACGAGAAATACCGCGATTTTGCCGATATCGTTATCGACGGGGGCTATGGGAAGAATGAGGCATCAACCATCGTTGACTGTACAGGAGATGAACCTGTGATAGTAAGGCAGGGCCTCGGTGAGCTCGAATATTGATCTCTTCTGTGCCGGCCTTATTGCTACCTTTTATAAAATCCCGCTGTAAACATGATAAGAATTGAGAACAGCTCAATCCTGCCTGTCAGCATAAGAAGGGAGAAGAACCATTTTCCGGCTTCAGGCACTGCGGCATAATTGCTGAAGGGGCCGAAGGTTCCTATGCCGGGACCAATATTTGCCATCAGCGCTGCCGAGGTGCTGAACGATGTAACCAGATCGTAGCCCATAAGAGATGTCACCAGGGCGCCCAGGCAAAGTATCATCAGGTAGAGCGTGATGAAAACCAGAAGGTTGTTGATGATCGCCTGTGGCACTGTTTTTCCGTCGAGTCTGACAGGCAATACAGCATTCGGGTGTATCATCCTTCTCATTTCATGACGTGTATTTTTTGTAATGAGAAGCAGCCTTATGATCTTTAGTCCACTGCTGGCTGATCCCGACGTGCCTCCTGTAAACATCATAATAAATATCAGCAGTATCATCAGGCTGCCCCAAAGAGAGAAGTCGCTATGGTAGAAGCCGGTAGTGGTAATTACCGATACCGCCTGGAAAGAGCCTTCAATAATTGCATCTCCTGCACTGAATCCCTGTCCTGACCAGAGAAGCAGCCCGCTGAGCATTGTAAAAACGATGCAGGTGATCAGGTAAAACCTGAATTCTTCATTGCCGGTAATCTTAATGAAGTTTCTCTTCAACCCGAAGTAGAACATGGTCATGCTTGTACCGGCAATAAACATGAAAATTGTAAGTATGATCAGTATATAGGGAGAATCAAAAGCCCCTATACCTGCATTATGCGTTGTAAATCCGCCTGTTGACATGGTCGCGAAAGAGTGGCACAGGGCGTCAAAGACACTCATCCCCCCGATAACCAGCAGAATTGATTCAACAGCTGTAAGGATGATATATATCGCGACGATCCGTTTCAATGATTCGTTTATTCTCGGATGTATCCTGTCGCCTGCCTGACCGGTAAAGTCTGTCAGCGGCAGTTGTATATTGATAGTTTTGATAACCTGGACAACCGATAAAGAAATGATTATAAAGCTGACACCTCCCAGCCACTGCGTTATACTTCTCCAGAAAAGTATCCCGCGTGGCATCGTTTCTACGTCAGTGATGGCCGTTGCACCTGTCGTGGTGAATCCTGAAAGCGATTCAAAGAAAGCGTCAGTGAAGTTTGTAATTGTTCCGCTAAGGAGATAAGGAAGTGTTCCGAAAAGGCTCAACAGTAACCAGATTCCGGCGATAATGATATATCCTTCCTTTTGTCCTGCTATTTTTTCTTCGTTCCTGAGTGGGGTGAAAACCAGTGCTCCTGTAATTATGGTGATTATACCTGACAGAAGGAGTGATGCCGGTTCTCCATAAATGAGAGCGACACCGGCGGCAAGCAGCATAAACAGGCCTTCGATGACTATAATCAGGCTGAAGACTCTGGCAACTATTCTGAAGTTTACCATTTTTATCAGGTAAAGAATTTTGCAAGCCTGTCGTAGGCTGTTGGCAGCGTAAATACCACCACTTTGTCGCCGGCTTTAATAATAGTATCGCCGGTAGCTATGAAAGGCACTCCTTCGCGTGTACCGCCTCCGACAATTGCATCTTTGGGGAAATCGAGGCTTCGCAGTGTACCCCTGGTGATCCTGGCATCTTCGGTTACGTTAAACTCAATAACTTCTGCGTCGGTTCCGGTCATATACTTGACCTGCGTGACATTCAGGTTAGTGGTATGCCTGAAGATCCTGCTCGCCGCAGCTATCTTTTTGTTAATGATCGTGTCAATGCCTGAGTTCTCGGCGAGGTTAATATATTCCATATTCTCAACTTCGGCGATCGTCTTCTTGACACCTTTATTTTTTGCGAGAAGGCATGACAGGATATTTATCTCGGAATTTCCGGTTACAGCGACGAAAACGTCCATTTTGCTGATACCTTCCTGCTCGAGCAGTTCAATGTTCCTGCAATCGCCATTGATTATCAGGGTGTTATCGAGTATTTCTGCCAGGTCGGCACACCGGACCGGATCGGAATCGATGAGCTTCACCGAACAGTTCTTCTGCATGTAGTATGCCACATGTTTACCTATCCGGCTTCCGCCCAGTATCATAATGTTCTTGGCTTCAAAACTCTCCTTACCCGATGTTTTCATCATTTCATCGATGCCTTCACGGGTCGAGATGACAAACACGAGGTCGCCCTCCTGGAAATGTTCCTTACCCCTTGGAATAATTGTTTTCTCATTCCGTTTTATCGCTACTGCCCGGTATTTATCTGTTTTGTTGGTTATTGATACCTCTTCAAGACTTTTATTGAGGATGGGTGCATTTTCGTCGAGTCTCTGTACGAACATCGAGAGCATGCCTCCAGAGAACTCCATATATTCTGTTGTTCCTGTCTCCTGGAGCAGGCCCAGCACCTCGCGTGCGGCAATAAGCTCGGGATAGATGAGCTAGTCGATCCCGATCGCCCTGAAGAAGTCAAGATTGTATTTGTCGAGATAGTCGAGATTATCAATCCGGGCGATGGTCTTTACAGCCCCGTACTTCTTTGCAAGGATTGATGATGTTATATTAGTGTCCTCGGAATGGGTCACCGCGATAAAAAGATCGGTCTTTTTACGGAGGACCTCCTGAAGTATCCTTACCGAGGTTGCCGAACCATGAAAGGTGAGAACGTCGAGTGTCGACTCAAGAGGCTTAAGCCTTTCGTCCTCGGGGTCTATAATTATGATTTCATGATTCTCGTTCGAAAGCATCTTGGCAAGATGAGAACCTACTTCCCCTGCACCTGCAATTATTATTCTCATGATAACCGTGGAAAAAGAACACAAAATAAGGTATAAATACCGTAATACTCAAGTTTTTTGATACAATAATTATCATTTCTGTCATGGCAGTTTTGTTCGAAAGGCGCCTTGATCAGCTATAAAATGAAGGGTATCGCTCTTCAGCGACCTTAATATCCATACCCCCTGGGCAGAAGGCCTGTTCCCGGTTGTGACAATTACAGCTTCGGGCTTTTTAACCGTTTGTGTTATTCTGGCTATTGAAGGCTTTTTCCCTGTCAGAACTATGATGTCAGGTTCAGATTCTGACAGGATGTTGAAATTGATGACATTGGTGAGGAGGATGGTTTTATCACCGGTATTCAGAAGCACTGGCAGTTTTTTCACCATGTGAATCGTGGTTTTAAGGCCCAGCACAGCGCTGTGTCTCTCTATTTCAGGGCCTGCCTGGGCGCTGTCGCTGTAAATAAAAAGGTTCCGTCCTGTTCTTACTGCAGCCGGAGAATATCCCGTTGAATTGTAGATAATTATCTCTGATGACCTCCTGGTTGATATAGAGGTGACCGTACCCGCTATTACCAGCAGAAGTGAAAAGGTCAGGGGAACACTTACAGGCAGCGATTTTCTGTTCAGGAGGAAACGGAACCATACAAACAGTGTCACGGAGAAAAGAATGGAGACCGGCACGGTGAGCGATCGCGACGACCGAGCCCTGCCGCTGCAGGTCCT
>CAZWHC010000009.1:0-232042 GCA_964633505.1 uncultured Rikenellaceae bacterium | reverse complement strand
TCTAACAAGTATAGAAAAACCTAATTTTCTATATCTATTAATTCTAACAAGTATAGAAAAACCTAGTTTTCTATATCTATAAATTCTAACAAGTATAGAAAAACCTAGTTTTCTATATCTATAAATTCTAACAAGTATAGAAAAACCTAGTTTTCTATATCTATTAAATATAAAAGTTCTTTGACTGTATATTCAGTTTTAAACTGACCCCCTGTTCAGAATTAATTGACCCCCCATTCAGGCGAAACTGACCCCCAAAAAAGCGCAAATTTGTATGCCATTCCGGCAATATTGACCCCCCTGGAACCAAATATTGACTGCCATTCCGGCATATTGACCCCTTTGAGCGGACTGTTTTTTTTGCTTTGTGCATGTGCCAGTGGACATGATCATTCTCCGCCGGAGTTTATTGACCACCTCCATCCGGTTGTAAATAACTGTTGTCATGTGGATTATATTTTTGAACCTAAGACCGGCTGAAAGTGGTCAAGGTCTCCGGCTTTTACACCAAGGTCCTGGTTGTTATATCTTCATATGCCACAACATCGTTATGTGCGTAGTGACCAACGATCTCTTTCAAAGCACTTTCCTAATATGCCAGCTGATTGGTATCTCCTTTTTGAATTGATTTAAATAAATTTAATTGAATACTTTTTATCTGCCGTACATCTGTTTTGCAGATGGTACCATTATAACATTCAGTTCCGGATCCGGCATGTCAGGATCTAGTGGAAAGATAGGTCTTACAATACGTTTATAAGGGAGACTTTTAAAATCCTGATCAACACTTCCCCGTGTCAGAGCCATAACCCAATCGGCCTGCATATTATACCACTGACTCACAAGATAACCCTGCTTTACCATTATAATATCCATTTTCTCAGGATCAATTCCTGTACCTGCTAAGTTTGGTGTGGGTGAAGATGTTCCCACAACTACAAATATGCTTCCCGTTTTAATAATTGCTATGTCAGGAAGCCTCCGGTTCGGGGGTGATTTACTTTCTGATTGCTGGTCCTTCTCATGATCAGGACTGACATATATTACTGTACCTGATAAACGGACAGGACCTTCATATGAATTATCTGTCATTGCCCCTACCTTAGCCTCTGCCTGACCACCAATACCGGCTTTTCGGGCGGCTTCCACCATTTCGCTTCCCGGAATAGAGCAATAAAGCAGGCTTTTTCCTAAGGGAGTCTTAAATTCCGGCCGCTTCAACACCCTTGCCAAAGTCCAGGTCACCTCGCCTGATCCGCCACCACCAGGATTGTCGCCCATATCGCTGATTAAGAAAGGTCTTTTATTACTGGCAACAGCAAGATCAATGCATTTTTCGAGGGGATACCCTGGTGCTTCCAAACTGAATTGACGGCGCACATCCCAGAATCTCTGAGCAAGCTTTTTTGCACCGCTTTCCACCTGACCTTCATCATCACCTACCACCATAACCACACCCTGATTACGTCTCTCGTCTCCCCAAACATAGCCTATCCAAATGCCAGCATCAACCACACCGGGCAACGACTCAACTTCAGGAACCATTGCGTAGAGTGATTTGGCAGGTTCAACCCTGGTACTTGTCCACTCTCCGGAGAGAAGTACAGGGACTGCCACCCAGGCTTTATAAGCCGGACGTCCCTTTCCGGATGATAATCGCTCAAGCAGATTAACCACGCCGCGACGATGTGATTCAACAGCATCATCATGAGGAGCTTTACGATATGTGGTAATAAGGTCAGAGTAGAGAGCCACACGCCAGGAGACGTTTCCGTGGAGGTCCATTGTTGTTGTAACAAGGGCATCGTTACCTATTACAGCTCTAACTCTCTCCATAAATTCCCCCTCCGGATCATCAACACCATCAACACTACAAGCCCCATGATTGTAAAACCAGAATGCATCGTAAGGCATATTACTCCGGATAATCTCAAGCGCACTATTAACAAAAGCTTCAAATGATTCTCTGGTTACCGGCCCTCGTCCGCTGCCGCCACCAATTAAAGAAGGAAGCCAGATTGCAGACTGACCCATAAGTGAATCCTTACTAAGATATGCTGGCAAAGAAGGCGTCCTCCCTGTTATAGCCTGCCGGTTGGGCATAAAAACGCTGTTTTCAATCTGTATTCCGGCAATTCCTATTCGTGGTTTCTTTTGCTGCGCAGAGGCATCGGTAATAAATAATACTGCCAACAGACAGAAATTCAGGAGAAATAAGTTGATCTTCATTTTTTTGATTTTTTTGATTTATGTAATTTCATTTATTTTTTGCCAGGGTTCATTAGGCATTTCAGGAAGATCAAAGATCCTTATGCCAGTCATCAGGTCCATAAGTTTTGGGAATTGTATTTTCAGAAAAAAACAAATCAATCAAATAATGAGAATTTTGAAGTTAAAAACCATTACAAACTTAGGCTCAAGGTACGACAGAATATGACGTTTATAAAAATTTTATTTAAAAAACAGGATAAAAATGTCGAACCGACACCGGACAAGCTGAATCCTCTAATGGAATTTTGTGTCAAAAAATCCGCCAGGTTTTCTGTCAGGAATAATGAAAACAGGTGAAAATCAGTAAAACGCTTAGCTCGGTGCCAGTTTGGTGCCAGGATTTGGAGAAAATTCTTTCCAGGTTTAAACAAAAGGTAGATTAAGTGGTCAGGGGAGGACGAATTTTGAAGAAAAATTCAGACACTAACAAGGCCCGTTGCCTGTATCTTTTTGATCGTGGTCAGGGTTGGATTATTTTACTGGCGTTTTGCCAAAGGCCACAACTGTAAAGACACAATATCGATAAGCAATATAGCGATCCCGGCATTGTACAAAGTCTCTCCATAGTCTTTCCCAAGTCCAAAAGCTGAAGCTATCAATGATACAGCTCCAATAATAAAGAGTATTATCTGTGCCTGTCTCATAGTCAATTCTTTGATTTTGATAAATTAAGTTATTTTCTTCTGTCAGTTATCAAGAACAAAATTACACCACCAAAAAAGCGAAGTCAAATAAACCTGAGTCACCTTTTATATAAATCGGGGAGTTAAAGCTATTCAAGTACTCCCGGACCTCCCTTTGATGCGGTCAAAGCAAGATGGATTTTTGTTTACCTTAAAAAATAGTGATATTAAATCTTCGAATTTCCATTGATAATACATTTGCAAGCTTTACTGTTTCTTACATTGCAGGTATAAACCATTTTTAACAGCAACTTAATGAAAAAAAATGTAGCATTAGTATTATCAAGTGGAGGTGCCCGCGGTTGTGCTCACATCGGGGCAATCAAAGTGTTAAATCAGAATGGATATAATATAACTTCTGTTGCTGGCACTTCTATGGGTGCCCTGGTTGGAGGAATTTATGCCACGGGGCAACTTGAACAATTCGAAGATTGGATTAGTTCGCTTGATATAAAGGAAGTATTGAGGTTGACCGATTTTTCAATTAGTAAAAAAGGATTGCTGAAAGGGAAAAAGGTCATTGACAAAATAAAACAAATTGTACCCGAACGGAATATCGAAGATTTATCTATACCATTTTGTGCTGTTGCAACCGATATTATTAAGGAAACTGAATTTGTTTTTACTGAAGGTAATTTATACGAAGCCATAAGAGCCTCCATTTCCATACCAACGGTTTTTCAACCTGTTAAGATTAGTAATCGTTATTTTGTTGATGGAGGTCTTACCAATCCGATACCCGTAAATCGGGTTAAGCGATATAAAGATGATTTGCTGGTTGTGGTCAATGTCAGTTCTCCCGTCCCTTATGAAAAGAAATTGACTGAAGCCGAAAAACTGTCTGACAGCAAATACTCAGAACAAATAAAACTCATAAAAGAAAAACTCAACAATTTAATCCCGACGAAAAAAACTGAGGATATTGGGATTTTCAATCTTACAAATAACAGTATTGGCACCATGATGCGCAAGATATCAGATCTTACCTTAGAAAAACATAAACCAGATTTGTTGATAAACATATCAAAGGAATCATTTGGTACTTACGACTTTTATAAAGCAAAAGAGATTATTAAAGAAGGCGAAAGGGCAACTCTTTATGCTTTGAGAAGTAATTTATTCATTCAATGAACCATCGGAAAAGCCAGCAATCTTAACACCAACTTGCCGGATAATATTAGCTATTCAAATCCAGAGTCAGACCCTTATTGTTTCCAAATGTTTGTTAAATATTCCCAGACCTTCTTCCGGAGTGGTCAAAGCCGGACGGATTTCTGATAAAATCAGACACTTACAAGACCAATTGTGGGTGTCTTTTTGGATATACCCATGAACCAGTAGAAATTTTTAATTCCTAAATCGAAGAAAATTAATGACTTAGGATAATATACAATTACTTTCGATCAAAAAAGCAAGAAAAAATGAACTATCTCTTTCTCCACTCGTTTGTAACCCCATAAGCTTGAAAAGCATAATTAAGTGCTTGATTTAGCAATGTATCATCCTCTATTCTAAAAGGCTGGGTTGAAAGGTGATCATTTTTGCTTGACCATGTACCTTTTTCCAATTCTTCTATAGTACTACTTCCACTAAAAAACTTCACGGAAATAAACTCCTTGTTTATGTTAACCCACATAAAAGCCTTATTATCATCACATAGGAAACTAATCCCTCTCTTGTGGGTACGAGCTATCCAGAAGTGATTTTTAGAATTTAATTGTTGAATTAGTCCTCTATAGAATATTATTGCAAGTCCTTTGACCGAAAAGGTTGCTTTTTGTTCTCTGAAAATCTCTTAGATGCCATGTCGTGATTGGCCGAGTCCAACCCAGGTTGACAATGGTTCATTTAATACCCTTACACCAGCACAAAAATACCAAAGGATTTAAGTTTTCAGAAAAATACCACCATTAATATCTAAACTAGCGATGACCCCTGCACCAAGGACAGAGTGTTTGCCCTCTCCAACAAACCTGTGCTGGGACTGACCATTGAAATTTTCGAGTTTGGGATTCCATTTTAAAGCAAGAAATTCTGTAGGCTGTAAAAGGGCTGAAAATCCATTTCCAGTCTTTAGGCAGTCTTTTCAAGCAATAATTTGAAACTCGCATGAGCCAAGCTGAGTGAATCCAACAATAGTTACTAGATTATTATTCCAACTGATCTCAATGAAACTCTCTACATTTTTAACTGCAAAAAGTCCATTAATATTCGTGAGTCTATCGTAACTCAAAATTCTAGGGCTTCCTCTAATAGAATTTAGTTGTGAGAAACTGCAAACTGCAGGTCAGGTTTAGCTTTAATGCTTTGTATAGTATAAGTCATATCATCGTAATTTTCATGTACATCTGAAAACAAGGCAAATTTCAGTGTATCCTGGATCGGGATTATCTCCACGTTTATTCTTCCTGATGCGCCGACGTTAAGGTCATGCGATTTAATGTCAGTATCGAAAGGATTGTACTCGATCTTGTCGTTGCATGATGGCGTGAAAAGCAAAGCAAGCGACCATAAAATAACGCAACTCGCTATCTTAACTCTACTGTAAATCTGAGATATATGATTTTTTATTATGATAAAATAATTGTGATTTATGAATCTTTGGATTCACAGTTTCGAAGTGTCGCCGAAGGCTTCAGGCTGAAATAATATATCTTTAATCATAACTTCCCGATAGCCTTCAGGGGCCTTAATGGAAACAATTTGTTCCTTTTTCGACTCTAGTAAAGCGCACCCCAGAGGAGTAAGTATCGATAGATTAATATCCTGTAAGCTTACATTATCAGGATAAACAAGCCGGAATATTCTTGATTTGCCCGTTTCAATGAAAATGATCTCTGCGACTGTATTCATTGTAATCAAGTCACCACTGATCAGTTCAGGCTCAACCTGCCTCGCCTGTTTGATTGTCATGTTGAGACGATTAAGGGCCGAAACGCTGGAATCGTTATTTTCAAGCAAACTCAAAATCAACGCGTTGAGCCCTATGAAATCAACTTTTGATAAGATAATTCCCTCCATTTTAATTATTTATTCTGTTTATATTTTTGAAAATAGTTTTTTGTTTCATTTTTGTCAGATACTCCTGTAAGAGAATATTTAAAAGCTCATTTCCCCTCTTAAAAATATCCCTTGCTTATAAGCCATGTGTTCTTTTTTATGATAGTTTCCTCCCTGCCGAACATATTCGATGCGAAGTATTTTAAAGATATTGGTGAAACCGATACCGATTTCAGTATATGGATATGTCATCTTATTATCGTAATAACCGGGTAATTCGAATACTTTTTTATAGGCATCATTCATAGAGCCATAATGACATTTTACAGATATCACCTCCCGCAGCTTTAATTCTCTTATTCCGGGAATATGGTTCAGGAGAATCCCCCCTCCATTAAAATCAAGATGTACATTTGTATACAAGTTATTTGCAAAAGTTGCATGATGCAGCAGGTTGTAACCATATTTTGAATATCCAAATGACATGGTACCGACAGGCATGTCTAACATATCGTATGGGGCATTACCCGTCAGATACCCGCCATTTACCATATAGCGCATATTTATATATCCGAAATTGTAATAGCCCAGGATTGAACCATGGAAGTGTAAGTATATACCAAGGTCGTTGATTTCTGTACCTGGCAATTTTACCTTGCCGATATCCGTACTCAGATTAATTACCGGTATCTGGGTAATGAAATAAATCCTGTCGAAATAATACCTGTCAAAATGCTGTCTAAATGCAAATCTGAAATTAAACAGGAAACCATAGTTTTTGTATTTGCCATAGTCGGTTTCCCCTCTGACGAAACGTACCTCATCAGTGGCCGAGCTTTTTATATAATATGGTGATAACTCTAATTCATATGTTTTATCAGTATACAAACCGATTCTGGCCTCATACCTTTTTTCCTCCTTCAGGTATGGATCGCGCTCACGAGTGGTAAGGGACGCAACAAAATTACCGTTGCCTCTCGTGTTTGGATTTTTCTTAACGAACCTAAGGAATTTGTCCTGAGAAATAAGTGAATAATCATCTGCATAGCTCAGACGTACAATAAATTTGTCTGTCTTAAACGGCTGCCAGCCAATATTTGCTCCATATTTTACATCCCTGCTTTTTGTACCGTACCCGATAATTCCACCTATGGTAAAATATTTAAACATCTGTTCACCAGTTCTCAGGGGCAGCGAAAATCGGTTGCCTTCAACGGCATTATTAGTATAAATATCGTATACCGGGCCCACATCGAATTTGCCGAGGTTAACAAAACTCGTGAGAACAATTCCCCCGATAGCGTCAACCGTTTTTACAGCTGGTTGATCTTTTAGTTTATCAATTCGCTTGTAATCGTCAGCGGTTTCTTTAGTTAAAAATTCTTTTTGATTTTTCCAGTCCCGTGCATTTATGTTTTCGAGGTTATCCGAGACTGAAAAATTGCTGGTCTTATTAAGCAACCAATCGCCATTTGATATTTCATTAAGCCGTTGCGAGCCATAAACCGCCACAGAGTCTTTATCTGAAACAAGCGATAGATTCATTCCAATCTCCTGTCTTTCCAGAAAGAGTCTACCGTCAGGCAGTGATTTATAGGTTACTTTCCCACTGAACCCATTCACAAAGTTTATGTTAGCATCTTCAAGTAAATAAACCTCCACCCGCAGAAGAGAAAAATCATTGCCGTTTACTGAAAAATTTCCGGTGAATGACTTTGCATACCTGTTTTTGGGGGTAAATGAGAAATTGTAAATCTTACTATTCCCTGAATAAGTGCTGTCATTGAAGTATATATTATAATACATCATTGCATTGTCACTGATTGGAGAGATAAAAGCTCTGTCGAAAATGTAAAGTTGGTTACGATAGAAATCCAAATCAACAACAAGATATTGAAGTACATTGCTCTTTATTGTCTGATTCAGCTTTGGAAAAATGCCTTTCTCGAAGCCATAAAGTCGCTCAGATTTACTATCTGTAATTCCATTCGCTTCCTCAGTGAGAAATATTGGAGTAAATCTGTATTTCTGATTATCGATAGATGTAGTAAATTCCTCAAAATCATAAATAAACCGTTTGACACCAGAGTTTGTATCTATGGCCAGGTAAATAGTAGTATTGACGAGTTCTTTGAAATTTCGTATGCTTGATATTTTCTCTCGGTTATGCTTCTTATTCATAATGATTGAATCAAACAACACCTTACCATAATCAACTTCTGGCCTGACAATCACCTCGCCCAGCCCAAGCACATTTTCGCACAAGAATATCTCTATATTGCGGCTGCCTTCCTTTTTAACAACAAGTTCCGCGGGCATATAGCCAACGGAAGATGCGCAAATAACATCGCCCATAACTGTTTCAAGTGAAAATCCGGCATTTTCATCTGTATGAACTCCTTTTATGGTTCCCTTGATCCAAACGTTGGCAAATGGAATAGGCTCACCGGTATTCTTATCTTTAACATGTCCGGAGATTGTGATTTTTTGTGCATTCAGAACAACGACAAAACCAATCGCCGTAAGTGCTGCTATAAACTTTTTTATCATTTTTCCCTATTTTAACCAGCTCCCTTATGAGACAAGGTTCTCGACTCCAGGCCTTATATCATCAAGCCGCGTCAGCACCATTATTTTTATATATAATAGATTATCCCTGATAATACAGCAGTGTAAAACAGTCAATTTTCTGAAAATACTTCACCTTTTTAATTGTCTGTAATTTTTACCCGTTTGCAAAAGCGCTCCTGATGTAAACCTCCTTTAGATACCCTGACTTTGATCAAATCAGGCCCGACAAGTTTCACTTCGCAGTTCAGCCTGTGTCCCCTTCCATAGAAATTTCCGCCTTCATATATCTGATTGAGAGAATTATACTGCAATTTGTCAATAATGATATCCCCTATTCTAAAATTGTTTTTATTAGCTTCCTCATTCATCCAAATAACCTTTCCGGTATAGAGATCTCCGGTTTTATAAACTTCAACTTTCACATTTTTGTTAGACATAAGCCAAACACCGGTAATATCCTGTAAGTCTATATTTCCGATATCCAGGAATAACGCAACCCAAAACATAATTGAAATTGATAATGAAGGGGTATGTATTCTACCTGTGCTCAATTGCTTAATAGCGATCATCATTCCAGGTACTTAAAAATTGATTCACCTCAAAACCGGATTAAGACGGAAAGGATAAGCGAATATTTATTTAAGTACTAACTGTACATCTATCAGTTAATTATATTGACGGCTAGTTCTCCACCAATCTCAGAGAAAGACACTTTATCCTCCCGGGCTAACCATCCAAGGGCCATGTAGATATCCTTGATATCCATTTTTGTATTTTTCTTCAGATCAGCAATTTTGATGAGCCCGTTCTTCTCAATTTCCTGCCAGATCTTACCGGCAGAGTAACCAATTTTATTTTTCTCCATATTAATTATTATAAGATTATAGTATTATTTCATATTAGAACCAATACCCGATATTTGCTGAAACAACAGGTTTCCTGTATTTATCCGAATATCCCAGCATCAATTCCAAGGGGCCGATCTTTGATTTATATGAATATACCAATCCACCTCCCCATGCTGTTTTATAATCGCTGAAATGACTGAGCTCACTGTTATGTAAAAGATAGTTACTGTAAAAAGTTACAAAATGGTGTTTCTCAATATTAGTCCTTAGCCCTGCTGCAGCGATGCAGGTAAATCTGTTTGTCGGAGTAAATGCTGGCTGACCAAAGAAGGGCAATTGACGGTCGAGCATGATTTCATAATCATGTCCTCCGATAGTATTCCCCAGATAACCAGGCGTTTGTTCCGAGATTAATGTCCTGTTATATAAGTTAATTAATAAAGAAAATGAATTATTAAGCCTTACTATGTTTCTCATTTTAACAAGCAGAATGGGATACATATCCTGAAATCTCTTATTCCATGCAAAAGATATTTCCGAATAAATCTCACTGCCTCGAGCCGGGAAATAATAATCATCCAGGTTGTCAAATGAAGTATAACCGCCAAAAATTGTGTTAAATTCTTGCGGTTCTACTGTAACAATATCATTGTCAATAGTTGAATTAAATTTCCCGTGTATATAGTCCTCTTTTATTCTTAATCCCGCGGTCAGAAATTTTGATACTTTATATGAGGAAAACAGTTCTGCGGAAGCATAGAAGAAATCTGCGTTATATGAACTATTCCTGTCTGGCTGTATCCTCAGGTTTTTATAAAGACCATTTACCATGAATGAATATTTCGGGCCTTTGTTTGACTCAAAAAGAATATTCAGCCATGGACTAGAGGAAATATCCGCAGTAAACGACATTACGTCCAGGGTTTTGGATAAGTCATTTCTCGTAGAGTTTAAAATTATGGAAGTAGCACTTCTTGAATTTACTCTAAGGCCCACATTAATATCCCACGATTTATCTTCTTCTAGGATTATATTCAGCTTTCTTTCGTCTTTGTTTCCATCGAGATTAAAATATAGCCGCTTATAATTATTTGTGCCATAGAGACTATTGATGGATTTCACTATATCATTATAGGTGTAACTACCCGGAATTTTAAGTTTCAGGTTCTCTTTTAAAGAGATCTCGGGAGTTGAGTATTTGCCCGATAATGAAATATCACGTATTACCCACTCTTTTTGTGTTATGAGATCAGTTTGTATTTTCTTCGGAGGCAATTTATACTTTGACCTGATTTCCCTTATTTTATCGATAGCGCGAGTTGCAGATTTCACTCCACGATTGATAAGGGAATCTATGTCGGAATTACGAAAGCTCATCACATTATAACCATTGACATCAGGGCAAATTAACAAATCACAAAGTGCACGGTTTTCAGAATTCTTTTTGAATGTATAAAAACTTATCATCTGCCCCATCACGGTATTAATTGTAATATTGTCTTCCGGATTTATACCGACACTGACATCAACTCCTATTATGATATCAGCTCCCATTTTTTTGGCAATGTCAGAGGGGAAATTATTTACAACACCTCCGTCTATAAGCAGGCGACCATCTTGTTCGGCCGGAATGAAGACTCCCGGGATAGCCATACTCGCATACATCGCTGTAGGTAAAAAACCGTTGTCAAGCAGGACTTCTTCACCTGTCAGCAAATCGGTAGCAATGCATGCAAATGAAATAGGGAATTCACTGAACTTTGCATTGCCGGGAATGCCAAAGGCCAATCCGCAAAACAGATTCAAAATGTTGTGACCTTTTATCAAACCGCTCTGCAGGGAGTTTTTTTCCCCATCCGACATCGGGAATGTCAGAACATAACGTTGCCTGTTTATTCTGGAAACCCGGTCAAGATCCAGACGTGAAATATTGTCTAAAAGAAGCTCACTCCAGTTCTGTGAAAGAGCCATTTGCTGCAAATAGTTTGCGCAGTAACCTATAGAATACAATCCGCTGATAATTCCACCCATGCTGGTTCCTACTATAATATCAATGGGAATTCCTTCTTCTTCCAGGACTTTAAGTACACCAATATGGGCAAAACCTTTGGCTCCCCCGCCACTCAGGATAACCGCCACTTTCGGTCTGGCAATACCGGTATCAGATGGATTGGACATCAAGGAACAGGAAATCAGCAAAAATAATCCAGTATCAAACAGATGCTTAGAATATGCAATATGGTATTTTCCGGGTATCACGCTAGAGGTTTATTTTCATTCATTTTGCCTATATTCAACATTAGTGCGGGCTTGAATATCTTCTTTATATACTTTTTAATTGAAACTTCCCATATAAATCTGGCCCTGGAAATAATCATAATACCTATTGCTTTAAGATCATTTATTCTGGCAGCTTTTGAATAAGTTGAAATAATGACAGCAAGTTTTTCAACGGATAAATCAAAGCGGTTAAAGTTTTTTAATCCCTTCCTGCCGGAATATTTACCAAAGCGGATCCGGTTGTTATCGATAAGGGCGAAATCCAGGTTGTCCTCACTTTTCATGAAAAGGATATTCTCCAGATTGAAGTCATTATGATAGATCCCTGCCTTATGTAATTTATAGGAGAAATAAGCAAATTGCTGCAGGTTCTCCATTGATTCAGGAAGAGGGTCCGAGAATAGCTCATTTACAGGTTTCCAATCCGTAAACAGGCTGACATAATAGCTTTTATCCAGATGAAAATTTTTATAACAGTCAATGTAAGCAACAGGACATGGGGTAGAAATTCCTTTTTGAAGAATACTCATTGAATATTCGTAAGAGCGCCTGGCTTTTGTTTTTCTTATTGTAGCAAAAATAACTCGGTTAACCCATGTGATGCGTTTGAAGGATTTTATTGCAAGATGTATTCCATTTACATACCCTTCCCTGATCTCGTTCCTGTCGGAGTGCACAACACTGCCCCATGAATCAAAATTCTCAGGAATACTGTATAAAAAATCTGTCAGATGCGAATAGTCCGGGTTCACATGAATATTTTTGATTTGGTTAACCATCATTTTTGCAGTTTGAATAATTTGTTGAAATAAACTGATGGGTATGTGGGATTATAGTGATCCAGGTCCCTCTCTCGAAAACAGGCCGGCTATTTATCCTCATTAACATCACAGTCATGCATAGTTATGGCCACATGATCCTGGTGTTTTGGCAAAATCGTTAATATATCATTCGCATTTTATGTCCATGATTCAAAAAATAAAGCCGACATTAAATGAAATTGTATTATTTCTCAATTCAGTATCGTACTTTGCAAATTTTGATAACCCCATTTCATAGTTAATGCCGAAACTTATTGATTGATTCTTTACAGGAAATTCAAACCCTAAATCAACGCTCATACCATAATCGTAATTTTCCGTTGTTTCGTTCAAACTTGTATTGTCGTCTTTTTTTTCAGCACTCAAAAGAAGGCCATAATACGGGCCTGCTGCAAAAAATAATTTTTGTCCGCCTTTCAAGCCTGCTTTCTCACTGATTGAAATTTCAGCTTTTAAAGGCATTATAATGTAGTGAAATCTGTCCTGAATAATATCACTACTTTTAGCAAGATCCCGGTATCTCCTTCCTTTTTGAATATAAGAAATGTCGCTTTTCAGAGCAAGCCATTCATTTACATGGTATCTGATAATTCCTCCGGCATTCAGACCTACAGTTAAATCATCGCCAGACCAGCTTACGCCTGATTCCAGTTGAGTTGATACATTTATTCCGACTTTTACGCCGAGGTCAATCTGCCCATAAGAGGAAATAACCATTAAAGGAAGAAGTAAAACTACTACGATGATTTTGTTAGTTTTCATACTATGCTATTTTTAAATTAGTTTGAACAATGTTATATTTCCGGATGCTTCCACTTCATATATTTAACTATTCCATTTAAGAAAGCAAGCCCGGCAACAATGAAAACCAGGAGCGATAAACTTATCTGACCCTTATAACACATAAGCAGAAAAATACCTAAGAAGAACAGGAAGAACCCGTTGTGCTCTTTATATATAACTTTCTTCCAGTTAAACATTTGACCTTCGAATGCTTTTCTTATTTTTCGAATATCAGGAAAGAGATAGTTTGCGTTCTTCTTATACTCTGAGAATATTTCCCCGAATTTTTGCTCAAGGAAGACTTCCTCTGCTTCTATAATCGCCAGATAAAACAAAATAAATAATGGTAAAAAAGCCAGGATGAAGAGCAGTGAATTTGCGAAGAAAGCAAATCCGAGTAACAACAGGATATTACCGAAATACATAGGATTCCGGCACAAACTGTAAATACCTCCGGTAACAAGGTCTTCAGCATAAATGGTACGGTTTTTTCCTCCCCTGACAATATATAAAAGTCCGATTGTAACACTTCTTACCGACATCCCGGCCAGGATAATAATGCAACCTATGATTTCTGCCTGAAAGTCTCCATGAAGGATAGGCTTCGATGGAATGAAGAGTGCCAGATAAAATAACGGAAACAGAATATTCCTGTAATGAAAGAGCCGGTTACCCAGTTTTGACAGCATTTTTAGTTGTTATTATATATCTCATTTTATTGCCATAAAACCTGCGAAGTTGTACCATTTGAAAAAGATCTCCCCGCTGCGGAAGCCTGCATCGAGAAGAAGCTGGATATTCTCGCTTACTTTGTAAGGTACCAGAACGTTTTCGAGCGCTTCCCGTTTTTGGGCTATCTCTATCTCATCGTAATTGTTTCTACGTTTCATATCATAATAATAGTCAATGAATTTGCGATTGAATTCCGAAGTCTCCCCCAGCACCTTTTCAATAATTATTATACAACCTCCCCCATTCATCTGATCGCAAAGTGATTTTAATAATTTTGGTCTGTTGACAGGCCTGACAAACTGGAGTGTAAGGCAAAGTACCACAACCGAAGCGTTACTTACCTCAAATTGCACATTTAAATCACAATTCTTCAATTCAAATGGTCTGCCTATGTTTCTTGCTTCGAAGTTTTTGCGGCAGGTATCAAGCATCTGATCTGAATCGTCAATACCTGTAAACCTGATCGATTTATCCAGCGCTGAATCGAGCGATAGTAGTGTGGTTCCTGTTGAACATCCAAGATCATAAAGAGATGTATCCAACCTGGCATAATCGAATGCAATTTCTGTTATCATGCGTTGCATTTCCAGGTAAAAAGGTACCGACCGTACAACCATGTCATCAAAGACATTGACAACAGAAGAATCAAATTTAAAATCTGAGGGTTTTTCAATTTTTGTTTTAAAGATCTGATCCGTTTTCATCAATATATAATTTTAATTTTAGTAGTCTGATGGAACCGCAAATGATTGAAAGTGAAATATATTCATTGGTGTTAGTGTTTGGTCCTACATGTGGGTTTCATAATCATCTCAATTTGTTTGTTGCATGAATAATTCTGTTTAAATAAGCCGACCTGCATGTGGCATTGTATAATAATCCGGACCCCTCTTTTGAGAGCAGGTCGGCCCCCTTCTTTCTCCTGTGTTAAATACTAAGTAATGACTAAAGCCACATAATCCGGAGTTTTGTTAAATAGTTTTTACGTACATATCCTGATACAATTGAATTGTTATTTGATCTGAAATATCACTACAAAACATAAGTTAAGAATCTCATATACATCAACTTCTTTATTTTTCAAGGCATACCATATTTCATAATCCACTGTTCCAAATTCGGCATAAAGAGATAGTTACCTTGATTTTCGTGAATCGGAATAATATGTATTCGATGTATTTCATCTTTCCTGTTAGTATTGGAGCGAAATTAGATGCTTTATAAGGTGCTTCAAAGTATGAAAAGGTTGAAACAGACAATAAATATCCTGAACAAACCATAAAGGGTGATGAGTACTGGAAGAGGACATGGAATGTTTTACCCTGTTAAGACGACTTTTGTACCACTGTCGGAGTTACAAGTAATCATAATATTCTTATCAGTATCTGTTTATTGTTTGCAGGTACCTTGTCTTCTTTATCTGATAATTGCATTGAGCATCTGTCAGCGTATTTCTGTTGTCTTGGTAAGCAGCCTGTGCTGCCAGAAGATCAGACATACCAATAATGCCGGCCTGATAATTAGTAGTGGTTATTCTGAGGTTCTCCAAGGCCTGTTCAACTGACTTTTGTGCAATGCCTGTCTGGATGTAAGTTTCATATAGTTCATTCCCTGCCTGAGTGATCTGAAGCGTAAGCAGTTCAGAGGTTTCGACAAGTTTAAAATTAGCGTTTTCAATTTTTGCCTTATGCTCCATTAACTTATGTGAGCCACGCCACCAATCGCTTATGGGAACGTTAACCGTGAAAAAAGCCATGCCTAACTGGTCCGTTTTGTCCATCATATCGTTATAAACACCGGCTACTCCGATAGCTAATTGTGGAAAATATTCACCCAATTGAATTTTTTTCTTGAGTTCCTCCGCTTTTACAGCCTGTTCGAGTATCTTGTATTCATTACGATTGGTTACGGCTTTATCAGGATCTGCCAGTATGATACTGGGATCATCGACGCTCGCAAGGGTACTATTTAATACAATTGTGCTATCGTACGGAATACCTATATGCTGACAAAGAGCCCGTTTGCTCAGGGTAATGCCATTGGTGAGCTTAATTCTGTTCATTTCAAGCTCGTTCTGCCTGAGTTGTACTTTTAGAAGATCTGTTCTTTGCACCAGCCCAGCTCTTAATGATGAAGTAACATCGTGGTTAAGGGTATCAAGCAATTTCTGATAACTGTCGATTGTAATCAGCTTTTCGTTCAGCATGATGATGGTCCAATAAAGCTCCTCTGTTTTGACAAGTACTTCGGTCACTGTTAAAGCTTCTTTTTCAACACTGATCGCATAACCGGCCTTTGCCAGCTTATTCCCGTTAATTATTCTGCCACCTGTAAATACCGGCTGCGCTGCCATGGCAAAACCTATGTTCATATAATCAACCAGGTTGAGCGGAATAGCCGGTACGTATGCAAATTGGGTAGCGGTTGCCAGGTTCACAGGATTTCCGTCGTACACAGGCAGATTCATCTCAGGAATTGCACCTTTTATCAGATAGTCGCTCATTTTAACAGCGCTGAATCCGGCGCTTACTTTAGGGAAGTAGCTTGTGAAAGCGCTCTTCTTGACCTGAAAAGCTTGTCTTGTTTCGCCCTCTGCCTGCTTGATATTATAATTATTCACTAAAGCCAGGGACTTACATGAATCGAGGTCAAGCATGGTTTGTGCCATACTGCTTTCGGCAGCAAAAGGAACTACCATCATCAGTACTAAAGCCGGTTTTACAATGGACCTTCTCGCTGAAGGTAATGACCAGAAACCACTCTTTTTTGGTTTGTCATTCATAATCCAGGCATATAGAATAGGCATCAAATAAAGTGTCAGTATCATTGAAAAGAGCATCCCAAAACAAATTACTGTACCGAGTGGCCCCCAAAGGAGTGATTTGCTCATAATCATAGGCAATACTCCAACCGATGCTGCTGCTGAAGTAAGGAAAATAGGTCTCATGCGTCTTTTACCTGCAGCCATGGCTGCTTCCTTAACTGTAAGATTTTTATTGTTTCGCCTTAATTCCTGAGCATAGTCAATTAGGATGACTCCATTTCGTACAACTATACCAAAAAGACTGGTAATTCCAAGTAGGCCGGTTAAACTGGCAGGATATCCTAGTAGTTTAATTCCTATAAATGCACCCGGAATACCAAATATCATTGTTGTCATAATCAAAAGTGATATGCCTGGTTTTTTAAACCTGAACATCAGAATGAAGAAAATTATAACAATCGAAGCTCCTAATGCAATAAATACAGGGGGAATCTCTTCAACAGCGGTTTGATATTCTCCGCCATAACTTACAGATGTTCCTTTGGGCAATTCGATATTTTTTATTTGTTTTTTAATTTTACTGAATACCTCCTGTGTCATAACGTCCATATCATTATCCACTGCGATGGTCATTGTTCGTATGCCGTTTCTTCTCACTATTGTTCCCTCTGTCCATTCCGGAGTAAGAGTGGCAACTGATCTCAAAGGCGTCGTTGAAAAATATGGCGAAGTAATATACTGGTCTTCCAGTGTTTGAACATTCTTAACTGATGAATTTTCATGTGTAAGAGTAACATTAACCGGATAATCTCCCTCCCAGATCGTGGTGAGCGGCAATCCTTCAAGTCCAGCCATGAGTGAAGTGGATACAAGCGCTTTGGAATATCCCAAACGACTGGCTTTGTCCCTGTCGAGATTCACTTTAATACTTTGCTGCTTTTCTTCCCAATCGTTTCTTATCCAGGTGACATGTTCCGTTTTCTTAATGATATCATTAATCCGGGCTTCAACAGTCCTGATATCACTGATTGAGTCGGATGATATCCTGATTTCAATACCGTTCCTGTTCTTCTGTAATGCCAGAATTTTGCATTTTATATGGGCATTTATAAAATTATCACCATACAGACTATTATATTCTTTGGCTATTTCACGTGTAGCTTCGTTTGATACTGTGTTCACCAATATCTGGCCTATATTGGGCGACGGCATATTTGGAGCATAAACTGTATGAAAACGAGGTGAACCGGTACCAATAAAACTTGTAACATTGGTTACCCGCTTATCTTTCATTAGAATTTTTTCCATACTGTCCATCACTTCTGCTGTTGTTTCTAATGATGAGCCCACCGGCAGGTAGACTTCCATTGCAAACTGATTTCGCTCTACCTCTGGGAAGAATTGTAGCTTAAGTGTTGGAACAATGGCCAGCGATATTAATATTACAACAACTCCCAATGCAATTACTTTCCGGGGATGACGAAAAGCAGTTTCAAGCGAGTGGTCAAACCAGCTTTGGACTTTGTCAAGAAATGTCCTGTGCTTTTTCTTAACTTCTTTATTTTTAAGTCCTTTTTTTATAAACAGAAAATCGAGATAAGGTACCAGAAATGCAACCACCAATAATGATATTGTTAATGACACTCCCACAACAATTGGAAATGTACTTACAAACTCACCCGCTGTACCTTTCATAAAAAATAATAAAGGGAAATAAACTGCCATAATGGCTAACGTGGCCACAACAACAGGAGTCATAAGCTCCTGTGCGCTTTTTATTGCTGCATTCCAGCGTGAAATGCCATGATCAAGCTTTTCCACATAATTGTCAATAACAACAATAGCATTATCCACAATCATACCTAGTACAAGTATGAGTGAAGCCAGCGTAACAGTATTTAATTCAAGGCCGACAACATATGAAACAGCCAGGGTTATCAGCACAGAAATTGGAATGGTTAACGCTGCCACAGAGGCTACTCTGAATGGCAGTAAACTCATAATAACAATAATTACCGCAATAATTGATATTAAGAATTCCTTCATGAAATTTCCCACCGAATCACTTACATATTTAGGCAACTCGGATATTTTAGCTACATCTATGTCTTCGGGACATTGTTCCTTAAAGGTTGCCAATGCCTTGTCAACTTCCTTACCAAACTCTACAATATTATTTCCGGGTTGCATTTCAATGGACATAAGGACTGTTTTTTTGCCCATTTGCTTAATATAACTATCGGGATCTTCATACCTGCGTTCTATCGTGGCAATATCTTTAAGCCGTACTACGTCACCGGCCGGATCAGAAAAGACAATCTGGTTGGCAAGGTCTCTTTCCGATTCAAAATTCGGTGGCAGGTGAACAGCAAGGTTATTTCTTCCGTCTTTTAATTCTCCGGCATAATTCACCATACCATTCATCTGATAGGCTCCTAAGAGTGAAAGTGATTTTATATTATATTCATTGAGCTTTTCAGGACAAACATTTACGTATATTTTTTCCCGCTGGAGGCCATAATGCTTTATTTTGGAGGCGTTGGGAATTTTCCTGCACTCTGCTTCGAGCTTTTTAAGCTGATCTTCCAGTTCTTTGTAACTTTTATTGTCAGATGACAGGGTGATTAGTAATGCTGCCGTATCGCCAAAGTCCGAATTAGCTACTAAAGCCAGTACACCGGTAGGCAAAGTCATTTTTAAATCCTCAAGACCGTGTTTAAACTTCGACCAAAACTGATCGGAATTTTTTACGTTACCTTTCAATTCAATAAAAATATACATCATCCCCTCTTTTGACAGAGAGTAAGTCTTTGATTTGTCAACCTCCTGAAATCCGAAAATGAAGTTTTCCACTACAGAGGTTAGCTGCGCTTCCACCTCTGCTGAAGTGGCTCCTGGGAATACCCCTACTACTACTCCTTGTCGAATGGTAAACTGTGGAAATTCATTGCGGGGCATTTTAAATAAAGCCGAAATCCCCAAAATCATTAACACTATTGTTAAACTAATAACAATATTATAATTCCGCATAGCTGTTTCAATAAGCCCTGATTTTTTCACTACCATGTCACATGCTTATTAAACTGTTATCTGAAAGTTTCTCGCAACCGTTGTTTACAATGGTTTGTCCTTCAGAGATTCCCTCAAGAATTTCGATTTCCGAAACATGATAATTTCCCACTGTTACCGGCTGTTTCCTTACCCTTTTCTTATCGGGTGTCACAACAAAAACAAAGGTATTTCCTTCATTATCCCTGCTTACGGCCTTATAAGGTACTGTCAGGATACCTTGATCATTACCGTGTTGGAGTGCTACATCGCAAACCATACCAGGTTTCAGTTCGTGATCAGAATTCCTTACACCGATTTTTATGGAATAGGTCCTTGAGATGACCTCCGCAACTGGGCTTATCGTATTTACCTTACCTTCGAATTTTCTGCTATTCAGTGCTGAAACCGATATTACAGCTTGCTGTCCTTTTTTTATCTTACTGATTTCATTTTCAGGCACAGATACTTTGATATTTACCGTATTTAATTCCACCAGTTCTATATGAACAAGGTTAAGACCCAGTGTAGACTGTCCCGGTTCGATTGAGCGTTTGCCTATTGTACCGTCCGACGGAGCCCGCAGATCACATTTAGCAAGATTGTTTTCAGCCATTTCGAGCGATGCTTTGGCTTGTTCAAAGCCTGTTTCCATTTCCACCCATTTGATCTCAGGTAAGCTTCCATCTTCAAATACGGTTTTTAAACGGTCATACCCATCTTTGGCTTGCTGGTATCTGGAAAGGGCAACCCGGTATATATTTCCCATATCACTTTTATCCAGGCTGGCCAGCAGTTGTCCTCTTTTCACAAAATCCCCTTCTTCAACATATACTTTTTCAACCGTACCTGTATTTTTAAAAGACAGGGGAACAGTAAGTGAGGGTTCAACACTCCCGCTGTATCTTAATATATCAGGTTCTAGCTGAACAGAGACCTGAATAGTACTTACCTTTATTTCCTTTTTTTCCGGTCTGGTTTCGAGGTATTCGCTCTTATGTCCGCAAGACGATAATAAAACTGTCAGACATAAAAAAGTTCCATAATTAAATTTCATGTTCTGGTATTTTAAATTCATCCAAAAATGAAATTTGATCCGTTGTATAAAAAGCTTATAATTGCTTAAGCGGACAAAAACGTGGTTGAATACGTCCTTGCAATACACGGAAATGTGACAGAAATAAGTGCCTATATTATGGCCAATGGGAGGGATATAATGCCTCGAAGTTTTACCTCAACTACCTGACAGCCACTCAAGGAACTGAGGTGTTTTTTCTTTGCTTATTGTGATGGGTTCCTTAAATGGTAAAACGAGATTTAATGACAATTTACGCGAGAAATATCTGGAAGCATGAGCTATAGCTTTTCGGTTAACCAGGCATTGGCGGTTAACCCTGAAAAAGCTATTACCTATAATTTGCTCCAATTCTTCAAGATTTTTTTCAATCGAGAGGGACCTTCTATCAAAGGTTAGAAAATGAGTTACTTCATATTTAAGATAAAAAACTGCAATGTCGTCAATTCTTACGGGTAGTATTTTATCCTGATAATGTACAAGTAGGCTGGTTTTTTGTCCTGAGATATTGTTCACCAGAATTTTTGCAATGTTATCATATTGCAAGGTATTATCTATTAATGATTTACGTAAATTACGATATTTACTGAAAGCTTCTTCAATTGTTTTTGAATTAAATGGCTTCAGGATATAATCAATACCATTTGTTTTAAATGCGTTCAGGGCATATTCATCATAGGCAGTACAAAAAATGACCGGAGCGTTGACATGAACTTCTTTGAATACCTCAAAGCTCAATCCATCGCCCAGCTGGATATCGCTAAAAATCAGATCAACATGAATATCCTTTTTAAAATAATTTATGGCTTCTTTTACTGACCCCAGGGAAGCTATAATTTGAGTATCAGGCTCTACCGAAAGGATGGTTGTTGCCAGATCTTTTGCAGTAAGTTTTTCATCTTCTATTAATACTATCTCCATTTCCTAAAATTTTTAAACTGACCGAAAATGTATGATTGTCATTTTCAACGATTAATTCATCATTTGAGATTATCCTGTAGCGTTCTGCCAGATTTGCCAGGCCTGTTCCCAAGGAAGGTTCAGTTGATACTTTATATTGCAGATTATTGGTAACTCTGATCCTGTCCTCTACAGCTTGAATACTTATATTCAAGGGCACCTCCTTCGTATGTCCGTTGTGCTTAATTGCATTCTCAAGCAGCAATTGTATCGAAAATGCCGGCACGTGACCTTTTTGCATCTGTGTCTCAGAAATTGATATACTATATTGCAGAGCTGAACCAAACCGGATTTTCTGAATCTCCAGGTAGTCAATGCATAGTTTGATTTCATCTTTTAAAGGTATCATCTCGTGGTTGTTTTTTGAGATCGAAGCCCGTAAAAAATCCGACAAACGAACAATGTATTCCTCAGCAGCTTTCGAATCGATTTTATAAAGCGATTTTATCGTATTCAGAGAGTTGAATAAAAAATGAGGATGAATCTGTTGCTTCAACAGCTCGTTGACAGCCTCGGCCCTGGCTGTTTTGAGAAGGGAGTATTCCAGTTCGTCCCGCGCTTTAAAATGGTAGAGAATAACGTAATCCTGGATCACGTTCACAATGATATTGACCAAAAAAATTATAAAACCAACCGTAATTAAAAAAGAAAGATTTATCAGGCGATCACTGAGGGAGGCAAGCACAGCAAAGAAATATACATCAAGGCAAATATTAAAAAAAATAGTCAGACCATAACGTAGTTTTTTAGAATAAGAAATGGTTGAATCAACGTATTTTTCAAAAACGAATATCGCTCCTAGGTTTATAACTCCTTTTATCAGCAACGAAACAAGAGACAGAAGGCTGAAAATAAGTATGGTAGTATAATGCCCGGGACTCAACAAAAGAAACAAATATGCAAATACCAGTAAAAAGCTGGTAACAGCCATTCCAATATAAAGCCTGACCAGGTTTTGGATCGGATATTTTGATGTCTTCACATTGCAAATTTAGTCAATACAATTAGCAAATATTATTCAAATTGAGGTAAAACGGACAAATAGATGATAAAACGGACAAAAGAAAGATTGAGAGGCTCGTTGAGGTCTGAGATGCGATTTTGTCCGTTTCAGATCGAATATTCTTTGATCCATCTTTTCCCATGTGCAATTTTATAATTTATGATAACAATTGTGATTGCACAAAATTATGATCAGTACAATATATTTAATCATCCTGATTTACTTTCTGGCCGGAGGCTTTGGTTTCTATTATATAGGTCGTAAAAAATATCCCGAACTGGCTCATAAAAACAGAATTAAATTGTTTATCTATTTTATTATCGTTAATGTATTGTTTTTCAGCATTATATTGTATCCGTTTGTTTTCCGGATCCTGGCCGGGCTGATTATTCTTGCAGGCTTATATGAGCTGCTTAGTATTTCCATGACATCTGATTACAGGGACTGTCGCTTTTTAGCGTGCAGCCTGCTTATATATGCTCTAACTGCAATTGGTTTTTTCCTTTTTACAAATCTCGACAAGTATCTGATACTTTATTCATTTCTTATTATTTCAATATTTGACAGTTTCAGTCAGATTACCGGTCAGATATGGGGACGCAGGAAACTTATCCCTGCGATCAGTCCGAAAAAAACAGTGGAAGGACTTATCGGCGGTATCCTGATTACTTTTTTAAGTATTGCTTCATTACGGCCTCTTATCAGCCTTTCCATCGCAGAGGCTATTTTTCTGACCGCAGGCACATTGATTTTTGCTTTTACAGGAGATATTGCCGCTTCTTATTACAAAAGGAAATTTAATGTTAAGGATTTCAGCAATCTGATTCCCGGGCATGGAGGATTTCTCGACCGTTTTGACAGCCTGATAGCCGGAGGAGCCTGGGTAGCATTATTCGGATATATTACAAATCTCTGAGAACCATGGCAAGAATAAAATCATTGATATGACAAACCAGGTAACATTATCCGTTATTTTTCTTGTGGGGATCGGCCTTTTATTAGTGTTCAACGAATTAATTTACAGGCGTCTGAATCTGAAGGGTGAAGTTACACGGAAATTTGCACATTTCGCTGCTACTCTTGCTACTGTTACCTTTCCTTATCTTTTTTCCAGTCATTGGTATATTCTTATTCTTGCAGGGATTTTCTTTGCTATATTATTTTTCAGCCGTAACGGTGCGCAACTTAAATCTATACATGATATAGACAGAAAATCTGTAGGGAGCTACCTTCTGCCGGTCTCTATTTATATTACTTTTCTTATCGCACAACTACTTGGTAATAAATTCCTGTTTATTCTGCCTATGCTGATATTGGCGATATGCGATCCTATGGCTGGTATTCTTGGAATTAACCTGAAAAATTATAACCACAGGATCACAATTTTTGGCCATAAAACCAAAAAAACCATTCTGGGATCCGGATCATTCCTGGCCTCCTCATTTATCGTCAGTGTTATAGCCCTTTATTTTCACCGCACTGTTTTTGATCTGAAAACTTTTTGGTTAGCCATGGGAATTGCTGTTATAAGTACCGCAGTTGAACTTATCAGTTGGCGGGGAACAGATAATCTTTCTATTCCGGTAAGTGTACTGCTTATACTCTTACTTTTCCTGTAGTTCAATGAAGACATATATGAAAATAATAATCAAAGAAGAAAATATTCTTAATGTCCCTAATGCGATCAGTTTTTACCGCCTTATCGTTTTTCCGGTAATATTGGTAATGGCATTGACAGGCAAAGAAAAATTGTTTTTGGTTCTTTTATGTATAAGCCTGGTCAGCGATATTCTCGATGGCAACATAGCCCGGCATTTTAAATTGCAAACCCGTTTCGGGGCAGCGCTCGATAACCTAGCCGATATATGCACATATGCCATGGCCATCCTGGGAATTTTTCTATTCCGTTGGATTGAGATTAGACCACATGCAGAGTTCTTATTCATTTTCCTGGGCATTTTTGGGCTGAGCTATATAGTTGCGTTTTACCGTTTCGGTAAGGTTCCGGGCTTACATCTATATTCTTCAGTAACAGCAGGATATATTCAGGGCATTTTCTTTTTTGTACTGTTTGTCTGGGGATTTTATCCCTGGATGTTTTACCTCGCCATGGTGTGGGGAATAATTGCTTATGCAGAAAAAATACTGGTGCTTTTACGGCTCGATGATATCAAACCTGGAGTAAAAGGTCTTTACTGGCTGATCAAAAAACAGAAAGAAAAGGCAGAATGAACATAAAACAATTTCAGTGATCATGGATACAATAAACATAAGGAATGATATTTTTAAAATTCCGAACCTCCTGGGATTCTACAGGCTTCTGGCATTTCCGTTGATCCTTTACTTTATAATTTCCAGTAATGGGAGGCTATTCGCTATCTTTCTGATAATAAACCTGGTTACTGATATAGTCGATGGGTATATTGCCCGGAAATTCAGGCAGGAAATCGAGTTTTGCTCCAGGCTGGACTCGGTTGCCGATGACCTTATTTATGTGCTGTCATTTATAGGGTTGTTTGTATTCAAATGGGAGAATATCAGCCGGTACCGGGTAAGCTTTTTTATCTTCATTGGTTTTCTGATATCCACAATTATCCTTAATCTCATCAGGTTCAGAAAGCTTCCGAGTTTTCACCTGTACACAACAAAAATAAGTGGATATATCAGGGGTACTTTTTCACCTGTCTTTTCATTATCGGCTTTATCCGCAAACTGTACTACCTTATGGTATTATGGGGTATACTCGGCGCTATAGAACATATTGCTATTCAACTCTTAATTCCTGAAATTAGGTCGCATGCGAAATATATATACTGTTTATTAAAGGAAAATAAATCATAGAAAAAAGGGATGATCTTTCATTCTTCTTTTGAATATTATTACCTGTGGCTGCCCGTTTTGGGCTTTATAATTGGTTTTCTCGCATCATTGACAGGCAGTGGTGGAGGAACTGTGATACTTCCGATTCTTACGATATTGTTTGATGTGCCAGCCCCTGCCGCTGTAACAACCACCCTGGTATCTACCCTTGCTATTTGCCTGGCGGGTTCTGTCTCACATTATTACAGGGGAAGTATGGATATCCGGGCCGGATTGGTATTCTCGGTATCGGGTATTGCAGGTGCTTTCACAGGCGCAGGTCTTACCAGCCTTGTAACTTCAAAAGCGTTGAAATTAAGCTTTGGCGTCTATTGCATCTTCGTTGCACTAATTATGATTTATAGGATTATGAGTAGAAACAATAAAGAAAACAATCCGGCGCCTTTGAACTCCGGCATGAGGAAAATACTAAAAGGTACTTTTTTCGGGTTCATGGGAGGAATGGTAACAGGCGCTTTTGGGACGAGCGGAGCAGCCCCAGTTATGGCGGGATTATTCTCCATACGTACTCCCATGGCGCTGGTGGCAGGAACATCTCTGATGATAGTTTTCATTAATACTATTGCTGCGATGGGAGCACATTTTGTCGTAGGTGAAATAGATCTGACGCTTGTCTGTTTTCTTGCATCCGGATCAGTAATAGGCTCATTGCTGGGTCCGGTTGCGCTTGCGGGAGTTAATCTGAATAGGTATGAAAACCGGGTAAGGGTCTGGTATGCTGCAGGTATGATAGTTTTAGGGATTTTGATGATAGCGAAAGGGTGAAAAATTAAGGCGAAAGTTATATGTTCCAGCTCCAGATCTATCGAATCGGCTATTACGGTTATTCAGGCAGCAGGCCACAACTATAAAGACACAATATCGATAAACAGTATTCAAATCCAGAGTCAGATCCAGATCCTTGAACCATCGGAAAAGCCAGCAATCTTAACAACAACTTGCCGGATAATATTAGCTATTCAAATCCAGAGTCAGATCCTTATTTTTTCCAAATGTTTGTTAAATATTCCCGGACCTTCTTCTGAATTGGTCAAAGCCGGACGGATTTCCAAAAAATCAGACATTTACAAGAGTTATTGTGCATGAGTCGGCTGACCTGACAATTCTCCCCTGGAGTAAATTGATCACCTCCCTGAATCGGCGGCCGATGCAGGAAGATGGTCCCTAAATTCTGTTGAAGAGCGGTCTGGACCACCGGCCTATGCAACCGGGTAACTGCATGGCGGACGCATTTAATGAAAGCCGGAATCCATAAAATGGGAAAAAAGTAAATCCCTGAGTTATTTAACAAATGGCGCAGATTGAACATACTTTGCACTTTGTTCAACAATTTCGAACCTGCTTTTAGATTTGTCCTTTGGAGCTTCGTGTTCAAGGATAAAATGTTCTATACCGATTTCATATCCGGTAGTGTAAATCTTTTGCAGATTCAACATTCCGGAATCACCAATCACTTCTCTGTCCTTAATATGCAATAACTTAAACCTGCCAGGATATTTTTTCATCCATTCACAGGGATCCTGCTGACCCATGACCATCCAGTAGACATCCATTTCGAATAAAACCAGGGATGGGTCGGTTCCTTCGAGAAGGATCTGGTAAAGAGGAGTTTTCTGAGGCGCACTGTCTTTCTGAGCAACTGTCAGAAGAGGTGCAAATTCCATATTATGGTTGTGATAGGCCCATGTCATCCCTTCACCTTTTACAACCTCGCCGACTTTGTTATACAATTCACACAGGAATTTCTCTTCATCTGCATTAGAGGCATCCAGGCACCAGTCCTGAACGAGATATTTCAAACCCAGCCTGACATGAGCTCCGGCCGCCATCTTCCAATATTCAACCCTGTCGTTGAACGCTTCCCTTGAAAACATTGGATTTCTGGTCCTGGAATTGCAATGCCCGCTGATAAGCTTAATCCCGGCGTCATCAGCCATCTTTTTATAATCGGAAGCATCAATTAAGGTGGCTTTGAGGTTATAATAATCGCCAAATTTACCATCATTGTAACCATAAAGTTCCAGGTCGGTAAAGCCCATTTTTACAATCCGGGCCAGACCGTTCGGAAGATCATCAAGCAACTCTTCGGCAAGTGAGTAGGTCTGAAGGCCCATAGGTTTCTTTTTTGCCGGCGCTTCATGTACGCCTGAAGCAAGAAGAGATGTACCGGCGAAGCTGCCAGCGGCTAAAAGGGCAGTGTCTTTCAAAAAAGTCTTTCTGTCAGTTTTCATTCCATGTATTTTAATATTCAGTAAGCTCGAAGAAGGGCTGGTTTATATTGAATTGCCAGCGCTATACATTTTTGCCCGAACTGATTTTACTTATTATTTCATTATTCAGAATATGAATCCGAAACTATCTTTTCGCCGGCCATATCTTAATTGACATGCGATTTTTCCGACAGGATTGCAACCTTAAATACGCTGTAAATTAACATTAATAATTTGAAAAACGATGTTCATTTCTCAATTACTGATGACGTAACAAAATTTATATCCAGAGGAGGTGGTCAGTTAGTTCCGGCTGAATGTGGTCCCGGCAGGGTAACTTTCCTGACGCATACTGGCAAAGCCAGTCAGGTCAGGATGCTGACCTAAAGCGTCAGCTAATACTTTTTTCTACCCAGGGCGATGCCGACAATAGAGGCTATAATACCTGCCAGCAGAAAAAATCCAACACTAAAAGCAATATCTTCTCCTAAATAGCTTAGTAATCTCATGTTAAAGATGTCATCACCTTTCAGTTCAATAATTAACAGAAGAAGGAATATAGCCCCCAGGATGATATAATATACTGGTCTCCGAAACAGGTGCAGCAATCCATAGAAAAAAAAGATTACCCCACCCAGGAGCATTAAATAGTGGAAACCAGAATAAAAGCCTTTAATGATTGGAATTATCATTAAAGGAACAGACACCAACATCATTGTAATGAAGACTACTTTTTTCCAATTTTGCTGAACATAATGAGAGATGGAATTATTACTCATAATGTGAGATTTTGAATATAAAGTTACACCACCAGAAAAGCGAAGTCAAATAAATCTGAGTCACCTCCTTATAAATCATGGTGTTAAAACCTGCCTGGCAATAGGTCTGGAATGAAAATAGGATTTTTAGACAAAATTATGATACGGAATCATTCCTCCCCTGTAAGAGCATTATCAGACGAATAATGATGACTTAATTTATGCTATGTAAATCAAAATTTGTCAAGACTTATTACTGACCTCAAGATCGATCATAAAGTTAATCATTACCGGGCCATCCACCAGTATCTTAAAAAAATCCATTTCGCCCGGCACTTTGTGTAATCCTACCATATGTGTATGTGCAAACAGCTTATTACCATCAAAATAGCCCATATAATTCAAAGTATTTTTATTTATTCCTTCACCAAAAATAGTCATCCCTGTATGTCCACGAACTTGTGCAAGTATGTCCTTTTTCCCTTGTAATTTACCTTCAGCTCCCAATTCAAACCAGGTTTCCGGCCAGGGATACTTTAACAGGCCATTGGGTGTCATTCCACCATTAAATGTTATTTCCCTGTACATTATTGGAGTATCAGGAAAAAATTCCTTTGTATGTAGCACAAAATTCTGTTTATCATTGAACATCAGTTCGGCTGTACATTTAAGAAAATTCATTGAATAACCGTCAGTTATGATCCTGCCTTCCTTTTGTGCAGTAAAAGCAAACCGTGTAAAACCCTGAAGAGTAATTGTACCTTCAGGGATAACCAGTATTTTCTGATTATTTTCATCAAGATTGCTCATTTTGAAATATTTTGGTTAATAGAAAAGAAGTTGGAGAAAGGGATTCAATGTTAATCCAAAGAATCATTATCTAACTGATTCTCACATAAAATTACACAGAAGTAATACACAGGTCAAGTTTATTTTACAGCAATTTCAATATTATCCAAATAAGTATGCTTTGAACAGGATTTATGTCTGTTAAAAATATTTAGATATGTAAGTTAATTGCTATCTGACCTTCTTCCAAAGTGGTCAATGAAGGACGGATTTCTCAAAACTGACACTTACAAGACCAGTTCACGGGTAATTTCCTTCAACAGGTTGGAGGAGAGGATTGCTGATCATCAGGAACAGTCAGCTCATAATGAAACATTTGTTATTATTCCCGATAAAGTGATACTCTTTTTCAGGGTTCCGCCGGAATAGGTTCCGCCGGTATAAAGACCATTTGAGTATGTTCCGGTAGTGCTCCCTCCGGTATATAGTAAATAGGTTCTGCCATTTGTAAAACCGGGCGAGCAGACGACAATATAATAAACTGATCTTACGGGCATAAAGGTCAGAATATGGTTTCCGTCCTGATCCTCAATGTGGAATAATGTAGAGGTTGACAAAGCCTGGGAAAAAGTTGCCTTAATGCACTGCTGTGATGATGAGGAGCTTATGGTTTCTATCATATTCCCTGAATTTGGTCCGGTAAATAACAGGAATCCGCCTGAAACATTGAATGTTCCGTTGACATCCGCACCTACTTCCGGTGAAGAAGCCGGGCCATGGGCTACAATGGTTCCCCCGGTCATCGTGACATTCCCGTTGCTGTCGATACAGTCTCCTTTCGAGGCATTGGCTACAATATTTCCACCGGTGATGTTCAGTGAACTGCCATCGTTCGATTCTGTGGCAGAGCCCTTTGTAGCGTTAAAGGTATCATCAACAGATGATAAGTCGAGGTTTCCGCCATTCAATGTTATTGATGGACTTTCAAGCCCTTCGTAACACGTGGTTACAACCATTGTTCCCCCGTCGATCGTTAATTGTCCGTCTGAATGTATTGCGTCATCTCCCGATGCCATCGAATATGTTCCATCACCGATTGTCACACTGAGATTTGAATGAATTGCGTCATCAGCAGAGTTAATGATGAAATTACCTTTTGCAATGCTGAGATCTCCTGTTGCCTTGAGAGCTTTCTCCGAGATTGTTCCCGAATAGCCTCCGGAACCGCTGCCCGGCATCCCCGGTCTGCCCTGGCTCCCTGACGATACAGTGCCGGCACCTCCCCCGGTTGTTATGTTAAACGAACCGTCATTTATGGTAAGAACTCCTGAAGCATTTATGCCATCGCCTGCTGTGGCTGAAATGTTTATCGTACCTGTATCGATAAGGATATAACCCAGTGAGGGATCTTCAGTATTGTCCGATTTAAGTCCGTCACCTTTTGAATTGACTGTTATAGCACCATCCCTTATATAGAGGAAATCTTTTCCCCTTATCCCGTCGTCGGCAGAAGTGACTGTTATGGTTCCGCTGTTTATCACAAGCCCGTCGTCGCCCGAAATACCGTCTTTGTATCTGGCGGTTACCCCCAGCAATCCCGTTCCTGAAATTGCCAGGTAAGAATTGCTGAAAAGGGCGGCATTTGGCTCACCGTCAGTAACGACATACGAAGTACCGTCGTAAAGATAGTTTTCACTCTCTTCATTAAGTATTACAATCACTTTCGCTGCATGTTTCACATATAAAGGAGCACTGTTGGAGCATCTGATACTTGCCCCGTCTAGGATAAGTCTGACTGCCGCCTCATCTTCCGAATCAATAATAAGCTGTCCATCGGAAAGAGAGCCGGATATTTTGTAAGTGCCTGCATCGGTAATTTTGACCGTACTTCCTGATACATCAGCCACATCGGGAATTACAGAAATTGATCCGGAATTCAAAGTAATCATGACCACCTGGGTAGTATCCCAGTCATAATCTGTGGGATCTTCTTCCTCTGGACTGCCTTTGGCCGGATCGGTTATTTTTTCACAACCTGCAAGATAAAAGATGCCTGTCAGGAATAGCGGAAGCAGTAATGCTCTGATCTTATTCATATCGTTCCGGGTTTATTAAATTTATATTTCAGATTATAGCATATTGATAAAATGTGTGTATTACCAGTATCTTGTATTGCCTTTTTGGTTATTTCGGATGTAATACAGGTTCAGGCGGCACATCCCTAATTGTTTTGAAATAAATTTGTAACAAAGAAATATTCCGCAATATTTTTAGGGGAATAAGAGTCTGAACTGTATTATAGCAGTAAATGAATTTCAGAACAATAACAAACCCTTCAGGGATGACCGGGATCAGCCAGGTTGAATTTGATCAGATTTTTATGAACTGGTATAAACCGGTACGGAATTCAGTCTACTACAAAACCGGCGATATGCAAGAGGCAGAAGACATTACACAGGAAGCATTTCTTAAGGTCTGGGAGAGAAAGGAAACAATCAACGCCACTACCATCGGACCCCTGCTCTATAAGATCGCAGGAAACATATTCCTGAACAGGGTCGAACATAAGAAAGTGGTCCTGAAATTTGCAATAAATTACCAGCAGGACATGTATTCCGATTCCCCTGATTTTTTGCTTGAAATGAAAGAATTTGACAGGCAGTTGCAGGAGGCACTTTCGAGGCTTGATGAAAAAAGCAGGACGGTTTTTCTTATGAACAGGATTGATGATATGACATATTCCCAGATTGCAGAAAATTTGGGGCTCTCAGTTAAAGCCATAGAAAAAAGAATGAGCAGGGCATTGGCTTTTTTAAAACAATATTTAACTGTAAATATTCAGAAGATTTGAATAATGAGCCAGCAGATTTTTAACCGGATCGACGGTATGCACGATTTTTCAGGAATGAATCCCGAAGAGAAGATCCTGTCACGTGTCTTTTCCTATAAAGTGCCGGAAGGAAAAAGTCAGGAGAAAGCGCTTGACGATTTAAAGAAGCTGATTGGTGAGAGACCTGAGATAAAACCTGTAACCATGAAATTACAGGTTAAATATCTTTGGATTATTTCTTCAGCAGCGGCTGCACTGCTTGTCCTTTTTGGCATTCAGCAGCTGTTTTTTCCATTTGCAGAGATTAAGGTTGAGGCAGGAAGAGGAGCTCATACTGCCTATGTCCTTTCGGATGGTTCCATGGTCCGGCTTAATTCCGAAAGCAGGATATCCTTTAACAACCGGCGGTTCGCTTCCGACAGGGTGCTTTACCTTAAAGGGGAAGCGTTCTTCGAAGTAACACACGGAGAGCCATTCCGCGTAACAACCTCAAATGGGGTTGTAAAAGTGCTGGGAACTTCCTTTAATGTCAATACCCGGGGAAACGTTTTTAAGGTCTCATGTCTTGATGGAAAAGTCTCTGTCGATTCAGATGCCGGGTCGGTAATCATCAGCGGAGGGGAAAGCGCCGGACTTATTGAAGGTAAACTAGTAAAGTCGCGGGATGAAAGGATCAAATATGTGACCGGGTGGATAAACGGAGAGTTCTATTTTGAAAACACCCCACTGAATCTTGTCTTCAACGAAATTGAACGACAATTTAATGTTAAATTTGTAGGCAGGCAGATAGTGGATGAATACTTCACAGGCAGCTTCTATAACGATGATCTGAAGACAGCATTGGAAATTGTTTGTATCCCGATGGGTCTGAAATATGAGATTAATGGCAGTGGCAGGATATCGGTCAGCAGAAGGGAAGATTAGGATAATCGTTTCCATACTGATAACATTCTTTTTGACTGAAACGGGCCTTTACTCACAGACTTACAGGCTCACATTCAGGAACACACCCCTTTCCGATGCCCTTATAACCGTTTCATCACAGCTGAATATCAAGGTCGCATTTGATTCAAAGAAACTGGGGGCAAAAATTATTGACCGTGAAGTCACCGGGCAGAATGCTGCCGAGGTCATTTCGGATCTGCTTAAAAGCACCGGGTTTAATTACAGGCTCAGGTACAACAGGTACCTTATCGTTGAAAGCGAATCATCTTCAAACGAAGCAGGGCTGACCACTTTTCAGATCATTGGCTCTGTTTCAGACAGGAATTCAGGAGAACAGCTTCCATATGCTACAGTTATTGCCTTTGATCAGGATCTTCAGACATCAGCCTCCGTAAACGGATCATTCGGACTTCAGGATATAGTCTCAAATCCATTACACTTACTGATCAGTTATATTGGCTATAATCCTCTCGATACGACTATTCTTTTAACAGAACCGCTGACAACAATCGATCTGAGTTTAATGAATTCCGCACACATCCTCGACACGATTGAAATAAAAGGCTCAAGGGCGGAAATGGTTGAATTGCGGAACGATGTTGATTTTGCGACATCTGTCAATATGAAAAGACTTACAGACCTGCCGGCACTTGCCGAGACCGATGTTTTCAGGATGCTCCAGGTACTTCCAGGCGTCACCTATGGTGAAAATGCCGGCGGGCTGAGCATAAGAGGGGGATACACAGATCAGAACCTGGTGCTTTTTGACGGTCAGACACTATACAATTTAAGCCATTATTACGGGATGGTCTCTGCATTGAATCCCAATGTCATCAAGGATCTTCAAATCTACAAAGGAGGATATGATTCCCGTTTCGGGGAGAGGGTATCAGGGATAATCGATATTACAGGAAAATCGGGAAATCAGTCAGGCATCAGGGTATATGGCGACCTTAACCTGCTGAGCGCCAACCTTACAGCTGAAATACCGCTCGGGCAAAAAGTCTCAGTCATAGGAGCGGTGCGGCGTTCTTATGCCGATATCTATTCCACCCGGCTTTCAAAGGATATCTTTGAAAGGAATATGAACCGGTTTCATGGTGATTCCTCTGCAATAATAAGCCAGACAAAGCCGGAGTACTATTTTTACGATTATAATACAAAGGTCACTTACAGACCCGACAACATGACCACATTGTCGCTGAGCCTTTACGGTGCAAGGGATAAATTTATGAATTCCTACTCAGGGAGTTCCAATGACCTACTTGTCAATTCGAAAGATAAGAATACCTGGAGCAATTATGGTTTCTCGGCAGCATGGCTTAAACAGTGGAACGAGTCCTTATACTCGGCTGTCCACGCGGGAATTTCAGGTTATGACAATGAAGCCTTAAACTCAACAAAAATAACCCGGACATTGTATCCCGGTGTGGATCAGCAATTCCTGCCCGACAGCATCAATGAGTTTAATACCAATAACCTGAATAAATTAAAGGACTATTTCCTGTCGGACAGGAATACTTACAGGTTCTCCGGCAAAAATCAGCTTGACTTTGGATTCCTCCTCCGGAATAATTCAACATACTACTACAAGGATACTGACAGGGAATTTGTATATGACAATATTAACCAGGACGGGTGGACACTTTCAACCTATGTGCAGGACCGTATTATGATAGGTAAGAATCTTGTCATCAAACCTGGTTTCCGTGTAGGTTATTTCACCAACACAAAAAAGTGGTATTCCGAACCCCGGTTCTCAGCAAATTACAAGGTATCTGACGCTTTTTCAATAAGGATAGCTGCCGGGAGATATTACCAGTACATAAACCGTATTCTCACACAGCAGGAGACCGGGTATAACAGGTATTTCTGGGCTATGGCAGACAATGGAGCGCATCCGGTGGTATCATCAAATCATTATATCGGGGGCTTTACCCTTGAAAAAGGGAAAATACTATTCGATGCTGAAGGCTATTATAAGACCTATTCGGGATTACAGGAATATTTATTTGTTTCCCCCTTCCTGAAAAACTCTGATTTTGACAGGTATTTTCCGCGGGAAGAAGGCGAAAACCCTCCCCCTCCGGCTCAAGAGCCAAGTTTATTATTTACCGGAACCGGCCACTCATACGGTGTCGATCTGATGTTAAGGTATAAAGGCAGGATGTATACCAGCTGGCTTTCACTTACGCTGGGGAGAAGCATACAGAATTACCCAACGATCAATTCCGGTGACGATATTCCATCACCTGTCGATCAGCCATTTCAGCTAAGCTGGACGAACCTGGTTTCCAGGGGCAGGTGGAACTTCAGTACAATGACACTCTTGTCGTCGGGCAAGCCATTTTTTGACAAAGTGAAAAATAATTTCGGTCAACCCGAATACCGGATCTATAAGAGGCTGCCAGGTTACTTCAGGAGCGATCTGTCGGTGAATTACAGTTTTCCTGTCGGCAAAGCCATGTTCAAGCCCGGAATCGCGCTTATCAATCTTTTCAATACCCACAATTTCCTGGACGTGAACACAAGGAGATTTGATTTTGAGTCCGGATCATTTTCTGAAGTTAACCTCATTCAGTCACAGGCTTTTTCGATCAACGCTTTTATTCACTTTGACTTTTAATAGTATATCTTATATATTGGATTCTGATTTTTGAAAACAGCCCAGGTATAGAGAAGTACTCCAATCCATAGCCACTTACAGGTTAGAGCCACTAATACGATCCCAATCATTTTAAACAGATAAAATAAGGCTCGAAGATGTGGAGAATGATATTGAAAAAGGTAAATGCTAAATTTGTAAAAGAAACATACACAAGCAGTTATTCCATAGTAACCTTTAAATCTTTAAAATATCCTATGGTCCCAATATCTACCCATAACCCAATAGCTCCATGTGTTGTTTTGCCTTTCATTTTGTTAGCTACAAAGGTTGAATATTTTGCATCATTGATAAACATGTAGGCTTTTTCACCATTAACTTCAACACGCATGGTGACCCACTCGTTAATATCCATTGGAGCTGTAGTCTCGTACATTCCTTCGGCTTCTTTACGCAAACGGTCAAATTTGGAATCGGGATAAGCATAGTATTGAACAGTGTGGTTTCTGAAAAGTTGATTGTCAGACCGCCCCACTCCCGGTTTTAAATAAATCGATTCATACGCGGAGTTGTCGTCATTAATTCTGAAAGCCAAACCAATAAATCCCTGTGCGGCGTTAAATGGTGAAGGATCCTGAATCTGACTCAACATTTTCACCTCATTCCGGATCAGCCAGACAAGCCATTCCGGAAATGTTTGAACATCATATCCCGGTATTTCCAATATTTTACAGGTTCTGCATCCTCAGATCAATGCTTGAAATAATATCACCACAGTCTGAGAGAGGTCAGGGTTACCGGCTTATGCACCAGGATTTGCCCGAAAATGTGGTGTTTTGACCCAAAATGGACGTTCCCTGCTATTCAATCTTATTGATGATATCTTTAAGTTTCCGGATTTCTTCTTTGTTTAGCTTTTCCTCTTTGATCAGAAATGATACCAGTTCAGCCGGCGAGTCATCAAAATGTCCAGATAGAATCCTTTTTAATTTGAACTTCCTGTATGTCAGCTGGCTGACAGCAGGATAATATTCATATGTTTTGCCGTAAACCTTATATTTTAAATAACCTTTGGCAGCAAGTATCCGTGCTACAGACGAAATTGTACTATATGGAGGTTTAGGTTCATCATTAAGCCGGGCTATAACATCTTTTACAAAAGCTTTCTTAAGATCCCAGAAAATCATCATTATCCGTTCTTCGACTTTTGTTAATTCTTCCATGGTTCCACTATTTATTTATTTCTGCGACTTTGAAAATTATATCGACAACAGCAAAATCCCGTGTAGCGTTATTAATGTTTGGGATTAATTGAGGATCAATACTATCAGGGTCAAATTTGCCCATGGCTTTTATCGATATGATTGAAGTAATGATCTTTTCTTTGCTAAAAAAATCCCCTGATTTGATTGTAATATTATTAAGGATTTCATTACCCGGAACTGTCGTATTTCCATTTATTTTAATATCGCCGATAATGGCTTTAGGTCCTTCTGTTACAAAAATATCCAGATCAACTTTATCGTTTGTGATTTGTGTTGTCAGGTCTGATTTGTGAAAGACATACCCGTTATCGAGGTAAAGTGATGCAACTTCATTGCCCAGCCTTTTCAGAACATCCTCATGAACAAATTTATCTCCAGTCTTTAATCCCAGAGCCTTGTTCAGGATTTCAGCTGAATAAACTGTATTTCCCGACCATGAAATGGTGCCAATGCTTTGCTGATTAATTATGTTATTATCAATGCTGGTCAAATCATTTAAATTGTATTTTGGAATATTTACGTATGAAAATGATAATAACATGATCGTGATCAATGGAATAAGAATGAGAAACCGCAACTTGTTTAACGGCAGTGATCTCTCTTTGATCATCATTTGAATTCTTTTCTTTATCTGAGGCTCAGCAAAACCAGCTGTCAGATTTAAGCCGGTACTGCCCTTAATGTCCGAAGTCAGGCTTAATAATAATTCAGCGTAGTTTTTCCTGTTGCCATTTGCCATTGCAATTTTTTCATCAACAAGATATTCGTGAATTTCCTGTAATGATCTTTTTAGGTATACAATAAATGGGTTGAACCAAAAAACAATGGATGAAAGTTCAACGAGGATAAGATCAATAGTGTGAAATTGATGAATGTGGACTTTTTCGTGATCTTTAATTTGTTGTAAATCAGAGGCAGATAAGCTTTTATAATTTTCAGATAAGAAAACATAGTTAAGGAAAGAAAAGGGGGGGATACTTTCACTGATTCTTACCAACCTGTAATTTTCTTCACTATCTACCGGGTTTTGCCTGATATATCTTGCAATTAAGTTCAAATTCCAGGCCAGCTTTCCCATTTTATATATTACCCCTGCAACATATATGAAAACCAATGCAGAATAAATCAAATTTCTGACATCAAAGCCTGTTATTTGTTGATTATCTGTTGTTAACGCATTCTTCTGAAAACCTGAAGTGTTTCCAAAAATTAAGCGCATGTTATCCAATACCTTTGGTATCGGGTAAGATGTTGCCCAATTGACTGGAAGAATGATTACCGGTAAGATTATACTCAGAACCAGACTCAGGATCAAATAGAATCTCATCCAGGTGAAATGAGTCAATTTTGATAGTAGTGTTTTGTAAACGATCAGAAAAATGATCAGGCAGACTGAACTTTCTAACAAGTAGTTGAAAAGCACTTTAGTCATGAGATAAGATTTTTACATTAAAAAATAGAACTTACGATTAAGCCGTATGGCGTAAAAATACGTTATATAATTTAAATATACGTTAATTTTTTGTTAAATTTCGTTTATGTTTATTATAAAATCAGATTTCGTCCCCCGACAATTACAGTACTTTGGCTTTCATCAAAAGTTGTTTTGTATATCAGACCTTCTAATGAAGTGGTCAGTGAAGGACGGATTTATTAAAATCAGAAACTTACACGACCAGGAGAGGGTGTCTTTTGGGTTGATGATGGTATCAGGGCCGGGATTCTGAGGTAACTGTGGATTTCCTGCTTATTTAATTCTGACCAGGATGTCGTTATAAGATTCAGATCCACCATCATGTATTAGCGTCAGGGTTAAAAGGATTACAATTTTTTTCATAAAGTGTCAATTGTATTTATATCCTCTCTATAATTATAAAAGGTAAGATTGAATTTACAAGTGGTCTTTTCGCCAGACCATTCTTCTTTTTAAAGCATTTTTCTGGAAGTCATCAATATTGTTTTGTGTCCAGACTTGTTTTATACCCAGGTAAGAGTAAAACTCGCACATCCAACATGATGATATTGGAATGAATATCCAGTAATAGAACTCACCTCGCCATTCATATAAATAAATTTCTGTGCCAAAATAATAATCAGCAGTATCCATCTGTGCAATCTTAATATTAAGCCAATCTGGATTCTCCGGAAAATCATCATTTTTCCTGCATGAAAGTACAAGGATAACCAGCAAAATAAAAAATATTTTCTGTTTCATGACGTGAAGTTTTAACGCCCTGTTCCCGTAATGCTTTTTGTCTTTTGGGTTTTTACGACCAGTTCCCTGTCGGACTTGTTTAAAATAATACGATTGTCATAAACCCTTATTTCATCATTCAGTCCGAAATCACCATATACAATTAAAATCGACTGGATATCAGATTCAAAACGATCGCTGAACTCATGAATTTCTGATGTGATCACTTTGCTGTAAGTTACATCCATAGTCCCGCAACTCCAAAGGTATTCAACAAGTTCCTTTACATCAACAAGAGATAATTCTCCGGAATACTTCCCGACAAGCGAATCTGAAACACTGAACTTGTTTAAAGCAGGCTGGAAGTAACTGGCTTTATGAATCCTGGAATAAATTACATCACTGTTATTGGCCGGACTTACCCTTTTGAATTGAAAATATTTCTCAGTTTCATTTTCAAGAACCACATCGCGATCGACAGAATAGTATTCATTTGTCTTATCTGACCATAATCTGGCCTCATTCTTATCATCGGTATTCAATTCAATCCATATATGCTCCCGTTCTGACAGGGGTCTTATGCTTAAAGTATTGTCATAATAAACGGATCCTATCTCATCCGCTTCATGATAAAAACCGTCAGGATAATTATACCCGCGATCATAGGCTAACTCAAGAATTTGCTCTTCCTCCGGTGACCTGATAACATTATTTTTATCATCCTCACAGCCGGCGATGACAATTATGAAAAGTATAATAAACAGAAATGGTTTAATTCTTTTTATCCTGTTTATGGTGAAAGTATTGATTTGTCGTGGCATCAGGGTTATAAGGATAACATTAAAAGCAGTAACTAAGCTACAAAAATCAAGCCATATGTAGCACCTTACATGAGCCGGGAGCCGGATTTTCGGGCTTAATATCATCTTTTCCTGCAATGGTGAATTAATTTGCAAAGTTTTTCTTTGCATTTAATAAATAATGTCGTATGTTTGCGACATTAGATATTATCAAATGAATAAGGCAGAACATTTTGACGAATCGCTTCAGGAACTGGCAAAATTCTCCAAAGCTCTTTCACATCCGGCACGACTGGCAATCCTGAAATTCCTGGCCGGGGCTAAAACATGTATTTCGGGTGATATTTCAGATTTTATACCTCTTGGACGGACAACCGTCTCGCGGCATCTTAAAGAACTAAGGGATCTCGGGCTGATTCAGGGAGAAATTGACGGACTAAAGATAAATTATTGTCTCAACAACAATAAGATAAATGAATTTTCAGAGATGTTTGAATCCTTCCTTAAGGATATCAGGACAACCAGGATACAATGTTAATCTGAAAGGGGAATGATTAATTCTTTTATAACCGGTAATGTAAGTGTTCCGGGCATGAGTGTCCCCCGGGTTTCAACAGACCTTAAATCCCGGGATTTCTGGGGAGCGGTCATGGTGAGGTGGGGTATTAACCGTGGTAACTACAAAATTGAACCTGGATTATATGCAGCAGGGTCTCCCGGCCCCGGTTCTGATGTTTTCGTTACTTCCAATTATAAACTTACTTTCGATCAGCTCCGGAAAAACCTGTCAGGGACAGACGGATGGATACTTGTGCTTGACACCAATGGGATAAATGTGTGGTGCGCTGCCGGCAAAGGTACTTTCGGGACCAAAGATCTTGTCAGCCGGATAAGACAGATCTCCCTTGAAAAAGTTGTGAACCACAAAAGGTTAATTCTTCCACAACTCGGAGCAACAGGGGTTGCTGCCCATAAAGTCAGGGAGGAAACAGGGTTTAATGTACACTACGGGCCCGTCAGGGCTTCAGATTTACAACAATTCATCAGGGATGGATACCGGGCTGACAGGGAAATGAGAAAAGTGAAGTTTGATCTTGCCGACAGGGCAAAGCTTATCCCTAACGATTTCATATATGGGAAATTCTATCTTCTAGGAGCAATGCTGGTGCTGTTCCTTATATCGGGTTTAAGTAACAAAGGCTTGTCATTCAGTGATTTTTCAGGAGCAGGCGGTCCGGCAATCCTTAAAGCTTTTCTTGCATATTTTGCAGGCATTGTGATTACACCGCTGGTTCTCCCGTATATTCCCGGACGATATTTCTCAGTAAAGGGATTTTTCTCAGGCTTGCTGGTATTCATTATATACCTGCTGGTATCAACCGGCCAGAATCTTCTTATAACACTATCATGGTTCTTTATTATGGGGGCAATTTCCTCCTTTGTTGCAATGAATTTCACAGGGTCTTCAACTTTTACATCACTTTCAGGAGTCAGGAAGGAGATGAAGCTGTTTGTGCCTTTACAAATTAGTTTTGCAGTAACCGGCATTGTTCTCCAGGTAATCGGGAAACTTGTTTAAAAAACTATTTATGAATGACTTGAAATATCTATCGGACGTGGTAACTCTCAGTTTATGTGAAGATATATGCAACGGGTGCGGTATGTGCATCAAGGTATGTCCGCATGAGGTTTTCGAACTATATGGCAGGAAAGCTCATATTACAGGAAAGGATTATTGTATGGAGTGTGGCGCCTGTGCCCTTAATTGCCCTGTACAGGCTATTACGGTCAGGTCGGGTGTCGGGTGCGCTGCGGGCATAATAAACGGGATACTGAGGAACACAGAGCCCACATGCGATTGTTCAGGGACAAAATCAACATGCTGTTAATATATTAACAATGAATCAGATTGGATATAACAAATATTTTAACCCGACCGACAATGAGCAAAGTACAAATCAGACCTTATAATGTTATCGATCACACCGAATTACCCGTAATAACAGTCGATCACTTCCCTGTTAACGGGGATCCTGTTGAAATAGAAAAGGAGATTTATTATACCTGTGAAACAGAAATTCATGATTCTGATGGCATCAGGAAGGTAGACGTAATACCGCTTGTGGTAAAGAATCCTTCGAGGGTGGCAAATATTGAGGACTATTTACAGTGTTTATCCATTGCTCACAGAAGGGTTCAGTTCAGGAAGAAAAATAATATCTGTGACTTCAATGATTGCGATGAAATGGTAATTTCATAAACAGGACGGCGCAACCTGCACATTTTTCCTGCTTTACTCCTCTTACAAGTCCAATTTGGTTTTCCTGATGCAACGAAGACCAGATTATGACCGTCATTATAAATGAAAAAACGGATTATAAGTGAAATTATGTAACTTTATGTTAATACCTCCTGGATTTAACTGCGAAAAGTTTGTAAACATCTGAAAATATAATGAATAATGAAAAACTGGGATGAGGACGAACTGGAAAAATTTATAAGGGACAACAAAGATAAATTCGATAAATATGCCCCCGATCAGGATCATGCTCAGCATTTCCTGAAAAGATTAACAAACAAATTTAAGGAGGTGATCGACATTATGCCTTATCTGGTGAAAGTAGGAATAGTAACAATTCTGATTTTCATAATATCTTTTTTTGTGTGGAAGGCATACCTATGTCCGCCTCTGACTCACATTTCCTTTAAATACTGGAAAGTGGAGCACGGCTATAAAAGTCAGATCAACCGTAATATCCGGATGACTTACAGGTATATTACCAATCCTGAAGAGAGGGAAAAATTTGATTCTGAACTTCAAAAATCTGATGAGGCATATAAGAATCTGAAGCAACTATTAAGAGAAAATCCTTCCGAAGAAAACATTGCAGATATGTTACGATTCTATAAAGACAAGGTACTGACACTGCAGGAAAATGCACAGCAATATCAATATAGAAATCCGGTGAAGAAATAATAAAATTGCAGAGATATATTATTGATTATCCTTCATTGGCATTGAACAGGACCCCGGAACGTAAAGTTTACATTACCAAACTGATACCCGAATTAAAGTTAGGCATAAGGCTTACAGATACAAAACAGTTATTCAAGCTTAAAAACAGCAGCTGATACAGGAGGCATCAGGATGGTGTCAGTGCCCTTCTTACCGGGTTTATAGGAGCTTTTCGGATTATTCCCGGCAGTCAATACTGCTTTGGCTGCTCCGGTAGAACTGAAGACAGCTTCAACTTTCCTGTCCGAAGGATTGATAGCGATAATATATCTGTCGTTGTTTTTCCAGCGCATGTAAACCAGTGGATAAGGTTTTTCGGGATCGCTGACAAGTTTCCAGTCACCCGTATTACCCATAGCTACTGATGTGGCGCGAAGATTAAGCAATTCACGGACATAATTCAACAGTGAGTTGGGATCTTTATCCTGAACGGCCACAGTCGGACGTCCGGGATCAGGATCAAGAGGAAGGTATATTTTATCGGATGGAGCTGAAGAGAAACCCGCGTTTGTTCCACCGTCCCACTGCATCGGAGTTCTTGCCCCTGAACGGTTCCTGCTGCCTTCGACATCGGGCATTCCTTCAATAAATTTCATGCCTATCTCATCGCCGTAATAAATAAACGGAATACCGGGCAAAGTAAGGAAGAAAGTCATTCCAACCTTCAACTGTTCAGCATCTCCGCGTTTAACATTTGCCAACCGGTTTCCGTCATGGTTTCCGGTAGGGGATGACATATACCCATCCTTAACAGTGCTGTTGTATTGATCCAGGAATGTTTCATACCAGTCGTTAACGGTTCCCAGCCCTTCCTTGTCGAAATATATTGATTTATTCGGATCACCGCCACGACCTCTTGATACAAGTGAGCCACCCCTGAAGAAATCGATATTAAAACCTGCTTTTATTGAAAGTTTGGGATTGAACCATTCGGCTATCAGCACTCCTTCAGGATATTTATTACCAAACCATGAGGTCATCTCCTGCCATAATTTAATTGTTGCCGATTTATCCGCATCGTTTTTTACAAGGCTGGCTGCAAGATCGACGCGGAAACCGTCAATACCTTTATCCATCCAGAAAGAGATAATGTCTTTTAACTCCTGACGTACAGCCTGCGGACCCGGGGCGTCGACAGGTTGTTCCCACGGACGATTGGGATTTGGATTCGCATATCCGTAATTCAGGGCAGGCTGGATATCATAATAGTTTTTGATGTAGTAATTTCCTCGTGGAGCGTCAGCTTCCACCCATCGTGCGGCTTCTGCCTGCGTAAGGTCGGCAGGCTTTTCTGATGCCCAGATATAGTAATCACTGTACTGGAGATTAGGATCCTTCTCCTTCGATTGTATGAACCATGCAGATTTATCTGATGAATGACCTGCAACCAGATCCATCACAACATGCATACCTGATTTGTGAGCGGCTTTTACGAATTCAATCAGGTCTGTATTGGTCCCGAAACGCGGATCGACCTGGTAGAAATCTATGACATCATATCCTCCATCCTGAAATGCTGATTTGAAAACAGGATTGAACCATATGGCATTCACACCGACTGATTTGATATAATCAAGTTTTGACTCTACTCCTTTGATATCACCCTTACCATCTCCGTTACTGTCCATGTATGAAGAAGGATAAATCTGGTAGAATACCGAACTCTTCAACCAATCGGCGTTATGGCGTTGGGCATAGGAAGCGGTACAAATAAAAAGACCAGCTAGAATTATTGTCAGTTTTTTCATGAATTTGTTGATTTTATCAGTCGTATATTGTGAAGAAACCTCCTCTGATGAATGGTTTTTTTTAATATTTATGTTTAAAGCTAATACCTTTCCCCCAGAGTAATATTTAAAACAGTCGAAACCGTTAATGATTTAAGAATTATTAACCTTTTCTGTAGGGCTCTGTTATATGGAACTTTATTTGAGCCACGCAAATACCAGGCCCTTCAAGGTCGGATGAGTGTATTGTCCATACCTGAGAGTTGAGGGATGCAAAAAATATGCGGTGTTTTAAATCAGCTGTCAGGGAAATTTCAAGGTAAACTTAGATCCTTTTCCCACGACAGAACTTACCGAAATTGACCCGCTGTGATTTTGCATTATCTGCTTTGAAATACTTAATCCTATGCCCGTACCATAGGACTTGGTCGTAAAAAATGGAACAAAAATGTCTTCAAGCATATCATCTTTCATACCGGAACCATTATCCTCAACCCTGATCAATACAGCATCGGCTTCACGCAAGGCACTGAGCCGTATCGATCCATCCTCTCTGTCTGTCAGAGCCTCGACAGCGTTCTTTATCAGATTTATCAGGATCAGTTCTGTCTGGGCATAGTCGGCAGTCATGGATAGATCCTCCGGGAAGACATTTGCATGTATTTGTATATCATGGGGAATGCAGGACTCCAGCAGGAGTTTGCATTTGCTGAACAGATTCATGACGGGGAACCTGCTAAGCCGGGGTAAGGGCAGCGATGTAAGGCTTCTGAACTTATCAACAAAATCAAGTAATCCTTTACCGGTTTCCTCGATAGTGTCAAGCCCCGATAGTGTTTTGGACACAATCTGATGATCAACAGCATCAGGCGAAATAACCTTCACTCCGTCCCTGCTCCTGTAGTATCCCGAAATTACTGAAGCAAGGGAGGTTATCGGACTTATTGAATTCATTATTTCATGGGTAAGCACCCTGACCAGTTTCTGCCACGTATCAAGTTCCTTCCTGTTCAGTTCATTTGTGATATCCTGTAAAGAAACCAGCATAATTTCACTGTTTTCATATTTCAGTCCTGACGCCTTTACCAGAATGCTCTGTCTCAGATCGTCCGATTTCTTCCTGTAAAGTATCTCCTGTCCCGGTCTGATGGTTCCCAGAATTCCGGAAATTTCATCATCGCCGTTGCCGGGGGATGAAACAAGGCCTGACTTCTGAATATTTACATACTTTCCGGCAGCTCTGTTATAAATGCCGGTCCTGCCCGTTTTATCGACCGAAAGCAATCCTGTATCAATATGGTCTATCACACTTTGTAAAAAATGACCTGCCCTTTCATTTTCCATCCTTGCATCCTGTATTATCCTGTTTACCTGGTTCATTCTGGCATGAAGTTTCCTGAACGAGTTATTGCCTGAATTTTCAGCAAAGCTGAATGAGGTATCATGATCCTGAACAGAAGAGAAAAATTTCTCCAGATCCGAATTTGTCATGTTGACCTTATTCACCAGCATAAATACCTGTAAGAGTATGAGGGAGATTATTCCGGCTAGGGTGAAGTAATATCCCCTCTCGAGATGCTGCAACACTAATCCCAGTGCCAGGCTGGTTAGTACAATGAGCAACACCCGGATAAGAATGTTGTAAAAGAATCTGTCAAGTAACATTTCACATCTTTTTAAAGGTTATATTTTCTGATCTTGTTGTACATAGTTTGCCGTGCCAGTCCAAGTTCCCTGGCCGCTTTCAGGATACTCCCGGAATTGTTGTTCAGGGCTGTCAGCAATGCCAGTTTCTCTATTTCGGCCAGTGTTTTAGGCTTTTCCTGATGGTCTGTTTGCTGACCCTGGTATGAGATGAGAAAGTCTTCAGGCTTTAATACGTCAGAATCACACAATATGACCGCTTTTTCAACGGAGTGCTGTAGCTCTCTAACATTGCCGGGCCAGTTATATCTCATAAGCTTGTCAAGTGTTTTGCCATTGAACCTCAGTTTATACTTTTCATATCTGGCTGCGTATTCCTTCAGGAAATGTTCGGCAAGAAGAATAATGTCCTCTTCCCTTTCACGTAAGGGAGGCACTTCAATTACTATTGTGTTGATCCTATAATACAGATCCTCACGGAACAGGTTCCTGGAGATCATATCTTCAAGGTCTTTGTTTGTTGCACAAATCAAACGTATGTCAAAGGAGATCGGAATTTTTGAGCCTACTTTGCAAATCACCCTGTTCTGGAGGGCTGCAAGCATCTTTGACTGCATTGTAAAAGACAGATTTCCTATTTCATCCAGGAACAGGGTGCCGCCTGACGCTGTTTCAAACCAACCTGTCCTGTCTTCGCCGGCCCCTGTAAATGCACCTTTTACATGCCCGAACATCTCACTTTCAAACAGTGTTTCCGTGATAGTGCTTATGTCAATACCTATGAACACTTCGTCGGCTCGGCGCGAATTATTATGAATGGCCTTGACTATCAGATCCTTTCCGGTACCATTCTCACCAACGACAAGGACATTTGCCTCTGTTCCGGCTACCTTGTTCATCAGCTGAAAAACTTTCTGCATAGCTGGTGACTTTCCGATCAGGGGGCTTGGCTGCCCGATATTTTTGCGGATCAACTGCTTCTGCCTGTCGCGCAGCCTGTTGTTCTCCGTTTTTGACTGCTTCAGTTTTAGTGCGGCCTGAAGAGTGGCAATCAGCTTATTGTTGTCCCATGGCTTTACAACAAAATCAGTCGCTCCTTCCTTTATTGCCCTTACAGCCAGATCGGCATCGGCATAGGCTGTTATCATCACTACAACAGCTGACGGATCTGATTTCAGTATCCGGTTCAGCCAGAAAAGACCTTCATTGCCTGTATTTACCCCGGCCGAAAAGTTCATGTCAAGCAAAACAACATCAGACCTCTCCCTGTTCAAATGACTGATGATCTGATTTGGATTTGATATGCCTGCAACACTTTCAAATTCAGGTTCAAGCAATTGAATAAGGGCTTTAAGCACCTGTTTGTGATCATCAACAATCAGCAATTTGCCTGTCATGATTTTAAATGTTTTCGAGTATCAAAATGTCCATTATATTGACATTTTATGTCTCTATTATAGACAAATGTAAACAAAATAAATCTGACTTTCATGTTTAAACAACTTATTATCAGCAGGAAAATAATTACCGGTATGATAATTGAAAAACTGCTGCCAATGATTATATTAGAATTGTTATGCTAAAGAACTTTTTCAGAACAGCATTGCGTAATATCAGGAGATATCCTGTTTATTCCGTTTTAAACATAACGGGTTTGTCTATAGGTATGGCCCTTAGTATTTTGCTTTTGTTATGGGTAAGGTTTCAGTTCAGCTACGACAGGTTTCACAAAAATGCCGATTGTTTGTATCGAGTTATTGCAAGACAAAACTCAGATGGCAAACTTCAACAGGTGGCTCTCACACCATTTCCACTGGCAGCAGCTCTGAAAGATAATTATCCGGAAATACTTAGGTCTTCGAGATACCATAATTTCTGGGAAACATTTTCAAAGGGAGATGACATTGTCGAAGGAACTCTGGCAACAGTTGACAGGGACTTTCTGGAAATGTTCAATATCGAGTTTATCCGTGGAGACAAAAAGAGCGCTTTAACCGGACCTTACGATATTATAATTACTGAAGATATGGCTGACAGATATTTCGGCAGCGAAGATCCGCTTGGTAAAAAAATGACTGTATGGCCGAATCATAATTTCACAGTAACCGGAGTGATAAAGAATGTGCCGCGTAATAGTCACTTCTATCTTGATTGTCTGGTACCCAGCGAGTTCCTGAAGACAAAAAATGGTGCTGACCTCACCAACTGGAACCATGCAACTAATTACACTTTTATTGAGCTTATTGAGGGAGTTGACAGCAGACTGGTTGAGGAAAAAATCAAAGGGATCGCAAATGGAAAACTGGATGGATCGAATTTTGAAATTTTCCTTCAAAACTTATTAAAGATACATTTACATTCCCGGGGACAATATGCACTTGATATAGAACGGGGCAATATTACCCAGGTAAGAATTGCAGGCCTTGTTGCACTGCTGATACTCACAATTGCCTGTATCAACTTTATGAATCTTTTCTCTGCCCAATCATCCGGGAGGTATAAGGAAATAGGGCTGCGTAAAGTGGCAGGGGCAGGCAAAAGTAAAATAATTGCCCAGTTCCTGGGAGAATCCCTGTTGATAGTAACCATTGCAGTTCTGGTTGCAATGATCCTGGTTGAGCTGTTATTGCCCTCTTTTAATAATATCATGCTTTCTCAAACAAACCTCAATTATAATAGTATCGGATTATATGGGATTTTAATCGCCATTGTACTTTTCTGCGGATTGCTGGCAGGAACTTACCCGGCATTGTATCTGGCTTCGCTGGAGCCAATGAATATATTGAAAGGCAATATGATGAAAAATCCGGGCAACGCCGGATTCAGAAGATTACTGGTCATTATTCAGTTTACACTTTCTTTCCTTTTTATCATATGCACGTTAATTATAAGATCCCAGCTTAATTATATACAAAACAAAGACCTTGGCATCAATATGGAGGATGTGGGCCATTTTGACTTTACTGAGGGTATACAGCGGGAAACCCTGAGAAACGAACTCGCCCGGAATCCTGATATAATAAATCTGACAATGACAGACCACCAATGGGTTGTAAACAATTGGTCGACTGCGGGAGATATCGATTGGGAAGGGAAAAAAGCAGGTGAACAAACACCATTCGGTGTCCTGTTTACTGATAAGGATTATGCCAAAACTTTCCAGCTTGAGATTAAGGATGGGAGCTTCCTTTCCGTTAATGAGTCGTCAGCTTCAAATTTTGAAGCGGTGATCAATGAAAAAGCTGCTGAGATAATGGGTTTCGATGATCCCATTGGCAAAATCATTAACTCCGGAAGCGGACACAGATTTACTATCGTGGGAGTTGTGAGGGATTTTCATTTCAAATCGCTGAATTTTACAATTGACCCGCTCATTATTGTTCCCATGATGCAATCTGCCATAGGCGGTAGATGCTATATCAGGATGAAACCTGACCGTACTGCTTCCATAATAGATTATATACGTTCTGTTTTTAAGGAATATAATCTGGATTATGGTCTTCAGTTTAGTTTCCTTACTGATAATTATAATGACCATTACCGGATAGAACAAATAGCAGGCAAAATGTTTGGTTATATCTCACTTCTTGCTATCCTCATTTCATGTCTGGGACTGATTGGATTATCTGCATTTACGACAGTGCAAAGGACCAAGGAGATCGGTTTAAGAAAAGTTAACGGGGCCAGATCCTCCGAGGTGTTTTCACTCCTGATAAAGGACTATCTGAAACTGGTATTAATATCCTTTGTAATCGCCAGTCCGGTTGCCTGGTTCGCAACGAAGACATGGCTTCAGGGTTTTGCTTACCGGATTAACATTTCATGGTGGCTTTTTGCCCTTTCGCTGATTATTGTAATAGTATTAACCATACTGACTGTGGGAATTCAATCATACAAGGCATCGTTCAGGAATCCGGTCGAAGCACTGAGATACGAGTAGACACAGTTGCAGTTTGTTTGCTTATCATGATCACCGTTGCCGGTTTATCAATGTCGTTTTTTTGAAGGCTGGCTGCCAGACCGACAAGGAACCTATCAGCCTTTGCAGAAAGGTTACCCTTATCCCTGAAGGAATAATCAAAAACAGGACCGGGCAACCATTACATAAAATTCGGTGTTCATTTTGATCCTCTTATAAGCTGGTTTTCGGCGGATAATTACAATGTCCGCAGCGAAGGCGCTGTCCCCGGATTCAGTTTTGGAGTTATATATAGCAGGTATTTCAGTACCGCCGCATCCTTTTTTTCGGGGATAAATATCATAAGTGCCGGCGGCAAACTCTCATACCTTAAAGCAACAAGTTTCGAACTTAATAATTACGGAAGTGAATCAATTACCATCAGACCGGGAGAACAAATAGCATACAGGATGTTCTATCTCTCAGTACCTGTAGGATTGAAATTCCAGTCAGACCAGATTGGTTACGGATCATTTTTCGCGGATCTCGGATTGGATCCAAAAATCCTTGTCGAAGGCAGGGCCGACATACCGTCGCATGATATAGCAGGAGGAAATGCAGGAGCCGGCGGACATTACCATTAATGATAAACAAATTTTAAGAGCCGGATTTCAGTACCTTTGAGGAGATCTTAATGGGTTAAATCTATAGATAACACGGATAAGCATGTCACACCAGGATGCCTCAACAAAATCGATAACATTTGCATTACTCGCCAATCTCGGGATCGCCATTACAAAGACAGCCGCAGCCATTGTTACCGGATCGGGGGCAATGCTTGCAGAATCGATTCATTCCTATGCTGATTGCAGCAACCAGGGACTACTTTTCTGGGGATTGAGAGCTGCAAAGAAAAAACCAGATCCGGAACATCCGCTGGGATATGGGAAAGAGATATATTTCTGGTCATTTATGGTTGCCCTGATCCTGTTCAGCATGGGCGGACTTTTCTCAATTTATGAGGGAATCCACAAGATAGGGACGCATGAGGGTTTAAAAAATCCGGGAATAGCAATCGCTGTGCTGGTGGTAAGCATGGTCTTTGAAGCTGCATCCCTTTCCGGATGTCTGCTGCAGATAAAGAAATTACGGCACAATGTACCTCTGAGGACATGGTATAAAAACAGCCGCCAGAGTGAGCTGATTGTTGTTCTAGGAGAAGATACAGCCGCACTTCTCGGGCTATCCTTTGCTTTACTGGCTGTTGTCTTGTCGGTTATTACAGGAAATCCTGTTTTTGATGCAATAGGAAGCATAGGTATCGGGATTCTTCTTGTTATTATTTCATTCATCCTTGCCATAAAAATAAAAAGCCTTCTTATAGGCCGGAGCACTGATGAAGAGACAACGGCTCATATAAAAGCACTGCTTGAATCGAGGCCTGAGATTGACAGTATAATAAACCTGATCACCTTCCAGCTTGGCCCGCATATAATGGTGGCCGTAAAGGCAAAAATGACTTATACGAATTCGGTTAATGACCTGATTCTTAATATAAATATTTGTGAGGCAGAGCTTAAGAAAAACATTCCCACTGTTCAGTGGGTTTTCTTTGAGCCGGATACCGAGTGAAATCCTTTAAGTTTCCCTCTTTTCCGGATTAGCTTCAGCATAGTTGACTTCTTTCAGCTAAAGCCCGATATTTGAAAAACTGGATAGGTAATTATCCGATTGTAAACAGAAAACTTTTAACGGATAGGAAACGACGTCTTTCTTTTTAATTATGAATCAATTAAACCTGCAAACGATGAACCGGAAATTGAATTGCCGAAACATTTATACCTGCAAATTAAATGTGTGTTTAACTGGTTCAATTTTAGCTGTATTGTTTTTTATGGGCTGTACGCTGAAGGAAAGCGGCTTTGGTGGCGAGACGGATGATATAATCCTCTCCGAAGAAGAATTCCGTACAGTTCCAGCCGACGCGAAGCCGTGGGTTTACTACTGGTGGCTGAAGGGAAACGTAACCAAAGAAGCAATTACACGCGATCTGGAAGAAATGCATAAAAAGGGAATCGGAGGATTCCTGCTTTTCGATTCGCGCGGGTACTGGGATTCTTACGACGGGAAAACCGGGCATATACCCGTTCCTTTAAATATAAAACATGAATTTATGAGTCCCGGATGGCGCGAAATGGTGAAATACACCATGCACGAAGCCAACCGTCTGGGAATGAAGATGAGCATGAATATTGCAAATACCGGAGGTTCGCTTCGCGGTCCCTGGAACATGAAAGAAGACGGGCCTAAGCAACTCATCTGGACGTCTTATTCGATTTCCGGCCCATCAAAACTTTCGGTAAAACTCGACAAGCCTTCTGACAAAAGGTATTTTCAGGATGTTGCCTTGCTGGCTGTTAGGGTAAAATCCGGGGTTAATTTTTCTTATAAAAGCAAAGCTCCTGACCTGAATGGCGAATGGGAAACTGTTTCTTCGCCTGCAGAAAATTCGTCACCATACGAAGAAATTGTCGACCTGAAAGACAAAATTACAAATGGAAAACTTCAATGGGATGCTCCTGAAGGAGAGTGGCGGATATTGCGTTTTGGGTACCATGTCATTGGTGAAGAGGGAGGGGTTGATATTCTAAATACAGAAGCCGTCACCAGGTATTTTCAACTGATGGGTGCCGAAATCCTTAAAGACGCTGGGTCGCTTGCAGGGGAAACCCTGACTCATTTTTACAACGTTAGCTGGGAAGGCGGTCAACCCGACTGGTCTGTGAATTTTGAAAATGACTTTGAAAAATTACGTGGCTACGATATTCGTCCATATATGCCCTTACTTGCAGGTATTCCGGTAGCAGATTCTTCGATAAATCAACGTTTTTTCCACGATTACCTGCGGACTGTGAGCGAATGTTTCATACACAATTGTTATGAAACCATTGGGACTCTCTGCCACGAAAGCGGGTTGCAATGGCACTCGGAAAACGGAGGACCCTGGCCACGTACCGCTCCCATGTTTAAGGAAGCCGACCAATTTACTTTCTGGGGCAAAAACGATATGCCGCAAGGCGAATTCTGGTGTTCAGGCTTAAACGACCTTGGTACTAAATCGAATATACGTTATGTTGCGATGGCAGGACATATATATGGTCATCCGCTTATTGCTGTTGAAGCGTTTACCCACATGGGCCGGCACTGGACCAAATATCCGGCATACCTGAAACCTTTTGCCGATATCAGCCTCATCGACGGGGCAAATTTTTTTATCTGGCATACCTTCACCGCTTCTCCTCCCGAAGTTGGGAAACCGGGCTACGAGTATTTTGCCGGAACTCACATCAACACCAACGTTACCTGGTGGAACGAAGCAGGAAGCTTTTTTGATTACCTGGGGAGGTGCCAGTTGATGCTGCGCAAGGGGAAGTTCGTGGCTGATGTATGCTGTTATGTGAACGACAAAAACTACGTCATGTGGGGCCGGGGCGAAAAGTGGAACCCCAATTCGGCACTCGTTCCGGCGAAGGGCTTTTCGTACGACCTGCTTAGTTCTGATGCATTAACCGGGCGCTTATCGGTAAAAAACGGAAGGCTTGTTTTGCCCGACGGAATGAGCTATAAAATGCTGGTGGTTGACCTTGATGAAGCAGCTATTCCCGTTGAGGTATTAAAGAAAATTACTGAACTGGTAAAAGAAGGGGCTACGATTGTTTTAGGACAAACCAGACCTGTTCGTGCAACCGGCATCAGCAATTATCCTGAAAGCGACAACGAAGTAAACAGACTGGCATCAGAACTCTGGATTGACGGAAATGGCCAAATGCAGGTCCGTACATTGGGGAAGGGGAGAATTTATTCAGGAGGAACAATGCCCGAAATTCTAAAGGATAACAATATCCTGCCCGACTTTGAAGGCCCGTTTGAATATATACACCGAAGTGGCAGTAATGCAGATATTTATTTTGTTTCAGGAAAAGGGAACGCCAAATGTACTTTCCGTGTTGAAAACAAAAAGCCTGAAATCTGGAACCCGGTGACCGGACAAACTTCAGAAGCAATAAGTTATAAATCGATCAGCGACGGTCGTACATCCGTCCTCCTTGATCTTCCGGAAAACGGTTCAGCCTTTGTAATTTTCAGGGAAAAGACAGGAAGAAGTCATTTCACAGAGGTTACGGGCCTCGGAAATCCCGAGCTGACCCGGAAAGATGGAAATTCATCTGAATTTATTTTCTGGAATAGCGGCAATTATTCTTTTACTGCTTTGAACGGGAAAAAATATAAAGTTCAGGTAAAGCTCCTGCCGGAACTAGAAATGCAGGGCGCCTGGGAAATTGCATTCGCTCCTGCAACCGGCGCGGAGGGTTGGGAAACTACTTTTAAAGAACTCACGTTATGGAACGAACATCCTGACCCACAAATCAAGTATTTCTCAGGAACAGCCTCCTATTCCAGATCTTTTACATTGACTGCTGAACAGGCAAAACTTCCCGCACGGCTGCAACTGGGTGAAATCCACGATATTTCCAGGGTATGGGTCAATGGGAAGGATCTGGGAACTTTGTGGACTTTCCCCTGGACGGTGAACCTTGCCGGTTGCCTTAAGGAAGGTGTAAATGAGCTGAAGATCGAGGTGACCAACTGTTGGGCCAACCGCCTCATTGGCGATGCCGGTTTGCCTGAAAATCAATGGTATACCAAAACCAATGTGCGTCGTGTTGCCGACCGGTCTGAATATCCACAGGGGCACCAGGCATTTTCGGCGAAGGACGAGCTTATGCCTTCGGGTTTGTTAGGTCCGGTGCGTATTAACTTTGGACTGGAGCAAACAGTTGTTTCACATCCGTAGCTGAATTTATGATTATGAAAGTTCTTACTGAAACCCAAATCAGAATAATTATATTATTAATTGTTGCCTGCCAGCTTATTGGTACCTCATGCAGCAGAAAACTGCATCCTTCACAATCGTTTCAGAATATCGAAAATAATACCGAAAGGAAAAGACTTAACGATTTTTTGAATTCCGGAACCGAAAAAGGCTTAAATACAAAAGCTGCCACCGCCGATGTGATTATTGAAACAGCTGAAGAATATCTTGGGGTGCCGCATTGTATGGGCGGGACAACAACGAAATGCATGGATTGTTCCGGATTACTGGTAGCGGTTTTCGCCAGACTTGGTATTGCTCTGCCACATAACTCGGAAGAACAGGCCAGGTATGGAAAAATAATAGACGGGATTGATGAACTCAACAAGGGCGACCTGGTCTTTTTTACCAGAACGTATAAAACAAATAACTTCATCAGCCATTCCGGGATCTATGCAGGGAGCAATAAATTTATACATGCTTCTTCAAAAAATGGTGTGATATTTACTTCGATATATGATCCCTGGTGGAACCAGAGGTTCGTTTTTGGGACCAGGGTGTTAAAGAAGTGAATATTAAACCAGCCGGAGGGAATATGAAATGTCTGGCGTCCTGACCTCTTCCGCCAGTTTTGTTTATTGCAATTGTTTTTTATCAGGTCATAACTTTATGAATTCAACTCTTCTGTTCTTTGCTTTGCCTTCGGCAGTGGTATTTGGTGCAACCGGTTCAGACTCTCCCTTTCCGTCGGTTTCGATCCGCGATGTTTCAATTCCAAATGAATTCGTGAGTTCATTTTTTACAGATGCAGCCCTTCGTTTTGAAAGTTCGAGATTCTGGGCATCATTACCATCGCTGTCGGTATAACCGGTTATCCTGATCTTTACATCCGGATTCTCTTTGAGAACTTTTGCAATATCATTCAGTGCTCCGTATGATTCGGGTTTTACCACATCTTTCCCTGAGTCAAAATAAATGCCGTAGGAAATGAGTTTCCCTTCGGTGATCAGCTTGCTACGGGTATCCGGAGCGGCCGTAGTGATTTTTATATTTGAAAAGAACGGATGGCCGGGTTGTCCCCACATTGTAAAACGAAAACGGTTTAAGGAAGTGTTGGCAGGGAGAGCCGTGGGCCCGTCAATTACCTTCTGGCCATCAAAATAGATCCTGAGCCTCCGGTTTTGTACCCAAAGTATCACATGGTTAAGCTTATTTATTCTGACAGGTGCAAGCTCGCTGGTCAGGTTAACCGTATAATCACCATTTTCAAAGCCATCAGCTTTCCATCCATCAGTGGCCACGATAACTGCAAAACCCTTTTCCCCGGGAATAATGTCGGGCTGCAGGAAATCATCCTTGTTGCTGAAAAATGTAAAACCGAAACTGGAATATGTGTCATCTTCTTCGGGATTTTTGGGAGTCGGAATAACATCAAATTCAAAGATGAAATTCTGTGGCAGGTTCAGGTCTTTCATCAGGCAATAAACATTGTCGTCAGATGTTGCATTAAGCCAGTTTCCGGGATAATTGCTGAGTGTGCGAACCTCCCCGGAACCATCGGTGGTCCATAATGCGGGAAAATCGCCAATTGCATCCTGTGAGAAATCATCAAAAAACAATACTTTATCACCAGCGATAAAATCGTACTTAGTGTACGATTGAAGCTTATCCTGTGGTTTGGCAGCTTCGGATTCGTCCTGTGCACTTAATGGCAGAAAAACAAGGAGACCTGTGAGGACCAGGAAAAATTTTAGTGTTTTCATATTATTAAAATTTTAAGGTCAATCAGATGCCGGTTTTTAATGCAATTTAATACATTCCACGGATTTATGACGTTTCAGGGACCAACCAAATTCCGGAAGCATCAGGACCTGAAAGGATTGAGTTTGTTTCATAAGAATATAGGCGCAAGGAACTTTTCCTCGGGTCACCGGGTTTTTTAACCGCCATTCTTCATTAACGTTTTAGCAGCACTGTAACACCAATATCTCTCTCTGGACCAGCAAATTATGCAGACATACCATCACATCCTTTTTGTTAAAAGGTTTTGTAAGCCACGCATCCGCACCCTGTTTCAATGTTAGCAGTATTGTTTCAATCAGTAAAACAGATAAATGAAGCATATGGATAGCTCCGGATTACTTGTAACGGTTTTTGCCAGACTTGATATTGCTCTGCCGCATAACTCAGAAGAACAGGCAAGGTATGGAAAAAGAATAAGCCGGATTGATGAGCTCAAAAGAGGTTATTATCATTATTAAGCAAATACATCATAAACACAGGAAAGAAATCGACACCTCTTTTTTGGATTTGAAAAGACTTTTAGCTAGATTTGCTTGAAAGCATCTAATCAATAATCAGTATGATTAAGCGATACAGATGGTTTTATGGTCATTTATTTGCTTTGTTGTTATTTCTTTATTCCTGTTCAAGACCATTGGATTGGCCTGAATCCCCTTTATATATTTTCGAAAAAACAGAATCCGCTACAGAACAACCTGCTGACAGGGAAAGCGCGTTGAAAGAAATTGTTGGCCATTATGCACACTATGATGTGGTAGCATATGAAGATACAACAACCAGAACAACTATGCGCACATTTATCATTTCATACGGGTTTACTGACTTTTACATGGAGCAGGGCAGGCTAATGCAATCGGACCGGTTTGTGCACGCTGAACAAAAGCTAAGCAGGAAGAATGCCGAATCAAAATTCAGTGATGAAGCAGTTCAGGCTATCAAACCAAGAGTCCGGGAAGTTGAATTGTTCCGGAAAGAAGGGATCTGGCATGTAGTCAGTCCTGAGAGTCCAAGCCTCCTGGGTATTGAGGGTGACCCGATGAAACCTCTTTCGACCAATCCTGATGACCCTAACCTGACAGATCCTGATAATGACGGCCATCCGGGAGTTACCGTTCGGATAAGTGTGGGAAAGTTTTTCAAGGGCGAGATTTATTTAATACGCAGGGAGATATTCAGCAATTACCTGACTCTGAACAATAATGGAACACTTAGTGGTTATGTAATTGACAGATCTGAGCAATTTGTTGTCGGGGCGTCAAAAAAAATACTAAACCAGGAATCACATAATTTTCAACATCCTGATAAAGGGCTTAGTCCGGTGTTGCTGGTCAAGGTAAACCCTGAAATTGATACTCCCGGGGAGTTAATGGGTATAAAGGATGATATCTTTCCGGAAGAACCGGAATTCCTTCCGAAGAAGAAATAGAACATAATGCAGGAGAAGCATAGCCAGATAAGTTCCGGAAGTTACTAACTGGTTAAAAGAACAAAAATCAACCCTTAAATCTGTTAAACCATGAATGAGGAAAAAGCGGCAGAACTGGAAAAGAAATCAGCCCCGGCAGGGTTAAATGCAGAAAGCATCAAAGAATTATGGTCTAAAACATATAACACTGATGGGAAACCCGACTGGTCACATATTCTTCCCTATTATGATGATAATATATTCTTCAGGGATTCTATTCAGGCAATACATGGGAAAGAAGAATTCAAGGCGATGACCGAGCGATTGACTAACCGTTCAAAGGACCTGAAAATGAATATTGTAAATGTAGTTATGCATGGAAATATCATCTTTATCGAATGGGAAATGACCATCGCATTTAAGAAAAGACCAAGTTCTGTTCTGTACGGATCGAGCCGTGTAACTCTTAACGGCGAAGGGAAAATCATAGAACAACGGGATTACTATGATCTGTGGGGGGATATTTTTGATAACATACCCCGATTCGGAAAAGCATACAGGAGGTTTATGATTAAAAAATTCGGATGAACTTAAAATAACCCGGGTCTTAAGTAAAATTGTTTTACTAACTAAAACTAAAATGAGGACTATGAAAAAGACTATTTGTTGTTCGTTGTTTATGACATTCCTGTTTTTTGGAACATTGTCATCACAGACTGGTGCCCGTTTTGGTCTTAAATCAGGTCTGAGCCTTGCCACCCAATATGGTATTACACCTGCTGAGGATATCTATAAAGTTAAGACAAGCGGGAGGACAGCCTTTGCAGGTGGGATTTTTGTATACTTTCCCATAACTGAATCAGTTGGCATTCAACAGGAACTTTTATATGCTATGAAGGGATCGGGGCAGGATGTGACCATTACAACCCCGGTTAATATAAATACTGTTTCGGAATACAAGCTTAACTATTTCGAAATGCCCATCATAATAAAATACAAATTTGTCAATATCAGGAATGTGGGGATTTATGGCAGCGCTGGAATAGGGTTGTCTCTGTTAATCGACGGAGGATACAATATTACAAGTACAATTGATGTAGGTGCTCCCCCTTTAATAGTAACCAAAGAATCAGGAGATATGAAGGGTCTGGACACTTTTGACTATTCTTTTGTCTATGGCGCCGGAGCAGATTTTAAATTCCTCGAGAAGGATTTCTTCTTTGAATACCGTATGACAATCGGATGGAATACACTCGCTCTTCCCAACGCTTCTGGTGCAGATCCTGTCCCGCTGCGCAACCAGGATTATATTTTGGCACTTGGTTTGTATTTTTAAGAATCCGGTTACAACTACTGTAAAATGAACATGTAAATTCCCTGATAATAATCCAGGTTGGATATATGAAGAATAAGAAGTTTGCAAAATATTTCAAGGAATATCAATGGTCCAACATTTCTGCAATGATCAGGAACGGGAAGCTGGATCCTAAGATATGCAGGGAAGATTTTAAAGCCAGACTTGTTGTTATAACCGGAGCCACATCGGGAATCGGTTACCTCACTGCAAGGAAATATGCTTCCCATGGTGCAGACCTGATCTGTATAAACCGGAATCAGAATAAATCGGAGGCTTTAAAGCATGAGATTGAAAGTGAATTTGGTGTCAGATGTGACTTTAAAATAGCTGATCTGAGTAATTTACAGGATACTGCCAGGGTTGCAGCAGAACTTTCAAGGCTTGAAAGACCAATCGATGTATTGATTCACAATGCAGGAATTTATCTTACCCGGAGGGAACTAACGGCTGAGGGCTTCGACAAGGTATTTGTTGTACATCACCTTTCTTCATTTATGATAAATGTTCTTCTGAGCGAAAAGTTAAAATCACAGGGTAAAGCCCGAATCATACTTGTCAATTCAGAAGGTCACCGTTTTGCTGCGTGGGGTTTACGGACTGATGATCTGAACTGGGATAAACGGCGTTATTCCGGACTGAAAAGTTATGGTTCAGCCAAACTTGCCCAATTGCTTTCAATGCTCATCTTTGCCGATTACTTCAGACCCTGGGGGATTACATTAAATGCAATGCACCCGGGTGCCGTCAGATCAGAGACCGGACGTGAAAATGGTCCTTTTTACCGCTGGGTAAAGAAAAATATTTATAGTAAGATTCTGAGGTCAACTGATATAGCGGCCGAATCGATCTATTATCTGGGAGTCTCGGATGAATTGGAAGGTGTGAGCGGTAAGTTCTTTAATCTGACCACGGAGGAAGAACCTGCACCACCAGCACTTGACAAAGAGGCTGCAATTGAAATCTGGAAAATCAGCGTGGAAATGACAGGTGTCCGGGATATAACCCCAAATGTCTGAAACTTTATGTCTGAAAAGAAGTATCATTCAATAGTGGTCGGAGGAGGTATCGCCGGACTCACCAGTGCTGCATATCTTGCCAGGGAAGGCAAACGTGTTTTGCTTATAGAAAAAAACAGGGAATGCGGAGGATTGGTGAATTCTTTTTCACATAACGGTTTTCAGTTTGACGCCGGGATAAGAGCCCTCGAAAATGCAGGAATAATTTTCCCAATGTTAAATGAACTTGGGATTGAACTAGATGTCGTTAAAAGTCCTGTAAGTGTTGGGGTTGAGGATGAAATACTGAACATCAGCTATGTTGAAAGCCTTACTGAATACAGTAACCTGCTGAAGAGATTGTATCCCGGAAGCGAAGCCGAGACCGACCAGATAATAAAAATTATCCGGAAGGTAATGAAGCACATGGATGTGCTTTATGGTGTCGAAAATCCCAATTTCAAAGATCTGAATCATGACCGAAGATATCTCCTAAAGGACCTACTTCCCTGGCTGCCGAAATTCCTGTTTACAATAGGAAAAATTAACAGGATGAATGTGCCGGTTGAGCCATTCCTCGACAGAATTATTAAAAACCGTTCGCTCAGGGATATCATATCCCAGCATTTCTTCAGGAACACACCTGCATTTTTTGCACTTAGCTATTTTTCCCTTTATCTCGACTATTTCTATCCAAAGGGAGGTGTGGGCAGGCTTGCTGAGGCACTGGAAATGAGATTTCTAGGGTGGGGCGGCGAGATCAAAAGGGAGACGACTATTGATAAGGTTGCGGCATACAATAAAAAGATCACTGACCAGAACGGTGTTGAATACATATTTCATAATCTGGTATGGGCAGCGGATCTTAAGACTTTTTACCGGATCACTTTAACCGACGGGTACTCAGGAAAGATCAGAAAAAGATTTGAAAAAAGCAGAAGTCTGTTAATGGAAAAAAGGGGAGGAGATTCCGTTTTTACACTTTTTGTCGAGGTGGATGAACCTCCCGAGAGATTTGGGAAAATTGCACATGGTCATTTTTTCTATTCTCCTTCACGGTTGGGACTGGGAGAAATCCGATGGAGGGAATTCGACAATTTGGTGAACGGATTGGGAGAACAAAACAGGTCAGGAATACTTAAATGGCTTGATAAATTTCTTGCTCTCAACACCTTCGAGATCTCCGTCCCGGCCCTGAAGGACCCTGGTATGGCACCGGAAGGAAAAACGGGTCTTATTATCAGTATTCTTGCCGATTATGATTTGTTTAAAAAGATCGCTGATGCAGGCTGGTACGAGGAGTTCATTTCAGAAATGGAAGAGCGTATTATCCAGGTAATTGCCGGTTCGGTCTATCCTTTTCTGAAGGATAAGATCACTGACTGTTTTTCATTCTCTCCATTAAGCTATGAAAAAAGGGTCGGATCATCAGAAGGAGCAATTACCGGGTGGTCCTTCCGCGAGCCTGTACCTGTTGTACATAAAATCGTTAATGCGAACCGGGCCATTGCTACACCATTACCTTCAATTTACCAGGCAGGACAATGGACCTATAGCCCGGCCGGAGTACCAATGTCAATTCTAACAGGTAAACTTGCTGCACGAAGGATCTTAACCTCGTAAGATCCTATAGTATAAACATCAGAAAAATTGCAATCAGAACAGATACTGTTATTCCGATAACAATCCTGTTTACTATGGTCCGTGAAGAAAAGGTTGTGAATTTTTCCGACCCTGCAAGTAGGTTGTACTTATTTATCAAATCATCGCGGTCTTTAATCGTTGTATAACAACCCGGACTGTCTGCAATATAGTGTTGGGCATAAGGAAAACAAATTATCCTGCTGATTTCCTGATATGCCAGGCCGGGAAACAGAGTGTTTTCAGTTATTCTGATATCCTCAACAGGAATATCCAGTGCTTCATGAACTTCAGCCGGGTCAAATATTACTGCAAAAGGATAATCTTCCCCTTTTGTAAATCTTTTACAGTGACCTACTGAAGTATTACCCATGAGCCAGAGATCCTGATCCAGATTCCTCATCTTCCCTCTTTTGATGCTGCCGTTTAATAAAAGCTTCCTGTCGGTCTTTTTCTCCTGAATTTCAAGAAATACTTCTCCCTTTGAATTAGTTGTAAATATGGCTCTTTCACAATTCGGATCGACAATACCTTTAGTTGGCAGAGCTATTATTGTATTGCTTAATATATCTATGAAAATGAACGACAATAAGTCCGTCTTTTTATCTGTGGCTATAAGGTAAACCTCCTGCCTTGTACCCCAGAAGGTACTGGCCCGTGTATTAAGATTCCCTATTCCCATGTAGTAATCAGGCTCATCATCGACAAACAATCTGGTCTTTGAAAGCTCATAGCGTTCCGGAAGAAGTGATTTTGCATATTCAATATCCCTGAGCCTGAAGAACAGAAAGAGACTATATGGATCAATCGCAAAGCCTATATAGGGAGTTTTTTTTGATGCCCTATATAGGAATCGTTTCATAATTTTTGAAGGTAACAATCTTTTTAATTTCTGGAAGAACAGGATATTGCTGACTTCCATAGGATTGATCAGACTTTCGACTCCTTTGATGAATTTTTCTTCGTTCTGTATTTCCATTTTATGAGAGAACATAAAAAAATGAAGGGCTTTTACATAAACCAGGCAGATTATTTCATTTTAAATCTAACATAACAATCCTCTCCAGGACGTATGTTGTATTCAGAGACAAGAATTTGGACAAAAATAGGATATTTTTGCCTAAAAATTAAAGTGAGAAATAATCCTTCTGCTAATTGGTTTCGCACTTCCGCCCGTCCATCTTTTTTCTTTCAGGATTAAGAAATCTCGTGATGGCTGAGCATGCTCTCAACTTCCGCCAGGTTGAATCTGCTTAGCAAGGTTATTTTGGTATTCCTTCTGTAATAGGAAGGTACAATTTGCATAGCCTCTTCTTTTGTATCGACTTCTATTATGAACCAGGCCTTATGTTCACCGTCAAGACAACCCCAATCGGCATGCGTCAGAAAATGCGACCCTGAGCTTAGAAAAATCTGAATTGTATATAAACATTCAATTTTGTCAGAGCTGTGAGAAACTTCTACAAGATACTTTGCCATAACCTGAATTATTAATGTAGGTTCAACAATATTTCCCAAAGACATCCCTCAATGATTTCAGTATACAGAATCTTATTTAATTACTCTGAAAATCATATATATAAATAAACAAATGAGCACCAACAAAGTTCATGATTTTTGCTGTTTCTCACTGGTATTTCCAGCACACCTCCCGATTTAACTCCTGGTTATAAATTCAATTAATCCAGACGGAGACATGGTCCGATCAGAGGCTCATGCAAAATTTTTATACAGCTCGGGAAGTAAAACAACATCAGCAAAATTCAAATTGGCTTAAAGTGAACTCAGTCTATTGAATAAGCACTTTCGTATGTCTGGAATCTATAATTACCTGAAGCAGTTTTTCAAACCTAACATCACCATCTTTGTTATATTTTAATTAATTATCCATATATGACCTTTACGGAACAAAAGCTCTACAAAACTGCTTTCCTTCTGAGTCTGTTTACAATCTTCTATAACATTCTTGAGGGGATAATATCCATTATCTTTGGCATTGAAGATGAGACGCTTAGTTTGTTTGGATTTGGTGTTGACAGTTTTATTGAGGTAATTTCCGGGGTTGGTATTGCAGGTATGATAATCCGGATAAAAGAAAATCCGGAAAGCAACAGGAGCAAATTTGAAATTAATGCATTAAAAATAACAGGTACTTCATTTTTCCTTTTATCGGCAGGATTGCTGGCCGGCGTGGTTTATAATATAATCAACCATGTAAAACCCGAAACCACTGTCTGGGGTGTACTAATATCGCTTGTTTCAATAGCAGTCATGATCTGGTTGCTGAAGGCCAAAAAAAAAGTCGGGAGGAAACTTGATTCCGATGCCATAATAGCTGATGCGAACTGTACAAGGGTATGTATTTATATGTCGTTGGTTTTGCTTGCATCCAGTCTTATTTACGAGCTTACCGGATTTGCCTATGCTGATGCCATCGGAGCTGCAGGGCTTGCATATATTTCCATAACCGAGGGGAAAGAAGCCTTTGAAAAAGCAAAAGGAAAAGAATGTGAATGCTGAATCACTTGATAAATACTTATCAGCGTTGTATTACATATCGATCCATTTTTTGAATTCAGCAACCTTGTCACGACTCACAATAAACAGTTCATTTTTCTCGATATTCTTCAAAGTTAATTGCAGCCTGCTTGAAGAATAAGCGTACATATGCACTATGGATTCAATATTTACAATACATTCCCTGTTGATCCTGAAAAATTTGCGAGGATCAAGGATGTTTTGAAGCTGGTCGAGAGAATAATCGATACCATAATCGACCCCCTGTGAATCGCAGAGGAATACACTCCTTTCATTTATGTGAAAATGGCTTATCGCCCCGGTCTGAACCGATCTGTACTTCTCCCCGGTCCTGATAAGGAATCGCGATTTGTATTGATTCCTGAACTCATTTATGAGCTGCCTGAAATCTTTTTTATAGGGATCCTTATCATTGTAATAAAGCCTTCTGAATTTCGACAAGGCCGATTCAAGAGAGGCTTCATCGACAGGCTTGAGAAGATAATCGACACTGTTCACCTTAAATGCTTTAAGTGTGTATTCATCATAGGCGGTTGTAAAAATAACCGGGGTATCGACCTCAATGGTTTCGAAGATCTCAAAACACAGCCCGTCATCAAGTTGTATGTCCATAAGTATCAGGTCGGGTAACGGTGGTATCTGAAGTATGTTTATTGCTTCCTCAACCGACTCGGCAACACCCGTCACAATAATGGATTTATCAGCTTTTCTGAGCATCCTTGTAATCCTTTCGGCAGCAGGACGCTCATCCTCAACAATCAGGATATTCATTTCATCAGAGGCAGTTTAACTGTAAAAAAATCAGTAGTTTCTTCAATTATCAGTTCCTTTCCCGAAACAAGCTTTACCCGTTCTGCAAGATTCTTAAGGCCAATCCCGGTCGACTTAAGCTGGGTGGCTTTTTTCTGAAGGTTGTTCCTAACAATAACATACTGATCGTCGACAGATATGAAAATCCTTAACGGGTTTTCCCTGGTAGCTGAATTGTGCTTTATTGCATTCTCAAGAAGGATCTGCAATGAAACAGGCAGTATCAGGTAATCACTTATATCAGTATATTCAATAATCAGAGTGACCTTCTCTTCGTCGCGAACGCGGTAAAGCTCATAATAACTGTCAACAAGGGCCAGCTCTGACCGAAGAGGTATTTTATCCTTTTGCCAGTTCTCAATTATAAACCTGTATACCGAGGAAAGATTGTTAATGAATTGTTCAGCTTTTACCGGGTCAGAATGTATAAGTGATGAAACAGTATTCAGACTGTTGAAAAGAAAATGGGGATTAACCTGGCTCTTAAGAGTCTCGTTCTGAAAAACAAGGTTCAGTTCCCTGAGCTTTTGTTCCCTTCTCAGTGAGGTCTGCCACAACAGAAAAACAAAGATTACGGCGCCTGACGTCAATCCTTTTATTGTGGATCTGAACCATGGTCCGATTTCATTAGTGAAGAAAGCGGGGATAACATCTGATGGATCTCCACCTGTAAGACCAGCTATAATGAATTTCAGCAAAATGTAAATGATCATTGCAGCAAAAAGGCAGACCGCGATAAATATCAGGAACCTGAAAATCACTATCCGTGTTAGCAAACCCGGACTCTGGTCATAATTCAGTTTTGAAAACAGGAAATGACCGACATAAATAAACACCTCAACCTGAACAAATATGATGAAAAGTACGGAAGGAATGTAATAAGGCGATTCCGTGGGATTTTCAATAACCCTCATAATTAAGGCAATAAGAAAAGCCAGGAAAAGGAAAGAGAAATGAGAAATGGCTTTCTTCTGGTTGAAAAAATCTTCAGGATTGAGTGGTTTCATATTTTCAAATTTAGGAATTCTTTTGTTTTTCAGGTTCAGCAATAATTTGAATCAAAGTAAGAACAGGATTTTCCATAATGGAAATTAAATTTGCAGAGAGGTGGGTAAAAACTGCTGAACGGCAAAATGCAATGCCGGAACCGGAATACGGATTTCTGATATCAGGGAATTTTTTCCTGACAGGTATTAAAGTATATGACCATTTAATCATCATAAATCACAATTCATGAATATCGAAAACCTGCGTGAATATTGCATTTCAAAAAGAAATGTCACCGAAAGCTTCCCGTTTGGCGACGACACACTTGTTTTCAAAACAGGGGGAAGAATTTTTGCCCTTGTAAATCCCGAGGGGGGATCTTACAATAAATCTGAAATGTGATCCGGCTCTTGCTGTTGGATTAAGAGAAAGATATTCATCGGTGATACCTGGTTATCATATGAACAAGATCATTATACCATTTTGATATACTGTGAAGCTGGATAAGCTTAAACAGGCTTATGTAACTTTGAATTTGCGACATGTTTTTGAATTGACTTTGTTATTCAATTTAAATTATGTAAATTTGAAGTAGCATTTCACATTTACATAAAATGTATATCAAAAGGGAAATCGAACATGAAGTACTGACAGGAGCGTCTGGTTTTCCTGTTGTCACTATTACCGGTCCCCGCCAATCAGGGAAAACAACCATGATAAAACACCTTTTCCCGGATAAAAAGTACATTTCACTCGAGAATCCCGACAATTACGAAATTGCCAAAACAGACCCAAGAGGATTTTTAAACAAATATCTGAATGGAGTTATCCTGGATGAAGTCCAGCGCGTTCCTGAATTACTATCTTACATTCAGGGAATCGTTGACGGGTACAATACTCCTGGCATGTTCATCTTATCAGGAAGTCAACAGTTTAATTTAATGAGCGGAATAAGCCAGTCTTTAGCCGGGAGAACAGCTATTTTTAAGCTATTCCCTTTCAATATGCTGGAGTTGGGTTCACGCAATGAGACGCAAATTAATGAGATTCTGTACAAAGGTTTTTACCCAAGACTCTGGAATATTGAAATCAATCCTACCAGGCTCTATTCTGATTATATAGAATCCTATATTGAAAGGGATTTAAGACAGATTATAAACATTAAAGATCTGGACAGATTCAGAACTTTCGTAAGGCTTTGTGCCGGAAGGGTTGGTCAGATATTTGTTGCCAGTCACCTGGCAAATGAAATCGGGGTATCGGTTCATACTATTCATGCCTGGATATCGATACTGGAAACTTCTTACATTGTATTTAAGTTACCACCATTCCATGCAAATATCAATAAACGTTTAACTAAATCTCATAAGCTGTATTTTTACGATGTGGGGCTTGCCAGTGCTTTATTAAGGATTCAGGATTCTGTTCAATTAGACAGTCATCCTTTACGGGGGGCATTATTTGAAAACCTTGTAATTGCAGATATAGTAAAATCCAGAAGAAACAAGGGTTTATTGGATAATTTCTATTTCTATCGCGACAGCAATCAAAACGAAGTTGATCTGATTATTGATGACATCATGTCGCTCGATGCCGTTGAGATCAAGTCTTCAGAAACCTTCAGCACCCATTTTTTAGACGGATTAAACCACATTAAAAAGGTACTGCCAGAAAAGATCAGAGAAACTTTTTTATGTTATGCCGGCCAGCAGGAGATGCAATACCTGAATCACCAACTAATTAACTTCAGGAATATTTCAGGGAAACTTAACTCCCAATGAATTCACGAAAGAGTTTAAATATCTGTAGTAAAGTATAGGGGTATCATGAATGTTGAAGAAATCAGAAAATATTGCATCGTCAAACCAGGCGTAACAGAAAGTCTTCCCTTTAACGATACAGCCCTGGTCTTCAAAGTAGCAGGGAAAATGTTTGCATTGCTTGATCTGTCGGATGACAGCAGGGGAATAACTCTGAAATGTGATCCGGCAATGGCCATTGAACTGAGGGAAAAATACAGTGCGGTGACACCTGCCTGGCACTTTAACAAGAAACACTGGAACACTGTTTATATTGACGGTTCAATCCCTGATAAAGAGATATTTGGATGGATCGATCATTCATACAAACTGGTGGCCGGTACAGATCATTGATTCGTTGGTATGATATCTGCTGGGTAAGAATATTCCTCATTATGCCAGACCTTGGCGGACTCCTGTTTGGTTTCGTTCCGGATGACATGATTTTTTTCAGAGGAGGAGAAAGTGAAAGAAAACTGTTAGTGGATGAGGGGATGAGTGGATGGGACATCCGACTTGGATAAGTGTAAAAATATTTTATCAGGAAATGTAAATTTTTTTTACCTTTTATTTTACTCAAATTATTATATTATTGATGATCAGATCATAATGAGGTTTGGCATGATGTTGGATTTTAAGCTGAAAAAAGAAATCATGGAAAGAACAGCACTTTTTTCAGAAGCAAACAATACCAGCACGGCTGAAACATTACCCTGCCTCAATCAAATAATTGATGCCTGTAAAGACAATGACCTGAAGGCACAGCTTTATCTGTATAAATTGTATTATAAAGAAATGTTTAAACTAAGCCTGAGCATTGTAAAAGATCTTGTTATGGCAGAAGACATAATGCGCGAATCATTTCTGGCTGCCCTTGAAAATATCGGTTCCTGTTCCGAAATTATAAATTTCGATTCTCGTCTTAAAAATATTGTGGAAATCCATTCGCATAAAAGAAAACCCATGATAAAAGGATAAGTTTTATTCTAATCTGGCTTAACCTCCTCTTATCCCTCCTCCAGGGATGGTCGTCCTAAAATTCAACCAGAAAACAAGTTTTATGCTCTTCCGATGACATGGCAACCAGCGATCCGTTGTGCCGTTTCATTATCTCCTGGGAGATACTTAACCCTATTCCTGATCCATTGCTCTTGGTAGTAAAGAATGGTATAAATATTTTCTCAAGCAGATCGGGAGGAATTACCGGTCCGTTATTTATAACAGTTATTATGACTTTATTTTCCTGTTTCCTGGCGAGATGTATATCAATTTTTCTTTCCGATTCATTTTCCATTACGGCATCAAAAGAATTGTTTATAAGGTTTATCATTACCTGATTGAGAAGCTTATTGTCAGCAATTATTTCTTTTAATGCTTTATCGGCCGAAATAGTAAATTCGATGTTGTTTTCTATCATTTTCCCTGAAAAAGCTATCCTGATCTGTTCAATCCAGATATTAACAGGGATCGTTGAGAACTCCGGCTGAGGGATCCTGGATATTTTGCGATAGCTGTTCATGAAGCTGACAAGTCCGTCGCTTTGTTCATTAATAAGCTTAAGTCCGGTTTGAGTGGTCCTGATTTCCTCTTCATCAAGCAAGGGTCTGCCTTCCCGGGTTTCACTCCTTGTAAGAATTGACTGCAACTCCCTGGCAACAGATGTAATGGGAGTAAGATGGTTCATTATCTCGTGGGTCAGAACACTTATAAGCTTTTTATATGATTCTGTTTCACGTGACTCGAGTTCGTTCCTTATGTCTTGTATGACAACAAGTTTTAAATCCTCATCCTTCCTCCGGATCATGGTGGCCCTGAAGAAAAGGAGCTGAAGGCTGCCCGAGACCAGATTTTTATATGTAAATGTTTCGCCCGGTTTAAGGTTGCATACTGCCTGGTAAAAGGCAGGATGCTTTATACCAAGGAGATTTGTATTTGTCGATTCGGGCGAGATACCTGCATATTCGCATGCAGTTTTATTTATAAGTTCTACTCTGTTATCTGCTCCAAGCACCAGCAGTCCGGCTGAAGCATGCTGAATAACAGTTTTGTAGTACGACTCGTTATACTCATTTTTTATTTTGATCTCCTGGAAATGCTCATTCAGTTGATTTATGCTTTTATATACCCTGGCCAACGGCCTGTTCCCCTTCACGTCCTGGAAACGTACAGTTGTATCATCATTTCTGAGTGAGTCAAACAGGAAGCTGATAGCATCTCCTGTCGAATTGTATATTCTGTTGATCAAAATAGAAAATATAATTCCTGATATCAGGAACAGTATAAACAGCGGAATATGATCGCTCCGGAAATATATTCCTGCTGCAATAAAAGATCCGGATGCCAGGAAAAGCAGGATAATCCTCGACCTGGATCTAAGAAGCTTTTCAGATACCATATTTCTTCAGTTTATTATACAGTGTCTGCCGGGTTATGCCCAGCTGTTCTGCAGTTAATCCATGGTTAAAACCGTTCTTTTTAAGAGTGCTGATGATCATCTTCTTTTCCATCTCCTCGAGGGTCTCAGGAAGGTCGCTTACCCCGGCGTCATTTTCCGTCAGAAGAAAATCGGAAGTGGTCAGGCTGTCAGATTCGGCCAGTATAACTGCTTTTTCAATTGTGTGCTGCAATTCGCGGATATTTCCGTACCAGGCATTCCTTTTTAATTTTTCAAGGCCGTCTTTCTGAAGCTTAAGATAGCTTTTGTTATATTTTTTCCCGTAGATGTTAAGAAAGTGCAGCGACAGATCCTCTATATCCTCTGGCCTTTCCCTTAAAGGAGGAAGATGTATCTGTATTGTGTTCATCCTGTAAAGGAGATCCTGACGAAACTGGTTATGGGCAATCATTTCGGTCAGGTTCTTATTTGTGGCGCTGATGAGCCTGAAATCAACAGGTATTTCCTTTGTCGATCCTACTGGTGTAACAACGCGTGTCTGCAGAACTGTCAGTATCTTGGCCTGGAGGTTCATCGGGATGTTCCCTATCTCATCCAGGAAGAGGGTCCCTTTGTGGGCCATTGTAAAACGCCCCGTCTTATCTTCATGAGCATCGGTAAAAGCGCCTTTCCTGTGGCCGAATAGTTCACTCTCAAAAAGCGTTTCGCTTAATGATGAAAGGTCAACAAGTACAAAAAGCTCGTTACGCCTCGATGACCGCTGATGAATTTCCCTTGCGATCATCTCTTTACCTGTACCGTTCTCCCCTGTTATAAGAATACTGGCATCGGTATCAGCTATCTTGCCCGTCAGACGCATAATCTCTTTCATTGCAGGCGATTTGCCTGATATCATCTGATCAGTTCTGTTAACATCATGCCGGAGGACCTTTTCCCTCGATCGCAGGTCGGAGATCTCGAGGTTCGAATTCCTTAAACGGCATGCTGCCTCTAGGGTGGCCTTGAGCTTTTCGTTGTCCCATGGCTTCAGGACAAAATCCGCAGCTCCCTCCTTCACCGACCTCACTGCCAGCTCAACATCTCCATAAGCGGTTATCATTACCACCTCAACAAGAGGAGCCTTCTTTTTTATCTCCCTTAACCAGAACAGACCTTCATTCCCAGTGTTTATTCCTGCCTTGAAATTCATATCAAGCAATATCACATCTGCTTCATTTTTATCAAGTTCCGAATAAAGCAGGTTTGGATTCGAGATTGTCTTCAGCGATGCATACTCATGTTTCAGTAACAAGGTGAGTGAATTGAGTATTGCCTGGTTATCATCAACTATAAGGATCTTGTTGTTTTTCATCCTCTGATTAATTTTTATAAATGTAAAATTTTTTAATCTAATCAGGTAAAAAAATTTGACATTTAAACATAATCATTTTTATTAAATGACTGAATAGCTGGAAATTATAATTTATGGCATGGTGTTGGTTCAAAAAGAAGGCAAAACAATTATTATGATAAGAACAGTTAACCTATCCAAAGTATTCCGTACCGAACTGGTTGAAACAACTGCCCTCCGCGATGTGAGCCTCGAAGTTAAACGCGGGGAGTTTGTTGCCATTATGGGGCCATCGGGCTGTGGAAAATCAACTCTCCTCAATATTCTTGGACTGCTCGACAGCTCCGACTCCGGTGAATACTACTTCGACAACACCGAGGTATCACATCTTAGTGAAAAGAAGAGGACAAACCTCAGAAAAGGGAATATCGGATTTATCTTTCAGAGCTTTAATTTGATAGATGAACTTACAATTTATGAAAATGTGGAACTGCCGCTGCTGGCATTAGGAGAATCATTATCGTCCCGGCGTTCAAAAGTTGACGGGATCCTGCAAAAAATGAAAATTGGTCACAGGAGGGATCATTTCCCCCGCCAGCTTTCAGGCGGGCAGCAGCAACGGGTGGCCATAGCCAGGGCGCTTATCACTAAGCCAAAGCTTATCCTTGCCGACGAACCAACAGGTAACCTCGATTCATCAAACGGGGAACAGGTGATGCAGCTGCTGGAAGAGATGAATTCAGACGGTACCACCATTGTTATGGTCACACATGCACTGGATCATGCCGAGAGGGCACACAGGATAGTCAATCTGTTTGACGGACAACTTGTTATGGAACGATCCGACAGGGTGTTTGAACCTGTTAAATGAACTTAAAAGAGATTATAAATACCAAGACTAAACTTCAGAAAAATGTCACTCCAACCACTATACATACTGCTGCGAAGGATAACAAAGGATAAGCTGCTTTACGTCATAATATTTGCCAATCTTATTGTAGGATATGCTTCATTTATTTTAATAAGCCAGTTTATCAGCGGGGAATTCACATGGGATAAATACAATACCAACTACGACCGTATTTACAGGCTGCAGTTATTCATGGACCAGGAAGAGAATACAATCAAGCATACCTGGAGTGTAACTGCAGGATTAAGCCGGAAAGAGCTTACCGAATTCCCGGAGATTGAAAAGATTGTTCTGATCCACGATGTCGGAGATAATAATAAAAGCGGTGTATTTCTTTCAGTCGATAAGGAAAATGAATTACTGACACGTTATGGTTATTATGCAGACCAATCGGTATTCGATGTATTCACATTTAAATTTATTGAAGGAGATCCTGAACAAGCCCTTACGCAGCCTTATTCCATTGTGTTGTCGAAAGAGCTGGCGGAAAAGCTCTTTCAGGGTGGTGATGCACTCGGAAAGCAGGTTTATGGAGAAAATAAAGTAGCATTTACTGTCACGGGAGTATATGAAGATATTCCGGCGCGATCAACATGGCGGCCGGTATATCTGCTGCCGATGTTATCCTATACTGCCCTCACAGGGAATCGGACATATGAAAGCAATTACTTTGGATATTCCTTCTATACTTATGTACTGCTCAAGCCCGGTGCAGATCCCGGGGCAATTGACAAACAGATCCATGGCGCCCTGAAGGATTTCAGGAAAGAACATCATCCTTACCTCCGGCCGATGTCAAAACTGAATCTGAATCCTTTTTTCGACCCCTCCTTAATTATTGCCATTACACTTATAGGGTTTTTATCACTACTAATAATGATCCTGACTTCCATCAACTTTATAAACCTTCAGACCGCCTCTGCAACAAACCGCCTCAGGGAAATCGGGATAAAGAAAACCGTGGGATTCAGCAGGAAGCAGATATGGCTGCAGATCATCTTTGAAACAATGTCGCTGACATTTGCGGCAGCATTAATAGGAATTGTTGTTGCCCAGGTTGCCCTGCCTTCACTTAACAACCTTTTCAGCAATAAGATATTTACTTTTCCGGATTTCATGGAAAATAAAAAATTGATTTTAATAATATTTGCGGTCACGGCAATTACGGGATTTCTGTCAGGTATACATCCCGCATATATAATTTCATCATATAACCCTGTAGCTGCACTGAAAACAAAATATGTGGTTGACAAATCAAACGGGATAAGTCTCAAGAAGGTACTTGTCACGATCCAGTTCAGCATATCAGTATTCATTCTGATAGTCGCATTTATAGTATACCGGCAGACACAATATATGTTAACAAAAGACCTTGGATTCAACAGCAGGACAGTCCTCTTTTCAAATATAGTAACTGACAAGAAAGGCTCATTTGAACCACTCAGGAGGAATCTTTTAGAGCACAGCGAGATCAGGAATGCGTGTATCGCCGATTATATCCCGTTTATTTTACCGGGAGGAGATGACCTTAACTGGGAAGGTGCAGCTCCGGATGAAAAAGTATTTGTCCGTTTCAGCAGAGTCAGTTATGATTTTGTTCCGACATTCGACCTTAAAATGACAAAAGGCAGGAACTTCTCAAAGGAGTATCCTTCCGACGGGAACAGCTGCCTTATAAATGAGACTGCAGAAAGGGTCTTTAACTGGAGTGATCCCATTGGAAAGCGTATCAGGGCATATGGCAATGAATATAATGTTGTTGGTGTGATAAATGATTATACTGCTTTTTCAGTCTTTAATCCGATTGAACCCCATCTGTACACTCTCTTACCCGATTCGCTTGTCTCGAACGCAGTATACGCAGTAAGTTTCGCCGAAGGCAAAGAACAGGCAGCATTAAAGGCAGTGAAGGAAGAATTTGAAAAATTTATGCCGGATGATGCTTTTGATTTCCGGAATATTCAGTCACTGGTACAGAATGAGAATGCTGTAACGGCATTTGGTTCACTTCGCAAGCTGACAGGACTGATCGCTATTATTACGATCATAATATCCTCCATAGGACTTTTCGGCCTGATCCTGTTCATGACACAGAGAAAGATGAAGGAAATAGGCATTCGTAAGGTCCTTGGATTCTCCTTCGGCAATTTATACGTCACATTATCGTCATGGTTCATAAGACTGATGGTTATATCGCTTGTGATAGCATGGCCTGCAGCCTATTATGTTTACAAGGTGCTTCCCGGCTCGGACAAATACTCTCTGCAGGTCTGGGAGTTCCTGTTGGCAACCATTATAATAATGATCGTCGCAATCGCCACCATAAGTTATCAGATCATTAAAGCACTTAAGGTAAAGCCGGTGGAGATACTTAAAGATGAATGAAAATTCTCTGAAAAGGGGTGAGTGGGTGAACGGATTCTGCTAGCTTAATATAAAATTCTTTTTTCAGGTTTGTTGAGGGTGAGATGGAGGGTGAGGCTTCAAAACGGCATCATTTTTAATGCACCTTGGGTTTTTGATTGCAATTGCGATATTTGCAGATTAAAACCAATGCCGGATGTGCTTTGACAGCGTAATTTTTGAAGATTCCGACACTGGTATCAGGGCTGCACTGGCTGCCAGGCCTGGTAAGGTTATCAGGGTAAATTCATCCGGTCGGGATGATCCGGCTTCTGAACTGTTAACAATTTCACATTTCGATCAGGTGCCAGGGGATATTTTTTCCCTCAGAACCTTGCAATGAATTTCAGTGTGAACTGAAAAAATATCTGTTTTGCATTTATTTGTTTAAACCTAAGGGCCAGTATCAATCTGCCTGGCAAATTTTTCTTTCAGACTTCAATTTTTTATTTGATAAAAAAAGATTATATTTCTTTGGATATAAAATAATTGCTCAGCGGCAATTTGTAACACCACCTGTACCTGATCAGATGGATAAACCGGGTAGAATTACTTTTTTAGTTCAAGCTATTATAACATAATGTTTTTTCAGAAAAATTAACCTTAGATAACCTGATGAAATGAAATCAAAAACCTTTTCTGCCGGAATCATTCCGGTATTCCTAATTATCGCAATGATATTCAGTGGTTTTGCCTGTAGGCAAAGGACAGAATTTGTACAGCCGGAACTGGGTACAAGATCAGTTAAAATCCTGGAACAGGATGGTTATCAGTTTAAAGATTTAAATAAAAACGGAGAGCTTGACAGATACGAAGACTGGAGATTATCGGCAGATGAACGTAGCGGGGATCTTCTTTCAAAAATGTCGGTTGATGAAAAAGCCGGTTTTATGCTTATCAACTCGTTGAATATGGTGGGAACAAGAGCTGCAGAAGAGTCGGGCGGTAAACTTACAGCCAGTGACCTTTCCGAAACCGGATCTGGGGGTTTTGCAGGAGCAGTAGGTCCCGGAATGAACAGACCAGGAAACCAGGAAAATGGCAGAAGGCAGGAAACCCGTGGTCCCGCCGGAGCACGACCACAGGATGCAGGAGGTGCATATTTGGCAAATCTGAACAGGTCGGCAGGCACGACAAAAATGGTTAAGGAGTTTCATAACCGGCATTTCATTCTCAGGGCTAATGAGAGTGCCAGGATCACAGCTGAATGGGCTAACAAGCTTCAGGAGCTTTGTGAAAGTGAACCACTGGGAATCCCTGCAATATTAGCATCAAATCCAAGAAATCATATTACTGCAAATGCCTCACTTGGAACAAGCGTGGGGACAACAGTGTTTACGTCATGGCCCGGAGAACTGGGATTATCTGCCATGCGTGACCTTGACCTGATACATGAATTTGCAGACAATTCACGTCAGGAATGGGTTGCTGTTGGCCTGAGAAAAGGCTATATGTACATGGCCGACCTGGCAACTGAACCAAGATGGTCAAGGGTAAACGGAACATTCGGAGAAAATTCAGAATGGGTGGCCGGCATGATACGTGAGATAGTTACTGGATTTCAGGGAGAGAAACTGAATTCCGGATCTGTTGCACTTACAACGAAACATTTTCCCGGAGGCGGTTCCGGGAAGAAAGGACAGGATTCCCATTTCGAATGGGGGAAGGCTGAAGTTTATCCGGGAGGGATGTTTAAAAACAACCTTATTCCATTCAAGGCTGCCATTGATGCCGGTACTTCTGCAATAATGCCTTATTATTCTTTGCCTGAAGGCACCGAATATGAAGAGGTAGGATATGCTTTCAACAAAGGTGTCATCAATGATCTTCTAAGAAATCAGCTTGGCTTTAAGGGCATAATTAACTCCGACACGGGTCCTCTTACAAGTATGCCCTGGGGCGTTGAGAATCTGACAAAAGAGGAGCGTTATGTAAAAGCAATTGAAGCCGGTGTGAATATTTTTTCAGGAGAATCCGATCCGGCTATGTTAATTGACCTTATAAACAAAGGATCGGTTAATATTGCCCTTATCGACAGTTCAGTCCATCGCCTTCTGAAGGAAAAATTTCAGCTGGGACTGTTTGAAAATCCTTATGTAAATGTTGATGCCGTTGATTCGATTGTAAACAACGAAAAATTCAGAAACAGTGCAGCAATTGCCATGCGTAAATCAATCGTTTTACTTAGGAATGATAATAAAGTGCTGCCCCTGAAGCCCAGGACCCTGGTTTATTTCGAGGCTCTCAAAAGTAACGCTATGGATTCTAGGCAGGACAGCCTGAATGTTTACACAATGAATAACGGACAATATGACATTGAATTTGTAAAAACTCCAAAAGAAGCTGAAGTAGTAATATTATGGATCCAGCCAGGCGGTAATTCATTGTTCCGGTCAACAGGAGAACCAGTTTCGCTTTCACTTTCAAAATGCGGAACAGATGTTGATTATGTGAATAAAATATCGTCTGGGAAACCAACGCTTCTTGTAATTAACTATACCAATCCATGGGTAATAGACGAGGTCTATAACCAGAAGACAAAAAACGTAGTTGGTGTTCTGGCTACTTTCGGAACCACTGCTGATGCCCTTCTTGATATTATAACTGGTAAATTCAATCCAACCGGCAAAATGCCCTTTTCAACCCCTGTTTCCGATGAGGCAGTTGAAGATCAGAAAGAAGATGTTCCGGGTTATCTTGAAAGCGCCGGTTATGCACTGTTTAACTATGATGAAGGGTTGAGCTATAAAAATGAATAAATCGCGCGAAGGCTATTCGGGGCAATAATTTATTAACTTCCTGTTCCTTAAACCTTTTTAATATATTTGTGTTCTACCTAAAAATTATAATAATGAAGATCATTTCCCTCGATAAAGTTGAGAAGCTTAAAGTTCAGATGGAAGGTGCAGCAGGCGCCTGGAAACAACTTCCTCTCGGCAGGGAAGATGGAGTTCCTGTATACTCATACAGGGTTTTTACGGTTGAACCTGGCGGACACACACCCTACCACAATCATCCCTATGAACATATGAATTTTGTTATCGAAGGACAGGGAGTTCTTGTTAATGAAGCCGGCACTGAATTTCCGCTGAAAGCAGGCGATTTTGCCCTTGTAAGTCCCGGCGAAAAACATCAATACAGAAATTCTTCGGCCAATAAGGATTTTAAAATGATATGCGGCGTTCCAAAGGAATTTGAGTAGCCTGAACAGAAACTGAAAGTCATATAATACCAGACTGGCACGAGTGTGTTTCCTGGTGCCACAATAATTTTCCACGTATATTTTGCGGAAAGAATGCTTTTTTCAAAATATGTGCGAATTGTTCATCGTTATCATTCAGTAAAAGTTAAATCTCCATGGTACATAACGGAACAGTTCAGCCCGCTGAATTTGTCAGGTCGTTGCTGAAGGGTGACAAGCGTGAGGAACTTGCTGAATTCCTCGATTCCATTTCATCAAACGAGGTGGTCTACCTGATGAGCAGGCTCGGCAAAAAGGAGCAATACAAACTGCTAACGATAATCAATCCCGATGAAGCGGCAGATGTCATTGAGGAACTCCCTGATGCACAGGCTGCTGATATCATTGAAAATATGAATGCGGGAAATGCAGCCGCCATCATAAACAGGATGAAGAGCGACGACAGAGCTGACCTGCTGACTGAGCTCGACAGGAAGGATGCAGAGGCAATATTGACGGAGATGCATCCTGATGAAGCCGCAAGCATAAGGAAGATGATTGAATATCACCCGGGCACTGCAGGCGGATTAATGCTTACCGAATATATTTCATATCCCGCTTTTTCGAAAGTGAAGGACGCAATTAATGACCTCAGGAAAAATGCAGAAAAATACAAAAGCTTCCACGTAAGATATCTCTATGTTGTTTCAGAGCAGAATCATTTCGTTGGTGTGCTTCAGATGCAGGAATTATTGCTTGCCCGGTCGGAGCAGCTTTTGTCGGAAATAGTAATTAAGGAGGTGACTGCCGTAAATGTCAATACACCTCTCGATAAGCTTATTGATCTTTTTGAAACTCATAATTTCTATGGATTCCCTGTGGTAGATGAAGAGGGTCATCTTATAGGAGTTATCCGCCGCAAAAACGTCCTTGAAGCAGAAAATGAAAGGACTACCTATGAACATCTTCAGACACAGGGTATCGTTGGCGGTGATGAATTACGTACCATGCCGGTTATGGTAAGGTCGAGGCGGCGGCTTTCGTGGCTGTCGGTGAATATCCTGCTTAACCTGATGGCTGCCAGTGTTATAGCTTTTTATCAGGATACTCTTAGCTCCGTTATTGCCCTTGCGGTGTTCCTTCCGATCATATCCGACATGAGCGGTTGTACGGGTAATCAGGCAGTTGCTGTTAGTATGCGCGAACTTTCGCTAGGAATAATAAAGCCGGGAGAGACCTTCCGGGTATGGTTCCAGGAGATCAGGGTAGGACTTATAAACGGAGTCGTACTGGGAATCCTTATTGGACTTGCAGCATTCCTGTGGAAGGGAAATATCTATCTTGGCCTTGTTGTGGGAGGCGCCCTGGCTATAAACACCCTTGTGGCTGTGTCGATAGGGGGAACAGTTCCACTTGTTTTAAAGAAAATGAATGTAGATCCGGCCCTTGCGTCAGGCCCTATTCTGACTACAATAACAGATATGATAGGATTCTTCCTGGCTCTTGCCTTTGCAACGATAGCCCTCAGCAGGTTATGCTGAATAAGAATTTTCTATTTTTTCCGGGTTTCAGCATCCTCCTTTTTTGTAAGGATCATCTCAGACTGGCCCGCTTCCCATCTGGCAAAACCTCTCATTTTTGTGCTGTTTTCAAATACAAGAGTGATAGAACCCTCATTCATTTTGTATGAAAGGGTATCGTTCCTGAATTTCATTGATACTGCCGGGGCAAAATGTACTCCGTCGCCCGACATGTAAACTGAGTCACGGGTGATCTTAACGACCGATCTTTGAAACTCTTCAGGCGCAAAAGGAATATATGCATCCCATTTTCCGGAGGGATCGTTTTTTGTTTGTGAAGATATGGCTGTGGAAGTAAATACCGTGATCGATGCAGCCAAAAAAAGGTACTTAATTTTCTGTTTCATGGTTTGAAAGTGTTTATTTCGGAATCAATTGCACTATTGTGAATAATATAACAATGCCAGAAACATAAGTAACAGATAAAAAGAGAGATACAAAACAGAAAAATCTTAAATGTAAAGTAAATTTACTCTTACCTGTAAAATATGTATACAGTTCATGAGATCAGTCCCTTGCAATTTTTCCGCCTGCAGAAGATCCACCAGAGCAATCCGGAATCGGAATAGTAATCTGCAAAATTGTAAGTCCCTCTTTTAATCTTTCCTGCCAGGTAAATTTCGGATAACTTACTGATCCTGCTGAGCTGTCTTTTCGTCATCATATAATTAGCAATGGAAAAGATCCTGAAGAATCCTCTTGATCCCAGATCTTTATTGAACCAGCCCTTTAACTTGAACCATAATGTGGAACTTGTCTTATTTTCCACGATCCTGTATTCGACGACCATTTCCCTCATATACCTGTTAACCGGTGGATTAACCGGCACACAGAAACGGCCGGCAATATATTTCCCTTCTTCAAAACCGCAAATATGAAAAGCCAGAAGGAAATGTGAATTGATTTTAAGGGGTGGCAGATTTTCGATTATATATTCAGGCGATTTCCTTCCAGTGTAATCGAGCAGGTCGAAGCTGTAAGGAGCGATACGAAGCTGTTTCAGCCAAATGAAAATGTCTGATGCTCCTGCCTTTACTTCAATATGCCTTATAAGCTCCCTGCAATCAGTCCCGGGTATGTCGGGTAACGAATCAATAAAGAATCCGGTCGATTGCATTAAGTGAGGCATTTATTGATTTCATGGGCAGGTGTAAGTTACCAAATCAATTGCAAAAGTAAACCCATAAAATGATGAAGTCAAATTAATCAAATCTGCCCAATTATAGATTCTTTCAGGTAAAAATTATGCTCAATGATTTAATTGATTTTACTGTGATGTAAGTTTTTTGAAATCCTCATTTTCCCAGAGACTTTTAAAGTCTTCATCTTTTTGTGCATATGATTTAAACTGGGGATTCATAGAGACTGCTTTTTCAAGATCGGCAAGGGCCTTCACGTTATCCCCTTTCCTGCAATAAACACATCCCCGGTTGTAAAGGAAAACCGGTTGACCCGGGGCAAGATCTACAGCTTTGTCATATGAAGCAATAGCTTCGTCGAACTTATTGGTTTTAGCGAGCAGCCCTGCCTTGATCTGCCAGGCATCGGCATTATCGGGACCCAGAACCGTTGCTTTCTCGAGTGCAACCAAAGCTTCATCAGGCTTGTTCATCCCCTCAAGTATCTGTCCTTTCAATAACCAGTTCAGTGCAGTATCAGGCTGCATTGCAATAAGTTTCTCGGTATTGGCCAGCGCTTCATCCAAATGTCCGTATTCGGTCTGAAGAAAAGCCTTGAAGAATAATATTCCGGAATTGCCGGGATGTGATTTTTCAAGGTTATCAAGCTGCCCGATGGCTTCCTGTTCCCCTGTCGGACTTCTTTTCATGTTTATCATTAACCAGTACTGAACAGCATCCCTGTTTGAAGGATTGGTCGTCATAATGTCTGTGCAGATTTTTGAAGCCTCTTCTGTCTGGCCCTGTTTAGCAAGTTCCATGGCTCTGGCAAGTTCTTCCTTAATGGATGAGGTCTGTGCTTCTGATCTTAAGCTTAGTGCAAAAGCCATGACCATAACCTGAAGCAAAACAAATCTTTTTTTCATGTGACCGGGATTTAGAGAATTTATATAAAGAGATTTCTGTAAATCAAGAATGTCGATATAAGTTACACCATAAGAATGACGAAGTCAAATAAATCTGAGTCATACTTTGGTTAATCATTGAAAATGTCTTTTTGGAAGTGTAGGGTATGCTTTATACCTTTACACAATATTTATTAATTGTTTATGGTTTTGCGGACAATAGTTGACAATGTCAGGACATATGTGGTTATAGCATTTGGTCTGCTTGTTATTTCGATAGCCTGGACCGCCTTTCTGCTGCCTCATCAGATCTCGGGCAGCGGTGTTTCGGGTATCGGTGCCATTGTCTTTTATGCCACAGGCGTACCGATGGGTTATACCTATTTTGCCATAAACGTGGTGCTTATTATCATTGCACTTAAGATACTTGGAAAAGGTTTCGGCATCAAAACAATCTTTGGCGTTGTTCTGTCGGCTGTTATGCTCACAGTACTTCAAAAGCTTATCCCAACAGCGGTGGTTCAGGAAAAATTTATGTCGGCCATAATAGGAGGCATGCTTTGCGGTGTTGGCCTTGGAATAATTTTCACGAGGGGGGGCAGCACAGGAGGTACAGATATTATAGCCCTTATAGTAAACAAATACCGGAATATCAGTCCGGGAAGGATCATTCTTTATTGCGATGTTGTTATTATCTGTTCCTCATACGTTGTACTCACAAACCTCCCGTCGGCACAAAGGGTTGAGAGCATGGTTTACGGCTTCGTGACTATGGCAATACAGGCCTATACACTCGACACTATTCTGACGGGAAACAGACAATCGGTACAGATAATTGTCTTCTCAAGGTATTACGATAAAATAGCAGATGAGATAACCACCAGGATGCACAGGGGCGTAACTGTTCTCGACGGCACAGGCTGGTACTCAAAGGAAAGTCAGAAGGTTATAATAACGCTTGTCAGGAAGAATGAAGCCAGCGATGTTTACAGGATCATAAAGAACATCGACGATAAGGCTTTTATCACCGTAGCCAATGTAATGGGTGTCTACGGAAAGGGCTTTGAAGAGCTCAAGAAATGAGTACTGCTCCCTGATCAATATATTATCTCCCGAACGTACTCTCCTTTTTTCCTGTCAGGGCCTTGCCGGTGTTGAATATGCCGGGGGCACAATTTTGATCTCTCCCTGCTGATCGAGAAGCTTCAGGGCTTCCTTCACTGCTCTTTCCAATTGCGGATCGATTCCCTTCGACAGCGAAACGGCATCCTGGCGTACTTCAATATCCGCTGGAACACCCTGGTTCTCTGCAACCCATTTCCTGTTTACCGGATCAAATACCGCATTGTCGGGAGCAGTAAGAGTGCCTCCGTCGACCATTGCATAATGTACTGATGATTTGACAAGTCCGCCCCACGTTCTCGTTCCGATGAGAGGGCCTATCTTTTGCTGACGGAATACCCAGGGGAAGAAGTCGCCTCCCGATCCCGACATCTCATTGATAAGCAGCACTTTGGGGCCGAGGATGCCTGCAGGAAGCCTGAATGGAGCTCCTCCCGGAGCCTCATTTGTTATTGCAGCCCTGAGGGTCCGTTTCATAAGGTCGACCATATAGTCATCGAGCAGGCCTCCGCCGTTGAACCTCTCATCAATAACTGCTCCCTGCTTATCCTGCTGCGCAAAGAAATACCTGTTGAAGGAAACAAACCCTGCCCCGCTTGTATTCGGCACCCAGATGTATGCCAGCTTTCCGCCCGACAGTTTATCCACCATCCGCCTGTTATCCTCAACCCATGTCCTTTGCCTCAGCCCGGCTTCTCCCGAAACAGGTTTAACAATTTCCTTCCATGATCCGCTGAAGGCAGGTACCTTGTTGATATGAAGTGTTGTCTGTACATCAAGCGTCCCTTCAAGATACTGGTAGGGATCATCAGCCGTTGTAAGCTCCCTGCCGTTTATCCCGGTAATATAATTGCCTTCAGCAATGTTCATTCCCGGACGGTCGAGAGGACCCGACAATTCTGGATTCCAGCTTTCAGTTGTATAAATCCTTTTTATTTTCCAGTAACCACTTTCGGCCACAAGATCAGCGCCAAGCATGCCGCATGAAGGTCTTTCAGTTTCAGGATAATCGCCGCCCCCGACAAAGCTGTGCCCGACAGAAAGTTCCCCGTTCATCTGGTCGAGCACATAGTTCAGATCGGCCCGGTGACGTACATACGGGATAAGGGGTGCATACTTGCTATAAACCTCATCCCAGTTTCTTCCATGCATTCCGGGATCGTAGAAATAATCCCTTTCATACCTCCATGCCTCTTCGAAGATTTGTTTCCATTCGGCTGGCCTGTCGAGTTTCATCTTAAGTGCAACTTTAACAGGCTTTGCATCACTTCCGGAGGCCGACGGTGTATTCATTATTTTCCAGTCATTCGCAACCCTCGTCAGCATTTTGCTGCCATCGCTTGAAACCGATACCTGGCTGGCTCCGCTTATAAATTCTTTTGATTCCTGTTTCTCGAGTGTATATTTCTGAAGAACAAGACCATTTACGCCCTCTTTCTGTTCACCGATGAAAACTGTCCCTGCCGGTCCGCTTATTGTAAGTCTCAGATTTCCCCTTATGCCTGGAAGCGAAATTGTCCTTCTTTCAATATTGCCAAAATCTATTAAAACTTCTACAGGGCCCTTTGCTGAAGTTAAGGTTGTATCCTTTGCCTCTTTTCCTGCCGTTGCTTTGGCTTTAACAGTTTTCTTTGCATCTGCTGCAGGCTTTTTCTCTTCAGCAGCCGGAGCTGCTTCTTCATCGCTTTTTGGCTTGAAAGGAGAAGTATCATCCTTTTTGAGGTTGATTATATATGCCCCGTAGCTCGGATCGGAAGTGATGGCGCTTGTATTTGCCCATCCCGATCCGAGTGCCAGGTTAGTGCTGGCAAGGAAATACAGGTGACGGCCATCACGGTCCCATGCCGGTGAAAACGAATCAGCAAAGGAGTTCGTAAGTGCATAAATGGAGTCATTTTTGACCGACCATACTTTTATCTGCCTGAAATTATTTGTACCCGTCTTTGTATATGCAAGCCATTTTGAGTCGTGCGACCATGTAAGTCCCATATCGCCCCTTTCTGTATTGACGCCTCCGATATCGGCAGTTCTGAGACTTCCCTTTTCAACATCAACTATCCTTATCCTGACCTTGTCGTCAACAAATGCAATAAGCTTACCATCGGGAGACCACTGCGGCTCCCATGCCATTTTTGATTCTCCGATAGCGATAGTTCTTGGCTTTGTCATGCCGTCCTGTGAAGCTATATACAGTTCATATCCCTTTCCTCCGGCATCGGAGAACCATGCAATGTCATTTCCCTTCGGAGACCATACAGGTGCATGATCGGCAGCGCCGGAGGAGTTGGTGATGTTTCTTGAATCGCCGTTTTCAGCAGGTATCGTATATATCTCGCCCCTGGCTTCCATCAGTATCCTTTTACCTGTTGGCGAAAGAGAGGCGTTTGTTGCCCTCCCGGTTACATCTTCCAGTTTCGTATCAGCCCATGGGAAATCGGAATTAATCTTAATGTTAAGCTGTAAGGATTCCTTTGATGGAAGATCAAAAAGATGGAGATACCCGTCGCGTTCAAATGCAAGCCTGTTGCCGTATCCGGCCAGCCATTTGATGTCTGAGCCTGTTAAGCGTGTGACCTGATTCAGAGCTCCTGATTCCGGATCATATGACCAGATGTTCGAAGTATTATCGCGGTCAGACAGAAAGTAGATAATATTTCCGAGCCAAAGTGGCTGGATATCTATTGTTGACTCATTGGGAAGAAGTTTTTCAGACTGACCGGTAAGGTCGAGGACAATAAGAGGTGTATTCTGCCCGCCCCTGTAATTTCGCCATTCCACATCCCATCTTTGTACACGGTCGATGACAATTCTGCTGCCGTCAGGAGAGAAGGATCCGTCGGCGGCCCACTGGGCTGAGACAGGTGATGATGGCCCTCCGTCGACCGACACAGTCCAGAGTCTTGCAAAGCTTGAGGGAGTGTTTTCCCTTGTCGTTGAATAGAGGACCCTTTTGCTGTCGGGTGTCCAGCCGCAGACTGTTGCAGCTGCAGGATACCATGTCAGTCTTTTCGGTGAACCTCCTTCGGGAGAAACAATATAGACAGACTGCACACCTGACCGGTTTGAGCTGAAAGCTATCCATTTCCCGTCGGGGGAGAAGCATGGATTGCTTTCTACGGCAGGAGTGCTTGTAAGCCTTAACACCCTTTGCCCCTCAAAATCCGAAACCCAAATCTCACCTCCGTAGGCAAAGGTGATATGATCCTGACTGATCGAAGGCTGACGCAGCAAACGTGTACCCTGAGAAAAAGAATCTGCCTCGTGAAGCAGTAATAATATCATAAACAGGATGACCACCCTCCTCCATGATGATGAGAGACGGGTAAGGAATTGCAGCAATACATGATTGCCGGCGAAATGGTTATTCATTTGTTTGGGAATAAAGTTTTATTGAAAGGAATTCAAGAGAATGGATTATCGAAAGTGTCATATTCTTTTCGTAGCTGATACCAAAGTTAAATTATAGGAAGGAAGAAGGCAAGAAATTGAAGGGCAATTATGTAAAAAGTGGAAAATGGATTTCGGAAGAGACAGAAGACCGGTGACAGAAGGCCTAAGACTATGGTTTTCAGATTCCTTCCTGTGAAGTTCCACAAATTCAAAGGTTTTAGTTTTCTGCGAGACTCTGCGGAAAAATCTGCGAGACTCTGCGAGAAATTTTTTTCTTTTTTTCTCGCAGATATTCGCAGAGAAGACCGCAGAAGTTTCGCAGAAATAGCCTTACCCGTTATTAACGGTTCTGCAATATATTTCAGCAGTTAAAACCTTTCCCATCGTCATCTTTTCGATGGAGTAATATTCACTTAAGATTGCTTAGATTTGTTAATATCATAACCTGAACCTGAAATGAAATCAAAAAAACACCTTCTGATAGTTTGTCTTTTGCCTGTTACACTGTTAATTAATTCACAAACAGCAAATGACGGAACCGGTTCGGTCTATACTCAAAAACCATATGATCCTGAAGCGATTTTTTTCACCCCGGAAGAGTATGACATTAAAGCTGACGGAAAAACAGATGTTTCCGAAGCGCTTCAGAATGCAATAAATAAAGTCAAGACCGAAAAGAATTTCGGAATAGTTTTTCTGCCTGAGGGCAGGTACCTCATCAGCAAAACGATTTATGTCCCTCCGGCTGTAAGGCTGATAGGATACGGCAAAGAAAGGCCTGAGATAATACTCGCGCGCAATTCTCCGGGATTTCAGATTCCTGATCCTGAAAACCCACATCCTGAAAAATACATGATATTTTTCACAGGAAGCATGGTTACGGAAGGCAGGCAGCCGGGCGATGCAGGCGCCGGTACGTTTTACAGCGCAATTTCAAATATAAATCTCAGGATCGGGGATGGCAATCCAATCGCTGTGGGCCTCAGAACACATTTTGCCCAGCATGGTTTTGTAAGCCATATGATAATAAACACAGGATTGGGGAAAGCCGGTATCTCGGAAGTGGGTAATGAGATTGAGAATGTAAGGTTTTACGGAGGCGATTACGGGATAATCTCAGGCCAGACATCTCCCAGCTGGCCGGTGGCCCTTACAGATACCTGGTTCGAAGGACAGCGTAAAGCAGCAATTCAATGTCATAACACCGGATTTGCAATAGTGAACATGCATGCAGTTAATGTACCGGCGGCTGTCGAAATAAGGGAAAATGATATCGACAGGCTCTTCATGGAGAATTGTGTCTTTGATAACGTTTCCGAAGCCGGTGTGGTAATCAGCAGGGAACAGCATGCCCTCACCCAGGTAAACCTTGTCAATATATCCTGCAGGAATGTTGAGGTTCTGGCTAAGTTCCGTGAAAGCGGCAACAAAATTGAACCGGGGATGAAAATGTATATTGTGAAAGATTTCACATATGGACTGGTGATGGATGATATGACAGACGATTCGGAATACAGGACCATTCAGGTAATTGAACCGCTGAAGGACTTCACTTCAGCCTATCAACGGCTTATACCCTCACTGCCGCCCATGGAGACATGGGTAAACATAAGAGAACTCGGCGCCAGGGGCGATGGCGTAACGGACGATACAAAAATCTTTGAGGATGCAATCTCGCGTTTCAGAAATATTTACGTTCCCCAGGGTTGGTATCACATCACAAGGACACTGAAAATGAAGCCAGGAACCTCCCTTATCGGTCTTCACCCGATGGCGACACAGCTTATACTGAACGAAAGCGAACCGGCTTTCAGCGGATTCGGCGGACCGGTTCCGATGGTTGAATCATCGGAAGGAGGAGAAGATATCCTTAACGGCATAGGATTGTGCACCGCAGGCATTAACTACCGTGCAGTTGGCTGCAAATGGATGGCGGGTGAGAGATCATTTATGAACGATATTAAATTCATCGGTGGTCACGGAACCATGAGAAAGCCTGTAGCTGGGACTGAAGCAGGCCGGCAGCCGGGTCAGGGACAGGGAGGGAGGCAGGGAGGGGCACAGCGCGGAGCGCTTGCATTTGGAATGGGGCCAAGGGCTGCAAGCACACCTGACAATCCCCTTGCGGAACAGGGCCTCGACCTGGCATGGGATAACCAGTTCTGGAGCCTTTGGATAACAAAAAACGGTGGTGGTACAATTAAAGATATTTGGACGGCAAACAGCTATGCCTCAAATGGACTTTATGCAAGCAATTCATCGACACCATGCAGTATATATGCAATATCGCTCGAGCATCATGTCCGTAATGAAGCGAGGTTCGAAAACATCTCGAACTGGAAGCTATATGCATTTCAGCTCGAGGAAGAAAGCCGCGAGGGTAAGGAATGCCAGAGCGTTGAACTGTCGGATTGCAAAAATATGCTGTTCGCCAACTTCTGGAATTACAGGGTAATAAGAGTGTACACACCTAAAAGCTTTGCAGTAAGGGTATGGAATTGCGAAAACATTGAATTCCGTAATGTAAAGAACTATACCCAGAAGCTTGTCAACACCGAATTCACGGTGTATGATGTAAACAAGAGGATCCCTGTATATCCCTGGGAGTATGCCAGACTGAAGATAACAGGCAGGGAGCCGGGCAATACTGAAATTGCCGGGATGAACTGGAAAGCTGATAAACTGATGACAGGATTCAATTTCCTGACAGGTATTACAAGCGACAGCAGGGGCAACGTTTACTTCTGCGATACAAGGCTTAAAAGGATTTACAGCTGGTCGGCCGAAACCAACACCGGTAAGCTTATAGCTGATTATCCCTTTCAGCCTCTTGTCCTTGCCACCGACACCAAAGACAACATCCTTGCAGTTTTCAGGTATGATCCCCAGCCCGGGTATCTTATCGGAGGCAAGCAGGAAACAGTGAAACGTCTTCCTGATGACAATCCTGCCTACAGTTCCTTCGGCAACAGCGGATGGGCTGCGTATCCAGCCTCGTTTGATCCGGATGATCCTGATGAGACCTTTAGACCTTTGCCAAGAATGGCAGGCGGAAGCATCCCGGAAATTGCAAAAGCCTTCTATCCGTCGAGCAGGTGGCATTATACATTCGACAAAGCGACTGTTTTCTTTCCCGATTCTGTCTTTGTTGCACCCGATGGAGTTACAGTTATTCCCGAAACATATGATATTGGCAGGTGTGCTGCTCTTTCAGCCGCTGTGCCCGGAGCTAAGGTGTATGCTTCCGATGAGATACAGAAGAGGACTGTTGAAATGGATGTGGATGCGAAAGGGCGTTTACTGAATCAGAAGCTGTTCATCCCAAGAGGTGAAACAACATATGCCACCGACGGGGAATGCAATGTGTATATAGCCGAAGGACAGATCTTTGTTTATGACAGCTCGGGTAAGGAAATTGGAAGAATTAATCTTGAGGAAAGACCATTATCGATGACATTCGGAGGGGCATATGGCAATACACTTTTTGTAACCACAGAGACATCGCTGTATGGTGTTAAGATAAGGTGAGAAGAAGGGTGAGAGAGGAAAATGCTAGGAAAAAAATGGGATGTTCGCCATAATGCTCAACCGCTTTTAGTTTACCGATAAGAATTTCAATGTCAAAGAAGTGCTTGGCACATCGACAGTGACTGCCAGCCTCCCTTATTCTGTTTTCCTGCTTCTGAACCTGTTATTACGCCTCTTCTTAAAGCCGCCCTTCTCAGGCTTTCCTGTCTGGTGATGGTGCGGCCTGATCTTTTCGTGTGTCGATGGAATGAAGGGGGGCAGGGGGGCATTATAAACTTTGTAACCAATTAGCTTTTCAATGCGCTCCATCTTATGATTGTCGGCCCTGGTTACAAGTGTCACAGCCAGTCCGGTAGTTTCAGCGCGTGCCGTACGGCCAACCCTGTGAACATAATCCTCGGCATCGGATGGCACATCATAGTTTATCACAAGGCTGATATCCTTGATATCTATTCCACGGCTCAATACATCCGTGGCAACAAGAACACGTGTCCGGTGCGCCCTGAACCTCAGCAGCACATCTTCCCTTTCTTTCTGCTCAAGGTCCGATGAAATACCTTCAACCCGTGATTCTTTCGGGCGGAGCCCTTTTACTATTTCACTAACCTTTTTCTTTGTCGAGCTGAATATCAGGATGCTGTCGTATGCCGGATTATCTGCCAGAAGGCTCCTTATCAGAGGCAGCTTCTGATTGTCATCAAGCCTGTAAATGGCCTGTATTACACCATCGGCAGGTTTCGACATCTCAAGAGCGATCTCCTCCGGACTCTTCATTATATGCTTCGACAGTGTTCTTATTTTTGGGGGCATTGTTGCACTCAGCATCAATGTCTGACGTTTTTTCGGAAGAAAGGATATGATGTGCATTAAATCATCATAAAACCCTATATCGAGCATTCTGTCGGCTTCATCAAGCACCAGGACTTCTATCTGTTTGAAATTCACATATCCCTGGTTAAGGTGAGATATCAGTCTTCCCGGTGTGGCAACGATTATATCTGCACCTTTTGAAAGCGCGGTTTTCTCCTGATCCCAACCGCTGCCGTCGCCGCCGCCGTAAATTGCCAGAGATGTGATGTTAAGTGTATATGCCAGTCCCTGTATCTGATTATCAATCTGGATTGCAAGTTCACGCGTCGGTACCAGTATAAGCGAATGAGTGTGTCCTGAACGTTGCTCGCAGATATGGTTCATTAAGGGAAGAAGGTATGCAGCAGTTTTACCGGTGCCTGTCTGGGCACAGGCTATCAGGTCGCTGCCTGTCAGGATGACTGGAATAGCTTTTTCCTGTATGGGTGTTGTCTCCATGAAGCCCATATAACCTATTGATTCAAGCAGTTCAGGGTTCAGGTTTAATTCGTCAAATAACACTAATGCGGATGAGTTTATTTATAAAGAGAACCCTGCAAAGGTAGTGAAAAGGACGCTCCGGTGCAATCTCTTTTGTGAGCAGGATGGTTAAGCATGGTAAAGACTGGCAAAGAAAGATGAGGAGAAAGGGGGAGGGAGAATGGGGTCATTCGGTAGTCATTCGATAGTAATTCGATGGTAATTCGATGGTAATTCGATGGTAATTCGATGGTAATTCGATGGTAATTTATGTGAATTATTTTGTACCTTAGAAGATTAACCGTGCTAAAAGGATTAAAATGAAATTAGAAGAATTTAGGGTTTATCAGTTATCAATGGAAATAGCTGAAAAGATCTGGATCATCGTTGATGGTTGGGATTGTTTTGCTAAAGAAACTATTGGCTTACAGTTGGTCAGGGCGGTGGATTCTGTGGCTGCGAATCTTTCTGAAGGTTTTGGAAGATATCATTACAAGGAGACAATTCACTTCAGTTATTATTCCAGGGGATCATTGTTTGAAACCAGGACATGGTTAACCAAAGCAAGAAACAGGAATCTGCTGAAAAGTCAGGATTTTGAGTTGTTTGAAAAGCAGATTGAAGATATCGGAATAAGGTTGAATAATTACATCAAATCAGTCGGCAAAATAAGCAAAAATAACAATTGAATAACGCGCAGCCAATGACAATCGAATGACGGCCCGCAGGGCCCAATGACAATTGATTGGAGGCCCGCAGGGCCCGCTAACTTTATAATCCCACACCTATGTATCTCCATTTTTGAAAGTATTCCCGCCGTCGATTCTCAAGTCTCTTTACCTGTTACAGTAGTCTTCCCATGCAGGATCCTATCACTTGGTTGAAGTTTGAAGGTGCTGATTTCTAATAGGTATTTGGAATCTAAACCTGCCGGTCAGTATAAAAATAATAAGATGGTTCTTGATCTGTTTATTGAACCCGTCAGTTTTCAAATAAACTTACAAACAAGTAACTAACTAAAAGGTAACTTACATATGTGTTAGTTTGACAATTTTTATTAACTTTGAAAATAAACAAAGTATGAAAGCACCATTTGTATTCGGGAAGGTAGCAACGAAGGACGATTTTACTGACAGGGAAAGTGAGGTCCAAAGGCTGGCAGCCAATTTTGCCTCAGGTACCAATTCAATATTGATTTCACCCAGAAGGTGGGGCAAGTCATCACTTGTTGTCAGGGCTTCAGAAGTTGCGCTGAAGAAAAACAGGAAAATAAAGTTTTGCTTTGTTGACCTGAATAATATTCGTACTGAAGAGCAATTTTACCAAAACCTTGCAACTTCTGTTTTAAGAGCCTCTGCAACTAAAATTCAGGTAATTGCGGAAAATGCCCGGAAATTTATGGGAAGGTTTGTTCCTAACCTGACATTCAGTCCCGGAACCGGATCTGAGATAAAACTGGGTCTTGACTGGAAGGAAGTTAAAAAAGAGCCGGGTGATATAATCGATTTACCTGAGAAACTTGCCAGAGCTTCAGGAATAAATTTCATAATATGCATTGATGAATTCCAGAACATATCGGAATTCACGGATCCCACTTCATTTCAGAAGCAAATGAGAGCGCACTGGCAGCATCATCATAACGTATCATATTGCCTTTATGGAAGTAAAAGACACATGATGATGGATGTTTTTGAATCTCCGTCAATGCCTTTCTACAAATTCGGGGATATCATTTTTCTTGAAAAGATCGGTACTGCTGACTGGGAAAGTTTTTTAATTAAAAGGTTTGAGGACACAGGCAAGAAGATTGGTGGGGAAGAAGCCGGACTTATATCAGAACTGACTGATTGTCACCCTTATTATGTCCAACAATTGGCTCAGCAATCCTGGCTGAGAACAGAAACCGTATGTTCAGGAGAAATAATCAAAAGTGCATTTTCGGATCTCATCCTTCAGCTGAGCATGCTTTTCCAGACTATCACAGATGGACTCAGCAATACCCAGCTGAATTTTCTGAAAGCTCTGCTATCAGGGGCTGATCAACTGAGTTCACAGGAAAATATCGCTGAATATCAGCTAGGTACGTCTGCAAACGTTGTCAGGATAAAAAAAGCACTGATCAATAAGGAAATCATTGATACTGGTCAAAACAAGATCTTTTTTCTTGATCCTGTATTCAGAAGATGGCTTATGGAATACTATTTTAAATTGTGATTTGATGGGAATTCGATGCTAATTCAATGGTCATTCGATGATATTTCAATTGAATTACGCGCAGCCAATGACAATTGACTAACGGCCTGAAGAGCCCATTGGCAACCAAATGCCGGCCTGAAGAGACAATCGGATGCCGGCCGAAGGCCCAATAACAATGAATTCCAGCCCCGCAGGGCCCAATGACAATTGAATGACGGCCTGAAGGGCCCGCTGCCAATCGATTGCCGGCCCGCAGGGACCAAAAGAAAATTTAGAAACTGGTTATTTCAGGCTAACATCCAGATAAACCGAATAACGGCCATATGACTCATAAAACGGTTTGAAAACAACTCCGTCAATATTAAATTCAAGCTTCCGGGGATCGCCCGATATCGACTTGTCAATATCTTCTGCATTCAGAGTTACTTTGCGCCATTCCTTAAGCGCCTCTGTTTCCTGCGCAGCAAGCAGTACCGGTCCGTAAAACAGACTTGCTATATTCTGCTGATCCATAACGGGCTCGAGATAAAAACTGAAGGGCATCCGCAATTCAACTGTATCGCCGTTCTTCCACCTGCGACTTATGGAAAGATAGCTTCCTGGTACTGCATTGATCTTCAATTCTTTGCCGTTTATCTTCACAAAGAAGCCTTTTGTCGCCCAATGCGGCACACGTACATTGAGGTCAAACCTGCCTTTGCCTTTTATAGTCAAAAACGACCTGTCATCTTTTGGAAAAGCTGTTGACTGAGTTATTGTAATATTTCTGTCAGTCCAGTTTAATGTTGAGGGTATATAAAGATTCACATACAAAGCCTGGTTGTCGTTGCTTCTGAAATAGATCGAGTTCTGAAATTTGGTATTGCTCTCAAGCGCCGTACCGTTACAACAGGCGAAACCTGTCATATCCGGATTGCCAAAGTCCTTTTCGGATCCCGGTCTCAGCGGCACATGGTATGTATTTCCCGGGGAGTGCTCCGCAACAGAGGCAAGAATATGATTATAAAGTCCTCGCTCATAGTAATCCATCAGCTTTGCATCCTGACTGAACAGAAAAAGTCCGCCAGTAAGCTTGAGCATATTGTATGTTGCACAGGTTTCATTCTGACCGCCGGCTGCGAAGCCGTTTTCGTAAAGTGTCGCCGGCTGGGCCGTAAAGCATTCCGGATTGTTCGGATTACGCGCTCCTGCTACTCCTCCGATGCTGTACATATAATCGTTCGTGACCATATCCCGGAAATTATCGGCTATATTATAATATTCGGGTGCTTGAGTATCACGATAAATTTCAAGGGCGCCTATTATCTGAGGTATATGCTGGTTTGCATGCAATCCGCGGAACATATCCACATTCCTGGCAAGCCCGTGAGAATGTTCAGCATCGCCATAGAACAATCTTATATTATCAAATAAATGAGCAGTTTCGAGATAAACAGGCCTTCCGGTTATCCTGTACAACCGGGCCATTGCTTCGTTCATTCCTCCGAACTCACCTGCAATATATCTGTTCCACATACTTATGAGGGTCGCAGCCGGCAGCCTGCTCAGACGGGCATATACCCAGTCGCCCATGCCTTTTACGATCTCAAGCGCTTTTTCATTTCCGCTGATCTCGTAAATATCCATCAACCCGGCCAGTATCTTGTGCAAAGTATAATATGGAGCCCATATCTGTGCAGATGATCCTCCGTATGTGGCACCTTTTTCGAGCATTATAAACTGGTCGGGTGGATAGGCGCTTATAAATCCTTTACCCCAGTTCTGGTAATCAGTCCTGATGTTTTCCACGGTCAGATCTGAATTGAAATCAGGCTTCCCCTCACCCGGCGGTACTGCAGCAGGGTCAGACACCTTTTCTCCTCCGGGTGCCTTTGGTTTTCCTGACAATTGCGACAGTTCATAAAGCACGTTAACCATATATTCTATCTTACCGGCAAAATCAGCCTGCAGCCGTTCATCATATCCTGTCCCCGCGTATGCCTGGGCCAAAGCACTTAAATAATGTCCTGTGGTATGACCGCGCAGTTTTGTCTGCTGACTGTCCCAACCGCCGAGAGGTTCCGCTCCCTCCGGCTGTTTCTGCCCGAAAGCATTGCGAAACATATAAAGGAAATTATCCGGGTTTGTATTGGCAAGGCCGGTAATAAACTTATCACGGTTCTCTATAAATTTTGTTTTCTGACCTTGAATATCAGGGTTTAAAGTAACCAGGTCAAGATCGAAAACCTCAAGCGTCCGATGGGGAGTGTGATTGTCTTCAGCTTCCTTTACTGTGACAACAGCTTTTGGATGGATATCTGTTCCGGCCACTCTTCCTGAAATGGTGTAAGTGCCTGCGGAAAGGACCTGGCTGTTATCCTCAGGTGCAGGCCAGATAACCCTGACTTCGGGCCCGGCAAAATTATCGGCGTAGACACCCTTTAAATATCGTGGTAACCTCGGAAGATTACCAACTGTGGTCTCCACACTGATATCTGGTACACTTTTCAGAAACTCATTATATAACCTGTGAGTTGAATCCGGAAATTCCGGAAGATTACGATCAGCTTCATTTCTTCTTTGTGCATGCAATGGGGATGCGATACAGGTAAAATAAATAAGAATCAATCCCGCTAAAAACCTGTCTGGTCTCATGGTTAAAGTCAATTTATGGAGTAAGCTCAAAACGAAAGAAAGCTCAATAAATAGATCCGTGGAACCAAAATAAGAGATATTATTATAATTGCATAAAAAGAACTTATCTTTCTTTAGTCAAATCGCCGGGAAATTGATCACTAATTATGTCTGCACAAATGAAAGACGAAAGAGATATTGAAGAATTGCGCAGGTTGTTCCCTGTTACTGAGAACTGGACCTATCTTTATAACGGAGGTGTTCATCCGTGTCCGAAACCTGTCGGGGATGCAATGCGCGATTTTATAACCCGCTGGGAAACCGATGGCCGACCCGGATGTTCAACCGGTTTTGAGGCTTTCACGGAGCTCAGGGAAGAATTCGGAAGCCTTATTCACTCAGAATCACGCAATATTGTAATCACAGAATCAACGACTGCCGGGATAAATACGGCTTCACAAATCATTAAACCCCGCCACGATCAGAATGTAATTGTTACTGACCTCGAATTCATGAGCGATACATATCCGTGGCTGGTATGCCATCCTGCGCAGGTCCGCTTTGCCAGGAACCATTACGGTAAGATATCCCCATCTGATATAGCAGATCTTATCGATGACAGTACCGCAGCTGTCAGCGTTTCGGCAGTGGCAGCCGGAAGCGGATTCCGTTTTGATCTGCAGGGAATACATGAAGTTGTCAGTCAGAATAATATTCCTTTAATTGTTGATGCAGCCCAGGCCCTTGGAGTCATTGACATTAACGTAAATGAAATCAAACCCTCCTTTCTGGTATGTACTGCAAGCAAATGGCTTATGGGTCCGGCCGGAGTGGGCTTCCTTTATATTTCTGATCAGTATCTTGATTCTACCCCCCCTAATGTCGGCTGGTTTGCTGCTGCCAACCGGAATGACTGGAATCTTGAGGTATGTGATCTATACGGTGATGCAAGGCGTTTTCAGGGAGGTATTCCGAACCTGGTCGGGATTGTTGGAGCTCTTGCAGGGATTAAGCTCATTCAGCAAATCGGAAGGGAGTTTATCGAGAGTCGTGTTCTAAGCCTGACCAGCTATGCCATTGAAGGTCTGGAAAAAATTGGCGTTGACATCTGGACACCCCGCAAACCCGTGGAAAGAGCCGGGCTTGTTTTTTTCAGAACACCGGGCTTTAAGGAACTTTACGAAAAACTAAAGGCCGAACATATTTACTGCGGTAGCTTTTTGTCGGGCATCCGCATCGATCCGAATTTTTACAACACTTATGAAGAGATAGACAGATTTCTGGGAGTTGTCAGAAATCATGTTGCAAAACTATGAAATCCTGACAGCTTTCTTCTGGGCTGTCAGGGCAAGCCAGGTTGCGAGGAAGCAATGCTCCTGCGACATTGCAGTTTCAGTGCGGTTTACGATATCGTTCACAAGCTGCTCCCCATATGGCATATAAACATTCGAGCAGTCGTAGTAAATTGTTTCTTTTTTGTTTACCAGGAACAGGTGGTTACCTCCATTTTTCCCGGCAATATCGATGTATTTTCGCATTTCCATGTAGCCTTCGGTACCAAGTATGAAAGTCCTTCCGTCGCCCCATGTTGCAAGTCCGTCAGGTGTAAACCAGTCGGTACGGATATAACCCGAGGCATGAGGACTGCGTACTATCATATCTCCGAAATCCTGGTAGGCCGGATATCCTGTGGTATTGAAATTGCCGATCTGGGAAAGCGCCACTTCAGCTTTTGATGAACCTGTGTAAAAGAGAAACTGGTCGCATTGATGCGATCCGATATCGCATAATATTCCTCCCGCCTTGCCAGGATCGAAGAACCAGTCGGGACGTGTAGAGGGATTCATTCTGTGAGGACCCAGCCCTATTGTCTGAATAACTCTGCCTATGGCGCCTGCTTTGATAAGTTCATCTGCCTTAACTGAAGCCGGGTTTCCAAGGCGCTCACTGTACATTATCGAATATATCCGGTTAGTCTGTTCCCTGACCTTCTTTACCTCCTTAAGCTGGCTTAAGGTGACAATGCCGGGTTTATCAGCCATGAAATCCTTGCCGGCCTTCATAACCCGGATTCCAAGTGGAGCACGGTCGATGGGAATCGAGGCGCTGGCAACAAGCTGAACGGAATTGTCTTCAAGGATCTCCTGTTCACTTTGAACGACTTTCACATCAGGGTAGCGCTTTTTAAATTCAGCCAGGAGATCTGGTTCAGGTGCATAAACAGATACGAGCTTGCCTCCGCCTCCGATGAGGGCATCGGTCATGCCATAAATATGACCATGGTTGAGACCAATGACGGAGAAATTTATCGAGTTGGAAGGTGAAGGAAGCTTTTCAGGTTTAAGAATGATTTCAACAGGTCTTCTGGTATTGTCAGCGGTTCCAGGGAATATCTCAGGGGGGAATATTGACATGGCTGTCAGTCCTGTTGCAGAAGCAAAGGAGTTCTTTAGAAAGTTACGACGGCTTGTTTTCATGATTTACAGGTATAGAAGTTTTGAATAAGCTTATCAAACTTACTAAAAATAAGAAGAAAGAAGGGGGGAAAATTATTTCTTAATGAATTCCACTCTCCTGTTCATTGCCTTGTTTGCCGGAGTGTCATTGGGAGCTACCGGCCGGCTTTCACCTGCCCCTTCGGTCTCCATCCGTGATGCTTCAATTCCGAACTTGCCTGAGAGATCATTTTTAACCGATTCAGCCCTTCGTTTCGAAAGATCTAGATTCATGGCATCATCACCATCGCTGTCGGAATGCCCGACAATTTTCACGCTCACACCGGGGTTTTCCTTCAAAACATCGGCTATGCTCTTCAGCGTCCCGTACGATTCAGGTTTAATGCTGGCTTTATTGACATCGAATGTTATTCCGTATGTAACGAGTTTGCCTTCCGTAATAAGCTTGCTCCGTGTATCGGGTGATGCAGAGGTGATCTTCAGATTCGTTACCATCGGAAAGCTTTTCCGGTCATAACCTGAAAACAATATCCTGTTGAATTTAGTATGCGCATAGATATTTGTCGGAACATCCAGTGTCTTTGAACCCTGATGGTAAATCCTGGCTCTCCTCTTTTGTATCCAGATAATTACATGATTGACCTGTTCGCGGACCACCGGATTTTTATCTCCCTGTCCGTTGATCCATTCTCCTTCAGGATTATTTGTGTATCCCTTGGTTTCCCATCCGTCATATTTCAGTGTTATATGCAGGCCGCTCTTACCAGGGTAGAGATCATCATTAATCTCCTTCGGATCCTCGGGATCCTCTTCATACAGGGTAAGGACAGCTCCATCCTGATATTCGCTGTCGGGGATTATATCGAACTCAATAATGAAATTATCAGGGAAAGAGACTTTCTTTGAAAAGCAGTAAACAGCATCCTCTCCATTCATATGAAGCCACTTTCCCGGTGCTATATTAACTGTCTTTACCTCTCCGCTGCCGTTTGAAGTCCAGAGTGCGGGAAAATCACCAACCTGATCCTGTGAGAAATCCTCGAAAAAAAGGATCTTGTCTCCCGGAACAAAATCATACTGGGTGAAGCTCTCAAGTTTTTGCGGGGATGATGATCCGGCAGTATTGCCTGATGACAGTTCATCATTCTCCTGATGGTTTGACCCACTCATATCCTTCCCTGATACGGCTTCAGTATTTTCTGTATCCTCGCCGCCATCTTCTTCTGATTCCTCATCTGTCCCATCCTTCTTTTTTAATATTTTTACCGCCCCCTGTTCAATTTTATCAAAACCGGCATCTATACCTTCGTCGATCCGGGAGTTTGCCCTGTCGGTTCCCTTGTTCTTTAATATATCCACAGGATTATTGATCTGTGCCACACAGTTAAAGCTAATCAGGCTGAGGAATGATATAAGCAATATCACAAAAAGAAGATTCTTTTTCATAAAGTGATTCCTGTAATTATGGTTATGACCATAAAGCAAACCAATTTACTGCATGGGTAATAGTAAAAAACCGACATTTGCAAATCAGTTTTCCTGCCCGGCTCTTCCTGAAAGAATTCTTACCACATTAAGATTTCTTTTGAAAAAGTAATCAGGTGTTTCGCCGGTCATGGCTTTGAAGTCTTTAATAAAATGAGTCTGGTCAAAATAATTACCAAGGAACACAAGATCCTGGTAATCAATAGGTCCCTTGCTGTTGATCGTGTTCCACAGGTAGTTTATCTTTACAATTCTTGAAAGCATTTTTGGAGTAATTCCGAGGCGCTCCCTGAATCTTCTCTGGACTGTTCTCTCGCAGATTTGGAAATCGCTGATTATATCGCGCAACTGCGTGGTGAAGCTGCTGTTGCAAATCTTTTCAAACATCATGTCAGTCTCATCAGGAATATAATTTCCGGGATACAGGTCGTGTATAAATCCTGAAAAATCCTTTATTCTGCCTTCGGGATCATCATGTTTTTTCATGGTTTCCCATACAGGGTTGAAAACATGTTTTGGAAGATTTAAACAGACCTTTTTCTCCCGGATCATGCTGATGCCAAGTATACGCGAAAGAATTGTAGGGTTGCAGGTAACAATCAGAACGTCAGTCCTTCCTTTGATCATTATGCGGTTTGCAGTGGGTAAAAGAGGTGCAATGAAGTACCGTGGCAGTTGCTGCTCTGCCGGCGAAAGCATCCGGGGCAGGGTACCGAAATGAAATACAAGCGATGCATCCTGACGCGGTACAAATTTGTCGGCCAGACCTTTTTTGCTGTAAAAATTGATAGCTTCAAACTGCTTTACAAGCCAGGAAATGTCATTCCCCGGCTTAAAGTATCGTACGTCAGGAATCATTATCAGTCTTTTTTAGTCTCTAAACTTATCGAATATTTCAGATTACCACTATGCCAAAGGACATAAGGTCTGTATGTTTTAGGGCAGACTTTACAGGTTACAAATAACAGAACAATCATCCCAACTCCGGTTCCCTGACCCATGACTTTTATGAAATGGTCATTAACATATTATCTTCAGAAAAATGCTCTTGACATGCCATTAAGCGGAGTTTATCAAAATTGGCTTTTTTCACAGATCAGAACATCTTATTTTGGTACCAATATCTGCTTACTACAATTTTGAACCCTATTGATGTGAAGTTATGGATAAACAAAATATTCAACATATAAGCCTTAAAAGATTACCATTTGTTATTTGTGTTTTTCTTTCATTACAACTTTATTCACAGAACTATAATATCAGATTTGAAGGTACAGGGGCATCGACAGTGGTAGAGACAGTAAAAGCAGAGAACCTTTCTACTGGGACCAGCCTGATTTTAGACGGCCATGACACCCTGAAGCTTACTTTCGCCACTGGAAACCATCCCATATGGGAAGATCGACCGGGATTGAAAATTTATCCCAATCCAGTAGTTGACGAAGCAACTCTTGAATTAATTCCAGCAGTTGCTGGTAATACACAGATTGTCGTATATGAAATTTCTGGTAAACCTGCAGCTTTATTTCACGGGTACCTGGAAAAAGCAGCCACTTATTTTATTGTCACCGGTTTGAGAAAAGGATTTTATCTGATAGTTGCCCAGGGTAGCGGTTACAGATTTTCGGGCAAACTGATCTCTTTGGGTGAATCAAACCAGCAGGTAGAAATCAATGAGATTACAGGAAATGTCTCTGAGCATGAGTCTATTAAAGATGATACCGGGGTAAAAGGAACCGGATCTGAAAAAGCTATTGAATATTCTCTTGGACAAATGATCCGATTTACCGGTTATTCAGGAGAATATTCGGCAGTGATTATGGACAGCCCCGAGTCTGATAAGACTATCGTATTCACATTTAAAGGAATTCCGAAAGTCGCAACAAACCCACCAACATCTATTTCCTCGAATTCTGCTTCAGTCGGAGGGCAGGTAATTACAGATGGAGGATCGGCAGTAACTGCACGCGGGATATGCTGGAGCACTTCAGAACTGCCTACCGTTGACCTCATTACCAGGACATCAGATGGTTCCGGAACAGGAAGTTTCATGAGCAGCATTACGGATTTACTGCCTTCTACCAGATATTATGCGAGAGCTTATGCAATTAACAGTGAAGGCATTGCCTATGGCGATGCAGTTACATTCATAACATCCGCAACTGTCCCTTCTCTTACTACGGCTACTGTTACAGGTATAACAAGGACTACCGCAGTTTCGGGAGGGAATATTAATGCGAATGGAGGATCAGTGATTACGGCAAAGGGGATATGCTGGGGGACCTTCCATAATCCCTCAGTAACTGGATCTCATACAGATAATGGTTCGTCATCAGAAGATTTTACCGGCACCATGGCAGCCCTGATCCCGGAAACTTTATATTATGTAAGGGCATACGCCATAAATGAGGCTGGGATCTCTTACGGGAATGAGGTTTCTTTTACGACAGATCCGGCAGTAAAAGCCACACTTACTACTGCCCCAATAAGCTCTGTGGGTACGACAACAGCCGTGTCGGGAGGCAATATTACAGATGACGGTGATGCAGGAATAACATCACGCGGGGTATGCTGGAGCACATCTGGAGAACCGACTGTAAATGATGAGAGAACTTCAAGCGGGTCGGGTCCGGGAACATTTGCAAGCAATCTAACAGGCCTGCAGCCGCTCACAACCTACCATGTCAGGGCCTATGCCGTCAACAGTGCAGGCACTGCCTATGGCAATGAAATAACCTTTACAACAGATCCGCCGCGATTGCCGGAACTGACAACAGCAACTCCCACCTCCATTTCCCCTACAGGGGCAATTTCAGGAGGCAGCATTTCCGATGATGGCGGAGCTGCCGTGACATCCCGGGGCATATGCTGGAGCACCACACCCGGGCCAACCACTGATCTCAGCACCAGGACATCCGATGGCACCGGAGCGGGAAGTTACGCAAGCACTATTTCAGATTTGCAGCCTTTTACAGTCTATTATGTCAGGGCTTATGCAATTAACAGCCAGGGCACTGCATATGGTGAAGAAATCAGGTTCAGAACGCTTGCAACAGTCCCTTCTCTTTCAACAACAATTGTTACAGCTATAACAAGAACCTCAGCAGCATCAGGGGGCAGCATTGATACCGACGGAGGATCAGAAATCACTGCAAAAGGTATATGCTGGGGAACATCACATAATCCTTCAGTTTCAGGATCTCATATTGAAAACAGTTCTTCATCAGAAGATTTTACAGTCACTATGACAGCTCTGAGGCCCGGCACCTTATATTATGTAAGGGCCTATGCTGTCAACGGTATTGGAATTTCATATGGTAATGAAATTTCTTTTACAACAGAACCAGCAGAAAAGGCCACTCTTACAACTTCAGCTATAAGCTCTTCCGGCCCGACAACCGTTGTATCGGGAGGCAGCATAACGGACGATGGTGATGCCGGCATAACATCTCGTGGCGTATGCTGGAACACATCGGGAGAACCAACAGTAAATGATGACAGGACTTCAAACGGATCGGGCAGCGGATCATTTACAAGCAATATCACAGGATTGAAGGCGCTCACTTCTTATCATGTAAGGGCATATGCCGTAAACAGCGCAGGTACTGCCTATGGTAATGAAATAATCTTTACAACAGATCCTCCGGAATTGCCTGAATTAACAACATCGACAATCACCTCCATCACCCCTACAGGGGCAGTCTCCGGAGGCAACATTTCTGACGACGGCGGTGCAGCAGTGACAGCCAGAGGCATATGCTGGAGCACTTCCCCCGGACCAACCACCGACCTCATTACAAGGACAAGTGATGGTACGGGAGCCGGAAGTTTCAATAGCACCATCACAGGACTGGAGCCGCTTACTACTTATTATGTCAGAGCCTGGGCGGTTAACAGCATTGGAACCAGATATGGGAATGAAGTAATATTTGTAACCACTGAAAACCTTCCCGCTGTAACCACATCTGAAGTGAAGTCATTGACAGCAGGAACTTTAATTTCGGGCGGAAATGTCATTTCTGCCGGTAACAGCAATGTAACCTCAAGAGGAGTATGCTGGGCGACACACCCCAACCCCACCATTAATGACAACCTGACGACTGACGGGTCAGGAACCGGATCATTTACAAGTAATATACAAGGACTCATTCCAGGCACACGCTATTATCTTAGTGCTTATGCCACCAACGACTTTGGGACCGCCTATGGTAATGAAGTTACATGGGTTCACGTAATCCAGGAAATCAATTCCTGCAAATGGCTCAATGATGCTTCCGGATTTTTGAATCTCTCATTTGATGACAGTCAGTTATCACATTTTCAGATATCGGAGATGCTTCTACGACAAAATTTAAAAGGGACTTTTTATATTATGTCAAATGATCTGACATCCGATTCAAACATGGTCCGCGTTTATAAGAATGTCCTTCTCTCGGGACACGAAATCGGGACCCATACAGCAAGCCATTGCAATTTAACAACGGTTGCAGCAAGGGAATTAAACTTTGAAATAGATTCAAGTATAAACAGGATCAACAGGATACTTGGTACAAGATGTACCAGTCTTGCCCATCCGTATGATGCAGCAAATAGCTATGTAAACAGTGTTATTTTCAGCAAGGATATTTTTACCAGGAATTACTCAGAATTTTATTCTGAAGAAAGGCCGCGGTTCTGTCTTGACAGCAGCACTAAAATAGGTGATGTAACTGCTTTTATTGATCAGCAGGTGGCCCTTCATGGTACCTGCCTGATTGCAGGTCATGGTATTGACGGACTGGGTCATGAACCTGTTACAAGTGAATTTTTCACAGAATTGCTGCAGTATATTAAAGGTGTTCAGAATCAACATAATGTCTGGGTGACAACTTTGAGTGATGGAGCTTTATATGAGAAATTATTCAATGAAGTTCAGTTGACTGCGGAGACAGACCAGTCAAACCAAAAGGTAATAATTCACTTCACGTTTCCCGAGAGAAATATCTATTCAAAATTCGATAAACTTCCGTTCTCTTTTAAGGTAGCCAGGAGCCCTTACTGGTCATTTGAAAACGGTGGCCATCAAGTCATAGAATCAGATACAGGTTACATTTTTACAATTGACTTGAAACAAACAAAAGAACTTACGTTACACTACAAGATAAACAACTGAAATATAACAAATTATTTTGCCAGAGCCACGGGGTGGAATACTTTCAGACGCTTAAGCCCGTCCTGCAGGGAAACAGGCGTAATTCTTCTGCGGAACAATAACCCGGTTAAGACCTGAATGCTGTAAAAGATGCTTCAAATAAGATTATTATTTAATTTCAGGGAACAAATTTTATAATTTAAAGCCCAAATGAAATTTTTAATAATCCTAAAACCCATGAAGAAATCAGCATTGGTTTTCATTTCGCTCTTTCTGATTACAACAATCCGTTCACAGACAATTGTCAACCGCGATCCTGAGATAAGCCGCATGGTCGGCGAGATATCCGCAGAAAGGATCGAGCAGCATGTTAGGAAGCTTGTCAGCTTTCATACTCGTCATAACCTTAGCTCAAAAAATGATCCTCAACAGGGGATAGGTGCAGCATGGAACTGGATAAAATCGGAGATGGAACTTAGTATTGCTTCATCGGGTGGAAGACTGAAGGTTGAATTTGATGATTATACAGTCGGAGGCCAGGGGCAGAGGATAACCAAACCTGTGGCTCTCAAAAATGTTATTGCAACACTTCAGGGCACTGATCCGGGCGACGACAGGAAGATCCTTATAAGCGCACACCTCGATTCAAGGGCGCAGCTCGACAATGACTCAACAAGCTATGCTCCCGGAGCCGACGACGATGCATCGGGGATCGCTGCAATACTTGAACTTGTTCGTATAATGTCGGCAAGTAAATTTCCTGCCACAATTGTGTTTATGGCAGTGTCGGGAGAAGAACACGGGCTGTATGGAGCCCGCCACATGGCCGCCAGGGCAAAGGATGAGAATTGGAACATCATTGCCATGCTCAATAATGATATGATAGGGAACAGCAGCTCGAGCGAAACACATCTGAATGACAATATGAAGGTAAGAGTATTTTCGGAGGGAGTGCCTGCATACGAAACAGAGGAAATGGCCGCATTAAGGAAATACACATCGGGAGAGAACGACGGCAGGGCACGTCAGCTTGCACGCTATATTAAGGAGATAACGGAAAGGTACGTCGACCAGCTTACTGTTACACTTGTTTTCAGGAACGACAGGTTCGGAAGGGGAGGAGATCATTCCCCGTTCTGTGAAAAAGGATTTACAGCAGTGAGGATCTGTGAATTCAATGAGAACTATGACAGGACGCATAAAGTACCTGCTGTAGTAAACGGGATACAGGAGGGAGATCTTCCCGAGTACGTCGATTATGAGTATGTAAGGAAAAATGCAGGACTGAACCTGTCGGCCATTGCCAACCTGGCCCTTGCCCCATACGAACCCGTTAACTGCGGGATCGTTGTCAGCGGTCTGACGAACAAAACAACCCTTCGCTGGGAGGCTCCTTCCAAAGGGCAGAAACCTTCAGGCTATTATATCCTTATGAGGGAAACTTATCAGCCGTTATGGGAGAAGAAAATATTCGTTACAGGAACAGAAGTCACCCTTCCTTATTCAAAAGACAACTATTTCTTTGCCGTTCAGTCGGTTGATGCTTTGGGGCACGAAAGCCTGCCTGTTTTTCCGGGAAGGACAGCCAGGAAATAATTCAACGTTTTCCTGTATCGAGGGTGAGTTTGTCCTTTTCAGGGAGTATAATGAAAGTGTCTGAACGCTTTCTGAAATAGCCATTCTGTGCAGTAACCGAATATTTCATCCCGTCGTAAAGGCAAAATATCTTATTCTTTTTGATCTCCCTGAAAGGCAACTGAGAATTTCCGGAAGTTGTCAGTTCGAGAAACCATTTTACATTTCTGACATTTCCGTCAATCCTGATCATTATTTCCCTTTCGCGGATTTCTGCAACCAGAGTTCCCTGGAATGTGTTAACCGGCCATTTAATCTGAAGCACTCCGGGGACCGAATCTGTTATAACAGGATTTCCTCCTTTAACAGGAATTTCTTTATCATCCATTATTGCCTTTAATCTCATCCCTGCTTTTTTCCCGGCAGTGTTCCAGAAATATCCGTCGACAAATGGAAGGGTAAAAAAGGTGACCTGGTTCGATGTTGCCACACCGGTTGTATAGAAAGAAGGAAATTTCTCGTCAAACAAATGGATGTCCCTTATGCGGAGAGTACTGTCTTCCCATATTATGTTCATCCTGAAAAAGCGGCTGTTGAACCAGACAGTCTTAAGATCGCTATCCCCGATATCATTGTTAATTGTAACTGAAGTTGCCGGAGTCACCCTGTAACGGTCGCTGAACCAGAGCCCGGTACCGGCCAGGGTGTTTACAACAACCTTATTCTGATCTCTCAGCTTTGCGATCAGGGGCATTTGTATCTCATAACCCTTTTTCATCGCATCCCAGGTGAATGAGTTTTCCTGGCCGGCCTGAACATACGCGAATTCCATACATGAACCAGTGACAAATTCCCTGAAATACCAGTTCACCCATTTTTCATCACCGCCTCCCCCGCGATAGACAGGTTCGAGTGATATTACTCCCTGGCTTGCTTTTCCCAGTCCGGTATCGTATTGCCTCACCGGATCACTTCCAAGCATCCTGAAAACCGGAACTTTAAGCTGATTTTCCTCGTTCTGTGCCGGCATATAAGAGTTTATTCTGCTTGGATAATAAGCCTGGTTCCAGTATCCTCCCCAGAGTGTATAACCGTCGGTGCCCGATTGATCCTTGCAATTGCATGAGGCAACAATATTATACTTCTCGTACATGTAAGTCAGAGAATGAATATCAATAAACCATGAGCCTGCTGACCGGGGATAATAACCGAATATTTTCCTGAAGTCAGTCATATAGACATCTATTAATTTTTCTCTTTCTTCAGGAGTATAGCCTGTGGAAAATCCGACATCGGCATGCCAGTCCCACGGATATCTTCCCCGCCATTTAAGACCCGCCTTTTCCACAAGAGGCTGAGGGATTTCCCACCAGGCCCCAATTTCAATAGAATCTCCGGGAAGATCCTTAAACAATTTCTGATACCGGGGATCGATCAACGCATCATATTGAAGCAGGAATGTACCTTTAAGCTTATACTGCTTCATAATTTCAAGCTGGCTGACAACAGTCCTGTAAAGAACGTCATTTGTGATTGCCGGATCCCTGGGTTCAAGCAGCCTGACGAAGTTGATTATGTTTATGATCTTTGGATGGTCAGAATTCACCTTAGTGCTATTCTCATTCTGGCCGTCAATAGTAAAAGAGCAGGAAATTATTATTAAAAGAAATACATTTATTATTCCTCTTATACTTTTTCTTACAAGCTGAAATCCTGTCCTGAAAAAATATACTACAGGCATAACAAGCATGTGCATCAGCTTGGTATATGGAAAGATCATGATGATTATGAGCCCTGTGACAATGTGGATCTTGTAAATGATACTGTGAGATGCAAGTACTGCACCCGCATCAGGCTGAAAGGTGACAACCTTCTGTGCCCATACTCCAAGGGCGGCATAATGTTCAACAGTGCCTGATGCCGTGGTACCAACCGAAATGAGGCCCAGGGTAGCTTCAGAAAGAAGCAGGATTATGATGAAATAATCATGAAAATTGCTTGTCCTCCTGATCTTCTCAATGAAAAACCTCCTGTAAATGAGAAGTATCATCCCGGTTACGGTCATCACCCCGAAGAATGATCCCATGCATAGGGCAATAAGGCGTTTTGTTTCGGTGGTCATTATCAGGTGGTATAGCTTTTCCGGTATAAAGAGCGTAAAATGACCAAGCAAAACAGCAAGGATGCCCACATGGAAGAGGTTGCTTCCGGATCTTATCCTGTTGTCGGCAAGCAATTGGGTCGATCGTGCCTGAATGCTCCTGTTGGCATATATTATCCTGGTTATCAGTCCGAACCAGAACACAGCAAAAGCAATATGCGGGAGATATGTGAACAGCAGGTTATTGATATAATTTTCCATGGTGCATTGATTTAATTATCAGGCAAAAATGGCTCCCCGGGAAATCCGGTGGGTTCTTCGTACAAGTCATCAATACCGGCATCCATAAGGTCGCCGGGAGAATTGTTGTCGTTTTGATCATCAGGCAACACAGACGACAGAAAAATAGCAGCCTCAAATACATGCCTGTATATATTGTCTTTTTCCTTTAGAAGCATGAAAATTCGGTTTATGACATTTACTGTCTGTGATAGTAGTTCGGACGCTTTTTGTTTATCAAGACTGGAAAGGAATTCAAGAAAAGCAGGAAGATAGTCGGGAAGTTCACCCTCTGAAAGATGCATACCGTTCTCCATGTAAAAATCCATAAGGTCAGCCATTGCCTGTCCCCGCTCCTTCGAATCGCCTTTCAGGTGTTCAAAGAGATAAAGCGAAGTGTTCCTTGATGTATCGAAAAGGCTTACATAATTAGCCTGCCAGTCGATAATATCCATCCCTGTAAAATGACAGGCAAATTCTCCAAGGTTTTCGAGGATAAAGGGGTTGAGAAAATTTTCTTTTTCGAGCTCTTCATTGCCCTCATGAAGAAAGTCCTGAAGGTCCTTAGTGGGATATGACAGGAACAATGATAATATCTTGTATGTATTTATCATCTTAAATACCACCGAAGAGATTTTTAATCTTACCTGTGTTGCAATCCCTGTCGACTGCAAAACCGCATCCTGTCTTATCCTCAAAAGCTTTACCTGAATATTCCCTGCGAGATGTCGGAATGACATAGCGGTCGCGGTAATTTGCTATGGCCATAAGCTGGTACATCTCCTCAGCAACAGCAGGTGACAGTCCGGTACCATTAAGGACCTCCGTGTTTATCACATTATCGATGGTTTTGCTTCTCATGAAAGCCCTCATGGCAAGCATTTTCCTCAATGCTCCGGCAACAGGTTTCTCATCCCCTGCAGTGAACATATTGGCAAGATATTTATTGGGTATCCTCAGTTGATCAATTTCAGGAAGAATGCCATTTACTCCTGTCCTTCCGCTTTCGGCCGCCGACATTATAGGCGAGAGCGGCGGCACATACCATACCATAGGAAGGGTGCGGTATTCGGGATGAAGAGGGAAGGCAATCTTCCAGTCGACAGCCATCCTGTAAACCGGCGAATCGGCGGCAGCCTCCAGAACATTCTCAGGGATTCCCTGCTCAAGGGCGAGCTTTATGATCTCAGGGTTGCGCGGGTCCGGGAACATATCCAGATGGTCACAATACAGAAACTTTTCATTTTCCTGCGATGCTGCGCTGTAAATCCTGTCGGCATCATACAGCATTATGCCGATATATCTTATTCTTCCGACACACGATTCTGAGCAGATTGTCGGTTCTCCGTTCTCTGTTTTCGGGTAACAGAGGATGCATTTCTCCGATTTCCGTGTCTCCCAGTTGAAATATACTTTTTTATAGGGGCATGCACTTACGCATTGTCTCCATCCGCGGCAACGATTCTGGTCGATAAGGACGATCCCGTCTTCCTCCCTTTTATATATCGCCCCTGAAGGACAGGCCGCAACACATGCAGGATTAAGACAATGTTCGCACAGACGCGGCAGGTACATCATGAAGGAATTCTCAAATCCTCCATAAAACTCTTTTTCAATATCCTCAAAATTTTTCTCCTTACTGCGTTTTTCGAATTCCCCTCCCAGGTTATCCTCCCAGTTGGCTGTTTTTTCTATTTTTTTCATCGGCTTGCCGGTGATTACTGAAAACGGCCTGGCCGACGGAGGAGTTTTAAACCGTGAGCCGCTTTTAAGTACAGAATAGTTAAAAGTGAAGGGTTCATAATAATCCCCTATCTTGGGCATGAAGGGATTGGCAAAAATGTTCTTCATTATTCCTGCCTTTCCTCCGGCTGCCGGTATCAGCCTTCCCCTGCTGAGCTTCCAGCCTCCTTTCCAGCGCTTCTGGTTCTCCCAGTTATCGGGATAGCCTATACCCGGCTTTGTCTCTACATTATTGAACCATGCATATTCGATTCCTTTCCTGGAGGTCCACACATTTTTGCATGTCACTGAACAGGTATGGCATCCTATGCATTTGTCAAGATTCAAAACCATTGCCAGTTGTGCACGTATCTGCATGATTAAAGATTTTTAAATTTCTTCGTAAGCTTCATCATTCCATTCAGTCTTTTTCAGTTTGCGGATTATCACAAACTCGTCGCGGTTCGAACCTATCGTCCCGTAATAGTTAAAGCCGTAGCTAAGATGGGCATAGCCTCCGATCATGTGTGTAGGCTTAAGGCTTAGCCTTTCAACGGAATTATGTACCCCGCCGCGGTTGCCGTTTATCTGGTTGACAGGCATATTTACTGTTCTTTCCTGGTTGTGGTACATTATCAGGGCGCCTTCCGGAACCCTCTGCGAAACAACCAGGCGGGCAACCGAAGCGCCGTTGCTGTTGAACACCTCAATCCAGTCGTTGTCACTCAGACCAATCTTCCTGGCGTCAGTTTCGCTGAGCCATGCCACAGGGCCGCCACGGCCAAGTGTAAGCATTATGAGGTTATCCGACCATGAAGAGTGAATTGTCCATTTGTTATGGGGAGTCATCATGTTAATAATAAGATAGTCATCTGAGCTGTCGAGCCTGTCCATAACTGCCATTACCGATTTAGTGTTTATCGGAGGCTTGTAGCAGACCATGTTCTCCCCGAAAGCTGTCATCCATGGGTGATCCTGATAGCTTGTCTGCCTGCCTGTCAGGGTTCTCCAGGGGATAAGCTCATGTACGTTTGTATATCCGGCATTATATGATACTTCTTCCGAGTCGATACCGCTCCAGATGGGAGAGGTGATTATCTTTCTCGGCTGGCAGAGCAGGTCGGCAAACCTGATCTTTTCCTCTTTTCGGCCTTCTGCAAGATGCCTGTGGCTGCGGCCGGTTGTCTTTTCAAGGGCTTCCCAGGCCCTGACAGCCACATGACCGTTGGTTTCGGGAGCGAGAGTAAGAATAACTTCTGCTGCCTGGACAGCCGTTTCGATTTTCACCATACCTTTTGTCTCCCCTTCATTTTCTGAAGTGGTGTTCAGATTTTTAAGCAACACGACTTCTTCGAGAGTATTCCAGGTTATCCCTTTTGAGCCATTGCCGGCCTTTTCCATCAGGGGTCCCAGAGTGGTGAACCTGTTGTAAGTCTCAGGATAATTTCTCTCAAGCTGAACAATCTTAGGCATGTTTTTCCCGGGCTTCAGGTCAAGGCCGTTTTCCTTCCAGTCGGTTGCGTCCGATGTCTCAGAAATTTCCATCGGAGTGTCGTGCTGAAGCGGAAGGAGGACCACATCTTTTTCCTTTCCGAGGTGTCCGGGAACGAGTTCCGAGAATTTCCCGGCTAAACCTTTGAAAATATCCCAGTCTGAACACGATTCCCAGAGCGGATCAACAGCCTTTGAGAAAGGATGGATAAAAGGATGCATGTCAGAGGTGCTAAGGTCATCCTTTTCGTACCATGTAGCTGCAGGAAGTACTATATCTGAATGCAGTGCAGTGGTCGACATTCTGAAGTCGAGGGTTACAAGCAGGTCAAGTTTGCCTTCAGGCGCCGTTTCGTGCCATTTAACTTCTGCCGGGACCTGTCTTCCCTGCGATTTAAGGTCTCCCCCAAGAACTGAATTTTGTGTCCCGAGCAGATGTTTCATGAAATATTCCATTCCTTTGGCGCTCGACCCGAGAAGGTTCGACCTCCATATAAACAGATTACGGGGAAAGTTCTTAGGATCGTCGGGATCTTCAGATGCTATGGTAAGTTCATTGTTTTTCAGCTTCGATGTTATGAACTCCTCAATATCCCTGCCTTCTTTTGCGGCTTCCCTGCACAGGTCGAGCGGATTTTTGCTGAGCTGGGGACCCGAAGGAAGCCATCCCATCCTTTCGGCTTTGACATTGCAGTCGATCATTGACAGCCTGTTCCATTCATCCTTGTCAGCAAGGGGAGAGACAAGCTCTGAGAGTCCGACCTTTTCATAGCGCCACTGGTCGCTGTGCATGTAGAAGAAGGATGTCGTATTCATCTGACGGGGCGGACGGTTCCAGTCGAGAGCAAAGGCCAGAGGCAGCCATCCTGTTTGCGGACGAAGCTTTTCCTGACCTACATAATGGGCCCAGCCTCCTCCTGACTGGCCTACACAGCCGCAAAGCATAAGCATGTTTATCGCGCTCCTGTATATCATATCCGTATGGAACCAGTGGTTGACTCCTGCTCCGATTATGATCATCGACTTTCCGGATGTCTTTGCAGCATTCTCTGCAAACTGTCGCGCAGTAGAAATGACATGCGACGCCGGGACCCCTGTTATCTTCTCCTGCCATGCCGGTGTATAGGGCAGATCATCCTCATTGCTGCCGGCTGAATTCTGGTCATTCAATCCTCGGTCAACACCATAATGGGCTGTCATCAGGTCAAAGACTGTGCAGTAGATGAAAGTTCCCTCAGAAGATTTTCTGACCGGGACCTTTCTTGTAATTATATCAGAATGCTTCGTTGAACTGAAATGCTCGTGCCTGTATGCTTCTCCTCCGAAATACGGGAATGAGACATCAATACTGTCATCCCTGCTATCGAGAATGGAAAGCTGCGGATCGACAGCTCTGCCGCTTACTGAATCGACAAGCTCGAGGTTCCATTTACCGCTCTGATCCCATCTTGATCCAATGGTTCCGTTTGGAACAGCAAAAGAGGATGTAGCTTTATCGAAGATCACCGGTTTCCAGTCAGCATTTTTTTCCTTTGACAGTTGATTGTTCAGGTCCGATGCCCTGACAATCCGACCCGGAATGAACCTGCCATCCTTTTTTTCTATCTTAACAATGAAGGGAAGGTCGGTATACTGAATTGCATATTTTTTAAACCAGGGGGTTTCCTTTTCAATGTAAAACTCCTTGAGTATTACATGACCCATTGCCATTCCCAGAGCCGAATCGGTACCCTGTTTGGGTCTGATCCAGAGGTCGGCGAATTTTGCAGCATCATTGTAATCGGGAGAGATGTTTATGACCTTGGTGCCCTTGTATCTGACCTGTGTATAAAAAGGCGAGTCGGGGGTTCTTGTCAGCGGGACGTTCGAGCCCCAGAGCATAAGGAATGATGAGTTGTACCAGTCGGCGCTTTCAGGAACATCAGTCTGTTCTCCCCATGTCTGTGGTGAAGCCGGAGGAAGGTCGCAGTAGAAATCGTAAAAGCTAAGCACGAGTCCTCCGAGGAGGCTCATATATCTTGCTCCTGATGCATATGAAACCATCGACATGGCCGGTATGGGAGTGAAGCCTGCAAGCCTGTCGGGACCGTATGTTTTAATAGTATATATATTGGCTGCGGCTATAATCTCGTTCACCTCATTCCAGTCTGCGCGGATAATTCCACCCATACCGCGTTCTGATTTGTATCGATTTGTCACCAGGGGATCCGTCATAATGCTTTCCCATGCCCTTACCGGATCGGGATTGACGGCTTTTGCCTTCCTGTAGGCCCTGACGAGAGTACCCCGAATCATCGGATATTTGATCCTGTTGGCACTGTATAGATACCATGAATAACTTGCTCCTCTTGGGCACCCTCTCGGCTCGTGGTTCGGAAGGCCGGGCCTTGTCTCGGGATAGTCGGTCTGCTGAATCTCCCATGTCACAAGGTTGTTTTTTACAAAGATCTTCCATGAGCATGATCCTGTGCAATTAACGCCATGAGTCGACCTGACAACCTTATCATGCTGCCACCGGTTCCTGTAAAATCCCTCCCAGTCGCGCCTTTCATCGGTGGTGACAATATGTTTGTCAGCGCTTTTTTCGGCGCTCCTGCTGAAATAGACAAGTTTGTTTAAAAGACTCATAATTGGGGCTATTTGGTGGTGTTGCTCTTATTAATGACTGCTGACGGTTTTGTGCCTGTTTTTTATAAGAACATATATAATCAGCAGGTTGATGCCTGACAGAACAGTAAAGACAAGGAAGCCTCTTGCATATCCGGCAGTGCCGTATTTCCCGGCTATTGCACCCATAATCGGAGGCAGGGCAAATCCGCCGAAGGCTCCCAGCCCGCCTATCCATCCGGAAGCGCCACCGACTGCCTTGGGGACATAGGCAGGTACAAGCTTGAATATAGCTCCGTTGGAGATCCCCATCCCGAAGGCCAGAAGGATAACTATAAGAATGCTTGTGCCCACTCCCGTTGAAAATGCCAGCATGGCAGCTGCAATAAGTATAAACGACATCGAAACAAAAACTGTTTTTTCTCCGCCAACTCTGTCTGCGATCTTTCCTCCGAAGACACGGATCAGGGATGCAAGGATCGAGAAAATTGCAGTAAAAAGACCTGCACGCACAGGTGCAAAATGCTGATATTCGCTCCAGTATGTGGGAAACCAGGCGGTTAGGGCAATGAAGCCTCCGAATGTTGTGAAATATAGTACAACAAGGGCCCAGGTATTGGGTATCCTGGCCGAGTTCAAAAGGCTCTCCTTTACCCCTCCCGAGGGGAAGATCTCCTGTCCGTGTTCCCGTGCTTTGTTTCTGGCCTGGGTATCAGAAAGACCTGCCCTCTTGAACTGAAAAAAATATGAATTCTGACCAATTATGCCATAAAGTACCGTTCCAAGCACCAGGAAAAGGAACCATGCAAAATATGCTGATATGAAACCATAGCGTGTAAGGAACAGAGGGAGTATAATTGAAAAAATGCCGGGAGCAAGGTTTCCCAGCCCGCCGAAGGTTCCCAGTGCGCTTCCCTGCCTGCTGCGCGGGAACCAGTAGGAGGTCTGGGCAATGCCAACCGAGAATGTTGCAATGCCGCAACCGCTCAGAAATCCGAAAAACAGAACAAGCCAGTACATCCCTTTCATGTCTTCGGGATAGGAGGTGTGTAGCAGAAGGGTAACACCCCCAAGACCGACAGCGCCTAAAATCATAAGGATCAGGAAAGGTATTTTACCTCCCGTAATATCGACCCATGCTCCGAAAGGTATGCGCAATAATGATCCCGACAATGACGGGATGGCTATCAGCAGACCCACAAGGGCCGGTGTAAGATCCATTGCTTCCTTGAATTTCACTGCCGTGGGCCCGTAGAGGGCCACAGCTGCAAATCCGAAAAAGAAACCGAGTGTGGTTCCCAGTAATCCCCTTGCAGGAGTTCCTTTAACGTTCATAATATCAGATTGAAAATTCCTTAATGCAATTTATCTAAAACACAGGAGAATAAAAACTAAAAATTTTAAATATCATGTTATTAAATATGCTGGGAAGAGTTATTATTTTTACACAATAACAAGAGCAGATATGAAAATAATATCCTGGAACGTAAACGGAATCCGTGCCATTGCAAAGAAATCCTTTTTTGCCGATCTTGAATTGTTGGATCCCGATATAATATGCCTGCAGGAGACCAAGGCTCAGGACCATCAGGTTGCCGAAACGCTTGTTTCAGTCAATCACAACCACATATTTTCAAATTCTGCCGAAAGGCCCGGGTATTCGGGTACAGCTGTGATTTCAAGGATAAAGCCCCTTAATGTTACGAAAGATATGGGTATTAAGGAGCATGATAAGGAAGGCAGGGTATTATGTCTTGAGTTTGACAGGTTTTTTCTTGTTAATGTGTATGTTCCCAATTCGGGCGCAGAACTTGGAAGGCTTGGTTACAGACAGGAATGGGACAAGGCTTTTTTAGGTTATCTTAAGAATCTTGAGCTGACAAAACCGGTAGTTGTTTGCGGCGACCTTAATGTTGCCCATAAGCCGATTGACCTTGCACGTCCGAAAGAGAATTATAACAAGGCCGCAGGCTATATGCAGGAGGAGATTGATGGCATGGACAGGCTTACAGGAGAAGGATTTGCCGATACATTCCGCCATCTTTATCCTGGTCAGGGAGGAAGATATTCGTGGTGGAGTTTCAGAGCGGGAGCAAGGTCAAGGAACATAGGCTGGAGAATCGATTATTTCCTTGTAAGCAAGTCGTTCCTTCCAATGGTAAAGGATGCATTTATCCATGAAGAGATAGAAGGGTCGGATCATTGCCCGGTAGGGATAATACTTGAACTGTAGAAACTCGATTATATAATCGAATACAAAATCGGGCCGTTTCTGAATGGGTTGCTGGATCTGCAATTCTACCATTTATAATATCAAAAGGTGTATCTGTAAGACAGGATCAGTGTTTTATCACTTCTCAAGAAATCAGGCAATAAATAAAATTAGCTTTGATTAAGGAAGGTCAGTAATTGACATTTCTCCGGTTTTTCACCTAAAAATCAAGAAATATGAAAATCAAAGTATTTACGGCATTCGTGATGATGCTGGCAATCTTCTCTGCCTGTGAAAAGGATGATTCGGGTCCCGATCTGGCAACTGCTGTCACAGGTACTTACGCAGGTACAATTACGGTGGTCGGAACAGGATCGGCAGCAGGCACCTGTGTTATTTCGAAAAGCTCCGATACGAAGGTAAATATGAAGATAACAATAAGCACCACTACAGCAACCCTTCCCGGAATAAGCGTAAGCAGCGCGGGAACTGATTCCTGGGATCTTAGTCTGACCGATTCAAGCGGCACTTTTGAGGGAAGCGTGAATGGAAACACACTCACCTGGACAATGACTGGCGGGGGATATGTTGAAACATTTTCTGGAACCAGACAATAGTGTTATATAAAAACAAGGGCCTTCGAAAATCTAATCCTTGACACACCGTACCGACACCGCCTGGCTTTTTACCTCTTCGCAACGATATATGTACTCGTATATATATCCGACACCCCAGTGCAAAGCTTTTAAATCAGAAGCGGAAGTGGAACTCCACCAGACATCATAACGCCTTTCAGTCCAGAAATTTCCGTCAGGATTCCTGTAACCTCCCGGTCGGGCAGAAAAACCTGTTTCATTTGTCGCTCCTGTGTTAGGAGAGCTCCATAAAGTTTCACCTGTTTCCTTTAATTTACCTCCTGCTTTGTCTATTCCGCCCAGATATTCTGCAAGCGCCCTCCATTCACCATCGGAAGGTACATGCCAGCCGGCAGGACATACCCTGCGTTTGTCCATGAGTGAATGCCAGGTGTATAAACGTCCAAAGGTTTCAACATAAAGCTCGTTATTATAAGAGGGCCACTGGTATTTTGGGCTGTTTTCGGCAGTAATATCCTTTGTTCCGGGAATTGTTGTCCCTATCAGATCCCCGTTATTGTATTTTGTAACCTTCAGGTTTTCTCCCATCCAAAGCTGATTGCCAATACTTACAACTTTGTAGATATTATTGTCAACATCTGTAACGCTTGTTACCGGGCATTCTTTGGTACAGCCTGTCGTTAAGGCGATAAGGAATAAAATAATCAATGAAGGAATTGAAATAACTTTCATATTAAGACAAGGAATAACAGATTTTACAATATGGTTCATTTAATTATACAAACCTGGCCGGCTCCCGGATATTGCCTGGTCTTCAGTTAAATTTATTCACAACAACCCGCTTTTCACCTTTGTAGCTTCTCACATCCTTTATCTTCCTTAGGTAGCTGATTGTCGCATCAGCTGTTGTAATGAACAGCGACTGACCCTGATCGGCATGGGTGTATTTATAAACTAGTGTCATATAGCTGTTCATGGCTACTGTGTATGTTTTATCCATTTCGAGAGGGGAGCCGTTTTCAGCCATCAGAACCACATCCCCAAGGTTACCTGAAGCATCGAGGCGAAGCCTGGTTCTGATACCCGAAGGATATATTGGAAGCCTGTCATCAACAGGGTAGGCAGCAAGCATAAGGGAACGGATCTCATGTCCGGTCAACCGTGTTACAACGAGTTCATTTCCGAACGGATCGAGCTGGAAGACATGCATGACTCTTACCGGGCCTGAGGCAAGCCTGTCGATCCTTACGCCTCCCGGATTTACGAGTGCGATATCGGCTCCGGCAGCAGCCCTCTGGGCATCAGCCATCAGATAACCCAGCTCTTCATAGGATGAGAAATCGCCTGAAGCCGTGGCTATCACCTCCTTCAGTACCGGATTGTCGTTGTATTTATCGACAATTGCCCTGATGGCGGGCTTTTCATTTTTCCTGTTCCTGATATCAAGAAGCTCCATGCTTTTTACAAGGCTGCCGTCGCTTTTCCTTGTTATCTTTATCAGGGTGCCGTATTTCAGTTTGTTTTCAGCCTGTGTTATCAGGATCCCATTAAATACCTGTTCTTTTTCAACCCTTGTATGTGAATGCCCGCCGATAATTACATCTATACCCCCGGGCATTGTCTCTGCAAGCTTCACATCATTCTCGAATCCAATATGGGTAAGTGCAATAAAGATATCGCTCTGGTCTTTAAGCCCGATATATCCGGGGGCAGCGTCAAAGGGAGATCTGAATGTGAATCCTTTAACATTGTCGGGATGGGAATCAGGGATGCCGTTCTGATTGATATGAAGAAGGCCGAGAAAAGCTATTTTCAGACCGTTTGGCAGTGTAATGATCCTGTAGGGTTTCAACAGAATATTCAGTGAATCATCAGCAGCGACATTTGCGCTGATAAAGCTGAACTTAGCCTTTTGGCTGAGTTTACTAAATCCTTCAGGGCTTGAATCGAACTCGTGATTGCCTACCGCACTTATATCAAATCCGGTGGCGTTCATAAGATCAATGACAGGCAATCCTTTCTCAGGATACTGGTCGTTCACCGGATTCCCGGTCTGATTATCTCCCGCAGCAACAAGAAGCATATCGGGATAGATTGCCCTGAGGCTGTCGACTACCCATGCAAGTTTCGGGAAATTGTCAAGTGTTGCATGTATGTCGTTCACTGCAAAAATGATTGCCTGTTTTTCTTCCGCGACACTGCCGGTAACCTTTTTCCCCGTGCCGCAGGCCGTCATCATCAGCCCGGTAATAATTGCAAGTGCAAGCAACCCGGCAGATACTTTCTTTTTATTTCTTCCGATTATAAAAAATATACTTCCGTCGGTCAGTTCTCCGTCGGTAGCTACAGAGTTCCCATAACGATCTTCAACTGCCGGGAATCGCTTTGGGCTGGCTTTACCCTGTTGAAAAAAGTATTTCAGAACAGCATCTTTGACTGTTGCTCCTTCGTATAGATCAAGAATAGTGTCGTTTACAGTGATTTTCATTTCCCGGGTCTTATTGGTTTATGCAAGGAATTAAAATACAAATTTTCCGCCAGTAAACCATGTTATAATAAACTTTGTATCTTTAGATACAGGAGAAACATAAAAGAACCATGCTGGGAGCAATAATAGGAGATATCATCGGATCGACATATGAGTTCAGGAATACAGACAATTATGAATTTGATCCCTTTCCCCCCAAATCATTTTTCACCGACGATACTGTCCTGACCGTGGCTGTTGCCGATGCAATAATGAACAAAACGGATTATGCCGCCGCAATAAAGGAATATGCACTCAACTATCCGGGAAGAGGATATGGTGAATGGTTCAACCAGTGGATACATATCGACAACCCGAAACCATACAACAGTTTCGGGAACGGGTCGGCAATGAGGGTCACTCCTGTCGGCTGGGCTTTCGACACCCTGGGAGAAACCATCAGGGAAGCGGAGAAAAGCGCTGCAGTCACCCATAATCATCCTGAAGGCAGAAAAGGGGCAAAAGTTGTTGCAGCGGCAATATTCCTTGCAAGAAACGGCCATGATAAGAAAGAAATTAAGAAGTTCATCGAAAAGAGTTACTCATATAATCTGAGCAGGACACTTGCTGAAATAAAACCCTTTTACAGTTTTAATGAGACCTGCCAGAAGACTGTTCCGGAAGCCCTTATCTGTTTCCTTGAATCAGTCGATTTTGAAGATGCAATAAGAAAAGCCATCTGGCTTGGCGGCGACAGTGATACCCTGGCTTGTATCACCGGAGGAATAGCGGAAGCCTACTACAGGGAAATGCCCGGGGAATGGATTGAAAAATCAATTAACCTGCTTGATGATAAACTGAAGGGAACACTCGGGATATTCCAGGGTAAATTTATGGGGAAGAATGGGGCTGCATCATAAACCTAATCTTAATGCTGCCAGTTTAATTGCTTTCCGGAGGCCTTTATGGTTTGAATATTAAGAACTTACACAGAGGGGCACAGAGAAGGCGCAGAGCTCACTGAGCTCTGAAGGCATCATTTATAATACTTAATTATTATTTATTATTGTTTTAAAAGCCGCTCTTCAGTAAAGCTGGCATGTGCAATAGTCTTTAAAGGTTGCTGACCGGCGGGTCCAGGAACCTGGTTTGTAAATGACATATGAATACGGCCGTCCTTTCCCTGGATTATTGCCGGGTAATGCCCTCTGGTCTCACTTCCCGGTAAGCCGTTGATAATTGTTTTACGGTATGGCCATGTCTTTCCTTCATCTTTCGACAGCCAGACTGAGAGGCGATGTCTTCCTTCCTCGATATCATTATGTGCGATCACCCGGTTACCGCTTTTCAGGACAACGACATCAGCTGCCGTTCCCGGATTAGGAATATCAGTATCTGAAACGGTGCTCCAGGTCAGGCCCATGTCGCCGGATATGCTAAGCATCAGCCTTTTCGGGGCAGGACCATTATCGCGCATGTAGGCGGTAATCGTACTGTCGCTGCCCGTTGCGAGAGCAGGCTGAACATTTCCGGCACCGACTATTGGTTCACTGAAATGCCAGGTTTTCCCATAATCGTCAGTGATTGCAATCAGGCTGAAGTCGAAACCGTCGGAATAAAGAGGAAGGAGAATTGAATTACCGGCTAAGAGTGGTTTGTTCCTCGTCTGCCAGCCAATCCTACGCATAAGCGGATATCCGAGCTGAACGCTGACTTTTTCGCCATTTTCATCGACATCGCTTCCGTTCCTCACCAGGTTAGTTCCTTTGGCAATATCAAGATAATGATTAAGGGCTGTCTGCCACATCTCTTCAGTAATTGTTCCTGAACCATCGTCCTTTATATATCCGTCCGAAACCAGGCTACCATGGTAATCGTCGTATTTTTTTTTGAGTGTTTTTACAAACTGATCATTACGGCCTATACCCTCAGGCACTGAACCATCTGGCTTTATATGTATCATATCCTGCCAGAGCCAGACCGGAGGACCATCATTCTGCATGAAATCTTCACTGATCCTGTACTTCAGAACCGACGATTCCCACTGGTAAGCAAGAACAGTATACCAGACAAGCCAAAGGCGTGATTGATTATCTATAAAGAGGACAGGATTGATATCAGGGAATCCAGGTGTGTCTGCCATTATGAAAGGAGTGCTCCATGTCCCGCTCTTCTGGCTGAACCGTGATCCCATCAAAGCCACATCATCGGCTGTCCGTTCTCCGCTTCCCTGGAACCAGGCGACAAGAAGATCGTTGTTTGGAAGTTCCACAATTGTTGATCCGTGACAATGCATGGATTGAAAGGGGAAAATGTTCTCCGTCACCAGAGAATCCTGTTTAATTGATCCTGTCGTCCTGCTTCCCGTATGGCCTGATTTACAATTCCACAGGAATATTATAAGGAAGATTATCAGGTAATTCAAAAATCTGTTCATGGTACTTATTTTTAATAAAGATAATTCAGATTTGTAAATGTTCAAGTGTTGTGTCATACATTGAATGCCTTCTGAAATTTGTATTGGAAAGGCCTTTATGAATCCCATTGGACAAATCTGTTAACAAATCATATTGCCGGGGGATTTTGCACATTCCTTATCAAAAAACATCATATGAAATGATTTTTCTGACATTTTAGGAACATGACTTAAAATTATTCATACATTTAAGGTGACTTAACCTTGTAATTACCTATTCTTAAATTTATTGACCATGCTGAAAAGGAGTATCCCAAATCATCTGCTTTTGTTTATTATTTTGTTTTTTGCCGCATCCTGCGGGCATGAACAAAAGAGTAAAAAGGAAGATATAACAATGAAAGCTTCCAGTATAGAAGTATCAATTGGCGGTATGACATGTACCGGTTGTGAGCAGACCATTCAGGCAGGGGTAAGCAAGCTCGATGGAATAAAGAGCGTTAAAGCTTCCCATACAGCAGCCAATGCATTTATTGAGTATTATCCCGATCAGGTTGATACCCTTAAGATCAGGGAAGCCATAACGGGTACCGGATATACTGTAAAGAAATTCATTGTCACGGCTCAGAACTAAACCGGGCCATAAAGCTGGTCCTACAGATTTAAAGGGATTCAAATATCATTTCCATGTCTTCAAAAAAGAAAAAGAAAGAACCTGCTGAAATTGAAGAGATACTGGAATCATCGCGCCGTGATTTCCTGAAAAAAGTGGGTATTGTCGGAGCAGCTTCTGTTGCAGGCGGTGCTGCCATTTATTCGGGATACCAGTTTGAGAAGGCCAAGAAACACGAGGAAACCGTTAAAGTTCTTACCGAGGATAACAGGCTGGTTGAAATCCCCCGCGACCAGATGAAGGACTACAAACCTGATCTCAAAGTTCTTCAGAAAAGAGGACGTAAGGGCATTGAGGGTAAAAGATGGGTCATGGTCATCGATCTTTCGAAATGCAGAAATGCGCGGAAATGTGTCAGCGCATGTCAGGCGGCTCACCATCTTCGTCCCTACGAATACCATATCAATACTCTTGTAATGCAGGAATCGGCCAATACACCTGAGTACTTTATGCCTAAGCCATGCCAGCATTGCGACAATCCCCCCTGTGTTTCTGTCTGTCCGGTCGATGCCACGTACAAAAGGCAGGACGGGATCGTTCTTATTGACAATGAAAGGTGCATTGGATGCCGGTTCTGTATGGCAGCATGCCCCTATTCAGCCAGAATGTTTCATTGGCGTGAACCTGTTGCCGCCAGTCAGGATCAGGGAAGTGAATATAATGTCGAACTTAATGTTCCCCAGAAGAAAGGGACCATTTCAAAATGCCTTTTCAGTGCCGACAGGCTGAGGGAGGGGATGCTTCCATATTGTGTCTCGGCCTGTCCTAATGGTGTGTTCTATTTTGGTGACGAAAACGAAAATGCAGTAACCAATGGAACAACAAAGGAGACTGTCAATCTGAAAGAATTGCTTGAACAAAACGGAGGATACAGACTTATGGCAGAACTCGGGACAAAGCCGAGGGTTTATTACCTGCCACCCAAAAACAGGATTTTCGAATTCAAAAAAGGACCTGATCCTGAATACAAGGAAATAACTTAAAACCTGGTAATATGGCTGGATCTGTCTTCAGTTCCGAAAAATACAGGGAAAAACTCGATTTGATATCTTCTGATATATTGAAAAATGTCGGGATAAGCAGGGGATTCATAATCTGGATGGGAATACTTTTTGCTGCCTTTGCTGCATGCATTTATGCCTATACGATTCAGCTGAGAACAGGTCTTGGTGTTACCGGATTGCGCGATGTTACTAGCTGGGGAATGTACATAGCCAATTTTGTGTTCTTTGTGGCATCCAGCCTTGTGGGGATGCTTATAAGCTGCGTCCTGGGCCTTTCAGGTGCAACATGGGTTAAACCGATAAGTCGTATAGCCGAAATAATTGCAGTAGCTTTTGCTGCAGTTGCCGGACTGGTTATAATTTCGGATATGGGAAGGCCCGACCGGCTTCCATATGTCTTCCTGTTCGGAAGGGTTCAGTCACCAATACTCTGGGATGTTAGCGTTGTTACGACTTATTTTGTTCTCAGCCTTTTACTATGGCTCTTTCCCATGATACCTGACCTTGCTGTGGCAAGGGGAAAACTCCGGGGCCAGCCTGAATTCCTTTCAAAGGCCTATAATCTTCTCTCTTTCGGATGGATTCATAATGAGAAACAATACCTTATTATTGGTCAGGGTGTGAGGATCCTGCTCATACTTATTATCCCCACTGCATTTGCTATTCATACTGTAACATCGTGGTTGTTTGCAGTGACTCCCAGAGCAGGTTGGGACAGCACAATATTCGGGCCTTATTTCATCTCCGGGGCTTTTGTGTCGGGTACAGCTGCCGTTATAATAGCAATGTATTTCTTCAGGAAATCATACAATCTGGATAAATACCTGACCGACAGCCATTTTGATAAAATGGGAAAGGTATTTATACTCATTTCCATACTCTATATCTATTTTAATATCAATGAATTCCTGGTGCCCGGTTACAAGCTGAAAGCTGCCGATGCTATTCATCTCAGGGAGCTTTTTGCGGGAGAGCATGCATTTTTGTTCTGGGGCGTCCAGCTTATAGGGCTTATAATCCCTGTCTTTCTCATGCTTTTCAGGAGAATCCGGAAGCCTTTACCTATGCTTTTTATCTCGATAGTAATGCTGGCGGCAGCCTGGCTTAAAAGATACATAATTGTTGTTCCTCCTCAGGCTCACCCATATCTGCCGGTACAGAATGTTCCTGTGGAATGGGTGGCTTATAAGCCTACTCTCATTGAATCGCTTGTTACACTGGCATCGATACTCCTTGTTCTGATAATAATAACTCTTTTATCAAAGCTGTTTCCGGTAATACCGATCTGGGAACTTGCTGAAGAAGAAGCTAAAAAGGAATTGAAAGAAACCTGAATGAAAAATCAAAAAGTATGAGATTTTTGCCATTGACAGGATTTATTCTTCTGGCCTGCGCATCTCAGGTTCTCGGCCAGGATTGGGTAGTACCGGCCGACAGGGCTGACAGGTTGAGTATATTCCCTTTCAACGACGAGACCAGAAATACGGGTGAGAAGATCTATATGACAAACTGTTCGTCATGTCATGGAACACCGGGAAAGAATAACTTTCTCAGCCTTGTTCCTCCTCCGGGAGATCCGGCCACCGACAAGATACAGAAAAACAAGGATGGTGAGTTGTTCTATAAGGTTTCCACAGGAAGGGGTCAGATGCCTTCCTTCAGATCTGTCCTTTCAGGAAATGACATCTGGAATGTAATATCCTTTATCCGAAGCTTCAACAGCAATTACAAACAGGAAATAATGGCGGTGGTAACGTCATCGGCCTATCCCGGCGCTGAGATCAGGATGAATCTGAGCTATAACCCGGGGGATACCGTAATTGCCCTATCTGCAATGGCTTACAGGGATGATCAGAAAATACCGGTTGCAGATGCTGCAGTGCGACTTTTCGTAACAAGATATTTCGGTGCACTTCAGATAGATGAGGAAAAAATTACAGGGAAGGATGGGAAAGCGCTGTTCAGGATACCTGACGATCTTCCGGGAGATACCGCGGGCAAAATAATTGTAAGGGCAAGATTCACCGACGAGGGACTATTCGGATCTGTAATCAAAGATACGGTCCTGCAGGCAGGAATAAAGATCACTCCTGTCAGTCTTGTAGCCGAAAGAGCCATGTGGAACAACGTCAGGAAAGCTCCGGTATGGGTCATACTTACTTTCAGCGCCGGAATGCTTCTTGTGTGGGGATTTATTTTTCTGGTTCTATTGAAGCTGAGAGACATTTATATTATCGGAAAAGCCTTTCAGAAAGATGATGAGAAAGAAAGTTCAGGTTAAATAATCAAAAATCACTTATGAATAAGATCACAACCATCGGAAGAATCCTGTTTGCATTACCATTTGCATTTTTCGGGATAAACCATTTTGTAATGATGGATTATTATATGGGAATGCTTACATCATTTATCCCGCAGACAGCATTTGTGATGATATTGACAGGATTAATGCTTATTGCAGCAAGCATTAGCATTATTACCAGAAAGTATGTCAGGTTGTCGACATATATGCTGGCTGCCCTGCTTTTTGTTTTTATTCTCACTATTCATATACCCCATCTTGTAAAAGGAGTAGATACGACAGTAACCCTCATAGCAATGCTTAAGGATATTTCGCTTATGGGCGGATCTTTGATGATAGCTGGTATTTATTCTGATGATAAGGTGAAAAAGCAATAAAACTCAGATGAAGAAGATAATCTTTTGCCTGTTATTAAATTTAACGGCTTTTGGTATTGCTGCTCAGGATGCGGCAAAACCTGGCCTTTTCAATAAGGATATTGAAATCGGTATTGTTGAACATCTCGGGGATACAATCCCGCTTGATCTCTGGTTCTTCAATGAAAACAACGACACGGTGACGCTGAGGCAGTTAATCGACATTCCAACAGTGATGTGTTTTGTTTATTTTGACTGTCCTAATCTTTGCAGTCCGCTCATGGACGGAATATCCGATGTTGTAAGCAAGCTGGATCTTAACCTCGGGACTGATTATAAACTCATAACGATTAGTTTCAATACAAAGGATACACCTGAAAAAGCAAGGGAGAAAAAGGTAAATTTTGTACAGAGAATCAGCAAGGAAAACCAGAAATATTGGTTTTATCTTACAGGCACTCAGGAAAATATCGCGGCAATAACTGAGGCGATAGGTTATAAATACAAAGCTCAGGGACTCGATTTCGCACACGCCTCGGCTATATATGTCCTCAGCCCGGCTGGTAAGATAACCAGATACCTTTACGGCCTGACTTTTCTTCCCTTTGATTTAAAAATGGCTATCATTGAGGCTCAGAAAGGGATACCCCGACCGACAATAAACAGGATACTTGAATATTGTTTTGCATATAACCCCGGCAGCCAGACCTATACCCTGCAGGTAACCCGGATCCTGGGAGCAATAATTCTGTTCATTGCCCTGATAATATTTGCAGTATTGATTTTAAAAAGGCGGAAAAAGTGATAAAATGTCAGATATGAGCGATAAAGAAAATGGGAATTACATAAGCTATCTCAGGTATCAGGGAAAATACAGGGGGATATTATCATGGCTTCTTTCCACAGATCATAAGAAAATCGGCCTGATGTATCTTTATTCAATAACTGTATTTTTCTTTGTTGCCGTAGTGCTGGGCCTTTTAATGAGGCTCGAGCTTATTGCCCCCGGTAAGACCATAATGGAGCCACAGACCTATAACGGCCTTTTTACGATCCATGGCATTATAATGATTTTTGTTATAGTTATTCCGGCACTTCCTGCAATATTCGGGAATTTCTTCCTTCCCATTATGATAGGTGCCAGGGATGTGGCTTTTCCGAAGTTAAACCTTTTTTCATACTATCTTTTTCTTACTGGTGCTATCCTGGGTGTTCTCTCCCAGTTTGCCGGGGACGGACCACCTGATACAGGATGGACATTTTATGTTCCGTACAGCGCCGAATCCTCAACAAATGTGATTTTTGCTCTTACAGCCGCATTCATACTCGGCTTTTCATCGATCCTGACGGGGTTGAATTTTATTGTAACTATTCACCGCATGAGAGCGCCAGGCATGGGCTGGTTCAGAATGCCTCTTTTCCCGTGGGCGCTTTATGCAACAGGATGGATTCAGGTTCTTGCAACCCCTATTATCGGTATCACGCTTCTGATGGTAATTGCTGAAAGAGTTTTGAGTATCGGTTTTTTTGATCCTTCGCTGGGAGGCGATCCGGTGCTTTTCCAGCATCTCTTCTGGATATATTCACATCCTGCAGTCTATATTATGATCCTCCCCGCGATGGGAATTGTAACGGAAATATTCCCCACCTTCAGCCAGAAACCTGTTTTTGGTTATACGGCAATACTGATATCAAGCCTGGCAATAGCTTTTGTTGGATATTTTGTATGGGGACATCATATGTTCACCGCCGGGATCAGCGTCGGATCGAGGTGGTTCTTCTCATTCCTGACATTCATTGTCGCCATTCCGAGCGCAATTAAAGTTTTTAACTGGATATCTACAATGTACGGAGGTTCAATCGATCTCAAGCCACCGCTTTTATATGCCATCTCATTTATTTTCCTCTTCATGATCGGAGGGTTTACAGGCCTTACACTCGGTGCCCTTGCAGCAAATATTCAGGTTCATGATACCTCTTTTGTTGTTGCGCATTTTCACTATATTATTTTCGGCGGAATGGGATTTGCCACTTTTGCAGGTATGCATTACTGGTTTCCTAAAATGTTTGGAAGGATGTACAATAACAAAATAGCAAATATTGCCTGGGGTATAAACTTTACAGGATTCAACCTTCTTTATTTCCCGCAGTTTGTTATTGGTATTCAGGGGATGCCGAGAAGATACTTCGATTATCTGCCTCAGTTCCAGACCGGCCATGTCATTTCTACTATAGGGGGATTCATATTATTTATTGGGCTTATACTTATGGTTTATAATTTTGTCAGAAGCAAAAGAGTGGGAGAGATTGCACCTGCAAATCCATGGCATGGAGTTACACTTGAATGGCAGATCCCTTCACCTCCCCCCCACGAGAATTTTGATGTCGTCCCCGAAATAAAAACAAAGCCGTATTTTTTCGGATCAAATGATGAAAATAAATCCAGTTAAGTTTTATGGAAGGCCAGATTCCTCATACAGAACAAACAGACAGTGAAGCCGGGAAACTTGGAATGTGGATATTCCTGTTTACTGAGCTTTTCCTTTTCGGCGGACTTTTTCTGGTTTATGCCGTGTTCAGGGCAAAATATTCTGCCGAATTCCATACCGGCGCTGCCGAACTGAATGCATTCATCGGAACACTCAACACTGTCTTTCTTCTCGTAAGCAGCATGACAATAGCGATGTCGCTGACAGCTATTCAGAAAAATAAGCTTAACCTGGCGCTTCTCCTTATTACCGTGACAATTCTCCTTGCTGCTTTGTTCATGATGAATAAATACTTTGAATGGTCACATAAATTCCATTACAAACTTTATCCCGGATCAGAAGTCATGAGGAATCTTCCCCATGGCGAAATATTGTTCTTTGGCCTGTATTATATGATGACAGGGTTGCATGCAGTTCATGTGCTGGTCGGAATGATACTGCTTTCAGTGAACCTGTTTAAAATAAGATCAGGGAAAGTAAGCAGTTCCAATTTCCTGCTTCTCGAAAACAGCGCTCTTTACTGGCACCTTGTCGACATTATCTGGATATTTATTTTCCCTCTGTTATACCTTATTACCTGATATAATGCCATTTATGAACCATAATGAAGCACATATTTCAAGCTATTTGTCACTCGGCACCGTTCTTGTCGTCCTGCTCTTTCTTACAACAATATCTGTTCTTGTTACCGGATGGCATCTCGGACCATTTACTGTTGCTGCGGCACTGCTTATCGCCTGCGGGAAGGCGGCTACTGTAATAATTCATTTCATGCACATGAAATTTGAAAGCCTCTTTCTGAAACTGATGATCTCGGGAGTGTTCCTGTTGTTTGCTCTGGTCATTGGGATTACTTTTATCGATTATTTGTTAAGGTAGGAGGGTTAATACTAACATTATGTTTACAGGTGCATCAAATCTGGCAGAAGGAGTAGACAGAACCTTCATCTTTATTTTTACGATTGCAGCAATTTTCATAATCGGGATCACTGTATTCATGATCTATACTGTGATCCATTACAACAGAAAAAAAGGAAAGCCGGCCAGGCAGTTCCGTGGTAATGCAAAGCTTGAAGCAGCCTGGATTACAATACCGACTATAATCGTTCTTATAATGTTCTACTTCGGGTGGACAGGTTTTGCCCCCATGAGAAACGTCCCTTCCGATGCAATGGTCATCACAGCGATAGGGAGAATGTGGGAATGGGAGTTTGATTATGGCGACAGCATTAAATCGCGCGATCTTGTTGTCCCTGTCGGCAAGCCCGTAAGGGTCAATCTTAAGTCGGAAGATGTAAACCACAGTCTTTTCATCCCGGCTTTCAGGGTAAAGGAGGATGTGATACCAGGGTATAATAACTTTCTCTGGTTCACCCCTACAATAGTCGGGGAATATGAAATACTTTGCACAGAGTATTGCGGGTTGCTGCATTCCTCAATGTTGGCAAAGGCCAGGGTAATGGAGCAGGAAGATTATGACCTTTGGTTTGCCGAATTTAAAAAAACAGCCCGGATACCTGAACCAGACGGATACCTGCTTCTGAGAAATACAGGATGCATAGCATGCCATTCAATTGACGGATCTAAACTTGTCGGACCTTCATTTAAAAAGCTATTCGGGACTGAAAGAACTGTGATGACCTCTTCAGGGCCGAAAACCATAACGGCGGATGAAAAATATATTGCAACATCTATTTATAATCCTGACGATGAAATAGTTAACGGATACAATAAAGGCCTCATGCAGTCTTATAAGAATACCCTGAAAGAGGCTGATATCCAAATCATAACTGATTATCTCAAATCGCTTGCAGGAGAACAATGACCTCATGCCTCCATTCAACGATTATCTGAAACTCATAAAGCTCCGGCTATCGCTTGCTGTTTCATTTTCTGCAACAACAGGTTATCTGGTTTATAAAATTAATCCCGGGCCCGACTTTATCCTTCTCGTTATGGGAATTCTTTTGCTGGCATGTGGTTCTGCGGCACTTAATCAGACAACTGAAAGGAAGCAGGATGCCATTATGAAAAGAACCATGCACCGTCCGGTAGCTTCAAATTCAATTTCAACGCGTTCAGCTGCAGCCTTGTCTTTATTCTTAATTATTTCGGGTTGCCTTTTTCTTCTTGCTGCCGGTTTCAGGCCTTTTATTCTCGGATGTTCAGGAGTGATCCTATATAACCTGATATATACTTACCTCAAAAAAATTACTATACTGGCAATAATACCCGGGGCACTGGTTGGTTCCGTTCCACCCCTTATAGGCTATGCATCTGCAGGAGGAATTGTTCTCAATGATAAAATCCTTTTTTTCTCAGTTTTCATGTTTCTCTGGCAGATACCCCATTTCTGGATGCTGCTTCTGAGATATGGCAAAGAATACCAGGATGCCGGTTTTAAAACAATATATGACCTGTTGAATATAAACCAGATAAGACTTGTTATAATTCTCTGGCTGATTATTTCGTGTGTTTTGCTTGCGCTTTTTGTTTGTTCTGCAGAGGTTTTCAGTCGCATGATATCAGGTGCGATGTTTGTTCTGACAGCAGTCTTTCTGATCATTATCATTACATCCCTGTATTCCCGGAATTCAGACAGTGGACTTAAATACTCATTTGGAACACTTAATCTGTACAGCTTATTGATAATGCTTTTTCTGATTGCGGATTCATTTGTTCCCTGACCAGTAAGCTATGCAGGATTAAAAAGGTAAGAATCTCCGGGTCTCCGAGATTACAAAGAATTTTTTTGGGTTGAAATATGGCGACAGCTTCAGATTATCATTGAACCTTTTACGCACCTGTTCTTCTGTCATATCGCTTCTGGTACCAACAACAGTCTTCGGATTCACCCTTATATATCTGAATGGTCTTTCCAATTGCTATGATTTAATTCCGTAAATATAACGAAATACAAGGGATGTTTGTTTTTCACAACGGCGATTCCTGTAATTTAAAACTGACATATAAAAATATGTGCATTTTGAACTTTTTTATAACGGATAATGTAGCCTGATTAATTCATATTTCTTAATAATTCAGGTTAGCATAGTCGCCTTTTTGTTTTATAATATTTGTCTGCTCATAAAAGAAAATTATTTTTGAGTATACTGTTCACCATGTTTTATTTGATTGACAATTTTAAAATTTTCCTGATATGACTAACATAAATATTACGATTCTGGCACTGCTTATGGTATTGTCAGGATACTCAGGCAATAAATCTGAAAAATGGCAGGTCCTTTTCAACGGCAAGGACCTTTCCGGGTGGGACACCTACCTTGGTCCTTCCTATGATACAATCCTTAAAAAAAGGAATGCGGAACCGATCGGTCTTAATAAGGACCCCGCCGGAGTATTTACAGTTGTTAACCTCGGAGGGGAGGATGTTTTAAGGATTTCAGGCGAAAACTTCGGCGGAATTTCAACTGTTGAGGAGTACGAAAATTATCACCTGCAGCTTCAGTTCATGTGGGGCGAGCTTAAATGGTTCCCCAGGAAGACAGGAAAAAGAGACAGCGGGATCATGTATTACGCAGTTGGTCCCCAGGGAGCCGATGGCGGCAACTGGATGAGATCGCAGGAGTTTCAGATACAGGAAGGTGATTGCGGCGACTGCTGGGCCTGTGCAGGAGTTGTATATGATGCCTCCATAAGAAAGGATGCAGAAAAATATATTTACGATAAAAATGGTGAAATGCTGACATTCAGCAACAGCGGCTCAAACGGGCGCCGGTGTTTCAAATCGGCGGATGGAGAGAAACCTTCCGGGGAATGGAACACAATCGATCTCTGGTGCTTCGGCGGCACAAGCATTCACATGGTGAATGGTGTTGTCAATATGGTAATCCACAATTCGCGTCAGGCTGATGGCGGACGGGAATTACCGCTTACAAAAGGGAAGATCCAGATCCAGTCGGAAGGTGCAGAGGTTTTTTACAGGAACATAAAGATAGCACCCATAACCAGTCTGCCTGATAATCTTTACTGATCATTATGTTTGAATAATGATTTTTATTGTCATTACAGGTGCTTGCCTGGCATTTTTTGTGAACTCTGGCTTAACACACCTGATAAATGCAATATTCATTTATAATACCGTTGATTTTCTTAGTTTTGTTTAAATAACTAACCTGTCATATTAATTCTGCCATGGCATTATTTAAAAGAAGAACCAGTCTTTCGCGCCGCGAATTTATGAGACTCTCAGCTGCAGCTGCAGCCGGAGCCGTCTTGCTCCCCGCTCTTTCATGTAAATCGACTGTTATCCCGGCACCAATGAAACGGCGCTTCGGGAAAATTGATTTTGATGTCACAACAATAGGCCTCGGAGGTCAGAGCTCGCTTCAATGGACGCCTGAGGGGATTGAACCGGTTGACATTATCACTAAGGCATTTGACCTTGGAATCAATTATTTCGATACTTCCAATGTTTACGGTCCCAGCCAGATGAATTACGGCAAGGCTTTCAGAAAGCTTAACCTTGTCCCCGGTCAGAAAGGCTATGACCAGAAATTGAGGGATTCGATATTCCTTACCACTAAAACAATGATACGCTGGGCAAAAGGAGGATATCCCAAGCTTGATAATGTCAGGAACAGCACTGACGGAGATCATGGTGAGGGCGCTGTTGCCGACCTTAAAAGGTCCCTTTCACTCATGTTCGGGAACAATGACGGCAACTATCCCGAGGGAGCGTATATAAATATGATGCTTATACACAACCTTACTAATCCCGAAGAGGTTGATGTTGTATACAAAGGTCTTGAAACCCCGCTTGACCTAAATGATAACTTCGGTGCCCTTATCGCACTTCGCGATTTTCGCGACGGCACTAATATCACGGGACTGAATCCTAAAAATGAAAAACTTATTAGGCACATCGGATTTTCAGGGCATTACAATGCTCCTGCCATGATGGACATGATACAGCGCGATAAATGGGATATACTCGACGGAATGCTGGTCGCAATAAATGTAAACGACAGGCGCTACCTCAACATGCAGTACAATGTTATCCCTGTGGCCCAGGCAAGGAATATGGGTATCATCGCAATGAAAGTGTTTGCCGACGGAGCAATGTATACAAAGGAACCGGGATGGTCGAATAAACCTGAACACGTTGTAAGGATAGTCGGAACCGAAACGGTACCAAGCAAGCCTTTGATCGAATATGTGCTGACTATTCCCGGAATCCATACTTTGATTATTGGTACAGGTCAGATAAGCGATGATCCGCTTAAGTGCCAGCTTGTCCAGAACTATTATGCAGCTCAGATTGCACCTGACGCTCTTAATGAAAGCCAGAGACGCGAACTGGAAAAAATCGGCGCCCGTGCACGTAACGGGGAAACCAACTATTTCCAGATGCCTGACAGAGGTCTTACACCACCGCGGAATCCTCTGGCGACGAAGTCGAACGGGATCAGATTATCGTGGGACACAAGCTATGCCGGCGATGAACCGATAAGTCATTATGAGATTGAAATTAATGGCAAGATTGCCGGAACCGTCAGACACGTTCCTCAGGTTTCAAGGGATCCTTTCGTTTATGAAGCAGCATCGGGAAAGGAATTCAAAATAATTGCAGTGGATGCAGTTGGACGGAAATCACCAACTGAGATGCTGAAAGCCTGATTTCATCTGTAAATGCTGCAGCAGGAAAGGTTTTACTTCAAAGGTTGATCATCCCCGAAGGGTCTTTACGCTCAAGAATAACTATTTCGGGGTGGCCGTTCACGGGAATGCCTCTTTTCATAAATGTTTCCCTAAGCGTCGCAAGAGCTTTTTCGGGTGTATTATTGTTAAGACTAAGATGGGCAAGGCAGATATGAGTAAGATTCTCATTCAGGATGTCTGCCAGGAATAATGAAGTCTGATGATTGCCAAGATGGCCGTGGTCGGAACTTATCCTGGCCTTCAGAAATGGAGGATAGCCTCCGGCCTTAAGCATCTGTTCATCATAATTTGACTCGATTACAAGCAGGTTTGCAGCTTTGATATATGGAGCCGAGATCTGGCAAATATGACCAAGGTCGGTTGCAATAGTTATCTTCCTGTCTCCGGCACAAATATGAAATCCCAGTGTTGCAGGCGAATCGTGACAAACAGGGAATGCCTCGATGTCGAAACCTGCAAGATGGAATTTTTCCATTAGTGGGATTTCCCTTATGCAATCGGTTGATATATGGCAATGAGGCGACAGGATACTTTCCCAGACTTCGCGAGTGGTAAAGGCAGGGAGGTAATTCTTTCTCAGAAGGACTTCAAGTCCCTTTATATGATCGGAATGGTTATGGGTGACAAGAACTCCCATGATTGTATCCATCGGGATCATCATATTCCTGAGAAATTTGCGTATTGAAGTGGCTGAGATGCCGGCATCTATAAGTATGCCATGGAATCCGTTGCCAACATAATAGCAGTTACCACTGCTGCCGCTGCTCAGGCTGCAAAAAGTCAAATCCATCTGTTTTCTTCTTCCCGCCAAAGGTAAATAAATTGGGTTAAGCGATCCGGAACGCTAATGGGATTTTTATTAAGTTCGCAGGTTCTTATATAAGCGAAATTGTTAGAAGAATTATTTGAGTACAGTCTGTGGGGATTGTTCCTTGCGAGTTTTCTGGCAGCGACAATAGTGCCGTTCAGTTCCGAAGCTATCCTGACATTCCTGATCGCAAATGGTACTGATGTTGGTTCTGCAGTCCTTGTCGCAACTGCCGGTAACTGGCTTGGAGGCATGAGCAGTTTTGCAATCGGCTACCTGGGCAAATGGTCATGGATAGAAAAGTTACTCAGGGTAAAGCGCGAGTCGATCGAAAAATGGCACGACAGGCTTTACAAACGCGGAGCTGTATTTGCCTTCTTTTCATGGCTGCCGGCTGTGGGTGATATCTTTGCAGTCGGCCTTGGCGTTTTACGCAGCAATATTGCTGTCACGGCAATTGCAATGCTGGCCGGGAAATTCACCCGCTACCTGATCTGGGGATGGCTTACAGGACTGGTTTTCTAAAGATTCCTGTATTAAAAAATGTTAATTGTCCCCGATAATGTTTCTGAATTACTAACTTCGGGATAGAACAATTATTACAAAATTCACCTCTGATAAATATTTAAATGAAAAAGAAACTACTGTTGTCAATCATCTGTATTTCAGTATTTGCCGTCTCTTTCTCACAGGAGCTGGCAAATTTCAGGCGTACACCGATAGTATCTCCCGAAATAGGGGAGAAGAACGTCACATTCAGGCTCAGGGCTCCCCAGGCCAAACTGGTTAGGATCTACGGCTCATGGATGAGAAGCTATGACTCTTCACTGAATATGAACAAGGATACAGCAGGTATTTGGATACTGACAATCCCGAAGCCTGAACCGGAACTTTACACATACAATTTCATTGTCGACGGGATTGTTCTTAACGATCCCGCAAATGTTTTCCTCCAGAGGGATGGGACACGTTACCTGAGCGTCCTTCTTGTTCCTGGGGAAACCACAATGAACTATTTCGAGGCAGAAAAAAGAGGCAACCTCAGCAAGGTATGGTATAATTCTCCTACAATCGGCAAAACACGCCGGATGTATGTCTATACTCCATATGGGTACGACTCTGGAACCGAAAAATATCCGGTCCTTTACCTTCTTCACGGAGGAGGAGGTGATGAGGATGCATGGGTGACAATGGGCCGCGCCTGCCAGATTCTCGACAACCTTATTGAAAAAAAGCTGGCTGTCCCAATGATATGCGTGATGCCAAACGGCAATCCCTCACAGGAAGCCGCCAAAACAACCCTCCTTCCCGAAACTGCAGTTGACAGGAACGATCCGAAGTTTGCAAACATGTATATAAACAGCATAGTGAAGGATATAATTCCTTATGTTGAAAAGAACTACAGGGTAATTGCCAGCCCTGAGGCAAGAGCAGTATCGGGCCTTTCGATGGGCGGAGGTCATACTCTCAGTGTTACAAATGAATATCCCGGGACATTCGGTTACATATGCCCCCTGAGCATGGGTATACGCGACAATCAGACAGATATTGATGCAAAACTGCAGGGGATTAAAAAAGCCGGATATAAACTTTACTGGATAGGATGCGGTGATGAGGATTTTACATTTGAAGGCGCTAAAAAACTCGATGCGGCCCTTACAAAAAATGGTCTCGAACATACATTCTTTATTTCCGGAGGCGGACATACCTGGTCAAACTGGAGGATTTACCTCAACACGTTCGGAAGGCTGCTTTTCAAATAAAATATTTTAGGTAACTGTAAATACTAATGAATATTACACAATACATACAATGAAAAAACTCTGTTTGCTGTCATTAATATGCTTCTCATTCGTTACGGGGATGTTTGCCCAGGAGCTTGCAAATTTCGCCGGACGTCAGCCTGTTGTATCTCCTGAAATAAAGGATAACCAGGTCACATTCAGAATATCAGCCCCTTATGCTGATACAGTGAAGCTTTACGGATCGTGGATGAAGGATTTCAGATCAACTTCCGTTCTTTCGATGGGAGAGAACGGACTCTGGTCAGTCACAATCCCGGCTCCATCCCCGGAACTTTATACTTACAACTTCATCATTGACGGGATAAGCGTCAACGACCCCGCCAATGTGATGATGCAGAGAGACGGAACGAGATACCTTAGCGTTCTTCTTGTTCCCGGTGAGGCAACTGCAAATTATTTTGAAGCCGGGAAACGAGGCACCCTGTCGCATGTATGGTACGACTCTCCAACACTGGGGATTAACCGCAGGATGTTCGTCTACACGCCTTATGGCTATGAGACAAGTACTGAAAAATATCCGGTTCTTTACCTTCTTCATGGCGCAGGTGGTGATGAGGATGCGTGGAGCACCATGGGACGGGCATGCCAGATAATGGATAACCTTATCGAGAAAAAACTTGCCAAACCCATGCTTGTTGTTATGCCGAACGGAAACCCGGGTCAGCAGGCTGCCAGAACGGCCCTCATCGCAGAAAAGCAGATTGACAGGGCTGATCCTAAAATGGCAAATGCATATGTAAACAGTATTGTAAAGGATATTGTCCCTTATATCGAAAAGCATTACAGAGTAATTGCCAAACCTTCAGGAAGGGCAATAGCCGGACTATCGATGGGCGGAGGCCATACGATCAGCTGTGCAAACCTGTATCCGGGCTTCTTTCAGTATATATGCCCGCTCAGCATGGGAATACGCGTGAATGATGAGAACAAAGCAAGATATGATGCCGAGTTCAGGGCGCTGAAAAAAGCAGGATACAAATTGTACTGGGTTGCCTGCGGCGACAGTGATTTCCTTATCGAATCGGCAAGGTCGCTTGATGCCACTCTTACACGGCTCGGCATGAAACATACATTTTTTGTAAACTCAGGGGGACATACCTGGACAAACTGGAGAATTTACCTTAATAACTTTGCTCCATTACTTTTCAGATAAATTAAATTGCATCAGATAAATTTGTGATCGATTAATATACTTAATATCCAATCATACAATGAGAAAGAGCATATTTACAGTGATTGTTATTTTGTTAACAACAGTCTCAATTCAGGTTTCCGGACAGAAACCCAATAAACTGACAGGAAAAGAGAAAAAAGCAGGTTGGGTATTGCTGTTCAATGGAAAGGACTTTACAGGCTGGAGGCAGTGCAACGGCACAGAAATGCCGAAGAACTGGATTATCGAAGACAATGCAATGAAGATCTTCACCGCACCCGACAAAAAGCCGGGTCAGGGATCGAACGGCGATATAATCTACACGCCAAAGAAATTCAGGAATTTTGAATTGTCGGTCGACTGGAAGACAAGTAAAATGGGGAACTCAGGTATTTTCTTCAATATAAGGGAGGTACCTGGTAAACCTATCTACTATGCTGCGCCCGAGGTTCAGGTCCTTGATAACATCGATGCGACCGACAACAAGCTTGCCAACCATCTCGCAGGCTCGCTTTACGATATGCTCCCGGCTGATCCCAAAACGGTAAAACCGGCAGGGGAATGGAACACAATTGTTATTACGGTTAAAGACGGAAAAGTAACTCATACCCAGAATGGTGTAAAAGTTGTGGAATATACCCTCTGGACACCTGAATGGGATGCCATGGTTGCCAACAGCAAATTCAAAACATTTCCGGGCTTTACCGAAGGTATCTCAAAGGAAGGCTTCATAGGCCTTCAGGATCACGGATATGATATCTGGTTCCGCAATATAAAGATCAGGGAGCTGTAACAATTCTTCATATAATACCGGATCTGTTTTTATCCTGAAACCTTATTTTGTTCTGGTTTTCTTCAGGATAAAAGAATATTTTTGCCATTACCTGCCATATGGGGAAATCCTGATATAAACAATCAGGGAATTTAAACGTTTGATTTGTATTACGATTAATAATTACAGGGACCTGATGAGGAAGGTGTTGGTTTTTATATTACCCGTGTTGTACTCAATTCCGTTATTTACACAGGAGGTTCTAAAGAATGAAGGACTGGTAGTAAATAATACAATTACCGGGAATTGGGGAGGAGTAAATATACCCAGAAACCTTCCTGTTAAACTGTATTTCCAGAATAACTCAATTACCTCTGTCAATTCCTCAGGCTACCTTCTTCAGGCCGGCGATGAGGCTCCCCTTTTATCAAACAACAGACTTGACGGAGCCTTTATATCAGGCAATAAATTTGTCTGGAAGGGAACTGTAACTCCGTCAATAATTACACATGGCCTGTTTTATGGTTATAATATAAACGGTCTGATTCAATACAATTACCTTGATAACGTCCCATACGGGATAATTTTTAAATCGGGGACTGATGCAGGTGTAAACATGACATTTACGACAGGAGGTGCAGCTTATAATATTGTAAAAAACGGGCATTTCGCTGTCAGGATGAAAGGGATCAACGGTGTAAAAGTCTATAATAATACATTTTACAGTGGCGATCAGGCAGGGTGGTACCTCGTACTGATAACTGAAAACATGGACAGGGCAATTGGCGCACCATCTTTGGGGGCAAGGCTGTTCAACAACATCTTTTATACTAAATACAAGATCCCCAGCATAAAGGTCGATGTCAGGGAAACTTTTCAGGATTTTCAATGTGATTACAACGTTTATTATTGTGAAGAGGGTGATCATAAACCTGTCTTTTCGATTGGAGACTTTGAATATTCATGGGAGGAATGGAGAGCCCTTGGTTACGACACTCATTCTGTAGTACTTAATCCTGATTTTATAAATACTGTTTCCTTTGTTCCGCGCGGACGACTCGATTATGGCACCGACCTGGGATCCGAATGGCAGTCGGGACTTTCTGTTTCTGCAGTATGGACCCCCGGAACTGCGCCTGTCACTACCCTTCAGAATGGAATATGGCAGGCCGGTGCTGTTATATATACTGCCGCCACATCTCCTCCTCCCGTGACACCGCCTGTAACTCCTCCGCCTGCAACAAACACTCCGCCCGTGGTCGTTGTAAACTCCCCGGAGGAAAATTTGTCGGGATTTGTAGGGGAAATTGATGCATCGGCAAGCTATGATGCTGAAAACGACAGGCTTTCATTTACATGGACAACACCGTCGGGTGTGTCGGTTTCTTCAACTTCCACTTCAAAAATAAAATTCCTCACACCTGTAACCTCATCCATACAGACCGTTGAATTCACCTTGAAGGTAAGCGACGGGACAACCACCAGGGTTCAAACGGTCCCCATTAAGATCGTACCGTATATGCCCGATCTCGAATCAGCTGAAATTGCAGATATTAAGGCAAGCAGTTTCCAGACGCCAAATTATCCATATGATGCCGTCGACGGTGATATAGGCACAATGTGGTCGGCAAACGGAGATAACCAGTGGCTTGTAATGGAACTCAGGGAACCCTTTAATGTGCAGCATCTGAAAATTGCCTTTCAGCCGGGACAGAAAAAAGTCTCATATTTCGACGTGATGGGATCTGAAGACGGGACCAAATGGGAGTCAATCCTGACAAAATCGTCTTCCTGCGGCTTTTCAGGCAATCTTCATGTTTTTGATTTTCCTCCCGCCAAGTCGGCAGTTGGATACAGGTATATAAAGTTTGTCGGCCACTCCAATTCGCTCGACAGTTGGAACTATATTTCCGAGTTCAGGATCTTCGGTTTCAGGTACAACTATCCGGGCAATATACAGGACCATCCGGTCCGACTCTACCCGAATCCTGCCACAGCTGTAATAAATGTCAGAATCGATGATTCAGGAATCAAGCCTGAATTCATAAAGATCCTTAATCTTGCCGGAGAAATTGTTTTTCAGGACAGGATTGAACCCGGGATAAGAGACTTTCAGATCCCGGTAAGTTTCAGGCAGGGTATTTATATTGTTCAGATGGGCTCAGGCGATCTTACATTCTTTTCCCAGAAGATCATCATAAATGCCTGAAAAACTCTGTTTCCAATTATCAAAAAGGGGATTTGCAATCTTTTGCACGTTTTTTGCCGCATATCCCGTAACAGATAAAAATAATTCTTAAATAGCCGGCAATAATTTTATTAAAATCAAGAGCCTATGAAACTTCGATTAATATCACTCCTGATCATTATTTTCCATGCTGTCTTCCTTGTATCCTGCAACGATAAGGACAGCACTGAAAATCCTCAACTGCTTTTCAGCGGAGAACTTACTGTAGCTGAAGATGATCCCGACGGGAAAATAAGTTTACCGGTGTACCTTTCGGGCGAATCGGGAGAAACAGTAACCTTTGATTATTCTACTTCCGACAGCACTGCCCTTGCCGGACGTGATTATACTGCTGTACCGTCGGGCAAAATAACATTTCAACCCGGACAGCTCGCGGCAGAAATTCCGCTCGATCTGAAGGCTGATACCACTGTAAAACAGGATGTATTTCTGAATATCAGGTTCAGTAATCCTGTCAACGGCAGGCTTGATAAATCGACTATGAGGATCAGGATCTTCAATGTTGATTTTTCAAAGTTAGTATGGGTCGAAGGATTTGAAGCTTCTGTGCTTAATCCTTCGTACTGGAATTATGAACTTGGAGGAGGAGGCTGGGGCAACAATGAGCTTCAGACATATACAAACAATGCAGGCAATATACATCTCGACTCAGGCTACCTGCATATCACCGCTCTTAATCCTTCCGGTACAACTTATACGTCAGGAAGGATAAATTCCCAGGGCCATAAGGACTTTACATATTTCAAGGCGGAGATAAGGGCAAAACTGCCCGAAGGTCAGGGTATCTGGCCCGCAATCTGGACACTCGGGACAAATATTTCCCAGATTGGATGGCCAAGATGCGGTGAAATCGATATAATGGAACTGCTTGGTCACCAGCCGGATGTGTCACACGGGGCTGTTCATTTTGATAACGGAGGGCATTTAAGCAGAACTGCCAGCTATTCGCTGACTTCCGGGAAATTCAGTTCAGGATTTCATGTTTTCAGCCTCTTATGGACGCCCAACAGACTAAGATGGTTTGTCGACAAACAGGAGTTCTTTGTCCTGAACAGGTCTGAAATACAAACTTTCCCGTTCGACCTCCCACAGTATTTCGTTCTTAATGTGGCTGTCGGCGGCAACTGGCCTGGCGCTCCGGATCAGACTACCGTTTTTCCGCAGCATATGATAGTTGATTATATTAAGATCTATCAATAGGTTATAATCTTAATTTATTGTTAAATATTTAGATCTATACATAATTTGTTTTCCCATGGTACATTATTTGTAATGATTATAAATAAAGTTTAAAACCAGGGAATATGAAAACAATAAGATATAAAACAGCGGGCTTCTTCTGCATACTTGGTCTGCTTGCTTTTTCCCTGAACGGATTCTCTCAGGGAACCAAACTCACCAGGCAGGAGATGAAAGAGGTAAGAAAAGCACAACTGGCTGAGAATTTTCGAATCCTCGACTCATTGCTTAATGCAAAGAGCTTCGTTCTTGAAGCTGATTATCTTTCAAACAAGTATGGCGACAGGATTGTCGTAACTTCGAATCTCAACTTTATAAAGCTCGATAAGGAGACAGGCATACTTCAGACAGGATCGAATACCGGGTTCGGATATAACGGAGTGGGAGGCGTAACTGCCGAGGGCAGGCTTGGCAGCTGGAAAGTCTTCAAAGATCCGAAAAGAATGAATTATACAGTTCAGTTCAGCCTTCTCACAAATATCGGAAATTATGATGTCTTAATGCTTGTTTCGGCTGATGCCGGCGCCAGGGCTACGATAACGGGCCTTGGTCCAGGGAAACTTACCTGGGAAGGACATCTCGAAACAGTTGGAAATTCAAGGGTGTTCAAGGGAAGGAATATTATCGGATAGGTTGTAGGATTTCTCAGGGGCAGACAGGTCCCCCTTTCTTCCGGAGCTTTAATGTATCCGGATAGAAAGGGGGATTTTTTGTGACAATGAAAAAAATGTAAACTATATTTGTATAAATGTAATATATACTATACATTTGTTGTTATAAAGTTTACATATGAAACTTGGAAACAATATCAGGCGATGCCGTTTCGACAACAATGAGATGTCGCAGGAAGAACTTGCCGAAGCCATTGGGGTCACAAGGCAATCGATTCATTCGATCGAAAAGGGGAAATTCATCCCTTCTACCCTTCTGGCCCTGAAGCTGGCAAGGTATTTTAAAAAACCGGTTGAGGAGATATTCTATATTATTAACGAGGACTGATTAAAACCATCCAACAATATGAATAAGCGATCATTGATATTAAACGGCGGAATAGCTTTACTGGCTGCCCTGTGCCTGATATGGCTTGGCCTTAACAGCTTTTTTTACCGCGAAATACCTGAAATCCTTACAGGCAGTGATTTAAAGATTAAAATCATCCTTACCGGTCTGGTTGTATATTTTTTCAGTCACCTTATAATAATTTTTGCAACGGCTACCAGAGGTCAGAATAAAGTCACGGTAATCAGATATCTGCTTTTGGGGTGGGGCATTGTTTCATTTATTTTTGTTCTTCTTCATTTTGTATCACTACATGAAATTGCCGACGATTTTGAAAGCGGTTACTCATACAAATCTATGCTTAAGCTCGCATGGCATTCCCAGATAGTAATGGCGCTTTTCTATATTTTTACAATTGTCTATTTTGCAGCAGCGGCAGTCAGGGGAGGTAATACTCCGCAGGTTCGCAGCATTTCCAGAGAGCAAATGTTCATTACACTGAATATTGCCGGCATCGCCAGCGGCATTGTCGGATTATTCTTCATTTTTGTCTATCTTAAGTTTAACGCGATTTCCTCGTTCCCTTTAAATTTAAGACATCAAATGAGGAGTTTCGACATATTTCCGTTTGCCTTTGCAATCCTGCCTTATCTGGTAGTTCTTGCCGGATGGAGCATCAGGTATTTTACCGACAAACGTTCAGGCTGGAATGATGAGAAAGAAAGCTCGAATATTAACAGGTCGGGAATGCTGACACTGATGATCTCAATGCCTGTTATTGTATTTCTGATAGTCGCCTGTTTCTCCACCCATATCCCGTCGCGGGGAAATGTTCTTATCACAGGCTCCCTTTCGGTGCTGTGGCTGCTTTTTTACCTTTTCTTTTCGATACTCGTATTTTCAGTTACAGCCCTGTACAAATTCAGGCTAGATTAAGACTGAGCAATAACCCTAAGCCTGTCGGTTTTTTCTATTTTTGAAGATAAGAATCTATTACATCAAGAATAAAAATCTGCTGCATTAAAAACGTTCAGGAAGCAAGGACAGCAGGATCAAGGAAATGGTCTCCTTCACTGTCTTCTTTACCAGCGGGCTGAATCCGGTTAAAATCAAGGAAAGCAATTGAAGAAGTTGAACCTAATGCTCTTGTATATGTAGTGGAGTAAGAACCAATGGTTTGCCGGACACTGAAAAGCTTGACAGATTCTTCAAAGCAGTTCTGCAGTGATAAACTACTTTGGCAAAAATATTCCGGACCCTCTTTTCTTTGTCACTGCAGTTTCAAAACTTACAGGAAGATTTGCAATCTGATACTGTCATTAATATAGTGGTTGTCGGATATAATATAGAAAGGGGTGTATTGATAGTGGTGAATGATGTGGCGGTGCTGTCTACAATGACTATAATCTAGCCGAAGTCCGTTTTCTTTTTCCCGATCAATAACAGTAATTTCAATTTTTAAGTCTGGAGAGGACTCTTCCTTTAGTCGCAACGCCCCAAACAGATAAAAGAAGGTTTAAGGTAGCGATTGGGAATTAAGATTTATAAACTGGCGTCAGTCTGGCTGCTAATTAATTGGTCCTTTTTGACGATGGATATCTATGAATAAATAAATCTGCCTTCTCAAAAAAAAATCTGTATGCCAAAAATAATTCACATTTCCTTGCAGATTTGGCCCCGGCACATAATAAGTTTGCATTGCAATACATTATTATTGATCATTCATAGGGAAATGCCATCTAAACTGATCTTTTTAAAGAACTCATGCATTTAAAGGGGGATATACTGTTTAATGGGTCGCTGCTATGTTGCCGGATGGAAAAACTCAAGCTCAGTCCTAGATTGCAAAGGTTTGATATAATTTGTACTAATCTTAATAATAAAAATCTATGGACACTACAATTATTCAAAGGAAGCAGGTTCTTGAAATAAAATCTGCCAAAGGAATAAAATATATTTCTCAAAACAGGTTGATATATGTTAAAGCAGAAAATAGGGGTACAATACTTTTTTTGAATAATTCCGAAAGAATATTTACCAAACATCTTATCAAATGGTATGAAAAGTTTCTAAATAGTCCAGAATTCTTCCGTTGTCATAATTCTTATATTATTAACTGCAAACTCTTTGATTGTTTGTGTGGTAATGAGATAATTTTAAAGGGACAAATCCGGATTCCATTATCCAGAAATAGAAAAGGTCCATTTAGAGAAAACCTGATTTTGTTAGAACAAGAACTATTCTGAAATTCTATGTCGTTGTAAAGTAATAACTCGTTAATTAGCTCGGTTATCATTTGAATTTCATCCGAATTTCATGTATTTTATGACAATATTGTTCCAATTGCACAAGATTTTGGGATTTCATTCTAGTTTTTGTTCATCTGTCTACTATTTTAAGCATCCTACCTCAATTTTGTACCAAATGCTCTTTATCGTATTGATTTATAATTAGGTGCTTTTTAAATTGCATATGAAAGTCAATAATAGAGGACAATTACTTTACCAAAAGAGGTTGTTAATCTATAAGTACTTTAAAAGGAACCTATTAATTAACCAAAATCAATGCTTTATGAAAAAAAATGTGTTCTTAACATTACTGAAACTCCATTTAGGCTGAAGGCTCCTATGGAGCATTAGTATCCTTCCACTGCTGGCACTTTTCATTATCACAAGCTGTACTAAGCAGGAAGCTGAGTTACAGGACGATCTTACTGTTTTTAAGGACATTACTTTCCATAATGGTCGATTAATCTTCAAAGATAGTGAGACCTTTATGGATTACCAGAAATGGCTCTCTGAGAATCAGAATAATCCTCAGTTATTAGCTGAGAGAAATAAGGCTCTTGGCTTAAAATCTATGACTGAATATTACCTTGAAGGTATTAAGTTGGAAGAAGATGATCCAAAGTTTTCGGATTATGTGTCTAAATATCCTAGTGTTTTTTACAAAGAAATATATGATAATTCGACGCTCTATGTTTTACCTCATTCAATAATCCTGTGTTACGTAGCAAATAAAGACGGAATCTTCCAGGTTGGAGACCAGATTTACAGAATTATACAGAATTACATTTATCGAACAGGAGATGAATCAAAAATAGAAATGCTTTTCCTTCCAAAAGATCAGATAACCACTGAGGATGTAAATATTTCACTTACTCGACACGAGCCTGGTACCAAAAGTGATCTTGGCCAAAGAACCGAATATTTCGATAACGATGGCAGGTTTAGGATAGTTAGTTCATTAATTGAACACACGATAACAGATCCATATCTGGGAACAGGTTGGTGGTACGATATACGAACTAATCCTCAGAAAAAAACTTTATTTGTTTGGGCTACTGCGCAGCTAAATACTAAGTCAGCAAATGGAGATGGTTATTGGTATTTTCCAAACGATGGGGTTCAACACCAAATATATCCAGATTCTGAGGAAGCAACAGGAGTGACACAACACAATATTCTTGTGTGTGGAGGGAGTCCAGTAAACCTGAACGCAAGCTATTGCCCGGCCTATAGTCGCGGAAGACTATATGATGGTTATACACAATGGATCTATATAAAATGGAATGACGCTCTATCCAACTCTCCAACCTATACCACGACAAAGACAACGTATCTAAGTGATCCTTATTAGAATTTTCTATATGAAATAAACAGTGATTAAAATTAATTCATTAGTTTTAATCGCTGTTTGCTAATACAATTCTTATGAAAAGAACAATCCTTCTATCGACCGGTATTCTTTTCTTGTTCTTGATCAAAGCATTTCCCCAGGATAATGAGGAACCATTATTTTATAGAAACCAGATTGGAATTCAGTTTAATCCATTAATCAATGAATGGTTGCTGAGTTCCGGAGGACTAAGGATGGTCCAAACTGTTTCTGCCATACATTATGGGTACAGAATTACTAAAAACTTCACAACAGGTATGGAGTTTGTTTGCGAATTCCCTATTCTTACAAATTCAACATATCGGGAAGAGTTCCAAAAATTTAACTATTTTGTTTATAGCTTAGGTCTTACTTCAAGATACTCCATTTTGTCAGACAAAAGATTCCAGTTATTCGCGGAAGTTACTCCTTACTTCGCGCACGCCTACAAGGAAGTGTGGATTTCTGGTGACCAAACTCCATTTAGTGCCTCCAAATTCGGTTGCTACACTGCACCCGGTGTAACTTTATACTCGAAAAGCAAAAGAGTCAGCTTCGATCTATACTGCAAATTCTATTTTACCGGTCATACTATGCTTTCCTATAAGGTTAATTACAATTTTTAATGCGTCCCTTTCTTAACGCACTGGCACTTTTTACTGTACTCACATCTTTTCAGTCGTGTAAAAAGGTTATTGATATAGACCTTCCGCGAGCTGATTCAAAAGTAGTTGTCAACAGCTTTTTTACAGATGGCAGCCCGATAAAAGTTCACCTGTCGAAAAGCATTGGAGTACTCGATAATATAATCCCGGCATGTGACAATGCAACTATCATTTTATTCATTAATGATGTAAAAACCGACACTCTTTATCCGGATGACGGATATTATTATTCACACATACTGGCTGAAAGAGGGAAGAACTACTCTCTGATTGTTCACGTTCCTGATATGGATTCTGTTTTCTGTGAGGATATCATCCCTGAAAAAACGATCATTCAAAGCAGCGTTTGTACCGATTCCGTTTTAATCGATGAGGATGGATTTGTAATTAATGAACTAAAACTTGATTTCCAGGATTTTGCCGGGCCTTCCTTCTATGAAGTTGAATTGTCTCCAAAGGATACAGTCAATAATTATATTACAGGGCTCTGGTTTAAGAAAAACAGTGACCCGGTAATTACTTCAACGGGCCTTCTTGATTATAATCCCAAAACTCTGATTTTTTCCGATAAGATGTTTGAGGGGAAACATTGCTCGGTAAAAATTTATTTTGCTTATAACTGGGATCCTAATTTTAAGCTGATGCTATTTTTCAGGTCGGTTTCAGAATCTTATTATAAATACAAAGAAAAGCAGTTTGCCTATTTGTTCAGTCTGGAGAATGACATATTCAGCGGAATGAGCGAGCCAATTAACCTGTATTCAAATATTACCGGCGGGTATGGAATATTTGCATGCTATTCTTCAGATGAAAACCCAATAACTGCACACCACAAATGATAAGGAGGTTCATTATATTTTTAACTTATTTTGGGCTTGTTATTAACGGGTATTCTCAGAAGATATCTGTAAGCGGTTATATTTCAGATGCAGCATCGGGCGAAAAAATTATTGGCGCCACGTTAACAACATCCGACAATATTCATTATGCAATTTCCAACAGTTACGGTTACTACATTCTCTCTCTGAATCCATCAAACGATTCTGTCAGTCTTAAGGCCTCCTATGTCGGTTTTTCTCCATCGGCAATTACAATAAAACCCGATCGGAACTTAAAGATAGACTTTGACTTGGACTCAAGAAATATTCTTAATGAAGTCGTTGTAAACGCCGAAAAGACCGCTGTCTATGAAAGGAGAAAGGAAATGAGCATCGTTACGGTGCCTGTAGCCAAGGTTACAGTTATGCCGTCAATTGGCGGAGAATCAGATCTGCTGAAATCCCTGCAACTGATGCCTGGTATCCAGTCGGGCAATGAAGCATCCAGCAGCCTTTATGTCCGTGGTGGAAGTCCTGATCAGAATCTGATGGTTATTGATGATGTCCCCGTTTATTATGTCAATCACCTTGGAGGATTTGTTTCAACATTTAATTCCGATGCAATAAAAAGTATGAAGCTGGTAAAGGGAGGCTTTCCTTCTCAATACGGAAGCAGGTTGTCATCAGTACTGGATGTAAGGATGAAAGAGGGCAATATGAAAGAGTTCCATGGAAATGGAATGATTGGAGTAATTGCTTCAAAAATTATGGTTGAAGGTCCGATAAAAAAAGATACTACCTCATATATGCTTTCGGTCAGAAGATTCATGTACGATCTTATTACAAGACCATTAACAAAGGCATTTTCAATTGACGGGACATCTGTCGGATATCACTTCTATGACTTGAATGCCAAGATCAACCATATAATCTCTCCTACAGACAGGCTTTACTTAAGCTTTTATTCGGGTGGAGATAAGATCCTTACCAGAAAGAAAACTCAGACTGATTTAAACAAAATGACCCTCGAATGGGGGAATATTCTGGGATCTTTCAGGTGGAATCACCTGTACAGCGACAGGCTTTTTTCAAATATTACTTTGTATTCAACAAGGTACAGGCTTTCAAATGATTTTATAAATACGTTTACCCGCGACAAGATTAAAGAAAAAACGTCATCAGGTTATTGGTCGGGGATTGTTGACCTGTCGGTGAAAGCAGATTTCGATTATTTTGTTAATCAGAATTATAAAGTGAAGTTTGGAGGTACAAGTATCTGCCACTACTTCAATCCAAACACAACATCCTATCATTCTGTAGAAAACAGTGCAGCTGTTGATACCAGTTTTGGCAGTAAAAAGCAGAAAGGTTTTGAGAACGCTGCTTATCTTGAAAATGAGATCTCTGTCGGCACCAGGTTTTTTACCAACATTGGTTTACGGCTTACAGATTATCAAACACAAAATAGAAACTTTTTCTCTGTTGAGCCCCGTTTTCTTTCAACTTTTACGATAGGAGAGAATGCACTCCTGAAGGCTTCATATTCTCAAATGAATCAGTATATTCATCTGCTGACAGGATCAGGCCCGAATATGCAAAATGATATATGGGTACCTGTTACTGATGTTATTAAACCATCTCTCTCAAAACAATTTGCTTTTGGATTGGAAAGGACCTTCAGAAATGGAATGTATGAGGTAAGCCTGGAGGTTTATCATAAAACAATGAATAACCTGATCTCGTACAAAGATGGAGTTGCAACACTCTCATCAGTTTCCGACTGGCAAACTCAGGTTGAGACTAATGGTACAGGTAAGTCTTATGGTCTGGAATTTCTTTTACAAAAGATAAAAGGGCCAATAACAGGCTGGATAGCATATACATACTCAAAAACAACACGCCAGTTTGAGAATAAAAATAATGGAAAACCATATCCTTTCAAGTACGACAGGACTCATGATATCAGCATTGTATATCTTCAAAAGATAAAGAGTAATATTCAGTTTTCTGCGACATGGGTTTATGGAACAGGCAATCCATATACCCTTGCATCGGGAAAATATAAAATGATGCCTGAAATAATCAATGAATTAATTAATGAAAGTAACTATTTAAATTATGGACAAGTATATGATGATCTTAACTCATACAGGATGCGGGCTTACCATAAGCTGGATGTCGGGATCAATTTTAATAAAACAGTAAAACGAGGTGTAAGAACCTGGAGTATTAATATTTACAACCTCTATAACCGTCAGAATCCATATTACTATTTTCTCGATACAACTTATCAATTTGACCAGCAAGGGCAAGTGATCCCCGGCTTAACCAGGACAGTTTTAAAACAGCAGAGTTACTTTCCGATTATTCCCTCTTTTAGTTATAGCTTTAGATTTTAATAGAAAGTTACTTTCATTCTGGAATGACACTATGTCGTACTGAGATATTTATTGCAGAAAGTACAAACAAACCCACACCAGCGACTCTGAGGCAACAGCAAACCCACCAGCGTTATGAATAAATTATCTATCCATTTTTTCAAGGGGAATTATGTGAACTCAACCTGGCATTTAAATCAGAAGTAAAGCCAACATAAATCTTGTTATACTTTACAGAATATAAAGCATAAACGTAAAACATATTTTAAATTTTGCAGCGAAACAAATTGTGGGTTGTACTGGATTCGAACCAGTGACCCCTACCCTGTCAAGGTAATGCTCTAAACCAACTGAGCTAACAACCCATTAATGCTGCAAAAATAATATTTATTTTCTGACTGCCGCAATCCGATTTTAATCTTAATTTAGATTTCATAATCAATAATAAGTCTGAAGAAATGAGATCACACGAAATTGACTACAAAATCATCGGCGAAGATATTCAGTTTGTTGAGGTGGAACTTGATCCGGGCGAGACTGTGATCGCCGAGGCCGGAACAATGGTTTATATGGAGCAGGGTATCACTTTCGAAGCCAAAATGGGCGACGGCTCCGAACCAAACCAGAGCATACTGGGAAGTCTTCTTAACGCCGGGTCGAGGCTGCTGACGGGTGAGTCCCTTTTCCTTACACATTTTACAAACAGAGGAAATTCAAAGAGCAGGGTTGCATTCGCTGCCCCATACCCCGGAACCATAGTCCCTATCGACCTGACCCAGGTAAGAGGTTCGCTAATCGTACAGAAAGACGGCTTCCTCTGTGCTGCCTTCGGTACGAAACTATCCATAACCCTTAACCGGAAAATCGGATCAGGACTGCTTGGCGGTGAAGGTTTTATCCTTCAGAAACTCGAAGGCGACGGAAAGGCTTTTGTTCATGCCGGAGGTACTGTAATCGAACGGCAGCTTGTAAACGATTACCTGCGGATCGACACCGGATGCGTTGTGGCTTTTGAGCCAACAATCGACTTCGATATCGAAACAACGGGCAGCCTTAAATCGATGTTTTTCGGAGGTGAAGGCCTGTTCCTGGCGACCATGAGAGGTAGCGGAAAAGTGTGGCTCCAGTCGATGCCTGTTCGCAAGCTGATACGCGCCCTGGCACCAGGCGGGAAAAATACAGGAAAAGAGGCAAGCTCACTCCTTGGAAATCTTTTTGAACGATAGGCTCAGGAAAAATCAAAACCCGAGACATAGGCCGGGGCATCATAAAATGACTCCTTTTCCCTGTCGGAAAGGTTCAGGAACCTTGCATAGACAAGTCCGGGTTTTGCGTTGAGTATCCTGTTGAGAGTACCCATCCTGACACCTGACCTCAGGATATCATACAGTTCACTCCTGTCGTCAAGCCAGGTAAGGCCTGTAAAATAACCTTCTGAAGCACAGGCCGACTCAAAAAGGTCGGGAAGCAGTTCTTCCTTTCCTTTTCTGCAATATATTGCATGGAAAACAAGATGACGGAATTGTTCAGGGTGAAATAACCTCTTGAAATAAGGAGCTTTGGGTAATACATTCATTGTGATCCAGCCCCACACACCAGGCATCTCGTATATTTTATAAGAAGAAGGTATTACACTTACACCTGCAACAATTTCTCCTTCTTCTTTAAGTACATAGTATTTGTTGCCGAAAAAAGCAAATTCGGTGCTGAAGAATGAATAGTCCTTATAATAATCAAGAAGAAGGGATTCCATCTCCTTCCTTTCATCTTCAGCCGTTATCAATGAGACCCTGCTGTCGGGTTTTGGCGAGAAACGGCTGAAAGCAACTGTCAGAAAGGATCTTATATATTCATAACCTGCCTGGTTAACAAGGTTCTTCGATCTTTCATTCATGCTTTCTATAAAAGCATACATAATATGCTTATCGTTTTCATTCACACCGGTGAAATCCAGAAGATGCGGCTTGCTGAATATTTCGAGGGTCTTGCGCTTGAAAGTGTCGTCTTTCTCTGATTTGATGAGCTCCCTTTTTTTCCTGTTCCTGGAAAGATCTGACTGGTAGACCGAATGAAAAGCCAGATATCTCAGGTGAGATGAAGGGTATCTCAGCTTACCCTGTCCGGTCATCCTGTAACACGAACCCACGGTTCCGGTAAGCTTGTTCTTTCTGTAAAGGGAAACAAACCTGATCTGGTCGCCGTATGCCGCGATCCTTGAAGGGATATTCTGAAGCTGAAACCTGAATCCTCCTTCCGAGCCCTGCACAGCATGGCTCAGAATATCTATCATACCCTCATTTGCAAAATCCGATACCCTTACTTCAAGCTCATCCCGCTTAATTATAGTATGTTCAAACATATGATATCCTTCTCAATAAGATCAATTGCTATCAAGAGAACCGAAAACTCTTTTCAGAAGGGGAGTAGTCCTGGCCGAAATATCCTTTCTTATTTTCAGTTCTTCTGCCTCTACTTTTAAAAACATTCCCTGAAGCGCCTTTGTTGTAAGAAAGTCGTCAAGATCCGTATTAACAGGCTTAAGCCCCGCAAGTTTCCCTGCAACAGAATTTGCCACAATGTTCCATCGTCCGGTAAGCGCCAGCCATGAATCCTTTGTCGAAATATCACCGACAATATCCTTTTCGGTAGAATTCCCGATTTTTGGTTTGTAAAGTGAATAAAGCTCATTCCATGTCGTATTACGCAGATATGTCGTTGCAGCATTATCCGGTCCCCTCAGGATATTGAACGCATCCTTTATTGTCATTTGTGTTATGGCCGAAACAAAGATTGGCGCCGCTTCCTTTGCAGCATCCTCGGCTGCCCTGTTTATCCTAACAATGACATCCTCAACAAGCTTTTCACCGCCGGGTATTCTGGAAATGTTATCGACAATTGTCTTTGCCTCATCAGGCAGCAGTATCTTTACTAAAGGATCCCCGTAATACCCGTTTTCCTGCGAAAGCCTGCCTGCCGAATTCCCTGCACCTGTCGAAAGAGCCTCTTTCAGGCCGCGAACCACTTCATCTTCTGTAAGGGGAAGCCCAGCTGACGACTGGATTACATTCATAACTTCAGCACAGCCTGCAAATAAAAGCAATGATATTGCAAGTATTATTAAAAATCTGTTTTTCATAAACGGCGGAATTAAATCTTCTGCAAGATACAAATATCGGCGAATGTCACTGCAATTTTCGCATCAGCGCTTCAGCCACAACCAGGTCTTCAGGGTTTGTAATCTTTATGTTTTCCCTGTTCCCTTCTACAAGCCTGATCGATTCGCCGGTCCTTTCAAGAAGGGTGGCATCGTCGGTGAATTCAGGGCTGTATTCCTGAAGATATGCTTTTTTAATAAGTTCGGTGTCGAATACCTGAGGAGTCTGGATAAGTCTGAGATGGTGGCGGTTCACCGGGATGTTTCCCTGGTCGGTGATCAGCCTCAGCGAATCGGCCGGGCTTATCACCGGAACAGCATTTCCCGATCGTGCCGCCTCAGTGAAACACCTGGTTATTGTATCATGGCTCACAAGAGGTCTTACCCCGTCGTGGATGGCAATAAGTCCCCTCTGGTCTACAAGCTGAAGGCCATTCCTGACCGATTCGAACCTTGTCGCTCCCCCGGGTATTATTCTGTGTGAAACATGAAATGAATATCTGACTGTCAGGTTGTGCCATAAACCTATATGATCCTCAGGCAGAACCACAATAATACTAATTGAATCATCAAATGTCGTGAATCTTTCAATAGTATGCATCAATACCGGTTTTCCGGCAAGCTCAAGAAACTGTTTGGGAACGGCAGTTCCCATTCTGCTTCCGGATCCGCCTGCGACAATCAGGGCGTAACGATTCATAAAAGAATATTACTCTTTTGTGTACAGGAATCTCTTGATGCTTCTCTTTGGCGTTTTCGCAAATTCCTCAGGATGGATCCTGAATTTTGTAACTGCCATGAATTCAGGTATCTTGTCATTAACCGACTTTCTTATACCATCGAGCATTTCAGCAAATTTCTCATCTGAAATATTGTCTTTTTTAAGCATGTCAAAATCAGGGTGTATAAGCCCGACAAGCTTTCCGTCGTCCATGATGACCAGTGATTCGGAAACGTAATCCATATTATTTATCACTGCCTCTATCTCTTCGGGGAAGATATTTTTTCCTGAAGGTCCCAGCAGCATACTCTTGCTTCTTCCCTTTATAAAGATATTTCCCTCATTGTCCATTATACCCAGGTCGCCAGTATGCATCCAGCCATTTTCATCAATTATCTCCCTGGTTGCCTTTTCATTTTTGTAATAACCGAGCATAACATTTTCTCCCCTGAGAATTATCTCTCCGATCTCCTTCTGAGGATCAGATGAATCAATAGTCACTTCAAGTGTATCGACAGGTTTGCCCGATCCACCGAGCTTTGTGGTATTCCACGATGTATAGCTGATAAGAGGCCCGCATTCCGTCATCCCGTAACCCACTGTAAAGGGGAATCCTATTTTCCTGAAGAACTTTTCTGCTTCAGCATTAAACGCTGCACCTCCGATAACAATCTCGTGGAATCTTCCCCCAAATGTTTCAACAAGCTTCTCCTTTATTTTTCCCCTGATGATCTTATTGATGCCGGGAATGGCAAGGAGGAGTTTCATATGCGGTTTGCCGATTACAGGCAATAATTGCTTTTTGAAGATCTTTTCAATGACAAGAGGCACTGAAAGGATAAGTCTTGGCCTTATCTCCTTGAATGCCTGAACTATGATCTGTGGTGAAGGAGTCTTTGAAAGAATTGTAATATGACATCCGATGGTGAAAGGGAAGAGGAATTCGAAAGCGCATCCGTAGGTATGTGCAAGTGGAAGGAATGAAACAAGAGGATCGCCGGGTTGCAGAGGCATATGGGTTTGTGCAAACCTTACATTGGCTGCAAGGCTGTTATGTGTTATCATCACACCCTTTGAGAAACCCGTGGTTCCGCCCGTATAGCTTATTACTGCAAGCTTGTCATTTGTGATATCAGAAAATTTAACATCTTCTTTCCTGAGTGAAGGATAGGCTTTAATGAACTTCTCTTCTGTTGCCAGGTATTTTATTTTTATTTCGTCGGTCCGGGCGGTGATCACAGAAAAGTCATCAACGGAAATCGCCACCTGGATAAGTGGCAGTTTGTCGATGTCGAGTCCTTCAAAGATCTTGTCATCAACAAACAGAAGAACTGCATCTGAATGATTGACAAGATTATTAAGGTCGTCCGATTTAAAGTCGGGAAGTATGGGAACGATCACGGCGCCGTATGTCACAGATGCCAGATAGACCACACACCAGTTTGCGGAATTACGTCCGACAAGGGCGATTTTGTCTCCCTCCTTTATTCCGGAATCCTTGAAAAAGATTTGCAGACGCAGGATCTTTTCAGCAATTTCCCTGTAAGTATATCCTTTTTCCCTGTAGTTTGAAAGAGCTTCAATATCCCAGTTTTTTCTGATACTCTGCTCTATATACCCGATAAGAGTCTCCTTGATCATAGTTTCAGGTTTTAAAAATTCAGACAAAGGTACTATTAGAAAAACAATATCAAAATGCCTGTTTCAGCTAAACAAAATACATGACAAGAATAGCAATAACTGAAATAATGTTTAATGCAGTAAAGAAATAATTATACTCCTCCCTCTTTTTACTGAAGTAATTCAGTTTCCTTGCAAAGATCCCGATGGTAGGGATGAAAAGTACGAGAAGAAATGCAAAAAACTCCACGCCGTTGAACACTTTATCGAGCCCTCCCTTTACGAGTGCCGACATATAAACTATAATACACAGGACAAGGAGATAGAAAAGATAACTCAGCTTCAGCAACAATGTAGAAAAGAGCCTTCGTTTGTGGAGCTGGTGAGGTTTTAGGTAAGCATATGCAACGGAAAGGATTATAATTATGAAGATTATCCCAAGGATATGATTAAGTATTTCGTTGAAATTTGCCATATCAGCGGAATTTTTTCAATTTGCTTCTTATGATTCCTTCAGGTTCCATATCAGGGAGCTTGCTCCCAGCACTGCTGCATTCCTTGTGTCGAGCTCTGAGGGCAGCAGTTTCACCTTGCCCTTGTAAATATAAAGAAGATTCTCTTCCATATGCTCTTTGGCGGGTTTGAAAATAAGCTCCTTCGCCTTTGCAAGTCCCCCGAACAAAAATATAGCTTCAGGGTCGGTATGGGCGACTACGTCGGCAAGTTTGAATCCAAGCATTTTCCCTGTATGCTCAAAAGCTCTTTTTGCAAGGATATCGCCTTTTTTTGCTGCATCGTGGATCATTTCGGCGTCAAGCTGGTCGAAGCTGTATTTACGCAGGTCACTTGGTTCTATGCTGTCGGCCATAACCTTTAGAAGGGTGCGTTTCAGGCCGGTGGCAGATACATATGTCTCGAGACATCCTTTCTTTCCGCAATCGCAGGCCCTGTTTGAAGGACCCGGTCTGATGGCAGTATGGCCAAGCTCTCCTGCAAATCCCCCATGACCGTACAAAAGTTTGCCATTCACAACAAATCCACTGCCGAGCCCCGTTCCCAGGGTTATCACAACGAAATTCTTCATATCCCTTGCACCGCCATATACCATTTCGCCAACAGCAGCAGCATTGGCATCATTTGTGACAACAACGGGAAGGTCGGTATGACGTTTGAACAATTCAGCAAGCGGGGTAATGCCTTTCCACGGGAGATTAGCAGGGTACTCTATGGTTCCCTTGTTGATATTCCCCATCGGTGCGCCAATTCCAAATCCGAGAAGTTCGACCTCCGTGCCAAGCTTCTGCCTTGTTACCATAATCTTTTCGTAAAGAGCCGCAACATATACTTCAGCTTCCTCATAATGGAAAGTCTTTATCCTGTCTTCAGCAAGTATATTTCCATCACGGTCAACCAGCCCGAAAACGGTATTGGTGCCGCCTATATCGATCCCCACAACAATTTTTTTATGAACCATAATCCGAAAATTTATAAATATTTTAGATATAAATCAACGTTACAATATTTCTATTAGCTGAGTCTCCAATCCGGGTTTTCTGTACTTAAAACCCACCCCAACCCCTCCCAGGAGGGGATTTTTCAAATCTAATTCTGTATTTTACTCACTATCTCGCTCTGCGCCAAGCCTTCGCTAAAGCTACAGCTTGCAAAGCCTGCGCCCCTCGCCCTGTGCCCTGCGCCTTTCCTACTGCTCCACATATTCATTCCCTACCTTACGGGCTCTTTTCGGGTGGTCGAGATCGAGTCCAAGAGCAATGCCGGTCTCGACGAGAAGGTTCCATCCTGCAGCTATCTGAAGGTATTCGGCATATTCACCTCCGTCGGGAATCGTGATAGTCGGGAATAAAGTTTTACGTGATGAAACCGCTATTACATGTACTCCGACTCCTTGAACAATACATTCCAGAAATTTATCCTGGTCAACATCGAAGGGATCAATCCAGATCAGAACCTCATCTTTGTTCATTATTTCTTCTATCCCGTGAAGGGCAAATGTACCTTCATAAAAAACAGATCTCTTACGGGTGATTTCATTGGTTTTAAGGGCGATCTCAGCTGCAACTCCATTATCCCTCCCCGCATAGTAGATGATACCAGCATTTTTGAGAAGATTCGTAATATAAGGGTCAATGGGAGCAAGAAGGACATCTCTCATCTGACCGGCCAGAATATTCAATCCCTCCATTTTTTCGGACCTCAGGTTTCTCATAAGCGAGTCATAAAAAAGACCCTGTTCGATCACTGATTTTGTGGCTGCCACGGCTTTTTCAGTTTTGCACGAAAGAACGTGTGTATCATCTGCAATTTCCTCAAGCTTTGTGCCTGTATTGGCTGTAAGTGCAAAAACAGGTTTGTGGTTCTTCTTTTTAAGATTGTCGACAAGCCTGATCACTTCTTTCGTCCTTCCCGAATTTGATGCAGCAAACACTGCAAAATCGTTAAGATTGTACTCCATTGCCTGTGTGCATCCTTCTGTTATCACAGGCATTAAAAAATCTTTCCTGAGCGACGAGAATATAGCCCTCTTTGCAGGGAACAGCCTGCTGCTGCCTTCACCGGTAAGGAACAGACCTTTTTTTGATTTTATAGGATTAACAAACCTTGAGGTCACATCCGGATCAAAATTTTCGGTAATCTCTGTGGTCTCCAGCATTTCCCTGACCAGGGCATACTTATTATACTTTTCTTCTGTCAGATTCATGAAATTCGGGCTTTTATTTTTTACTAGTTCTGTTTATTCTCCTTACTAACCATAAAGATGCTTAAGTTTCTCCTGTCAGACAAATTTCAGATTCCCGAAAAATTCGGGACGGTGAAAATCAGGAAAGGGTGTTTCGACAGGGTTCCAGGTAACATAATGAGGTACCTCGAGTTTATCGCCGCATTTAAACAAATTTGCCCTGAAGGTTTTTCCGGTAAGCCTGCCTGTGGAATGCCTGAAAAATACCTTCAGCGGAATTGCCAGGGTAAGCTCCCAGGAAAACAATCCGGTTTCAGATTGTCTTATCAGTTCCGGTGGCGTTGCCTTGCGACGTATCTCAGAAATAACCGGCCGGTTACCCCTTTGCCTTCCGGCGCGTCCCGTTCCGACACCCATCAGGCATGTTCCGAGCGCGTTGAATTCAAGGTTGTAATAAATCCCGTCATCAGCAGGTGAAACAAAAAATTCAACGCATGAGTCTTCATAGACCATCTGGTTGGATTCAGTTTTTTCTGCCTTGAAATAACTTTCGTTTACAAAGTATTTCAGCAGTATCTCATGTTGAGTATGTGCCATTGAGAACCTGACATCGGGTTTATAATCGAACTCTTCCCAGTTGATTTCATCAATGGGAATCCTGACGTTCAGCCTGTCGAGCTTTTCTGATATCTCATCAATGGGAGCGCCAGCCGGATCCAAATCCAGCCCTGGGATCTCAAGAGTTTTAACAGTCCGGCTCATGTCAAGTACAGAATATTCTCCAACTCTGTGTTTCTCTGTGTCTTCTCAGTGTCTCTCTGTGAAAGTTCTTAGATAGATACTGCCGCAAAGAAGTCTTTCAGGAGAACGCAAGGCGAAAGTAGTTAATCAGTCGCCCCGCGTTCTTTTCCTGATACTTTATACTATTTCAGATCGTTCAATATAAGGGCAGCAGATCCAAGAACTGCTCCATTGCTTTCAGAAATGCCTGAAGGCAATATCTTAACTGTATCCCTGAACAATACGTAATTAAATTTCTCGAGGTATTCTCTTACCGGTTTGAATAACAGTTCACCGGCCTGTGCAAGTCCTCCGAAAAGGAATATTGCTTCGGGACTTGTATAGACTATTGAATTTACTATCCCGAGGCCTAGTTTTTCAGCAGTGTACTGCATTGCCTTCACTGCAATCGGATCACCCTTTGCTGCAGCTTCTGCAATTGCTTTTGATGTAAGCTGTGATGGCGGGATATCCCTGAGCGGGCTCTTATCTGTCATTTCACTTATCATCAATGATACAGTACGTACGAGTCCCGATGCTGAGGCATATGCTTCAAGGCAGCCCTGTCTTCCGCAACCGCATACCCTTCCGCCCGGTTCGATTACCATATGCCCTACTTCTCCTGCGAATCCGGTATGACCATAAACCATCTTGCCATCGACAACTATTCCGCTTCCCAGACCGGTACCCAGTGTAAGGATAATAAAATCCTTCATTCCCTTGGCCCCTCCGAAAATCATTTCTCCCATTGCGGCAGCATTTGCATCGTTTGTAACGGCAACCGGCACTTTCAGCTCGGCTTTCATAAGATCGCCAAGCGGAACTATACCTTTCCAGGCAAGATTCGGAGCATGTTCTATCGTTCCCCTGTGATAATTTGCATCAGGAGCGCCTATTCCTACTCCCTTGAGCTCAACATCCTTCATTCCCGACAACAATCTGGTGATCGCTGAACCAAGAGCTCTGCAAAAATCTTCAATTTTAGGATAATCGGTTGTCTTAAGATGACCGTCAGCAAGCACTTTGCCTTCAGTGTCAACAATACCGAAAACCGTGTTTGTTCCTCCGATATCAACACCTGCTACTACGTTTTTCATTTTTGTAAATTTTTAATTATTAATATTTTATCATTAATTGCCCGGATAAGCGGGATCTGGTTTTTTACAATTGAAATATATCTTTTTTAGTTCAATTTCCGATTCATCTCGACTGAGTTTTTATTTTCTGCAGCTGAGGTTCCTTGAAATTGCCCTGTATAAGTTCCCAAGGCTGTTCAATCTGCCAGTTTTCAGGTACATTTATTTCCTCCTTGTAATATATTACCGGCTCCGGCTGGCGTTTAAGGTCAAAATCACCAGTTGTCCATTTCCCGTCGTTGTTCAGGTCAAAAACAGCTCTGAGCCTGTATTTCCCTTTTTCAAGCAGAGGAAATTTAATTTTTCCGCTCCCCCTGCTGACTGCATGGCGGATTATTTTTTCAGTATTGTCGAGAACCTCGATTATCGCATTGCCTTCATATCCTGAAAGGTTCAGTGTAAGTTCTCCGAATGATTCCGCATTCAGGACAGTAAAACGTATGGCTGTCGAATCGGAAACATTGCCATAAATGCTTCTGAATGCAGCCGAATCGGCAATGAACAGATAATTTTTATCGGGGACTAATTCGCTGTTAACAAAATAACGGCATGAATTGGCTGTGTCTTTTTCGAAATAATACTTGTGCCTGGTCTTTGAATCTTTCTGCACCTCATAAAAAATGATCCTTGAAGTATCAGGAGGCATGAAGGGCTCCGGCACATTCAGGATTATCCTTGCATCGGGACGGGCCTGCCCTGAAATATTGGATGTAACCTTATATGGAGGAAGCTTGCTGATCCTTGTCCTTGAGGTCCGGGGTGCAATGAATCTCATCTGAATGGTATCAGTCTTTGCTGCGGTTATTCCCAGTGTGTCGGTGAAGGGAAATTTCACAATAGTCTCAACAACCTGGCGGTTATATATTGTACTGTCGGTGAGCCACACTGTTATGGTATCGAGACTCCTGCTTTTCTCGATGAAATATTGCCGTGGATCGGCCCCGGGGATTTGAAATTCAAATTTCATGGTATCGGGAGGCAGGGAAAGTGTGTAAACCAGCTGCTGCCTTGTCTTCCTTGACGAGGATGTCATATAATGAAGGGTTTTTTCGGCCTGGAAAAGAATAAGCTGGTACTCGCCAATAACGGGTGGAACAAACGGTTCTTTTGCTCCGGGAGCAGGTTTTACAGTAACAGAGTCTTTCTTTACCTCTATCGGCAGATAATTCTTTTCAGGAGTCACAAGTACCGGTGCATCATAAAATGCAAACCATTCGTCGCGGTTACTGTAATTTTTACTGTTATCGAGATCAGTAAGGGCATACAGCCTGTAAGTACCCTGATGTACATTGTCGAACCTGAATTCCCCTTTTGAAGTAGCCCTTGTAATGTAAGCCGGTATCTGTTTCATCACCGAGGTGTCTGCAAGATCGCTGTAAAGCAGGATAAGTGTGTTTTCGGGAGGATCGAGATTAAAAGCTGAATATACATTGCCGGTAACCGACAGGGAATCAATAAAGGAGCCTGTGGAAAAAACAAACTGGTAATTCGGTATTGCATTTCCTTCATTTAGGTCTTTTATTGCATCCTGGAAATTCAGGGTATATGTTGTACTGTCCCTGAGTATCTCATCATATCTCACCCTGACGCTTTTCCCCCTTACAATGATCTCCGGTCTTTTTCTCATTGGCGGCGATACCATGAATTTGTCGTTTATCTTATCGAGTACGACATATTCGTCGAAGGTTACAAGTATTTCGCTGCCTTTGAAATTCAGGGCTCCGTTTTCAGGTATGCTTTTTAACACGACCGGAATATCCCTGTCCTTTGGCCCGCCGGTAGGAACACTTATTTTGGCGCATCCTGCTATTAAAAACCCTTGCAGGACCATCAGAATAAGTAAGCGGGATGTGCCCGGTTTCATAATTGCTTTCATATATCAATACAAACATACATTTTTTAAAGATACTCCCGAACAACGGTTTTTTGCCCCGATAAAAGTATACAGATATTTTCTACCTTTGATGGAAATTTTAGTTGTTGTTTATGCATTTTCTTGTAATACCGTGGGATGTTAATCCGGAAATTTTCCGTATCGGAAGTTTTGCCGTCAGATGGTATGGTTTGTTATTCGCCTCATCTTTTCTGTTCGGATATATAATTATGGGGAAGATATTCAGGAATGAGAATCTCCCCGACAGTGTCCTCGACAGGCTGACTGTCTATATGGCTATCGGTGTAATTGCCGGTGCAAGGCTTGGCCATTGCCTGTTTTATGAACCTGGCTATTACCTCAGCCATCCCCTGGAGATACTTAAAATCTGGAGGGGAGGGCTGGCAAGCCATGGCGCGGCAATAGGCATAATAATTGCCCTGTGGCTTTTTTCAAGGAAAGAAAGGAAAGATTTCACCTGGACTATCGACAGGGTGGCCATCACTGTTGCCCTTTCAGGATTTTTTATAAGGATGGGGAATCTTATGAACTCTGAAATTTACGGCAATGAAACTACTGTTCCCTGGGGATTTGTCTTCCTGAGAAACGGCGAAACGGTTCCGAAACATCCGACCCAGATATATGAAGCCCTTGCTTACCTTTTCATTTTCATCCTTCTTTTCAGCATTTACTGGAAATACAGGGGGGAATATATTCAGGGGCTGCTGATAAGCCTTACCCTGATACTTATTTTTTCGGCAAGGTTTTTTATCGAATTCCTTAAGGAAGACCAGGTGGCATTTGAGGCATCAATGAGGCTGAATATGGGGCAGCTTCTCAGCTTACCTTTTGTTGCTGCAGGATTTTTGTGGCTGTGGAAGAGCCTTAAGGAGAAGAAAAGGGCGTTAATTAAACGGAAGAAATAAAAGGGAATTCAGGTTGCTGGGTGCAAGTTCCCGGGTACTGGTTGCTGGGTGCTGGTTAAAACCTGGACCATGCAACATGCAACTTTCGACATTCCTTTCATCTTTTCCGTTTCATGATACCATGGAAAAGAACCTCAAGTATCGCATTCAGCCTTTCATTAATGTCGAGTTCCTTTTTCTTCCAGAACAGAGGTACTTCAAGACCTTTCAGGGTAGTCTGGACTGCTATGGCAGTATATTCACTGTTTGCCACGTTGAAGACTTTTTTCCTTACACCGTCGTAAATGATAAGCCGGAGGATTGCAAGTTCCTCACGGTCATATTTTTCGCGGATCATTTCAATGAAATCAAAATGAGCAAGATTCTTGTCGAAGATGGCATTATAATAGTTTGATAGTTTTTCGAATGCTTTCATTCGCACAAAGACATAATTCTTCATTTTATCGACAGGCGATTCGACCGACTTTATCGCCTTTGTAAGCTCATTTCTAAGTACATTGGCCTCATATAGAACTACCGCTTCAAATATATCCTCCTTGCTTTTGAAATAGTAATATACCGAACTTTTACCCATTTTAAGTTCTTTGGCGATCTCATCCATTGTCGTTTTCTTGAAGCCGTAACGGCTGAAAATCTGACCCGAGGCTATTACTATTTTCTTTCTATATTGATCTTTATCAACCATTTAGTGCTTTATTAGGGATAAGTACCGGAACAGCTTACAAAAGTAGAATTTTAATACATAATTTCAAAATGTTCGAAGAATCCGGTCGAGAATTCGAAAATACTTGGGATTTCGGAATTCGGATTTTGGAATTCGGATTTAATGAATCCGAAATCACAATTCCGAAATCCGAAATACATTAATTCCGAAATCACAATTCCGAAATTCGAAATCTATAATCCTTGTTATTTTTGTAATTTTGGCGTCTCCGACTTTGCTACGAACCCGGGCACTTTCCCGGGAACCATAATCCGGATGGTGTTAATGCGGGAAGAAAGGGGACCAAAGAATATGAGAACTATTTTCTTATAAAATCAAATATAATGGAAGGGGTAGTTAAATTCAATTGTCACTGGAACCAGTCGGGACCTGTAATATCCGACGAACAGTACGAAATAATAAATTACTGGAGGGAGATCCTGTATAATATGGATCTGATCGGCGCCTATGAGAACGGTGTGGGTTTCGGGAACATAAGCATGAGGATTGGAGGGAGTAACCAGTTTGTAATAACCGGTTCTGCAACAGGCGAGATACCGGAACTTGAACCGGGGCATTATGTAAAAGTAAATTCATTCAATATCGACGATAATGCCGTTCAATGTGTCGGCCCGCTAAAAGCTTCATCGGAGTCTCTTACGCACGCTGCAATTTATCTTGCCGATCCCGGGGCAAATGCCGTAATTCATGTTCACAGCATCGAACTCTGGAATGAGCTTATCTACAAGGTTCCCACAACAAATCCTTCAATGGAATACGGGACTATAGGACTCGCCAAAGATATCTTCAGGCTTTTCAGCGAATCGGATGTCATTGAAAAAAGGATAATAATAATGGCCGGCGACAGGGCGGGTATACTGACATTTGGCCACGATATGGATGAGGCGGCCAACATCCTGATGCAGTACCTCAGAAAAGAATGACGGGAAATATCAATATCGAAACTTTTGAAGCCCCGGATCAGAACCATTTCTAACATTTAAAAACAAATATTTATGAAAACTAAAATCTTTATCCTTACAATTCTTGTTTCGCTTATGGGCTTTTCATGCAGGCAGAATGTACCTGCAACACAATCTCAGCCGGAAACTGCTGTACAGCCCGTCGATTATCCTAAAATGATTACCGCCAGAGTTTATATCAAGCCCGGTTTGGAAACTGATTTCATTACGGCTGCAAAAATGATGATCGAAAATTCAAACAAGGAAGAAGGATGCCTCGGTTATATGCTTTATCAGGATCCTTATGAAACTACAAACTTCATTTTTGTTGAAAAATATAAAAACCAGGCTGCCATTGATACTCATTTTGCTTCACCATATTTTAAGGAGTTCGGGACCATCTCATCTGCAATGACGAGCAAGCCTATGGAAATAAAGATCTATGACCTGGCCGGAGAAAAATAGAGATCTTTGCAACCCCGAACTTATAACCTGTTGTCAGTTAATACAAGATAGTAGAAATGACGTCCCCTGAACGCATCGGATTCGATAATGAAAAATACCTTAGAGAACAGACCTCATCTATTCTCGAGAGGGTAAACCGTTTTAATGACAAACTCTATATTGAATTCGGAGGGAAGATCCTTTATGACTACCACGCGGCAAGGGTTCTGCCCGGATTTGATCCGAACGTAAAGATGAGGCTCCTTCAGCTGCTCAGGGATAAGATCGATGTTATCCTGTGCATTCATGCAGGCGACATTGAAAGGAACAAGGTGAGGGCCGATTTTGGGATTACATATGATGTAGATGCGTTAAAAACTATCGATGACTTCAGGGAATGGGGCATCGACATCACGGCTGTCGTCATTACCAGGTACCATAACCAGGCGCCGGCCAGGACATTCAAAAACAAGCTGGAGCTCAGGGGAATAAAGGTAATACTTCATTATCCAACAAAGGGTTATCCCACTGATGTCGACCTTATAGTCAGCGATAAAGGTTACGGGGCAAATGAATACATTGAAACCACAAAACCAATTGTCATTGTTACGGGACCCGGACCAGGAAGCGGCAAGCTTGCCACCTGCCTTTGCAATCTTTACCATGAATATAAAAGGGGAGTAAAGGCCGGATATGCAAAATTTGAGACCTTCCCCATATGGGATTTGCCCATCGACCATAAAGTGAATATTGCCTATGAGGCAGCCACAGTCGACCTTAAGGATGAAGTTCTTATCGACAGCTATCACCTGAAGGCCTATAATAAAAAAGTGGTGAACTACAACCGCGATATCGAGGCATTCCATCTACTTAAACGGATAATTGAGAAGATCACAGGAGGGGAATCAATGTATCAGTCGCCGACTGATATGGGAGTCAACAGGCTGAGCTCAGGAATTATTGATGATTCTGTTATTTCGGAGGCATCTCACAGGGAGATCATCAGGCGGTACTTCAGATGTGCCGTTGAATATGTAATGGGACTGGCTGAGAAGGATTCGCTCGACCATGTTAAAATGATAATGCAGAGGGCAGGAGCGCAGGAGGAGGACCTTAAGGTTGTTTTACCGGCCCGGAACGCTGCCAGGGAGGCTGAGATATCGGGCAAAGGTAACAACGGGGTTTTTTGCGGAGCTGCCATCGAGCTTCCCGGTGGTACTATTATCACCGGCAAGAACTCACCATTGCTTCATGCGTCATCGAGCCTGATTCTGAATGCGACGAAACATCTTGCAGGCCTGCCCGACAGCATGTACCTTCTGCCGGAATCGCTCATCGCTTCGGTGACCTACCTGAAAAAGACAATCCTTAACGGCAAAATGGTAAGCCTTGATGTCGATGAAACACTTATAGTCCTCGGCATCAGCGCGCTGTCAAACCCCGCAGCCAAAATGGCCCTCGAAAGTCTCAAACACCTGAAAGGATGTGAAGTTCATCTTACTCATATCCCGACCCCTGGCGACGAGGCAGGATTGAGAAAGCTGAACGTGAACCTGACCTGTGATCCTGAATTTTCCAGCAAGAGTCTGTTCATATACGGTTAAAACATGGACAATGGAAAGTTTCCTCAGAAAGCTGATAGCGGAAGGAGAAAACCAGCAACTCGACTTTAAATATTGCATTACCGACAGCAGGAAGATAGCAAGGACATTATCGGCTTTTTCGAACACCGACGGGGGGCGGTTGCTGATTGGAGTAAGGGATAACGGAAGCCTTGCAGGCATTAGATCTGATGAAGAGATATATATGGTCGACACCGCTGCCCATCTGTTTTGCCGTCCCGAAATCACATATACCGTAAAGCAGCATTCGGCAGGAACCAAGACAATTCTTGAGGTTGAAGTTGCAAAAGGCAACAAAAGGCCATATCAGGTTAAGGATGAAGAAGGGAAATGGCGTGCCTATTTCAGGCACGGCGATCAAAATCTGATTGCCAACAGGGTACTTCTCCAGGTATGGAGAAAGGAGGAACAGAAAAGCGGTGTTAAGGTCAGGTTCAGCGATGCTGAAATGAAGCTGCTCGATTATCTCCGTGAAAACGGTTCGGTATCACTTTCGAAATTCAGAAAAATATCCGGTATCCCTTCATCAAGGGCAGAATCCATACTTGCGAATCTCATCGTATTCAGGGTACTTATTCTGAAAGCCTCCGAAAAAGGTTTCAGCTATCTGCTAAATCCCGACCTGCCATCTGAAGTATCTCAGAAATTCTGAGGTCTTTCATGCTTGATGAAGGTATGACTGTTCAATTCCCTGAAAGCAAGGTCGAGCTCTTCGTTAGTATTCATCACAATCGGTCCACCCCATGCCACGGGCTCTTTAAGAGGTTTCCCGGCAATAAGTAAAAACCTTGCTCCCCGGTCTCCTGATTTGACAATAATCTCATCAGATTCATCCTCTTTTTCCGATGAGGCTGAGAGCAGAATTGCACAAGCCTTTTCTTCATACTGATTCAACGATTCATCCGCCGCAAGAGAGCCTTCTATAAGATAAAGGAATAATGTCTGATCGTTTGGTGTTTCGTTATAATGCCAAACCGATCCGGGTTTCAGGTCTACATCGAGATATTGAACCTTTATATATTCATTTTTTACAGCTCCGCTTTGTCCCCTGTAGTTTCCTGATAATATTCTGACAACTGCATTATCCTCACCGACTACCGCAACATCCGTTGGTTTGATATCGCGATAAGCAGGTTCGGTCATTTTATCTTTTGCCGGCAGGTTTACCCAAAGCTGGCATCCAAGCATTCTTTCCGAAGCTACCGGCATTTCCTGGTGAATGATCCCTGAACCGGCAGTCATCCACTGGCAGCATAGATCATTTATTGTTCCCTTGTTTCCCAGACTGTCTCCATGATCAATTTTACCGCTGAGCAGATAGGTCACTGTTTCGATACCCCTGTGAGGATGCCAGGGAAATCCCCTGATATAGTCATTTGGATTTGTCGAATCAAATCCATCAAGCATTAGGAAAGGATCGAAATCCTTTATTGTTCCAGCACCAAGGACTCTTCGAAGCCTGACACCGGCTCCATCGACAGCGTGTTGTCCACGCACAACTTTTGAAAATTTCCTTTTAGCCATTTTTGCGAAGATTAGTGATTATGATTTCTGCCTTCCGTAATTATAAATATCAGAAATTTATTTCGCCCTGAGATACTGAGACGGCCAGCCGGTTTCACTTGAAAGGGATTTAGCTGCCTGCAGAGGAAAATATGGATTTCTGAGAAGCTCCCTCCCCAACAATATCAGGTCGGCTTTATCTTCCTCAAGAATAAACTCCGCCTGTTCAGCGGAAGTAATCAACCCGACAGCGCCGGTAAGAATACCTGTTTTTCGCATAGCTTCTGAAAAAGTAACCTGGTATCCGGGAGCAAACGGGATTTTTGCATTATGAACGTTACCTCCTGAAGAGCAATCGATAAGATCAACCCCTTTTTCCTTAATCAGAGAGGCAAGTTTTACACTTTCATCCGGGGTCCATCCTCCTTCTGTCCATTCGGTGGCGGAGATCCTTACAAAAAGAGGGTTATCCGCAGGCCATTCTGATCTGACAGCATCAATGACCTGTACCAGTAATCTGGATCTGTTTTCAAATGAGCCTCCATATTCATCTTCACGTTTATTGCTGAGAGGAGAAAGGAATTCATGAATAAGATAACCATGGGCACTGTGGATTTCGATAATGTCAAAGCCCGCTGCTCTGGCTCTTTTTGCTGCGGAACCAAAACCTGAAACCACTCTAAGGATGCCTTCTTTTGACAGCTCCTGAGGCGGTCTGTCATCAGGCATGAAAGGAATAGCGGAAGGGGCAACTGTTTCCCAGCCACCTTTATCAGTACCAAGTTGCCTGCCTCCTTCCCAGGGCACAGCACATGATGCTTTTCTTCCGGCATGAGCGATCTGGATCCCTGCAGCTGCTCCGTGCTGATGTATAAATTTTACTATATGAGATAATCCCACGATATGGTCATCACTCCATAATCCGATGTCGCCAGGAGTTATCCTGCCCTCAGGATAAACAGCAGTTGCTTCAGTAATTACAAGTCCTGCACCGCCAACAGCACGGCTGCCAAGGTGAACAAGATGCCAGTCGTTTGAAAATCCATCCTTTGCCGAATACTGGCACATGGGGGCCATTACAATCCTGTTCTTTAAGGTTATATTCTTTATGGTCAGTGGCGTAAACAGTTTTGACATATGTAAATAGTTAGAATCTGCCTTAAAGGTAAAGTTTAATTATAAATATCACATCCCGTGTTCTGGCTTTTCTCTGTGCCTCAATGTCTTCTCTGAGCACTGTGTAAGTTCCCGGATTTGTTACCGCTCTCAATTCTTCTTGTCCTTTGCGCAGACCTTTGGCACCTTTGCGGTTAAGTTTTTTCATGCCCTTTCTTATTTCCTCAGGAGAAAGGATGGTTCAGTATCTGAAGAAAATATGAATCGGGTTACTTCAGAAGGACTATTTATCATAACTTAGTTTAAGAATTTGAACAGGCATGCAACCCCGGAAAGCTTTGCATTCAGATGAAAACTGATAACAGAATAGATATGTTCCTTAATCCGTCCGCCACTTTTGCAGGATATGTTTTTCTGCTTGTGGGAACAGTTTATTCATTTGAAAACCTTGCAGGATTGATACTTGTCATTGCCGGATTATTTATGGGATTTACCTTTAACGGGACAGTCATTGATTTTGAAAAGGGCAGGATTAAATCATACACAGCAATCTTCGGACTTATTAAGATTGGCACATGGTATGAGGCAGGCGTTTTTGACAAATTCAGAATATACAGGTCGCGACGAAGTTATACAGCTTTCAGCAGGGCAAATATCCCCCTCGTTATAAAAAATAGTGATATACGTCTGGTGCTCATGAAAAGGGATAAATCTTTAAGAATTACAGTTAACAGGTACGATTCATTCGAAGAAGCCAGGGGGGAAATGGCTCAGCTTATAAGGGAGCTGAAATTAACTAACCTTGAAGAATTGTCGGTATAGGCCTGGTTTCGAAGAAAAGCTTCATACTCAATTTTACCTGCCCTGACAGGAAATTCCTTTTCCCATTCCGGGAATTGCCACATTACTGTTTTTCCTTCTTCAAGCCGACCGCTGCCCTTCAGGATGAAGTATCCCGGCATTAAGGCAGGATCTGCAATGGCCTCGAAGGGCAGCAAGCACTTTAGTGGCTCAACAACTGCTTCCTGAATAGATTAAATCTGTTCAACCATCTGCAACGTGATGAAAAATACTTGCTTACCTGCTGAAATGTCTTTATAAAATATTTACACATGGCCTTTTGATCCTGATAAAAAAATTATGGAACCAGCTGCAACTTTGTATTGTTGAAAATACTGAAGGATATGAATATGGTTTCATTATCGTACGCGACAGAAACGTCGTTACATACCGACGGAACAGGTTATGTGGCAGGAGCACTTATTGCCATCATAATCCTTGGATACCTTGTTTATGCACTTTTGAATCCTGAAAAGCTTTAATCATGGGATCATTTGCATTGATACTGATTTTTTTCGCTGGCCTGGTAGTTGTATTCGGACTGGGAAGCCTGATCGGTCATCTGTTCAAAATAGACAAATATGTAACCGGGAAAAAATGACACTTCAGGATATATTACAGATTGTATTGCTTTTTGGGGTTCTGATTGCTGTCACACCTCCGGTTGGGAATTACATGTATAAGGTATTCACGGGAAACAGGCATTTTATGCTGCCTGTAATGGGATGGCTCGAAAGACGGATATATAAATTCATCAAAATTAGTCCGTCAGACGGGCAGGATTGGAAGCAATATGCATTAAGCCTGATCTTTTTTAGTCTTGCCGGCTTTCTTTTTCTTTTCGTTATACAGATCTTTCAGTCGTACCTGCCTCTTAATCCTGAAAAAATGCCAGATGTTTCATGGCATTCGGCATTCAATACCTCTGTCAGCTTTATAACAAACACCAACTGGCAGGGCTATGCAGGGGAAACGACTTTAAGTTATTTCGTACAAATGTTAGGACTGACCGTTCAGAATTTTATCAGTGCTGCTTCTGGGATAGCTGTACTTCTTGTTCTGACAAGGGGCATATCTCAAAAACATATTGAAAACATAGGTAATTTCTGGGTCGATATCACGCGTATTGTTCTTTATGTCCTCCTTCCCCTGTCAGTGGCTTTTGCCATATTTCTTGCAAGCCAGGGGGTTATTCAGAACCTGAAAAGTTATGAAACAGTTGAAACCCTGCAGGGAACTCAACAAATAATTCCGATGGGACCTGCCGCCTCGCAGATTGCTATCAAACAGCTTGGTTCCAACGGTGGGGGATTTTTTAACTCAAACAGCGCACATCCTTTTGAGAATCCTACTCCGCTTACAAACTTCCTTGAACTGCTTGCAATTTTGGTAATACCCGCATCGCTGACCTATACCTATGGCAGGATGACAGGTCAAATGAAGCATGGATGGACAATATTCCTTACCATGTTGATATTGCTGATTGCCGGAATAGTAATATCCCTGATCAGTGAATATTCGGCCGGTAAAGCCTTTGGTGATCTGCCACTGATGGAAGGAAAAGAATCGCGTTTCGGGATTACCGGCAGTATTCTGTGGTCGACAATAACTACGGCAGCGGGAAACGGTTCAGTGAATGCCATGCATGACAGCCTGACACCCATCGCCGGACTCATTGCCATAATGAACATGATGGTTGGAGAAGTGATCTTTGGAGCCGTGGGGTCGGGATTGTATACAATGATAATATTTATTATCCTTACCGTTTTCATTGCCGGGCTGATGGTTGGCCGCACACCCGAATACCTCGGTAAGAAGATTGGAGCATTTGAGGTTAAGATGGCAATCATTGCCGTACTTCTGCCTAACATGGCAATCCTGCTATTTTCTGCACTGGCCCTGCATGGTAATTCAGGGCCGGCCGGCCTTAATAATTCAGGTCCTCATGGATTTTCGGAAATCTTATATGCTTACAGTTCAGCTGCCGGAAACAATGGAAGCGCTTTTGCCGGGCTTAATGCAAATACTGTCTTTTATAATCTGACCCTGGGAATTGCAATGCTTGCCGGACGATTTGGCATTATCATTCCTGTCCTTGCAATTTCCGGAAGCCTGTCACGCAAGAATATAACACCGGTGTCGTCAGGAACATTTCTAACCGATAATTTCCTTTTTATAGGTCTCCTGATATCTGTTATATTAATAATTGGCGGTTTGACCTTTTTCCCGGCACTATCGTTGGGACCATTGATAGAACATCTGCTTATGAACATGGGAGTAACCTTCTGATCTTGAAAATATGATTAAAAACAGCTTTAACATATTAAAAAACAGAAGCCTCATTCAGGAGGCTCTTAGGAACAGTTTCATAAAGCTAAAGCCATCGGCGCTTGTTCATAATCCGGTTATTTTCATAGTTGCAGCCGGTGCATGTATCACAACTTTCATCGTAGTTATAGCAGGTATTAAAGGCAATTTTTCATCCTTCGATTTTCAGATAGCTGTCTGGCTATGGTTCACGGTATTGTTTGCAAATTTCTCGGAGGCAATCGCCGAAGGCAGGGGAAAAGCCCAGGCTGAAAGTCTGAGAAAAGGCAGGGTTAGTATAAAAAGCCGGAGGTTGATTGGAAGCCAGGAAGTAATTACCGATGCTGTTTCTCTTAATAAAGGTGATATTGTTATATGCGAAGCCGGTGATATAATCCCTGCCGACGGTGAGATAATTGAAGGAATTGCCAGTGTTGACGAATCGGCAATCACAGGTGAATCAGCTCCTGTAATACGCGAAAGCGGAGGTGACAGGTCGGCGGTCACGGGAGGCACTAAAGTGATAAGCGACAGGATAATCGTCCGCATTGTATCGGAACCGGGCAAAACATTCATCGACCATATAATCGCACTTGTGGAAGGAGCAAACCGTCAAAAGACCCCAAATGAGATCGCCCTTTCAATATTGCTTTCGGGGTTGTCAATAATTTTTCTCCTGACAGTAATCACACTCCCTGCATTCTTTGGTTATAATCTTATGGCATCCGGCATGTCAACGGCTGAAAATCTTTCAGTTCCTGTATTAATTGCTCTGCTGGTCTGCCTTATCCCGACTACCATTGGCGGCTTATTGAGCGCAATAGGGATCAGCGGGATGGACAGACTTATCAGACGAAATGTGATAGCAGCAAGTGGCCGTGCCGTCGAAGCTGCTGGTGATGTGGATGTATTGCTTCTCGATAAAACAGGGACAATTACTTTCGGTAACAGGATGGCTGCAGATTTCATTCCTGCCGAAGGAATAAGTATAGACGAACTTGCCAATGCAGCACAGCTTTCATCTTTAGCCGATGAAACCCCTGAAGGACGCTCAATCGTCATACTGGCAAAAGAAAAATTCGGTATCAGAGCCCGTGAAGTTCATAATCTGAATGCCAGATTCATTCCTTTCACAGCGATCTCGCGTATGAGCGGTGTGGATATAACCACCGGTAACGGTGCTATCATCAGGATCCGCAAAGGGTCATCCGAAGCTATAAAAACGTTTGTCCAGAATAACAATGGCTATTTTACCAGGAAAATACAGGATATGGTTAATGAGCTGGCAAAACAGGGGGCAACACCATTGCTGGTGGCAAAAAATGACAGGATCCTTGGAATAATTCACCTTAAAGACATCGTAAAGGGAGGTATCAAACAACGATTCTCGGAACTTCGCAGAATGGGAATCCGGACAATAATGATAACCGGAGACAACGCTTTGACTGCTGCTGCAATTGCTGCTGAAGCCGGGGTTGATGATTTCATGGCTGAAGCGACACCGGAGGACAAACTGAACCGCATACGCGGGGAACAGATGAAAGGACACCTTGTGGGCATGATCGGAGATGGAACAAATGATGCGCCTGCACTTGCCCAGGCTGATATTGGTATCGCAATGAATACCGGGACCCAGGCAGCCAGGGAAGCAGGCAATATGATAGATCTCGATAGCAATCCCACAAAACTGATCGAGGTCGTTGAAGTAGGAAAACAGCTCCTTATGACACGGGGATCGCTTACGACATTCAGTATTGCAAACGATGTCGCAAAATATTTCGCAGTGATACCTGCCGTTGCTGTTTCGCTTTACCCTGACGCATCAGGTGTGGGTCCGCTTTCGGCCCTTAACATAATGAACCTGGGGTCCCCTCCAAGTGCAATACTTAGTGCAGTGATTTTCAATGCGCTGATCATTGTGCTGCTTATCCCCCTGGCCTTAAAGGGAGTCCGTTACAAACCGGTATCTGCTTCGGAAGCGCTGGTAAGGAATCTGCTTATTTTCGGCATAGGCGGTATTTTATCTCCTTTCGCCGGAATAAAACTTATTGACATTCTTATAAATCTATAAAAGATGACAATAATTAAATACTCTGTCATTTCCATTAAGATCCTTTTGTTTTTTATTTTGTTGACCGGAATCATTTATCCACTTATGGTTACAGGAATTGCCCAGATTCTTTTCAAAGAGAAAGCAAACGGCAGTATTGTAATTATTGAGGGGAAGGCTAAAGGAAGCATTCTTATCGGACAGCAATCCGACAGTTTGCGATATTTTTCACCACGGCCGTCATATATTTCGTATAATCCATTGCCTTCGGGGGGCTCAAATATCGGGGTGACCAACAATAAGCTGAGAACTCTGATCATCGATCGCAAAAAAAGATTCACAGGTTATTACGGATTGAACCCAAATACAGTGGTACCGTCGGAGATGCTCTTTTCTTCTGCATCTGGTCTCGATCCTCATATCCCGCCTGAAGCTGCTCTTCTTCAGATTGACCGCATTTCTGAAAACAGAAAGTTCTCTGAAGTTCAGCGAAAAGAGTTGGCTGAATTAATATCAAAACTAACTGAGGAACCTGAGTTTCATCTGTTCGGACAGCGACGGATCAATGTTTTTCTCTTAAATTTAAGTGTCGATACAATAAGATGAACAGACAGACTGATAGTCGTCCCGATCCTGATGAAATCCTGGCTTCGATAAGAAAGGAAGAAGAACTTGATAAACGAGGCAAGCTGAAGATCTTTTTCGGTATGTGTGCCGGAGTGGGAAAGACATTCTCGATGCTCCATATGGCTCTGGCAGATAAAGAAAAAGGTATTGATATAGCTATAGGTTATGTTGAATCGCATAACAGGAAAGAAATACTCTCACTGGTTTCAGGCCTGGAGCTTATCCCGCGGAAAGAGGTAGTGTACAAAGGAACCATACTTCCGGAAATGGATCTTGATGCAATTATCAAACGCCATCCCAGAATTGTACTCGTAGATGAGCTTGCACACACGAATGCTCCCGGATCGAGACATATTAAAAGATATCAGGATGTGCAGGAGATTCTTGACAACGGGATAACCGTCTATACCACTCTCAATGTACAGCACCTGGAGAGCAGAAGGGATGTGGTATCACAGATAACGGGAATACTGGTTCGTGAAACACTTCCTGACGAGATATTTGAAAATGCAGATGATGTTGAACTGATCGATATTACACCTGATGAACTTCTTGAAAGGCTCGGAGAAGGGAAAATCTATGCCCCTGATATGTCGAAAGAAGCGGCGCTTAACTTTTTCAGAAAAGGGAATATAACAGCGCTTCGTGAAATGTCGCTAAGGATCGTTGCCGACAGGGTGGATAAGCAGCTGAAATCCTATATGCGGAAGAAACAGATTAGCGGCCCGTGGAAATCAGGGATGCACCTTCTTGTATCAGTCGGGCCGGGTCCAAATTCAGCCTTACTCCTGAGATGGGCTAAAAACCTTTCATATACAATGGGTGCAAGCCTGGCTGCTCTGTATGTGGAAACAGCAAAACCACTTGGACCCGCCCAAAAGGAACAATTGAGCAAAAATCTGCACCTTGCACGACAGCTTGGAGCAGAAATAATAACTGCTTCGGGGGACGATCTGGTTAAGGCCATACTCAATGTAGCGCGCAGGGAGAATATTACCCATATTGTGATAGGGAAACCGGGACGAAGGAGTATTGTATCACTTTTCTCACATGGAAATTTTGTCCGGCGATTGATAAGGGACAGCGGCAATATTGATATTTATGTTCTGGGATCTGATATACCCGGACAGACAGGACGATACAGACAGCCATTACCAAGACCGGTCTTTACTTCAGGAATATTGCAATATGTTCTTACAGCTTTTATAGTGATCATATGTTCAGCAATCTGCTTTCAGTTTGCTGAATATCTGGGTTATCAGTCGGTCTCTTTCATCCTGCTCTTTGCAGTTTCGATATTGGCAATATTCATGGGGATAGGACCTATTTTTCTTGGTTGCTCCCTTAGTGCGTTTATATGGAATTTTTTCTTTATCCCTCCACGTTTCACAATACATATCGAAAAAACAGAGGATGTCCTTATGCTTATTATGTTCTTCATAATTGCACTGGTTAACGGTGTTCTGACATCACGTGTCAGACGGCAGGAACGGTTTACGAGGGATCGGGAGGAAAGAACGGCTGCACTTTACCAGTTGACAAGAGATCTGGAAGGGGCTGAAAAAATGGATAAACTCCTCGACATTGCGTCGAAAAGTATAAAAAAACATTTTGGTCTTGACACGGTTTTTATAATCCGGGATAATAGCGGCCATCTGAAGGAGCATCGCAGTGACATTACAAACACTGAACTGACGGATTCCGAGATGAGTCTTGCAGAATGGGTTTTCCGTCATTCCAGAAAAGCCGGAAGATTTACTGATACCCTGCCTTCAAACAGACTGACTTTTTATCCGCTTACAGGGAGCAGTCTCAAACCGGGTGTCCTGGCCGTTGAACTGGAAACACCTGTACACATTGAAAAGGACCAGTTCTGGGATACATTCCTGACCCAGATCTCAAATAGCGTGGAACGCAAGCTCCTGAACGACCTTGCAAGAAAAGCGCGATTTCTGGATGAATCGGACAAACTTTATAAAACTCTTTTCAATTCAATTTCCCACGAGCTCCGGATACCGGTTGCAGCAATAATGGGCGCTTCCGATTCGCTTCTTTCTTCAGAGCATACTGCTGAGATCAGGAATGAACTATCGAATGAGATCTATAAGGCTTCGGTAAGGCTTAACCGCCTTATCGAGAATCTGCTTAACATGTCGAGGCTCGAAAGCGGAAGAATAACACCCCGGCCCGACTGGTTCGATATTCATGATCTTATTAACAAAGTGTGCGAGAACCTTCACGAGGAATTAAAACCATTCAGCCTTCATGTTGTTATTCCGGATGATATGCCTCTTGTGAAGATCGATTTCGGATTGCTTGAAGAAGCTTTGTATAATCTTGTCCATAACGCAACACAATACTCTCCCCCGGGTACACGGATCAGGATAAAATCATTTTATGACAACGGGAAGCTTATTATCCAGATCATGGACAGGGGCCCCGGCTTTTCTCCGAATGAGATCCAGTTCATTTTCAATAAGTTTTACAGGGTAGAAGGCTCAAAACCCGGAGGAACCGGCCTTGGCCTATCAATAGCAAAAGGTTTTGTTGAAGCGCATAATGGGACAATCTCAGCTGAAAACAGACAGAACGGTGGAGCACGATTTACAATAGAAATTCCAACCGATATTGTTCCAAATGAAATCAAGGATTAAATTTAACAAGAAATGAATCCAAACGACCCGATTCTCATTATTGACGATGAAGTACAGATCCGCCGTCTGCTTGAGATAACCCTTACTTCAAACGGATTCAACACCTGTTTCGCGACAAACGGCAGACAGGGGATGGTTGTAGCTGCAACTCACAATCCATCCCTGATACTTCTCGACCTTGGTTTACCTGATATGGATGGAATGGAGCTATTGACAAAGCTCCGCGAATGGTACTATAAACCTGTAATCGTATTGTCGGTCCGGAACCTTGAGGAAGATATAATAAAAGCTCTCGACGGAGGGGCAAATGATTATCTTACAAAACCTTTCAGGAGTGGTGAACTTATTGCCAGGATCAGGGCAGCAATAAGGCTTGGTGATGAGAAAAAAGAGAATCCTGTTATGGAATTCGGCAAGCTGCAGATTGATCTGCCTAACCATATCCTGCGCAAAAACGGAGAAATTATAAAGCTTACAGGCACAGAATTTTCATTGCTTTCACTTCTTGCCAGAAATCACGGACGTGTCCTTACCCACCAGTTCATTCTTAAAGAGATCTGGGGGCACGGGTATCTCGAACAGACACAATACCTGAGAGTATTTGTTGCTCAGCTCCGGAAAAAGATAGAGGATAATCCGGCTGTCCCTTCATGGCTTATTACTGAATCCGGAATAGGGTACCGGTTCGGTAGCTGATTTTGCCGGGGAAGTTCACGGCACAGTAAATTTTTTCCTTATTCAGGTTATAAAGCCAGGTATCAAAGTGGCTTATTTTCCCGGATACTTATGAATTAAATAAATATCTTTGAGGCCTTAACATGATCTTTTTCATTAAAAGATGAGGCTGATCCATCCGCTTATCGTTTTAAGGATCCTTAGCAATATCCTTCTCATTGAGACTGTCTCATTTCTTGCCTGCCTTCCTGTAGCATTTATTTATGGAGAATCGTCATTACCATTTCTTTTTTCGTTCCTGATAACTTTATCCGTTGCACTTATTCTCAGGTATCTGACCCGGAATGCCAGAACAGATGAAATAAGCAACAGGGATTCGTTTCTGACAGTTACATCGGCATGGCTGCTGTTTTCTCTTTGCGGAGCTCTGCCTTATATTTTAAGCGGTACAATTCCCTCATTCATTGATGCATTTTTTGAATCATCATCGGGATTTACAACAACCGGAGCTTCAATATTCCAGGATGTCGAAAGCCTTCCGTTTTCAATACTTTTCTGGAGAAGCTTTACACACTGGATCGGAGGTATCGGGATAATTGTCCTTGTAATACTTATACTTCCTTCCCTGAAAGTAACAGGATATCAGCTTTTCAGCCTCGAATCTTCCCTGAAGGAGAAGATACATCCCAAAACAAAGGGCGTTGCCCTGAGGATAATATTAATTTACATCGTGCTTACATTTGCCGAAACGATACTTCTTGTATCGGGCGATATGAATCTCTTTGACAGCATCTGTCATTCTTTCGGTACCATTGCCACAGGGGGCTTTTCGACCCGAAACACAAGCCTGATGAATTATTCTGCCTACAGCCAGTATGTGGTAATGATATTCATGTTTCTTGCCGGCATAAGTCAGGTCGTATATTATTATATGGTAAAATTGAATTTCAAAAAGATAAAGCATAATGAGGAGTTCTGGTTTTACCTGGCTACCGTAATCTTTGCCGGTGCACTGGCCTTTTCAATCCTTATGGTCAACAGTGCAAAACAGCCTGAGGAAGCTTTCAGGGAAGGGTTTTTCCAGACAATATCGATAATCACCTGTACTGGTTTTGCCTCTGCTGATTTCATTTTCTGGCCGGCGGCCGGAACGATGCTTTTATTCATGCTTATGTTTTCAGGAGGATCGACAGGATCGACAAGCGGCGGGATTAAGATGGCCCGCCATCTCATTGTAATAAAAAACCTGAAAAGCGTATTTGTAAAGCTGCTGCATCCGGGAACAATTTCTCCGGTAAGACTAAACGGCAAGGTGCTTGACGACAAAACCAACAGCTCAATAATCTCCTTTATAATACTATATATATTTCTGTTCATTGTCGGAACCGTTATACTTGACGCCAATGGTTCCGATACTGTCACTTCGGCAACTTCAGTGGCTACCTGTCTGGCGGGCATTGGGCCCGGGCTGGGAACTGTCGGGCCTATGAGCAACTATTCGGGTATCCCGGAACTGAGCAAGCTGGTTCTGAGTATTATTATGATTATCGGCAGGCTTGAGATAGTCACTGTGTTTCTTATGTTTGGGAAATCTTACTGGAGGCTTTGAAATTTAAAAAATATAAATTGCATTACCCTGAATGTGAAATCATTTGCTTTTCCTTTTATTTTTTATCAGTTCGCCGATTAGTATCACTAATCCCAGCAATACAATAATCATGTAGGCTAATATTCCGGCTAATATTCTCATGAGGCTATGTTTTTATCAAATTTTCCTATATTCATTAAGCTGATCCTAATAAAAAAGCCCGTCGGGTGACGGGCTCTCAAAACAAAGTGAAAAAAGAAATTATCTAAGTCTGATCATGCAATTCAAAAATCCTTCAACATTTAAAATATCATCCCTGTTTTATCCTGCACGGCCATTTTTCCCTTATTTTCAAAACCCTGATCTGTTGGTCTGTAAGATCCGGATGACAGAGCATAAAAATATGAATGAATTACAACTTAACATATTAAAAAGTAATTAGAAGTTTATTAGAAACTTATAAAATGATGCTTATAAGGAAGCCATGATATAAATTTGCATGTTAAAATCTCTGAAAATGGGAAATATTAACATACTGATAGTTGAGGACGAGCAGAGACTGGCAGATATCCTTAAGATGCATCTGCAGGAGTATGGATTTATTGTAGATACAGCCTACGATGGCTATATCGGCAGGCAGATGGCCGAAAACAAGGTATATAATCTTATAATCCTTGATATTAACCTTCCTTTGATAAACGGTTATGAATTATGCAGGGAGATTCGGAAAACAAACACTGCCACACCTATAATAATGCTTACCGCCTTTGGCACCCCCGACAACAAGATCGCAGGCTTTGATGCAGGAGCCGATGATTATGTTGTCAAACCATTTGATTTCAGGGAGCTTCTGGCGCGCGTAAACGTGTTCCTCCGCCGCTCCGATTCCGATTCATCGCTTCCCGGTAAACTGAAAATCGCCGACCTTGAAATGGATCTTAAAACAAAGGCGGTGACCCGCGGAAACAAAAAGATAGATCTTACTGCAAAGGAATCCCTTCTTCTTGAGACCTTTCTTAAAAACAGGGATAAGCTGCTTACAAGGGATTTTATCATTGAACAGGTATGGGGTATTGATTTTGATCCTAACACAAACATCATCGATGTATATGTAAACTATCTGCGGAAAAAGATTGACAAGGATTTTGAACCGAAACTGATTCATACGAAATTTGGCTTTGGCTTTTATTGCAGTGATAAAAAGGAACTTTAGAAATGAACATTAAGATCAGATTATCCTTTCAGTTCACTCTCATTGTGGCCGGTATCCTCGTCTTCTTTTCGGTCTTGGTATACTATTTATCCTATTCGAGCCAGCTTACGAAATTCAGACAGAACCTGTATGATAATGCAAAAAGCAGTGTGACAATCCTTATAGATGTCGCCGAGGTTGACTCGTCGCTGATGAAAAAAATCCAACAGTCAACAATTTCACGTGTAAATGAAGAGCTTGCTGTCACCGATTCGGCATTTAACCTGGTTTATGGAAACAACATTGATCTCCTGTCAGATCGTGAGACACTGGCCGATGTCGGCAGGAACTATGTAAATTTTTTCTCTGTTAAAGGAAAAGACGGAGTATGTTTCAGCCACCTGTTCAAAAACAGGTCGTTTTATGTTTATGCAATGGCTTATGACAGATCGAGGCTGGAAAATCTTAAAGAGCTCCGGAAATTCCTTTTCTGGAGTATCCTTGTCAGCATATTTCTTTCGGTTCTGATGTCATATCTGTTCGCAAACCGCGCAATGAACCCCATCTCAAGGATAATAAAAAGTGTAAAGGAGATAAATTCACTTAAACTGAACAGCCGGCTGGATGAAGGCGATAAAAAGGACGAAATAGCCCAGCTTGCAATAACATTCAATGAATTGCTTTCAGATCTTGAGATTGCCTTCAGGAACCAGGAAGATTTTGTATCAAATGCATCGCATGAACTCCGGACACCCCTGTCGGTAATGATAAGTGAATGCGATTATGTTCTCAGCCAGGACAGGAGTAAAGAAGAGTATGTTAAACATCTGGCTGAAATAGAATCGGATCTGAAAAAACTGAATACCCTTCTTAATAATCTGCTTGAACTTGCCCAGATGAAAAGGGATAATTCGATAGCACTCTCGAGGGTAAGGATCGATGAAGTGGTATTTAATTCAATTTTTCAGATAAAGTCAAAATATCCCGGCCGTAAAATAGTGCCTAAAATTGAGTATCCCGAAAATGAAAATGACCTTTTCATAAACGGTAATGAAGGACTCCTTACCCTCGCTTTCAATAATCTGCTCGATAACGCATGCAAATTTTCATCTGAAGAAATTACAGTCGGTTTTCTGATTACCGACAATTTTATAAATTTAACTTTTGAAGATAACGGCATAGGTATACCACAGGTTGAGATCGAAGATATTTACAGACCGTTCAGCAGGGCTTCGAATGTGAAATATATAGGAGGATTTGGCATTGGCCTTTCACTTGTATCGAAAATTATGGAGATTCACAATGCTGAAATGACGATAAAAAGTGAAGTCAACAGGGGGACGAGCATTGAAATTATATTCAGACATTATACCGGATAATTTTGAAATCAAACTAATATACAGATAATGGAAAATGACATACTGATCTGCAATTGCAACGAAGTATACAAAAGTGAAATCGTGAAGGCAATAAAGGAGAAAGGCCTTAAGACCGTTGAGGAAGTAGGGGAGGTAACTCTTGCCGGAACAGGATGCGGCCAGTGTCAGGACGACATCCAGACAATACTTGATGAAATAAACGGATAATAAGTCGTCAGGATCAGCGATCCTGGTGAGACATATTTAACTTCTTTCATGGCAGCCGCTCATGGAAGTATATTTTCTTTGTTCATTTTTTAACATTTTTTTCGAAATTCAAAAAAATTTTTACATTTACATCTCTCAGAATGGAAAGTAGTTATTAATCGACAAAAAATGAGCATTATTATGATGAAAAAAGCAACAGGAATTCTAATGGTCCTTGCCCTTTTTTATATGGGCCTTAACGGACAACCCACACGCAACGATGTTATTGCATCCTACAATACCGGTGCAAAAGCCATGCAGACTGATGTTCCGGCCGCTATTGCAGCGTTTGAAAATGTTGTCACATTGTCGGATCAGGTAGGTGAGACTGCTGCCGACCTGAAACAGAAAGCTGTACAGGTACTGCCCGGACTGTATGTAAAGGCAGCTTCAAACGCCCTGACAGCAAAAAAACCGGCACAGGAAGTTATTCAGGCTGCAAAGAAAGCTCTTGCTGCCTCGGAGAAATACAACAATGCAGCAAACAAGGAAAATGCAACAAAACTGATGGTTGCAGGATATTACAATAAGGGGACTGAGCTTTTTACAGCCAAGGATTACGAAAACTCCCTTAAATCGTTTGATTCACTGCTCGTACTGAATCCCAACTACACAGCAGCAATATATAACAAGGCACTTATATACAGAAGCCAGAACAATACTGCCGCCTTTGAAGAGTCAGTAAATTCGTTCATTTCAAAACTCGATACAGTAAAGGAAGCTGATAAAGTGAAGCAGGCATCCACAATGACTCTTGAATATTTCCGCGCTGCCGGATCACAGGCAAACCAGGCAGGCAAGCTCGACGAAGCTCTTGAATCGTTAAACAAGGCTGCAAAATATGGAGACGATAAGGACCTGTTCTATTATTTTGCTGATGTTTACAACAAGCAGAAAAACTTCGACAGCGCTGCCGATTATGCACAGAAAGGCTTAGCCCTTGAAACCGGCGACGCCACCGCAAAAGCCAAATATTATTTCCAGCTTGGACTTGCACAATCAGGTAAAGGACAGACAGCTGAGGCCTGCGCTTCGTTTAAGAATGCCATGTTTGGTCCTTTTGCCGGACCCGCCAAGGCTGAGAGGACTAACCTGAAGTGCCAGTAAAGAGATTTCGGTCCCGATAGAAATCGGGATCGGAATTGGGATTTCGGAATTGTTATTTCGGAATTCGGATTTTGGATTTCGGATTTGGGAATTGGGTTGAAGGAACCCGATCTTTATGGGTGTAAGAATTGAAAAGGACAATCTTTATCGTTTTTCTGGCTTCTGGCTTATTATTTTCCTGCACCAAAGAGGCTCTTGTTCCCGATCTTGAAGGAAGCCTGACTGGTTATGTTTATACATTTGATGAATTTGCAAACAGGCTCCCCGACCGCAGCGGAGTTCTTGTTGCAGCCAGGGGACTTAAGGGCTATGTAACTTTCACTGACCAGAACGGACGGTTTGAATTCAGGAATCTGCCAACCGGAACTTATCAGCTGGAATTCAGTAAAGAGGGATTCGGAACTCTTATCCAGGAAGGTATAAAGCATCTCGGAGGAACACCGACAACGCTTGGTTTGAGCTTTGCGGGTTCTGTTAACAGTTCTGCTTTTTTCATCTATCAGATCCCTGAAACTGAAATCTCAGACCTGAGAATTGAGAATGACACACTCCGTGCGGAATTCAGGTTTTTTGCGCCTGAACCGGATCGCATGAATATGCTCCTATATTTGTCAGACAAACAGGGCTTTACAAGCGACCAGGCCAGACAGGCCATCTTTGTCTATCTCCGGAAGAAATCAGGCTACTATAAAGGCAGTATGAATTACAGCCAGATAGCTTTTGGCAAGGGTGAAAAGATATATTGCAGGGCCTGCATCCTTAACAGAAAGAACGCTGTGACAGAATTCGGTAACCGGATAGTTGCAGCAATTGACTCATATTATGATTATGATACATACAAAACGGTTTATCCTAATATCGGCGATGAATCGGAAGAGTTTTCATTTATCAATCCGGAATAAAGGAATTTTCCTCAGTTTGTTCCTGATTCTTTTACTCGCTTACTCGTGTGAAAAGGAGCCAGTCCCCCTTACGACAAATAGTGTCATCAAAGGCAGGGTATACGGTGTATATCCGGAAACCGATGAGGGATTTCTTGTTACGGCTTATGGTCCGTACGGGAACTCGTCTGCTTATACTGATGTCAACGGATATTTCCAGATCAAAGGAATCGGGAATGGTACATATTATGTTGAGTACAGCAAGGAGGGATATGGAACAATCAGACAGTACAACATCCAGGTTTTCGGGAATGATACGGTGACGGCCTACGTTGTTCAGATGTATAAGCTTCCTTCCAGCCTTAAGCTGCCTTATCTGAGGAAATGTTATACAGATGTTCGCCCCAGATATTATCCCGAAAAGCAATGGATATGCTTTGATACAGATGTAACACTGCATTATGCGGACAAATTCGGAATGGATTTCATGTTGTGCATGGATACAAGCGATGATGTATCGTGGGACAGATACAAACTAGTCGATTTTACATGGAGCGGGCAATATAACGGAGACTCATGGTCATTCTATATCGATCCTGAAATAATCCGGTATCAGAACAGCGGGAATTTCCCCTTTAAGAGCGGAGAAAAGGTATATGTAAGAGGTTATCCCTGCAATAAGGGCGAAGCTAGTGGTTACCTGGATACTTATCTAGGCAAACGGCAATTTTCAACGCTTGACAAAACAAGATCAACAAATGTTGTGAGTTTCATTATGCCATAACGAAATCATGTTGAGAACTTTTATCAATATATCTGCCTGTATTATTCTATTGTCTTCCTGCAGGAAGGAAGAAGAACTGATCACCGGTACCGTTACAGGTCAGATGAATATTTATGATCAGTCCCACAAACAATTGTCTGACAGGTCGGGGATAAGGGTGACGCTTCTGAATTCAAGTGGCATCGTGGCAATTGACACAACTGACATTATGGGGGAATATTCCTTTAATGACGTACCTTATGGCCGCTACCGTATCTTTCTCAATAAAGACAAATATATCCAGGCATGGGATCCTCCGTTTTTTTATCACGTGGGAGGTTACAGCCCTACATATGCCAACCTTAGTTTATTCGAGGTGCCCGTTTATGAGTTGACACTTGACAGCCTGGGATTCGATAATTATTACCATGAAATTATAATCCATCTGAAAGTGAACGGTGATACAATAATCCCACCGGGGTCATATATTTATCCATTTATAGCGTATATAAGTGATAAAAGTGAAGTATCATCTGAAAGCTTTGCTGTTTATGGAAAAGGTTATATTCGTGATTACACTGATTATATTAATTCCCCCTACAGGGTAGCCGTTTTTGGAAGGCTGGGTTTTGATCTTTTCCCCTACGACCTTGTCCCCGCAGGTACTGTTTATATGAGGATCTATCCTCTGGCCCAGGGGCAGGGATATATGGTAAATCAGTTCTATAGGGAAGCTCTGGGAAAGCCTTCCAATGTTATCAGCCTTGACTGGTATAAGATCACGGGAACAAAATAAGTTTTAAAAGGACAATATAGTAACCGGGGAATAAATCCATTAGCCGCAAAGTCCGCTGAGCTTTATCGCAAAGCCCGCAAAGTGATAATTTCAATAAATTACCCTAAGCAAGCTTTGTGCATACTTTGCGAACTTAGCGGTTAACAGGATTTCTTTTCTACTTTTTTGCGTTTAGAAATTTAGGAGAATATTGCAGCATTTATAAAAAATGCATGTCTTTTATTTGGATGGTAAATGACAGTAACCATCTGAAATTAAAATAACAAACATTCCTAATTATTTAAACGAAACGCCATGAAAAGAATCTTATTAATCGCAGCTTTGGTCCTGGCAGCATGCCTAAGCTCCTATGCCAGGAAATTTGTCGCTGAAGGGAATACATATTCAGCGCTCGGGAAATACAGGGTGGAGGTCGACGACCAGTTTGTGAAGATAAACGGAGTCGAGCATCAGCCATATGTAATATCATTCGAGAAAAGTGATCTGGAAGCAAGGGTTTTTGTAACCCTCGGGGAAAACTGCACAAAGTATTATGTTATCTCTGATAACCTGTCGGTTCAGTATGTAAGCACTCCGAACTATTTTGGTGTTCAGAAGCTTGACAGAGACCTTGAAAAAGAAGGTTACAGAACCGTCGATGCTGATCTGAACCGTTATCAATATTTCAGGCAGAAGCTGATAACAAGAGGCACTGACTGGATGGAAGATAAAACCATGCTTATAGCAGCTTATTACCCAATGCTGTTAAACAACCAGGATGAAGAGGTACTTGCATCCAAATAAGATAAACGCCGGAACAGAGCCATGGAGAATGTAAGGAGGGGAATGGAAGAGGTGAATGCAGTTTAGCTGCTTTCAGAGATCAGGACAGAAAAAAGCCCTGCAGGTTCCTAACCAGCAGGGCTTTTTAATCTGATCGCGATTATCGTTTACTTTCTGCCAGGACCTGAACCCCTTGGACCCCTTGTTGTGTTTCTCATTGGCGATGTTGTGCGTGCACCCCTGTTGCCGGTATTTGCACGGGTCTGATCCCTGCGCTGTTCCTCGTTCATCGATGCATCCTGCTTCCTCAGTTGCTTCTGTTGTTTTTTAAGCTCCTTCTGCTGTTTTTTAAGAGCCTTCCTTTCTTCATTTCTGAACTGTTTCTGCTCGCTTGTCATCTGACCATAGTTCTGATACTGATCCTGAGTCTTTGTCTGTATGGTGGCAGCCGACCTGTTCTGTTTCTCAGCCTCAGTCTGGGTCTGGGCTTGAACGGCATTCTGGGCAGAAATGCGTGCACTTATTAAAAGTGCAATTGCAGCCATTAACATTATCCTTTTCATCTTTTATCGTTTTAAATGAATTAGTAGATTGTCTGACAAAAATATAATGGTCAAAATGAAGGTTTTATGAAGATTAAATAAATGAGTAGATTTTTTACGGCAGCTTGTTTCCCTGTTTGTAAATCAATTACATTGGTTTGACTAAAAGCATAGAAAAAAACACCCCGTACTTTTACAGACGGGGCATTTTTCTTTATTGCTCGTGGGTTCGTTATCTTCCGCCACTGTACTGTTTCCCTTTATTCTTCTGATTGTTTATGCAGGACCCGGTGCCAGTTTCCATAGGTGTGCTGATAATCTGGTCATATTCTTCCTGACTTATATAAACAGGAGCATATGTTATTCCAATACTCTCAAGCTGCCGGTTGAATACGCGCAGGTGGTTCCTTGATCCCTCCAGGTTTTCAAATACCAATATTCCACTTCTCTTTACTTTTTGGTTGTTATTTTTCAGCTGAAGTTTCCCTTAAATCGCAGATCCCGTTTTTATTTTCGTCGATGAAATTTACTCCTCCGGGAGCAGCGCCTCTTCCCTTACCAGGACCCATTCCGCGTCCCTGGGCAGGCCTTAATCCCCGGCCCTGTCCGGCAGCCATTCCTCTTTGGTAATTACCGGCCTTGGCATTCCCCATTCTCCGGCCATTGCCGTTAAAACGGCCATTTGCCTCATAAAAATCGCAGACGCCGTTTTTGTCCTCATCAATGTAATTTCCTTGTGCTGACTGTGTAACAGTTTTCTGATCCTTGGCAGAACTGCTGTTCTGAGCTGAAACCATTGTTGCAAAAGCCATAAAGGCCAATCCTGTAAAAAAAAGTTTTGTTTTCATCATCATAAAAATTTAAATGTTAAAAAATGACTAATTCATAAATCGTCTGCCGCGACCCCTTCCGTATGGACCTCTTTGTCCGTATTTCCCGGTCTGACCATCAGCGGCAAACATTTCCCCGAACAAGCTGTCGAGTTTTTCTTTTTGTTCCTTATTGCATATTTCTTTAAAATCAAGATAGTATTTGTATGTCAGTACTTTGAGATCAGCATGCAGGTAGCCTATCGAATCTGCAAGTGAATTCAATTTAGCTGTGTCATGATCCCCGGCCGACATTTCATCAAGCATCTTCCCTCTGAGATTATTCAGTTCAATATTGATATCTCTTACCTGTTGTCTGAAGATGGGATTGAATGTTCTGAATCTGTCCATCTGTTCATTGCTCAGGTTAAGCTGGTCGCGAAACCAGCGTCCGCTGAACCGCATTGAAGCATTTTCTGATTGAACAGTGCTTTCTTCCTTGACTGAGGCCTTTCTGTTGTTTATGTTACGGTAATAAAAAATCGTGACTATAGTTGTAAGATTCAATATGACAAGAACAACTATTGCCCAGATCATCAGTTGATTTTTGCTTTCAGGTTTCATTGGCTGTCTCCTATTCATTTGAAAGTATATTAACTGATTCAAGGGAAGCATCATTAATCAGGGCAAGTTCAACGGGAATCTGGTTTGAATTCACGTCCGGCCGTGACAGATTGCCAAGCACTATCCCGAAAAAAAGTGCTGCAGCAAGCGATATCGTGATAAGTGCCGGCCGCAGTATTCTGACATTAAAGGATTCTTTTTCGTAACCTGCGTTTTCGAGGGTTTCAATTCCCGTCATTACCCTTGTCGCAAGAAAGGGATTTACCTCTGTTTCTTTTTCGGAATTTATTACCCTGTTTGCAAGCAATTGAATGTTATAGATCCTTTTACATGAGTCACATGTTTCAAGATGTGATTCAACCTGTGTCATCATATCGGAAGGCAGCCTGCCTTCCTGATACGCTTCCAGATTTTTCTGACATAACTGACAATTCATTTTTAATTGATTTTTATGGTTAGAAACAAAACTTTAATTTTTCCTACGCTGTTTTTTTGATTTTCTCTGTCCGTCTCCTGATAATTTTTCACGAAGGTTCTTTTTTGCTCGCTGTAAAAGCGCTTCCACGGCGCCTTCGGTGATATTCATTATTTCTGCAATCTCTTTCTGGGGAAGATCGTCATATTTGCTCAGGATAATTGCAGTACGCTGGTTTTCGGGCAGACTGTCAAGAGCTTTTTGAATCCATTGGGAATGTTCCTGCCTGATAAGAATGTTTTCAGGATTGTCCAGGTCGGAAGCTGAAAAAGGGGGATCATTTTTGACCTCCCCGCTGAACATTGATTCGATCCTTTGTAAAAATGATATCCCCGATTCTTTCCTGATTTTATTCAATGAGGCATTTACCGAAATCCTGTACAACCAGGTTGAAAATGCCGATTCTTTTTTAAACTTTGACAATGACTGGTAGGCCTGGATAAAAACTTCCTGTGTCAGATCATCTGCATCATCCTTATCATGTACGAAACCCATACATGTGCGGAATACCAGCTGCTTGTATTTTTCGACAAGAAGTCTGAATTTCTCTTTGTCTCCCTTAAGAATATCACGGATTATTTCAAATTCCTCCATAAAGAGATCATTCTTAAAGACCGGCTATAGGCAAATATAGATAAACTCATCAGGTTCCCCTGATAAGAAAATATGGTCATATTAACCTGGAATACTAATTCAGTTTAACAAGTTCGCTTTCGCCATAGGCTGTGCAATCCTTGCACTTTGTATGATTTTCAATTCCCTGGATCAGCTTGTAGCATTTTTTGCAGCGGTACCAGTCGTCTTCCAGCTGATAGTTGCCTCCCTCTATTTCAATGGCTTTACCTTCAACAAAGGATTTGGCAATCAGCTTTAGTGCGTTATTGTATATCCTTGTGAAAGTAGGCCGTGATACGTTCATTTGCCTGGCAGCCTCATCCTGTGGCAGCATTTCATAATTTACGAGCCTGATGCTCTCGTATTCTTCAAATTTCAGGCTCACTGATTCCCTGATGCACGAAGGCATTCCGAAAGGACGGAATCCCTTCATTTTAGGGGGATTATTTATCCTGCGCGCTTTCTGGGGTCTTGACATTTTTCTTAGATTTTATCAGATCCTTGATGTCCGGGTAAATAAGATACCCGAAAAATATGGCAGATAAAGCTAAGATTATTTTCCCTGCCAGACAAAAAGGTCCGCAATAAAATTCATTGCCAAATCCGAAAAGACAGGTAGTACAGCCCAGAATTGCCATCAGAACATAATCAACCAGCAGAATAAGCGGCAGAACGAGAAGAATCTTGATAAGCAGGGATGCTTTCATGATAATTGTTTTATCAAAGATAATGAACATACGTTCAAAAAACAAATATTTTTAGATCCCTGGTTCCCGTTAAACTGCAAATGATATTACTATGAAATATCCCATATGCCTGCGGCTCTTTCAAGTTCAATAAGTGATGCAGTAAATTCGAAAAGAGCATCAATATAATCTAATTGCAAACCTATATAAGTGCGCTGGGCATTAATAACTTCTATCAGATTGGTCTCTCCCTTCTGATATGAAAATATTTTTCCTGTAAGAATTCTCTGTGCATCTCCGATCAAGCCAAGATTAAAATGTCTGATCTTTTGCCGCTGAGCTGTATATTTATTGAAAGCTCTGACAACTTCAGTCCTGATTTCCAATTCAGACTCCCTTGATAAAACAGCATTTTGACTGATAGCCATTTCAGCGGCTTTAACCTGTCCTCTGTTTATATTTGAAAATTTCATTGGAACCGAAATTCCGGCACTGATACCATTAAAAGCCGGAGCAGGGGCAATTTCATTTCTGACAATTGAATTATAAGAATATCCAGCTTCTATACTAAATTCAAATGACCTTTCAGCTTTTAGCAGATTAAGATTTTTTTCCGATATCTCCTGCTTTTTTATGGCGGCCATAAGATCAAATCTTTTTAATACAGCACTGTCTAAAAGATCTGAAAGGTTAAAATCATCTCGTGTGATATTGAATGTATCAGATGGTAAATCAAGAGTATCCGCTAAATTCTTACCTTGCAATATCATAAGATTAACAAAGGTGTTTTTCATTTCGGCATAGCTCTCATAGACTGTTGATCTGAATGACCTTGCTTCAAGGGAAGATTGAAGAGCATCAAGGTTTGATATTTCTCCGGCAACATTCCTTAAACTGTCAGCCTGGGCAAGTTCCTGCACCTGTTTCAGCATATTTACCCTGAGAGTATATATTTCACGGTCCCTGATTCCTGCAAAATAGCTCAGAGCGGCATCTGCCAGCAGGTTACGAAAATAGGATTCAAGTATAAGTTCCGATAATTCAAATTGAGAGCGGGCAAGATTTATTCCTGCTTTCCTTTTATTCCCGGCATTAACAGGATAGCTGATCCCGGCCTCGACCGACTGCCCCATCTGAAGTTTTTTATCTTCATTATTTGCATAGATAACTGACAGTTCGGGATCGGGAAAAACTCTGGAAGCCTTCATTTCAGCTTTTGCAATATCGACATTGAACTGTTCTGCTATATATCCAAGATTACCTTTCAGAACACCTCTGAGAAAGCCTGAAAGAGATACCGGTTTTGTGTCATAGTCATGGATAACCTGGGCGTTAATGCAGGTAAAAAAAAGAAAACAAGTAAGCAGATTAGTTATTAAAAATTTAAAAATTGGCTTCATGAGAAATTATTTCTTTTTCTTTTAATGATTTATTTTGAAATCTCTTTTCCATCATATAATAGAGTGCAGGAAGGACAGTAACAGTTATGATGGTGCCAAATGCAAGTCCGTACACAATTACTGTTGCAAGGGGTCTTTGAACATCTGATCCGATATTTGTTGAAAGGGATGCAGGAACAAGGCCTAGTATGGCAACTGTTGATGTCATAAGGATCTGTCTGAAACGATGCGCTGCTCCTTTTACAACAGCCTCCTTAAGTGCAAGGTCCCGTTTTCTCAGGTTATTGATATGAGATATCATAAGTACTCCGTTCATCGTAAAAACGCCAAAAAGAGCGATAAATCCGACAGCAGAAGAAACATTGAATGTCATTCCTGTAATATTCAGAGCAACCATGCCTCCGAAAACGGAGAAGGGGAGCATAGCCATCTGGAGCCAGGCCTGCCTGAAATTACCAAAACTCCAGAATAAAAGAAGGAACATCAGAGCCAGGGATAAAGGTACAATAAGCATAAGCCTGTTAAAAGCCCTTTTCTGGCTGTCAAACTGACCACTCCATTTAAGTTGAAACTGGCTTCGGTCATAAGTGATATTTCTCTCAATTGCAATTCCGGCTTCTTTAAGAAATGAGGTCATATCCCTGCCGCGCATATTGATTCTTACAGTGATGAATCTTTTGTTTTCCTCGCGATTGATAATTGAAGGTCCTGTGTTGGTTTTAATCTCTGCCAGTTGTGACAAAGGGATTTTTGAGCCCGTGGAAGAGGAAAGTAAAAGTGAACCGATCTTTTCGGGGGTTTCTCTTGATTGTTCGTTATATCTGCAAATTACATCATAAACCCGGTTCCCGATGAATACCTGTGATATGGCTTTCCCTCCAATTGCAACTTCAATGATTTCTGCCACATCTGACACATTCAGCCCGTACAGGGCTATTTTGTCACGTCTGGCTTCTATCTGGAGCTGGGGAAGCGGAGGTTCCTGCTCAATGCTGACATCTCCGGCTCCTTCAATACCTTCAACTGTCTTTACAATGTCTTCGGCAATTCTTCTGGCTTCATCCTGATCATCACCGAAAATTTTAATCGCCAGGTCGCTGTGCGATCCGGCAATCTGATCCATGACCATATCAATTATCGGCTGTGAAAAGCCGACCGAGTATCCCGGAAGGTTTTCAAGATCAGCTGTAAGTTCTTCAACAAGATCCTGTTTTCGTTTTCCGTTCTTCCATTCTTTGTACGGAATAAGGCCCACACCACACTCGGCATGAGATGTTGAGAAAGGATCTGCTCCTTCATCATCCCTGCCTACCTGGGTCATTACAAAGGATACTTCTTCATGTTTCAGAATATGCTTCCTCAGTGTATCGGCCATTGTTTTTGATTTTTCCAGGGTTACTCCAGGCGGCAACTGAACCTGCAGCCAGAGTGACCCTTCATCGAGTGTTGGAAGAAAGTCCTTGCCAACAATTACTGAAAGAAAGATTGTGGCAGCAAGAATTATTGAAAGAGGAGCGAAGACTTTTCGTGGTCTGTTTAAAATCTTAATAATAAAGAGGCGGTACAATGATGTTAATTTCTCGAGCCACCTGTTATGATAAACCTTCTGTGGTTTTCTGTAAACATAGAACGAAAGCCCGGGAATAAGCATCAATGAGACTGCCAGAGCGCCAAGGATAGCAAAACCAACAGTATAGGCCATGGGAGAAAACATCTTTTTCTCGATCCTTTCGAAGGTGAAAAGAGGAAGATAAGCCATTATAATTATCAGCATTGAAAAGAAAATAGGTTTCCCCATTTCAGTGCACCTTTTTACAATGTTCTCAGCATTAAGCTCCTCAAATGGATTCTCCTCTCTTTTTCTTAAAACGGTTTCAAGCATAACAATAGATCCTTCGACTATTATGCCGAAATCAATTGCTCCCAGAGACAGAAGGTTGGCCTGAATATTTGTAAAATACATTAGAATAAAAGCTATAAGAAGAGATAAAGGGATTGTTACTGCAATAACAACAGCACTCCTCCAGCTTCCCAGAAAAATAATCAGCACGGCAATGACCAGGATAACCCCGAACAAAAGTGTATGTGAAACGGTATTAAGGGTAGCATTAACAAGATGGGTCCGGTCAAGAAAAATATGAATTCCAACATCCTCAGGCAGTATTTCCTCATTAAGTTCATCAATGGCTTTATGAACTTCCACAAGGACCTCAGAGGGATTTTCATATCTCAATAGCTGTACAATACCCTGAATACTTTCCGAATACTCCCTTTCCCTGTCGGAATAGCCAAATACCCCTTTACGTTCAAAATTACCGTATTTGAGCGATCCCAGATCATTAAGATATACCGGAACTCCGTCTGCTGATTTTACCACTATTTTTCCCAGATCATCAAGATCTTTTATAAGACCAACCCCTCTTATTATATATGTCAGGTCGCCCCTGTCGATCATACTGCCTCCGGCATTTGCATTGTTCTTATTAATACTTTCAACAACACTGCTTAAAGGAATATTGAATTTTTCGAGTTTCCCCGGATCAATTTCAATCTGGTACTGAGTTGTGATTCCCCCAAAATTCTGAACATCAGCCACTCCTGTCACCTGTTTCAGCCGCGGAATTATCACCCATTTTTGCAAGTCTGTCAATTCCCTAAGTGACCGGCTGTGGCTTTCTATAACATACCTGCACACCTCCCCTGTGGGTGAGGTAAGAGGGTTCAATTCAGGAAGTGCATCAAAAGGCAGTTCCAGCCCCATTATCCTTTCTTCAACTCTCTGCCTAGCCCAGTAATCATCCGTTCCGTCTCTGAATACAAGAAGAATTGACGAGATCCCAAAAAGATTTTTGCTTCTCATTGTAACAAGCCCCGGCAAACCATTTAGCTCACGTTCAAGAGGAACAGTGATCTGTTGTTCAATTTCTTCAGCTGCAAGACCTGGAACCTGGGTGACGACCTGCACAGTTACATCAGCAATATCAGGATATGCATCAATTGGCAGCTTTGTCCAGGCATAAATTCCTATTGCTGCCACAAGAATAAAGCATGTGGCTATCAAAAGCCTTCTGTTAATAAAAATTCTGAACAGTTTTTCCATTGACTTACTCCTTAGCGCAGATAAATACTCCCTCCTGATACTACAACATCTCCGGTTTCAAGACCCGAATTGACAATGAGTTGTCTCTCGGGAGCAGAGGTAACTGTAACTTCCTTCTTTATGAAAGAGTTAGGCCCGGTCTGGACAAAAAGGTAGCTTTTTGAATTATCCTGTAAAACTGCTTCAGCCGGAATTAAAATAGTTCCGGAAATTCTGTGATAGAACCTCACTGTGACAAACATTCCGCATTTCAGGTTATGATCAGAATTCTGGCATTTTATAAATACTTCCACTGATCTTGTTTCGGGATTCATTATATTCCCTATGTATTCAACAAGTCCTGATACCGCAGTATCTGGCTTTATCTCTGAATAGATCTCCACCCTGTCGTCCTTACTGAGTGAAGCAAGATCTTTTTCCTTCACATTTGCAACAATCCATACATTTTCGATATCTGCAATAGTAATCACAGGTTCAGCGTCGGATTTCAGATACTGGCCAACGGTAATCTCTGAACGGACAACTTCTCCCGCCAGGGGCGATCTGATGATAAGCGGATGAGACAGATCGGCCTTTTCCGGATCAATACTCAGTATTTTTAAAGTTGCTTCAGCTTTTTTATATTCTTTGTCCGCCAGATTGTAAACAAGCTGTGATTCATCTAATTCCTTTCTTGAAGTGACTCCTGAATCGAAAAGTTCCTTTTTGCGCAATAGATTCTTATCCGCCAGATCCCTTTCATTTCTTGCCTGAAGGAAAATTCTTACATACTCAAGATAATCAGATGAATTAACTTCGAACAATGGGGCTCCGACACTTACTTTCTGACCAAGATTTACGAAAGATCTGACAATACGTCCCTCAAGAGGTGATGTTATTTCCGCCCTGCGGCCTGAAAGTGGCCTCACCGCACCTGTCGTAATGTATTGTGCATTGTAGTCGGCCCTCCTTATAGTTGTAAATTTCAGTTTTGCCCTTACAGGCGATTGTTGTGGTACAAAAACAGTGTCGCCCATGTAATAAAATGAAAGAGATTCAGAATTTCTGTTCCCTTTCCTGTGTCTTTTTCTATGTTGCCCTGTTTCCTTAAAGTTCCCCTTTTCCGCAACAGAATTGACATTAGCTGATTCCTGACACGATGTTAATACTGCTAATATTATGATAATTACAATTTTGTTCATAATCAAGATTAATTGATAGAATATAATCATTAGTATAAGGTCCTTATACCAAATGCATTGTCAATAAAATGAACAGAAAATTTACCTGGTAATCAGAGATGGAGGCGGGCCCCTTAGTAAAAAAGGGAAAATAAAGTCTGTGGGACTTATATTTCTTTTGTATCGTGATATGATCCTATACGTTATTATGGCAATCAGGTCCGAGACAAGTAGAATAGTTGCTGTAATGGTGATGTATTTCTGAAGAAGAAAAATTAGCAGGTATTCCTTATCGCTATGTCCATGAGTGGGATTACCATTAGGACCCTTCTTAAAAGGATGGGAATGTACGATTATGTTTCCATCCGAAATATGAGTGTGATCAAAAAAGGTCGTGCTCGCGAAAAATCCGAGAAAAAGAAACAGGAAAAAATACCTGGATATGTCCAACCGCAGGTCTTTCAGAATAGATTGAGTTTTGTTCTGACAAATATATATTAATATTTATTTTTTCGCAGAGAAAAGATTATCAAGATCTGTCTTAAAATTATCAATGTTGGGTATCTTAAAATTTCACCCTCAACACAAATCTATTATATTCATAAATTCAAAACGTTAATCAGTATCTAAAATTAATTCATATGAACCAGCGTTCATAATAAAACAATATTAAGTATATTTGTTATAAAGTCAGTAAAATGATACGATTTCACAATAAAATTGCTTCTATCGATATTCTGAAAGAATCAATAATAATAGCCATTCTGGTTATAACTAGTTACAATTCAGCGTTATGTCAAAATAATACAATTGTAGATGCTTCCGGGAAAGGGCCTAATATTGCATTCAGGTCGATTTCTCACGACTTCGGAACGTTAAATTATGGCGAAGAGGCTGTACATTTTTTTGTCTTTACGAATGATGGTGAATCACCTCTTGTTATATTGAATGTTCGTACTGCATGTGGGTGTATAGTGCATTCATGGCCCAAAAATCCCCTGGCCTCCAGGATAAGAGATTCGATCAGAGTTGAATACAATACAAAAATCAAAGGTACATTCAGTAAGACCATCACTGTCCAGTCAAATGCAATCAACTCTCCTGTAGATCTGAAGATCACCGGGAATGTAAGCGGAAAGAAGAAATGAAGATCTTCAAAAAATATATCATAAGCAGAAGTAAGATTTCCATCAGTCTGATTCCCTTTATGATAGTCTTTTATTTTTTCACTGGCTGTAGCAAGGAAAATCATCCGGAAGAACCTGAAGTCCTTTCTGTTACACTGACGGGGTCAGATGTCACCACCTTCAGGGGTAATGATGGTAGCGCAATGGCCGAAGCAAAAGGCGGAACTCCACCCTATGCATATAAATGGTCAAATGGTGAAATAATCCAGAAAATCCTTGGGATAAAAGCAGGAATCTATATTGTAACAATAACTGATGCTGTTGATTCCACGGCGAGTGGAAGTATTAAGATAAAACAGCCTGTACCTGAAAATACTGTTGTTGATATTGAGGGTAACATTTATCTGACCGTTAAAATTGGCAACCAGATATGGATGCAGGAAAATCTGAGGACAACAATTAACCCGGATAGTAATAAAATAGTTTGTTATACATATGACAATGATCCTGATAATTCGGAGAAATACGGCCTGCTCTATTCATGGGATGTGGCAATGAACGGATCAACATCAGAAAAGGCCAGGGGAATATGTCCCGCCGGATGGCACATTCCGTCAGATGATGAATGGAAAACACTTGAAATTTACCTTGGCATGACCAGGCAGGAAGCTGATATGGTAAATACCTGGCGTGGTGCCGGTGTTGGTACAAAACTGGAAAAAGGCGGAAGTTCAGGTTACGATGCTGTTTTTGCAGGCAGGATGACAGGCTATGGTACATTCAGCCTGCTTAACCAGTATGAATATGTATGGACATCCACAGAATATGGCAGCAACGCATGGCGCCGGTGTCTTGAATCGGGCATAAGCACGGTGGGAAGATGGAATACATTCCCTAAGTCATACGGTTTTTCAGTCCGTTGTATTAAAGATTAACACCTAACTACGATGATAATGAGGTGCCTGATTACAATAATGCTGCTGATTACGATGTATGCCTCCTGTTCCAGGGATGAAACCGGAGAGCCTGAGGATCCCGGGCAACCATTTACATTTACAGAATTAAGTGCTGAAAAAGACACTATTGAATCGGGAGAATCAACAAAAATAAGGGCAACTGCAACAGGATACAAAATAAGTTATCACTGGTCGGCAACAGCAGGTGATATACTCGGAAGCGGACTAGAAATAGTTTATACCGCATCCCCATGCCAGGCAGGTAAAAACAAAATAACCTGTACAGTACGCGATGGTTATAATTTTTCACTCAGTAAAGAAATATATATTGTCGTTGAATAACCTGATTGCTTTTCTGATAGTCGTATCGATTCTTGCCTGCAGTAATGCCGGCGCACAATGCCTGTCCTCGGTAAATCCTGTTGGCGGTTCAAATAATCTGCTGGTTCTTGAGAAAAAAACCCTCCGTTTGATCACTTTTTACAGATACAATTATGGCAATCAGTATTTTGAAGGAGATGATCATTCCGATTTCGGTCTGATAAAAAATGCAAATTACAGTTATGCCGGAATTATAGCCGGATATGGATTATGGAATAAACTGACAATTGAAGCAGAGGGGGGTTATTATATTAACAAAACACAGAATTATAACCTCATACCAGAGTATGCACTTAAAGGCTATGGTTTTTCAAGCGGGATATTTTCAGTCAGATACAGCCTGTTAAAGAATGACACCAGGCGATTTTATATCTCTTCAGGCATTGGAGCCAAAGTTCCTTTTTCAACCAGACCCCTGAGCCGTGAAGGAGTTGAACTCCCGATAGAAATGCAGCCTTCAACAGGAGCATTCGGTACTGTACTGCAATTGTTTGTGGTAAAGGAAAAACCCATAACCGGTATAAGATATTTTCTTACAGGAAGAATGGAGTTGAATGCTGAAAATGAGAGGGAATACAGATTGGGGACATCCTTTTTTACTTCTTTTTTCTTTTCCAAGCATCTTATGTTCCCCTGGCTTAAAGGTGACTGGACAACAATCCTCCAGATAAGAAATGAAATAAGAAGGAGGGATTATACATTAAACGGCTGGAAAGAATCTTCAGGGAGTACTATCTTTTACTTTTCCCCGCAGTTAAATTATTTTATAAAAGGAAAATGGAATTTATCCCTGATGGTCGATCTGCCGGTATACCAGAATTTTAATGGAACACAGCTGGCTACAAAATACGGGCTGTCGCTCAATCTGGCCCGGGATTTCAAGCTGTGAAATTTTAATATCATGAGGTCCGGATAACAGGATCAGGATTTAAGAAGAAAGGGCTTAATGATTTTTCAGACAACGTACTGATAATCCGCGCCTGTAGACACAGCAGGCCTCAGTATTTACGACAGCTGAATTATTAAGTATTTCAATGACGGTTCCTTCTGTTGATTTCCACCACCGGGAAGAGCCGCCAATATTCTGGAAATAACCCGAAACTGTTCTTATTCCAGAAGGGACAGCAGTAAAACCGCTTCCGTTTGAAGCCCCTGTATTCGGGTAAAGCCAGTGAGTTGTTCCTGTTTCTTTCATTAAACCACCTGCAACCGATATGCCACCTGCTGCATTTATCAATTCCAACCATTCATTCTGATCGGGAATATGCCATCCCAAAGGGCATAATTTTCCTGAACTTACTGCATACCAATTATATAAAGCTCCATAATTTTCCTTGTTGGCAATGTCGTTATTATACCAGCAATAAGCACCTGAAGCAACGATATTCCATTCTTCATCAGTTATCACATTTTTGATAGCCGAACCATCATAGTATTTCGTCACTTTCAAATTCTCAGCCATCCACACCTGCTTGCCTATCTCAACGGTCATGCATGGATTTCCGTCAACATCTGTGAACGTTCCATAGCTGATTTCCGGATTAAACAACAAAGGATTACTCTGATATTTTTCCGTGGAAAAGCTGAGCAGGGTTCCATATGCGGTTCCGGCACTGTTGCTGGCATAAGCCCTTACATAATAATTTGTCTGAGGTTCCAGTCCGTTAATATAGCTGTTATAACCCTCTTTTCCGGTACCATCTGTTGAATGGAAGCCGTCAATTGTGGGATTTTCATTTTCAGCCCAGCAGACGCCCTTGGCAGTAATATTTCCGCCACCATCATTTAGTATATTTCCTCCAGTCACTGCAGATGTCGCAGTAACTGAAACAATCCCTCTTGTTATTACTGTGGCAGGGTTTACAGGCATGGTTGAAAAGGAAACCTGTTGCCCGTAACCAGTTCCATACTCATTTTTGGCATAAGCCCTGAGATAATAAGCAGTACCGGGTGTAAGTTCCCCGACATTGCTTACAAAGCTGCCTTCGCCTTCTCCATCAATTGTTCGGAAATCATTATAATCCGGATTGGATGATATATTCCAGCAGACTCCCCTCTCTGTCACCATTGAACCACCCTCATCTGATATGTTTCCTCCTGAAACAGCACTGACCTGAGTTATATCAGTCACATTTTCAGTAGTTAAAACCGGCAAATCAGGTTTGTTCCTGCAGCAGGGTATAATCAGGGACATTATTACAAAAGAGAGTCTTAATGAAAATTGCTTAAAGAATTGCTCCATGACAAAAAACTTCAGATTATCTTCCTGAGGAGTATGCCTAAAATTAAGAAAAAAAGCAGATATATGAACGCTGGTTCATAACATTCAGTAAATTTGCTACATTAATCAAGACAGGTAATTGTGAATTTATCCCATTCAATAACTTGTTGCCTATAGTAATAAACAATAAAACCATTATGCCATGCGCTATTATTCAATCAGGATTTTTTTTATTACCTTGATAGGACTTTTTGCAATACCTCTTATGGGACAGGGTAAAACAGATCAGCAGATAATTTACAAACCAGTTGGAGTTTTTCATTCGGAGTATACAGAAAGAACCGGAGCCCCCCGCCAGGGTATACTTAAGCCCGACGGAAAGGGTACGATAGAAATATTTAATGAATACCGTGGTGCAATGAAATCACTGGAGCTGTTTGAATATATAATAGTGATTTATCATTTTGACAGGGCATATAACTGGAATCTGATCGTAAAGCCGCCGGCATCTGATCCTGACTTAACATTCGGACTTTTTGCCACCCGAAGTCCAAACAGGCCTAATCCAATTGGAATTGCTACCGTCAGGCTTGATAAAGTGGGAAACGGGATATTACACGTTTCCGGAATAGATGCATTTGACGGTACTCCTGTTCTTGACATAAAGCCCTATCTTCCTTCAATAGACTGTGTGAAAAGTTCGATTAACGAGCAGACTGAAAAAAAACTTGGTTTGTAATCGACTGCTTATGAACAGAAGGGAGTTTACAGGAAAGAGTGTTCTTGCCCTTGCCGGTGTATGTACCGCCGGGATAGCAGGTTATATAGCTTTGAATCCTGAAAAGATACTTACATTTAACAATGTTCACAGGATGGGACACTGTGCTCCCAGCATCATGCAAACCCTCCTCAATATTAATCATATAGACGACCAATTGCCTGTCGTTCTCAGCGGCGGAATGGCAGGCGGTATTGCCGGACCCGGTACAGAATGCGGTGTACTTACGGCTCCTCTGATGTTCCTTGGAATCAAGCATGAAAGCTTTGAAAACCCGGGTGGAAATCTTGGTTTAATTGCCGGCGCACAATCTTATATTTCTGCTTTCAACAAATGCAACCATGCGGACAAATGCAGTGTAATTCGAAACGGAGGGATCAATGCCTGCAAAAAGATAATGTACAATTTTTATGATTTGTTTTCATCTTCAGTTTCATCTCCTGTCATGCTTTCAGATGAAACAAAGAAATCATATTCGTACCTGCTGAAAATATTTGATGAAAGGAAGTTCCATTGTGCACACAATGTCTTTAATAATCCGGATCTAAAAATCGCAGTTAGCAAGAGCATGCTTGATTCCTCATTGTTATTCAATGGCGGAATTGCTATGCTTAACCGTACCTGTGGTGCGCTTGCTGCAGGAGTCATTGCAATAAGCTCGGTAACTTCAAAGATTGAGGATAGTTATACCAGGGTGGCAAAAATGAACAGGATGCTGAAGAGGAAAGACAACAATGCAATGGATGTTGAAATTAATAATTTCAACAGTGCTATTAACCTGAGCGATGAACTGGGCCGTTGGTTCCGTTCAGAATTCGGATCAACCTCCTGTCATGATATATGGGGTTATGACTTTTCAAAATCTGATCAGGCAAAAACATATATTTCATCAGGATGCATGATGCAATGCCATTATATTGCCGGCAAAGTTGCTCAAAAGGTTACGGAAATGATATCAATATAATTGACAAACCCTGTAAAATTCTATAAAATCCCGTGGATCATGAATCTACAACTTAAAATTTCAGTATTGTCAGATAACTGCGCAGGGACGAAAACCCTTGCTGAACACGGATTATCGTACCTGATCGAATACGATGGGCGCTGTATCCTTTTTGATACGGGACAGAGTGATCTGTTCCGAACCAATGCAGTCAGGATGAATATAACCCTGGAAAATAATATTGATCTGATAGTGCTAAGTCACGGGCATTTTGATCATGGCAACGGGCTGTCCTTACTTTCAGGGAAGAGACTCCTTTGCCATTCAGGATGCTTTGAAACCAGGTTCAGCAAAAAAGATCACCGTTATATAGGCCTTAACCTTACCAGGGATCAGCTGGCATCCTCTTTTGACCTGATGACATCCGACAGCCCTTACAGAATATCGGATCTGATATATTTTCTGGGTGAAATTCCAAGGAATACTGATTTTGAATCAAAGACCACGACATTTGTTTTCACTGACGGGACTCCTGATTTTGTAACGGACGACAGTGCTCTTGCACTTATCCTTCCGGAAGGGCTTTTTGTTGTTACCGGATGCGGGCATGCAGGTATAGTTAATACACTGGAACATGCCAGGAAAGTAACCAGCATTAATTCGATATATGGCATAATGGGAGGATTTCATCTTAAAGAGATAAATCCTCAGTTGGAGGAAACCGTAAAGTATCTGAAAGAAAACAATGTCAGAAATATATTCCCTTCACACTGCACAGCCTTACCTGCAATGACGTATTTCCACAGTCATTTCAGGGTGGGCCAGGTCCGTACAGGGGATATCCTGACTTTCTGAAAATCTCTTTACATGGTTATTATTTAAATGTTAAATCTGTAAAAAGGTTTTATCCTTATTTATCTGGTTTTCTTTATGTGATATTATTTCCTCCGCAATCTTTTCGAAAGCTTTTATTACCGACTTGTTTTCCTGGCTGAAAACAGGCAGTCCCTTTTCCGCTGACTCTCCTATTTCCATCACCAGAGGAATCTGCCCAAGGAGAGATGTATTCAGTTCCTTTGCAAGTTTCATTCCGCCACCCTGGCCAAAAACATAATATACCTCATCAGGGTGTTTAGCAGGACTAAACCAAGACATGTTTTCAATTACGCCAAGTACAGGAACATTAACATCCGGATTCAAAAACATTGATCCAGCCTTACGGGCATCATTAAGGGATATTTCCTGGGGTGTGGTAACGATTATTGCTCCGGTGAGATTCAGTTTCTGAACAGTTGTAAGCTGTATGTCGCTTGTTCCCGGAGGAAAGTCAATTATCATATAATCTGTATCTCCCCACTGGGTATCGCCAAGAAGCTGGGTAACTGCTTTCCCGGCCATCGGACCCCTCCAGATAAGCGACTGGCTACGGTCAATAAAGAAGCCGATAGACATGATATTCACTCCATATTTCTTTACCGGGAAGAAAATCTCCTTTTCGCCCAGGGCAGAAACCTCAGGTTTTACATCTTCAATTCCGAACATTCTAGGAATGGAAGGTCCGAAAATATCCGCATCAAAGAGAGCTGTATTCAGCCCTTCACGTGCCATTGCAACAGCCAGGTTGGCCGCGACTGTTGATTTCCCGACTCCGCCTTTACCAGATGCCACGACAATAATGTGTTTAACTCCGTCCATTGACAGTTTTTCAAAAAGTTCACTCATAGTTAATTGCTATTTAAAATATTATTCCAGATTCTGTTTAATTCCCTGCTTATTTCATTTTCTTTGTCAAATTCTGTAATGGTCTTGCATTGTACCATTGCACTTACCATTTTTTTGTCAAAAGGCAATACTCCCTCGACCTTCAGGCTGTGATTACTGCACCAGTATTTGATTTGATCAGCAACAGCCGGATTAAGGTTCCATTTATTTATAATTACGGAAGGCTTACGGCCGGATTTTAAAACTATTTCCGCTGCACGTTCCAGATCGTGCATTCCTGAGATTGTAGGTTCGGTTACAATAATTACTTTGTCGACACCGGTTATTGTTGAAATAACCGGGCATCCTATACCGGGAGGGCCGTCAAGTATTATTGTTTCCAGATTATATTTCTCAGCAGCCAGTCTGGCCTTTTCCCTTACCATATTCACCAGTTTTCCGCTGTTTTCCTCACCCGGGGCAAGGCGGCCATAAACTATCCGGCCATTTCTGAATGAACCGGAATATAATTTACTTTGATCGTTGGGGATCATCCTTATGGCTTTCTCAGGACATATCCTTGAGCAAAGGAAACATCCGTCGCATGATACCTCATCAATTATTACCCTGTTATTTTGATACGAGATCGCATCGAACCTGCAATGACCGGCGCACAAACCGCATCCTGAACAGAGTGTATAATCAATCAATGCTTTATAGCCTGCAATATATACATGTTCTTCTTCATCCGACGGGCTGAAAAGAAGATACAGGTTTGCAGCATCAACGTCACAGTCGGCAATAACAACTTCATTGTTTAAGGTGGCAAATGCAGCGCTTATGCTCGATTTTCCGGTTCCTCCTTTTCCGCTTATTACAGCTATCTGCCTCATTTGTTCTGAACTATTGTTATCTGATTTGTAATCATCCGGACAACCTTGTTTATTAATTCAAAGAACTCATCACGATATTCAGGATCGTCTTCAGCAAGTAACCTCCCCTCGGAATAGATCCGGGCTATTTTTTCATCAAATGGAATTTCCCCAAGCAGAGGAATTTTATTTTCCTCCATCCAGTGATAAACATCACTGCTGCCAAGTCCCGCACGGTTTATTATAACTCCGAAAGGTTTCTTAATCTTTCTGAGGGTGTAAATACTTTGTTTCAGGTCGCTTAATCCGAATGGTGTTGGTTCTGTTACAAGAATAACATAATCAGATGCAGACGCGGTCTGAATAAACGGACATGATGTTCCCGGGGGAGAATCAAGAATAGCAATCCGGGCTTTGTTTCCAGCTTGCCTGATAGCTGATTTAATAACCGGAACAGGCGACATCACTCCAATTCTGGTTCGTGCCTCCAGAATTGAATATAAGCCATTGAACGAATAAGTACTTACGGTACCAAGCCTTACCGGTTTTTCGTTTATCGCTCCATATCCGCATGCAAAACTGCATGCTCCGCAGCCATGGCACAGATCATCAATCACCTTTATCATTTTGATCGGTGGAAGGATGAATATCGCATTGTAATTACAGTATTCGTGACATTTCCCGCAAAAGGAACACATGTTTGTGTCAATAACAGGAATAAGCTGTGTTACATCAAGAGAGCTTACCGGATCCGCCTTAAAGAAAGAGAGGTCATTTGGTGCTTCTGCATCACAATCAACAAGCAGGGTATCAATATTATTCTTTAACAGGGAATAGAAAATATTTGTCGCAACAAACGTTTTGCCTGTCCCTCCCTTTCCGCTGGCTACAGCAATTTTAATCATAGCTGGCACGGGTAGGTTCATCAACAGTTACCTGTTTAGCTGCATCACCAAGAAATTCCGTGTCCCAGGTTCCCAGTTTCAGGTGGGTCAGATAGTATTTCTGAGGGATCGGATGTGTTCCGGATATTACAGTCATCCCGTATTTTTCCTCAATAAAGTTCTTGAAATATTCCATGTAAGGGCATGGAGGATATCCTACTATGAAGCCGGTCGCAAAGTGAATATGGGTTATGCCGTTCTTTTTCATTTCTTCAGGGACATATTCAATATTTCCACCCGGACAACCTCCACATGTTGTGAATCCTGCTATTTCAATTTCCTTATCCCCGTATATTGAAAACGCACCTTCACGGGCGGCCGCAGATCTGAAGCATTTACCTCCGGCACATGTATTATACCGGTCGCAGATAATAATACCGATTTTAATTTTATTATTCATCATTAGTGTAGTCTTTTATTATTTTCTTTCTAAATGCATTTGAGTACATCGGGAAGTTCAGGTCTGCCGATATCCTCACCATTGACGCCAAGGTATTTTTTACCGGGATCATAATGGATCCCCAGTTTATCAAGCAGAGGTTCTACAGTTACCTGATGGGTTTGCAATCCTATATCCCATGGATCATAACCAAGGAGAAGCCCTGCAATTTCTTCGTATGTAAGAACAGGTATACCGTATCCGTTTTCACCATAGGTTATTCCTTCCTGTTCTGCAATCACATATTGCCACCTGTCGAGGAAAAATGTACATCCGGGGCAGTTTGCTATAATAAGATCAGGTTTGAAAGGCTGCATTGAATCAAATTTTATTTTGGAATTTGCAGCAGAATAGCCCCGGTTTGACTTTATCAGATATTGCCTGAATCCAAATCCGCAGCAATGACGTCTTTCAGGGTAATCGATCTGCAGGCCTCCCCATTCATCTATCATTCCGGCAAGCACATAAGGATATTCTGCTCCGCCGACCCCATGAAATGGGAAGATCTTTGCATAGTGGCATCCTATATGCTCAACAACTTTAAGCGGTTCTCCGGTTCTTGCATTTACCAGCCTGAATTTTGCATGTGTGGCGATTTCCTTTCGGAACTTATATATGATATCACTTGCATGAACAATATTTTTCGGTATGGTAAAATCCTTTCCTGTCGCTCTTTTCAGTGCTTCACGGGTCTGTTTTTCTGTTTCCGGGAAATGTTTCCATGTTTCAAGCATTTCAGCATATATACCGAATGATGTAACACACGACACAACAAAATTCTCATATCCTGATTCATTCATCAATGCAAACTGCCGGGCCACGACAGTCATTGTGGTTTCCATGGGCACCAGGCCGGAATGATATGCTATACCTGTGCAGGTAGTTTGCTTTTCGTCATCAAAAATGTCCTTCCCGAGATCATCTCTCAGAATATTCATAAATAGATTTTCTGCAGCAGGAAATATGTTCTGCCTGATGCAACTGCGCGCAAAATAATAGTGATCATCTGCTATTTCCTTCTGGTAAGCGGCCCATATTTCATTTTTAACGGATTTCATCCTTTCACATTGCTTATATAATATTCAACAGCTCCAATTATTATTGCCTGCCTGTTTGAAATGATTCACATTGAACCATAAACAATTGACCAGCGACTATTCATTGTACAGGTATCTCCAGTATTCATCTTTTTCCCCGGAGAACTCCTTGTTCATTTTTCCCGCAATTTCAGAAGAGTAAGATTCTATTTTTTCAAATCTCCTTGTGCCTCCTGTTTCGTCAAAAATCTTCTGAAGGTCTTCAAGCGATTTCTTGTTTGTATTTCTCAGAGTTCCAGCCTTGTACTCTCCATAACTTGTCCCGAGCCGTTTCAGAATGGATTTCCTGTTTTTTCTCATCCATTTCCATACAGGCCCCTGTTCTGGATATGTCTCATTGTCAACCTCATCTATATAGATACAGTATCCATATTTAAGGATATGATCTCCTACTGTTCGTTTGATGGCAAGTTGTTTTCTTCCCTGGTGACTTTCAGTAAAGAATCCTTTTTCTATTGATAATCCTCTAAGCGACTGTATTATATAGCAGGGAACATTTCCGCGCGGACATCTTGTTTTGCATGAAAGGCATTCACCGCATCTCCAGATTTCATCGCCTTTAAGAAGTTTCTCAAGTTCTTCCTCGTCTTTCACCTGTACGGTATTAACTATCTTTCGCGGATCATAATCACTTACAGCAGCGGCTGGACATATTGCAGTACAGACACCGCAATTGAGACAGGCTTTTAAACCCTCCCGGAATCGTACATCCTTTTCAAGTTCTTCAAATAAGGTTGGCATTTTTTTACTAATGTTATTCGATAATCTTATAATCCCGTTCAATCTGTCTTCTGAAGGAATAGGGTCAATTGCAAAAACACCTTTCAGGAGGTTGATCCGGCGACCCAAATAAAACTACTGGAACTTCCATTTATCAAACGACTCTGTGATAATCTCTTATGAAATATTTACTTCCTTCGTAAATTACCATCTTGATAAGATGCTGCTTAATAAGGGAGTCAACAACGGAATAATCCGCGTCGTCATTCTGAATTAACTTAAGCAGGGAATCCTCTCTTAAGGGATGAACTGCTGTGATATTCAGGATATCCTCGTAAATGTTTCCGGTAAACCCCGTATCCGTACCTTCAAATCCTGTCAGCAACTCTGTTTTTATTTTCAGGTTATTAAAACGTTGCCAGGCCAAATTCAATTTTTCAACTTCAGGCGGCTTTACTGCTTTCTCTGCAGGAGGACGGGTTGGAACAGCCAGATAAGCCTTCTCCGGGTTTATATCATTAATCATGCCTGCCAGCGCCGATATATTCTCTGCCGAATCATTAAATCCGCTTACCAGCATGGTTTCAGTGAAGAGCCTGCCTGAATATGCGCTGCTGAAATTCATTATTTCGGTCAGCATCCTGCAGAAATTCAGGCCCTTTACAGGCCTGTTGACAAGATACCATGTAATGATGTCGCCGGCATCCATTTTCAGGGATATCCAGTCAGCCTGACCCAGATCATCTTTTACGGAACTATTATAATGAGTTGATGCGTTTGAAATTACAGCAACCGGAATCCCCGTTGATTTAAGCAATCTTATACTTTTGCCAAGATTTTTATCCAGGGTTGGTTCTCCGTTTGAAACGAAGGTCAGATAATCAGGCAGATTATCTTTCCCTATCGTTTCAAGGTGCCTTGTAACATTCTCGTAAATTAACTGAGGTTCGTAAAAAATTTCCCTTTCGCTGGTTTTTCGTATTGTCTTTCCAACCTGACAATAGATACAATTGTAAGAACAGGTTTTTGGAGGAATGATATTATTGATCCCAAGGCTCTTTCCAAGCCTTCTTGAAGGTACAGGGCCGAATGATATCATTTTGGAAGTTTATTTCTGAAGACAATAATCCCTCAAACTATCAGTGATCGCAATAATTTGCCCCTGATTCAAGCCTGTTGTTCAGGAGATCATTTGCAAGTTCTTCAGGACTTTTAAGGGGCGCTCCTACAAAAACGTTAATCTTTTCACTGTTGAACAAACCTATAGCCCTTTGTCCCATTCCTCCCGCGATTACATCCGTAACTCCTTTTTCGGCAAGCCAGCCCGGCAATAATCCGGGTTCGTGCGGAGGAGGAGTTATAAATTGAGCCGCTGAGATTTTTTCAACATCAGCATCAATAATTGCAAACTGCTGACAATGACCAAAATGAGAACATAATATCCCGTTTTCCAACGGAATGGCAATTCTTTTTTTCATATTATGAATCAATAAGTTATGTAAAAAAAATAATAATAAATTTCCCTGAATTTTCAGGAATTATTGCCAAACCTGTTTTTTCGTCCGGTTCCTCTTTTCATTCCTTTTCCGGCACCCGGTCTTCTTCCGAATCCAAGACCCCTGCCGGGCAGGTTATCCTGCAATCTGACATCAGTTTCATCAGTTCCGGCATTGTCTGCTTTTTTCGAACCCATGCCGTAATTTGTGCACCGGCCCATCCTGCGCCCTGTCATCGGGCCATTTCCCAACGGACCTGTTTTGTCAAAACCTGGCATAATTACCTCCTGTTTTAATGGTTTAACATATCTAAAATTTCCTGTATACTTTTTTCGGGTTGCTTCAGAACTACCATCTGGATTTTAAGGCTGTCGAGCAAAGACTTGATCTTAATGCCGAACTCTCCGGAGATTATTTTCTGGACACCATGTGAAGCAACAAGCTGCACAGAGGCAGGACCTGCTCCCTCCTGTGTGTCTTTATTTGGATTTGGGAGAAATTCAATACCTTTTGTTTCAGTATCATAGATCGTAAAATACTGACATCTCCCAAAACGCTGATCCAGTTTGCTTTCAAGCGTGTTTCCGTTACTTGTAATTGCTACTTTCATTGATTATGATAATATTAATGACTGAAATATGGAGATCCTTTCCTTACTAAGTGTTTTCCACACGCGGGACATATCTCCTCCATGCAGGGACAGCCAAACCTGTGAGGAGTTTCATATCCGCAGGATGGGCATAAACAGATATCTGAGCATCTTGAAAGATCTTCATCTACACTGCCATTATCGGGGGTGTAAGTCCGGAATTCTTTACTGCCGCACAGAGGGCATGCAACTATTTCTTCCAGCTTGTCTGGATTATTGAAATAACAACCGCATGACCGGCATGAATACCAGTCGCTGTCGAAATATATTTTGCCTCCTTCAATAATGATCTGTTTACCAAGAACAAAAGCTTCTGCAATTTTTTGTCGTGCTTTTAAATATATTCTTGTGAGGGTTGGCCTTGAAACCGACATTATTATGGACGCTTCATGATGACTTAACATCTCATGATCACACAATCTTATAGCTTCATATTCCTCAAGGTTGAGAAAAATGGTCTCAGCCCTGCCGGAATTCTTTTTACTGCCATAGGGCTTAAATCCTGAAACAGATGGAAGGCTGCTTATTCTTCTTAATTTGAAAGGCCTTGGTGACATATATTATGAACGATGGTTCACTACAAAGGTAATGAACATTCGTTCATAATGCAAAAAACTTTTGGGTTTTAAGAAATATTAATATATGACTTGTTATTCAGTCAGCCCCGACGGCTTATTTCAGCCAGGGAATCGAGATTCTTCAGAATGATATCCTTTTCATGAAGTTCAATAAGGCTGTCCTTCTCAAAAGTTTTCAGAAGCTTCACTGTGCTTTCAGTCGAAATACCGCAGAAATCCGCAAGATCTTTTCGTGAAAGAAGCTGGAAAATTTCGGGAGTTCCTGCTTTAAGGGAATCGATATATAATAATGTATCGGCCAGACGACCGTTCATCTGTTTATAGTTAAGGTTACGGACAATTGTAAGCAGGTTGTTATTTTGTTCACAATACCTTTTGATCAGGCTGAATCCGAACTGTCCGTTTTGTTTTATGACCTTTGCTATCGCCTCCTTCTCAATGAGAAATGCCTGAGAGTCGGTAAGTGCTACCGAAGAATAACCAAAACGATTTTCATGGAAAGCAGCCGATAAGCCAAGGAATTCACCGGGCATTACGATCCTCAGATTAAATGTCTTTGTGCTGTCACCTTCAAGATATTGCTTTGCCAGACCATTAACAAGAAACAGCACATAAGAAGTAAATGCCCCCTGTTTGGTCAGATTATCACCTTTCCTGAAAAGCACCTGTGTTTTCCCGGCCCTTATGAATTCGGTCTCCTCCGGTGTCAGATTCCTGAAACAGGGAGCCTGGATGTCGCATATATAGTCCCTGTCGGTCTCAAAAATTGTTTTCATACCCGAAAAATATGAAGAATAAAGAGAGAATAGCTCAAAATTAATCTAAATCAATAAAAAAGTTGATCTGTTTCAACCGGGAGGTTGTCTTCTACGAGAGGCATTTTCTTTATCAGTCTTCAGAGGCAGTATAATTTTGCAGCAGAAATTTTAAACTAAAAAGTCATGTTATACACAAATCTTAAACATCTCGAATCAGCAGCCGACCTTAATAAGGCTATCAGCGAAAATGAAAATGTAATGGTGATCTGCGGCCGTATGGGCCCGATGTGTATCCCTGTTTACGGAATTGCCGAAGAACTTGAGGATGAATACAGGCATGTGAAGTTCTATGATATGGAGTTTGATAATCCGGAAGCCCAGATTATAAGGTCCCTTCCGGAAGTCCGCGGATTTATGGGAATTCCTTTCACCATTTATTATAAAGACGGCAAAGTTGTCAAAGCCACATCGAGCATCCAGACAAGGGAGCAGGTCACGGCAATTCTTGATAAGGAATTTTCAACAACTGTAAATGCATAATTATGGATGCTGTTAATCATTATGATGCTATTGTAATAGGAGCTGGGCCTGCCGGTCTTACAGCCGGCATATATCTTTCCAGGGCAAGGGTAAGGACATTGATCTTAAATGAAGGCACAGTTGGCGGACAGATGGTTCTTACCCATGAAATTGCCAATTATCCGGGAGTGGAAAGCATAAGCGGATACCAACTTTCAACCATAATGAAAAAACAGGCAAAGAACTTTGGCTGCGAAATCAGGGCAAACATTTCGATAAACAGGCTTGAACTAAATGATCCTTTGAAACAGGTCATCCTTGCTGACGGAACTGTTTATACAGCCGATGCAATCATCCTTTCTCCGGGCGGAAGATCCAGAACACTGGGCGTAAGGGGAGAGGACGATTTCAAAGGAAGGGGAATTTCCTATTGTGCAACGTGCGACGGCGACTTTTTCACAGACAGGGAGATAATTGTTGTGGGAGGAGGAAATTCCGCGCTTGAAGAAGCTGTTTCTCTTACAAAATATGCAAGCAGGGTGACTGTTGTACATCAGTTTAACCATTTCCAGGCATTTGAGCATGCTGTTGAGGAAGCGAGCAAAAACCAGAAGATCGGCTTTCTGATGGAGTCGGTCGTGACAGGCTTCAATGGAAATGAAAAGATTGAGAGCGTTGATATAAAGAACCTTAAAACCGGAGAAATAATCAATTTCAAAACCGATGGTGCATTCATCTTTATAGGCTATGTTCCCAACACGGAATTCCTGAAAGGACTTGTAAGTCTGAACCAGTGGGGGGAAATAATTGTTGATGGCAATATGTCGACAAATATTGATGGGGTATATGCAGCCGGCGACAGCACGGCAAAGAAATACAGACAGGTTACAACAGCAGTAGGGGATGGAACCATTGCAGCTCTTGCTGCATCAGCATATATAAACGATTTAAAAGTAAGACAAAAACAACCAGCAGAAATATAATATGGATACAGTTTTGATTATTACAGGCACTTTGATCCTTGCATTTGCAGTATTGTATCTTGTTGCAAGGGCAAAAATTAAAAATACTCCTGTCGTTGAGGACAATGATGACATAATTAAGCTAACTGATAAAAATTTTGATCATCAGACCAAAAATAAAGTTTTCCTTGTTGATTTCTGGGCCGACTGGTGTGTCCCCTGCAGGATGATGGCTCCTGTTCTTAATGACCTGGCGGGTGATCTTAACGGGAATGCCTATGTCGGTAAGGTTGATGTGGAACAAAACCGTGAGCTTGCACAAAAGCATAAAATCAGGAATATTCCGACAATGGTTCTCTTTAAGAACGGAAAAGAAGTCAACCGCTTCGTCGGTGTAAAAACAAAGGATTTTCTTATGAATCAAATACGGAACTCAGAAATATAAAGAAAAGACCTGTATGGCAAAAAAAGAATCTGTTTCGACACAATGGCTTGGCAATATGGCCTTCGAATCTGAAATAAACGGCCATAAACTGATTATTGATGCCGATCCTTCGGTAGGGGGTGAAGACCGCGGTCCGAGGCCTAAGCTTCTTATGCTTTCGGCCCTGGGTGGCTGCACCGCTATGGATATTGTGGCCATCCTGAAAAAAATGCGCGTAGATATTGAAGGACTAAATGTAATTGTAGAAGGAGATCTGACAGAGGAACATCCCAGGCATTTTTCCAAAATGCACATCATATATGAATTCAGGGGTAAAGAACTTCCTCCCGACAAGCTTCAGAAGGCAATTGACCTCTCATCAGAGAAGTATTGCGGTGTAAGCGCTGTTTACAGAAAGGCGATGGAGATGACTTCTGAAATCAGGATAATTCAGGAATAGAAAAGGGGCACTTCCCTTCAGGTTCTTTTCAGAAGGAGAGTCCCCGTTCAAATATTTTATACACTAAGAGTTATTTCTTTTCGTTTGCCCCGGGGCAGACCCAGTATGTATAATTGGTTTTGGACCTGAAGGTTGTATCGTTAATCCCCTTTATTTCGGCAATATGTTTTTTTGTATGCTCAAGCTGCATATGAGCATTATGGTCACCTTTTGTCTTCCATGCTTCTGTCAGGCAGAAAAGGGTGCTGTCGGTATAGGACTGGAAAAGTGAATAATCGAGGCATCCCGGTTCTTTTGACAATACTTCGGCTTTGCAGGCATCGAACGATTGCTTGAAGAATGAAACAAATTCGGGCTTTACCTTACGCTCAAAACGCATTACTACTATCATCGAATCCTTATTGCAGCTGCAGCAACTGTTTCCGGCTTCCTTAACTGAACCACCGGTGCAGGAACTTAATGCTATTATTCCTGCAAGACATAGAAGAAGATTTTTCATGTTTGTTTAGTTTTCAGTGATTGCCAAAGATGATAAATTTATCTATTGAAAAATGAAATTGCAAAACCTTATTACATATTACAGTTAATTTTTGGCTGTAACTATTATGTTTTTCCGGATGAATATTTACTATTGACAGAGTTTCTCTAATCCTTCCTTTTTTAACTGGATAACAATATCAACGTATTAAAAGCAGTACCTTAATACGTTGCATTTTGTTAGCGACCTGGGTCAGGCTTTTTGTTTCATCCGTGGTCAGGCAAGGGATTCCTCATCACGCTGTGGCGTGATTCGGAATGACAATTTATATTTGGAGAAGCCGGGGGGAATGAGGGATCTCCCGGAACAGGCAGGATGTTATTATCATCCGTATGTATTGATATCCAAACTATTTTGGATTACAGATTAAGGATTCCTGAAAGTAATATAACTTTAATTATTGATCCTGTTAATACGATTGATAAAAAGGTATCATCCCGAAAAACAATACTTTTTCTGTAACAAATAATATAATCCACCGACTAATTGAATGAAAACTGATCCTTTATGGATAACAAGGAAGAAAAGTTCAGGAAGATAATTGCCGAAAACAAAGACAGGCTTAAGCGAATCTGCAGATATTATGCTCCGTCTGCAGAAGACCAGAAAGATATATATCAGGAAATACTGATAAATATCTGGAGAAGCCTTGAGTCATTCCGGGGTGAAGCATCGATAGGGACATGGATTTACAGAATTGCAGTAAATACATCCCTGGATTTTGCAGGTAAAAGCTATAAGCAGATGAAACTGAACATCGATATAGAAACACCAAACCTTAAAAACCTTCTGATTGACGAGGAGGATAACCCTGTTATAAAGGAACAACAATTACAGGATCTTAAAATTCATCTGAATAACCTGGGCATTATCGACAAGGCAATTATGGGACTTGTACTGGATGATCTTTCAACAAGGGAAATAGCAGAAATCATCGGGATTTCAGAATCAAATGTAAGGGTGAAAATCCATAGGATCAAGGAAAGTTTAAGAGAAAGAATTAAAGGAGGCACATATGAAAACTGATATCCATGACTCAACATCATCCGGAAATACCTCCGGGAATGATAACTTCAATAACCTGGGCTCTCTGGTATCGAGACTGAGGAGGCAAGATGACAGGCTTGCAAGGATGATGAAAAATATGAAGTGGCTCTATATTGTTATGATAATCATTTATACTGGCCTGATGATTCTAAATCCTGATCCCGAACTCAAATTGCATGACAGAATTTCAGGATTCTGCTATATAAGCGCATTCATTATTTTCGCGGTCCTCTTTAAGCATAAGGTTCGGGATTTCAGCAAGGTTGATTATTCATTGTCATCCGCAGAGATGCTTACCCGCGCAGCACACAGGTACAGATTTAGTTTCAGTCAGTTTTTTTTCGTCCTTCCTTCCATATTACTTATTGACGCCGGCTTTTCAATCTCAGTGTTCCACAGGTTTACTTCACTATCACCTCTTAACAGGATACTCATTCTGCAGGCATTTTATATACCACTTATCCTTATTTCGGGATTTATTGGATATCTGATCTGGCGCAGGAAACACAGGCCACTGTATGAAAATGCAAAGGAGCTGCTGAAGGAACTCAGGGAATAAGCAGGGAATTTACATCAGGAGGTTTTACAGGGAATTCAGGGATATAATCTCTGAATTTTCCATATACCACCAGCTTCCTTTATATAAACAATCCGGTCATGAAGCCTTTGAGTTCTTCCCTGCCAGAACTCGATCCTGTCAGGCGATAAGTAATACCCTCCCCAACCGTAGGGCCTTGGAACAGGAAGGTCTTTGTATTTTTTCTCAAGTTCAATAATCCTTTTTTCAAGGTATTCCCTGCTTTCAAGTATATTACTTTGCTCCGACGCCGCTGCGCTTATCCGGCTTTCACGGGGACGGCTCCTGAAGTAGTCATCAGATTCGGATTCAGGTAACCTGAATACTTCTCCTTCAATTCTGACCTGACGGAATAATTCACTCCAGAAGAAAGTCAGCGAGGCATAAGGGCAGTGTTTCAGATCCTGGCCTTTCCGGCTTTCATAATTAGTATAAAAGATAAATCCTCTTTCATCAAGCCCGTTAAGAAGGACAATCCTGCCCAACGGCCTGCCATCATCTCCAACGGTCGAAAGATGCATTGCATTAGGTATAGCCGCTGATGAACTGATGGCATCTTCCATCCATTTTTCAAACTGGTCAATGGGATTGTCTGAAAAGACACCGGAAGCAGTCTCTCCGATATTATACTCAATACGCAGATCAGCAAGCTTTTTATTAATGGATCGCATCTTATTATGATATTAGCAAATCCTTAACTTCAACAACAACCATTCGGGTTAGTTCAATAAGTGTGAAGCTTTGAAATTCACTTCCTGTAAAGACAGCATTCAGGCAATTTTGAATATACCTCATCCGGAGCCCTGAACTTTCCGTTATCATGGCCGGCTGCAGCAATTGCCTTCTGTATTGTCTCAAGAGATGTGGAAGAAATGTTAAATCGGAGTTTAATCATTTTATCCGGCATATCCCATTCCGCTGAAATGACTCCTTTCACTGATTTTGCAGCATTTTCAATACGTTCCTTGCACATCCCGCAATTGCCGGAAACAGGAAATGTCTCGTTCATGATGTCGCCGTTGTTATCCATCTTTGCATGATCGTGCGATGGTGAAACCGTTACAGCCGTTTGGTTCATCATACTTGGCAGTCCCTGAAGCTGTGCTGCAGCGTCGACACTGAAAGTCCCGTTCGTAACAATTTCCTCTCCTTCAGTCAGGCCGTTCTTTACTGCGTAACCTTCACCAAGCCGGGGTCCAAGTTCTACTTCGCGCATTTTAAATACAGGATCTTCACGATTACCCACTTTTACATATACTACCGACCGTTTTCCTGTCCACAGAACGGCCGACCGGGGTATAACAAGGTTATTCCCTGATCCTTCAGGTTCAGCCTTTGCAATACCTGAGGCAAACATTCCCGGTTTCAGTTTACCCGAAGGGTTGGCAGCTTCCACCCTTACTTTTGCAACCCGTGTTACAGGATCAACAACAGGGTCCATAAATGCTATCCTGCCGGTAAAATTTTCGCCCGGAAGCGCCTGAAGGGTAAAAGAGACCTGTTCTCCTTTTTTCAGGTAGGGAAGATCACTCTCATAGGCATCAAACAGTATCCATACCGATGAAAGATCTGCGATATCGAACAAAATCGTTCCCTGTGATACATAATCCCCTTTATTAATCCTTTTTGATATTATCACACCGTTTGTATTTGAAAAGATCCCGACACTGCTCTGAACCTCACCTGTTAACTCAATTTCCGAAATCTGCTTTTCAATCAGTTTCAGCTGCCTCAGTTTTTCCTTTGCGGCTTCATAGATCGATGGCTGAGTTTCCTTCATCTCTGCCGCTTCGAGCAGTTCCTGCTGTGCAGTTATCAGCCCCGGCGAATAGATGCGGCCAAGCAGCTGACCCTGAGAAACAGATTCTCCAGTAAAATTAACATCCAGACTCTCAATACGACCGGATGTATGGGCCACCTGATTTTGAAGCAGCCTTTCATCCGCTTCAACCCTGCCGTATAGCCTCAGCTCCCTGAGCGAAGTACCTTTTGTCACCACTGAAGTCATGACATCTGCAAGCTTAGCTGCTTCGGTCGTAAGGTGAACGGCATCAGGGTCGGTTGTGGAACTGACTCCCTGATCCAGGGGAATAAGTTCCATTCCGCATATTGGGCATAGCCCGGGTTCCTTCATACGGATATTCGGGTGCATGGAACATGTCCATATCGTCTCCTGTGAAGCCTCTTTTACAGGTACTGCCTCTGACTCGTGTTTGTGTGCCGGATGAAATACAAGCCATCCAAGAAAAATTCCAAGGATAAGAACCAGACTGAAGTTTAGGTATCTGTATGAAAAGATCATTGATTTTTTCATTGCTTTTTATTCTTTTATTTCCGAAACGGCCATTAAACGTTTAAGTGATGCAACTGCAACATTCAGATCGGCAAGCGCTTCCGATTCCCTGAGTTCATAATCAAAGGTCTGTTGTCTCATCCTTAACAGGTCGGTGAGCGAGGCTGCCGATGCAGAAAAACTTTTGATGGTTATGTCGAGTGACTTTGATGCCAGCTGCGACTGATAATGATTCAGACTTACTCTCCTTTTAGCATCATGATACTGTTGAATGGCAGCAAAGAATTCTGTCTGAAGACTGAGAGCCGCCGATTTATATTTATAAAGTGATGCTGATTTTAACATATCTGCCTCGGCCGACATGGCATTGTATTTCTTCCTGTATACGGGAAGGGTTACTGAAACCATTGGCATCACCATGTCCCTGCCGTTCATTTCCGAAACCGACATCTCTGATTTTCCTATTATGGAATAATTCAGGCCAAGACCCACCATCGGATAACCCATCCCCTTTACCATTTTCTTCCGGGCATCAACAGACTGAGTCTCATAATCAATTATTGCCAGCATTGGATTTCTTTTAAATATGCTGTCGGAAACATTTATAAGAGCCACATCAAGAGTATCGGGATTCAGTGAAGCCGGTGTGCTTACCGAAGTTTCAGGAGGTCTGTTCAGATAGCTGTTTAATTTTGCGGTCAGGGTCCTGTCCTGATCCTTCAATCCTTTAATCCTGTCCTGAAGTTCTGCTGATTCGATACGGATCTGGTAAAGTTCGGCCAGTCCCGGTGTCCCAGGCGCTGATCCCATTGACGATTGCTCCATATTCCCAGATGCCTGTATCGGGTTTCCCTGTGAAGGATTTTCCTGGCTGTTTCCCATGCCCTGCATTGCGGATGTTGCCGCCAATCCTCCATTTCCGTCATTTTGCCCCGTTGTTGCAGAATTTGTCTGCTGAATAGCAGATACTGAAACTGATGCACTTTTAAACTTAGCAAGGGCAAGTTTTTCAATAGAATTCAGTATCCCCATATTCTTTTCCGTAATGGAGATATTCTTCCTGATTTTGTATAACCCGTACCAGGTAAGCTGAACATCATAGAACACCTGAAGTTTTGTATCCCTGAACGATTCATAGCCTGCTAAGGCCATAAGGCTCATCTCATCCTTTGCCGATCGCAGGACGCCAAACCATGGGAACATCTGCATCAGCCTGAGATCGACCATCTGATTTCCTCCCAGAAGTTCCATGGGTTTCATGAAAATGCCGGCGCTAAGCTCAGGATCAGGAATACTGCCGGCCTGTGGAATTTTTTGAAGTGCCGCCCTGTATTCATAAAACTTCTGGTTTACGGCAGGATTAGAGGCAGCCGAAATCTCAAGATATTTCAAAAGAGAATCATCAGGCTGCTGTGCCTGTGATGTTCCGTCCAGGCATCCTGCCATTGTTATGACAAACAATAATATTATATATCTTTTAAGCTTCATTTTTGTTTTGATTATCTGAATTTTCCATGGAAACTGCCGGCGACTTCCGCGCTTCCCTTTCCCTCCATATTGCCTGGAAAAGAGGTACCACGAAAATTGTCATTACCTGAATCACCATTCCACCAAAAGTCGGTATCGCCATGGGGACCATTATATCGGCTCCCTTGCCTGTTGATGAAAGGACAGGAAGAAGGGCTATGACGGTGACAGCTGTTGTCATCATTGCTGGTCTTACCCGTTTTTTGCCGGCTATTACGACGGCTTCCCTGACTTCATTGACGGAGGAAGGTTTCTTTTCCTCAAACACCTGATGGATATATGTTCCCATTATCACTCCGTCGTTCGTTGCGATCCCGAAAAGAGCTATGAACCCGACCCATACCGCCACGCTCAGGTTCACAGGATGTATCTGGAACATGTCCCTGAGATTTATTCCCGCTACGGCAAAGTCCATGAACCAGGGCCTGCCGTAAAGCCATAACATGATAAATCCTCCCGAAAAGGCAACGAAGACGCCTGAAAAATGAATTAAAGATGCAGTTATGGTCCTGAACTGGAAGTATAACAAAAGCAATATTATCAGAAGGCTTACAGGTATGACCAGTGCAAGCCGTTTTGTGGCCCTTGACTGATTTTCGTAGTTTCCTGCAAATTTGTATGTCACACCGGGAGGCACTGATATCTCTCCAGAATCGATTTTGCTTTTAAGGATCTTTTCTGCATCATTAACAACATCAACCTCTGCTTTCCCTTCGGCTTTGTCAAATATCACATAACCCACAAGGAATGTATCCTCGCTTCTTATCATCTGGGCGCCCTTTGTATACTCAATACCGGCTATCTCGCCCAGCGGAACCTGAACGCCGTTCATTGCCGGAACAAGGATCTTCTTAAGATCTTCAGGGTTATCCCTCATTTCCCTTGCGTACCTTACCCGCAGCGGAAATCTCTCACGTCCTTCAACAGAAGTAGATAATGTCATGCCGCCAACGGCTACCTGGAGGATCTCCTGGACATCGGCGACTGTCATCCCGTATCTGGCCATGGCCTCCCTGTTCAGCTTTATTTCGAGATAGGGCGCGCCTACTGCCCTGTCGTAGAAGACGGATGCAGGCTTTACAGAAGGAACATCCTTAAGTGCTTTTTCGAAGGCCAGTCCGGCATGCTCAATCGACTCAAGATCGGGTCCGTAAACCTTTAGACCCATTGGGGCCCTCATTCCAGTTGATAACATTACCAGCCTGGTTTCAATCGGCTGAAGCTTAGGCGCCGAAGTAAGGCCCGGGATATCCGTCACTTTCACAATTTCATTCCAGATATCGTCAGGCTTTCTTATATGCGGCCGCCATTGCCTGAAATAATCCCCGTGCCTGTAAGGGATCAGGCTGTCGGCAGGGATCAACCTGAACTTATCCTTTTCAGGATTGAATACTGAATTATCTGTCAGGATAAAACTCCCGTCCCTGTTGGTTTTAAACCTCACCCTGTGGCCGTTAACGTCGAGAATATATTCAAGCCTGTAGTTGATTGTATTTTCAAACATCTGAACGGGCGCCGGATCAAGGGCCGAATTTACCCGTCCCCATTTGCCGACGGCCACCTCTACCTCGGGGATGGCAGATAATCTCTTATCAAGGATTTCAACATATTCGAGGTTCTTTTCAATACCCGCATGAGGCATTGCAGTGGGCATGAGCAGAAATGAACCTTCGTTCAGCGAGGGCATGAACTCTTTTCCTGTTCCGGGGAAAACCGTAGAAGCGCCCTGCCAGAACGAAGTCTCCCTTATGGTTTTCCACCCGGCCTTTTCAGCTCCGTTGGCAATGAATCCAAAGATCCTGTCGAATCCCTGCCAGATAAGCAATCCAAATAACACAGTGAATACCGGGATCAGAAGGAATTCCCTTTTATGGTTCAGCGCCCAGCGGATTATGTTCTCATAATAATTGACCATCGACATTAATGCAAGAAGTATAACCGCAATTATTCCTGAAACAAACAGAAAATTGACAAATTCGCTGTTGTGTGCACCCAGGGGAAGCCAGGCTGCCGAGAGATGCCAGGTAGCAAAGAAAAGGGCTATGGCGGTGTTTATATAATCGGGGAACTTTTTCCTTTCTTCAGGCCATTTATCTGCAAGCAGATTATTGATCCCGATCATAATGAGTATAAAGGCCGTCCATGCCTGCCAGATTATAAACAACAGAACTCCCGCTCCAATCAGAATACCGTTGAAGATCTTTCTAATTCTTTTTGTATTGAAGCTGATATTGAAAAGAATATGTACAAGAGTAGGCAGAACGACTATTCCAAGAATAAAAGCCGCTATAAGTGCAAAAGTCTTTGTAAAGGCAAGAGGATGGAATAGTTTCCCTTCCTGCGCCTGCATTGCAAAAACCGGAAGAAAGCTTACGATAGTTGTTGAAATCGAGGTAACCACCGCGGCCCTTACCTCTGTTGTTGCCTCGTATATTACCTTCATAAGCTTTTTCCCCCTTATCCCCTTATTTTCGGGCATCTCAAGATGCCTGAGGATATTTTCGACATCCACGATGCCAATATCAACCATAACCCCGATTGCAATAGCGATGCCCGACAACGCCACTATGTTTGCCTCAACGCCGCTTAACCTCATCAGGATGAATGTTATCAGAACGCCAATCGGCAGCAGTCCCGCCACTATCAGCGATGCCCTGAGGTTCATTACAAGGATTATTATGACAATGATGCTTATAAGAATTTCGTGCGACAATGCCGATCCGAGAGTGCCGATGGTTTCCTTTATTAAAGCGGTTCTGTCATAGAATGGAACGATTGTTACTTTTGACACGGTACCGTCGGGAAGGATACGCTGAGGCAGACCGGGCTCAATCTCCCTTATTTTGTCCTTTACATTGTTAATGACCTCCATCGGGTTTGATCCGTAACGGGCCACCACTACTGCTCCTACCGCTTCCGAACCTGCCTTATCGAGACCACCCCTCCTGGTACCAGGACCAAATGTAACATTTGCAACATTTTTAATTTTCACAGGGATATTATCCCTTACTGCAATAACCGATTGTTCGAGATCCTCAAGGCTTTTAACATATCCCAGTCCGCGAATTATATATTCGACGCTGTTCAGTTCAATGGTTTCAGCTCCAATGTCAAGGTTGCTTTTCCTGACTGCATTCATGACATCCATTACTGTGACGTTGAATGCTTTAAGCGCCTCGGGATTCAGATCAACCTGGTATTCTTTTGTGAAGCCGCCGGCCGAAGCCACTTCAGAAACACCTTCGGCAGCTGAAAGACTGTACTTCACATAGAAATCCTGTATGGTCCTGAGCTCCTGAGGATCCCATCCTCCGGCAGGTTTACCCGTTTTGGGATCCCTTCCTTCGAGGGTGTACCAGAAGATCTGCCCGAGAGCTGTTGCATCAGGCCCCAGTGTGGGCTGAACTCCTTCAGGCAATGTTCCGGGGGGCAAGGAATTCAGCTTTTCAAGGATCCGCGACCGGCTCCAGTAAAATTCAATGTTGTCTTTAAAGATTACATAAATGAACGACATCCCGAACATCGAGGTGCTTCTTATGGTTTTTACTCCCGGTATCCCAAGAAGTGCAGATGTGAGCGGGTAGGTGACCTGATCCTGGATATCCTTAGGGGATCTGCCCATCCATTCCGTTGCAACGATCTGCTGGTTTTCCCCTATATCGGGTATTGCATCGACAGGAACAGGATCACGAGGCAAAATTGAAGTGTTAAGGTTAAACGGCATCGTCGCCAACCCTGCCACAATAAATGCAGTAAGAAGGATAAAGGTGATAAGCCTGTTCTCAAGAAAATATTTTACTAACCGGTTAAACATTGAATAAGTTTGAAATCCAATGGATTGTTTGAATAATTGTTAGTACGATGTTTTTTAAATCCTTTGGCACCTTTGTGCAAACCTTCGTCCCGAGTACTCGGGACAAAGGACATCACAAAGTCGCAAAAGGGTATTGAATTAAATTCAGTATCATTTAGCTGCTCTTTCGTAATGGCAGCATCCCGGCAGCTTAGCATAGACATCGTCGGGAGCCCTGTACTTTTCGGTATCATGACCAACCGCTGCAAGTTTTTTGCTGAGAGCATCCTTATTGGTCTTCGACGGATCGTATGTAACAGTCAGCATCTGGGTCTTTGTATCCCATTCTGCATTTGTTGCCCCTTCTGCCCTGACAGTTTTTTCGATCCTGGTCTTGCACATATCGCATTTTCCCCAAACCTTGAAAGTCTCGGTTAATGTTGTCTGAGCAACAGCCGTTGAGGTATTCTGATTAACAGTATTTGACCGCAGACTGAGATTGGCGGCAAACACCACTGCAATAAAAAGTGTTATTGTTTTCATGTTTATAAGTTTAAATTGTTGTAAGAAAATAGTAAGATGCAACGACCTGAATAAATGGAACATAAGTCCCATATACAGGTATTTACATTAAGATCAGATGATCGGGATTATGGAAAATCAGATACGGAACAGGCAGATTACCGCCTGTTCAGGTCCGGGAGTAAAATGCCTGCCTGGCGGAATGAATCCGGAGTTGGTTTCTGTTACGGAATTCCTTAATGAATACATATGGGGGTACTCCTCAGCAGGAATATCCCTTGCTGGTTTCAGATTATTATAATATGGAGTTTCAGGATAATACCTGTAATCTAAATTCAGTATTGTCAGATGGTCTTCGCAGCATTTTCCCTTTAATACCGGCATTCCCAATGGAGACTGGTCTTCATTCACCATTCCGCATGTTGCCAGTAAGCCTGATATTGAAACTTTTACGTCGGCCAGTTTCCCGCAGCAATAATGCCGGTCGAGGCTGAGCTTTATCGCCGGGACAAGCAATAAGACAGAAAACACTATGCCGAGTATTTTTCTCATAACCTTATGAACAATATCTCCCGAAAAATGTTCAGCAAATCTATCAACTTAATTGATTAAAATCAAGTATTTCCCCGGTTTTAAGACAAATTTAACGCTGAATCAGGGTATTAAGGGTCGCGTCTCTAAGAATGCTAATAGTTTTGTCGTGGACTTCCTTAAATACTTTTCTTATCTGACATGTTACCTCATCCTTGCAAAACTCGCAGGGACGGTATGATTTTTCAGAGACACAGTAAAGAAGCGAAAGTGTTCCTTCAAAGTGATCGATAATATCGGCAAGGTTCACTTCACCGGGCTTCCTGAGAAGATAATACCCGCCCGATTTTCCAAGCTGGCTTCCGAGGATCCCCATCTTCTTCAGTTCAAGGAGTATGTTTTCGAGAAAACTCTGCGGGATATTCTCATTTACAGAGATCTCCTTTATCTGAATCGGTCCGTTTCCATATTCCCTGGCAAGCCTTGAAAGAGCCACTATTGCGTATCTGGTCTTCTTTGAAAGTATCATTTTATATCATGATTGAAATGGGGCGACTTGTATACGTCCGGACTAAAACAGTGCACTCGTCCGGGGGACCAAAATCTATGCAAATTTACTTTTTCTATTCTAAAATCCCTTACCTGATTTTCTGTTTGACAGTCTTTGATTAATAATCCGATAAAAAATGGTCTCACTGGGGAAAAAAGTCAGTTTGATATATTTCGTAACTTTAGATGATGATCAGGATATGAAGAATAGTAATTCAACAATTGGGAAAATAATTTATGCAGTATTTTTCATGCTGATCTTTCCATGTCTCCTGTGGATCTGGGCTAAACTGACCGTCGATGTCATTAAACTGCCGGCTATTAAATCGGAAGTAACAGGAGGGATACTGATGATTGCGGGAGGTTCACTGATGGTATGGGCAATGATCGCTTTGAAAATTTATGGCAGGGGGCTGCCAATGAATGCTTATCCTCCTCCTGTATTTGTCACCCGTGGACCCTACAGGTTGTTCAGACACCCCATTTACTGGGGCTTTGGCCTGCTTATTACAGGGTTTTTCCTTTATTCAGGTTCAGCAAGCGGCTTCTGGCTTGTTACTCCCTTAACAATCCTGGGAATGATATCACTTGTCCTGGGATATGAAACTGATGATCTTAAAAAGCGATTTCCCGGCCAGTCGATAAGGACTGTGCTTGATTATCCCGAAGACCTTAAGTCGGTTGTGAATCTGAGGGACAGACTGACCTCTTCGTTGTGGGTAGCTGTTTTCTGGACAGGGAGCAACTTCCTGATACTTAAGCTTCACGAAAATGTTGCTCCGATAGCCGGTAATCCCCTCAGCATACTTACTGCATTTGAAAGCAGGTTTCTCCCTCTTTTAAGCGCCATATTTTTCATACTTACACCTTTCTTTCTTAAAAGGAAGGACATTCTCAGGGAATGGGAGGTAACCAGCTTTTTTGCAACCGGGATATCTTCATTTGCAGCCCTTTTGTATCCGGAGGCAGCAGCACAGTATTTCCCGGATGAGTCGTTTAAGATCGTTGCATTGCCGGTAAGCCTGTTATTAGTTTCTGCCATAGCCCTGTTCAGGCAATCGGGAAAAATGACTGTAGTATTCTTTATCATTATTTTCTTCCTGATTGTAATACAGCTTTCGAACTGCCGCTCGGCCCTGCTGAACCTGACAAGTTCAATAATTATTTTCCTGTTATCCTTCAACCGGAAAGGGATATGGAATTTCTTAAGAAATACGGCAGAGAAGATAGCTAATTCATGGAAGGAGTGGATATTCGGGAAGATCAGGGTCATCAACCATGGATTTTATGTCGGGGCCGGAACTTTTGCAGGGATACTTCTGGCTGTGACACTTACCGGAAGGGAATATGCTTTTCCAATACTGCTTTTCACCCTGATTGTAAATACCTGTGCCGGACTTTGGGCGCAGCTCATCGAAGGTTCTTCAAAATTAAAAAGACCTTTCGGATACTATGGCGGATTGTTTGGAATGGTTTTCGGCGGATTGGCAGTCTGGGCTGTCGGTTCGGATATATGGGCAGTCATCGGAGTGGGAGCCGTTGTTATGCCCTGGATACAGGGAATAGGCAGGTTACGCTGTCTTGTCAACGGATGCTGCCATGGAAGAACGACCGAAGATCCGGCGATCGGGATCCGTTATTTCCATCCCCGTTCGAGGGTGTGCAATATTTCAGGACTTAAGGGTGAGCTGGTTCATCCGACCCAGCTTTATGCGATTCTCTGGCTCACCGTTGTAGGCATACTCCTGCTCTCACTCTGGCTCAAAGGATGCCCTGTATCGCTGATAATAGGATTATATCTTATCCTTACAAGCATGGGCCGGTTCGTTGAAGAGAGCCTTCGTGGAGAGGTTCAGACACCTGTATTTCTGGGATTGCACCTTTACCAGTGGACAGCAATAATTTCACTGGTGGCAGGTATTATCATGACGACAGTTCATATAGAACCCCCTGTTTTAAATCCTGGCTTTAGCATCGAATCATTAATCCCGGCCCTGGTATCCGGCCTGTTTGTCTTTTTTGCAATGGGAGTTGACTTCCCATATTCAAACGCAAGGTTCTCGAGGTTAGTTTAACCTTGATGATTATTACTTATAATACAGGTTTCTGATTGCACCTTTTTTGAATTCCATATAAAAAGTTAAGCTTTTTTACCTATTCGGATTCCGTGATATTACTTATATCCGGAGACCGGATAACCGATACTTTTGTTCACATATTCGGTAGACATTATGAAGTATAGTTTTTTATGCCTGGTATTTGCAGTTTTTCCATTGATTTCAATGGCCCAGTCAGCAAATGATGTACTGAATGTCCTGGTGGAACAAAAATATGTCACACAGGAAGTTGCAGATTCTCTTAGAGCCGAGTTTGCAATAAAGCAGCAGGCAACACTGTCTGATAAGAAACTCCGGATAGATGCAGAATACAGGCCAAGGGCAGAATACAGGAACGGATACCAGCAGCTTAGAAACGATACTTCCACTGCTGCTTTTTTTGTCAATCAGAGATTCCGGATCAGCGCAAACTACGTTTTCGACAACAGGTTTGTACTGCAGTTTTCAGTTCAGGATCTCAGGGTCTGGGGTCAGCAGGATCCCCGTTCAACTGCTGCAACATTACAGATTTTTGAAGGCTGGGTTGAGCCAATAATATCAAATAAGTTTTCTGTAAGGATCGGAAGGCAGCGTCTCGTTTATGACAACCAGAGGTTGTTTTCTGAAAATGACTGGAGAATTAATGCTGCAGTTCACGATGCCGTTAATTTCAGGCTGAATACCGGGAAAGTTACATCCGAACTTGCCCTTGCATTCAATCAGTCGGCCGAAAAATATTTCGGGACCGATTATTCGCCATCCGGATTTACAAATTATAAATTCCTTGCTGTCAACTATCTTCGTTACAAACCAGGGAATGTGCTGACGTTGACCGCATTGAACAGCACTGATGCGTTTCAGCGAGCTTCAGATCCTGAAAAGATGAATTTCAGGTATACACTGGGAGGGAGGATTGAAGCTGAAAAAAAGGGAGTATATGCAACACTTGCTGCCTGGTTCCAGGGCGGGACAAATCCGTCAGGGAAAGACCTGGCTGCATGGTATTTGCAACCCGAAATCCGCTACTCTGTTTCAGGGGGCATGGTTGCCCGTTTCGGAGCTGAAATATTCAGCGGGACGGGAAATGGCTCTTCTTCACCAAACGATCATTCCTTTGTTCCTCTTTACGGAACTGCTCACAGGTTTAACGGTTCGATGGATCTCATCACCAAATTCCCCGGTGATGTCGGAGGTGCAGGGCTCGTAAATCCATATCTTTTCCTGACTCGTCCGCTTTCTGCGAAATTTGATCTGAGAGCCGATTTCCATACTTTTCATCTTCAGAGTAATTACTTTTTAAATGATAAGGAAATTAATAAGTATCTGGGTTTTGAAAATGATTTTCTTATTACATGGAAACCCAATTCAATAACAAAGGTAGATCTGGGATTTTCTTACATGCTTCCGACCGAAAGTTTTCAGATCGTTAAGAAAAGCGGCAATAGTGAATACAACCTGACCTGGATATATCTGGGCCTGACTTTTAAACCACAGCTTCTTGGCATGAATTTTAAATGACTATAATATTATGACAAACCTTAAGGCTTCATTCCGCATTCTTATTATTCCGTTTATCCTGAACCTTTTCACTTCAGGTTTAACAGCACAGGAACAGATCAAAGGGACGATATCACTTTCCGGGGCATGGGCCCTTTATCCGATGGCTGTAAAATGGGCTGAGGAATTCAGAAAGACAAATCCCGGCGTCAGGATCGACATTTCGGCCGGAGGAGCGGGGAAAGGCATTACGGATGCGCTTACCAATATGGTCGATATCGGAATGGTTTCAAGGGAGATATATCCGGAGGAAATGA